>NZ_LT607755.1:4800000-6000000 GCF_900090275.1 Micromonospora zamorensis | reverse complement strand
GCTCGCCGAGAGCGGCGCCGGTCGATTCTTCGAGCAGCTCCACCCGAGCCTGCGTTGGCACGGGGACCGGGTGATCAGCGACGACACGTTCGAGCGCGACTTCGACCTGCGCGGTCGCGGGTTGGCGCTGAACCCGACGGTGTTCAGCGGGCGGAATGTGCTGTGGAACCTGCTGGAGGATTCACTGCCGGCCGGCGCGTACCCGGTCCGGGCGGTCGGGACGCTCTGGGAGGCGACCGGCACACCGCCCGGCGACCCGCTGGCACGGGTGATCGGCCCGGGGCGAGCCGCGCTGCTGCACCGGCTCGACACGGCGACCACCACCACCGACCTGGGCCGACTCACCGGGATGTCCGCCGGAAACGTCTCCCAGCACCTGGCCGCGCTGCACGCCGCCGGGCTGGTCCACCGGTCTCGACAGGGTCGGCACGTCCTCTATCGCAACAGCGACGCCGCGAGGGTCCTGCTCCGGGCCAGCCGGGGAGGGTGACCCGCCTGGGTGATCAGGCGAGCAGCAGGTCGGCGACCGGGCGACGGCGGCGCAGGCCGATCTCCCGGGCGCGCAGGTCGGGCGGGAGGGCGAACGGGTCCCCGAGCCGGCCCACGGCGGCGACCACCAGTGGACGGACGGCGCCGGGCAGGTCGAGCTCGGTCGCGAGGCCGGCCTGGTCGAAGCGGGTGAGCTGGCGCACGTGCAGGCCGAGCGCGGTGGCCTGCAACGTCAGGTGGGCGATCGCCTGACCGAGGTCGTACGCGGCCCGCTCGGCGTCGCCGCCGGTGTGTGCGCCGACCACCAGGGTGGCCGCGTGTCGAGCCCATCCCTGGTCGCTGCCCGGGAGGCTGATCAGGATGCGCTTCCAGGTCTCGTCTTCCCGGTGGCCCACGGCGAACCGCCAGGGCTGCCGGTTCTCCGCCGAGGGCGCCCAGCGCGCCGCCTCCAGCAGCGAGGCCGCCTCGTCCGGGGTCAGCTCGGCGCTGGGGTCGAAGGCCCAGGGGCTCCAGCGGTAGGCGAGCAGCGGGGTCAGGTCAGCCATGGCGTGAATCGTCCTGTATGGGTGATTCGCGACTCAGGGCGGGCCTGTAAAATGTGGTCAAACGCACCCGTAACGGGACGAAGATCAGGACGTTCCCGCGCTCGGGCTGTCCGACGGGTCAGGCGTCGGCGGCGCTGCGGTGTCGAGCGGGTCCCGGTCGACCACCACCGGCCCGGCGAGTTGCACGGTGGCCGGTGCCGGGCCGGGTGGCGCGGCCAGCCGCAGCGTCCCCGCTCCGGTCCGCACGCCGGTCGTCGTGCCGTCCCGGTCGTAGCAGTAGATGCCCACGTCCAGCGGGGCGTTGAGCGACGCCGAGGTGGACTCCACCGAGTAACAGGTGCCGGTGACGCCCTCCGGCGCGCTGGCCGGGGCCACCGCCAACGGCGCGCGCCGGTCGGTGAGCACGTCCAGCCAGTCGGTGAGCGGATGCTGGATCCGGGGGTCCGACCGGCGCGGGATCGCGTCGTCGCGGTCACCGAGGCGTACGCAACTCGCCGACTCCGGTCGGCCGACCGACGGCAGGGCGCACTGGAACAGCCCGTCGGCCGTGGCGGCCATCGAGACGTCGGCGGCGCCACCCAGGGCACCCCCCGGCACGTCGACCCGCCAGCTGCCATCGTTCGCGCTGGTGAAGACGATGGTGCGGTCCGGTTTACCCGCCCGGCTGTACACGTACTGAGCCACCAGGTGGCGGTCCTGGGCGGCCGCGGCCAGTGCGGCCAGCTCGTCCCCGGCCGCCTCCACCTCGACCGCCCCGGTTTCCGTGGGCATCGGGCTCGGGGGCTGCGCACTGGTGCAGGCAGTCAGGAGTGCTGGCAGGGCGATCACGAGCGGCCCGAGCACACGGCCGGTCGGGCGGATGAGGGCGGGCACCGGCCCATTCTGGTGGGTGCGGGCCGTTGGTGGGTGCCGACGCGTACCGGGCTTGTTCCGGCGTGTCGGACGGGGTCTTCCCCGCGTACCGCCCGACCTGGTGGGACCGACCCTCGCCGGCCCGTGCGGGCCGGATGGTGGGATCACCTGACCCGCCGTCGTTGCCCGCCGGATACCCTCAAGGGGTCTGACACGCGCCGCCGGCCCCGGTTCCGGCGGCGTCGGCACGCTCAGGGTTACTGGGAGGGAGTGCACCGTCGTGGCACTCGTGGTGCAGAAATACGGCGGGTCCTCCGTCGCCAACGCCGAGCGGATCAAGCGGGTGGCCGAGCGCATCGTCGCCGCCCGCAAGGCCGGCGACGACGTGGTGGTGGTGGTCTCCGCGATGGGGGACACCACCGACGAGCTGCTCGACCTGGCCAACCAGGTCAGCCCGCTGCCGCCGGGCCGCGAGCTGGACATGCTGCTCACCGCCGGGGAGCGGATCTCCATGGCGCTGCTCGCCATGGCCATCCACAACCTGGGGTACGAAGCCCGCTCGTTCACCGGCTCCCAGGCCGGCGTGATCACCACCTCGGTGCACGGCCGCGCGCGGATCATCGACGTCACCCCCGGGCGCCTCAAGGGCGCGCTCGACGAGGGCTCGGTGGTCATCGTGGCCGGCTTCCAGGGCGTCTCCCAGGACACCAAGGACGTCACCACCCTGGGCCGGGGCGGCTCGGACACCACCGCCGTGGCGCTCGCCGCAGCCCTGCACGCCGACGTCTGCGAGATCTACACCGACGTCGACGGCATCTTCACCGCCGACCCTCGGATCGTGCCCAACGCCCGGCACATCAAGCACATCACCTACGAGGAGACGCTGGAGCTGGCCGCGTGCGGCGCGAAGGTTCTGCACCTGCGTAGCGTGGAATACGCCCGGCGGGCGGGGTTGCCGATCCACGTCCGTTCGTCATACTCGACCAACACCGGCACGATGGTCACCGGATCGATGGAGGACCTTTCCGTGGAGCAGGCACTGATCACCGGAGTCGCGCACGACCGCAGCGAAGCCAAGATCACGATCGTCGGGGTGCCCGACGAGCCGGGTGCCGCCGCGCGGATCTTCGACACGGTCGCCGGCGCCGAGATCAACATCGACATGATCGTGCAGAACGTCTCCACCGAGGGCACCGGCCGGACGGACATCTCGTTCACCCTGCCCAAGACCGACGGCCCGACCGCGATGGCCGCGCTCAGCAAGATCCAGGAGCCGGTCAAGTTCAAGGGCCTGCTCTACGACGACCACGTCGGCAAGGTCTCGCTGATCGGTGCCGGCATGCGCTCGCACCCCGGCGTGGCCGCCGGGTTCTTCGCCGCGCTCGGCGCGGCCGGGGTCAACATCGAGATGATCTCCACGTCCGAGATCCGGGTCTCCGTGGTCTGCCGGGACACCGACCTCGACGCCGCCGTCCGCGCCATCCACGACGCGTTCGAGCTGGGCGGCGACACCGAAGCCGTGGTCTACGCGGGGACGGGTAGGTAGCGCCGATGACGGCGCTGCCCACCCTCGCAGTGGTCGGAGCGACCGGTGCCGTCGGCACCGTGATGTGTGAGCTGCTCACCGGGCGTCGCAACGTCTGGGGTGAGATCCGGCTGCTCGCCTCCGAACGCTCGGTCGGGCGCCGGGTGCGCTGCCGGGGCGAGGAGATGGTCGTCCAGGCGCTGACCCCCGAGGCATTCGACGGGGTCGACGTGGCGATGTTCGACGTGCCCGACGAGGTCTCCGCCGAGTGGGCACCGATCGCCGTCTCCCGAGGGGCGATCGCGGTCGACAACTCCGGCGCGTTCCGGATGGACCGGGACGTCCCGCTTGTCGTGCCCGAGATCAACCCCGAGCAGGTCCGCAACCGGCCCCGGGGCATCATCGCCAACGCCAACTGCACCACCCTCGCGATGATCGTCGCGGTCGCGCCGCTGCACCGCGAGTACGGCCTACGGGAGCTCGTGCTCGCCTCGTACCAGGCGGTTTCCGGCGCGGGCAAGTCCGGCGTCGACATCCTGCACGACCAGCTCGCCAAGGTCGCCGGCGATCGGGCGCTGGGCTCGCGCACCGGCGACGTGCGGCAGGCGGTCGGCGACGACCTGGGCCCGTTCCCGGCCCCCATGGCGCTCAACGTGGTGCCGTGGGCCGGCTCGCCCGCAGACGGTGGCTGGTCGTCGGAGGAAATGAAGATCCGCAACGAGTCGCGGAAGATCCTCGGCCTGCCCGACCTCAAGGTGTCCGCCACCTGTGTCCGGGTGCCGGTCGTCACCGCCCACTCGGTGGCCGTGCACGCGGTCTTCGCCACCGAGGTGGACGCCGAGGGCGCCCGCGAGGCGCTGCGCAACGCGCCCGGGGTGATCCTTGTCGACGACCCCGCCGCCGGGGAGTTCCCGATGCCGATCGACGCCGTCGGCACCGACCCGTCCTGGGTCGGCCGGATCCGCCGTGCCCTGGACGACCCCCGCGCCCTCGACTTCTTCGTGACCGGCGACAACCTCCGCAAGGGCGCTGCCCTCAACACGGCCCAGATCGCCGAGCTCCTAGCCAAGGAACTCCGCACCCCCTAACCAGCGACTCCCTCGGCCCCGCCCTCTTGCGGGGTCGATCATGGAGTTGTGGTGGGCGCTTCAACACCGGCAGCGGCAAATGTCCCCACCACAACTGCATGATCGACGGGGTGGGGGTTGGGTTACGCGGCGGAGAGGTGGACTCCGTCTCGGCCTTGGCGTTTCACCGCGTACAGGGCCTGGTCGGCTCTTTTCAGAGTGCGGTCGGGAGTTTCGCCGGGGCGGGGTAGCGCGACGCCCACGCTGATCGTGCGGCCGACTCGCCGGGCCGCCTCGGTCAGCCGCTCGGCGATCCGGACCGCCTCCTCGGGGCGGCTCACCTCGATCACCGCGACGAACTCGTCGCCGCCGATCCGGTACAGCTCGTCACCGTGGCGCAGCGCCCCCTCCAGCGCCCGGGCCAACCCGACCAGCACCCGGTCGCCGGCCTGGTGGCCGTACGTGTCGTTGACGGTCTTGAAGCCGTCCACGTCGATCGCCAGCAGGGCCGTACGCCCCGGGGTGGCCGCCGCGATCCGCTGCCCGAACGGGCCGGTGTGCCGCAACCCGGTCAGCGGGTCGGAGCTGGCCTGCTCGCGCAGCCGGGCCAGGGTGCGCAGCCGGTCCAGGCTCGTCCAGGCCTGCCCGGCGAGCAGTTCCATCAGGCTGACCGTGGTCGGGTCCGGGCGCAGTGCGCGTTCGTCGGCGACCAGCAGCACCCCGCCGGCGTCCGGCGGCCCGACCGGAACGGCGACCAGCGTGCGCACCCCCGCCCCGGTCAGCGGTCGATAGTCCTCGGTCGGAGGGTGCCCGGCCTCGCCCAGCGTGTACCCCGCGCCGTACCGGTGCGCCCGGTCGACCATCCGGACCAGTGCGGCCGGACCCGACTCGGTCAGCTCGGCGCGAATCCGGGTCTCCAGGTCGCTCGGGACCGCCGGAGGTGCGCCGAGCTGCCCCGCGATCAGCAGCACCGCTGTGGAGAGGCCGGAGACCTCGCGCGCGGCGCAGGCCGCCACGCCCAGTACGTCCGCCTCGGTCGGTGCGGTGGAGAGGGCGGCAGCGTGCCGGAGCAGCTTCTCGCTGCGGCTCTCCGCCGGTGGGCCACCGAGGGCGGCGATCCGCGCGCCGAGCTGGTCGGCAAGCTGTTGCGTGGTCTCCCGCCACGGCTCCAGGTCGATCGGCTCACTCCACTGCAGGTCGAGGACGCCGATCGCCCGGCCCGTCGGATCCAGCACCGGTACGCACAGCTCGGCGGTCACGTCCGGGCGTACCGGTAGGTAGTCCGGGTCGACGGTGACGTCCGGGACGACAGCGGGGGTGCCGGTGTCGTACACCCGGCCGACGATGCCGGTCCGCGCCGGCACGGTCGCGAAGACCTGCCAGGCGCCGGTCGCCGCGACGCAGCGCAGGCGGTCGTGGACCGCGAGCAGTACGGAGATGGTCGCCGGGGTGTGGCGGGACAGCGCGCTGACCGTCCACCGACAGGCCTCCGGCGTGCTCGACGCCATCGGCAGGCGGACGGTGACGTCACGGATGACTCGCTGATGATCCACTCGCACGTCGTTCCAGGTAGGGGAGGAGCCCGGCGTCGCCGAGCCGCGCGATCAAGCGTACTTCCGGCTGCTGAGAGTCGACTGACGTCGTACACATGTTCTATCCACAGCCTGTGGACGCAGCCTGTGGGCTTCTGGCTTGCGGCTTCGCGCTGTGGGTCCCGGTCGCGGGCAACGCGAAACGGTGACCGGCGATAGCGTGGAGATCCCGGCGCGGAGGAGCGACCCATGATCATCGCCCAGCTCAGTGACCCGCACCTGACCACCGGCCTGCTCGCCGCCGCACCGACCGCGGGGCTGCACCGTGCGCTCGGCCGGGTGCTCGCGTTGCGGCCCCGACCGGACTGCGTGGTGATCACCGGTGACCTGGTCGACCACGGACGACCCGACGAGTACGCGGCACTGCGCGAGCTGATCGGCCGGTTCCCGCTGCCGGTGCACCTCGTTCCCGGCAACCATGACGACCGGGAGTCGCTGCTCGACGCCTTCGGGGGTACGCCGTGGCTCGGCGGCGGCTTCTCCGCCTACTACCACGTCGACCACGAGGCGGCGACGGTCGTGGTGCTCGACTCGCTCGTCACCGGCAGCGACGGCGGCCAACTCGGCGAAGAGCAGCTCGGTTGGCTCGACGGGGTGCTGGCCGGGCGACCCGAGGTGCCCGCCGTGGTCTGCCTGCACCATCCTCCGGTCGCTGTCGGTTTCCCCGCGGCCGACTCCATCCGGCTCGCCGACGGTGACGCGCTCGCCGAGGTGATCGGCCGGCACCCGCACGTCGTCCGGGTAGCCGCCGGCCACCTGCACCGCGCGGTCACCACGGCGTACGCGGGCACGGTGCTCACCGTGGCGCCCAGCACCTGGAGGCAGAGCGCGCTCACCATGAGCGCCGACGAGCAGTTCGGTTGGGTCGACGAGCCGACCGCCTTCCTGCTGCACCTGGTCGAGGCGGGCGGCTGCGTGACACACACCGTGCAGGTGAGCCACGCCGCCGGCCAGACCGGCGGCTTCTGACGGCACCCCTCATGAAGGTCTGGTACGTCGCGTACGGCTCGAACATGCACGCCACCCGGCTGGCGTGGTACATCGGGGGAGGCTGCCCGCCCGGCGGAAAGCGGACGTACCCGGGCTGCCGGGACCGACGCCCACCGAGCCGGTCGGTGCCGGTGTCGCTGCCCGGCGGCATCTACTTCGCCGGCGAGTCCGGCGCCTGGACCGGCGGGATGGCCTTCTACGACCCGCACCTGCCGGGCGAGGCCGCCGCACGCGCCTACCTGGTCACCCTGGAGCAGTTCACCGACATCGCGGCACAGGAGATGTACCGCCCAGTGGATGACACCACCGACCTCATCCCGGCGACCGGCGCGGCCATCGACGCCGCCGTCGCCAACGGGCGGGCGACGCTCGGCCCCGGACGGTACGAGACGCTGGTCTGCCCCGGCAGCCGCAGCGGCGTCCCGATGCTCACCTTCACCGCACCCGAGGGCGCGTCCGGCGTGCGGTGTCGGCCACCCGCGCCGACCTACCTCGGCATGATCGCCCGAGGCCTGCGCGAGTCGCACGGCTGGCCAGCCGAGCGGATCGCGAGCTATCTGGCTGGCCGGCCCGGCGTGGCGGACGCCTGGTCGCCGGACGCCGTCGCGGCGCTGGTCGACGAAGCCCTGGTCGGCGAGGCGCTGGTCGGCGGCTCACCGTCGACGTCAGGCCGGTCCGGCGGTTGACGCCTGCGTCGCGCGCCGGTCCGGCGGTTGGCCCTGCGTCGCGCACCGGCCCGGCGGTTGGCCCTGCCTCGCGCACCGGCCCGGCCGACTGACCCGGCGTCGCGCGCCGGCCCGGCGGCTGACGCCTGCGTCTCGTGCCGGCGCGGCCGTTGGCCCTGCGTCGCGCGCGCCCGGCTGGCGGGCCGTGCGCCGGTGTGGTCGTCAGCCGAGCAGGAACTCGCGCAGCGCGGGAGCGAGCGTCGCAGGCGGCACCTCGTGGTAGCCACCGTCGAGGCTGATGGACCGACCGCCAGGGACTGCCTCGGCCGCGGCCCGACTCCCATCCCGCAACCACTGTGGACTGCCGGTGCTGTCCACCGCGAGGGTCGGAGCTGTGATCGCGGCCAGCCGGTCAGCCGGCAGTCGCCCTCCCGCGCTCACGATGGCGTCGTACGGCAACGTGTGCGCGATGGCGGTCAGTGCGCCCCACACCGGTTGCGCCCGCATCCCGGTGATCGCCTCGGCGGGCAGCCCGACCGAGACGCTGAGGAAGGTCTCCACCGCGCCATCCCGGTCGTCGGCGGCGATCAGCTCGATGAGCTGCGCGGTGATGTCCTTCCGGACGCCCACGTGCGAGCCCACCTGGAACGGCGGCTCGAACAGGACCAACCCGGTCACCGGCAGACCCTGCGCGGCGGCCAGGGCAGCCAGGATTGCCCCCGAAGAGACCCCGTAGACAGCGGCGGAACCACCTGCCGCCGCGATCACGGCAGCCAGATCATCGATCTCGCGGCCGATCTCGTATGGCAGGGTGTCGCCGCTCTGGCCCCGACCCCGGCGGTCGTAGCCGAAAACGGTGAAATCCGGTGCCAACGCCGCACCTAGTGCGCGGGTCGTGTTGCGGTCGTTGAACGCGCCGCCGACGAGGACCAGCGCAGGCCCGGTCCCGGCCCGTTCGAACGCGATGGGCGTGCCATCCGCCGATCTCACCTGCTCGACCACCGGTGTCGTTCCGCTCACGATGCCGCCTCCGTCCGCGCTGACCGTCCCGTCCTTTCTAGACCCTGGGTCCGACACTGTCTGGCAGACCCACCAAACGCCCGTCGATCCGAGGACGGGGCGTACCCGCAGCTCTGATGTGCTGCCTGGGTCGACCGGGCGGCGTCCGGATGAGAGGCTGTCGGGGCGGGCGGCCAACCCCAACCGCCGCCAATCGCGACCCTTTCGACGGCGCTGGCCGGCGGCCCGGTCGACCCAGAGGCCGGGCACTGCACGCGCCGATTCTCACAAGGAGATCCATGTCCATAACCAGGATGCGTCGGGCCGCTGTCGGCCTGACCGTGCTTGCGGTGGCCGCGTTCGGCGCGGTCGCCACCAGCCCTGAGCAAGCCGACGCACGGCCGAAGCCGGTCGACGTCACCCTGCTGGCCCTCAACGACTTCCACGGCAACCTCGAACCGCCGACCTCGTCCAGCGGCACCATCGCCGGACAGACCGCGGGTGGTGTCGAATACCTGGCGACGCACCTGGCCGAGCTGCGCGCCGCCGCCAAGAAGAAGAACACCATCACCGTCGCCGCCGGTGACCTGATCGGTGCGTCCCCGCTGCTCTCCGCCGCGTTCCACGATGAGCCGACCATCGAAGCGCTGAGCATGGCCGGCCTGGACTACGCCAGCGTCGGCAACCACGAGTTCGACGAGGGTGCCGCCGAGCTGTTGCGGATCCAGAACGGCGGCTGCCACCCGGTCGACGGCTGCGCCGACGGCACCCCCTACCGGGGCGCCGGCTTCAAGTACCTGTCCGCGAACGCCTTCAAGACCGCGACCGGCAAGCCGCTGATGGCGCCGTACGCCATTCACAAGGTGCAGGGCGTCAAGGTCGGCTTCATCGGGATGACCCTGGAGGGCACCCCGCAGATCGTCAGCCAGCAGGGCGTCGCCGGCCTCAGCTTCGCCGACGAGGCGGACACCGCCAACCGGTACGCCCGCGAGCTGCGCCGCAAGGGCGTGGAGACGATCGTCGTGCTGCTGCACGAGGGCGGTGCCCAGGCGGCGACCGGTGGCATCAACGACTGCGTCGGCATGACCGGCCCCATCGTGGACATCACCAACCGGATGGACCCGTCCATCGACGTGGTGGTCAGTGGGCACACCCACCAGGCGTACAACTGCGACATCAACGGCAAGCTGGTGACCAGCGCCAGCTCGTTCGGCCGCCTGATCACCGACATCGACCTCAAGATCGACCGCCGGTCCGGCGATGTCATCTCCGCCGCCGCGAACAACGTTGTGGTCACCCGGGACGTCGCCAAGGACCCGAAGCAGACCGCGCTGATCGACCGGTACAAGACGGTGCTCGGCCCGGTCGCCGACCGCCAGGTTGGCGTGACCGCCACCGCACTTCCCACGACGCAGGAGAACCTGCTGGGCACCTGCTCAGCGCAGGTGCCCAACTCGTGCGGTGAGTCGCCGATCGGCAACGTGATCGCCGACGCGCAGCTCGCCGCCACCGACGACGAGCAGGGCGCGGTTGCCGCCCTCATGAACCCGGGCGGTGTCCGGGCGCCCCTGGACGCCGGACCGGTCACCTACGGGGAGGCCTTCACGGTGCAGCCGTTCGCCAACAACCTGGTGACGCTGGACCTGACCGGAGCGCAGCTCTACTGCGTCCTGGAGCAGCAGTTCGTCACCGGTCGGACGTTGTACCCCTCCTCCACCCTGCGCTACGTGGTCGACCTGAACGGCACCAGCGCCACCGCCGCCGACCCGTGCGCCGGCACCCGCGTGGTCCGGGGCAGCCTGACCATCGGCGGCACCGCCGTCGACACCGCCGCCACCTACCGGGTGACGGTGAACAACTTCCTGGCCGGCGGTGGTGACGGGTTCAGCGTCCTCACCGGCGGGACCAACCTGGTCACCGGCCAGATCGACCTGGACGCCTTCGTGGCGTACCTGACCGCCCAGTCGCCGGTCTCCGCGCCGACGCTGGACCGGATCCGCACCACCGCCGAGGTCCCCGCCGCCTGACGGCCGACCCCGCGCCACGTCGGGCCCCGGAGCATCCGCTCCGGGGCCCGACCCGTTCCATCCCCCGTCTGCCGCGCCCACCCGCGCCTGCCGCGCCCGCCCGCGCCTGCCGCGCCCGCCCGCGCCCACCCGCGCCCGCCCGCGCCCACCCGCGCCCGCCCGCGCCTGCCGCGCCCGCCCGCGCCTGCCGCGCCCGCCCGCGCCCACCCGCGCCCGCCCGCGCCTGCCGCGCCCGCGCGGCGAGATCAACGAGGAAGATCCGCGCAACATCAGGGATGCTGCTGTTTCCTGCGCGCCGGAGGCAGCAACATCCGGGAAGTTGCTCGGATCTTGGTGCGGGGTGCGGGGTGCGGGGTGCGGGGTGCGGGGTGCGGGGTGCGGGGTGCGGGGTGCGGGCGCAGCGCGCCGGGTGCGGGCGCAGCGCGGGGTGCGGGATGCAGCGCCCAGGGCGTGGGGTGGCGCGGGGGAGGGGCCTCGGAGGTCGTCAGGCGGTGGCGGGCGTGGGGGCGGGCGATGCCGGGGCGGTGGTTGCGAGGCCGTCCTGCTCGGTGCTGAGCAGGCGGCGCAGGGACAGCGCGACCAGCGAGGCGACCAGGCAGCCGCCGACCACAGTCGCTACCCAGACCATGCCGTTGGCAGCGCCAATGAGCGGGCCGGCGGTCACCGGACCGATCACACCGCTGACCCCGAAGATCATCGAACTCATGGCGTTGTATCGGCCGCGTAGCTCGTCGGTGGCCAGTGCGTTGGTCAGCGCGGGCATCACCGGCGAGAGCATCGTCTCGCCGAAGCCGAAGATCGCCGAGCAGGCCACCACGCACAGGGCGGCGAACAGGGCGCTTTCACCGCTGACCAGGCCGCCCGCGCCGAGGACCAACCAGGCTGCGGCGAACACCGCACCCACCACCGCCAGTGCCCGGGTGCGACTACGCCCCTCGATCCGGCGGATCACCAGCAGTTGCGCGAGCACGATCATCACGGTGTTTGCCGCGAGCGCCCACGCCACCACCCGGGGGTTCACCTCGACGACCCGCACCGCGTACGCGGCGAAGCCCACCTCGACCTGTGCGTAGCCGCAGGTGGTGAGGATCAACCCGAAGATCACCAGCCGCCGGAACGGGCGGTCCCGGAGCACGGTCAGGTAGCCGCCGGCCGACGGCTCGTCGACGCCCCGACGGTTGCCGAGTCGGTGGCCCACGCCGGGCAGGGTGAGCAGGATCAGGGCCGGCAGCAGGTAGGTCACCGCGTCCAGCAGGTAGATCACCTGGAAGGTGGCGAGCCGGCCGGTGTCGACGATCGCGCCGGAGGTCATGCCACCGATGCCGATGCCCAGGTTGAGCAGGGCGAAGTTCAGCCCGAAGACGCGTTGCCGCTCATCGTCGTCGGTCAGCGACGCGAGGATCGTGTTCTGCCCGGACCAGATCGCCGAGCTGCCGACGGCGATCACCGTCATCACCAGCAGCGCCGACCCGGTGGAGTTGACCAGCGCGAGCGAGCCGGTGCCGACCGCCTCGATCAGCAGACAGGGCACCACCACCCGGCGTGCGCCGAACCGGTCGATCAGCGTCCCGCCCAGCGGTGACAGGGCCAGGGTGACGGCGCCGTACCAGCCGATCACGAGCCCGGCGCGGGTGTCGGTGAGCCCGCGTACGTCGGTCAGGTAGATGAACAGGAACGGCAGGGTCAAGCCGCGCCCGATCGCCGACAGCAGGGTGCCGAGAAGGATCCGGCGAGCTTCCGAACGGCGGGGCAGAGCGCGGCGCAGCATGTCCGGCATTCTGTTGGTCGGGTGTGACACCACGCGACTCGTTTTCGGCCGTGCCGCGCCGTCGTCGAGGTCGACGAGTGACCGATCCCACGATGATCCGCCTGACCCTCTCGCCGGTCCGGCGGTGTCCGCCGGGTCTGCGATGCTGACCCGATGACCGGCACCTGGCGACATCTGCCCGCTACCGCCCGCGCCATCGCGGTGACCGCCACCGCGGCCGTCGCCGCAGCCCAGGCACGCGACGGTCAGGCGTACGACGAGGTGGTCGGCAAGCTCGCCGCCGACGAGCGTTCCGGGCTGGTGCTCGGCGCGGTGGTCCGGTTGCTGCTGGAGGAGAGCCACCCGGACGGGCTGACCGGCGACGACATCCGCCAGGTGTTGACCCGCTGCGTGCAGGGTGCGGCACGGTGGCGTTCGGACGTCGACCCGCACGTGGTGCTCGTCCTGCTGGCCGGCGCTCTGGGGGTGTATGACCCCGAGGGCGACGAGTCATCCCCGGACGCGTCCGCCCTGGCCCGGCATGCCCCGCTGTTGGTGGCCGATCTGCTGGCGGCGACCGGCGTGCCGTTGGACGACTACCTGGCCGCCGCGTTCGCCGAGATCGAGCGCACCGAACGACAGGACTGACCGGCGGAGGCGGCCACACCGGCAGCCGCCCCCGTCGGACATGTCAGGCGTCAGAGCGGGTCGGCGGTCCGCCGTGCCACGACCTCCAGGTACTCGGCCGGGATCCGTAGCGTGGCGTCGGTGGCGCGGTTGTGGGTACGGGCCAGTTCCACCAGATCGGCGTGCAGATTCGATCGTTGCTCCTCGGGCAGCGCCTCGAACGCCTTCAGCGTCGGCCCGTAGTTGGCCCGGAAGAAGTCGGCGAACTCCTCCGGGGTGCCGAAGCGGAAGACGTACTCCCGGCGTACCGCCCGCAGTTCACCCACGGCCCCGCCGAGCAGCTCGCGGACCCGGCCCTCGTCGCCCCACTGCACCGGTGGGCGCAGCCCTGCCGGCGGCGGCACATGCCGCCCCACCGTGCGGAACAGGTCGCCGATGAATCCCTGCGGCGTCCACGACGCCAGCGCCACCGTGCCGCCGGGCCGGCAGACCCGGACCAGCTCGGCTGCCGCCTGTTCCTGGTTGGGCGCGAACATCACGCCGACGACGGAGAGCACCGCGTCGAAGGACCCATCGGCGTACGCCAAGCGCTCCGCGTCCCCGGTCACGAACGTGACCGGGAGTCGTTCCGCAGCGGCGCGGGCGTGGCCCCGTTCCAGCAGTTCGGGTACGTAGTCGACGCCGGTCACGACGCAGCCGCAGCGCGCGGCGGCGATGGCGGCGTTGCCGGTGCCGGTCGCCACGTCCAGCACCCGGGCACCGGCCGACAGGTCGGCCTCCGTCACCAGCAACTCGGAGATCGGGTGGATGAGGGCGGCGACAGCGCAGTAGTCGCCGCTGGCCCAGGTCACCTGCTGGCGTGCCTTGACGGCGTTGAGATCGATTGCGGTGGTCATCGATGGTCCCCCTCGGACGGTTCGGTGTGTCACCGACCGTAGGCGGAGTGGCACTGCGAGGGATCGGTAGAAACACCTATGTTGGGGGCGCCAGGCCCTGCCGGCGGGCCGTCGCGGCAGCCTGGCCCCGGCTGGGCACCGCGAGCTTGTCCAGCACCGCCGACACGTGGTGGCCGACGGTCCGAACGGAGAGCGACAGCCGGGCCGCGATCTCGGCGTTGCTGAGCCCCTCGGCGAGCAGCGCCAGCACCTCCCGCTGCCGGGCGGTCAGGCCCGCCGGGTCCCCGGCCGTCCTCGGGCGCGGCCCTCTCGGCACCCGGGCCATCCCGCGGCCGCGCAGCTCAGCCCGGATCCGGCGGGCCACGGCGACCGCGCCCAGCCCGTCCAGGATCCGCAGCGCCTCAGCGGCCGCCGGGTCGTCGCCGCAGGCCAGCGTCTCGGCCCGGGGGAACGGGCAGCCGAGCTGGTGCCACTCCTCGGCCGCGCCAGCCCAGTCACCCTCGATGAGCCGCCGGTACGGCGACGCCAGCGCGTCGGTGTCCCCGAGCGGCTCGCCGACCCGCCACAGCCAGTACGCCAGCTCGCCGGCGTACCAGGGTTGGCCCGCGTCGAGAGCCAGCCGGTGGGCACGGCGCAGCTCGGGGACCGCCCGTTCCGGCTCGCCGGCCAGCCAGTGTCGTTCGGCCAGGGCCGCGGCGACCGGCACGACGAACTGGAGTTCCCGGCTCTGCGTCGCCCAGCGCGCCGCCCTGTCCAGATGGTCCTCGGTGCTCGGCTCGCCCCTGCGTGCATGGAGCCGGCCCAGTGCGACCAGGGCCGGAACCAGGCTCCCGCCGGGCTGCACGGTGCCGGTCAACGCCCGTTCGGCGTCGGCGCGGGCACCTGCCCAGTCGCCGGTCGTCAGCCGCAGTCGGGACCGGTGTCCGAGCAGGTGCCGGGCGTACCCGTCGAGGTCCCGGGTCTCGGTGAAGCGCAACGCCCGGTCCAGGGCCTCGGCGGCCCGCCCGATCCGGTGCCACTCCACCGACATGGTGGCCAGGTTGACCAGTGCCCGGGCCGCGTGGTCGTCGAGATGGTGGGCGACGGCCAGGGTGTGCCCACGTTCCAGCTCGATGATGCCGGCGACATCACCGCTCTGGAGGCGGGCCGAACCGACGTTGACCAGGGCGTGCGCCTCGGTCTCCACGTCGCCGAGCCGCCGGGCCAGCTCCCGGGCCCGGTCACCCCAGTCGATGGCTCGGCCGTTGTCGTCGGCGAGCATGAGCAGCTGCGACATGTTGCTGTAGGCCATCGCCAACTGCCTGCCGGGCGGCGCGGACTCCAGCACCTGAACCGCCCGGGTACCCGTCGTCCGGGCCGCAGTGCTGTCCCCGGTCCACCAGCACAGCCGGGACACCCAGCGCAGGTTCTCGCCGATCCGCAGCGGATCGCCCTCGGCCTCCCGCAGGGCGAGCGCGGCCTGCCGGGCGTCCAGCGCCTGCGCGGCCAGCCCGGCAAGGTACGCGGCAGTCGCGTACGCCTCGAGCAACTCGGCCCGGCGCGGTGCCGGCAGGCCTGCGGCGTGTGGGAGTGCGACGGTGTAGTGGTCCGCTGCCTGCCGGTGCGCGCCCGCCCGGCTGGCCCGTTGGGCCGCTACGGGTGCCCAGTGCAGCACGGCCGCCGGATCGTCGGCGTGGTGGGCGTGGTGCACCAACCGGGCGGCGTCCACGTCCGGCCGGGGCGTGAGCCGGGCCAGTACGGCCGCGTGCAGCGCGACCCGGTGCACCGGGGACAGTGACTCGCGTACCCCCCGACCCAGCAACTCGTGCCGGAACGCCACCGCATTGCCCGCCGGCACCAGCACCCCCCGATCCAGGCACTCCTGCACGGCAGCCGGTGGATGACCGTCGAGCAGGTACGGCTCGGCCCGGGACGGGACCACCGAGACCAGGGCGGCGACCTCCCGGGCCGGCGGCGACAACGCGGCCAGCCGGGCCAACACCAGATCGCGTACGGTCGGCGGCACACCGGCGCCGGTGGCGGCCAGCACCTCGGTGACCAGCAGCGGGTTGCCGCCGGTGGCCTGGTACAACCCGTCAGGGTCGCGGCCAGCGCGGCGGGCCAGCCGCGCGACGGCATCGGTGGACAGGGCCGGCAGCGGCAACCGGCGGACCAGTGGCCGGGGCAGCCCTGCGAGCACGGCGTGCAGGGGATGGTCAGCCCCCACCTCGTCATCGCGCAGGGTGAGCACGAGCAGCGCCGGGTGGCGGGTCAGCCGCCGCCCCAGGTACGCGATGAGGTCCAGGGTGGCACCGTCCGCCCAGTGCGCGTCCTCCACCACCATCACCGTCCGGTGTCCGGGCCGGGGGTTGGTCAGCTCGCCGAGAAGCGCGTCGAACACGGCGCCGCGCCCTTCGGCCTCCGTCGCCGTGTGCAGTGCGCTCAGTCGTTCCGCGAGTACGCCGCCGACCTGCCGGGCGATGTCGTGCACCGGGCCGAGCGCCCGTGGGGTCAGCAGGGGGTCGCAGCTGCCCCAGAGCACCCTGGCCCCTGCCGTCGCCGCGAACGCACCAACCACTGTGGACTTCCCGGCTCCTGCCTCGCCCGCGACGAGCGCGATCGCGCCACCGGGGGAGGCCAGCAGCCGGTCCAGGGTGGCGAGCGCGTCCGTGCGCTCCAGCAGCTCCATCGCGATCGATGCTAGTCAGCGGGGCGTCGCTCCGTCGTCAGCCGCGACGGCAGCATCCCCTGGTCCCGGAACTCATCCTTGTGGGTTGAGCGCGCAGGCACACCCGGGAACGGTGGAGGGCACATCCGTTGATCGGATATGCCCTCCACCGACGAGTCCTCCAACGTCGCTCAGGCCCGGCCCACCTGGACCTTCGGCGACGTCGCCGCGGACGTCGACGCGGGGCGTTGCGGTACCACCACGAGCCCGTAGTGTAGTTGGCCATCAGCAGATCCTTCAGGCCGTCGTTGTTGATGTCGGCGACCGCGAGCCCGCGCGGGGTGAAGGAACTGGTCACCCAACCCGACCGTCAGACGTTGAAGCGGAACTTAGACCGGCCGACTCACACAGCAGGGCGGGCAGGTCGCCAAGGGTGGCGAACGCACGTCCGCCCCAGCTCGGGTCGGTGTCGTTGTGCTCAGTGGTACGAAGCACGGTCATACCGACCGCTGCCGCGCCGGCCAGTTCGCCGTCTGCGCCGTCACCGACGAAGACGCACTCTGCTGGCGCGACGCCCAACCGCTCAGCGGCGATGCGGTAGATCGCCGGGTCGGGCTTGGCCAGCCCGACTTCGCAGGAGAAGACCGCGACGTCGAAGCAGCGGGCAAGCGGGCTCTGCGGCCACGCCTCGGCGGTCTCCGAGGTGGCGTTGCTGATAAGGGCCAGCGGACGCCCGTCGTCGCGCAGCGCGTCAAGCACGTCCAGGGTGGCGGTCGAGACAGTGCCCAGCACCCGGCGCGCGAGGGCTCGCCGATGTCCACCGGCCCGTGTCACCTGTGCGTCGGTTGGCGTGCCACCAAGGCGTCCGGCGAGAATGCGGACGGTCTCCTCCACGTCCCACCGGACCAGCCGGTCACGCCAGGTGGCGTGGTACGCAGCGATCAGCGCGGACGGAGCCACCCCGACCACGAGCGCCATCTCGCCAACTACCCGGTCACGCTCGTCATCGGCACCATGAACCAGGGTATGAAAGAGATCGAAGATCACTGGCCGAGGCATGTGCGCATCCTACTGAGATCGTCACCGCTGTCGCCTTGCCTGCCATCCCGCCTGCCGCCGACCCGCCCTCCTGGGGAGCGGGCCGCCACCCCGGTCCCCCACGTCAAGACGGCCTTGACGCACGTTCGGACGCTGGCGGCCCGGGTGGCGGTCTGCTCGGCATGCCCGCGTCGACGCTGGCGGGGTGGCCCTGCGCAACCGCTCACGGACCGCGACCGGGTGCGGGCCCGTCTCGGGCCGCATTGAAGGCGTGCAGAAACCTTGCGGGACAGGATGCTTGACATGATCGACGCTTCGTTGTTCAGCGTCGACCGATCGGCTAGCCAGTCCTGCAACCGCCGGCTCGTATGGTCACGGGCATGATCGGCAAGGTTTCGGATGCCATGGTGCGTCACAGGCACGGTGTCTTGATGCTTGGTCTACTGGTGGCGGGTGTGAACGTCGCGGCCGTCGGCTTCGTGCCTACCCTGGGGCAGCGTCTGTTCTTCCCGCTGCTCTTCCTTACCTTGGCGGTCCTGGTCCTGGCGCTCATCGCCATGGGGATCCGTCCGGTCTACCTTGTGGTGCAGCCGCAGGTTCCGGCCTTCGCCACACCCGCTCCGGCGTGGAAGGTGCTCATTGCCCTTGGCTTCCTCGCGCCTGCATCGGCCAGCATCGGCGCAGTGGTGCGTTCGACCAGGGCAGGCATTGCGTCGACGTTCGACGTGATCGTCAATATTCCCTGGTTTGTGCTGGTCGCGCTGTTGCTGGTCGAGGCGTGGCGGGGTTACGGGGTGCAGCTCCATCCTTACGGGATACGGCAGCGTTGGGCTCTCGGCTCACTCACTGTGCCGTGGGAGGCCCTACCGGCCGCTCAGATCCCCCCAGGTGTCGACCGCCCCTCGCGGCTCCGGATGGCGATCGCGGAACCCCAGCTGGTGCGGCGACGCGGTATTCCGTGGAGCCGGAAGGCCATGCGCACCGACAACGTCGACGCACAATTTCTCGCTGCTGTGATCGGGCACTACGTCGCTCACCCCGAACACCGGGCAACGATCGGAAGCCAGGCCGAGTACGAGCGGCTTCTCGCCGAGTTACCCGAGCGGGACGGTTGGAAGAGCGCGGGCGACGACTCCTAGGCCAGACGTCAAGCTCGGGCTGATCTTCCCTCGACTGTCGGCACTGCCCCCGATGCGGCCACCGTCCGCCGGGCCTTCCGCCGGGTCGCAACCCTGGCTGGCCTCGATCCGGCCGCAGTTGGTCACCCAGGAAGCACTAGAGGGCACATCCATGGATCGGATGTGCCCTCTGACCTGGTCGGGGTGGCCGGATTCGAACCGACGACCTCTTCGTCCCGAACGAAGCGCGCTACCAAGCTGCGCCACACCCCGAGGCGTGCCGACAAATAGTAGCCCACCCGCCCCGATGGTCAAACTCGGTACCCCCGCTGCCCGGACCCCGGAGAGAGCCAAGATCCGCGCAACTTCCCCGATGTTGCTGCCTCGCGGCGGCGTGAGGCAGCAACATCCCTGATGTTGCGTGGATCTTGAGGCCCGCGCGGATCTTGAGGCCCGCGCGGATCTTGAGGCCCGCGCGGATCTTGAGGCCCGCGCGGATCTTGAGGCCCGCGCGGATCTTGAGGCCCGCGCGGGGCGCAGGGGTGTGCGGATCTTGAGGCCCACACCGCCTGCGCGGGGCGCAGGGGGTGTGGGCTGGTCAGCGGGGGATGAGGGTGAGGATGCTGGCCTCCGGGGGGCAGGCGAAGCGGATCGGGGCGGTGGGGTGGGTGCCGAGGCCGGCGGAGACGTGCAGCCAGGAGTCCGAGCCCGGCCAGCGGTGCAGCCCTCGCGCCATCGAGCGGGGCAGGCCGCAGTTGGTGACAAGCGCGCCGAAGCCCGGTACGCAGACCTGACCGCCGTGGGTGTGCCCGGCCAGCATCAGCCCGAAGCCGTCCGCCCCCATCTGGTCGAGCACCCGTGGCTCCGGGGAGTGCGTCAGCGCGATGGACAGATCGGCCGACGACGAGACCGCGCCAGCCACGGAGGGGTAGTCGTCCCGGTCGATGTGGGGGTCGTCAACGCCGACCAGGTCGAGCTGCCGACCGCCGGCCTTCAACGTGGTCCGGACGTTGTTGAGGTCCGCCCAGCCGGCGCCGGTGAACACCTGACGCAGCTCCTCGTAGGGCAGCTCGACGCCCTCGGTGTATTCACGGTCGGGCAGGAAGTAGGTGAACGGGTTCTTCAGGACCGGCCCGGTGTAGTCGTTGGAGCCGAACACGAACGCCCCCGGATAGTCCAGCAGCGGCTGTAGGGCGCGCAGCACCCCGGGCACCGCGTCCGGGTGGGCCATGTTGTCGCCGGTCACCACCACCAGGTCGGGGTCCAGGGCGGCCAGCGACGCCACCCAGCGCTGCTTGCGCGCCTGGTCGGGCATCATGTGCAGGTCCGACAGGTGCAGCACACGCAGCGGCTCCGCGTCGGCCGGCAGCACCGGCACGTCGTACCGCCGCAGGGTGAACATGTTGCGCTCGATGAGCGACGCGTACGCGAGGGTGGCCGCGCCGACCGTGGCGGTTCCGGCGGCAAGCCGGAATAGTGTGCGCTTTCGCATGGCGTTCAGGGTAGTTTGACCGTCCATGAGCACGCTGAAGGACCGCCTCACTGCCGACATGCGTTCCGCGCTCAAGGCGCGCGACGAGCTGACCACCTCCACGCTGCGGATGGCCCTGGCCGCCGTTGGCACCGCGGAGGTCGCCGGCAAGGCCAAGCGCGAGCTCACCGATGACGAGGTGCTCGCCGTGTTGACCAAGGAAGCCAAGAAGCGCCGGGAGGCAGCCACCGCGTTCGCCGACGCCGGCCGCGCCGAGCAGGCCGCGAAGGAGTCGGCCGAGGGTGAGGTGCTGGACCGCTACCTGCCCAAGCAGCTCTCGGACGCCGAGCTGGCCGAGCTGGTGTCGGGGGCGCTCGCCGCGGGCGGCTTTACCGGCAAGGCCCAGATGGGCCCGGCCATGAAGGCGGCCCAGGCCGCGGTGGCGGGCCAGGCCGAGGGTGGCCGGGTGGCTTCCGAGGTACGCCGACAGCTGGGCCTCTGACTCACCGGCGGCACCGTGGCTGCCGCCCTCGGGATCGGCGCCGGTAGCCGGTCGACCGGACAGACGAACGGGCGGGCACCCGAGAAGGGTGCCCGCCCGTTGTGTCCTGCGCGTCGGCTCAGCCGCCGGGACGACCACCGCCACCGGGTCGACCGGGCGGGTTGCCGGGCTGCCCGGGGCCACCGGGGCCACCGGTGTTGCCCGGCGTGGTGCCGCCACCACCGTTGCTGACCTGGATGGTGACGATGCCACCCTTGATGGTGCGCCCGTCCGGGCTGGTGCCGTGGGCGGTGCCCGGAGGACAGGAAGACTTGACCTTGGTGTCGGAGACCACCGGCTCGAAGCCGGCACCCTTGATCCGGGACTTCGCCTGATCCAGCGGGATGCAGCTCACGCTCGGGATGCTGCGCTGGTCACCCTCGGAGATCTTCTGGCCCGGCGGCTCGAACTGGATCGCCTTCTTGCCCTTCATGGCGTCCCGCAGCGTCTCCCACACCGGCGGGTTGATGCCGTCCTTCTCCCCGTGCTTCATCTTCACGTTGGTCTGCGGCCAGTCCGGGTCGGCCATGATGCCCGCCACCGCGTACTGCTTGGTCATCGCGACCAGTGCGGCGGTCTTCTCCGAGTCGGTGGTGCCGGACTTGCCGGCCACCGGGTAACCGACGTCGTTGCGGACGTTGCCGGCAGTGGCTCCCGCGCACCGGGAGGACGACGACTTGTCACCGACCGGGCATCGGGCCGCGTCCACCGCGGCGCGGGCCACGTCGGTGCTGAACCGCTTCTCGCAGCGCGGGTTGGCGATGTCGAGCTTGTTGCCCTCCGGGTCGCGGATCTCCTGCACCGGGATCGGTTCGCAGAACGTGCCGTCCGCGGCCAGGGTGGCGTAGGCGTTGGCCAGATCCAGCGGGGTGGTCTGCGAGACGCCCAGGGTGAACGCGCCCCACTGGTGCGCGCCCTTCTCCAGGTCCAGATCCTCCTGGGCCCGGAAGTTGATGCCCAGCCGCTTGGCGGCCTTGACCACGTTCTCCGCGCCGACCTGCTGTTGCAGTGGCACGAAGTAGGTGTTCACCGAGCGGCCGAACGCGGTCCACATGTTGTGTGGGCCGGCCATGCTCTCGGTCGAGTTGGTGGGGCAGTAGAAGTTGGTGCCTGGGCAGGCTGCGGGGCCCGGCTGGATGATGTATTCCGATTTGAACTGCTTCTGCGCGTTGATCGGGTAGCTGAGCGGGATGCCCTTTTCCAACGCCGCCACGATCGTGAACATCTTGAAGGTCGAGCCTGCCTGATAACCGGTGATGCCGTCGCCACCGGTGAGCAGGGGGTTGACCGTCGCCGGGTAGTTGCCCCGGATCTTCTTCTTGCTCTTCGCGGGATCGCTGGAGATCTTGTTCTTCGGGTTCTTCGGGTCGTCCAGCTTGAACTGCCGGTTCACCGCGAGCGCCCGGACCCGGCCGGTGCCGGGCTCGACCACCGCGACCATCGCCGCTTCCTTGCTGTTCACGCTCTTGGCCTTACGGACCGCCTTGTCCGCGCCGCGCTGCGCCTGGACGTCGATCGACGTCACGACGGTGTAGCCGCCGCTCTTCAGCCGCCGCTCCCGGTCGTACGAGGTCGAACCGAACGTTTCCTGCTGCATCCACCAGCGGTAGAAGTAGTCGCAGAAGAAGCCCCACTCATTGACGTTGGCGGCGACGCAGCCGTTCGGGGTGCGCTTTTCCTTCACCTTCAGCTCGACGGCCTTGGCCGCGTCGGCCTCTTGCTGGGTGATGGCCTTGATCTCGACCATGTTCTGGATGACGTAGTCACGGCGGTCCAGAGCGAGCGGGTAGCCGGCCTTGGTGGTCGGGTCGTTCGTCGTCGGGGCCTTGACCATGCCGGCCAGCAGTGCCGCTTCCTCGATCTTGAGCTTGCTCGGCGGCTTACCGAAGTAGACCTGGCTGGCGGCGAAGATGCCGTACGCGCCGTTGCCGAACGAGGCGAGGTTGAGGTAGCGGGTGAGGATCTCGTCCTTGGAGAATTCCTTGTCGACCTGGAGGGCCAGTCGCATCTCGCGGAGCTTGCGGGCACTGGTGTCCTCGGTCGCCGCGACCACGTCGGCCGGGTGGGTGGCCGAGTAGGCGATGGCCAGCCGGACGTACTGCATGGTCAGCGTCGAGGCGCCCTGCCGGCCGGAGCCCTCGGCCTGGTTGTTGACGAACGCGCGTGCGACACCGTTGATGTCGACGCCGTTGTGCTTGTAGAAGTCGTGGTCCTCGGCCGCGATGATGGCCTTCTGCATGTAGGGAGAGATGTCGGCGAGCTTCACGTCGCGCCGGTTCTCGTCGTACATCGTTGCGAGCGGTGTCTTGCCGTCCGAGGCCAGCAGGTAGCTGATCTGCGGCGCTCGGGCCACCGTCAGCTCCGTGGGCAGGTTGCCGAATGTCTCGGCGCCCGCCTTCGCGGCCAAGCCGGACATCGCCACCGCGGGGAAGGCCGCCGCAGCGACCACTACGCCGGCCAACAGGCCACACACGAGTAGCGATGCGGCGTTGGTCAGCACATTGTGGTCACGTTTCCGCATCCAGGTCACCTCAGCAGGGTACGCGAGTAGGGAACGAGGTGCGCTGGGGCGTTCTTTCCCCATTTCCTGCGTGCGCTGCCCTCGTTGTGCTAAACGCACGACCCCCCGTGCTTGGTTGCGTGTGACCTGGCGTGAGTCTCCTCCGATTCAGGGAGGCGGCGCGGCGTTATCGCTGACCTCGGCGGGGTAACCGGCGGTTGAAGGCCCGGGAAGCCGGGAGTGTCCGGAATGATGGATTTCGCCGACAACGTTGCGTAATCGGGTGACTACAGAGCATGATGGGGGCGGCGACAGCGCCACATGTCGTCCGCGCCGCCTTGGGGAAGGCAGGCCGGGCGATCGGGGGGAATTGCCGGCTGACGTGCATCGACGAGGTCGGTAGGTACTGCAAGGGGGGACGTGTACACATGGGCATGATCACTGACTGGCCGTCGCTGGCGGCATGTCAGAACGGGGACCCGGACGCGTTGTTCGTACAAGGCGCCGAACAGAACGTGGCGAAGCGGATCTGCCGGAGCTGCCCAGTTCGGTACGAGTGCCTGGCCGACGCGCTGGACAACCGGATCGAGTTCGGTGTGTGGGGTGGCATGACCGAACGCGAACGGCGGGCGCTGTTGCGTCGTCACCCGCAGGTGACGAGCTGGCGCAAGATGTTCGAGGCAGCGATGAAGAAGAACAGCAAGGACAAGGCAGGCAAGGACAAGATCCTCGTCAGCGCGGCCACCTGACGCCGGTCACGGCCGGCTGATCGCCGCGCCGATCGTTCGCAGCCCGTCGACGTCGTGCACGTCGGCGGGCTGTGCCGTCACCGACACCGCTGGCACCGCCGGGAACGCCTCGGTGAACCGCGCGGCGACCTGCTGCTCGCGTACCGCCTGACGAGCCAGCGCCGCGTGCGCCCGCAGCACGTCGGCGGTGGCCTCGTGCCCACCCAGCTCGGTCAGCCGCTCGGCGGCGAGCCGGCTCTGCTCGGCATCCAGCTCCGGCACCGCCGGTCGGTGCACGCGGTTGAGCACCAGGCCGGCGAGCGGCATCCGCTCGTCCCGCAGACGGCCCGCGAAGTAGGCGGCCTCCCGGACCGCGTCCGGCTCGGGCGCCGCGACCAGCAGGAAGGCCGTCTCCCCGGCCTGGAGGATGCGGTACGTCTGCTCGGCGCGCTGCCGGAAACCACCGAACATCGAGTCCAGTGCGGCCACGAAGCCGGACAGGTCGGTGAGCAGCTGTGCGCCAAGCACCTTCTGCACCACCTTCGAGAACATCCCGAACGAGGCCGTGACCAGGCTGAACATGCTCCGTCCGCCGCTGCGGGCCGGAGCCAGCAGCAGTCGCAGCATCCGGCCGTCGAGGAAGCGGGAAAGTCGGGCCGGCGCGTCCAGGAAATCCAGTGCCGAGCGGGACGGCGGCGTGTCCACCACGATGAGGTCCCATTCGCCTCGGGCGTGCAGCTGGCCCAGCTTCTCCATCGCCATGTATTCCTGCGTGCCGGCGAAGGTCGAGCTCATCGCCTGGTAGAACGGGTTCGCGAAGATCTCCGCGGCCTTCGCCGGATCGGTGTGCTGCAGCACCACGTCGTCGAAGGTGCGCTTCATGTCCAGCATCATGGCGTGCAACTCGCCGCCGCTGCTCTCGACGTCGATGCCCTTGACCTGGCGCGGGGTGTTGTCCAGCTCGGTCAGACCCAGCGACTGGGCCAGCCGGCGGGCCGGGTCGATGGTGAGCACCACAGTGCGTCGGCCGTGGTGCTCGGCGGCCCGCAGGGCCAGCGCCGCAGCGGTGGTCGTCTTTCCCACTCCGCCGGCACCGCAACACACGACGATCCGCACGCCCGGGTCGGCGAGGATCTGGTCGACGTCCAGCTGCGGCGCCGCGTCTTCGGAAGGCACCAATCGAGCGTATCGGGCCGCGTCGGTCCATGCGCCGGTGCTGAGCTCAGGTGTGAGTCAATCGGCGCTGACGAGGGCCCGGGCCAGTGTCGTGAGGCCCGCACGGTCCACCCCGTCGGGCAGCAACGGCAGCTCGACCATCGGCAGCCCCAACTCCACCAGCTCGGCGCGGAGCGAATCTTCCAGTTCGCGACGGATGACCTGGTCCCGGGCCTCGTCGTGCAAACCGGCCACGGTGTCCCGATCGGCCGGCAGGCCGGCGGCGACCAGCCCACGCCGCAGCTCCGCAGCGGTGATCGCCCGGCCGGCGGGCAGCGGGGGCCGGGCGCCGTTGACGATCACCTTCCCGATGCCGAAGCCGAGCGAGGTCACGTCGGCGATCGCGTCCACCGTCTCCTGCACCGGCATCTCCTCCAGCAACGTGACCACGTGCACAGCGGTGATCGGGGAGCGCAGCAGCGCGGCGACCCCCTCGCTCTGGGTCTTGATCGGGCCCACCTTGGCCAGCCGGGCGGTCTCGGCCGTGACGTTGAGGAAGCGACCGATCCTCCCGGTCGGCGGGGCGTCCAGCACCACCGCGTCGTACACCCGCCGCTGCCCGGAGGTGCGGGTGGTGGCCTCCTTCACCTTGCCGGTGAGCAGCACGTCCCGCAGCCCCGGCGCGATGGTGGTGGCGAAGTCGATGGCACCGAGCTTGCGCAGCGCCCGGCCCGCCGCGCCCAGCTTGTAGAACATGTCGAGGTACTCGAGCAGCGCCTCCTCGGCGTCCACCGCGAGAGCGCGTACCTCGCCGCCGTCCGGCGCGTCGGCGAGGTGCCGCTCCTCGTAGGGCAGCGGGTCGATGCCGAACAGCTGGGCGATGCCCTGCCGCCCCTCGACCTCGACCAGCAGGGTGCGCCGGCCGCCGGCGGCGAGCGCGAGGGCCAGGGCGGCGGCGACGCTGGTCTTGCCGGTGCCCCCCTTGCCGGTCACCACATGAAGGCGGGCGGACCATCCGGTACCGGCCGGCTCGATCGGCCGCTCAGCTGCACACACCCGTCGAGCCTATCCAGGCCCGAGGGTCACGCGACCTCGCAGACCCACCAACCCGTCTTCTGCACCACAGTGAAGCGCAGGTCCTGGTCGGCCACCTTCTCGTCGGAGGTGGTCATGGTGATCCGGGTGGAGACGGTGGCCCGGTCCCCGGTCTGGTTGTCCACCTTCGGGGTGGTCCACCGGAAACGCGGATTCTGGTGCGCTGAGGCGTACTTCTGCACCTCGGCGACCTTCGCGGCGATCTTCTCGTCGTCGCGGGAGGCGGCACAGACCCGATCGGCAGCCTTGGAGGCGTCGCGATCCTTGTAGACCGCGGTGAGGAACTCGTCGACGGCGATCGCAGGCTCCTTCGCGCCCTCGCCGGTCTCGGCATTGCGCAGGGTCAGGAACGCCACCACGCCGCCGCCCACGCAGAGCACCATGATCACGACCAGTGCGATCGCCGCGATCAGCAGGCCGCGCTTCTTCTTCGGCGCGGCCGTGCCCTGGTAGGGCGGGTACCCCGACGGCGGTGGCGGGATCTCCGGGCTGCCCGGCTGGGTCGGTGCCGCAGTCGACGTGGAGCCACCCGGCCCCTCCGGCTGCCGGGCACCCTCAGCACCACTCGACTGGCTGGGGAAGGCCGGTTGGGAGGGAGCGGCCGGCCCAGCGGGGAGCGCCGGCTGGGCCGGGGACGCGGGGAGGGCGAGCCGCCCGGCCGGTGCGGCGGGGGCTGGCTGGGCGGGAATGCTCGGAGAGCCGGGCTGACCGGCGGGATCCGGGTGGGCCGGCGGGTGAGCGGGTGGGCCGGCCTGGTCGCCGCTGGGCGGTTGGGTCATGGTCTTTCCCCCGGGGGTGCGGCGCCCGCCGCCACCCCTGGCGCCGAGCGTGATCGAGCGGGCGTCCGGGCGCAGCGCGACCGTCCGACCGGAAGGGTAGCGGTCGATGAGCGGATCGGCGTGGCCCCTGCCATGCCGCGCGGGCCGTCGGTTCGGTCGGTGATGAGCCGTGCTCGGTTTGGCAGTCCATCCTCCGACTGTCGATCTGTCGCATATGTGACTGTTGGTGACCGCTTGTGCGCGTCCTATTGGCGGGACTGCGGCCACCGACCTACCTTCGTCCCGGTGCGGGGGCCGGAACGGACGAATGGGTTCGGACCGGAAGCATGATCCGAGAGGTACGACCGGAGGCAGTGCATGCGCGACGCGGACAACATCCCTCGCATCCAGTTCCCGACCAACGACCGGCCGCGCCGGCCCGGGTCCGTGGTCGAGACCGGCGGGCCCGTCGGCAGCCAGCCGGTCAACGAACGGTCGTACCGCCGGATGCCGGAGCAGACGGAGGCGGCTCGGGCGCCGGGCCGCCCCGCCGAGCGGGCCCGCGAAGACGACGAGCCGGGCTTCGTCATCCACCTGCCGATCCGGGTGCCGAGTCTGGCCGCGGCGACCGTACTGGCCGGCCGGGTCGCGGTGTCCCTGGGCTTCCTGCCCGAGCTGGACGCCGGCGAGACCACCGTGTCCAACGCCGACGACCAGAACAACCGGCACCGGGTGTTCTGCGACCTGCTGCTGCCCGACCGCTCCCGCTGCCCCCAGGGATACGAGCACGAAGGGCTCTGCGGGGAGCTGCCGGCCGCTCCGGAGCAGCGTCCCGCACCTCGCCCCGCCAGCGGACCGTAGGCTGTCCCTCGAACAATTCCGCACCGAGAGGGAGCCCTTCAGCGATGCAGAAGTGGGAATACTCCACGGTCCCGCTGCTGGTCCACGCGACCAAGCAGATCCTCGACAACTGGGGCGAGGACGGGTGGGAGCTCGTCGCCGTGATCCCCGGGCCCAATCCGGACCAGCTGGTCGCCTACCTGAAGCGGCCCAAGGCGTGAGCAACGGTCCGCACGCGAAACTCGCCGAGCTGGGGTTCGAACTGCCCGAGGTCGTGCCACCGGTGGCCAGTTACGTGCCGGCCGTACAGTCCGGGCAGCACGTGTACGTCTCCGGCCAGCTGCCGATCGCCGAGGGCAAGCTGCTCGCGACCGGCAAGGTCGGCGCCGGGATCTCCGCCGAGCAGGCGAAGGATCTGGCCCAGCGGTGCGCGCTCAACGCGCTGGCCGCTGTCGACTCGCTCGTCGGCCTGGAGAACGTCGTCAAGGTCGTCAAGGTGACGGGTTTCGTGGCCTCCGCGCCCGGCTTCACCGGTCAGCCGGCGGTGATCAACGGTGCCTCCGACCTCTTCGGGACCGTCTTCGGCGAGGCTGGCCGCCACGCCCGCAGCGCGGTTGGAGTGGCTGAACTGCCCCTCGACGCCCCGGTGGAGATCGAGCTCATCGTCGAGGTCGCCTGACGCGTCACCAGCACCCCCGCGATCCGCGCTCAGGAGGGGCCCCTTCCTCGCCACCAGGCGTCGACGGGGCCTTCCTCCGGGTTCGGTGGGCAAGATCGTGGGGTGTTGCGGGCGGGGCCGTACCATCGCAGCCATGAGCGGGCACGTGACGGCACCGGCTGCGGCGCTGGCCGACGAGCTGCCGACCTGGGTGACACTGCTGCGTGCACCGAACCCGGGGCCGATGACCCTCGACGGCACCAACACCTGGGTTCTGCGCGCCCCGTCGGCCGAGCAGGCCGTCGTGGTCGACCCGGGGCCGGCGGACGAGGGACACCTGACCCGGATCGCCGAGCACGGCCCGATCGGGCTGGTCCTGATCACCCACGGCCACCCCGACCACACCGAGGGCTCCGCCCGGCTGAGCGAACTGCTCGGCGGCGTGCACGTCCTCGCTGTCGACCCGGCGCACACCATCGGCGGCGAGCCACTGACCGAACCGGGCGAACGCCTCGGCGGTTTCGGCCTGGAGATCAGCCTGCTGGGCACTCCAGGGCACACCGCCGACTCGGTCTGCTTCCTGGTCGGGCACGGTGACGAGCGGGTGGTGTTCACCGGCGACACCATTCTCGGCAGGGGCACCACCGTGGTCGCCCATCCGGACGGGCACCTCGGTGACTACCTGACCAGCCTGGAGCTGCTGTCCGCGTACCGGGGGATCCCGGCGTTGCCCGGGCACGGCCCGGCGCTGGCCGACTGCGCCGCCGCCGCCGACTTCTACCTCGCGCACCGTCGCGCCCGGCTCGACCAGGTCCGGGCGGCGGTCGCGGCCGGCGCCCGCACGCCCGCCGACGTGGTGGCGGCGGTCTACGCGGACGTGGACCGCTCGCTCTGGTGGGCGGCCGAGTGGTCGGTCCGTGCGCAGCTTGAGTATCTGGGTGTCGGCATCGGGGAATCTGCGCCGGGGGTCAGTGGGTTGGAGCACATGTGACCTGCCCCGTGTGTGGAACCGTCGCCGTTCCCGGCGCGCGGTTCTGCCACAACTGCGGTGCCGCGCTGCCGGCCGCCGCCACGTTGCCGGCAGCCGAGCGCCGGGTGGTCACCGTGCTCTTCGGCGACCTCTCCGAGTTCACCTCCTGGTCGGAGGACCTCGACCCGGAACGGGTCGGTGCGGTCACCGACCGGGTGCTCGCCGCGCTCGCCGGTGCGGTGAAGACCTTCGGCGGGCACGTCGACAAGCTGACCGGCGACGGGATCATGGCCGTTTTCGGCGCCCCGGTGGCGCACGAGGACGACGCCGAACGCGCCGTCCGGGCCGCCCTGTCCATGCAGCGGGCCGTCCGCCGGGTGCTCGACGACGAGCGGGGCGGCGGCGCGCCGCTCGGGCTGCGCGTCGGGTTGAACACCGGCGACGTCATCGCCGGCATCCAGGCCGCCATCGAATACACGGTCATCGGCGACACGGTGAACACGGCCGCCCGGCTGGCCGACGCCGCAGCGGTCGGCGCGGTCTACGCCGGCGGCCGCACCGCCGCCGCCACCCGACACGTGTCGTCCTGGCGGGCGCTGCGCCCGCTGCGGCTCAAGGGCAAGCGTGAGCCGGTCGAGGCGTACGAGCTGCTGGGCCTGCTGGACGCACCGGGCACCCGCTCGGGGCTGGGCGACGAAGCGCCGTACGTCGGCCGGGAGACGGAGATCGGTCGGGTCGCCGGCCGGCTCGCCGAGGTGATCGACCAGGGTGACCCGCGGGTGCTGCTGATGACCGCCGAGGCGGGCATCGGCAAGTCCCGGTTCGCCGCGGAGGTCGAGCGCCTCGCCGCCGGGTACGACGTGGGCGCTGGCCGGTACGCGGCGCACACGGGCGCCCGGGTGCTGTCGGTGCGGTGTGCCGCCTTCGGTGAGCGACGTCGGCTCGCGCCGCTGGCCGACCTGGTGCGTGCCGCCGTCGGCCTGCCCAGTGACGCCTCCACCGCACTGACCCGACCGGCGGTGGACGAGAGGTTGCGACGGCTCGGGCAGCGGCTCGCCCGCTCCGGCGGCGAGACCACCCCGATCGCCGTCGAGCAACTGCTCGCCCTGCTCGGCTACGGCGAACTCCCGGCCCACGGCGGCACCGACTCGGGCGAGTGGGGCGGGTCGAGCGTCCCGGCCGCGGATGCCGAGGCGGTGCCGAACGCTGTCGCCAACCTGCTCAGCGGGCTCGCCTCGGAAGCGCCACTGGTGATCGTGGTGGACGACCTGCACGACGCCACCCCCGAGACGATCAGTGCCCTCGGGCTGACCCTGTCCCGGCTCACCGGCCCGGTGCTGGTGCTGCTGCTCGGCCGGCCGGAGCTGGTGCGTACGGCCGGCGCGCTGACCCGGGTCGCGGACGCCGAGGTGCACTCCCTGCCGCCACTGCGCGGTGCCGACGCGGCGCGGCTGCTCACCAGTTACCTCAGCGGCGGCAAGCTGCCGCAGGCCGACACGGACCGGCTGCTCGCCACCGCTCAGGGCAACCCCTTCTACCTGGCCGAGCTGGTCACCCTGCTCATCGAGCGCGGAGCGCTCACCACGGAAACAGCGCGCGGTATCCGCGCCTCGGAGGCGGCGCGCGGTGCCCGTGCCTCGGAGTCGGCGTTCGGTGTCGGTGCCCCGGAGGAGGCGCCCGGTGCGCGCGCCTCGGTTGATCGTCCCGGCTCCGGCGAACGCGACCAGAGCCCGTCGACGGGTTGGCGGTTGGTGCCCGGGTCGCTGGGCAGCCGGCTGCTCTCCCGCGACCTCGCCGCCGTCCTCGCCGCCCGGATCGACGCGCTGCCACCGGACGCCCGTTCGGTGCTGCGTGACGCCGCGGTCATCGGTGACACGGTGCCGACCGGGGCCCTGGAGGCGATGCGTGAGCAGCGCGCCGGCCGCGACGGCCGGCCGTCGGCCGTGGTCGCCGTGGAACTCGACAGGGCTGTCGAGGAGCTGCTGCAACGCCGGATGCTGCACCGCTCCCGCACCGGCTACTCGTTCGCGACCCCGTTGATGCGGGAGGCCGCGTACGCAGGGGTGAGCAAGGCGGAACTGGCCGAGCGGCACGCCGCGCTGGCCCGCTGGGCGGCGCCCGCGAACGAGGCCGCCGCCGGGGCGCCGGGCGGGTTCACCGACGAGGCCCGGGACGACTTCGTGGCGATGCACGTCGAACGGGCCGCCACGCTCGCCGACGCGGTGAAGCTGCGCCCCGACGCGCCGGCCCGGGCGGTGGTCCCGCTCGGCGTCGCCGCGCTCGGCCGGGCCGCCCGCCGGTCGCTGTCCGCCGGTGAGCCGGTGCTGGCCGTGGAGTACGCCGAGCGCGCCACCGAGTTGGCTCGCGACGGCATGCCGGCGGCCGATCGGGTGGTGCACGCACGGGCGCTGCTCCAGGTCGGCCGGGTGGCCGACGCGCTGGCGTACGCCGAGAAGATCGCCGCGAACGCGGGGGACGAGGTCACCCGGGTCAGCGCGCTGCTGCTCGCGGGGCAGGCCCAGGAAACCCTCGGTGATCAGGGTCGGGCGGTGACCGCCTGGCAGGAGGCGTTGCAGGTGGCCACGGCGGGCCAGTTGCCCATCCAACGCGCCACGGCGATGCGCCGGCTCGGCATGGCCGACTTCGTGGCTGGCCGGCTGAGTCAGGCGAGCAGCCGGTTGGCTGCCGCGTACCAGGTCAGCCTCGGCGCGAAGGACCGACGCGGGCAGGCCTGGTCGTTGCAGAACCTGGCCTGGGTGACCACCACCCGGGGTGACTTCGCCGGCACCGACGCGGTGCTCGGCCGGGCTGCCCGGCTCTTCGCCGAGCTGAAGGACCCGTACGGGCGGGCCTGGCTGCGCGGCACCACGGCGTTCGCCCGACTGCTCGCCGGCCGACTGCGCGAGGCGTGTCGGATGGCGCAGGTGTTCCTGCCCTTCGGAGAGCGGGTCGGTGAGGCGTGGGCGGTGGGCACGCTTCGTGCGGTGGCCGCCTTCGCCACGGCCGAGCTGGGTGACCTGGCCGAGGCGGACCGGGAGGCCCGACGGGCGTACCGGGAGTTCGCCGCCGCCTCCGACGACTGGGGGCGCGGGTTCGCGCTGGTGGTGCGCGCGGTGGTGGCGCGTGGGCTGGGCGAGCCGGCGCACGCGGCGGACCTGCTCACCGACGCCCTGGCGTACGCGGAGCGCACCTCGCACCCGTTGCTCACCGGGATGGCCGGCACGCTGCGCGGCTTCGTCGCGTTGGACATGGGCGACTGCGAGACGGCCGAGCGGGTGGCCCGCTCGGTGCTGACCGCTGTGGAGCCGCACAACCCGCAGGCCCCGGCGCAGGTGGCGCCCCGGGTGCTGCTGGCGACGGCCCGTCTGGCCGCCGGTGACTCGGCGACTGCGGTCGGGTTGCTCGCTCCGGTGGCCACGGCCGCCGCGAACGCGCCCTCGCTGCTCTTCTCCCGTCGCCAGACGATGGCCCAGTACGCGGCGGCGCTGCTCGCCCACGGTCAGCGGGAGCAGGCGTTGGACTGGGCCCGCCGGGCGGTCACCGCGCCGGCCGAGGACGTGCGTAGTCAGGTGATCGCGGCCAGCGTGCTGGCCGAGGCGCTGGCTGCCTGCGGCCAGCCGACGGAGGCCCTGGCCAGCGCGGACGAGGCGGTCCGCCTGGCGTACGCGACCGAGCAGCGCAGCGAACGCGCCGCTGCCGACGCCCTCCGCGCCCGCCTGACCCCCGCCCTCACCTGACCCCACCACCCACCCTGCCCCACCCACCCCCACCCCGCCTGACCCTCGGTGATCAAGAGGTTTGCGTCAGGAATCAGGCTCCCGGTGACCGAAACCTCTTGATCAACGCGGCAGGCGAGTGCGACGACCGCACCGATCAACGCGGCAGGCGCGTGGGTGGCACGGTTTCTGCCGGTTCCGGGGATGTGGCGGTCGGGGTGAGCGGCTAGCGTGTCACCACCGTGTGCCGGTCCACAGTGTGATCGTCGCCGTGCCTGGGGAGGCCCTTCATGAAGCTGCCGCGTTCCATCGCGGGCTGGACCATCGCGGTCTTCGGCGTGTTGGCGCTGGTGATGGGCACGGTCGGGCTGCTCTGGCCGGAGGCGCAGTTGCGCATGCTCGGGTTCGAGGTGCCGGAGACGCGTGCCGTCGGTGACCACACCGGCACGTTCCTGCTGGCGTCCTCGATGGCGGCGTTCAACATGGGCGTCTACTACCTGCTGGCCACGGTCACCGAGTGGCGGGTGTTCTACCGGTTCACCGTCGTCTTCCGGCTGGTCACGTTCACCGTGTTCACCATCGCGGTGCTGGCCGACATCGCTCCGGGCCGGTTCTTCGGCGTGGCGGCCTGGGAAGGCCTGGGGGCGGTGGCCACCGCCGTCGGCCTGCGCCTGGACGCCCGCCGGGGCGCGCCGGCTGGCGACGTGGTGACGTCCGACGGTGCCGGGGCGACTGCGGACGCTGAGGAGGGTACCGGTCCGGCCGGTGCCGCTCCGGCGGACGCGGTGCGCTGAGCCATCGGTCGGGTTGGGTATTTTCGAGCGGTGACCGACACCCCGACCGGCGGCTTGCGAGTTCCGATCGTGCCCGGTCTGACGGATTTGCGGGTCTTTGCCCGAGGCGGCTACGCGACCGTCTACCAGGCCACCCAGATCTCGGTGGGTCGCGAGGTCGCCGTCAAGGTAGAAAACCGGACGCTGGACAGCGAGCGGGATCAGGCCCGTTTCCTGCGCGAGGCGCGGGCTGCCGGCCGGATGTCGTCACACCCGCACGTGGTGGACCTCTTCGACGTCGGGGTCACCGTCGACCAGCACCCCTACCTGATCATGGAACTCTGCGACGGCTCGTACGCCGAACGGATGCGTACGTCGCCGCTGGGCCCGGTGGAGGCCCGTGACCTCGGCATCAAGATCGCCGACGCGCTGGCCCACTCGCACGGGGCCGGAGTGCTGCACCGCGACGTCAAGCCCGCCAACATCCTCCACTCGCACTTCAACTCGGCAGTGCTCGCCGACTTCGGGCTGGCCGTGCTCGCCGAGCACCGGGACGCCTCGGTCACCCTGGAGGTGCTCACCCCGGCGTACGCGCCACCGGAGATGTTCAGCCACAGCCCGCCGTCGCCGGCCGTCGACGTGTACGCGCTCTGCGCCACCCTCTACGCGGTGATGCACGGCCGGCCGCCCCGCTGGCAGTCCGAGCGCAACCCCAGCCTGGTCACCGTGCTGGAGTTGTTCAACCAGCCGCTTCCCGCCCTGCCGGGCGTACCGGACGAGCTGATCGACGTCCTGCGCCTCGGCATGGCCAACGACCCGGCCGCGCGTCCCTCCGCCCTCGAACTGCACGACCTGCTCGCCAACCTGCCCCTCGGCTCACCGTCGGCCCCGGTCAGCGGTGCCCCGGTCAGCGGCGGCGTGACCCTCTCCGGCCCGTACGCGGCCAGTCAGCCGGTGCCCCGCCCGCCCATTGAGGACACTCAGCAGGTGGTGACCGGCGGCCGGCGCTGGCGGCGCTGGTTCCTCGGCGGCGCGGGAGTGCTGGCGCTCGCCGCTTCCGCCACCGCCGGGGCCTGGGTCGCCGACCGGGCGCCATCACCCACCCCGAGCCCGTCGGTCACCCAGGTCGCCGCCCCGGCCACCGGCCCGCTGCCCGGCTGCGTGACCGGCGCCGGCTCGCCGACCGCCCTGCCCGAGGGCGCCCGCTGCCTGCCCGAGCTGGAGTGCTTCGGCCCGGTGCGGATCCGCGGCAGCCGCGCCGAGGCAGTCCGGCTTCCCTGCGCCGGCCGGCACACCTGGGAGACGTACGCCGAGGGGATTTTGCCGGTGGCGCTGGTCGGTGCCGACTACGACGAGGTGGTCGCCGCTGCCCCGGTCCGGCAGGTGTGCAGCGCCACGACGTTCCGTTTGACCACCGGGATCGCCGAGCCGAGCGGCTGGCACCTGGAGGTGCTACCGCCGGTCGACGGCAGCATCGACCGGACGTACCGGTGCCTGGCCGGGCGGGGCGTGGACGCGCTCGCCGCGCCCACCCTCACCGGCCGCCGCTGAGTCCGTTCGACCCGCGCCGCCGGTCACGTACCGCACGCAGGGTGGCCCGGCTGTCCAGGGCGTCGAGGGTGTCCGCGTCGATCCCGTACGGCATCAGCTCGGGCGGCCCGACGGTCGCCGACCGGTCCGCCGGCTCCGGGTCGTCGGCCTGACGCGCGGCGGAGACGGCGACCCCGGCCACCATGGTCAACAGGACGCAGAGTAGCGCGAGGACCACGCCGACAAGATCTTGTCGGCGCCAGATGACCAGCATGACCAGCGGCGCGAGGGCTCCCAGCGCCGCGAGCACCGCCACCGTCCGCGCATCGGGTCTGGGCAATCGACTCACCTGTCCAGCATGTCGCCACGGGGCCGGCTGTCAACCGCAGAACCGACCGCCGCGCAGATCGCCGTCGATCCGCCAGGACCCGCCGACAAGGCCGACGACGTCCACACTCAATGGACAAGAGCCGCTACTCTCGGTGTCCCGCAAGCTCATCCGGCAGCGAGGTCGCCCATGAACGCAGGCAGTTCGCAGTCCCGGCTCCGCTCGGTCGCGTCGACGCTGGCGGTGGCCCTCACGCTCACCCTTGCCGCCGCCGCTGGGTGCGACAGCCGGCGGGAACCGGACCTGCCCTCGGTGCAGGAGAAGATGCGCGAGACGCACATCTACGGTCAGTCGAAGTTGCGCATCGGCGTCGCCACGAACGAGCCGCTGATGGGTGAGCTGCGCAACGGGCAGCACGTCGGGTTCGACGTCGAGATCGCCAAATACATAGCGGCCTCCCTCGGCTACGAGGGGGACCAGCGGCTGGAGTTCGTTCCGGTGGCCACCGAGGAGCGGATCCCCGCGTTGCAGGGCGGCACTGTCGACCTCGTGGTGTCCAGCTTCTCCATCACCGAGGAGCGTAAGAAGGTGGTGAGCTTCGCCGGGCCGTACTTTGTCACCACGCAGGAGGTGATGGTGCCGACGCGGCTGAGAGGCAAGATCAGCACCATCGAGGACCTCCGTAACCCGGACTACAAGATCTGCACCAGTGGCGGCTCCACCTCCGAGGCCGAGCTGGGAGGTCACCAGGTCAAGGCCCTGGTCGTGAAGACCGTCGGTGACTGCGTCGCCGGCATCCGGGCGGGCCGCTACGACGCGGTCAGCTCCGACGAGACGATCCTCGCCGGCTTCCTGGCGCGCCACCCGAAGGAGTTCGAGATCGTCGACATGCCGTTCGGCACCAGCGAGCTGCTGGGCGTCGGCGTGCCGATCGGTGACCCGGCACTGCGCGACCTGGTCGCGTTCTTCCTGCAGAAGAGCTACCAGCAGGGGCGCGACGAGCAGGCGAGCCCGTGGCAGACCTCGTACAACCGGACGCTGGGTCCGTGGCTCAAGGCCGAGAAGCGCCAGCCGCAGCCGCTGGAGGTGCCGAAGCTGGTCGACTTCGACGACAAGGCGCCCACGAAGTGAGCGCGGCGACCACCGCCGCCGGCGGCGACGGCACAGTCCCGCCGCCCCGCAGCTCCGTGCCGGGCGTCGCAGCCGCACCGGCAATCGACGGTACGGAGTCGGCGCCGCCCGCCGGGGTGGACGGTGTCGACTGGCCAGCCGGTGTGCCCGTCGCCGAACCCGCCGAGCCGATCATCGCCGACGTCGAGCCCGGGCGGGTCCGCTGGGACCCGGCGGAGCGACGCGCTCGCGCCAGCCAGTCGTTCTGGACCGCCGTGGTGGGCGTACCGGCGATCTTCTCGGTGCTCCGCCTCGGGGTGGAGGCCGGCGGCGAACTCCAGACCACACTGCTGCTGGTGGCGAACGTCGGGCCGGTCAATCTGCTCGCCGGCTTCCTGACCACGGCAGCTCGGCTGCTCTCGACCGGCCTGGTCGCCGTCTTCGCGCTCGGCGCGGTGCTGGCCGTCAGCGCCGACCGGCTGCCGCCGGGTGCCCGTCGCCGTCCGCTCTTCGCCCGCTGGGCCGACATCACCCCCGCCTGGGTGGTGCTGGCCAGCTTCCTGCTCGCCCTGATCACCTGGCCGCTGCTCTATCTCCCGCTGCTGCTGCCGGCATTCGTGGCCGCGTTCCAACTCCGTCCCGCGCGCCTGCACGAACGGGTGCTGCCACGGCTGCTGATCATCGTCGCGCTGCTGGCCGGGTACGGCTGGCTGATGCTGCCCACCCTGCGAGAAGCGGTGCGGCAGGGCGACGAGGGGCTGGTGCTGGCGCTCATCGTGGTGCCGCCGCTGCTGGCCCTGTTCATCGCCGGACCGCTGCCGGGTGTGGTGATCCGGCCGCTGGCGTCGGCGACCGAGGTGGCGGTCCTGGCCACGCTGGTCTGGGCCGCGGTGCCGGTGATCAGCACGCCGGTGTTGCCGCTGACCGTCACCACCGTCGGCGAGGAGAACGGGCCGACCGAGGACGTACGCGGGCACGTGGTCACCACTGACGACGTCAACATGGTGATCCTTCAGGAGCAGGGCGGCGTCCGGTACGTGCCGGTCGATCTGGTCCGCGCGCAGGTGCTCTGCCCGAGCGAGGAGGAGTTGCCCCGCCACCAACTGCGCATTCACGACTTCCACGTCGAGGATTCACTGTTGGAGGGCATGGGTCGGCGGGTCCGCCCGGTCCACCGCATCGATGCCACCTGTCGCACCCCGGGCTGACCACCGCCACGCGTGGCTCGCGCTGATCGACTCGGCTTCCTGGAAATCGGGGTGTCATTGGCTCTCGGACACCCCGGAATCAAGAAATCCGAGTCGATCATGCAGCGAGGGCACGTGCGGGAACGCGGGGGCCCGGGTCAGTACGACTTGTCCTGGCCCAGGACGTGTTGCGCCACGAAGTTGAGGATCATCTCCCGACTGACCGGGGCGATCCGGCCGGCCCGCACCGCGCCGAGCAGGGTCGCCACCCCGTACTCGGTGGTCATGCCAGCCCCGCCGAGCACCTGGACGGCGGTGTCCACGGCGAGCGCGGCGGCCTCCCCGGCCGCGTACTTCGCCATGTTGCCAGCCACCCCGGCCTCCAGGTCACGGCCGGCGTCGTACAGGGTGGCAGCCTTCTGGATCATCAGGCGGGCAAGCTCCACCTGCACCGCCGCGTGCGCCAACGGGTGCGACACCCCCTGGTGGGAGCCGATGCTCCGACCACCCCAGACCTTGCGGGTGGCGGTGTACTCGCTGGCCCGTTCGATGGCGTACCGGCCGGTGCCGGCCCCCATCGCGGCCACTGTGATCCGCTCCGGGTTGAGCCCGGCGAAGAGCGCCGGCAGCCCGGCGTCCAGCGACTCACCGAGCAGTGCGTCGGCGGGGACCCGGACGTCGTCCAGGTAGAGCAGGAACTGGTTCTCCGGAGACAGGATCTCCATGTCCAACTTGGACCGGGTCAGCCCGGCCGCGTCGGTCGGCACGAGGAACAGCGCCGGCTTGAGCTTGCCGGTGGAGGAGTCCTCGGTCCGGGCCACCACCAGGACGTGATCCGCCTCGTCGACGCCGGAGATGTAGCACTTGCGGCCGTTGAGCACCCAGCCGTCACCGTCGCGGCGGGCCACAGTGCCGAGGCGGTGGAAGTTGGAACCGGCCTCCGGCTCGGTGATCGCGAAGACGATCTTCTGGGAGCCGTCGGCGAGGCCGGGCAGGTGCCGTTTGCGCTGTTCCTCGGTGCCGTGCCGGCTCAGCACGGTGGCCGCGATCGCGGGGGAGACCACCAGCAGCAGCAACGGACAGCCGACCGCCGCCAACTCCTCGCAGACGATCGCCAGCTCGGTGATGCCACCGCCCCCGCCGCCGTACTCGGTGGGGATGTTGACGCCCAGGTAACCGAGCCGTCCGGCGTCGGCCCAGAGCTCGGTGGTGTGTTCGCCGGACTTCGCCTTCTCGACGAAGTAGCCGTGGCCGTAACGACGGCCCAACGCCCGCACGGCGTCGCGCAACTGGTCCTGCTCGGGGGTGAGGTCGAAGGTCATCGGGGGTCCTCCTCGGGATTCGACGGCTCCAGGTCGCCGGTGGCGGGGGAGCTGTCGATGACGGCCAGCACGGCGCCCGTCTGGACCTGACCGCCGGCCGGCACCGGCAGTTCGGCGACCACACCGTCGGTCGGGGCGAGCACGGGATGTTCCAGCTTCATCGCTTCCAGCGTGAGCAGTGGTTCGCCGGCCGTGACCCGCTGACCGACCTGAACATGCACCCGGGTCACCGCGCCGGGCAGCGGCGCGAGCAGCGACCCGGCGGCCACCTCCGCCGTGGGCAGGGGGAGACGCGGCAGCTCGGCCAGGCTCGCCGCCCCGTCCGGGCCGTCCACGAAGACCGCCGACCCCACCCGGTGTACGCGGTACGCGCACCGCACCCCGTCGACGTCGAGCACCACCCGGTCCGGGGTCGCCTCGACCAGTGCCACGACGGGCTCGGCGGCCGGTTCGGGAGCTTCGGGTCCATTTGCGGAGCCCCCGGAGGCCGTCGCCGAGGTGCTGGACCACTCGGCGAGCCCACCCGTGCGATCCAGCCGGTAGCGGATCTCGATCTCGGTGCCGTCCGGGCCGGTGAAGCGGGCGACCTGGGGAAACGCGGCCACGTTGCGCCAGCCGGAGGGGAGCCCGGCAAGCACCGGGGCGGTCGACCGGCGGTGCGCGGCACCCGCGAGCGCGGCGGCGAGGGCGGTGAGCGGAACCTGATCGGCGGGCAGGAGCGGGGCGAAGACCTCCGGGTGCCGATCCAGGAAACCGGTGTCGATCTCTCCTGCCGCGAACTCCCGACTACGCAGGACGCGGACCAGCAGATCGCGGTTGGTCGCCACCCCGTGGATCTCGGCCCGGGCCAGCGCGCCTGCCAGGGCCCGGGCCGCCTCGGACCGGGTCGGTGCCACGGCGATCAGCTTGGCGAGCAGCGAGTCGTAGTGCACGCCCACCACCGAGCCCTCCACCACGCCGGAGTCGAGCCGTAGACCCGCCCGCTGGATCCAGCCGAACTCGCGGTCCACCCCCGGCACGCTGAAGCGGTGCAGGGTGCCGGTGGCGGGCCGCCAACCCTGCGCCGGCTCCTCGGCGCACAGCCGTACCTCAATCGCGTAGCCGCGCGTGGCCGGGTAGTGGTGATGTGCGGGCAGCGGTGCGCCCTCGGCCACCAGCAGCTGCATCCGAACCAGGTCCAGCCCAACCGGGGTGACCAACTCGGTGACGGGGTGCTCCACCTGGAGTCGGGTGTTCATCTCCAGGAAGAAGAACTCGCCGGTCGGCGCCAGCAGGAACTCAACAGTGCCGGCGCCCACATAGTCGACCGCCCGTCCGGCAGCCATGGCCGTCTCGTGCAGGCGATCATGCAGCCCCGGCGGGAGATCACCCGGAGCCTCCTCAATGATCTTCTGGTGTCGGCGCTGGATCGAGCACTCCCGGACACCGAGCACGTGCACGGTCCCATGGGTGTCGCCGAAGATCTGCACCTCGACGTGCCGGCCGCGTTCGACGTACCGCTCGATGAAGACCGTGCCGTCGCCGAACGCCGCAGCCGCCTCGCGGCGCGCGGACGCGACGGCCTCGGCCAACCCCGCGGCGTCCCGGACGATCCGCATCCCCCGCCCACCACCGCCGGCGGACGCCTTCACCAGCACCGGGAAGTCCGAGATCCCATCGGTGTCGGTCCAGCTCGGCAACATCGGCACGCCCGCCTCGGCGAGCATCGCCTTGGCCGCCAGCTTGTCGCCCATCGCCGCGATCACCTTGGCCGGCGGACCCACCCAGGTCAGCCCCGCGTCGGTCACCGCCGCCGCGAACTCGGCGTTCTCGGCAAGGAAGCCGTAACCCGGATGGACGGCGTCCGCGCCGCTGCGCCGGGCCGCGTCCAGGATCTTCTCGACCTGAAGGTACGTCTCGGTCGGCGTGGCCCCGGGCAGCCGGACCGCCTGGTCGGCCTCGCCGACGAACGGCTCGGCGGCGTCCGCGTCCGAGTGCACGGCGACCGTCTCCACGCCCAGCGCACGACAGGTCGCGAAGACCCGACGCGCGATCTCACCGCGATTGGCAACGAGCAGTTTCCGAATCATCATCAGTTCGCCTCTCACATCCGGAAGATGCCGTAGCCGTCGGCACCCTTGACCGGGCCGTTGTGGATCGCCGAGAGGCAGAGCCCGAGGACGGTCCGTGTGTCCCGGGGATCGATCACGCCGTCGTCGTAGAGCCGGCCGGAGAGGAACAGCGCGCCCGACTGGGACTCGATCTGCTGCTCGACCATCATCCGCATCGCCGCGTCGGAGTCCTCGTCGTAGTCGCGCCCCCGTGCGGCCGCCGCCTGCCGGGCCACGATGGACAGCACCCCGGCGAGCTGCGCCGGGCCCATCACCGCCGACTTGGCGTTCGGCCAGGTGAACAGGAACCTCGGGTCGTACGCCCGGCCGCACATGCCGTAGTTGCCGGCCCCGTAGGAGGCGCCCAGGTTCACCGTCAGGTGCGGCACCGTCGAGTTGGACACCGCGTTGATCATCAAAGCGCCGTGCTTGATGATGCCGCGCTGCTCGTACTCGGTGCCGACCATGTAGCCGGTGGTGTTCTGGAGGAAGATCAGCGGGGTGTTCGAGGCGTTCGCGAGCTGGATGAACTGAGCCGCCTTCTGCGCCTCCTCGCTGAACAGCACACCGCGGGCGTTGGCCAGCACGCCCACCGGGTAGCCGTGCAGCTCGCCCCAACCGGTGACCAACGCGCCCCCGTACGCGGGCTTGAACTCGTCGAAGTCGCTGCCGTCGAGGATCCGGGCCAGCACCTCACGGGGATCGAACGGCACCTTCAGGTCGGCGCTGGCGATGCCGAGCAGCTCGTCCGGGTCGTACTTCGGCGGCTGCGGCACCGCCGTACGGGGCGACGGGCCGTGCTTGCGCCAGTTCAGCCGTCGTACGCACTGCCGGGCCAGCCGGATGCCGTCCCGCTCGTCCTCGGCCAGGTGGTCGGCGAGCCCGGACGTGCCGGCGTGCATCGCCGCACCGCCCAGCGACTCGTCGTCGGTGACCTCGCCGGTCGCCATCTTCACCAGCGGCGGCCCGGCCAGGTAGACCTGTGACCGGTCCCGGATCATGATCACGTGGTCGGACATCCCCGGCACGTACGCGCCACCGGCCGTGGCGTTGCCGAAGACCACGCTGACAGTGGGGATGCCCGCGGCCGAGAGTCGGGTCAGGTCACGGAACACCCGACCACCCGGGATGAAGATCTCCGCCTGGGTGGGCAGGTCCGCCCCGGCCGACTCGACCAGGTTGACCATCGGCAGCCGGTTGGCCAGCGCGATCTCACCGGCCCGCCGCGTCTTCGCCAGCGACCACGGGTTGACCGCGCCGCCGCGTACCGTCGGGTCGTTCGCGACGATCAGGCACTCCACGCCCTCGACCACGCCGATGCCGGTGACCACGCTGGCGCCCACCGGGAAGTCCGTGCCGTACGCGGCGACCGGCGACAGCTCCAGGAACGGGCTGTCGGCGTCCACCAGCAGCTCGATCCGCTCCCGGGCCAGCAGCTTGCCCCGCTTGTGGTGCCGGGCCACGTACTTCTCGCCGCCGCCCGCGCGGGCCTGGTCCAGCGCCGCGTCCAGCTCGGCGAGCCGTTCCAGCAGCGCCGCCCGGTTCGCCACGAAGCCGGGCGCGGACGGATCGACCGTGGTGTCCAGTGTGGTCACAGGCCCATCCCCTTCACGATGATCTCGTTCATGATCTCGGTGGCGCCGCCGCCGATGCCGAGGATCCGGGCGTCGCGGTAGTGCCGCTCCACCTCGGCGTCGCGCATGTAGCCGAACCCGCCGTGCAACTGCAACGCCTGGTCGACGACCTCGTCGCAGGCGGCCACCGCCACGTTCTTGGCCATCGCCACCTCGGTCACCACCGGCTCACCGGCCGCCACCCGAACGGCGACCTCGTGCACGTACGCCCGGGCGGCCTCGGCGCGGGTGTGCATCTCGGCCAGCCGGTGCCGGACCACCTGCCGGCTGGCCAGCGGACGCCCGAAGGTCTCCCGGTCCCGGCACCAGCGCACCGCCAACTCGACGCAGCGCTGCGCGGTGGCGTACGCCTGGGTGGCCAGCGAGAGCCGTTCCGCGGCGAAGTTCTGCATGATCGCCAGGAAGCCGGTGTCCTCCGCGCCGATCCGGTTGGCCACCGGCACCCGCACGTCGACGAACGACAGCTCGGCGGTGTCCGAGCAGTGCCAGCCCAGCTTCTCCAGCCGGCGCCCGACCGTGAACCCGGGCAGCCCCTTGTCGATGACCAGCAGGGTGAGCTCGCCGCTGCCGGGGAAGTCGGTGCAGACCGCCGTGGTCACGAAGTCCGCCCGGTGGCCGCTGGTGATGTACGTCTTCGACCCGTTCACCACGTAGTGGTCGCCGTCGCGGCGGGCGGTGGTGCGAATGCCGGCCACGTCCGAACCGCCGTCCGGCTCGGTGATCGCCAACGCCCCGATCATCGTGCCGGCCAGGGTCGGCCGGACGTACCGCTGGACCAGGTCGTCGTCGCCGGGCGCCGAGGTGCCACCGAGCCGGCCGCCCAGCGAGCCGCCGATGCTCACACCGGCGGCCGCGACCATGTGCGGCAGGGCAATGCCGTGCGTGAACAGGGCCGCGATCAGGCCGGACGAGCCGCCGGAGCGGATCACCTCCTCGGTCACGATGATCGAGTCGAGCAGGTCACCGCCGCTGCCGCCGACCGATTCGGGGAAGCCGACGCCGAGCAGGCCCAGCTTCGCGGCGGTGGCGTGCAGGGCCCGCGGCACCTCGCCGGCCCGTTCCCAGTCGTCCAGGTGCGGCAGCACCTCGCGGGTCACGAAGGCGCGGGTCAGCTCCCGCAGCTGCCGCCGTTCCGGAGTGTCCACGATGCTCATCGGGCCACCCCCGTCGGCGCGTCGGCGGGCAGGTCGACGATCCGGGCGCGCAGCAGCTCACCGAGCGCCTTCGCCTGCGGGTCGAACCGGGTGGACGCGGCCACCCCCGCACCGAGCAGGCCCTCGATCACGAAGTTGACCGCGCGCAGGTTCGGCAGGTCATAGCGCCGCACCGACAGCGGCGCGGTCTCCGGGAGCAGCTCGGCCAGCCGTGCGACGGTCAACCAGCCGCGCAGCCACGCGTACGCCTCGTCGTTACGCGCCCAGACGCCGAGGTTGGCGTCCCCGCCCTTGTCCCCGGAACGCGCACCGACCAGCTCGCCGAGCGGGCCGCGCCGGGTCGGACCGTCGTGGGTCGCGTCGCCCTCCGGAGCCGTCTCGGCCGCCGAGATGGGCGCGGTGCGGGTCGGCGCGGCGATCGGGACCCGTGCGCCGCCGGGCAGCACCGCCACGTGTGGCACCGCGTCCTGCGGCACCACGTCGGCGGTGAAGACGCCATACGCTGTCGCGTCGCCCGGGAGGGTGGTCAACGTGCAGCCCGGGTACGAGGCCAGGGCCAACTCCACGGCGGCGGCTGAGAAGGCCCGGCCGGCCCGCGCCTTGTCGCCGTCGCGCAGGTGGACGTGCAGCAGGGCGCTGGCCGCCTCGGTGTCGGCGGCGTCCGGGTGGTCGGTCCGGGCCAGCACGAACTCCAGGCCGTCCTTGCCGACCGACTCCTCGACCTGCCCGCGGACCAGCGCCGCCTTCGCCTCGATGTCCAGTCCGCAGAGGACGAACGTCATCGAGTTGCGGAAGCCGCCGAGGTTGTTGACGCCCACCTTCAGCGTGGGCGGCGGCGGGGTGCCCCGGACGCCGGAGACCCGGACCCGGTCCGGCCCGTCGGGGCGCAACGTCACCGTGTCCAGTCGGGCGACCACGTCCGGTCCCAGGTACGCCGGCCCACCGACCTCGTAGAGCAGTTGTGCGGTGACCGTCTCCACGGTGACCGCGCCACCGGTGCCCGGATGCTTGGTGAGCACCGTCGAGCCGTCGGCGGACACCTCGGCGATCGGGAAGCCGGGCCGGTGCCCGCCGTCGGGCAGCTCGGTGAAGAAGCTGAAGTTGCCTCCGGTGACCTGTGCGCCGCACTCGATGAGATGCCCAGCGACTGTTGCCCCGGCCAGTTGGTCGAGGTCGTCGCGGCCCCACCCGTACCGGGCGATGGCCGGGCCGACCACCAGCGACGCGTCGGTGACCCGGCCGGTGACCACCACGTCCGCGCCGCCGTCCAGGCAGGCGGCGATGCCGAAAGCGCCGAGGTAGGCGTTCGCGCTCAGCGCGTCCGGCCGTTGGATCGTGTCGCCCTCGACGTACCCCACCTTGGCGGGCAGGCCCAACCGGGTGGCCAGGGTGTCGATGGCTGCGGCCAGGCCGGCCGGGTTCAACCCGCCGGCGTTGGTCACGATCCGCACCCCACGGTCGAGGGCGGTGCCGAGACAGGTCTCCAGTTGACGGAGGAACGTCTTCGCGTAGCCCAGGTCGGGGTCGCGCAACCGGTCCCGGGCGAGAATCAGCATGGTCAACTCGGCCAGGTAGTCGCCGGTCAACACGTCCAGCTCGCCGCCGTCGAGCATCTCCCGCCAGGCGGTGAACCGGTCACCGTAGAAGCCGGAGGCGTTGCCGATCCGGATCACGCTCGTGCTCCGTCCGCGCTGGCCGGCTCGCGGCCGACACCCGGCGGGCCGGCGAACGCCTGCGCCACGTCGAGCCATTCGTCGGCGATCGGACCGGTGGCGACCAGGGCGAGGTCCGCGCGGTGGCGGCGCTGGGTGACCAGCAGGCAGAAGTCCCGTGCCGGGCCGCTCAGTCGGTCGGCGGCGTCCGCCGGACCCCAGCTCCACGTGTCGCCGCCGGGCCCGAGCAGCTCGACCCGGACCGGCGACGTCGGTGTCGCCCGGCCGTGGGCGGCGAAGCCGTGCCCGAGGGTACGCACACCGAGGTGCGCGACGTGCCGGAGCCGGTCAGTGGCGGGACGGACGACGCCGAGCGCGTCGGCCACGTCCTCACCGTGTGCCCAGGTCTCCATGATCCGGGCCGTCGCCATCGACGTGGCAGACATCCGGGTGCCGTACCAGGGCAGCTTCTCGCCGACCGGAACGGCGGCCAGCGCGTCGGCGAGAGCCGTCCGGCCGGCCCGCCAGCGTTCGAGCAGCTCCACCGGCGGGGCGAGGAACTCCTCGGCGCCCGCGTCGACCAGCCGGGTCGCGTTCGGGGCGGTGGTCACCGTCGCGTAGAACGCCTCGGGATCGGTGGCGGCGAGCAACGCCACATGATCGGTCCAGGCGAGGTGGGCGATCTGGTGCCCGATGCTCCAGCCCTGCGCAGGGGTTGGCCGGGCCCAGTCGGTGGCCGGCAGCGGAGCCACCAGGGCATCGAGCTGGGCGGACTCGGCGGCCAGATCCGCGAGCAGGTCGGTGAGGTCGACCATGGTGCCTCCGGTCGGTGGTGGCCGGTGCGGCCGGCGGTCAGGGCGTGAGCAGGGTGGCGAGCTGGCGTTTCCAGGTGGTCAACAGGGCGGTACGACGGGCCGAGTCATCACTGAGCAGGTTGGCCACCCCGAGCCCGCGCAGCAGGTCGAGGGTGGCCTGCACCGCCTCGCGGACGCCGGGTCGACGCTCGTCGACGCCCAGCAGGGCAACGGTGAGCCGGTGCATCTCCCGGCCGACCATCGCCTCCAACGGCACCAGGGCGTCCCGGAGTTCCCGATCGGTGCGGGCGGCGACCCAGAGCTCGAGAGCGGCCACGAACAGCGGCCCGGTGAACGCCACGCCAAGCAGGTCGATGACCCGGTCCAGCCGCTGCGGCCCGGCCGGCAGGGCTTCGGCTTCGCTGCGCAACTCGGCGGCCCGTCGCTCGGCGAGATGGGCCACGGCGGCCGTGACCAGCGCGGCCTTCGTCGGGTAGTGGTGCAGCTGGGCCCCGCGCGAGACACCGGCCCGCGCGGCGACGACGGTGGTCGTGGTGCCGGACCAGCCGTGCTCGATCAGGCAGTCGACGGTCGCCTCCAGCAGCCGGGCCTGAGTGGCGCGGCTGCGTTCCTGCTGAGGGACGCGGGTTGATGCGGGGGACACGCGAACAGCCTGCGGCCTGAGAAACAAACAGTCAAGACTGACTTTTTCTGTGTCGCTCGGCGCGGGGGGACGGCTCAGGGGGGTGGGTTACGGACTGTTGGCTCGCTGTGGAGCTGATATCGCAAGCGAGTCATCCAGCCGAACGCGCCGGCCGATGTCGCAGACGACTCAGCTCCAAAGGACGCTGACCCAGGTCCCCGACCGGCCGGGTCAACGGCCGTCGCGTGGGCCGAAGACGGCCAGCGTTTCTGCGCCGGGCAGACGAAACGTCCCCGCCGTCCGTCGGTGACGGAAGGCGGGGACGGGACGTACCGCTCAGACGCGGGCGCGACGGGCCAGGCGCTCCGGGTCCAGGATGATGATGCTCTTGCCGTCCAGACGCAGCCAGCCGCGCGAGGCGAAGTCGGCGAGCGCCTTGTTGACCGTCTCCCGCGAGGCGCCGACGAGCTGGGCGATCTCCTCCTGGGTGAGGTCGTGGGTCACCCGCAGGACACCGCCGTCGCGGGTGCCGAACCGCCCAGCCATCTGGAGCAGGTTCTTGGCGACCCGGCCCGGCACGTCCGTGAAGATCAGGTCGGCGAGCGAGTCGTTGGTCCGACGCAGCCGCCGGGCGAGCACCCGCAGCAACTGCTCGGCGATCTCCGGGCGGTTGTTCAGCCACGGTCGCAGCGCCTGCTTGCGCAGTCGCACCAACCGGGTGTCGGTCACCGCGGTGGCGGTCGCCGTACGCGGGCCAGGGTCGAAGAGCGACAGCTCACCAACCATGTCCGACGGCCCCATCACCGCGATCAGGTTCTGCCGGCCGTCCGCTGCGCGGCGACCAACCTTGATCTTCCCGGACAGCAGGATATAGAGGCTGTCACCGGGCTCGCCCTCATTGAAGACGATCTCGCCCTTGCGGACCTCGATCGTCTCCATCTCCTTGGCAAGCGCCTCGGCAGCTTCCGGGTCAACACCCTGGAAGATCCCGCTGCGGGCCAGTACCTCGTCCATCGCGCACCTCCGCTTACGCGTGCCGTCCGTCGGCCGGGTCCGCCGTCCGCTGATCCCCTCGCGCGCCGCCAAGTCTAGGCGCACGTGAGCACGAATCGGAGGTCGCCCCTGGAATCTTGATCGGTGGGCGTAACCTGCCCGACGTGCTGAGCGAGCCGACCCTGACCAGCCGCGCCGAGGATGGGCTTCACATTCCGCTGCTCGTCTGGCGCGCGGAAGTGCCCCTACGAGCTGTCAGCAGCGGCCCACTGGGCGGTGGCATCGGCGTCCGGCACTGGGTGCTGAACGCGACCGTACCGATGTCGTACGACCGGGATGACCCCGCCGCGCACCTGACGGCCCTCGCCGCCGACCTGGCCCTCGACGGGCCCGGGGTGGGTCTGCTGACCGGGGTGGACGTGGGCGAGGTGGTGGCGCGCACCGACACCGGCGTGCGGGCCTGGGCGACGGTCGGGCTCGGCACGCCGGTGCTCGCGGCCGCGCCAGCTCCGGCCGGGCTCGTGCAGCGGGTCGGCACGGTCAACATCGTGGTGTACGTGCCGGCGCGTCTCGCCGACTCGGCACTGGTCAACGCGGTGGCCACCGCGACCGAGGCGAAGACCCAGGCGATCAGCGAGCTGGGACTGCCGGGGACCGGCACCCCGACCGACGCGGTCACCGTCCTCTGCCCGGTCGACGGGCCCGAGGCCGCGTACGGGGGACCGCGCTCCAGTTGGGGCGCCCCGCTGGCTCGCGCGGTGCACGCGGCGGTGCTCGCCGGGGGTTCACGGGCGGTCGTGCCCTGGTCGGACCAGCTGACCAGCTGAAGATTCGACCGATCGGCTGTCGTCGGCGCGTTTGCCGACCGGTAGGGTCGCGGACGATGTATGCTCCCGCCCCCCTTGCGTCCCGCCCGCGTCGCCGCGTCGCCCTCGGCCTCGCCGCGCTGCTGGCTGCCCTGCTCGTCGCCGGCTGCTCCGATGCGGGCGGCGAGGCCCCCGTGTGGCAGCCCGGCGCCGGTGGTGGTGGCACGGGCGCTCCGGTGGCCACGGCCGGCCCGGATGCCAGCGGGGGCGCGACCTCCGGCGCGGGTGGCGCGATCTCGCTCTCCGCCACCGGCGACATCATCATGGGCAACGCGCCGAGCCGGCTGCCCTCAGCCGGCGGCAAGGGCTTCTTCACCTCGGTCACCGAGGCGCTCAAGGCCGACCTGGTGATGGGCAACCTGGAGGAGCCGTTGACGGTGGACACCGGCACCGGCAAGTGCGGGGCCAACTCCACCCGTTGCTTCCAGTTCCGGGCCCCACCGGAATACGCCGCACACCTGCGTGACGCGGGTTTCGACGTGCTCAACCAGGCCAACAACCACGGCTACGACTACGGGCCGAAGGGCTACGAGAACACCCAGAAGGCGCTGGAGAAGTACGACCTCAAGCACACCGGTGCCCCGGACCAGATCACCGTGGTCGACGTCAAGGGCGTCAAGGTCGCCGTGGCCGGCTTCTCGTCGTACGTCTGGTCCAACAGCCTGGTCGACATCGCCAAGGCGAAGACGGTGGTCGCCAAGGCCGCCACCATGGCCGACCTGGTCGTGGTGCAGGTGCACATGGGTGGCGAGGGCGCGGAGAAGACCCGGGTGAAGCCGGGCACCGAGATGTTCCTGGGCGAGAACCGGGGCGACCCGGTCAAGTTCTCCCACGCCATGATCGACGCTGGCGCCGACCTGATCGTCGGGCACGGGCCGCACGTGCTGCGCGGCATGGAGTTCTACCAGGGGCGGCTGATCGCGTACAGCCTGGGCAACTTCGCCGGTGGCGGCAACTCGCTGAACAACGACGGCCGCCTCGGTTGGGGCGGAGTGCTGAAGGTGTCGCTCAAGCCGGACGGCACCTGGGCCGGCGGCTCGTTCACCTCGACGTACATGAACGACGCCGGCAAGCCGACGATGGACCCGAACGACCGGGGTCTGGGCCTGGTCACCGAGCTGAGCCGCACCGACTTCCCCAAGGGCGGCGCCCGGCTCGACGGGCAGGGCAAGATCTCGCCGCCGGCCGGCGGTTGACCCGCCAGGAACGTCCGGGGCGCGACGTAGGCTGACCGTCGTGACCGACAGTCCTCCCGGCGCCAGCGAGACCGACCTCGGGCGCACCCGCCGTGCCCGCAAGATCGGTCGAGTGCTGACCGAAACGCACCCCGACGCGCATTGTGAGCTGGACCACTCCAACGCACTGGAGTTGGCCGTCGCCACCATCCTCTCCGCGCAGTGCACGGACAAGAAGGTCAACGAGGTCACCCCCAAGCTCTTCGCCCGCTACCCGAGCGCCGCCGCGTACGCCGGGGCCGACCGGGCCGAGATGGAGGAGCTGATCCGGCCCACCGGGTTCTACCGCAACAAGACCGACTCGCTGCTCAAGCTCGGCCAGGCGCTCCTCGACCGGTACGACGGCCAGGTCCCGGGCCGGCTCGTCGACCTGGTGACCCTGCCCGGCATCGGCCGCAAGACCGCCAACGTGATCCTCGGCAACGCGTTCGACGTCCCGGGCATCACCGTCGACACACACTTCCAGCGGCTGGTCCACCGGTGGCGGCTGACCACCGAGACCGACCCGGTCAAGATCGAGCATGCGGTCGGCGCCCTCTACCCGAAGCGCGACTGGACGATGTTGTCGCACCGGATCATCTTCCACGGGCGACGGGTCTGCCACGCCCGCAAGCCCGCCTGCGGGGCGTGCACACTCGCGAAGCTCTGCCCCTCGTACGGCACCGGGCCCACCGATCCGGCAGCCGCCGCGAAGCTTCTCAAGGGCCCTCGGGCGCGTGACCTGGCGGTGGCGGCCGGGGTCGACCCGGAGCTGGTGCCCGCACAGGCGATCGCCGCGGAGGTGCCGTGAACCGGCGGCTCGCCCTGCTCGCCCTGCCGCTGCTGCTGGTCGTCGCCGGCTGCACCGCAGGAAAGGCCGACGACGACCCGGCCCCCCGGCCGCCGGCCGCCGCTGAGCGGCCGTCGCCGTTCCGGGACTGTTCCAAGCTCGGCACCGCGCCGACGTCGACCGCGACGACGGCCCCCACCACGACCGGCACGACGGCCGCCGCCGGTGGAAAGGCGCTGCCGGAGCTGACGCTGTCCTGCTTCACCGGCGGCGCCCCCGTCGCCCTGCGGGACGTGGCCGGGCCGGCCGTGATCAACGTCTGGGCGTCCTGGTGCGGGCCGTGCCGCAAGGAACTGCCCGCCTTCCAACGGCTGAGCGAACGGACCGCCGGCCAACTCCAGGTGGTCGGGGTGAACACCCGCGACAGCCGGGGCGGCGCCCAGTCCATCGGCGAGGACTTCGGCGTACGCTTCCCGATCCTGGTCGACCAGGGCGACGCGCTGCAACGGGAGTTGAAGCGCAACGCCTTCCCGCTCACCCTCTTCGTCGACGCGCAGGGCCAGATCCGGCACATCGACGCCACCGGCGCGCTCGACGATGCCCAGCTCGCCAAGCTGGTCCGCCAGCACCTCGGCCTGGCGGTGCCGGCGTGACCCGTCGACCACCCGAGTGGATCGAGCCCCTGCTGACCCGGCTCGGCACCGCCCGCGCCGAGGACTTCACCCGGCTGACCACCCCGGCCGAGGGCGGCCGGGAGAGCGCCGTGCTGGTGCTGCTCGGTGAGCAACCCGGTGCCGGCCCCGACGTGCTGGTGCTGCAACGCGCCGCCACCCTGCGCAACCACGCCGGCCAGCCGGCCTTCCCCGGCGGCGCTGCCGACCCGGAGGACGCCGACGTCCGCGCCACCGCCCTGCGCGAGGCGAACGAGGAGGTCGGTCTCGACCCGACCAGCGTGACCGTGCTGGCCGAGCTGCCGAAACTGTGGATCCCGGTCAGCGACTTCGTGGTCACCCCGGTGCTGGCCTGGTGGCACGACCCGCACCCGGTGCACCCCCGGGAGCCGGCCGAGGTGGCGCACGTCGCCCGGTTGCCGGTCAGCGAGCTGGTCGACCCGGCCAACCGAATGCGGGTCCGCCACCCGAGCGGCTGGATCGGGCCGGCGTTCTCGGCGCGCGGGATGCTCGTCTGGGGCTTCACCGCCGGGGTGCTGGCCACCCTCCTGGAGATGGGGGGCTGGGCGCGTCCGTGGCCGCACGGCCGGGTGGTCGAGCTTCCGCCGAGCGGGGCGACGCCGGCGCCCTCGGCGGGCACCGACAACGCGGACGAGACAGCCCTGCGCTGATCGCACGGTCACCTTCGGCAAGCGATGGTCATCCGGGAGGCGCACTGCCCGTACGCTTGACTCGTGTCCGTCGTGGATCTCGTCCTCCTGCTGCTCATGCTCGTGTTCGCGATCAGCGGATACCGCCAGGGTTTCGTCATCGGCATCACGTCGCTGTCCGGCTTCTTCCTGGGTCTGCTGCTGGGCCTCCAGCTCGGGCCGCTGTTCGCCCGACAGTTCGTGGATGCCGGCACCCGCGTGCTGATCTCGCTCGTGGCGATCTTCGGGTTGGCCGTGGTCGGGCAGGCGCTGGCCGGTTGGCTCGGGTCGCACCTGCGTAAGACCATCACCAGCGACGTGGGCAAACGGGTCGACGACGTGGGTGGGGCGTTCGTCTCACTGCTCGCGGTGCTGCTGCTCGCCTGGCTGGTCGCGGTGCCGCTCGGCTCGTCCTCGGTGCCCTGGCTCGCGGCCGCGGTGCGCAACAGCGCGTTGATCTCGGTGGTCAACCGGGTCGTGCCGGAGCAGGCCCACCAGTTGTCGACCGCGCTGGAGGACACCGTCGACACCGACGGGTTCCCGGACGTCTTCGGTGACCTCACCCCCACCCGGGCCCGGCAGGTCGACCCACCGGACCCGGCCCTGGCCGGCTCGCAGGTCGTCGTCAACGGCCAGAAGTCGGTCGTCAAGGTGCTCGGCTCGGCGCCCAGCTGCTCGCGCCGCATCGAGGGTTCCGGCTTCGTGTACGCCGACGACCGGGTGATGACCAACGCGCACGTCGTCGCCGGCACCCGCTCGGTCGCTGTGGAGCTGGGCGGCGAGCGGTACGAGGGCAAGGTGGTGGTCTACGACCCGGACCGGGACCTGGCCGTGCTGCTTGTGCCCGGGCTGCCCGGCCCGTCCCTACGGTTCGCCGCGGGCAACGCGGGCAGCGGCTCCGACGCCATCGTGCTGGGCTTCCCGCTCGACGGCCCCTACAACGCGCAGTCGGCGCGGGTCCGCGACGTCGACCGGATCAAAGGCCCGGACATCTACTCGTCCGGCGACGTCACCCGGGAGATCTACACCATCCGAGCGCTGGTCCGCAGCGGCAACTCCGGCGGCCCGCTGCTCTCCGCCAACGGCCTGGTGCTCGGCGTGATCTTCGCGGCGGCGGCCGACGACCCGAACACCGGCTTCGCGGTGACCGCCGCGGAGGCCCGCCCGGTGGCGTTGGCCGGCGCCGAACGCAACCGGCAGGTCGCCACCGGCGAGTGCACCTGAGAGCCGCGCGGGGTCAGCCCCGGGTCGACAGCGCCGGCCGCCCCACGGTCGGCAGCTTCGCCCGCCCCCACCGCAGCCCCCGGTCGAGGACGGCCCGAGCCATGATCACGACGCAGGTGCCGCCGTTGAGGAAGGACGCCACCACATCGCTCGGGTGGTGCATCCCCCGGTACATCCGGGTCAGCGCCACCCCCAGCGGCACCGTCAGCAGCAGGCTCCACCAGGCGACCTTCGCCCCGGTGCTGCGCGCCCGCAACGCCATCAGCACGGCAATGCCGACGTAGAGCGCCACCGCCGCAGAGGTGTGCCCGGACGGAAAGCTCGACGTGGGCGGTGAGACGTCCATGTGCTCCACCGCCGGCCGCTGCCGGTCGATCGCCAGCGTGGTCAGCAGGAACACCAGCGCCTGGGCGATCACCGCCGCGCACAGGAACAGCGGCTCCCGCCAGCGCTTCAACCAGAGCCGCAGCGCCAGCGCCACCAACACCGTGACCACGACGATCATCTGGGTGCTGGCCAGCGTGCTGAACACCAGAGAGACGTCGTTCCATCCGCCGGTGCGGTCGGCGGCCAACTCACGGTTCACCGCGTCTTCCACTGTGAACGGCCATGTTCGGGCGAACACGCGGGTGACCAGCACCCCGAGCAGGACCATGACGCCGAGCAGGAGGGACACCGGCAGCAGCACCCGGCGGACGATCTGGAGCGCGGTCTCGGACATGCGCCGCCCATTACCCGGCCGACCCCGTCGGCACGCCTCAGGCCGATCCCGGGTGACGCTCCACCTCGGGAGCGACGCCGTCACGGGTCGGTCGGACCGGCCGGAGGCCGGTGTGCGCCCGCCAACTGGTGAACGCGGCGGTGGTCGCCGCCAGCACCGCCACAGCGAGCAGCCAACCGCCCAGCACGTCGCTGGCGAAGTGCACGCCGAGCGCCACCCTGCTCAGCCCGGTCAGCACGGTGATCAGCAGCGCGGCGGCCCAGAGCGCGGCCCGCGCCGCCCCCCGCCCGGCGAACGGCAGGAACACCAGCAGCAGCACCCCGGCGGCCAGGGTGGCGTTCGACGCGTGCCCGGAGGGGAACGAGTAACCGGCGGCCCGCGCCACCGGGTCCAGCAGCTCCGGCCGGTCCCGGCCGACGAGCAGTTTGAGGAGCGGACCGATCAGCCCACCGACCACCATTGTGGTGGTCGCCCAGAGGGCCAACCGACGGGCACCCCGGCGCAGCAGCCAGATCACCAGGAGCAGTGCGACGGCGCGCATCGGCATCGGGGCGAACACCTCGGTCCAGATCCGCATCAGCGTGACCCAGGCAGGGTGGTCGAGCGCGTAGCCGTGCAACGCGTGGGTGACCGCCGCGTCCAACCGGTGCAGCGGCGCCCAGGCGCCGAGCACCAGCAGTGTGAGCAGCGCGAAGGGCACCAACACCAGGAACGCCGCCGTCGCGGCCAGGGTCAGCCGCAGACCCAGCGAATGGTCCGGATCAAGCCGGCGCCGCCGCCAGGACGGCTGGCCGGCGGGGGCGAGGGTGGGCGGCCGATGCGTACTCATGCGTCGGTTCTACCCGACCTGGCGGTCGGTCAGGCCTGACGGTGGGCAGCGATCAGCGGGCCCGTTGCCGGAGCCGGCGCACCACCAGGGCAGCGCCCCCGACCAGGGCGACGAAGAGCACGACTCCGGTCCACAGCTGTTCCGGTGCCGAGGTGTCCTGGCCGCCCGCCGCCCGGGCCGTCCACCTGGTCTGCTGGCGGGGTGCGGCGAGACCGAGCGGGTCGCTGCCGGCGCCGGCCACCGGCTCGTCGTCGGCCGAGCCGGGGGCGGGGCCGAAACCCGTCACGCCCGGCGACGTCTGGTCGTCCAGTGGGTTGGCGGTCACCGGCGGCACCTGGGCGGTCAGCGCGGCCACCGGGTCGACCACCCCGTACCCGAAGCGGTCGTCCCGCCCGGTCGGGCCGAGGTCCCGGGCGGTGGCCAGCAACCGGTTGACGACCTCGCCGGCGGGCATCTGCGGGTAGCGGGACCGGACCAGCGCGGCGGTGGCCGTCACCAGTGGCGCGGCGAAGCTGGTGCCCTGCACCCGCCAGTACCCGTCGGGAGACTTGGCGCCGACGAGCCCGCTGGCGGGAGCGGTGAGCACCGTCGCCTGGCCGGTGATCGACCCGGACCACAGGTTGTCGCTGCTGCGTTCGAGGCCGGCGACCGCGATCACGCCCGGCTCGCGGGCCGGGTACCAGACCTTGGTGCTCGTGGAGGTCGCCAGGTTGCCGGTGCAGGCGATCACGACCACGTCCCGCACGAACGCGTAGTCCAGGGCCGCGGCCAGGGCCGGGCTGTCGCCGCTGCCGCCCAGGGACAGGTTGATCACGCGGGCGCCGTTGTCGACGGCCCAGCGGACCCCCTGGGCGACGATCAAGGCGTCGTCGTAGCGGTTCTGCTCGTCGAGCACCCGGACCGGCAGGATCCGGGCGTCCGGTGCCAGGCCCACCACGCCTCGTTTGTCGTCGCTGCGCCCGGCGATCAGGCCGGCGACCGTCGTGCCGTGCCCCACCGGATCCGGACCAGCCCCACCCTCGGGGCCGACCAGATCCTTACCGGGCAGCACCTGGCCGACCAGGTCGGGATGATTGCCGTCCACTCCGGAGTCGACCACCGCGACGATCACGCCCCGGCCGGTCGAGCTGCGCCAGGCCGTGTCGGCCCGCAACTCGTCGAGCTGCCACTGCTCGTCGCGGACCTGGTCGGTGCGGGTGACGGTGTCACCGGGGGCGAACGCCATCGGCGCGCCGGCGAGCTGTCCGCCGTTGGTGGGCGCGGTGACGGGGGCGGCCGCCGCGGTCGGGGCCACGACAGCGAGCGCCGCGGCCACACCGAGCAGCGCCCGGCCTGCCGTCCGGCGGGCCACTGACGGACCGCTGTGCCGAACCCCAGTCACATCCTCAGCCATTCATCCCGACGGAACCATGACGATCGGAGATTACCGGTTTCCCCACCTGTCACGGGAAGAACCGGCGAGTCAGGTCACGGTGGCGGAAGTTGCGCGAGCTGAACGAGGCGTACGCCCTCTCGCCGGGTGACCAGTCGGCCACGGCCCGGCGGCAGCGGGCCGGGTCGCACCGATCCGACGAGCGCGCCCTCCTCGGGGCTGCCCGCCATCACCAGACCAGCTGTGGACAGCTCCCGCAGTCGCTGCACGATCGGCTCGTACTGGGCACGGCCCGCGCCACCGGAGCGACGGGCCAGCACCAGGTGCAGCCCGACGTCACGGGCGTGCGGCAGGTGCTCCTCCAGCGCCCGCAGCGGGTTCGCAGGACCGGACGCCACCAGGTCGTAGTCGTCCACCAGCACGAACAGCTCCGGGCCAGACCACCAGGAGCGGTCCCGCAGTTGTTGCGGGGTGACCTCCGGCCCGGGGGCCCGCCGTTCCAGATAGCCGGCGGCCGACTCGACCAGCTCGGCGGTGTGCGCCGCAGCGGTGCCGTACCCGATCAGGTGTGGCGTCTCGATGGCGCCCAGCAGGCTGCGCCGGTAGTCGACCAGGATCACCCGGGCCTGCTCGGGAGTGAACCGGGTGGTGATCGACGTGGCCAGCGCGCGGAGGAACGAGGACTTGCCGCACTCCGAGTCCCCGAAGATCACGAAATGTGGCTCGGTGGCGAAGTCGAGCAGCACCGGGCGCAGGTCCGCCTCCGCGATCCCGATCGGCAAGCGCAGCCCGGTCGTCGCGGCGAGGTCCAGATCGGCGTACGGCAGCACGGGCGGGAGCAGCCGGACCCGAGGCGCCGGAGGACCCGCCCACCCGTCGGCAGCCCGTTTGACCAGGTCGGCGGTGTCCCCGTTGGTGGCGGCGAGCTGAGGTAGCGCGGTGAGGAAGTGCAGCCCCTCCGCGGTCACCCCTCGACCCGGGCGCTCCGGCACGTTCGCCGCCGCACGCCTGGCCACGAGCGAGTCGGACGGGTCGCCGAGGCGCAACTCCAGGCGGGAGCCGAACAGGTCCCGGATCGCCGGGCGGAAGTCCAGCCAGCGCAGAGCGGTGGCGACCACGTGCAGCCCGTACGACAGGCCCCGGGTGGCCAGGTCGGTGACCAGGGGTTCCAGGTCGTCGTACTCGCCTCGGACGGTGCTCCAACCGTCGATCACCAGGAACACGTCACCGAACGGGTCGGTGCCCGGCTGGTTGGTCGTTCCCGCCGCGGCGCGGCGCTGCCGGTACGTGGCCATCGACTCCACGCCCAGCTCCGCGAAGCGGCGCTCCCGATCGGCCAGCAGGGTGGTCATCTCGCCGACGGTGCGCCGGACGGCGGTCGGGTCGGCCCGGCCGGTGACCCCGCCCACGTGCGGAAGGTCGCGCAGCGCGGCCAACCCGCCGCCACCGAAGTCCAGGCAGTAGACCTGCACCTCGGCCGGTGTGTGGGTGAGCGCCAGCGCGCAGATCAGCGTGCGCAGCGCGCTGGACTTGCCGCTCTGCGGCGCGCCGACCAGCGCGACGTGCCCGGCGGCGCCGTCCAGGGCCAGCCAGAGCAGGTCCCGGCGTTGCTCCAACGGCTTGTCCACGACGGCCAGCGGCACGCCGAGTGCGCCGTGCAGCTCCGGGTTGCCCACGGTCAGGCCGCGTTGCGGGTCCACCTCGACCGGGCCGAGCAGCTCGTCCAGGGTCGGCGGCTGACCGAGCGGCGGGAGCCAGACCTGGTGCGCCGGTGGGCCCTGCCCGACGAGCCGGTCCACCAGCAGGTCGAGCAGTGTGCCCCTGCCCTCCTCCTCGGCGACGACGGGCACGACCGGGGCGGTCGGCTCGGGCACCGGCACGACGTGGGTGGTGAAGGTGAGCAGTCGCGCGCCGCCCTCGACGGCGACGCCGGCCGTCGCGCTCCGACGGCGGACGGCGCCGGAGACGTACGCGGCCTTGAACCGGGCCAGCGGGTCGGTGCCGGCGCGCAGGTAGCCGTGGCCGGGCGAGCGGGGCAGCTCGTGCGCGTCCGGCACCCCGAGCACCGTGCGGGACTCCAGCGCGGAGAAGGTACGCAGCCCGATCCGGTACGACAGATGGGTGTCCAGCCCGCGAAGCCGTCCCTCCTCAAGTCGCTGACTGGCGAGCAGCAGGTGCACACCGAGGGACCGGCCCAGCCGGCCGATCTGCACGAACAGGTCGATGAAGTCGGGCTTGGCGGAGAGCAGCTCGGAGAACTCGTCGCAGATCAGCAGCAGCGACGGCAGCGGGGCCAGTGGGCTGCCGGCCGCCCGGGCCCGCTCGTAGTCGCGCACGCTGGCGAAGTTGCCGGCGCGCCGCAGCAGCTCCTGGCGGCGGACCAGCTCCCCGTTGATGGCGTCGACCATCCGGTCGACCAGGGGCAACGCGTCGGCCAGGTTGGTGATCACGGCCGCGGTGTGCGGCAGCCGGTCGAACGAGGCGAAGGTGGCACCACCCTTGAAGTCGACCAGCACGAAGTTGAGCTGCTCGGAGCTGTGGGTGGCGGCCAACCCCAGCACCAGCGTGCGGAGCAGCTCGGACTTGCCGGAACCGGTCGCCCCGATGAGCAGGCCGTGCGGGCCCATCCCGTCCTGGGCGGACTCCTTGAGGTCCAGTTCGATGGCACCGCCGTCGGTGCCCACCCCGATCGGCACCCGCAGCCGCTCCCGCGCCGAGCGTGGCAGCCAGCCCTGCTCGGCCGTGAAGCTCTCCGGGTCGCCGAGACCGAGCAGCTCGGGAAGGCCAAGGTCGGCCTGGAGCGGGGCGTCCGGCCCGCGTGCCGTACCGGCGAGCCGGAGCGGTGCCAACCGTCGGGCGACCGCCTCGGCGTCGGCGAGGTCGAGCTGGTCGGCGATGCCCACCTCGGCATGCCCGTCGGACGACCGCGAGTGCAGTCTCCGGCCGTGCAGCTCCAGCAGCAGCGCGTACCGGTCGAGCAGCCGGGGCGGCGGAGTGTCCAGGTCCAGCACGGTGACCGCGTCGATGCCGCCGTCACCGGTCAGGTCACTGGCCCCGGTCAGTTCGCCGCCGTCGAGGACCACCACCACGTGCGGGCCGTCGGTGGCCGGGCCGGCCGGGCTGAACCGGGAGCGGCTGGCCAGCACGTCGGCCAGCAACGCTTCCAGGTCGGCGGCGGAGCTGGTCACCAGTCGTACCGGGCCGAGCGCGTCGGTGCGGCTGGGGTGGTGGGCGTGCGGAAGCCATTTCACCCACTCCCAGCAGGTGCGGCGTTCCGGTCCCGCGCACACCGCGACGAGCAGCTCGTCGGGGGCGTGGAAGACCGCGAGTTGGGTCAGCACGGCCCGGACCAGCGCCTGCGCCCCCGGGTCACCGGTGGCCGGCCCGCTGGCGGCCGGCCCGCCACCCCCGGTGCGGCCGGCGGGCCGGACGTGCACCCGGGCGAAGCTGCGCAGCGACAGCGCCACCGGCAGGTCCGGCACCACGGAGTACGCGTCCAGGAAGCGACGCAGCGCGCCGGCGGTCATCGGCTCCAGCTCCTCCAGTGGCCGGGTGACCGGCGGGACGAGCGGGGTGGCCAGTGTCTGTGGCCCGACGGCGACCCGCACCACCGCGAAGTCCGGGTCGGCGGGGCGCCGCTCCCAGACCCGGTGGCTGTCCACCGTCGACCAGAGCCCGCCCGGGTCCGGGTGCCGGTAGAAGAGCCCGGCCCGCTGCTGCCCGGCGGTCCGCCGCACCCGCCGGCGCAGCGTGGCCAGGTGCCGCAGGTACTCCCTGCGGGCGGCCATCATCTCGGACTTCTTCGGGGTGCCGGAGGCGCTGCCCCAGGACGTCACCAACATCGCCAGCGAGGAGAGCCCGAACATCCCACCCACCACGTACGAGTAGGCGCCCCCGCCCCGGCCGAACATCATGGCCATCGCCACCGTGCCGCCGAGCATGGGCAGCAGCATGAGCATCTGCTGCCACCGCCCGCCGGCCACCACGGGAATCTCCGGTGGGGCCTCGACCGGCAGCTCGCCGCTGGGGATCTCCGGCGCTGGTCGACGTGGCGGACGCTTGATGACGACGGTGGACACTCGGCCTCCTGACAGCGCTGGGTAACCCGAGCCGGACTCATGGTAGGTAAAGTCCTGTCGTCCGCGCAGCCTCCGATCCCCCTCGATATGGAGACCAGTCGATGACTACCGGGCTGGCACGCGTCACCATCAGCGCGCCGCAACGACGGGTGGACGTCGCCCTGCCGGAGCAGGTACCCCTGGCCGAGTTGCTGCCCGACGTGCTCCGGCACGCCGGTGTCGGGCTGGCCGACGACGGCGAACAGCACGGCGGCTGGGTCCTGCGCCGCACCGACGGCGCGTTGCTCGCGACCGCCCAGGCGCTGCTTCCCCAGGGCGTCCGCGACGGCGAGGTGCTGCACCTGGTGCCGGCCCGCGCGCACTGGCCCGAGCTGGAGTACGACGACGTGGTCGAGGCGATCGCCGACGGTGCCCGTCGCCGGGGCGGCGCATGGTCGCCCACCGCCACCCGGGCCGCCGGTCTGGCCGGTGCCGCCGTGCCGCTCGCCGTCGGGCTGCTCGCCCTGCTCGCCGGTGGGCCGACGTACCGGCCTGGCTGGCTGGCGGCCGCTGCCGTGGCGCTGCTGCTCACCGTCGCCGGCGTGGTGGCCTCCCGCGCCAACGGCGACGGCACCGCCGGGGCGACGCTCGGCGGCTACGCGCTGCCGTACGCGTTCACGGCCGGCGCCCTCGCGGTCGGCTCCGGCGACCCGGTCGTGCCGTTCGGGCCGGCCCGCTGGGTGGGCGCTCCCGAGCTGCTGGCCGGCTCGGTGGCGCTGCTGCTGGTGGCGTTGATCGGCCTGCTCGGGGTGGCCAGCCGGCTGAGGGTCTTCGTGGCCGGTGTCACGGTTGGGCTGACCGGCGCCTGCGCAGCGCTCGGCGGGCTGCTGCTGACCCCGGCCGGCACGGCGGCGGTGCTGCTCAGCGCACTGGTCTTCGCCGTCGGCGTGATCCCGCTGCTGGCCATCCGGCTGGGCAAGTTGCCCCTGCCGCCCATCACCCTGCCGACCTCGGCCCTCGCCGAAGAGCCGGAGCGGGCCCGGGACCTGCCGGACCGGAGTCGGGTACACGCCGCGGTGACCCGCACCGAGGAGATGCTCACCGGGATGTTGATCGGGCACGCCCTGCTGGCGGTGGCCGCGGCGGTCGTCCTCGGGGCGGTCGGCGGAACGGCCGGCCGGGTGCTCGTGGCGGTCACCTCGGCCGTGCTGCTGCTGCGGTCGCGGCTGTTCGTGGCACTGCGACACCGGGTCCCGACGGTGCTCGCCGGGCTGGCCGGCTACGCGGTGCTGGGCACGGCACTTGTCGGCCGGGCCGACGACACGGGGCGGCTGGCGCTGGTCCTGGCCGGTGCGGCGCTGGCCCTGGTGGCCGCCGCGGCCGGCACCTCGTACGCCCGTCGGCCGGTCTCGCCGTACGTCGGAAGGGTCGCGGACCTCACCGACACGGCCCTGGTGGTTGCCGTGGTGCCGATCGCCTGCGCGGTGCTCGACCTGTACGACCGGGCCCGGGGGCTGCTCGGTTGAGCGGCCCCCGGGCCCGGTGCGTCAGCGGTCGGTCAGTGCATGGATTCGCCGCGCGCCTCAGCGTCCCGGGCCCGCTTGTAGGAGGCGTGGACCTCGGCCTCGGCCTCGGTGCGGCCGACCCAGGTCGCGCCCTCCACCGACTTGCCGGGCTCCAGGTCCTTGTACACCTCGAAGAAGTGCTGGATCTCCAGCCGGTCGAACTCGCCGAGGTGGTGGATGTCGCGCAGGTGCTCCTGGCGAGGATCCTCGTAGGGCACGCAGAGGACCTTGTCGTCCCCGCCCTTCTCGTCGGTCATCCGGAACATGCCGATGGTGCGGCAGCGGATCAGGCAGCCCGGGAAGGTCGGCTCGGGGACGAGCACCAGCGCGTCCAGCGGGTCGCCGTCCTCGCCCAGAGTGCCCTCGATGAACCCGTAGTCGGCCGGGTACTGAGTCGAGGTGAAGAGGGTGCGATCCAGCCGGATCCGGCCGGTCTTGTGGTCCACCTCGTACTTGTTCCGGTGACCTTTGGGGATCTCAACCGTCACGTCGAAATCCATCTGCACGCTCCCTCGTCTGCCCACGCTGGCTAACGGAACCACTGGCGCCCCTCCGGACAGGTGAATGCCCACCCGCCGACTCCGGCCGCCGCATAGTCTTCGGACCGAAGTAGTGTCACCCAAGCCGATTTTCGCTGGGGGAGGAGGGGGTCGTGGGGAGGGAAGATTCACACTACCGCCCGGACGGGGGCTCCGCGCACGGTACCGGACGATCCGGATCCGGCGGTGCGACGGGGCGGGTCCCGGTGCCCGACGCCCACCTCCCACGGGCCCCCGAGCCGGCGAATCCGGGCCCGGAGCGGATGCCCGAGCGGCCCGCGCCGCTGCCCTGGCGCTCGCCGACCGGGTCGCCCTCGCCCAGCCCGAATCCGGGTCGCTTTCCGGTGGTCGGTGGCGACCGGCCGGTGAGCGGTCCGTCGCGCGGCAGCGCCTCGGTCCCGGTGAGCCCCGCCTCGGGCGGCCCGTCGCGTGGGAGCGCCTCGGTTCCGGTCAGCCCCGCCTCGGGCGGTCCGTCGCGTGGGAGCGCTTCGGTTCCGGTCAGTCCGGCACCGACCGGCCCGCAGGGCCCCGGTCCGAGTGACCTCGGTCGGGTTCCACCGCTGGGTCCGCCGATCTCCGCACTGCCCGCGCCCGGTGACGCCGGGCCGGCGCCCGCGCCCGTCGCGTCGGGCCGCCGACGGCTACCTGTGGTGTTGGCGGTCGTGCTGCTGCTGGTGCTCGCCGGCGTCGGAGTCGTCGTCGCCCGGCCCGGCCCGGTCGCCGGGTGGCTGGGCGACGAGCCCGAGTCTGCGTCGAACGCCGCCGGGGCGACCCCGGAGCCCAACCCGTCGGACGTGCTGGCCGGCCCGGACCCGAACGCCCCGGTGCCCACCCCCGACGGGGTACGTGCCGCGCTCGACCCGCTGGTCGGTGCCGCCGTCCTGGGCAGCCGGGTGAACGTCTCGGTGGCCGACGTGATCTCCGGCCAGACGCTGTTCGCCAAGGGGGCGGACGACGGCACCGTGCCCGCCTCGGTGACCAAGCTGGCGACCGCGGTGACCGTCCTGGCGGCCCGGGAACCCGGTTACCGGATACCCACTCGCGCGGTGGCCGGCGCGAAGGCCGGCGAAGTGGTGATCATCGGGGGCGGCGATCCGACCCTGGCGATCGACAAGAAGGGCTACTACCCGGGAGCTGCGCGCCTCGACGACCTGGCCGCCCAGGTGCGCACCGCGCTCGGCGGCACCACCCCGACCAGCGTGACAGTGGACGGCTCGGTCTATTCCGGCCCGGTCTACGGCCCAGGCTGGGACGCCGACATCCCCACCGGCGGGTCCGGGGGCGCGGTGACCGCGTTGATGACCGACGGCGGGCGCAGGGACCCGGGCGCCGAACACGGGGCCGCCGCGCGGTTCGCCGAGCCGGACCTGGCCGCCGGCAAGTCGTTCGCCCGACTGCTCGGCGTGCCCACCGACGCCGTGAAGCGTGGCGCGGCGCCGGCCCAGGCCGCCGGTGGCACCCCGGCACCGGGCACCGAGCTGGGCGTGGTGCAGTCCCCACCGCTGATCCGGATGGTCGACATCATGATCAGTGAGAGCGACAACCTGGTGGCCGAGGCGCTGGCCCGTCAGGTCGCGCTGGCCCGCAACCAGCCGGCCTCGTTCGACGGGGGCGCCGCCGCGATGGACGCGGAGGTGGCCGAGCTGGGCCTGCCGGCGGACGAGATCACCCTCTCCGACGGCAGCGGGCTGTCCCGACGCAACCGGATCAGCCCGTCGCTGCTGACCGACCTGGTCCGGCTGGCGGCCAGCCCGGACCACCCGGAGTTGGCCGGCGTGTTCGGTGGTCTGCCGGTGGGCGGCTGGTCCGGGACCTTGGACGAGCGCTACCGCACCGCACCCGGCACCGCTCCCGGTGCGGGCAGCGTCCGGGCCAAGACCGGCACGCTGACCGCCGTGCACTCCATCGCGGGCCTGGTCACCACCGCAGACGGTCGGCTGCTCACCTTCGCGGTGCTCACCGACCAGGTGCCGGGCGGCAAGGAGACCGCCCAACCGGCGCTGGACCGGATCGCCGCCGCCCTGGCCGGCTGCGGCTGCCGCTGACCGTCGCCGGGCGCGGGTCTCCGCGCCTGCCGGCGACCGCCATCGGTGTCGATCGAGGGCGCGAGGCCGGGCCGGGGTGTCGCGGCGCGGGTACGGTGGGTCCATGGCGCAGTTCGTGGACTGGGATCTGGCCGCCGCCACTGCGGGGGCGCTGAGTAAGTCGGGCCCCCGGGTGTCGTACACCGAGGCCACCGACGTGGTCGGCGACCTGCGTCGGCTGACCGACGAGGCGGCCGGGCACGTGGCCGACTACACGGGGTTGAAGGCGCAGGTGGCGCACCCGCCGGTGCGGGTGGTCGACCGGCGTGACTGGGCCGCGACCAACATCGCCGGTCTCCGCGAGGTGATCACTCCGCTGGTGAGCCGGCTCTCCGGTGACAAGCAGCCGGGCGCCTTGACCGAGGCGATCGGGTCCCGGTTGACCGGGGTCCAGGCCGGCACCGTGCTGGCGTACCTCTCCGGCCGGGTGCTCGGCCAGTACGAGGTCTTCTCGGCCGACCCGGGCCAACTGCTGCTGGTCGCACCGAACATCGTCGAGGTGGAGCGCAAGCTCGGCGCCGACCCCCGGGACTTCCGGCTCTGGGTCTGCCTGCACGAGGTGACCCACCGCACCCAGTTCACGGCGGTCCCGTGGATGCGCGCGTACTTCCTGAGCGAGGTGCAGGCCTTCGTGGACGCCTCGTCCAGCGGCGGCGAGCACATGGTCGAGCGCCTGCGGCGGGGCGTTTCCACGCTGTCCGACGTGGTCCGCGACCCGGACAGCCGCACGAGCGTGCTGGACATCGTGCAGACCCCCGCGCAGAGGGCCGTACTGGACCGTCTCACCGCGTTGATGACCCTGCTGGAGGGGCACGCCGAGTTCGTCATGGACGGCGTCGGCCCCCAGGTGATCCCGAGTGTGGAGCGGATCCGGGCGTCGTTCAACCGACGCCGGGAGGCGGGCAACCCGGTGGAGAAGGCGATCCGCCGGCTGCTCGGGGTGGACGTCAAGATGCGCCAGTACGCCGAGGGACGCAAGTTCGTCCACGGTGTGGTGGAACGGGTCGGCATGGAGGGGTTCAACTCGATCTTCAACTCGCCGCTCACCCTGCCCCGGCTGTCGGAGTTGGGTGACCCGGACGCCTGGGTCGCCCGGGTGCACGGCCCGGCCGGCACCATCCCGGCCGCTGGCTGATCACCCGCCGGTGGCCGCGCTCGCCCCGCCGGTGGCCGCGATCCGGGTGGCGGTTCGCCGCGCTCTGATTGGTCTGTCGTCCGACGGGCCGGTGCTGGTCGCCTGCTCCGGCGGCGCCGACTCACTCGCCCTCGCGGCAGCCACCGTGTTCGTGGCGCCTCGGATGGGCCGCAGCGCGGTGCTCGTCACCGTCGACCACGGCTTGCAGGACGGCTCCACCGAGCGCGCCGAGGCGGTGGCCGCCTGGGGCCGCGAGGTCGGGTTCTCGTCGACGACAGTGGTGCCGGTGGAGGTGGCCGGGCGCCCAGGTGGGCCGGAGGCGGCCGCCCGGGAGGCCCGCTACGAGGCATTGGCCGAGGCGGCCCAACAGCAGAACGCGGTAGCGGTGCTGACCGGGCACACCCGCGACGACCAGGCGGAGACGGTGCTGCTCGCCCTTGCCCGGGGCGCCGGCCCCCGCGGGTTGGCCGGGATGCCCGCCCGGCGGGAGCTGGACGGTGTGCCGCTGCTGCGCCCTCTGCTGGAGATCAGCCGGGACCAGACGCGGGCCGCGTGCGCTGTGCTGGGGCTGAGCCCATGGCAGGACCCGCACAACGCCGACCCGTCGTACGCCCGGTCCCGGGTGCGGGCCGACCTGCTGCCGGCGCTGGTACGCGCGCTCGGTCCCGGCGTGGTGGACAACCTCGCGCGTACCGCCCGGCTGGTGGCGGCCGACAACGCCGCGCTGGACGAGTTGGCGCAAACGGCACTGGCGGCGGTCCGGCACCCTGCCGGCGGCCTGTCGGTGCCGGAGCTGCTCGGCCTGGTCCCCGCGGTGCGTGGCCGGGTGCTGCACTCCTGGGCTCGTGAGCTGGGCGCCCTGCCGGGGGCGCTGTCGCACCGGCACGTCGCCGCGCTGGACGCGCTGGTCACCGACTGGCACGGCCAGGGCCCGACCGATCTGCCGGGCGGTGTCCGGGTGCTCCGCCGCGCCGACCGACTGTCACCCGTCACCGCGGGCTGAGTCCTGGTCAGGCGCTGTGCGCCCGGTCCCGGAAGGTGGTCCGGTAGCTGTGCGGGGTCGCACCGACCCGGCGGCTGAAGTGGTGCCGCAGCGCCGCCGCGTCGCCGAAGCCGGCCTGGTCGGCGACCGCCTCCACGCTCAACGGGGTCTCTTCGAGCAGCCGTCGGGCGAGGAGCACCCGCTGGTTGGTGAGCCAGTCGTGCGGGGTGGTGCCGGTCTCGGCACGGAAACGGCGGGCGAACGTGCGAGGCGCCATCCCGGCGCGGGCGGCCAACTCCTCCACGGTGATCGCCCGGTCCAGGTGACCCATCAGCCACTCCAGCACCGGCTCCAGGGTGGGCGCCTCGGGTGCCTTCGGGATGGGCGCCTCGACGTACTGGGACTGGCCGCCGTCGCGGTGCGGCGGGACCACCATCCGCCGGGCCAGTCGGGTCGCGGTGGCCGAGCCGTGCTCCTGGCGGATCAGGTGCAGGCAGGCGTCGATGCCGGCTGCGGTGCCTGCACTGGTGAGCAGGCGACCGTCCTGGACGTAGAGCGAGTTGCAGCGCACCCGGGCGAGCGGGTGGCGGCGTTGCAGCTCGTCCACGTACCGCCAGTGGGTCGTGCACTCCCGGCCGTCGAGCAGGCCTGCCTCGCCGAGCAGGAAGGCGCCCGAGCAGACGCTGAACAGGTGCGCCCCGCGCGCGTCGGCCCGGCGCAGCGCGTCCAGCACCGGGCCGGGAACTGTGGTGCCCTGGCTGTGCGCGGGGATGGCCACCAGGTCGGCCTCGTCGACCGGGCCGAGGTCGGCGTGCGGGGTGAGGTGGAAGCCGGACGACGTACGCACCGGAGCACCGTCGGCGCTGCACACCTGGAAGCGGTAGCCGGGGAAACCGTCGGCGGTGCGGTCGGTGCCGAACACCTCGGCGAGCACGCCGAGCTCGAAGGGGGCGACCTGGTCGAGAGCGAGAACGGCGATGGACCGGAGCATGTGACGAGGGTAACCCGACGGGTGGCAGTAAATCGATGACCAATGGCATTGCTGCCACTGTCCGGTCGGCGTGAGTGGTCGCAGACTGGTCTCAGTCCGGTGCGCACCGGCGGCGAAACCGACAGCAATCATGCGAAAGCGAGCGCCGCCATGGAGTTCCTGCTCTTCCTCCTGTTCCTCGTCCTGCTCGTCGCCGCCTCGGCCGCCGGCCTCACCGCCGACAGCCACGACTCGGCCGACTGGAAGCCCACCGACGACGGCCGCCGCTGGCGGTCACGCACCAACTGATGTGATTAGCGTAATTTGCCGAGAAAATCCCCGGCGGGACCGCGCCAAAAGGTGCGGCCCCGCCGACGGAGGCCATCCGACGTACGGCAGGCTAGGAGCCATGGCTGACGGCTCCTGGTACGACGCCGACATCGACCACGTGATCATCTCGGAGGCGCAGATCCGCGAGAAGACGGCGGAGCTGGCCAAGCAGGTCTCCGCCGACTACTCCCACGTGACTGACGGCCTGCTGCTGGTGTGCGTACTCAAGGGTGCGGTGATGTTCATGGCGGACTTCGCCCGTGCGTTGGGTCGCAACGGCCCGCCGGCCGAGCTGGACTTCATGGCCATCTCCTCCTACGGCCAGGGCACCACCTCCTCCGGGGTGGTCCGCATCCTCAAGGACCTGGACCGGGACATCGCCGGCCGGCACGTGGTGGTCGTCGAGGACATCGTCGACTCCGGGCTCACCCTCTCCTGGCTGCTGCGCTACCTGGAGTCGCGTTCGGCGGCCAGCGTCGAGGTGGTCGCGCTGTTCCGCAAACCGGACGCGGTCAAGGTGCCGGTCCCGGTGAAGTACGTCGGCTTCGACATCCCCACCGAGTTCGTGGTCGGGTACGGCCTGGACTTCGGTGAGCGCTACCGGGAGCTGCCGTACGTCGGTGTGCTCAAGCCCGAGGTCTACGCCCGCACCTGACGCGGGACGCGAGCTGTCGGGGCGACCCGGCGGCGTCGTGAGGCAAACTCGCATCGGCATCCATCAAGCCGACGTTCAGCGCGCTCTCAGCTCTTGCGGTTACCGTGGACCACGGTGGCCCGGAGGTAACTCCGCGCCCGACCCCCTCGACCGCGTGACCGGGCGTTCAGGTGGCCGGGCAGGACTCCCCGCCACGCCGGTTCCTACCCGGACCCGCCGTACGTTCGGTGCCGGGCTGGTGGGCCTGCCCACGGTGCGTGCCGTCGATCCCGAAGGTGCGCCTGGTGCGGAGGCTCGCAAGCTCGCTTCTCGCGTACGCGCGGCTTTTGATGGTGCACGACTGCGGGGCTCGCAAGCTCACTCCTCGCGTACACGGTGTACCGTCGAATGACCGCGGCGCGGCAGTTTCGCGCCTCGGGGTCGAGGCCGGCCCGCACGGCGGCTCCGGCTGCCGCTCACCGCGGCGACACCATCAGACGGTCAGGACGTCGATCAGGAGGATGCGGGCGCCCCGGCGCTCGACAACAGTATGGAACGTACGCGTTTCTTCCGCCGACCGGTGGTCTGGATCATCCTGGTCATCCTCGGCGCCGTTGTGCTCAGTCAGCTGTTCACCGCTGGTCCCAGCTACCACCGCGTGGACACTTCCGTTGCGCTCGATCAGCTGCACACCGCCAAGATCAACAAAGTTGTCTTCCAGGACAAGGAGCAGACGCTCCAGCTCGACCTGGCCCAGAAGACCAAGTTCGGTAAGACCGAGACCAACAAGATCGAGGCTCAGTTCCCGTACCAGGCTGGCGACCAGATCTGGAACGAGGTGCTGGACGCCAAGGCGAACAACCGGGTCACCGGCCCGGCCGACGCCAAGGTCTCGTCGGACAGCATCTGGGTGAGCCTGCTGGTCAACCTGCTGCCGATCGCGCTGCTCGTGCTCCTGCTGCTGTTCTTCATGTCGCAGATGCAGGGCGGCGGCTCCCGGGTGCTCAACTTCGGCAAGTCCAAGGCCAAGATGATCACCAAGGACACTCCGAAGACGACCTTCGCGGACGTCGCGGGTGCCGAGGAGGCCGTCGAAGAGCTGTACGAGATCAAGGACTTCCTGCAGAACCCGGCGAAGTACCAGGCCCTGGGCGCCAAGATCCCGAAGGGCGTGCTGCTGTTCGGCCCGCCCGGCACCGGCAAGACGCTGCTGGCCCGCGCGGTCGCCGGCGAGGCCGGGGTGCCCTTCTACTCCATCTCCGGCTCCGACTTCGTGGAGATGTTCGTCGGCGTCGGCGCCAGCCGGGTCCGTGACCTGTTCGAGCAGGCCAAGACGAACGCCCCGGCGATCGTCTTCGTCGACGAGATCGACGCCGTCGGCCGGCACCGTGGTGCCGGCATGGGTGGCGGCCACGACGAGCGGGAGCAGACGCTCAACCAGCTGCTCGTCGAGATGGACGGCTTCGACACCAAGGGTGGAGTCATCCTGATCGCGGCCACCAACCGGCCGGACATCCTCGACCCGGCGCTGCTGCGCCCGGGCCGGTTCGACCGGCAGATCCCGGTGGACGCCCCCGACATGGAGGGCCGCAAGGCAATCCTGCGGGTGCACGCCAAGGGCAAGCCGTTCACGCCCGACGTCGACCTCGACGCGGTGGCCCGTCGCACGCCGGGCTTCAGCGGCGCCGACCTGGCCAACGTGATCAACGAGTCGGCCCTGCTCACCGCTCGTAAGGAGCAGCGGGCGATCACCAACGACTCGCTGGAAGAGTCGATCGACCGGGTGGTCGCCGGTCCGCAGCGACGGACCCGGGTGATGAGCGACAACGAAAAGAAGATCACCGCGTACCACGAGGGTGGGCACGCGCTGGTCGCCTGGGCGCTGCCGCACGCCGCGCCGGTGCACAAGGTGACGATCCTGTCGCGTGGCCGCTCGCTGGGCCACACCCTGGTGCTCCCGACCGAAGACAAGTACACCCAGACCCGCGCCGAAATGATCGACACCCTGGCGTACGCGCTGGGCGGCCGGGCCGCCGAGGAGCTGGTCTTCCACGAGCCCACCACCGGTGCTGGCAACGACATCGAGAAGGCCACCCAACTGGCCCGCGCGATGATCACCCAGTACGGCATGAGTTCCAAGCTCGGTGCGATCAAGTACGGCACCAGCGGAGACGAGCCGTTCCTCGGTCGCAACATGGGCCACGAGCGGGACTACTCCGACTCGGTGGCCGCCGAGATCGACGGCGAGATGCGGGCACTGGTCGAGCTTGCGCACGACGAGGCCTGGGAGATCCTGGTGGAATACCGGGACGTCCTGGACAACATCGTGCTTGAGCTGATGGAGAAGGAAACCCTCTCCACGGCCGACATGGCGCGGATCTGCTCCCGGGTGGTCAAGCGCCCGCCGCTGGCTCCGTACAACGGCTTCGGCAAGCGCCAGCCGTCCACCGAGCCGCCCGTGCTCACCCCCGCGGAGAAGGACAAGCTCAAGGCGCAGGCCGAGGCTGACGGCGCGCAGGCGTCCGTCGGTGGCGGGGCGCCGTCCAACAACTCGGACGGCACGCACTGAGCAACGACCCGACGGCCAGCTCCCCCCACCGGGAGCTGGCCGTCTCCGCGACCGAACCCGACGACGAGCTCGACTTCGTGGCCGCGCGGCTGATCAGCGGCAAGCTGACCGGCCGCCCGGTCGAGGACGCCGTCGACCTCGGCCGGATCGAGAAGGCCGTCCGCGAGATCCTGATCGCCGTCGGTGAGGACCCGGACCGCGACGGCCTCCAGCAGACCCCGGCCCGGGTCGCCCGCGCGTACGCCGAACTCTTCGCCGGCCTGCGGGTCGACCCGGCTCAGGTGCTCAGCACCACCTTCGAGGCCAACCACGAAGAGCTGGTGATCGTTCGGGACATCGACGTGATGAGCCTCTGTGAGCATCACCTGCTGCCGTTCCGCGGCAGCGCGCACATCGGCTACATCCCCGGCCCGGACGGGCGGATCACCGGCCTGTCCAAGCTGGCCCGACTGGTCGAGGTCTTCGCCCGTCGACCCCAGGTGCAGGAGCGGCTCACCTCGCAGGTCGCCGACCTGCTGATGAGCAAGCTCGCCCCACGCGGCGTCGTCGTCGTGCTGGAGTGTGAGCACATGTGCATGGCGATGCGCGGCATCCAGAAGTCCGGTGCCAAGACCATCACCTCAGCCGTGCGCGGCATCCTGCAGACGGACTCAAAGTCGCGGGCCGAGGCGATGGCGTTGATCATCCCCCGTTGACACCCCTGGACACACCACGGCCGGCCGACCCCCTCCCGGGACGGCCGGCCGTTTCCGTTGCTGCCCGTCCTCCCGGGAGACCCCGGTGGTCAGCCGGCCAGCAGGGCCAGCAACAGGCCTGCCGTGACCAGCACCGCCGGCACCAGGCACACCAGCGCGCCGAAGCGCACCGTACGGTCCAGCCGCTCGGCGGGGCCCACACGGAACAACCGACCGATGCCCACCCACCCGGCGACGAACGCGACCGCCGGCATCGGCAGCCCGCAGATCAACGCCGCCACACTGGCCGGCCCGATCCCCGTGGCCGCGTAAACCGCGACCTGGATCAGCGGCACCACCAGCGCGAACGGCCCGTACACCAGGAGGTTGCGGGCCCGCGCCGGCCACGACCCCGGCCGGAACCGGCCGCGCGCGGCCAGGGCCGCGTCCGCCGCCTCGGCTCGACCCCGCGCGGCCCGCAGCGCCGCCAACACCGCAGCCGGGCCGCCCGCCATCGACCGGGCCGCCTCGGTCAGCTCCGGCGGCGACGGCACCAGGGAGATCGCCGGTACGCCCAGCTCCCGCAGAAGTTCCTGCTGACTAGCGAGCCCACTACGGACCACCGTCAGCTCCTCCCGGGCAGCCTCCGCCGACCGGGCCTGCTCACCCGCTGCGGCAGCCGCGCTGCGGCGTACCCCGTCCAGCTGACGTGCCGCGGCCAGATACTCACCCCAGGCCGCGCCGGGCTCGACCGCCGTCGGCGTGGCGTCTCCGCCCGCCGCAGCGGCCCGCTGCCGCCCCGGCCCGGTCACCGTCGCGTTCGGACCCATCTCGACACCCCCCGCTCGCGTCACCGGATCAGCCGGCCTCGTCGGCGAACGGCACCAGGACCCTGCCCCGCTCGTCCGGGCCGTCCCAGAGCACCGCCCGGTCGGGGCGGGCCCGCCACTCCACCGGCCGCCCGAAGACCGGAGTGAGCTGCGCGACCGGCACGTCCAACACGACCACGGCGGCAAGCTTGTCGACCTCGCCCGCCGGCTCGAACAGCGCAGCGAACGGCGGCACCGCCCGCCACCAGCCCAGCAGGTGTCTGCCGGCCGGCGGCCCGTCCCGCAGGAGCGCCCGCAGCCGGTCCACCGGCAGCTCCCGGGGACCCGGCCGGTCCAGGCCGAAGACCACCAAGTACGTCGGCAACTCGTCGGGCGGGTCCGCGAGCAGCGTCGGCAGATCCACCATCTCGGCCGAATGCCGGGCCGCCAACTCGGCCGTCAACGCCTCCGCCAGCGCTCGGGAGCCCGGGTCCGGTGCCGCCACCAGGAAACGGGCGGTGCCCGGCGGGTGATGGTCCGCGGTGCTCCGGGCCGCCGTGACCAGCAGCCCGCCCGCTGCGACACCCGACCCCAGCACCGCCAGGTTGCGCCCGGCCGCAGGCCCCAACGGCACGGCGACCGTCGAGCGGGTCACGTCCACCGCACGACCCAGCAGAGCGGCCGGACCGTGGGCCTGCCCCGCCAGGGCCGCCCGGTGTCGCGGATCGTTGCTCAACAGGGGTCGGGCGTAACCGGCGAAGACCACCGGTGGGACCGAACCGGCCGGCCGGGCCGCCCACAGCTCGTGCCGCAGCGCCTCCACCACATCCGGGTGGTCCTGCGGGTCGGGGTGACGGATCAACCGTTCGTGACCTCGGATCGCGCCCCGGGGACCACCGAGCCCACCAGCGGTGTTGACCACCGCGCTGCCCACCGGCAGACCAGCCGCCGAATCGTTCGTCGGCTCCAACACCGGGCTGCCACCCGGCAACGCCACCCGCACCGGGAACTGCCCGAGCACCGAATCCCGGTGACCGGCATCCGCGCGGGCACTCAACCCCAGCTCACCCGCACCGGCCAGCACCAGATGCACGCCGTACGCCCGACCGGCCCGGGCCAGCCCGTCCAACTGCGCCGCCACCTCGGCCGCCAACCGGTCCCGTTCGGCGAAGAGCAGCGGCACATTATCCAACACACAGACGATCCGCGGCAGCTGCCGATGCTGACGCAACTCCGCGAAGCGCTGCCCGCCAGCCCGCGCACCGGCCTCCGTCCGCCGCTGCACCTCGGCCGTCAGCTCGTCGAGCAGATCCCGGACGTACTCCCGGTCGGCGGCCATCGCGGCAGCGCGCACCTGCGGAATCCACGACCGGTCGCGCTCGGTCTGCAGGAACTCCACGAAGGACTCACCGTCACCGAGATCCGCCAGGTAGAGCGCCAGATCGTCCGGGCCGTACCGGGCGGCCAGACCGAGCAACGCGGTGGTCAGGAACGCCGCGCGACCTCCGGCGGACCGGCCGCTCACCAGCCAGTGCGGAGTCAGCTCGGTGAAGCCCAACGGCACCGACCGGCCCCCGGCGTCACCGACTGTAGTCGTCAACCCGTCCGCGGAACTCGACTCCCACAGCCGCTCACCCGTCACCGGCAACAGGGCCGCCAACCCCAACCGGGAACCCGCCTCCACCTGCTCGGCGAGCCGCCGACAGACCGCATCGACCAGCTCAGCCGGCGGGTCCGACTCGACGAAGACCGGTGAGTTCAAGCCACCCGGCGGATCGGCGCCCGGCCCGGCGAAGGACGCCCCCGGCGGATCACCGAGCAACGCGTACGCGTTGCGCAGCACCAACGAGGTGGTGTGCGGCAGCGGCGCCCGGGCCGAATACGGGCCGGCCGGCGGCCAGCCCGCCACCACCAGGTGCAGCCCCGCCGCAGGCCCCTGCTCGGCCAGCGCCTCGATCCGCGCCAGATCACTCGGACCGGTCGAATCCGGCAGCGCCGCGACCACCAACAACAACGTCCGGTCGTGGCGGCGTCGCCCGCTCGCACCCGGCGTGACCCACTGCTCCGCCTCGGTCAGCACCGCACGCAGACTCGCCACGTCCACCGCCGGCGGCGGCAGCAGGCCAGCATCAGCGAGCGCACCGAACGGCGTCAGCACGACACCCGTGGCATCCACCGCGCGAATCAACAGGGCACCCGCCGGTGCCGCACCCAACAACCGCAGGAGTACGGCCCGGAGCAACCCCGCCACCCGCGGCTCCCGGGCGTCAGCGTCCACGCTCAGATGACCGGTGCCGACCAGTGGCACCAACGCGGGAAAGCGGGCGTCGTCCAACGGCGCTGCCGTGCCGACCCGGACGAACGGCGGCGGACAGTCACCCGCCGGAGTCTCCACGGTGAGCGAGTCCAGAGCCGCGCCCGACCAACCCGGCGCCAGTCGTGCCGCAACCTCCCGCAGGCGGTCGGCCACCTCGTACTGGCGGCGCTGATCGGCCGGAGCGGGTCGGGTCTCGTCCAGGATCCCGGCGGCTGCGGTGGCGACGGCCGCCGCCCGTCGGTGCAGAGCTGCGGCGCGGTTCGTACGTGCCTTCGGACCGGCCACCGCGTCCACCCCCTCTGCCCGAGGTTGGCAACCCCTCCCGAGCAGAGACGGTATCCCAGCCGGGTCCGCTCCTCCGGGAGGTGCCCCGGCGATGCGCCAGGGATGTCGTGGATCTCACCGGTGGGGAGGGGTCCGTCACGATCCGCTGGATCTGAGGCTATTGGCTCCGGGGCGTCCAGCCGATAACTTCAGGAGGTGGAATCAGTGCAGCCCCCCGCCGGTTCCCAGGTCTCCCGCGTACCGGCCCAACGGACACCGTCCGAGCAACTGCCGCCGGCCCCACCGACGCCGGCGCCGCAGCCGCCTCGCCGCCGAATGCGGACGGTGCTCACGGTCGTGGCTGGGGTGCTGGCGTTGCTCTGCCTGGGCGGGGTCATTGCGGGATATGTGCTGTACAACCGAGCGGCGGCCCCGGATCGCAGCGCACCCGACGTGGCGGTGGACAACTACCTGCGCGCATTCCTCGTGGATCGCAACGACGCAAGGGCCGCTCTCTACACCTGCGAGCGCGGGGCGCAGTTGGAGGCACTGGACGCCCTGCGGGCCGACCTTCTCGAGCGTGAGAAGCGTTTTGCCGTAACGATTTCTGTCAGCTGGGCGAGACTCAACGACCAGAAGCAGGGCGACAACGCTGCTGTCGAGGTCACATTGATCATTTCCGCTCGTGTAGACGGTATAAATCAAAGCGATCGTCAGCCCTGGCGGTTCGAAACAAAGAACGATGATGGGTGGCGAGTCTGCGGCGGCACACGGGCCAGCTGACTCTCACTCGATCCACAACAGATGGACCGGGACCTCCAGCGTGGTGGGTGACTGACCGCGCCAGGCCCAGCGGTACCACTCCACCTCGGGCGTGATCCGCACGCAGATGTCCCCTTCGGCACCGGAGTAGGTTTCGGTGACCGCTCGCAGGTCGCGGTGCTCCAGACCGCCCTCGACGTGCACGACCCGGCGCCCGGTGACGGCGTCCGCCTCGAAGACCGGTGTGGGGGTCCGGTGTGCCGGACCGTCCAGCGAGACCAGCCGGATTCCGGTGTCCCGACCACCTTCCGAGTCAACCTGCCTGCCGACCGTCTCCACCCAGACCCGCTCCACCGGCACCAGCGGCGCGAACACTTCGACCTGGTCGGCCTCGGCGCGGTACCACTCGTGCTCGGGGATCACCGGCACGTAGGTCCTGGCGCTCTGCACCACCCGGTCGTCCGCGCGCAGGTCGCCGCGCCAGCCCAGCCCCGGCAGCCCGACGAGAACTCGGCGCCCGCGGAGTTCCACCCGCTCGGTGGCGGGGACGATGGTCAGCGGACGGGGTGGCCGTGGTGCCCAGTCGGGCTGGTCGGCGAACGGGTCCGGCAGCGGTCCGGTCATCCCCGTGGCGGTCTCACTCGGCGGCGCGCAGCGGGGCACCCCGTGCGCGCATGAACGGGACCGGATCGACCGCGCCCCGGCTGGACCGGTCGTTGCGCAGGTGCACCTCGAAGTGCAGGTGCGGCCCGGACGAGTTGCCGCTGCTGCCAACCTGCCCGATGACCTCACCGGCCGGGACGATCTGATGCAGTCTGACGCGCGGCTGAACCACCATGTGGCAGTACCGGGTGATGTAGCCGCCAGCGTGCAGCAGGTCGACGTACCAACCGCAGCCGCCCTTGTCGGGGTAGCCGTCCACGTCGCAGTCCCGCCGGCCCCTGTTGTCCGGGTCGCAGCGGGCGACCAGCACACGACCGGCTGCGGCGGCGCGAATCTCGGTGCCCTTGGCCGCGCCGATGTCCACCCCGTTGTGGCTGGGCCGGCTGGCGGTGCGGAAGCCGGAACCGACGTCGCCAGGGATCGGCGCGGTCCAGCCGGAGGCAGCAATCTCGCCACGCTCGGCCGCGTCGCACACCGCCTTGCCGTTGATCTCGACGGTACGGGCCGCCCCACCGGCCAGCGCATCCACGATCTTGCTGGCCAGCTCCTCGTGCTTGGCGTACGCGTCCGGATAGGCGCTGATCTGAACCTGCTGCGCCACCACCGTCAGCGGTCGGCGCTGCCAGCTCCGGACCTTGACGAGCTTCTCGTAGAACTTGCGAGCCGTGTACGAGGGGGTCATCCGCTCGGCGACCGAGCCCCACCCCGGCCGCTGCTGGAACAGGCCCAGCGAGTCGTGGTCCGCTCCGACGCCCTCGTGTGGCAGGGCCAGGGACTCGGGCACGTCACTGTTCGCCAGGTTGCGCAGCGCGGATTCCTGCATCGCGGTCGCCAGCGCGATCACCCAGCCCCGGGAGGGCACCCCCAGGTCCTGGCCGACCTTGATGATGATGGCGGCGTTGCGGACCTGTGCGTCGCCGTACTCGGTGAACCGCGGCAACTCGCCCACGATGTCCACCGGGCGGATCGGGCCGCAGCCGAAGCCTGCCAAGGAGTCCCCGTCCTCACCGTCGCCGCCGAGCCCACTGAGGAAGAACGCCGCAGTACCCCCGGTGCAGCAGAGGAGGAGAAGCACACCGGTGAGGATGCTGGCGATCACGCCGATCCGCACCGACTGCCGGCTGGCGCCGGTCATGGCCGTTCCCAATCCACCACGTCGACCAGCCATCCGCCATCCGCAGCCACCAGTTCCAGCCGCAGTTGGCCGTTGTCGAGCGGCAGTAGTACCTCGACGAACGTCTCGGTGCGCGCCCGCACCGACGGTGCGCCGCTGACCTTCTCGGCCGGGACGCCCTCGGGATCAACACCGGCGAGCTTCTCGGTCAGCGCCGGTGTGGACAACGGCTTGAGGCCGTCCTGCCACTGCTCAGCGGTCATTCCAGGTCGGCCGAGCCAGGCTGCGGCAAAACGGTCGGAGGTCTGCTCCGGCGTGCCGGCGCCGGGCGACGTCACGGGTGACGGTGGCGCCGGGCTGGTGAGCACGCCATCGTCGCCAGCCGTCGGGTCCACGGTGGTGATCGGCCGGTTCGGCCGGTTACTCAATCCGTCCGCCGGAGCGGCCGGGTCGGAGATCAGCCGTGCCGCCCCGAGCACACCGAGGACGATCACCGCGATGACCAGTGCCACTCCCAGCCGGGACCGCAGCGCTCGGGTGAAGAGAAACTCCAGAGCCCGTCGCATCGCCGTCACCGTGCCTCTGAGCGCACCCGCGGTCCGGTCCGGTCCGGCGTGCGCTCCGTGGAGCCCGGACGGTAGACCACGAACGACGGGTTCTCGGCCGGCACGTCCGGCTCGGTCCACGTCGCCGGCTGCCGGCGACGAGGTTGGGGGGCGACCGGACGACCTCGGCCTCTGGTCTCCTCCGCCGGTGCCTCGTCGGGCCGTTCCCGACCGTCGGGTCGCCCGGCGCCAGCACGCTGGCCCTCGGCAACAACCGTCGGCGTGGAGACCGGGTCCTCCCGGCGGGCCTCCGGGCGCAGCCGGGTCTGCTCCGCGTTCGGCGACCGTCGACGCCCACCCACCGGTTCGGCCGTGCCACCCGGCTCGGCCACGTCCAGTCGCGCGGCTGTCCGCATGTCCCGGAAGAACCGGCGGTGCCAGGACCCGGCGGAGCTGACCGCTTCGCTGCTGTCCTTGCCGCCGAGTTGGGTGATTCGCCGGTACGGCCGCAGCAGCAGCCAGCCGACCACGCCGCAGAGCCAGACCAGTACCACCTGGAGCCAGCCCGGCAGGGTGGGCGTGCTCATGATCAGGTCGACAGCGAACAGATAGATGGCAGCCCCGGTGCCGAAGATGGCGATGTTGAAGACGGCGGCCACGACCGCGTTCGCCAGCCGGCGCAGCCCAGCACTGGCCGGCCGGAGCAGACCGACCGTGCCGAGAATGGGTGCCGCGATCACCGCCCACCGGAAGATGAGGAAGCCCAGCAGAACCAGCAACGACGCTGTCAGGTCGAACATCGCGAACAGAAACGCGGCCAGCACCGCGATGAATCCCGCGCCCACCCGATCCATGTCCCGCACACCCTGGAGATACTCGTACGCCTCCGGATCCTCGGTCTGGATCTGCTGGGCCACCCGCGCCCACTGCTGCTGCTTCGCCTTGATCGTCGCCTCCCGGGTAGCCGGGTTGGCGCGCAGCTTCTCTGCCTCGTCCCAGGAAAGCGCCTTCGCGTCGTACAAGGCTGGGCCGTACTTGCGAGCGGTCTCGCTGTCGGCGGAGCCGAGTACTCCACGCAGCCAGTTCCGGTAGAGCATCGCCTCGGTGGCGGTGTCACTGGCTCGCACAGCGGGTGGCCGCTTGTCCACACAAGCGTCTGGGTTGGGGACGACGCAACGGTCCGGTGGGGTGTCTCGGGCCGCAGGACCCACGGCGTCATGCACCACACCCAACGTGGTGACCAGCGTGCCGTCCGCGATGTTCGCCGACTTGACCGGCCAGGCGGCCAGGGCCGTGACCGCGACCATCACGAGCAGCGCCCAGCCCGCGGTGGTCATCGCGTTACTCATGTCCGATTGGCGGGACCGCCAGAGCAGATATAGCCCCACCACGCAGAGGGTGACGATGCCGAAGACGCTGAAGACCTTCTGGTAAACGGCCTTTGTTGCCTGCTCGACCAGGGGATCGGCCCAACCCCACATCGAACGCGGATCCCAGGCCCGCTCTCGCAACGCGTTCGAAGCGCCGACGATCGCGGTGGCGATCATGAACTCCCCGTTCGCCACGGTGGTGGTGAACTTGTAGTCCGGATGCAGGACCGACGACGCGCAACCGCCTGGGATGTCGTAGGTCGGGTAGCTGTAGCCGGCGTAGCCGTAGTCGCTGTAAAGCCCCTTCGGCCCGAGTTCCTTGGCGGAGTCTGGCCGGCCGGCGAACCAGCCGGCGAGTCCAGAGTCCGGCGTGCCGGGGGTCGGCGCGTTACGACACTTGACCTCGTCCTCACTGACCGCTTGGAGCTTTCCCACGCAGGCCCGGAAGTCGGCCTGCCACTCGGCCGTGGTGCAGAGGTCGGCGCGGGCCTGGGCCACGGGCGGTGCGGCGGCTGCGGCTTCCGCTCCGATCAGCGGCCAGCTGAGTGAGGCCCCGGCCAGTACGCCGAGGGCGAGCAGGAACGACACGATCCTCGCTCGGGCCCTCGCCATGTCACGCCTCCAGATCCGGCAGGGGGATGCTCGGCAGCACTCCAGCCGCCGCGGCGATCGCGGCGGGCGTCGTGTCGAGGTGGTCCAGGAGCCCTTCGACGTACGAGACGTCGACGCGGACCTTCTGTACCCGCCCGTCGACGTCGCGCATCACGAACTCGCGGAAGCCGAGCCGGTTGGACGAGCTGGTGTCGGCGGCGGAGAGTGAGGCGAGGGTGGCTTCGTACCCGTCGTTGACGGGCACCCGCAGCAGTCGTAGCGCTTCGGAGGCGATCTCGGCGTCCTCGGCGATCCGGCCGACGAAGACGGTGGAGACGAGGTTCTGCACGTCGAGGCCGAGGATGTCCTTGGGGTTCTGCGAGGCGACCAGCGCGGCGAGGTTCCACTTGCGGGAGTCGCGGGCGAGCCGGACCAGGAATGAACGCCCGGATCGCCAGCCCTCCATGAAGTGCGCCTCGTCCAAGCCGACGAGCTTGCGCGACGACATCGAGCCGCCGTAGCAGCGGCGTACGGCGAGCCGGTGCGCGGTGTGCAGCATCGGCAGGGCCAGTGCCTCCTCGGCTGACCAGTACTCCCGTTCGATCTTGAGGTCGGGCAACCGCAGCCCGGCCATGGTGATCACGGTCAGCGCGGCGTCGGCGCCGAGCAGCCCTTCCGGTGGTCGGCCGAAGAAGAGCATGGCCAGGGGCATCTCGGCGGTGTCCAGCAGGAGGTTGGCCAGCTCCTTGCCGGCGTCGTCGTCGAGGCGCCCGAGGCAGCTCACGACGTCGTCCAGGGTGGACGTCTCCTCGGCGGGGACCTGACGGACCGCGTGCCGGAACAGGGTGGCGGTCGACGCCTCCCGGGCGACCTGCGGCGGAACGAGCATCATGCAGATGTCCTGGACCAGCATTCGCCGTTCGGCCCGCGCGTTGGAGACCGCGATCTCGAACTCCCGGTCACCGGCGGCCCCGGCGCCGAACTCGCTGCGCAGTGGCGTCGGGATGAGCGAGTAGGGCGCCAGGGTGCCGTGCTCCGAGCCGGTCAGGTTCAACACCCGGGAGTACGGCCGCAGCTCGGGCATGGCGCAGAGTCGGGCCAGCGGCCCGGACGGGTCGAGCAGGGTCACCTGGACACCTCTGCGGGCGGCCAGGTAGCCCAGCGCGCCGAGCAGGGTGGACTTTCCACCGCCCGGTTCGGCGACGAAGACAGCGAGCCCGGAGCGTTCCCGGACCTCCATGGGGAAGTGCAGGTCGAGGAAGACCGGGCGGCGGCAGGTGCCAGCGGTCCGGCCGATGAGGTCGCCCCGCCGGTCGCCCACGTTCGATGCGGCCTGGGGGAGTGCGGCGGCCAGCAGCGGCACCGGCATGCGGCGAACGTAGCCGGTGTTGGCGATCGGCTCGCCGGGGATGAACTCGCGGGCCAGCCAGTCCTGGTTCTTCGGGTGTTGCAGCGAGATGCGCAGCTCCCGGGAGTAGAGCTGGATGAGCCTGCGGGCCCGCTCCATGCACTCCTCCCTGGTCCGGCCGCCGACGGCGATCCGGTGCCAGCCGTGCGCGCGGGCCGAGTCGACCGGCAGGCCGGTGGTCATCTCGTCGCCGATCACCAGCGCCCGCTTGGCCAGTCGCTCCAGCTCCGGCGGTGCGTCGATGCCGTGCTCGGCGTAGTCGAGCTGCTGGGAGCGGATCATCCGTAGCCGGTGTTCGAGGTTACGGAAGGAGTCGCCGGAGCCGAGGATGTCGACGCGGGTGGAGATTTCCATCGGCCAGGGCAGCCGCTCGTGGAAGTGCAGCCAGGGCTCGTGCCGTTCCGGGATCTCCAGCGGCTCCATCCGGCCGACCGCGAGCACGGCCACGTGCCGTTCCTCGCCGGTCATCCGGTTGACCAGCTTGACTGTGGAGCCGTACGGGGTGCGGTAGCGCTCGACCTGCTCGGTCAGGGCGAGCAGGTCACCGCGCTCCCACTGGCCGTTGGTCACCGGGGAGAGCCGCCCGGGGGGTGCCATGCACAGCGCCACCGAGCGGTAGAGCAGCCATTCGAGCTCCTGTGCGGTGACCCGTCGGCCGCGCATGCCGAACGCGCCGAGCACCTCGTCGAACTGCTCCACGGTGCGGCCCAGCTTGCGGCGTTCGCCGTCGGCGGTGCCCCGACCGAAGGTGCGCAGCAGGCGTTCGGTGAGCGAGTCGCCGAGGGATCGGCGGGCGAAGGTGACACCCAGGTAGGTCTGGCCTTCGGCGTGGTTGACCGCCATCAGGTGCCGCTGGGCGGCGACCAGGTGGTCGGCCCAGCCGGTGGTGCCGGGAACGTCGGCGAGCGGTGCGGCGGTGTGGGCGTCGATGGTGCGCGCCCACTCGTCGGCGGGGAACGGCCGGGTGGTGCGGCGCAGGTGCAGCCGGAAGCCGGCCAGGCCGGCGTACTGCTCGGAGATCGCCGACAACAACGCTTCGCGTTCGGCGTCCGGGCGGAACGCCCAGCGAACCTCGGGCAGCCAGTACCAGGCGGTGACCGTGTTGGGAGTGAAGGTCAGGTGACCGGCGATCTCGGTGATGGCCAGCTCGACCGCCGGGTCCCGGTCACCGAACTTGATCTTCGGGGCGCGGATCCGGGTCGGCTTGGTCGGTCGGTCCTGGCGGCTCGCACCACGTTCGCGGGGTGGGGCGACCTCTTTCCCGGCACCCTTGGGTCGCTCCGAGTCGGCGGCGCGGCGCTGGGTCCCCTCCAGAGCTGGCCGGTCCGCTCTTGCGCGGACTGCCGGGCGATCCACCGGGGCGGTTGGTCCGCCAACCGGCGACACTGGCTGGTCCACCGGTGCCGTTGGCCGACTCGACGGCGTTGCCGTCGGCCGTGCGGTGGGTGCGATGTCAGGTTGTCGGGTCGTCGGGCCGTTGGGCCTCGACCCGGATGTGCCGTCGGGGGTGACGTCCGGCTCGCGCGGCGGACGGACCATCGGCAGCCGGTCGCCGGCCTGATGCGGCACCCGTGACTCGCCGCCCAGGTGAGCGCCGCCGTGTCGGGGCTCGACACTGCGGCCGCCGGCCTGGTCGTCGGGCGTCCACGGTGGCTCCAGCTCGGGAGCCGGTCGAGCTGGTGCCGGGAGCTGCTGCTGCGGGATCGCCGGCTGCTCCCGGGTGCTCGGGCCGGCCGTGACGGCTCGCGCCCCGCCGGGCCGAGCGCCGCCGAAGAGGTCCAGGAAAGGGGAGTCGATGTCGGCGTTCTCGCCGGCCGAGACCGCGCTGGGCTCGGCCGGGGGCGTCCGGCGCGGAATCGGCCGGGGCGCCTGGAACACGCCGACCGCGCCGTGGCCGGGTGACGTCACCAGCGCGGGGTCGAGCGCCACCTCGTCCTCATCCTCGGTGTAGTCGAACGAGTGCGCACGGTGACCTGCCGGCCCGGCCGGGCGGCCGGCCGGAGAACCCGGCGTGGAAGAGCGGCTCATGCGACCGCCTCAGCGACTGTGGGCACGGTGTCGCCCGCGTCGTGCGACGGACCGATCGGCGTACGCCCGGTCATGCCAGCTCCTCCCGAATCCTGATCCGGCTGCCGACCAGACGCGGATCGCGCTGCTCGATCGCCGGCTCCCGGGTGCGTCGCCAGTCGGTCAGCGCGGTGCGGATGACCACCCGCGCCGGCCGATCGGGGTCGACGTGCCGGAAGATGAACGACGTGGTCACGATGGCGAGCGCGATCTCCCAGGCCGGGAAGAGCTCGACCGTCAACGTGAACAGCCAGTGGATGAACATGTAGAGGGGGACCAGCAGCATGAAGAGCCCGTACTGGGCGTAGGGCAGGTGGACCGGAAGGGTGTAACCGGGCGGCCCGAGGTAGACCAGGCGGGCCCGGTAGATGTCGTCGTCGGTGCGCAGCCGCATCTGGTGAACGCGCCTATTCGAAGATCAGGTCGATCAGGTAATCGCCGACGAAGAAAAGTGTTGCCGCGCCAGCGATGAACGCGAGCCCGACGATGGCGATCGCGGAGCTGGTCAGCACCTTGGAGATCTCGCCCCGGCTGGCGCGACCGATGAAGATGACGCCCAGGACGGCGAGCAGGATCGGCGCGATCTTGCTGGCGAAGAAGGTGACGACACTGTTGGTGTCGATCCCCTTCGGTGCCGGCTCCGCGAGTGGAGTCGACGCCAGAGTGGAGAGCGCGTGGGCGACGCCCGAAGACGCCGTCTCCATGAGCTCGAAGGCGATCACTGGAACCTCCCCATAGCGCGGCCGGCGGTGCCGCGGCGGTGCAATGGACGAACCTGGCGGGAAATGTGCTCCACAGGGCGCAGCGTTCTTGACCCTGCGTTCGTTACTCACCACGGAGGGTGGCGAGGTTTGGGCGGTTTTCCCCCGCTTCGGCCCTCCCTCCAAGCTTCGCCATCTCGATGCTGGCCAATTCCAAAGCGTACGGGCCGCCCCGGATTGCGACAAGCCGCGAAGGGCCTGCCCGATGCTGCCCGAATGACCGATCGTACACCTGTTCTAACGAGCACGTCAGGGGTGGTGATGGGAGCCCGACCCGGGCCGGCGAACGCCGCTGCCGCGACCGGTACCGTCTAGTCGTGACCGATCTGGTGCGGGCTCCGGGCCCGGTGGTGATGGGCGTCCTCAACGTCACACCGGACTCCTTCTCCGACGGCGGACGGTACGCCGACCTCGAAGCGGCCGTCGGACACGGCGTCCGTCTGCGCGACGCTGGCGCGCACCTGGTCGACATCGGCGGCGAGTCGACCCGTCCGGGCGCCGAGCGGATCGACGCCGCGACCGAGGTCGACAGGGTCCTGCCGGTCATCCGCGAGCTGACCGCGGCGGGCGTCGCGGTCAGCATCGACACCAGCCGAGCGCGGGTGGCGGAAGCCGCCCTGGCCGCCGGTGCGGCGGTGGTCAACGACGTCTCCGGCGGGCTGGCCGACCCGGACATGGCCCGCGTGGTCCGCGACGCGCACTGCCCCTGGGTGCTGATGCACTGGCGGGGGCACTCCCGCACGATGCGCGAGCTGGCCACCTACACCGACGTGGTGGCCGACGTCCGAGCCGAGCTGGCCCAACGCATCGACGCGGCGCTCGCCGCCGGGGTGGCCGCCGACCGTCTCGTCGTCGACCCCGGCCTCGGCTTCGCCAAGACGGCCGCGCACAACTGGGAGCTCAGCGCCCGACTGCCGGAGCTGCTGGACCTCGGCTACCCGCTGCTCTTCGGGGCCAGCCGCAAGTCCTATCTCGGTGGGCTGCTGGCCGCCCCCGACGGCACCCCACGGCCGACCGCCGAGCGGGAGGCGGCCACAGTGGCCACCAGCGTGCTGGCGGTGGCCGCGGGCGCCTGGGGCGTACGCGTGCACGACGTGCGGGCCACCGCCGACGCGCTCGCCGTCTGGGCCGCGACCGGCAGCCCGCGCCTGGCCGGCGCGCACCACGACCGCCAGCAGGGCGCGCGCAGCCACCACCACCGGCAAGAGGTGCAACGATGACGACGGACCGGATCCAGCTGACCGGCCTGCGGGCCCACGGCCGGCACGGGGTGTACGACTTCGAGCGGGCGCAGGGGCAGGACTTCGTGGTCGACGCCGTCCTCGAACTGGACCTCGCCCCGGCCGCTGCCAGCGACGACGTCAGCGACACCGTCCACTACGGCGAGTTGGCCGAACGCCTGGTCGCCGTGGTGACCGGCGAGCCGGTCAACCTGATCGAGACCCTCGCGGACCGGCTCCTCGCGGTCTGCCTGGCCGACGAACGGGTCGGCGTCGCCACGATCACCGTGCACAAACCGGAGGCCCCGGTGCCGCACACCTTCAGCGACGTGGCCGTCACCATGACCCGGGCGCGTGCCCGGTGACCCGGGCGGTGCTGTCGCTCGGCAGCAACCTGGGCGACCGTCTGGAGCACCTGCGCACGGCTGTCGCCACGCTCGGCGACGCCGTGCTCGTGCTCTCCGGGGTGTACGAGACTCCACCGTGGGGCGACGCCGACCAGCCCGCGTACCTCAATGCGGTGCTGCTGGTCCAGGACGAGAGCGCGACCCCGCGCGACTGGCTGGAGCGGGCCCGCGACGCGGAGCGCGCGGCCGGTCGCGTGCGTGACCCACAGCGGCGGTTCGGGCCGCGCACCCTGGACGTGGACGTGATCGCAGTCTGGGGCGACGACGACGAGCCGGTGCTCAGCGACGACCCGGAGCTGACCCTGCCGCACCCACGGGCGCACCTGCGCGCCTTCGTGCTGCGACCGTGGATCGACATCCAGCCGTACGGTCGGCTGCCCGGTCACGGCTGGCTGACCGACCTGCTGACCACCGGCCCCGCTGCGGACGAGGCGCTGGAACTGCGTCCTCGGCCGGAGTTGGCGTTAGAGTCGACGGCATGACCGAGCGGAGCCGGCCGGCATGACGCAGGCGAAGTCCCCACCACCGGGCGGGTCGGGCCCGGACCGGTCCAGGATGGGTCCCACCCGGATCTCGACCCTGGTCGTGGCCGCCCTGGCCGCCGCGGCGGTGGCCTGGCTGCTGATCAGCACTCTCTACTACAGCGGCATCCCCCGGCTGCCCTGGCTGCCGGTGGTGACGCTGGCCGGGCTCGCCGTGCTCGAGGCGTACGCCGCGATCAACACCCGGGGCCGGATCGAGCGCAAGCCCGGCCGGGAGCCGGTCAACCCGCTGATGGTCGCCCGTTTCGTGGTGCTGGCCAAGGCATCGGCGCTGGCCGCGGCCATCTTCGCGGGGTTCTACGCGGGGCTCACCGGCTGGCTCTTCGTGGAGACCACCCGCGCCGCCCTCGACGACCGTCCGGCGGCGGCCGGGGGCCTGCTCGCCTCGCTGGCTCTGGTCGGTGCCGCGTTGTGGCTGGAGCGCTCCTGCCGGGTGCCGGAACGCCCCGACGACGAGCGCGAGCAGGACCCACGGGAGAGCCGCCCCGGCCAGCGCTGAGCAGGGGGTTACGCCCGGCTGCGGGCGCGGGTACGGTGCCTGCGATCGGGGAGCAAGGGCCGCCCCCTGTTCGTCCGCGCGCCGGACCGGGGACGGCCGGCCACTGGGGAGGCGGCGTATGGGGTACGAAGAAGCTGGCCGGGACCGGTCGGCGGAACCCTCGTCGGGGGTGCCCGCCGCCGTTCTGGAGAACGTCTTCGACGACCCCACCCACGGAGAGCCCGGCCGGGATCGGATCGGCGTGCACCTGGGCTGGGAGTTCCTGCTGCTGGCCGGGCTGGCGGCGCTGGGCTGGCTGCTCTGGCAGGAAGACTCGGCCGCCCTGCGCGGCGACAACCTGCGGACGCTGCTGGTCGCCGCGGTCGGGCTGGGGCTGCTCGCCCTGGCTGCCGGGCTGAGCCTGCGGACGGCGGCACCGAACCTGGCCGTCGGGCCGATCGCGCTCGCCGCCGCCCTGCACTACGCCGAGCAGGGCGATCGGGGCCTGCCGGCGTCGGTCGGCCCGGCCGTGGGCGTCGCCGCGCTGGGTGGGCTGGCGCTGGCGCTGGTCGTGGTGGTGCTGCACGTGCCCGGTTGGGCTGCCAGCCTGGCCGGCGCTGCCGGTGTGGTGGTGTACATCGAACGTCGGTCGGCGCCCGTGCTGGTGCAGGGCGACTACGACCCGGGGCGCAACGCCGGGTATCTCATCGCCGGTTTCGCCGCGGTGGCCATCCTCGGCGGGTTGTTCGGCGCCACCCGGGCTGTTCGCCGGCTGGCCGGCCGGTACCGGCCGATCGCCGATCCGGCCCGTCGGCGGGGCACGTTGGCCGCAGTGGTCACCGCTGTCGCGTTGGTCGGTTCCAGCGTGCTGGCCGCCCTCGCCGGCGTGCTGTTCGCCGCCAACGGCCTCGAAGCGGTCGCGCCCACCTCGGGCCTGGACTGGACGGTGCTGGCGGTGGGGGTGGCCATGCTCGCGGGCACCAGCGCGTACGGCCGTCGGGGCGGGGTGTTCGGCACGGTGCTGGCGGTCGGCGTGGTCGCCCTCTTCCAGACGTACGCGCCGGAGCGTGGCTGGACGTTGAGCAACTGGGCGGTCGGCGGGGTGGCGCTCGGCGTCGGCCTGCTGGTCACCAGGCTGGTCGAGACGTTCGGACGGCCCCGACCGGGCAGCACCGACCGGCCCGAGCCGGTCGGCGACGGCACGATCAGCACGGGTTGGACCATGCCCCAGTCCCGGCCGGTCGACAACTGGCCCCCGACGCTGCCGACTCCCGCCGCGCCCCAACCGGCCGACCCGTGGCGGGATCCGCGCTGGGAGGACAGCCCACGCCGGTGGGACACCGACGAGCGGTGAGCCGCGTCGCGTCCGCCGGGCCGGGGCTGATCTCGACCGTTAGGCTCGGCGACATGACCGACACACCTGCCGCCGCCCCCGGCGGAACCTCGTTCGAGGAACTCGACGCGTTGTCCACCGAGGAGCTGCGGGAGCGGGCGTTCGCCCTGGCCCGGGAGCGTCGCGACGTCAAGTTCTACTGGTCGGTGCTGCGGCACCTGCCGAACGCGGACGAGGCCACCGTGCTGGACGGCGCACCGAACTCGATCGGCCCGACGATCGACGAGGCCAACGCGCTGTGGCGGGAACTGACCGGTCACGGTTATGAGGAGTCCGCGCCACTGCTGCGGGCCGCCTTCATCGACTACCTGATGAAGCACTGAGCCGCTCGGGGCAGCCCAGGTCCGCCCGAACGACCGGTTCGGGGCCTGGGCGGATCACGTCGCTCATGCACCGATCCGGCCCGGTCGGGCGCTACGGCACGGCGGCCGGCACCGGTGCTCTCGCCGTGTTGCTGCTGGTCGGCATCTGTGGCAGCCCGGCCTTCACCAGCTGGGCCGGTACGCAGACCGACCCGGACTCGGCCGCCGCCTTCTACGTGCGCCTCCTCGCGTGGCCGGCCTGGCGGCTCGACGCGGACGGGCAGGCCGGCGGGTTGTTCGCCGCTGACGTACGGGCTGTGCTGCTGGTGATTCTCGCGGTGGGCCTGCTCTACCTGTTGCCCGCCGCCCAGGTCGCCCGGGTGCCCGGCTCGGTCAGCCAGTTCTTCTCGGGCTGGGCCGCGTACGTGTTGGCTGGCGGGCTCGCCGCCGTGCTCGCGGCGCTGCTCGGCCCGAACCCGTCGATGCTGGGCGCTCTGCAGGATGCCAGCACGGGCGCCGGCTACGGCTTCCTGACCGGGTGGATCATCGGCACCGCCAGCCTCGGCGGGCGCGCCTGAGCCGGTCGGCGCGGTCGCCCGGACGGCCGGCGGCCACCTGGACGTGACCGCCTCCGGCAGCGGGACCGGGCCGCCGACTGCGGCAGCCCGGTCGTCGTCAGTTCAGTTTGCCGGGCGGCCGAGGTCGAGCAGCCGCTGTCGGCTGAGCGTGCCCACCGGTCGGCCGCCGTCGGTCACCACGAGTTGGTCCCGTCCCGAGGTGAGCAGCACGGCCAGCGCGTCGTACGCGGAGCCGTCCAGCGCAACGGTCGGCAGGTCCGCCGCGGCGTCCCCGGGTACGGGTTCGAGCGACTCCCGGTCCAGTGGAGTGACCGCCAGCCGGCGGATGCCCCGGTCGGCGCCGACGAACTCACGCACGAACGGGGTGGCGGGTGCGCCGAGCAACGCGGCAGGCGTGTCGTACTGCTCCAGATGCCCGCCCTCGGAGAGCACCGCGATCCGGTCGCCGAGCCGGACGGCCTCGTCGAGGTCGTGGGTGACCAGCACGATCGTCTTGCGGACCTCGGCCTGGAGGCGGAGGAACTCCTCCTGGAGGCGCGCCCGCACGATCGGGTCGACGGCCGAGAACGGCTCGTCCATCAGCAGCACCACCGGGTCGGCGGCGAGTGCCCGCGCCACCCCGACCCGCTGCCGCTGGCCGCCGGACAGCTCGTGCGGGTAGCGACCGCCGAACTCGGCCGGGTCCAGCCCGACGAGGTCGAGCAACTCGTCGACCCGTGCCCGGGTCTGGTCCTTGGGCCATCGCAGCAGGCCCGGCACTGTGGCCACGTTGGCCCGGACCGTCTGGTGTGGAAAGAGGCCGACGTTCTGGATCACGTAACCGATTCGGCGGCGCAGTCGGACCGGGTCGACGTCGGTGACGTCCTCGTCGCCCAGCAGGATCCGGCCGGCGGTCGGCTCGATCAGGCGATTGATCATGCGCAGCACTGTCGACTTGCCGCAGCCGGACGGGCCGATCAGCACCACCAGCTCGCCGGCCCGGACGTCCAGGCTGAGGTCCCGGACGGCCTCGGTGCCGTTCGGGTAGCGCTTCTGGATGCCCTGTAGGCGGATCGGCGCCGCGCGAGGGGATTCGGCCACGTCGGCGGCCTCCGGGGTAACGTCCACGTATGTCCTTCCGCCTGAGCTACCGGGCCGACCCGGGTAACCCCTGGTTCTCCTGGCAGTACGTGCGGGACAACTCTGACACGATCCTCGCCGCGGTGCGCGAACACGCCTCCCTCACCGGGCGAGCGGTGCTGTTCGCGGTGTTGATCGCCCTGCCGTTGTCCGTTCTGGCGTACTGGTTCCGCCCGCTCGCCGGCCCGATCCTCGCCGTCAGCGGGGTCGTCTACACCATCCCGTCGCTGGCACTCTTCGCGTTCATCGCCCCCTACCTGGGCACCGGGACGACCACGGTGCTGGTCGGGCTGGTCCTCTACGCGTTGCTGCTGATCGTGCGCAATGTGGTGGCCGGGCTCAACCAGGTGCCTCCGGAGGTCGGCGAGGCCGCCGAGGGCATGGGCTACGGCCGGTGGGGGCGGCTGTTCCGGATCGATCTGCCGTTGGCGCTGCCGGGCATCGTCACCGGCGTACGGTTGGCGACCGTCTCGACCGTGGCGTTGGTCACAGTCGGGGTGCTGGTCGGGCACGGCGGTCTCGGGCAGTTGATCTTTGCGGGTTTCCAGAACAACCTCTACAAGGCTGAGATCATGACCGCCGCGCTGCTCTGCGTGGCGCTCGCAGTCGCGCTCGACCTGCTGCTCGTCCTGGTCGCCCGGCTGGTGACCCCCTGGTCCGCCCGGAGGGCACGGTGAGCGTCGCGGACAACCCGATCGGCCAGGCGATCGTCTGGATCAACGACCCACTCAACTGGACCAACCCCGGCGGCATGCTGGACCGCCTCGGTGAGCACCTGACGATCTCGGCGATGGCGGTGGCGCTCGGCTGCCTGGTGGCCTGGCCGGTCGGGCTCTGGCTGGGGCACCTCGGCCGGGGCGGTGGCCTTGTGGTGCTGGTGTCCAACGCCACCCTGGCCATCCCCACTCTGGCGCTGTTGACCATCCTGCCGGTGGTCTTCGCCAGCGGCTTCGGGCGTACGCCGGTCGTGGTGGCGTTGGCCGTCTTCGCCGTGCCACCGCTGCTGGCCAACGCGTACACCGGGGTGCGGCAGGTGGACCCGGAGGCCCGCGACGCGGCCCGGGGGATGGGCCTGTCCGGCGGGCAGCTGCTGCGCCGGGTCGAGTTGCCGCTCGCGGTGCCCTACCTGGCGGCCGGTTTCCGGACCGCGGCGGTCCAGGTGATCGCGACCGCGGCGCTGGCCTCGTTCGTCAACGGCGGTGGCCTTGGCCAGATCATCCGCACCGGGTTCGGCCTGGGTGTCGCGGTCGGCGGGGGTCAGATCGTCGCCGGCGGTGTGCTGGTGGCCGGGCTCGCGCTTCTGGCCGAGGTGGTCCTCGGCGGCGTCGAACGACTGGTCACCCCCCGGCCACTGCGGCGCGGCCGGCAGCGCCTCGGACGGCCCCGGCCCGCCGACGCCACCGGGAACGCCTGACCCGTCCGGGTGAGCCCTGCGTCGAGCCGACGACCCGCATCCATCCGATCGGTGACGATGCGGTGACGAAGTCCACCTCAGGTTGTCGGTCGGTTCCGGAGCATGTTGGGTGGATATTCGCGGGCGACCGACAGTCAGGATCGCCCGTCGGACACGCGGCCGGCCCGGAACGGGCCGCGCCGGGACACGGAAGGCGGGCACATGCGCGCAGGTTCACGTCTGGCGATCGGCGCTGTCGGCGTCGTCGCCGGGGCAGCACTCCTCACCGGATGCGGTGGCGCCGGCTCGTCCGGCACCGACGCACCCCAGACGAGCGCCTCCGGCGCCGGGTGCGCCCCGGTCGCCGGTCAGCAGCTCATCGCTCTGCAGGACGACAAGAAGCTCCAGAACTCCGACAACGTCATTCCCGCGGTCAACAGCAAGGCGGCCAACCCGCAGCTGATCGCCGCACTGGACAAGGTCTCCACCGCGCTCGACACCCCGAAGCTGATCCAGCTCAACAAGGCCGTCAACGAGGACCGCAAGACCCCCAAGGTGGCGGCCGAGGAGTTCGCCAGCGCGAACAACCTCACCGCGGGCATCGCCAAGGGCCCGGGCGGCGACATCACGGTGGGTGCCGGCAACTTTGCCGAGAGTCAGATCCTGGGCGAGCTGTACCGGATCGCGCTCACCGCCGCGGGCTACCAGGTCAAGGTGCAGCAGATCGGCAACCGTGAGCTGTACGCGCCGGCGCTGGAGAAGGGCGAGATCCAGGTCGTCCCGGAGTACGCGGCGACCATGGCCGAGTTCCTCAACACCAAGGCCAACGGCGCCAACGCCCAGCCGATCTCGTCGCCCGACATCAACACGACGGTGACCGCGCTGAAGACCGAGGGCGACAAGGCCGGCCTCACCTTCGGCACCCCGGCGGCCGCTCAGGACCAGAACGCCTTCGCGGTGACCCAGGCCTTCGCCGACAAGTACGGCGTTCGGACCCTGTCCGAGTTGGCCGCGAAGTGCTCGGGCAGCGCGACCGTGCTGGGCGGCCCGCCGGAGTGCGAGCAGCGTCCGTTCTGCAAGCCGGGTCTGGAGAAGACCTACGGGCTGTCGGTGGGCAAGTTCTCCTCGCTGGACCAGGGCGGACCGCTGACCAAGAGCGGCCTGCGTGACGGTTCGATCAGCGTGGGCCTGATCTTCTCCTCGGACGGCGCCTTCGCCACGAGCTGACCTCTCCCCCAGGCGCTGAGGACGCCCCCGCCCCGACCCGGGCGGGGGCGTCCGCGCGTCCGGGGACCCCGTTCCCTCCGGCGAATCTCCTCGGTAGGCTGCACATCCATGCCAGCCCCGGCCACCTCTGAAGCCCGACGTCAACCGCCGCTGTTGACCATGCTCTTCTGGGCGGGCGTCGCTCTGGCGCCGGTGGCGGCGCTGATCCTGCTGGTCGCCGACGGCAACGGCCCGCTGCGCTTCGCCGCGGTGCTCGCGATCCTCGCGGTGGTGCTGATCGGTCTCTCCATCGCGTTGCGTCCCGACGCGGAGGGCGCCTCGGCACGAGCCGACGAGCTGCTGGACGAGATCGAGGAACTCCGCCGGGAGTTGCGCGCCGAGATCGTGGCCGCCGCGCAACGCGGCAACCAGGCACTCGACCAGGCGCAACGGGCCCAGGAGGGGATCGTCGCGGTCCGCCGCCGTCTCGACGCCAGCGGTGCCGCCCTCGCCGGCGCCGCCCCCGCCGCCGAGCCGGCCGGCGCCGGGCGGGCGCGGGTGCCAGCCGTCGAGCCACCCGTGGACGACGTGCCGGTGGCCCGCAGCCGGGTCCAGGCACCGGGTGACGCGTCTGCGGGCCGCGCGCGGGTCGCGGGCCCGGCCGACGCGCCCCGGCGGGCTCGCTCCGAGCACAGGCAGGACGACGAGCCGGCGTACCCACGGGAGGCCGCCACGCCGCCGGCCGCCTCCGGGATGTACGGCGCGGAACGGCCGGCCGCCGCCGCGTACGGCTCAGCCCGCCCCCGGGAGCACGACCGCCCCGAACCGGGGCACCGGCCGGGCGTGGTCCGGCACACCGAAACCGTGCACGTCACCACCAGGCACACGGTGGTGGATGGCGGGCCGGCCGAGCCGGCTGGGCGCTACGGCGGTGGATACGCGGGCCAGTGGACCCCGCCAGCGCAGGAGTGGACCGATCCGCGCGACGCGTACGCCCAGCCCGACGAGCCCAGCCCGGCGGCGCGGTCGCACCGCACACCGGAGAGGCCCGACGCGCCCTCCTGGGACGACCCGGACGATCGTGGCTGGTCCGAGCAGCGCGACCGGGCGGGTGCCGCACCGCAGCCCGGGCCACCTCTGCGAGCCGACGACACCGGCGAGTACTGGTCGCAGTTGCGGGCCGGCGACCGGTGGGCCGCCGTCCGCGACGACGAGAACGGCCGTGAGCTGCGGGTCGGCGAGCGCCGGGCCGAGGTGCACGCCGACGCCACCGGCACCGAATACCGGGTGGCCGACCGCTGGGCCGAGGTCCGCCACGAGGAACCGCGCCGCCATGACGAGCCGCGCCGGCACGAGGAGCCGCGCCGTTACGACGAGCCGCGTCATCACGAGGAGCCGCGCCGCTACGAGGAGCCGCTCCGCTATGACGAGCCGCGCCGGCACGAGGAGCCGCGCCGGCACGAGGATGCGCACCGCTATGACGAGCCGCGCCGGCACGAGGATGCGCACCGCTATGACGAGCCGCGCCGGCACGAGGAGCGCGAGTCGTACCACCGGGCCGAGCCGACGGACCGGCCAGCGCTGCCGACGGGTGGCGTCCCGGTGCCGGACGAGTGGCGTCCACCGCGCCAGCGCGGCCACCAGGCCGAACCCGCCCCGGAACGGGCCGGTCGACGCCGGGTCGACGAGCGCTACGGCTACCCGCCGCAGGACGACGTACCGCGTGCCGGTGGCACCCCGCCCGGCGACCGCTGGCGCTGACCCGGTCAGGCCGCCCGGCTCACTTGTCGATGTCGCCGACCACGAAGAACATCGAGCCGAGGATCGCGATCAGATCCGGCACCAGGCAGCCGGGGAGCAGGGTCGCCAGCGCCTGCACGTTCGCGTACGAGGCGGTGCGCAACTTCAACCGCCACGGCGTCTTCTCACCCCGGGACACCAGGTAGTAGCCATTGATGCCGAGCGGGTTCTCCGTCCAGGCGTACGTGTGCCCCTCCGGCGCCTTGAGCACCTTCGGTAGCCGGGTGTTGATCGGCCCGGTCAGCTGGTCAACCCGGTTCAGGCACTGCTCGGCTAGGTCAAGCGACGCGTACACCTGGTCCAGCAGCACCTCGAAGCGAGCGTGGCAGTCGCCGGCGGTGCGGGTGACCACCGGCACGTCCAACTCGTCGTACGCCAGGTAGGGGTCGTCGCGGCGCAGGTCCAGGTCGAGCCCGGAGGCGCGGGCCACCGGCCCGGACGCCCCGAACGCGGCGGCGTCGGCGGCGGACAGCACGCCCACACCCACCGTCCGGGCCAGGAAGATCTCGTTGCGCCGGATCAGGTGGTCCAGGTCGGGCAGCCGCCGACGTACCTCACCGATCGCCGCGCGGGCCCGACCGGTCCAGCCGTACGGCACCTCTTCCTTGAGGCCGCCCACCCGGTTGAACATGTAGTGGATCCGGCCGCCGGAGACCTCCTCCATCACCGCCTGGATCGTCTCCCGCTCCCGGAAGGCGTAGAAGATCGGCGTGATCGCCCCGATCTCCAAAGGGTACGAACCGAGGAACATCAGGTGGTTGAGCACCCGGTTCAGCTCCGCGAGGGCCATCCGCAGCCAGGTGGCCCGCTCCGGCACCTCCATGCCCATCAGGCGTTCCACAGCGAGCACCACACCCAGCTCGTTGGAGAACGCCGAGAGCCAGTCGTGCCGGTTGGCCAGCACGATGATCTGCCGGTAGTCACGCACCTCGAACAGCTTCTCAGCGCCCCGGTGCATGTAACCGATGATCGGTTCGCAGGCGACCACCCGCTCGCCGTCGAGCACCAGCTTCAGCCGCAACACGCCGTGCGTGGACGGGTGCTGCGGGCCGATGTTCAACACCATGTCGGTGCCGAGCTGCTGGTCGCCGGTGCCGGCGACCAGCCCGGCCCCGGTGCCGACGGTCAGTTCGCGAAGGTCCCCGGCGTCGGTGGTCATGCCCGTCATCGTGCCACGGCCGGCTCGTGCGGGATGCCGACCGGTTGGCGCAGCCACCAGTGCCCGCCGAGCCCGGCCGGATCGGTCAGCTCGGCCACCGCCGACGCCACCGCCAACGCCCGCACATACCCCGCCGGGTCGGTGCCGGCCAGGCTGAGCGGCGGTCGGCCGCCGTCGGCCCCGAGCGCCCGCAGCGCCTCCCGCTGGAGGACCAGGGAGTACGCGCACCGGGCGACCTCAGAACCAGCGGAGGCGACCGAGTCCATGGCCACGTGCGCTGTCACATCACTCGACCCGTCCGGCACCGGAGGCACCTGCCGCCCACCCCGATACCCGGTCAACGTCCCGTCGACAGGCCGGTCGCCGCTCAGGTGCCCGTAGTCCACGGCCACCGCGAGCCCTCGGCTGATCTGTCGTACCGCGTTGGCCCACGCTTCATCTCTGCTGCGGCCGATTTCTGCGCGGAAACCCGACTCGCTTGGGCCCGTGGGCCACCACTTGCTGAGCCAGTCGAGATCGGCGGGGCTCACCCGCTCGCCGATCTCTTCCACGCCGCTCTCGGGGTCAACCAGCACGTACCGCCAGCCGTCGGCGGTGTGCACCGCCACGTCGAGTGGGACGTTGTCCAACCACTCGGTTGCCAGCAACACCCCGTTGATCTCGGCGGGGATCTCAGAGGTCCAGGCGATCTCTTCGGGCAGGTTCTCCGGGCGGCTCGCGTACTCGACCGCTGTGAAGCGCACGCGTTCCGCAAGCGACGGTCGAGCCGTGCCGGACGACGGCTCGTCCCGTAAGGAACGGGCGGAGGCCGTGGGAGTCAGGGTTTCCGGGGAGCCCGCCCGCGCAGGGATCAAGCCTGACCGCCCGGAGCGGGTGGGCTCCCCGGAAACCCCCACCGCGGGCCCGGCGGCGTCTCCCACAGTCAGCAGCAGAGTGCGGAGCAGTTCCCCGCGCCCAGCCCCCACGTCGACCACATCGAGCCGGGACGGGTGGCCGAGACCAGCGTCGACGTCGTAGATCAGCCGCAGCAGCGCCGTGGCGAAGGCGGGGGAGGTGTGCACGCTGGTCCGGAAGTGGTCGGCCGGTCCGGTGCCGGCGACGAAAAAGCCGTTCGGACCGTAGAGGGCTCGGCTCATCGCGTCCCGCCACCGGATCGGCATCAGATCACCTCTGGTTCAGCCTGCGTCACGGTGCCGACCCTACGGTCAGTGGTTACGACATGGACCGAACACCCCGGAGGCCCCAAACGGTGGCATTCCGCCTGTTAGTAGGGGTCTCCTGTGCAATCGGATGGGTCGGCGGGGGACCCTTGTTTCGCTGGTGAAGGTTTTCACACATGCTTGTCCTGGTTCGGCGGGGCGGGCGCATACTTGCGATCGACCGGTACCCCTTCTCGAGGACTGGATCATCGCCATGAGCGCACCGCTGCGTCCGCGTCCGGCAGCCCCGCACGGGCCCGCCGCATCGCGGGATCGCGCCGTTCCCGGCGCCCCTGCCGCCCCCCGTCTGCTGACCGTCGGTGTCATCGGTGCCGGCCGCGTCGGAGCCGTGCTGGGCGCCGCACTCACCGCCGCCGGGCATCGGGTGGTCGCCGTCGCCGGCGGCTCCAGCGCCAGCCGCGCCCGGTTGGCGCTGCTGCTGCCCGAGGTGCCGCGCCGCCCGGTCGCCGCCGTGGCCCACGCCGCCGCCGACCTGCTGCTGATCGCGGTGCCCGACGATGCCCTGGCCGGTGTGGTGGCCGACCTCGCCGACCGGGGCGCGCTGCGCCCCGGCCAGGTGGTCGCGCACACCTCCGGCGCGCACGGCCTCGCCGTGCTGGCGCCGGCCGCCGAGGTCGGTGCCCGGCCGCTGGCCCTGCACCCCGCGATGACCTTCACCGGTACGCCGGACGACCTGACCCGGCTGGCCGGCATCTCGTACGGGGTGACCGCCCCGGCCGAGCTGCGTCCACTGGCCGCCCGGCTGGTCGCCGACCTGGGCGGCGTGCCCGAGTGGGTGGCCGAGTCGGACCGCCCGCTGTACCACGCCGCGCTGGCCCACGGCGCGAACCACCTGGTGACCCTGGTGAACGAGGCGGCCGACCGGCTGCGCGACGCCGGGGTGGACCGGCCGGAGAAGGTGCTGGCCCCGCTGCTGCGCGCCGCCCTGGAGAACGCCCTGCGGCTCGGCGACGACGCCCTGACCGGCCCGGTCTCCCGGGGCGACGCGGGCACCGTTGCGCGGCACCTGGCCCGGTTGGCCTCCACCGCGCCGGAATCCGTCCCCGCGTACCTGGCGTTGGCCCGACGTACCGCCGACCGGGCGATCGCCGCCGGCCGGCTCCAGCCGGTGGACGCGCAGTCGCTGCTCGGCGTGCTGGCCGACAACGGTAGGGAGGTGGCCGCGTGAGCGCGAGGAGTGAGCCGATCTTGCGAGCCCCGCAGTCGCGAACCGAGGTGTGGCTGTGAGCGCGAGGAGTGAGCCGATCTTGCGAGCCCCGCAGTCGCGAACCGAGGTGCAGCGATGACGCAACTCGTACACACGCGCGCCGAGTTGGCCGAGGCTCGGGCCGCGCTGAAGGGCACGGTCGGGGTGGTGATGACCATGGGCGCGCTGCACTCCGGGCACGAGACGTTGCTGCGCGCGGCCCGGGAACAGGCCGACCACGTGCTGGTGACGATCTTCGTGAACCCGTTGCAGTTCGGGCCGAACGAGGACTTCGACCGCTACCCGCGCACCCTCGACGCGGACCTGGAGGTGTGCCGCCGGGCGGGCGCCGACCTGGTCTTCGCCCCGTCGGTCGCCGACATGTATCCGGACGGCCAGCCCCGCGTACGCCTCGACCCGGGCCCGCTCGGCGCGGAGCTGGAGGGCGCGAGTCGTCCCGGCTTCTTCCACGGCGTACTCACCGTGGTGTTGAAGCTGCTCCAGCTCACCCGGCCGGACCTGGCGTTCTTCGGCGAGAAGGACTACCAGCAACTGACCCTGGTCCGGCGGATGACCCGGGACCTGGACGTGCCGGTCGAGGTGGTCGGCGTGCCGACCGTCCGGGAGTCGGACGGGTTGGCGTTGTCGAGCCGCAACCGCTACCTGAGCGAGTCGGAGCGGGCCGCAGCGCTGAGCCTGTCCGCCGCGCTGCGGGCCGGTGCGCGGGCCGCCGACGACGGCCGCGACGCGGGGGCGGTGCTGACCGCCGCGCACGCCGCGTTCGGAGCCGGTACGCCCGGCGCCCGCCTCGACTACCTGGTGCTCACCGACCCAGAGCTGGAGCCGGGGCCGGTTTCCGGGCCGGCCCGGCTGGTGATCGCCGCCTGGGTGGGCGCCACCCGGTTGATCGACAACGCGGCCATCCGCCTCGCCCCGCGTCCCTGACCCGGCCGCCACCCTCCACCAATCCGCGAAAGGCCACCCCGATGTTCCGGACCATGCTCAAGTCGAAGATCCACCGAGCCACCGTGACCCAGGCCGACCTGCACTACGTCGGTTCCGTGACGGTGGACGAGGATCTGCTCGACGCCGCCGACCTGCTCCCCGGCGAGCAGGTGGCGATCGTGGACATCACCAACGGTGCCCGACTGGAGACGTACGTGATCCCGGGCGAGCGGGGTAGCGGCGTGATCGGCATCAACGGTGCGGCCGCGCACCTGGTGCACCCCGGTGACCTGGTCATCCTGATCTCGTACGGGCAGATGGACGACGCCGAGGCCCGGTCGTACCGGCCACGGGTGGTGCACGTGGACGCCGACAACCGGGTGATCGAGTTGGGTGCGGACCCGGCCGGCGTGGCACCCGGCATGGCCGGTGACCCGGTGCCCAGCCCGTTGGCGGTGTCCGCCGTCTGACTCCGAGCGGCCCGATTCCGCTCTGTCACCAGAAGGTCATTTGCGGTTACCCTGGGCGCGCTGGCGTAAGCCGGCGGGTGGCTGGGGGAGGCCGCTATATGCGCAGTGCCATGACGACCCTGTTCGCCGCTGCCGTGACGGCAACGTTGCTGGTCGGCTGTGCCGGCTCCGGCGGCCTGGATGGTGATCTGACCGACGACTGGGCGGCCCTGCCGCCACCGGCGGCGTTCACCCCGGCCGCCGGTGTGTGTCAGGCCGCCGATTTCACCGACGTGGTCACCCTCGCTGCCTATGAGCCGGTGGACTGCGCCGGCCCGCACCGGGTGGAGACCGTGCACGTGGGGGCGTTCCCCGTCGAGCGGGCGAGTGCCCCGGCAGGTGGCTCGGCCGAGCTGCGGGGCGCGTTCGCCGAGTGCGACACCCGCGCGACCGGTTACGTGGGCGACGAATGGCGGGTTGGTCGGCTCCGGCTGTCCGTGGCGTTGCCCTCCGGGCCGGGCTGGGCGGCTGGCTCCCGCTGGTTCCGGTGCGATCTGACGGAGCTGACCACCGTGGAGGCGGCGCCCACCGTGGTCGTCCGGTCGGGCAGCCTGCGGGACACGTTGAAGGGGGCCTCGGGGCTGCGGCTGGGTTGCCAGCAGACCGGCCGCACCGCCAGCCGGGTGCAGACCCTGGCGCCGGTGGAGTGCGGCAAGCAGCACGACGCCGAGTTCGTCGGGGTGTGGCGCGCGCCGGACACGGCGTACCCGACCAGGGACAGCGACTGGTCCCCGCTGTACGACGGCTGTCGCAGCGTCCTCGGCCGGTACGTGGGCGTGCCGGACGACGCCGACCTGAGCTTCCGCAGCGGCGTGGTGGTCCGTCCGCCGGGTGCGGGGCGTTGGCGGGTCGGTGACCGGGGCGTCCGCTGCTACCTGTGGCTCAGCGACCGTACGGTGACCGCCTCGCTGAAGGGCGCGGGCCCGGCCGGCCTTCCGGTCCGGACGAAGTGACCGCAGGGCCCCGGCTGACGCGCCGCGGACGGCGCCGGACGGGGTAGCCGAAAACACTCGTCCCGCCCCCGCCGCCCCGAGCGAGGACCGTTCGGGTTGACTGGGAGGATGGACGTTCCGACCGTCGACCTGCCGGCCCTGCCCGCGTTACTGGCCGCGCCCGCGCCCGGCTGGGTCGAGACCACCGATGTGATCGTGGTGGGCTCCGGGGTGGCCGGCCTGACCGCGGCGTTGCACCTGCGTGAGGCGGGTCTGCACGTCACGGTGGTCACCAAGGTCAACATCGATGACGGCTCGACTAGGTGGGCGCAGGGCGGCATCGCCGCCGTGCTCGACCCGACGGACACCCCGGCGGCCCATGCCCGGGACACCGAGATCGCGGGAGTCGGTCTCTGCGACCCGGCGGCGGTCGGGGTGCTGGTCGACGAGGGCCCGACCCGGCTGCGGGAACTGATCCGGATCGGCGCCGAGTTCGATCGCCACCCCGACGGCTCGCTGATGCTGACCCGTGAGGGCGGCCACCGGGCGGACCGGATCGTGCACGCGGGCGGGGACGCCACCGGCGCCGAGGTGCAGCGGGCCCTGCACGCCGCCGTGCAGCGCGACCCGTGGATCCGGCTGTTCGAGCACGCCCTGGTGCTGGACCTGCTGCGAGCCCCGGGCGACGGCCCGGACGGGCTCGGCCCGGCCTGCGGGATCACCCTGCACGTGCTCGGCGAGGGCAGCGAGGACGGCGTCGGCGCGCTGCTGGCCCGCGCGGTGGTGCTCGCCACCGGCGGCATGGGGCAGATCTTCTCGGCCACCACCAACCCGGCGGTCTCCACCGGGGACGGGGTGGCGCTGGCGCTGCGGGCCGGCGCGGCGGTGACCGACGTGGAGTTCGTCCAGTTCCACCCGACCGCGCTGATCACCCCGCCCGGCGCGGGGGTGCCCGGTGCCGGGCACGCGCAGCAGCCGCTGGTCTCCGAGGCGCTGCGTGGCGAGGGCGCGTACCTGGTGGACGCGGACGGCAAGCGGTTCATGGTGGGTCAGCACGAGCTGGCCGAGCTGGCCCCCCGGGACGTGGTGGCCAAGGGCATCCACCGGGTGCTGCTGGCCTCCGGGGCGGACCACGTCTTCCTCGACGCGCGGCACCTGGGCGGGGACTTCCTGGCCGGGCGGTTCCCCACCATCGTGGCCTCCTGCCTGGCGATCGGCGTGGACCCGGCGACCGACCTGATCCCGGTGGCGCCGGCCGCCCACTACGCCTCCGGAGGTGTCCGCACCGACCTGCGTGGCCGCACCTCCATCCCGGGCCTGTACGCGTGCGGCGAGGTGGCCTGCACGGGTGTGCACGGCGCGAACCGGCTGGCCAGCAACTCGCTGCTGGAGGGTCTGGTCTTCTCCCGGCGGATCGCCGAGGACATCGCGGCCGGCCTGCCCGAGCAGGTTCAGCCGGCCGACACAGGCGCCTGGCGTGGTGGTGCGGGCTGGGTGCTGCCCGCGGAGGTGACGCCCACCCTGCAACGGGCGATGACCCGGGGGGCCGGGGTGCTCCGGTCTGCGGCGACGCTGGCGGAGACAGCCGCGACGCTGACCGAGCTGGGCGTGGCCCGGGGCCGGCCGCGGACCGCCGACTGGGAGGCGACGAACCTGCTCACAGTGGCGTCGACGCTGGTCGCCGCCGCGTACGCCCGTGGTGAGACCCGGGGCTGCCACTGGCGGCAGGACTTCCCGACGGCCGACGAGCGGTGGCTGGGCCACCTGGTCGGGTCGGTCGGAGCGCAGGGCCGGGTGACGCAACAGTGGGAGGGAAACTCGTGATCGAGTCGACGGAGACGGCGTTGCGGGCGGCTGGGTTGGACCCGGCGCACGTACGACAGGTGATCGAGGGTGCGCTGGTCGAGGACCTGGGCCCGGATTTCCTGGACGTCACCAGCGTGGCCACCATCCCGGCGGAGCAGACCGACACCGCCGACCTGGTGGCCCGCGCGGACGGGGTGTTGGCCGGGATGGCCGTGGCCGCCGCCGTGTTCGAGCTGGTGGGCGAGGTGACGGGCTTCGGTCGTACCGTCGAGGTGTCGGTGCTGGCCCGCGACGGCGAGCGGGTGGCCCGCGGCGACGTGCTGGCCACGGTGACCGGCCCGACCCGGCTGCTGCTCACGGCCGAGCGGACGGCACTCAACCTGCTCTGCCGGATGTCCGGGGTGGCCACCCACACCCGCGCCTGGGCCGACGCCCTGGCCGGCACGAAGGCGATGGTGCTGGACACCCGCAAGACGACGCCGGGCCTGCGGGCGCTGGAGAAGTATGCGGTGCGCGCCGGCGGGGGCACCAACAAGCGGATGGGCCTCTACGACGTGGCCATGATCAAGGACAACCACAAGCTGGCGGCCGGGGGCATCACGGCGGCGTACCGGCGGGTCCGGGAGGCTTTCCCGGAGGTGCCGGTGCAGGTCGAGGTGACCACCGTTGACGAGGCGGTGGAAGCGGTGGAGGCCGGGGCGGACTTCCTGCTCTGCGACAACATGACGCCCGAGCTGCTGGCCGAGGCGGTGGCCGCGGTGGGTGACCGGGCCGAGCTTGAGGCGACCGGTGGGCTGACCCTGGAGGTCGCGGGCCGCTACGCGGCGACCGGCGTCGACTTCCTCTCGGTGGGCGCGTTGACCCACTCCTCGCCGATCCTGGACATCGCGCTGGACCTGCGGACCGAGTAGCGGCGCGCGTCGGCGTCTCAGACGGTGGTCAACGAACTGGTGGTGAGGTTGAAGATCACCCGGTTCTCGGTGTCCTGTCTGCCGTCCAGGCCGTACTTGGCCCGGAACAGCTCCAGCACCCGGTTGTAGATCTCGGGCGGCAGCTCGTCGGCCTCTCCAATGGCGAAGATCTCGCCGGCCGCCTCGGGCCGCTGCAGCACGACGGTCAGCCCGGCCAGGCCGTGCCGGGCCACGTTGCGCACCAGGTCGGTGCCGGCGATGTACCACTCACCGTCGGAGCGGACGTAGAGCGCGTCGCAGGTTTCCAGGTCACGACCGGCTTGGCGCAGGCAGAGCCGCAGCGTGAGGCAGGCCGCCAGGTCCTCCAGTGGGGCGGTGTCCCACAGCTCGGCGAACCGGTCGTCGACGAACTCGCCCAGCGGGGTCGACACGAACGCCTCGATCTGCTGGGTGTCGAAGGTGCTGCCCTGCACGGGGAAGAACGAGATGAACGCCTTGCCGTCCCAGCGGTACATCTGCACGGAGGGCGCGGCGCTGTAGACCCGGACCTGGAGCCGGGCGCGGGCCGACTCGGGCAGTTCCTCGCTGAGCCGCGCGAAGTGCCACAGGTTGTTGAGGATGGCGACCGAGGCGTCCCGCCGGCGCACCTCCTCGCCGCGCAGCCGGACCGCCGGTGAGTCCGGGTCGAGGAGGAGCACCTTGACGGCGGCGCCGTTGACGAGCGCGGAGCGCAGCGCGGCCACGAAACGGGCAGCGTACGGGCCCTCCAGCATGCTGGTCCAGGTTTCCAGGATGGCCACGATCTCCCGGGACTGGGCGACCCGTTCGATCAGGGCGTCCCGGTCCAGTCGGGGGTGTTCGATGATGCTGACCGTCTGGAGTTCGCGGAAGAGCGGGTTGAGCACCACGTAGGTCAGCAGCGTCATGATCAGAGCGGCGCCGATGTTGAGGTAGAGGTCGCCGGTGAAGCTGCCGCTCTCCCGAATGGATGCCCGCCACGCCTGCACGATCATCCAGATCGCGCCGCCGGCCAAGGCGACCAGCACCAGCACGTGTCGTCGACGTCGGCGCAGGGTGTTACGACCCCGCACCCACCACGTCCCCGACATGTCGCTCCCCGTCCGGCCGCGCCGTGGATTGACCCATGTTCATGTCGCGATGCTCCAAGGATACGGTCCGCCGGCCGGTCCGCACCTGCCCGCACGGTCGTTGTCTAGGCTGCGTGCGTGCTGCTCTGCATCGACATCGGAAACACCAACACCGTGCTGGCGACCTTCGACGGCGACAAGCTGGTGCACTCCTGGCGGATCAAGACCGATGCCCGCTCGACGGCGGACGAGCTGGGCCTGATGTTCCGGGGCCTGCTCGCCGGGGACAACGTCGAGATCACCGGCGTGGCCGCCTGCTCCACGGTGCCGGCCGCGCTGCGGTCGCTGCGCACCATGCTCGGCCGTTACTACGCCGACCTGCCGAGTGTCGTCGTCGAGCCCGGGGTGCGGACCGGGGTGCAGTTGGCGATCGACAACCCGAAGGAGGTGGGCGCCGACCGGGTGGTGAACACCCTGGCCGCGTACACCCTCTACGGCGGGCCGTCGATCGTGGTGGACTTCGGCACCACCACCAACTTCGACGTGATCAGCGGTCGGGGCGAGTTCCTCGGCGGCGCGTTCGCCCCGGGCATCGAGATCTCCTTCGACGCGCTTGCCGCCCGGGCCGCGCAGCTGCGCAAGGTCGAGGCCACCAAGCCTCGCTCGGTGATCGGCAAGAACACCGTGGAGTGCCTTCAGGCCGGCCTGTACTTCGGCTTCGCCGGTCAGGTGGACCGGATCGTCGAGCGGATGACCGAGGAGTTGGGCGAGGTGCGGGCGGTGATCGCCACCGGCGGCCTGGCCTCCCTGGTGATCAACGAGTGTCACACCATCACCCACCACGAGCCGATGATCACGCTGATCGGCCTGCGGATGGTCTACGAGCGCAACCTCTGACCGGCCCACGCGGACTCGGTGGTCGCGGTGGTGTCAGCGCCGCCGGGCCCGCAGGACCATCGTGCGGTACGGCAGCTCGACGGTCTCCCGACCGGCCAGTTCGGGGTGGGTGGCCAGGAGCTCCCGCAGCTCCTGGTCGATCGTCGCCCGCCGCTCGGCCGGGGCGGTGAGCCAGTATGAGCGGGTGTGCAGCATCGCGACGATGTCGTCCGGTGTGAGCGTGGTGTGGTGGTTGAACTCGCCCAGCTCGATCGGCTCGAACGCGGGGCCGAACTCGGTGTACCTCTCGATCACGTTGCCGGCGTTGTCCCCCAGGTGTGCGATCCGGCCCAGCTCGGCGACCCAGTCCACCCGATCGTCGCGCATGTTCCAGATCGGGGCGAACGTCCCGCCGGGCCGCAGCACCCGGGCGATCTCGATGTGCGCCAGCTCCCGGTCGAACCAGTGGTACGCCTGCCCCACCACCACGGTGTCCGCGACCTCGTCGGGCAGGGGCACCGACTCCGCGCCACCGGCCAACGCCGTGAGTCCGGGGGTGGCGGCTGCCAGTTGGGCGCGCATGGCGGGGTCCGGCTCCACGGGTGTCACCTCGTGGCCCAGGGCGAGCACGCCGCGCGTGAGGATGCCGGTGCCCGCGCCCAGGTCGACGATGCGGGCGGAACTCCCCAACCCGTCCAGTGCCCACCGCACTGCCGGTTCCGGATAACGGGGACGAAAGCGGTCGTAGTCGGCTGCCGCCGCACCGAATGAGAGAGCCTGGGTGTGATCCGCCATGCCGGGCAGGTTATCCGGTAACGACCCCCTGAGGGCTTGAGTACGCTCGGGCCTGACCCCTGTATCTCCCGTGACGAGGAAGCGTGCCGTGAGCGAGCAGAACCCCGTGCCAGTGGACCCCGCAGACGACCTTCCCGAGCAGATGAAGGTCCGCCGGGAGAAGCGGGACCGGATGCTCGCCGAGGGCGTCGAGCCCTACCCGGTCGGTTTCTCCCGCACGACCACGCTGGCGCAGGTCCGGGCGCGCTACGCCGACCTGCCAACCGACACCGCGACCGGTGACCAGGTCGCGGTCACCGGCCGGGTGATCTTCGTACGCAACACGGGCAAGCTCTGCTTCGCGACCCTCCGGGACGGCGACGGCACCGAGTTGCAGGCGATGCTCTCGCTGGACCGGGTCGGCCCGGAGCGACTGGAGGCCTGGAAGCGCCTGATCGACCTCGGCGATCACGTCGGCGTCACCGGTGAGGTGATCACCAGCCGCCGGGGTGAGTTGTCGGTGCTGGCGCAGGAATGGGAGATGACCGCGAAGGCGCTGCGTCCGCTGCCGGTGGCGCACAAGGCGCTCTCCGAGGAGGCGCGCGTCCGGCAGCGTTACGTCGACCTGATCGTCCGGCCGCAGGCGCGGGAGATGGTTCGCACCCGGGCCGCCGCCGTACGTAGTCTGCGCGATTCACTGCACGGGCAGGGCTTCATCGAGGTGGAAACACCGATGTTGCAACTGCTGCATGGTGGCGCGGCGGCCCGACCGTTCGTGACCCACAGCAATGCGTTGAACACCGATCTGTATCTGCGAATCGCGCCGGAACTGTTTCTCAAGCGCGCTGTGGTCGGTGGCGTCGACCGCGTCTTCGAGATCAACCGCAACTTCCGTAATGAGGGTGTCGACTCTTCGCACTCGCCGGAGTTCGCGATGCTGGAGACGTACCAGGCCTACGGCGACTACAACACGATGGCCGAGTTGACCCGCAATCTCGTGCAACAGGCGGCGATCGCGGTCAGCGGCTCGATGGTGGTGACCCACGCCGACGGTCGGGAGTTCGACCTGGGCGGCGAGTGGCGATCCGTGACGCTGTTCGGCGTGCTTTCCGAAGCGCTGGGCGAGGAGGTCACGGTCCGCACCGATCGTTCCCGCCTCGTCGAGTACGCGGACAAGGTGGGATTGGCCGTGGACCCCAAGTGGGGGCCGGGCAAGCTGGCCGAGGAACTGTTCGAGGAGCTGGTCGTCCCCGGCCTTGTGGCGCCCACCTTCGTGCGCGACTACCCGGAGGAGACCAGCCCGCTCACCCGGGCCCACCGCAGCGAGCCGGGTCTGGCCGAGAAGTGGGACCTCTACGTGCTCGGCTTCGAGCTGGGCACTGCGTACTCCGAGCTGGTCGACCCGGTGGTGCAGCGCGAGCGGCTGGTGGCCCAGGCGCAGCTGGCCGCGCGGGGCGACGACGAGGCGATGCGTCTCGACGAGGACTTTCTCCGTGCGATGGAGTATGGAATGCCGCCGGCCGGCGGCATGGGAATGGGAATCGACCGGATGTTGATGGCCCTGACGGGGCTCGGAATTCGGGAAACGATCCTCTTCCCGTTGGTCCGCCCCGAGTAGTCGGGCCCGGCTCACGCCGGGCCGTAACGGCATCCTATTGACGCGGCGAGCGGCGCGCGGGTTATTGTGCTCTCGTTAAGCAGGAGCGCCCTGCTCGAAAGGAATGTGGGACGTGGCCAAGCAGATCATTCACAAGCTGGTCGATGACCTGGACGGCGGGGACGCTGACGAGACCGTCAAGTTCGCCCTCGACGGCGTTCAGTACGAGATCGACCTGTCGAAGGCCAACGCCGCTAAATTGCGCGACGCTTTTGCCGCGTACGTGGGCGCTGGCACCAAGGTCGGTCGCGGCGGCGTCGTGATCGGTGGGCGTGCCGCCCGCGGTCGGGGTGGCGCGACCGCCGATCGGGAGCAGAACAAGGCGATCCGGGAGTGGGCCAAGAAGTCCGGCAAGGACATCTCGGACCGGGGTCGTATCCCGCAGGAGATCGTCGACGAGTACCACGCGAAGCGCTGATCCGTCAGCGACCTGGTGGCTCTTCCGCCACCGCAGGCGACACCGACGCCGGGCCGGAGCACCTCTCCGGGCCGGCGTCGCCGTATCCGCCGACGCCCGCCCGGGGCCCGGGAAGCATTCGGCGCCCGGCGGCGTTGTCCACAACCAGTGGAACAGCTATCCACAACCTGTGGACAACCTTCCTCAGGGCCCGGCGCGGCGTTCGTCGCGACCTCCGGCCCACCCCCTCCGAGCCCCTCGGAGCGCCTCCACGGCGCTTCCGGAGCCCGGATCGGGCTTCTGTCACGCCAGTCGGATTTCGCTCTGCGCGTAGCGACAGGGCTACCGGAACACCTCCTGAGCGCGGACGGTTGTCCAAAACGACGTGGAACCGACCCAGAGCAGAGACACACGACCTCAGCTGAGTCGGTGAACGACGATAGAGTAAGGAGGCACGGACGCCCGTCCCGGACGTTCGTGCACCGGCCCCGCCAAGATCTTGACCATCAAGGCGCACGGCACGTGAGGAGCACGAGGGCATGTTCGAGCGGTTCACCGACCGAGCGCGACGGGTTGTCGTCCTGGCCCAAGAAGAGGCCCGGATGCTCAACCACAACTACATCGGTACGGAACACATCCTGCTGGGCCTGATCCACGAAGGTGAAGGCGTCGCGGCAAAGGCCCTGGAGAGCCTCGGCATCTCCCTGGAGGGCGTCCGCCAGCAGGTCGAGGAGATCATCGGCCAGGGCCAGCAGGCGCCGAGCGGGCACATCCCGTTCACGCCGCGGGCCAAGAAGGTGCTGGAGCTGTCGCTGCGCGAGGCGCTGCAGCTCGGCCACAACTACATCGGCACGGAGCACATCCTGCTCGGGCTGATCCGTGAGGGCGAGGGCGTTGCCGCCCAGGTGCTGGTCAAGCTCGGCGCCGACCTCAACCGGGTCCGCCAGCAGGTGATCCAGCTGCTTTCCGGCTACCAGGGCAAGGAGCCTGCCGCGGCGGGCGCCACGCCGGGTGAGGCCGCGCCGTCGACCAGCCTCGTGCTGGACCAGTTCGGCCGCAACCTGACTCAGGCCGCCCGCGAGGGCAAGCTCGACCCGGTCATCGGGCGCGAGAAGGAAATCGAGCGGGTCATGCAGGTGCTCTCCCGCCGTACCAAGAACAACCCGGTCCTGATCGGTGAGCCCGGCGTCGGTAAGACCGCCGTGGTGGAGGGGCTTTCCCAGAAGATCATCAAGGGCGAGGTGCCCGAGACTCTGAAGGACAAGCAGCTCTACACGCTCGACCTGGGTGCGCTCGTCGCGGGTTCCCGCTACCGCGGTGACTTCGAGGAGCGCCTCAAGAAGGTGCTCAAGGAGATCCGCACCCGCGGCGACATCATCCTGTTCATCGACGAGATCCACACCCTGGTGGGTGCGGGTGCCGCCGAGGGCGCGATCGACGCCGCGAGCATCCTCAAGCCGATGCTGGCCCGTGGCGAGCTGCAGACCATCGGTGCCACCACCCTCGACGAATACCGCAAGCACCTGGAGAAGGACGCCGCTCTCGAGCGCCGCTTCCAGCCGATCCAGGTGGGTGAGCCGTCGCTGGCGCACACCATCGAGATCCTCAAGGGCCTGCGTGACCGCTACGAGGCCCACCACCGGGTGAGCATCACCGACGCCGCTCTCGTGGCTGCGGCGACGCTGGCCGACCGGTACATCTCCGACCGCTTCCTGCCGGACAAGGCGATCGACCTGATCGACGAGGCCGGTGCCCGGATGCGGATCCGTCGGATGACCGCGCCGCCAGACCTGCGTGACTTCGACGAGCGCATCGCCCAGGTGCGCCGCGACAAGGAGTCCGCGATCGACGCTCAGGACTTCGAGCGCGCCGCTCAGCTGCGTGACAAGGAGAAGCAGCTCCTTGGTCAGAAGGCTCAGCGGGAGAAGGAGTGGAAGGCCGGTGACCTGGACGTCGTCAGCGAGGTTGACGACGAGCAGATCGCCGAGGTTCTCGGCAACTGGACCGGCATCCCGGTCTACAAGCTGACCGAGGAGGAGACCTCACGCCTGCTGCGCATGGAGGACGAGCTGCACAAGCGCGTCATCGGCCAGGAGGACGCGGTCAAGGCGGTCTCGAAGGCGATCCGGCGTACCCGGGCCGGCCTGAAGGACCCGAAGCGCCCGTCGGGCTCGTTCATCTTCGCCGGTCCGTCCGGTGTCGGTAAGACCGAGCTGTCCAAGGCGCTCGCCGAGTTCCTCTTCGGCAGCGAGGATTCCCTCATCCAGCTGGACATGTCCGAGTTCCACGACCGCTACACGGTCTCCCGGCTCGTGGGTGCCCCTCCCGGCTACGTCGGTTACGACGAGGGCGGGCAGCTGACCGAGAAGGTGCGGCGTCGGCCGTTCTCGGTGGTCCTCTTCGACGAGATCGAGAAGGCCCACCCGGACGTGTTCAACACGCTCCTGCAGATCCTGGAGGACGGTCGGCTCACCGACGGTCAGGGTCGGATCGTGGACTTCAAGAACACGGTCATCATCCTGACCACCAACCTGGGCACCCGTGACGTCGCCAAGGCGGTGTCGCTGGGCTTCCAGCAGTCGGAGGACTCCGAGTCCAACTACGACCGGATGAAGCAGAAGGTCAACGACGAGCTCAAGCAGCACTTCCGGCCTGAGTTCCTCAACCGGATCGACGACACCATCGTCTTCCACCAGCTGCGTCAGACCGAGATCCTCTCGATCGTGGACATCATGATCCAGCGGATCGAGGGCCAGCTGCGCAACAAGGACATGGGTCTGGAGCTGACCGACAACGCCAAGAAGTACCTGGCGGCGAAGGGCTTCGACCCGGTGCTCGGTGCACGTCCGCTTCGTCGCACGATCCAGCGCGACATCGAGGACAACCTCTCCGAGCGGATCCTGTTCAACGAGCTGACCCCGGGTCAGATCGTCGTGGTGGACTGCGAGGGCGACCCGAACGACATCGACAAGTCCAAGCTCGTCTTCCGGGGTGCCGAGAAGCCGGTCGAGGTTCCGGACGCCGTTCCGGCCGACCTCGGTGGCACGGCCGCCGGCACCGCGGCAGCGGCGACGGACGAGGTGGCGTAACAAGCAGTAAGAAGGGCGGGGCCCCGGTGGCGTGAGCCACCGGGGCCCCGCCTTTTTGCGCTACCCCCACAGGTCACCCGCGCCTGCCCGCCCCTGCCCGTGCCCGCCGCGCCTCTCTGCGCCGCGCTACGCAAGATCCGCGCAACATCAGGGAAAGTGGTGCCTCACGGCGTCCGGAGGCAGCAACTTCCCTGATGTTGTGGGCGGAGTGCGGCTGGCGGCCCGGCGTGGCGCGGGGCCGTCCGCGCGGCGGGGCGCGGCCCGCGCGGCGGGCGGGGGCAGGACAAGACAGGGTCAGGGCGGGGTGGGTCAGGTGGTCAGGTCGGCTGTCGGGTGGGACGGGCCGTCGCCGACGAGGCGGAAGCTGTCGGCTCCGGCCGCTTCGACCAGCCCGTCCTGCACCAGGCCGGCCAGGGCTCGGGCACGTTGGACGTCATCGGTCCAGACCTGGTCCAAGCGCTGGTGTGGGACCGGCCCGGTGGTCTCCCGGAGCACCCCGAGCAGGAGACCGCGTACCTGTCGGTCGGTGCCCGCGTACCGCTGGGGTCGCCGGGTTGGCCCTGCTGGCGCCTCCTGGCCGGAGGCCCGCCAGGCGCAGACCGACTCGACCGGGCAGGCGGGACAGCGTGGTGACCGGGCTGTGCAGATCACCGCGCCCAGTTCCATGAACGCGGCGCTGGCGAGTGCCGCCGCGGCCGGTTCCACCGGGAGCAGCTCTTCGGTGGCGACCAGGTCGGCTGGCCGGGTGACCGGTCCGGCGTCCGGCTCGCCGGCCACCGCCCGGCAGACCACCCGGCGCACGTTGGTGTCGACCACCGGGTGCCGCTGCCCGTACGCGAAGGTGGCCACTGCCCGCGCCGTGTAGGTGCCGACCCCGGGCAGTGCCAGCAGTTGCTCCAACCGGTCCGGCACCTGGCCGCCGTGCCGGTCCACGATCGCGATCGCGCACTCCCGCAGCCGCACCGCCCGACGGGGGTAGCCGAGACGTCCCCACATCCGGATCGCCTCGGCCGGGGTGTCCGCGGCCAGCGCCGCCGGGTCCGGCCAGCGGGCCAGCCATGCCTGCCAGGCCGGCACCACCCGGACCACGGGGGTCTGCTGGAGCATGACCTCGCTGACCAGGATGGCCCAGGGAGTGACCCCGGGCGCACGCCACGGCAGGTCACGGGCGTGTTGCTGGAACCACCGACTGACCAGGGTGGCGAAATCGGGTTGAGTCATGGCGCCGTCGATGATGTCACGCCTGGCGATCCCGCTGGATGGGCGGCTCGGGCGGGGTGCCACGGCTGCGCCCGACGGATCGGAGAGAATGCCCGGATGAACGAGCTCGCGATCACCGTCATCGGTAGGGACCGGCCGGGCATCGTGGCCGACGTCGCCGAGGTCCTCGCCCGACTGGGTGCGAACCTCACCGACAGCACGATGACGCGCCTGCGGGGGCATTTCGCGATGACCCTGATCTGCACCGGGCCGGCCTCCGCCGAGGTCGAGGCCGCGTTGGCGCCGCTGGCCGCCGAGGGGCAACTGCTGGCGACGGTACGCGCGGTCACGCCGGACGGCGAGGTGCCTGCGGCGGGTGAGCCGTACGTGATGGCGGTGCACGGTTCGGACCGGATGGGCATCGTCGCGGCGATGACCCGGGTGCTGGTCGACGCTGGCGGAAACGTCACCGACCTGAGTACGCGGTTGGCCGGGTCGCTCTACGTGGTGCTGGCCGAGGTCGAGTTGCCGGCTGGTGTGGCCGACACACTGATCGACCGGTTGCACCGGACGGCTGCCGAGCTGGGCGTGGAGGTCACCCTCCGGCCGGCGGACCCGGATCTGTTGTGAGCGGCGAGGAGAACGGGCCGGACGTCGAGGCGTATTTCGGTCTGGGCGACTGGACACCCGAGTCGCTGGTCGTGCCCGGTGAGGTGCGGCCGGTTGTGTCGGCCCCCCATCCGGTGTTGAGTCGGGCCGCCGAGGGGGTCGATCCGACCGCGAAGGAGACCGTCCAGCTCGCGGCCGACCTGGTGGCGACGATGCGGGTGTCGCCGGGCTGCGTCGGGCTGGCCGCGCCGCAGGTCGGGGTGGGTGCGCGCGTCTTCGCCGTCGATGTGACCGGGCACCCGAAGGCGGTTACGGTCCATGGCACCTTCGTGCTCTGCAACGCCCGGGTGGTTGAGGCGACGCGGTGGAAGCCCGGACGGGAGGGGTGCATGTCGGTGCCGGACCTGACGGGGGATGTGAAGCGGGCCAGCCGGCTGGTGGTGGAGGGTGACCTGCCGGGCACCGGTGAGCCGGTCCGGTTGGTGACTGACGGCTTCGAGGCTCGGGCGTTGCAGCACGAGATTGACCACTGCGCGGGGTTGCTCTTCCTGGATCGGGTGGCCGGTGCGCACGCCGTCTACCAGCGCAAGGTCTACCTCTGATCGGTCGCCGGACGGTCGGCAGTTTTGTCCTGAGTGGAGAGTGGATCGGGTGCCCGCGGGCGGCCCCGGCGCGTCGCGCCGTACTGGCCGGGGGAGCGCGGCTACGGTGGGAGGCATCATGCGTCTGACGGTCGGCCCCCTGCCACCCGCCGTGTACTGGCGGCGTCGCGTCGTCGTACTCGGAGCGGGGCTACTTTTCCTGATTGTCCTGCTCTACTCGTGCACCCAGTCGGGTCGTTCCGGCGAGAAGCCGACGGCGGGGGCGACTTCGACGCCGACCTCCGCCGGCGCGCCCGCTCCTGAGGGCCCGGTGCTGACCCCGGAGACCGGGGCTCCGCCGCCGCCCGCGTCCGCCGATCCGGCTGTGACGAGTCCGAGCCCCGCGATCACCAGCAATACACCTCCGCTGGGCGCGGCGGCCGGTTCGGAGGACGACGGCACCTGCACCGACGCGGAGATCAGCGTGGTCTCGTCGGCGAGCCCGACCTCGGTTCAGCGTGGGGCGGTGGTCGAGCTGCAACTCAAGATCAAGAACACGTCGGACCGCACGTGCAGTCGGAACGTCGGCGCCGACCTGCAGGAGATCTTCATCAAGTCCGGTGCGGAGAAGATCTGGTCGTCGGACACCTGCGGCAAGGTCCAGGGCTCGGACGTGCAGACGTTCACGCCGAACTTCGAGCGCGCCTACCAGGTGCCGTGGAACGGGCGGGACACCAGCCGGTGCGACGGTGCGCTGGCCGGCGGGCCGTTCCCGCCGCTCGGGTCGTACCAGGTGTTCGCCCGGGTGGGCACGAAGCTCAGCTCACCCGTGAAGCTCACCATCACCGGCTGAGCCGGGGTCAGACGTACCGTTCCAGGATGGATGCCTCGGCGAGCCGGGACAGCCCCTCACGGACGCCTCGGGCCCTTGCGTCGCCGACGCCCTCGACGGCCTGCAGGTCCTCCACTGTCGCGCCCAGCAGTCGCTGGAGGCTGCCGAAGTGCACCACCAGGCGGTCGACCACCGCGACCGGCAGCCGGGGCACCTTGGCCAGCAGCCGGAAGCCGCGAGGGCTGACCGCGGCGTCCAGCGCGTCGGACGCGGCCGGGTAGCCGATCGCCTTGGCCACCGCCACCAGGTCGATCAGCTCGGTGGCGCCGAGCAGGTCCAGCTCGACGAGTGCCTCGTCCAGGGTGCGCGACTTGCGGCCGATCGGGAGGTAGTCCCGGATGACCAGCGTGCGGTCGGCGTCCACGCCGGCCATCAGCTCGTCGAGTTGCAGGGCGAGCAGGCGGCCGTCGGTGCCCAGCTCGACCACATAGCCGGCGATCTCGTCGGCGATCCGGCGAACCATCTCCAGTCGCTGCACCACGGCCACCGCGTCCCGTACGGTGACCAGGTCCTCGATCTCCAGTGCGGAGAGCGTGCCGGAGACCTCGTCCAGCCGGAGCTTGTAGCGCTCCAGGGTGGCGAGCGCCTGGTTGGCCCGGGAGAGGATGGCGGCCGAGTCGTCGAGCACGTGCCGCTGGCCGTTGACGTAGAGGCTGATGATCCGCATCGACTGGCTGACCGAGATGACCGGGTAGCCGGTCTGCCGGGCCACCCGCTCGGCGGTGCGGTGCCGGGTGCCGGACTCTTCGGTCGGGATGGACGGATCGGGCATCAGGTGCACGGCCGCCCGGACGATCCTGGTGCCGTCGCTGGAGAGCACGACGGCGCCGTCCATCTTGCACAGCTCCCGGACGCGCGTCGCGGAGAACTCCACGTCCAGCGGGAAGCCTCCGGTGCACAGGCCCTCGACGACCTTGTCGTAGCCGAGCACGATGAGCGCGCCGGTGCGGCCGCGCAGGATGCGCTCCAGACCGTCGCGTAGGGCGGTGCCCGGGGCCATCAGGGCGAGGTTGGCCCGCAATGGGTCCCCGGCGCTCCCGGCGGCTCCCGCGGTCACGCTCACGCTGATCGGGCGGGCGGGCGAGCCCACGGCGCCGGTGCGGGCCTGGGGCGGCGCGCCGGCTGGCTTGGTGGTTTCGCGGTCGATCGGCACGGGCACAGTCTACGGACTGCCGTGCGGTGGGTGCTGTCGTGGTTACTGTGATGTGTCACGATGCGGCCCTTCCAACCGATTCCCGCTTGCGACGTGCTGTCCGGTATCGCCGTCTCCGTCGGCACGGTGCGTCACTCGGCGGACGCGCGGGCCGCATGGTGCAGTGCCGAACGGACGTCCGTGACCTCGGTCACCCGCATGTGCTCGGGGCCGGCGCCGGTGCTGGCCGGCCCGCAACCGGTCGGCACCAGGGCCACCTTGAACCCCAGCCGGGCCGCTTCGGCCAGCCGGCGCGGCACCGCCCCGACGCGGCGCACCTCGCCGGTCAGCCCCACCTCACCGATCGCCACCAGGTGCGGCGCGATGGCCAGGTTGAGCCCGCCGGAGGCGACCGCCAACGCGACCGCCAGGTCGGCTGCCGGCTCCACCACCCGGATCCCGCCCACAGTGGCGGCGAAGACCTCCCGGTCGTGCAGGGTCAGCCGCTCGGTGCGTCGTTGCAGCACCGCGAGCACCATCGCCAGACGCGCCGAGTCGAGGCCGGAGACGGTGCGTCGGGGTGAGCCGGCCACCGTTGCGCCGATCAGGGCCTGGACCTCGGTGACCAGGGCCCGCCGCCCCTCCATGGCCACTGTCACACAGGTGCCCGGGACCGGCTCCGCGTAGCGGGTCAGGAACAGCCCGGACGGGTCGGCCAGGCTGCTGATGCCACCCTCGTGCATCTCGAAGCAGCCGACCTCGTCGGCCGCGCCGAACCGGTTCTTCACGCCGCGCACCAGGCGGAGCGACGAGTGCTTGTCGCCCTCGAAGTGCAGCACGACGTCGACCAGGTGCTCCAGCACCCGGGGCCCGGCCACCTGGCCGTCCTTGGTGACGTGCCCGACCAGCACGGTGGCGATGCCCCGCTCCTTGGCGACCGAGACCAGCGCGGCGGTCACCGCGCGCACCTGGGTCACACCACCGGGCACGCCCTCGGTGCCGGTGGTCGAGATGGTCTGCACCGAGTCGAGCACCAACAGGCCCGGCTTGACCGCGTCGAGGTGACCGAGCACCGACGCCAGGTCGCTCTCCGCAGCGAGGTAGAGCTGCTCGTGCAGGGTGCCCATCCGTTCGGCGCGCAGGCGCACCTGGCTGACCGACTCTTCGCCACTGACCACCAGTGAGGGGCTGCCGGCACCGACCGCCCAATGCTGCGCCACATCGAGCAGGAGGGTCGACTTGCCGACACCGGGCTCGCCGGCGAGCAGCACCACGGCACCGGGGACCAGGCCGCCGCCGAGCACCCGGTCGAGCTCGCTCACCCCGGTGGGCACGGCGCGGGCCGGAGCGGCGCTGATGGTGGCGATCGGCCGGGCCGGCTCGGTCGGCATCCGGGAGCTGACCACGCGACCGGAGACGGTCGGGCCGGTCACCGTGCTCTCGACCACCGCGCCCCACTCGCCGCACTCCGGGCAGCGCCCCACCCACTTGGGTGGCTGGTGCCCGCACGCGTCGCACTGGTAGGCCGGACGCGGCTCGCGGGCGGCGGACCGGCCACGGGCGGCACCGGCGGTGCCGCCGCGCGAAGGGGTCGATCGGGAGGTGGTCACATCAGGACGCTAGCCCTCGCGTACGACGAAAACACCCCGGCGTGGTGGTCACCACGCCGGGGCGTTTGTCGATGTGGGCTCGGGTCACTCGTGGGTGGTGCCACCCTCGTCGCCCTCGTAGCCGCCCTCGCGCTCGATGATCGGCGAGGGGGGTGCGGCCGGAGTGAGCGGCACCGCGATCGGCGCCTGGCCGGTGACCGTGTTGCCGTTGCCGAAGTCGAAGGTCACCAGGACGTTCTGCCCGGAGCGCAGCGCCTCGGTCAGACCGACCAGCCGGAGCTGGGTGGTGGCCTCGGAGTTGAACTGCACGTAGCTCAGCGGGGCCAGCTCGATCCGGGCCGGCGTGCCCGGAGCGGAGGGGCTGGCCGAACCGGACGCCCGCGCCGACTCCGGGGCGGACGGGGTGGCCGAGGACGACCCGGTCTCGGAGGGGGTCGCCGACGGGCTGGCCGAGCCGGACCCGGAGGTCGACGGGCTGGCCGAGCCGGAGGGAGACGGGCTCGTGGAGGCGGACTCCGAGGCGGACGGCGACGGGCTCGCCGAGCCGCCGCTGATCACCAGCTCACGGGCGCTCTCGGTGGTGACGGTGACCGTTACCGTCTCCTTCGAGTCGTTGTAGATCACCGCGCTGAGCCCAGCGTCCTGGCCGGCCTTGTAGCCCTCGGTGCCCGGGTAGTCCACGAGCAGGCCACGCACGGAGAAGGAACCGTTGTTGGTGGTGAGGCTGACGCCCTGGACCGAGGCCTCCTTGGTGGCGGTCTCGGCGATCTGTCCGGCGCCGCAGCCGGACGTCAGCAGACTGGCCGCCGCAATTCCGGACAGCAACAGGGCCGCACGCCGGGATCCCCTGATCGAGCGCGTCACGTCGGTCCTCCTCGTCACAATCCCCACCCGGGCCGCACGCCGGGCACGGTGGCCATACCCGCGCAGACCGCGCTCCAGGGTAGTTGGGACTGATCGAGGCCCGCACGCGGACCCGGCAATGCCACCTGCCCGGGTGCCGTTCACACCACCCGACCGCTCGCGACCAGCAGGACCACGTCGATGAGGGCCACCAGCATCACCGCCCGGAAGGCCGACACCGGCCGCCGGCCGGCCCGGACCGCCGAGCGCCCGGCGTACCAGCTCAGCGGTGGCACCACGGCGGCCGTGACGACCGCCGCCACCCCGATCGCCGACGGCGGCCCGGGTGGCCCGAGGACCAGGGCCGCGGTCGCCGCGAGGAGCAGGCCGGCCGCCGCGATCCGGCTGCCGGCGGCGCCCAGCCGGTGCGGCAGGCCGCGCACCCCGGTCCGTGCGTCGTCGGCCAGGTCGGGCAGCACGTTGGCGAAGTGCGCCCCGGCCCCCAGGCAGGCCGCCGCGACCAGCAGCCAGGCGGGTGGGGTCGGCTGACCGGGCAGCGCCAGCACCACGAAGGCGGGCAGCGCGCCGAACGAGACGGCGTACGGCAGCACCGAGAACGCGGTGGCCTTGAGCGGCCAGTCGTAGAGCAGCGCCGAGACCAGTGCGACGGTCAACCAGAACGCCGCGGTGGGGTTCGTGGTCAGCGCCAGCAACGGACAGGCCACCGCGGCCACCGCCGCGGCCCAGGCCGTGGTGCGCCGACCGACAGCGCCGGCGGCGACCGGTTTGTCGGTACGTCCCACAGTGGCGTCCCGCTCGGCGTCCAGCGCGTCGTTGGTCCAGCCGACGGCGAGCTGGCTGGCAAGAACGGCGAGCACGACGGACACGATTCCGGTCGGCCGATGACCCACTCCCCAGGCCAGCAGGCCGGAAACCGCGGTCACCGCTGCGGCCGGTTCCGGATGGCTCGCTCTGACCAGCCCTAACACCCTCGACGACATAAGGGAAGTCTGGTCGTTACCGAGCAGTCGTGCCACGCTCGGTGCCATGCGAGACGTGGCTGCGTCCGCGGCGTCCACCGGCCCCCGGGTGCTGCCGCGTAACGATCCGCGCCAGTACGACGACCTGGCCGGTGAGTGGTGGCGGCCCGATGGCGCGTTCGCGATGCTGCACTGGCTGGCGGAGGCACGGGCGGCGCTGGTGCCGCCGGCCACCCGTCCGGGCGCGCTGCTGGTCGATCTGGGTTGCGGCGCCGGTCTGCTCGCGCCGCACCTGGCCGGCAAGGGTTACCGCCACGTCGGGGTGGATCTGACCCGCTCGGCGCTGGTCCAGGCGGCCGAGCACGGGGTGCGCGTGGTCCAGGGCGACGTCACCGCCGTCCCGCTGCCGAGCGGTTGCGCCGACGTGGTCTCCGCAGGTGAGTTGCTGGAGCATGTGCCGGCCTGGCCGAGTGCGGTGGCCGAGGCGTGCCGTCTGCTGCGTCCGGGCGGTCTGCTGGTGTTGGACACCCTGAACGACACGGCGCTGGCCCGGCTCGTCGCGGTACGGATCGCCGAGCGGCTGCCGACCGTGCCACGCGGCATCCACGATCCACGGTTGTTCGTGGACGCCCGGGCACTGGTGGCCGAGTGTGCCCGGCACGGTGTCGACCTGCGGCTGCGAGGCATCCGTCCGCAGGTCGGGGGCATGCTTGCCTGGTTGCTACGCCGGGCCCGCGCGACCCGGACGTCCGGTGCGACGTCCACGGGCCGCGCGCCACGCATCGTGCCGACCCGGTCCACCGCCGTGCTCTACCAGGGCCGGGGGGTCCGCAAAGGATAGTCCGGGCCTGGCGGGGGTATGGGACGCCGAGGAGGAGACGATATGACGGTGCAGGCGCTTGAGGCGGCCCGCCGGTTGGCGCCGCGGTTCGCCGCGCGTGCGGCGGACCATGACCGGGACGGTTCCTTCCCCGTCGAGGACTTCCGTGACCTGCGGGAGGCTGGCCTTTTCGGTTTGATGGTGCCCCGGGCACTGGGCGGCATGGAGGCCAGCTTCGCCGAGTACGCCGCGGTGGCCACTGAGCTTGCCCGAGGCAACGGCGCGACGGCCCTGGTGTTCAACATGCACGCCTCGGTGACCGGTGCCCTGGGCGCGGTCACCGAGGAGTTGGCCGAGGCGTTGGGTGTGCCGGACGAGGCGCTGGTCGCCCGGGACCGGCTGCTCACCGCTGCGGCTCAGGGCTCCTGGTACGCGGTCGCGATGAGCGAGCGTGGCGCCGGTGCCCGGCTGTCCCAGCTGACCACGGCGTACGAGGCGACCGACGCGGGTTGGCATCTCAAGGGCAGCAAGACCTTCTGCTCCGGCGCCGGGCATGCCGACGGTTACCTGGTGGCGGCGCGCAGCGCGGCCGACCAGTCGGTGGTCTCGCAGTTCCTGGTGCCGGCCGGTGACGGGTTGACAGTGGAGCCGACCTGGGATGCGCTCGGCATGCGCGCCACCTCCTCGCACGACCTGCACCTGGACGTGACGGTTCCGGCGGACCGGCTGCTCGGTGGTGTGGAAGGGCTGGCGCTGGTGGTCGCCCAACTGATGCCGCACTGGCTGGTCGCCAGCTACGCGGCGGTGTACGTGGGGGTGGCCCGGGCGGCGATCGACGCGGCGGCCGAGCACCTCAACGCCCGCAACCTGGCCGGTCTGCCGGCGGTGCGGGCCCGACTGGGCCGGGCGGACGCGGCCACGGCGGCCGCCCAGCTGGTGGTCGCCGAGGCGGCCCGTCGGGTGGACGAGGCGCCGGGCGACGAGGAGACCAACCGTTGGGTGTGGCGGGCGAAGCTGCTCGCCGGCACCACGGCCGCCGAGGTCGCGGCGTCGGTGTTGGAGGCGGCGGGCACCTCGGCGACCCGACGTGGTCATCCGTTGGAGCGGCTCTACCGCGATGCCCGCTGCGGCTCGCTGCACCCGGCCACCTCGGATGTCTGCGCCGACTGGCTGGGCATCGCCGCCCTGGGCGGCGACCCGGACCGCGACGGATCGGCACCGCGTTGGTGAGCCGGCCCTGCGGGGCTCGCACGCAGGATAGGCCAGCCGAGGCGGCTGGTGGGACGGCCAGGGGGAGGACAGCATTTGACGAGAGGTGGGGATCGTGTCCGTACCAGTGATCGCGGGGCTCGGGATTGCACAGCCGCCGTCCGCTTCGCAGGACGAGTTGTGGGAGGGCTACTTCTCCCGGCACTTCACCGGCACCACCAGGTCGTTGGCCCAGCGGATCTTCGCGCACTCCGGGGTGACCCGGCGTCAGGCTGCGGTCAACCCGCTGTTGGAGGACGTGTCGGACTGGCCGACCGAGCGCCGGATGCGTCGCTATCAGGTCGAGGCGCTGCCGCTGGGCAAGGAGGCGGTGGGCCGCGCGTTGACCGCAGCCGGCTTGGACGCCAGCGACATCGGGCTGTTCATCGTCTGCTCCTGCACGGGCTACGCCACCCCGGGGCTGGACATTCTGCTCGCCCGGGACCTCGGCATGGCCGCGGACACCCAGCGGATGTTCATCGGCCACATGGGCTGTTACGCGGCGATGCCGGGCCTCGGTGCGGCGAGTGACTTCGTCACCGCGCGAGGACGACCGGCGCTGCTGCTCTGCGCGGAGCTGACCAGCCTGCACATCCAGCCGTCGAGTGCCAGGGTGGACACCCAGCAGATCGTCTCCCACGCGCTCTTCTCGGATGCGGCGGTCGCCGCCGTGGTCACGCCGAGCGGCCCGGGGTACGCGTTGCGCGAGGTCACGTCCGTCACCGACACCTCGACAGCGGACCACATGACCTGGGACGTCACCGACGCCGGTTTCCGGATGGGGCTGTCGCCGAAGGTGCCGCAGGTGCTGTCGAGGCACGTCCGTGCGCTGGTCGACGACCTGCTGGCCCGGCACGGCCTCACCAGTTCCGAGGTGGACGGCTGGGCGGTGCATCCGGGCGGGCCGCGGATCCTCAACGTGGTGGAGCGCGAGTTGGCGTTGCCGCCGCAGGGTCTGGCGGCGTCCCGGGCGACGCTCGATGAGCATGGCAACTGCTCGTCCCCGACCGTGCTGCTGATCCTGGATCGGCTGGGCCGTGCGACTCCTGCGGCTCGACGTGTCGTCATGTTGGCGTTCGGTCCCGGCCTCACCCTGTACGCCGCCCTGCTCGATCGACAGGACTGATCACCTCCTCCTCCGGCCGGTACGCTCGCTGGATGGATACGACGGCGGACGACCGACTGCGCTCGGGCGTCCTGGTGGGTGCCGCGGTGGCCGTGCTGGCCGTTGGTGGCTGGTGGTGGCAGGCCACCGCGCCCGCCTCGACGGCCAGGTCGGCTGCTCCTTCGGAGACCGTCCCGTCCACCGGGCCGAGTGTGAGCACGGCGCTGGAACGCGCCCTGGTCACCGGGGTGCCCGGTGAACGGCTGACGATGCGGGTGGACGCGAGCGGCGAGGTCGTCAGCATCCCGGAGGGCGTACGGACGGAGATCGACCCGGAGACCGGCAAGATCGTCGACATCGACGGCAATCTCGCTGCCTTCTTCTTCGGGGATGATCTGCCCTCGTTCCGCGACACCGTTTGGCAGGAGCGGGCGACACTCGCTCCGGGGCAGAGTGTGGTCCGGCAGGCAGCGGGCGACAGTGGCCGTCACCTCCTGCAATACCGGTGCACCAGGCCGGGCGCCATGCTGGTGAGCGTCTCCGGGGCCGGGCTCGCCGGGCCGTCCGAGATCGACTGCGACGGCACGGTCGCCAGCGCCGAGGTGCTGGCGCACGGCAGGCCGTTCCGGGTGTCGCTGTCGGCGACGGGTGAGCGGGAGATCGACGTGCAGGCGCAGCTCGTCCTCCTGCCCCGCTAGGCCCCCAGGCTGCGCTCGGGCGCGTCGCGCCGGCCCTCATGCGCTGAGCCGCGACCGGGCCGCTCAGGCGGTGAGCCGCGCTCAGGCCGCTCAGGCGGTGAGCCGCGACTAGGCCCGCCCAGGCGCCGAGCTGCGCTCAGGCGCCGAGGGCGGTCAGCTCACCTCGGTAGGTGTCCACCGGCCCCAGGTCGGGCAGCACCAGGGCCACCGTGCCGGCGCGGTCGACCAGCAGGGCGGTGGCGACGCCGGGGCGGGCCGGTTGGCCCAGGAACGAGCGCAGCCCTCCGGCGGGGTCGGCCAGCGCCCGGACCTGCGGTCGGTTGGTCGGTGGAGCTGGCGCCGTCCGGCCGCCGCTGACGGTCACCACGGAGACCCCGGCGGGCGCAGCCGTCAGGGCGTCGGCGACGCGGTCCGGGCAGGGGCAGCCGTCCAGCAGGATGATCATGGCGGGCAGCAGGCCGCGCAGTGGCACCGGTGCCTGGCCCGCGTCGACCAGGTCCAGTGCGGGCAGGGCCCGCCCGGCGAGGGTCGCGGGTGGCGAGTAGGGAGCCGGGGTCGGACGGTCGCTGCGGCTGGCGCGTGGCCAGGTGACCGCGACCAGCCCGGTCAACGTGGTGAGGACCGCCACCAGCAGGACCAGCAGCGGTAGGCCCAGAGCGCGGCTGCGGGGCAGGCCGGTGGCCCTGCGGAGTTCACGGCGGATCTGGGCGGCCTCGGCGGCGAGCGCGGAGGCGTCGTCGGGAACCACGACCCGGCCCCACTCGGGCGGCAGGCCGGGCAGGCCGTCGGTCGGCCCGTGGCCCTCTGCGTCCGGCTTGCCCATCGGACCTCCTGGAAGCGTCTCGAGAGCGGAGTGCGGCTCGGTCTCAAGGGTCGCGCACCAGGGGCTCCTCCCGCTACACCTGGGCGCAGTCCCGCTGGCCGGGCTACCATGGGAGGAGCGCGTAGCCCTTGATCTCGACGTTCCGTTCACCCGTACCGGGCAGTCATTCGTTCGTTACGGAGCGTGTTCGAACCATTGGTTTGACCGCCTGTCAAGCTGAAGCAAGACCTCTCACAGGGCCCCTGAGCTGCGCCAATGGTCAGGACATCGGAGAGACATCAGTGCCTGACCGTGTTACCCTAGACACAGCGAAAGGGGTTTCGAACCTATGGTTTTCAGTGTCGGCGAGACCGTTGTTTACCCCCACCACGGGGCCGCACTCATCGAGGCAATCGAGACTCGGATCATCAAGGGCGAGCCTAAGAAATACCTCGTCCTGAGGGTCGCGCAGGGTGACCTGACGGTCCGGGTGCCCGCCGAGAATGCCGAGATCGTGGGTGTGCGCGAGGTGGTCGGCGAAGAGGGCCTGGGCAAGGTCTTCGACGTTCTCCGGGCTCCGCACACCGAGGAGCCGACCAACTGGTCGCGGCGTTACAAGGCCAACCTGGAAAAGCTGGCCTCCGGCAACCCGCTGAAGGTCGCCGAGGTCGTTCGCGACCTGTGGCGCCGGGAGCGGGAGCGGGGCCTTTCCGCTGGTGAGAAGCGGATGCTGGCCAAGGCCCGCGACATTCTCGTCGGTGAGGTCGCGCTGGCTGAGAAGAGCACCAAGGACGAGGCGGAGACGCTGCTCGACAAGGTCCTCACCGAGGCCTAGTCCGCACAGCATCGTCGTACCCACTTCGTAGCAAAGAAACCACCGAGGACCGTGACGTGACCGCGCAGCTCAATCCGCGCGGTGACGTCGCGGTCCTCGTGCCTGCGGCGGGTGCCGGCGTACGTCTCGGCCCCGGCCGACCCAAGGCGCTTCGCCTGCTCGGCGGCGAGCCGCTCCTCGTGCACGCCGTGCGACGGCTGGCCGCCGCACCGTCGGTGCACACGATCGTGGTGGCCGCGCCGGTCGCCGAGGTGGCGGCCGTCCGTGACCTGCTGGCCCCGGTCGCGCCGGTGATCGTGGTGGCCGGCGGCGCGGAGCGACAGGCGTCGGTGGCCGCCGCGCTGGCCGCGGTGCCCGCTGGCCCGACGATCATCCTGGTGCACGACGCCGCCCGCGCGCTCACGCCGCCCGAGCTGGTCGAATCCGTCGCCGCGGCAGTCCGTGGCGGGCGTGACGCGGTGATCCCGGTCCTGCCGGTCGTCGACACGATCAAGGAGGTCAGCGCCGGCGAGGTGGTGCTCGGCACCGTCGACCGTTCCGCCCTGCGCGCGGTGCAGACCCCGCAGGGTTTCCGCCGGGCGGTGCTCAGCGCCGCGCACGCCGCAGCCGGTGACTCCCTCACCGACGACGCCGGTCTCGTCGAGAAGCAGGGCGTGACGGTGAGCTGCGTGCCGGGCTCGGAGTACGCAGTGAAAATCACCCGACCGTTCGACCTGGCTCTGGCGGAGCATCTGCTTGCCGCCGGCGGTTGACGCGTACGCTCTGTTCATGATCGTTCCCCGGGTGGCCATCGGCACCGACGTTCACGCGTTCGAGCCGGGTCGGCCCTGCTGGGTGGCCGGGCTGCTCTGGCCCGACCAGGACGGCCTCGCCGGGCACTCGGACGCCGACGTGGTCGCGCACGCCGCCTGCAACGCGTTGCTCTCCGCCGCCGGCCTCGGTGATCTCGGCGCCGTCTTCGGGGTGGGTGAGCCGGAGTGGGCCGGTGCATCCGGTGTGGCGCTGCTGACCGAGACGGCCCGCCGGGTGCGGGCCGCCGGCCTGGAGATCGGCAACGTGTCCGTGCAGGTCATCGGCAACCGCCCCAAGATCGGCAAGCGTCGTGCGGAGGCGCAGGAGGTGCTCTCCTCCGCCGTCGGCGCCCCGGTCACGCTGTCCGCCGCGACCACCGACGGGCTCGGTTTCACCGGCCGCGAGGAAGGGCTCACCGGCATCGCGGTGGCTCTGGTGTACGACGCGCCGGCCGCCTAAGCTCGCCGCGATGTCCAGCGACCCCGCTCCCGACCAGTCCGCCGCCGACGGCTACGTCCAGCGCGCCCAACTCCTCGCCGAGCTCGGCCGCCACGACGAGGCGGCCGGCGAGCTGACCTACGGGCTGGCCCTCCAGCCGGACGACGTGGATGCCCTCACCATGCTGGCCCGGGTGCACCTGGCCGCCGACCGTCCGGCCGAGGCGCTCACCGCCGCGGACACGGCCGTGGCCGCCGCACCGGAGGCGCTCCCGCCGCTGGTCGCCCGGGGCATGGCCCTGGCCGATCTGGAGCGCTACGCCGAGTCGGCTGCCACCGCAGACCGGATCCTCGCCCTCGGCCCGGCCGACGCGTACGCCCAGCGCAGCGCGGCGGCGATCCTGGCCGGCACCCGCAACGGGCAGCCGGCGCTGAACGCGGCCTGGCGCGGGGTCGAGCTGGCACCGGAGGAACCGCAGGCCCATCTGGTGCTCAGCCTGGTCGCCGCCCGGCTGGACCTGTTCGACCTGGCCGAGCGGGCCTACCGGGAGGCGTTGCGGCTCGACCCCCGCCTCGCCGAGGCCGGGCACGAGGTCGGTGTCATGCGTCTGGAGCAGCGCCGCTGGTCGGAGGCGTTGGCGCACGTGGCGGACGCGGTGTCGATCAGCCCGAGCCGAGTCGACTCGCCGCGAACCCTCGCGTCCGGCCTGCACCGCCTGGTGCTCTACGGGGCGGGGTGGTCGCTGGTGGCGGCGGTGCTGGTCGCGGTCGCGGCGTCGGCGAGCGACGGGTTCTCCCGCATGCTGGCGGTGCTCGCCGCGCTCACCGGTGGGATCGTCGTCTGGCAGCTCGCCGCCCGGTTGCCCGGGCTGGCCCGGACCGTCCTGCCCGCCATGCTGCACTCGGACCGCGCGATGGCCCTGGCGGTCTACGCCGTGGCCGCCGCGCCGGTGCTGCTGCTGGTGTACGCGGTGATCGGCTCGCCGTGGCCGCTGGTGCTGGCCATCGCCGCGACGGCGATCGCCGAGTTCGCCGTATTCACCCGCACCGCGATCCGTTAGCCCTCTCCGGCAGCACCGCGACAGATCAACAAGCGTCGCCCAGCTCGCGCACGTCAGGGTTTCGCCGGAGCCCGCCCGCGTCGGGATCAAGCCTGACCGCCCAGAGCGGGTGGGCTCCGGCGAAACCCCAGCGCGACTAGACCGAACGCGCCCAGGTCCAGGCGTATCCCTCGTCCTCGCAGCCGGTGGCGGCGTCGCAGAGATCCAGGGGGCGGAACGTGTCGACCATGACGGCCAACTCGTCGAAGTAGTCCGCACCGATGGAACGCTCGGCGGCACCCGGCTGGGGGCCGTGGGTGAACCCGGACGGGTGCAGGGAGATCGAGCCCTGCTCGATGCCGGAGCCGCGCCGGGCCTCGTAGTTGCCGCCCGTGTAGAAGAGCATCTCGTCGGAGTCGACGTTGTGGTGGTTGTACGGCACCGGGATCGCGTCCGGGTGATAGTCGACCTTGCGGGGCACGAAGGAGCAGATGACGAAGTTGGGGCCCTGGAAGGTCTGGTGCACCGGCGGGGGCTGGTGGATGCGCCCGGTGATCGGCTCGAAGTCGTGGATGGAGAACGCCCACGGGTAGAGGTGCCCATCCCAGCCGACCACGTCGAACGGGTGGTTGGCGTAGACGTAGCGGGTCCAACCACGGCGGTGGCGGACCAGCACCTCGACCTCCTCACCGTCGACGAGCAGCGGCGAGTCGGGGCCGCGGACGTCGCGCTCGCAGTACGGCGAGTGCTCCAGGAACTGGCCGCGGACGGAGAGGTAGCGCTTGGGTGGGCCGATGTGCCCGGACGCCTCGACGGTGAGCAGGCGGACGGGCTGGTCACCGGTGGGCACCAGCCGGTGGATGGTCGAGGTGGGGATGATGACGTAGTCGCCGGCCACCGCGTCCAGCACCCCGAACGGGGACTCGACCCGCAGGGTGCCCGACTCGACGTAGAGGCAGTGGTCGCCGGTGGCGTCGCGGAACAGCGGTGAGGGCCGGTCGGCGAGCACGTAGCCGATCCGTACGTCGTCGTTGGCGAGCAGGTACTGCCGGCCGAGGACGGGGTCGGAGCCGCCGGTGTCCAGTTTGTGGGTGCGCAGGTGGCGGGGCTTGAGTGGCAGGTTCGGTGCCCGGGTGAACGCGGGCGGGGTGAACTCGTCGGCGGCCAGGATCGCTGTGGGCGCGTGCCGGTGGTAGAGCAGGGACGAGTCGGAGGAGAAGCCCTCCTGGCCCATCAGCTCCTCGGCGTAGAGGGTGCCGTCGGGCTGGCGGAACTGGGTGTGGCGCTTGCGCGGCACGTCGCCGACGCTGCGGTAATACGGCATCTCGCCTCCCGATATGTTCCGTTCACCGATCAACCGCGTCCGATAATCGGACGCTGTTGTCCGTTCCTCGTAGCGTCCCGTACATTCTTGTTCCGTGTCAACGCAGGTGCCCGCACTCCTCGACGGCCTGGTGGACGACGCCGCCGTCTTCCCCCCGGGCAGCGCCACGCTGCCCGACGCGCTGACCGCCCACCGCCGGCACCGCGCAGCCTGGTACGCCGACCTGGTCGGCCCGCTGCTGATCCCCGCCTCGACAGTCTCGGCGGGCGAGCTGACTGGTCTCGTCGACCCGGGTGAGGGCCTGGTGATCGGGCTGATCGGTGACACCGGGATCGGGAACCTGCCGTACGCGCTCTCGTTTCTCGCCCCGGACGGCGTCACCGCCCGCCAGGTCGAGGTGGCCGTCGCCAAACGCGGCGAGGACCCCCTCCCCGGCATCGCCGAGCTGCTGCGGCTGACCGATGCGCTGCCGGACGTCGAGACCGTCTACGCCGAGCTGCCGCTGACCTTCGGGCTGATGGGCGCGCTGGACGCACTCGCCGCGGCCCGGAACGACGGGGTGCCCGTCGCGGCCAAGTTCCGCACCGGTGGCCTGGCCGCCGAACTCTTTCCCACGCCAGCCGAGCTGGCCGCCGTGATCTGCGCCTGCCGCGACCGGGGCCTGCCCTTCAAGCTCACCGCCGGGCTGCACCAGGCGGTCCGGCACCTGGATTCGGAGACCGGGTTCACCCACCACGGATACGCCAACGTGCTGGCCGCCACCCTGGCCGCCGCCGACGGCGACGGTGTGGAGGCGGTCGCCGAGCTGCTGACCGTGGTCGACCCGCGCCCACTGGTGGAGCGGGCGACGACACGACTAGACCTACCGCGCCCACTGTGGGTGGGCTTCGGCTCGTGCAGCATCCTGGAACCACTGACCGATCTGATCCGGCTGGGGCTGGTGAACGGGGGCTACGACGCATGACCTGGGTGACCGGCGCTGACGGATCGCCGTACGGGGTGACGAACCTGCCGTACGGGGTGTTCCGGTCCGACGAGGGTCAGCCGCGCATCGGCGTACGGATCGGGTCCTGGGTGTTCGACCTGGCCGCCGCGGAGGCAGCCGACCTGGTGCTGGCCGCCGGTGCGCTGTGCCGGCCCACCCTCAACGAGTTCATGGCGCTGGGCCGTCCGCAGTGGACGACGGTGCGGCAGCGCATCACCGAGCTGCTGACCGACCCGGCGCACCGACCCGCGGTGGAGCCGCTGCTGGTGCCCCTCGACGACGTGGAGATGCTGCTCCCGATCGAGGTGGCCGACTACGTCGACTTCTACTCGTCCGAGCACCACGCGTCGAACGTCGGGCAGATCTTCCGCCCCGGCCAGCCGCCGCTGCTGCCGAACTGGAAGCACCTGCCGATCGGCTACCACGGGCGGGCCGGCACCGTGGTCGTCTCCGGCACGCCGGTGATCCGACCGACCGGGCAGCGCGCCTCCGCCGAGGGCCCGGTCACGGGCCCGTCCGTACGCCTCGACATCGAGGCCGAGGTCGGCTTCGTGGTGGGCGTGCCCAGCCCCATGGGGCGTCGGGTGTCGGTCGACGACTTCGCCGACCACGTCTTCGGGGTGGTGCTGGTCAACGACTGGTCGGCCCGGGACATCCAGGCCTGGGAGTACCAGCCGCTCGGGCCGTTCCTCGGCAAGTCGTTCGCCACCTCGGTCTCGGCCTGGGTGACGCCGCTGGACGCGCTCGGCGACGCGTTCGTGCCCGCCCCCGACCAGGACCCGCCGGTGGTCGACTACCTGCGTGACGTGCCGCACCTGGGCCTGGACCTCCGACTGGCGGTCGAGTGGAACGGCGAGCAGGTCAGCGAGCCGCCGTTCGCCACCATGTACTGGACGCCGGCTCAGCAGTTGGCGCACCTCACCGTCAACGGCGCGTCACTGCGCACCGGCGACCTGTACGCCTCCGGCACCGTCTCCGGCCCGGACCGATCGCAGGTCGGCTCGTTCCTGGAACTGACCTGGGGTGGGGCGGAGCCGGTGAAGGTCGGCGACGAGAGCCGCACCTTCCTCGCCGACGGCGACACGGTGACCATCACCGCCACCGCGCCCGGCCCGGACGGCACCACCATCGCCCTCGGCGAGGTCAGCGGCACCATTCGTCCGGCCAACTGAACGGTCGCATTCCATCCGTCTCGTGCACGGGACCGGTCATCGCACAGCCCGTGCGATAACCGGCCCCGGTTGACCCGTTGATCGTCCGGATCCCGTTGCCTCGCCGCGCGATCCGGGCCGGGCTCCGCCCGGCTCTCAGCGGTGGGGCTTCCATTGCACACGGAGGTAACGACGATGCACGATCTTACGGGCGCAATCTGGCGTACCAGCAGCCGTTCGAACGACCAGGGGCTCTGCGTGGAGGTCGCGGACAACCTGGTTGACGTCCACGGTCTGGTCGCGGTCCGCGACTCCAAGGACCAGGCCGGCCCCACGCTCGCGGTCAGCCCGCCGGGGTGGACAGCCTTCATCGGCGCGATCCGGGCCGGTCGATTCGAGCACTGACCGGAGCATCGGCACCGGTCGACGACGTCCGGTGCCGAGCAACGGTCCAAACTGACAGCGTGGCCTCCGGGTGGTGGAAATTCCGTCCCGGGGGCCCCGTCCGGCCCTCACTCCGCGTACCGTCGGGGACACGGGAGGGTGGCATGTCGACGGTCGCGGTTACCGGGTTCATCGAGGCGCACGCTGTCGATGTCTGGCGTCTGCTGACCGACCTGCCCGGCCGTGCGGCCCGGCTGACCGCCGCCGGCCCGATCGAGATCCTCACCCCGGGGCCGTTCGGCCCGGGCACCGCCTGGCGTGAGGAGCGCGCCCAGCCGGGCGGCGGCACGCTGAGCGAGGAGTTCCTGGTGGTGGAGGCAGTCGCTCCCCATCGGCTGGTTCTCTGTTCCTCCGGCGCCGGCGTGGATTACCGCATCACCTGGAGCCTGCGTCCGGTCCGTCGTCGCCGCCGGGGTTGCACGGCGATCACCGTCAGCCAGGAGGCGGCGCCGACCGACCCGTACGGTCGCGTGGTGGCGCTGCTGCTCGGCGGCCTCGCCGCGCGGGCGGTCGAGGTGGCGTTGCGGCGTGATCTCGCCGACCTGACCGTCGCGGCCGGCGTCCTCGGCTCGGTCGAAGCCGCCTGAGCGCCGACCCGTCAGATCCGCCCTCCGCGCGACCGTCGTCGCCGTGACCTGAGCGGGGTGCGGCTGGTTCCGCTGGGTAGGGTGCCGGTCGGAGGTGCGGCATGGGGTTCCCGAGGGGTCGACGACGGCTCGTGATGGCGGTCGCGGCGCTGCTCGCGATCGCAGCTGTCGCGGTCATCGTCCACCGGGTGCTCGCACCGGCGGAGGTGAGCACGCTGGCGCGGGGTGACTACCCGGCCCCGGCCCGACCGGCTGCCGGAGTGATCGGTCGGTTGCCGGTCGCCCCGTTGATCGTGGACGGGCGACTGCGGGTGTACGCCGCACACCGTCAGGTCTACGCCGACCGGCCGGTCGACGGGCGGTATCGGACCAGCCCGTACTGGTCGTACCGGCGCTGGCCCGCCGAGCTGACCGGGATCGTCGCCAGCGGCAGCACGGTGGTCAGCCGCTGGTCCGACGGCCAACTCGTCGCCCTCGACGCGCGGACCGGCGGGGTGCTCTGGAAGGCCGACGGTCCGAAGCCGGCCGCAGGCACGGCGGTGGTGCGACGTACCTGGGCGGCCCCCGTGTGGGACCCGCGCGGGCTCCAGCTCGCCGACCTCCCGGGCGGTCGAACGGTGCTGCTGGTCAGCGGGGACGCCCAGGCGCGCGGGGTCGAGTTGAGCGACGGCCGGGAGCTGTGGCGGGTCGACCTGCCGGGAAGGTGCCGCAGCGATGTCGGCACCAGCTCCTCGGGACAGCTGATCGGCCTGGACACCTGCGCCGGACCGGCCACGATCGAGTTCCGGGACGCCGCGACCGGCGTGGTGCGCGAGCGCTGGCGACCGCCGGGTGGCCCGGACGAGTTGGTGGTGACTCCCCTCGGCTGCCGTACCGGCCAGTCGGACTGCCTCGCCCTGCGGACCTCCGGTCCGGGTGACGAGGGCGGCCGGGGTTGGTTGCTCGGTGCTGATGTGCCGGCCGCCGCCCCGGCGCTGGATCCGGCCGGCGCGGTGCTGGTCGGTGACCAGGCCGTTGTTGTGCTCGACGGGGTCGCGGTGGGCCGGTCGGCGGCCACCGGCACGGAGCTGTGGCGGTCCGAGGGCCTGGGTACGGCCCGGGTGCTGGCCGCGCAGCCTGGCCGGGTGCACCTGCTGACCGAGGCGAACGACCTGGTGACGCTGGATCCGGCGACGGGTACGCAGTTGTCCCGCTTCCTGCTCAACGTCGGTTCGGACGGGACCGGCTGGGCCCCCGGGGCGGTGGCGGCGGCGGACGGTTACGTCGCTGTCGAACGACTCCGCAAGCCGGTCGACCCGGACGGTGACGACCAGCGCTACTACTACACCGGCGAAGCGGTGATCCTGGCTGCCACCTGATCGTGGCGTCTTCGGCACCTGAACCCTCGACCAGCCCTTACCCTTTGTCCATAAAGGGTAAGTTTTTCATGGTTCAGGTTCCCGGGAAAGGGGTCGGCGCATGGGTCGGACAGCAGCCAGCTACCTCGTGGGCGGCGCGCTCGCCGCGACCGCGAGCCTCGTGCTGGCGGTCCCGCCGGTGCTGAGCGCCGACCCCGCATCGGCGCGCGGGATCAGCGCCGTCCGGGCCGAGCCGTCGGCGGACACCGGCGTCACCTTCGAGATCCTGCCGGCGACACCGACACCGACACCGACACCGACCCAGCCTCCACCCACTCCCACGCCCGACCCTCCTCAACCCACGCCCAGCCACGGTGGTCAGTTGCCGGTCACCGGCCCGGGCGGGTCGACACTGTTGCTCGTCGGGCTGGGCGGGGGTCTGCTCCTCGTCGGTTGGCTCGCTGTCCGCCGGAGGCGGCCGGTCTGACCTGAGCCTCCCCGGCCAGGCCCGTGCGGCCTCCGGCCGGCGGCCTGTGCCCTCAGGCCGGCGGCCCGTGCGGACGCCGGCGTGCTGTCAGCCGCCGGCGCGGATCCGCTCCCTCGGCCGGCCGGCTGACGGCCGACCGGATCGCCGGGATCGGCGGACCAGCACCGCGAGACCGGTGACCAACAGCAGGCCCACGACGGCCGCCCCCACGGCCCAGCCGGACACGATCCGGCTGACGACGCTGCCGCGTTTTCCGACCTGACCCGCATCGGGGAACTGGATCTGCGCGGTGACGCTCCGCTTCACCAGCCCGCTCTCCAGGTTCACCTCCGCTTTCCAGGGGCCGTTCGGCAACTCGACCGGGAATCGGGCGATGACCTGCCCGGCGTTACCCGGTGCCAGCGTGACGCCCTGCCCGATCGGGAAGGGGCCGGCTCGGCTGCCGGCTGGACCGTCGGTCAGGGAGACCGTGCCGGTCAGATCGAGGGCGCGGCCGCCGGTGTTGCGGACCTGGACGGTCACCGACGGGTCACCCTCCGGGCCGCGGGCGGGACGTACCTCACCGATCGAGAAGTCGGAGACCGGTTCGCCGCCGGGCCCGATGTCGAGGTACATCCGGACGCCGACCCGGTGGACCTGTGTCACCTCACCGCTGGCCCGGGGTGCCGAAGCGGTGGACGCCCAGATCACCCCGTACCTCTCGCCCTTCGAGGCGGTCTGCGGCACCGTGACGGTCGCCCGGACCCGGGCCTCGCCCCACGGTTGCAGTTCCAGCGCGCGCTGGTCGAGGGTGACCCAGGAGGTCAGCTCGTTCTCGGCACGACCCTCGCCGAAGCGGAACGCCGAGGCTTCCAGGGTCGCGGCTGCCGGATACACGTCGACGCGACGGGTCTCGTCGGTGCGGTTGACGATCAACAGTTGCCGATTGATGGTGGTGCCCGGCGGTAGGTGGTCGACGACGTAGCGCAGCGCCCGAGGATCGGTGCGGCGGTCGGCCGGGGCTTCCAACAGCCGGATCCCGATGGCCCCGTCGTCCGACCCCGCGTCCGGTTCGACCGCGCCGGCCCGGGTCGACAGACCCGGACCGGCGAGGCAGAACAGAGCGAGCGCGACCGCGATGGTCGACCGCCCCCGGGGGCTACGCCACCGAATGCGTCACCGTGCCGGTGTAGACGCCCGCGATGCTGTCCAGCGGGACGTTGACCACCAGGGTGGGGTTCCAGCTGGCGGTGTTGCCGCCGGTGCCGCCGGAGTGGGTGAACGCGGTGAGCGGGGTGACGCTGGACAGCGGATCGGCGTCGCCGGCGGCCGCCTGTCCCGGCGTGAGGGTGCCGTCGCCGGTGGACGCCGTCAACGGGCCGGACCAGTAGTTGATCTCTTCCGGAAGGATCGTCTCGGGCGGTGAGGCGCCGCCGGTCTGGAAGACCGTCGCCGTCACCGAGGCCACCCAGGACGCGTTGGTGGCACCCCGGGAGTCGGTGACGGTCACCGTGCCGAGCTGGCCGGTGATGGTGCCGCCGGGGGCGCCATCACCGAGGTCGGCGGCGGCCGGCGCGTCGATGTCGAGGGTGCCGACGAGCACCTCGAAGGTGGTGGTCGTGGTGTCGGTCGGCGCGGCAGCGGCCGGTGCAGCGAGGACTCCCACCATCGCGGCGGCGGCCGCCCCGGCGAGACAGATCTTGGCAGTACGCACTGTTCGTTACCCCGTTTTCTCGAAGTGAGCAGGCGTGCGTCCTCGCACGGCCGGCTACTTCGAAAGATAGGGGTAAAAACACCCTAAACAGGACAAACGCCTCTTATGTCACTGGTTGGTCACACCAGGTCAACGCTCAGGTCAGCGCCGCCTCGGCGGCGGCCAGGAACGCGTCGTTCTCGGCCGGGGTGCCGACGGTGACCCGGACGCCGTCCCCGGCGAACGGCCGGACGATCACGCCACGCGCCTCGCACGCCTTGCCGAACGCCACCGCGCGGTCGGCCAGCGGGAGCCAGACGAAGTTGGCCTGACTCGTCGGCAGGTCCGGCACGAACTTGCGGACAGCCTCGGTGACCCGGTCCCGCTCGGCGACGACCAGGGCGCAGCGGCGCTCCATCTCGGCCGCCTGGGTCAGCGCCGCGAGCGCACCGGCCTGGGCCGCCGTGCTGCTGGAGAACGGCGTCGCCACCTTGCGGATCGCGGCGGCCACCACCGGCTGGGCGACCAACCAGCCCATTCGCAGCCCGGCGAGCCCCCACGCCTTCGACAGCGTGCGCAGCACCGCCACGTTGGGCCGGTCCAGGTAGTCGAGCCCGTCCGGCACCTCCGGGTCGGTGACGAACTCCCGGTACGCCTCGTCGATCACCACCAGCACGTCGTCCGGCACCGCGTCGAGGAACCGGTCCAACTCGGCCCGGCGCAACGCCGTACCCGTGGGGTTGTTCGGGTTGCAGACGAAAATCACCCGGGTCCGTTCGGTCACCGCCGCGGCCATCGCCGCCAGGTCGTGCCCGTGCCCGGCGTCGTTGGGCACCCGCACGCTGGTCGCGCCGCTGGTCGCCACGATGATCGGGTACGCCTCGAACGACCGCCACGAGTAGAGCACCTCGTCGCCGGGCAGGCAGGTGGCCCGGACCAGGTGCTCGGCCAGCGCCACCGAACCGCAGCCGGTGGCGATCCGGTCGGCGTCCACGCCGTACCGCTGGGCCAGCGCGTCACGCAGCGCGACCACGCCCATGTCCGGGTAGCGGTGCGAGGTGGTGATCGCCTCGGTGACCGCCTCCACCACGCCGGGCAGCGGCCCGTAGGGAACCTCGTTGCTGGCCAGCTTGATGGCCTCCGGCAGGCCCAACTCCCGAGCCAGGTCGGCAGGGCTGCGCCCCGGCACGTAGTTGGGCAACGCGTCCAGGTCGGCGCGGGTCAGCCGCAGCGCCGGCTGGTGACGTCCGGAGTCGGTCATGGGGTGTCTCCCGGGGGCTGGTCGCGGTCGTTCGAGGGGGCGGAAGCGGAGCGGTAGGGGACTTCGACGACCACCGTCTGCGCGCGCTTGTCGTGCAGCGCCTGGCGCAGGGGGTGGTCCCAGAGGGGGGACAGGGAATCGACGAATTGCAGCACCAGGCCGATCCCGGCGCAGTACCAGAGCAGCGTCGGCAGGCCCAGCGTGCTCCACCGGCTCAGCGCCCGGCCGAAGCCCAACGGCTGGTCAGCGGCCATCGGCACCGCCCGGATCCGCATCACCCGCTTGCCGACGGTCTGCCCACCGGCGGCCATGGCGGGCACCTCGAACGCCAGCCACAGCGCGGTAGCGATCAGCAGGATCACCACGAGGAGCGATCCTGCCTGCTCGCCAGGAACGGGCAGGCCCTCGGCGGAGGTGTCGCCGCGCGCGGCGCGCCGGAACAACTCCTGCCAGTACGGTGCCCACTCCTGTGCCCAGCGCCAGACGAACCAGCCGTTGACCACCACGTTCAGTGCGAGGAGGAGCGCGAGGTCGATCAGCCGCGCGGTGAGCCGGCGGCCGTAACCGGCCAGCCTGAGGCCGTGCGGCCGAGGCTCGGGCGGTCGTATCACCCAGCCGGGGTGACCAGCCGGAGGCGCCCAGCCGGGTTGACCGGCCGGGGGCGTCCCGGCGGACTGGTCACCCGGAGGGGCCCAGCCGGGAGGGCCGCCCTGCGGACCCCAACCGGGCGGGCCGGCCTGCGGACCCCAACCGGGCGGGCCGGCCTGCGGTCCCCAGCCCGGGCCGTGACCCGGCGGCGGGCCATACCCCGGTTGTGGTCCGGGTTGTGGGCCCTGGTGTGGCGGCCAGCCGGGTGCGACGGGCCCCGGGGAGGTCGGGCCGGAGGTTGGGGGCGTGGGCGGCTCGGGCGGCGTGACCGGCTCGGGCGGCGGTGGGCCGTCCGGCGGGGTGGCGTCGACGGGAATGGGCGCGCCGAGCCAACCCTCGCCGTCCCAGTAGCGCCGGGTCTCGGTGTCGGCGGGGTCGACGTACCAGCCGGGTTGCACACTCACGAGGACACCTTAACGACGACTGTTTCGGCGAACTTGTCGTGGAGGCACTGCTGCCACGGCTTGTCCCAAAGCTGCCAGAGCCCATCGAGGTAGCTGCTCCCGGGGACCAACGAGCCCGCCAGGTACTGCACCACCCACCGTCGCCCGGCCATTCCCCGGTTGAGCGTGCGGGTCGGGTCGAGCGGCACCACCCGCAGCTTCATGACCTTCTTGCCGAGGGTCTGACCGCGGCGCTTGAGGTATTCCACGTGGTAGAGCCAGTAGAGCCCGAGCATCACCACGATGAGCCCGAACTGGAGCAGGATCATCGGCAGGAAGAAGTCCACGAGGAAGACGGCCGGGTCGGGTTCCACGAGGGTTCCGTCCGGGTTGGTCCGGGTCATCTCGCTGAACATGCGCAGCCACAGGATGACGAAGAACGGGCTGAACAACGCCAGCGACACGGCGGTCGCCAGCGCCGTGTCGATCAGCCAGGCCAGCAGCCGGTCGGCGAAGCTGGCCAGCGGCTGACCGCCCGGGCTCAGCGGCGGGGGCAGCGGGCCGGGTGGTCCGGCGTGCCACTGCGGCGGGGCGTAACCGGGTGGAGCGTACTGCGGCGGCGCGGCGTACCCCTGCGGGTGTGGTCCGGGCGGCGGCGCGACGGCGCCGGCGGCGGGCTGAGGCCCACCGACCGGCGGCGTCGGGTACGACGGAGGCTGCGTCACGCTCGCAAGTGTTACAGGTTGCCGCGGGCTTCCTGCTCCCGCTCGATCGCCTGGAAGAGCGCCTTGAAGTTGCCCTTGCCGAAGCCCAGCGAGCCGTGCCGCTCGATCAGCTCGAAGAAGACCGTCGGGCGGTCCTGCACCGGCTTCGTGAAGATCTGGAGCAGGTAGCCGTCCTCGTCCCGGTCGACCAGGATCTTGCGGGCCTTCAGCTCCTCGATCGGCACCCGCACGTTGCCGATGCGGGCGCGCAGCTCCGGGTCCTCGTAGTACGAGTCGGGGGTGTCCAGGAACTCCACACCTGCGGCCCGCATCGCGTCGACGCTGGCCAGGATGTCGTTGGCGGCGACGGCGATGTGCTGGGCGCCAGGCCCCTGGTAGAACTCCAGGTACTCGTCGATCTGCGACTTCTTGCGGGCGATCGCCGGCTCGTTGAGCGGGAACTTCACCTTGCGGGTGCCGTTCGCCACGACCTTGCTCATCAGCGCCGAGTAGTCGGTGGCGATGTCGTCGCCGATGAACTCCGCCATGTTGGAGAAGCCCATCACCCGCTTGTAGAACTCGACCCACTCGTCCATCCGGCCCAGCTCCACGTTGCCGACCACGTGGTCGACGGCCTGGAAGAAGCGCTTCGGCTGGATGCCGGCGTCGATCATCGGCTGCCGGTTCACGATCGGGCCACGGGCCACGAAGCCGGGCAGGAACGGGCCGGTGTAGCGGGACCGGTCGACCAGGGTGTGCCGGGTGTCGCCGTACGCGGCGATGGCGGCCATCCGGACCGTGCCGTGCTCGTCGGTCACCTCGTGCGGCTCGACGACGCTGGTGGCGCCCTGCGCGACGGCGTGCGCGTACGCGGCGTCCACGTCCGGGACCTCCAGCGCGATGTCGCTCACCCCGTCGCTGTGCCGGGCCACGTGGTCGGCGCCGTCGGCGTCCGGGCGCACCATGCCGGTCAGTACGAAACGGGCCGAGCCGCTGGTCAGCACGTACTGGGCGTGGTCCCGGTAGCCCTGCTCGGGGCCTCGGTACGCCACGCAGGTCATGCCGAACGCGGTGGAGTAGTAGTGGGCGGCCTGCTTGGCGTTGCCGACCAGGAAGTGCACGTGGTCGAGGCCCCGGACCGGGAACGGGTCGTGGCTGATGTCGTGGTCGACTGCGCCGACGAGCCGGTCGACGTCGACGTCCTCGGTCGACTGGGGTCGGTCGATCGCCTGGGTCATGGTGGGCTCCCTCGCGTACCGGCCGGCCTTGCGGGCCGCCGTGGTCGGTTCTTGTGGCGAGGATCGCTGGCCCGGCACCGGGTGGGCAACTGTTGGCGGAAATGCTGGTCAGGTTGCGCATTCGGTATGGTTGGCACCCATGAATGGTGAGCAGAATGTACAGCTCGACGGGCTCGATGTGCGCTTGATCGAACTGCTCGCCGAGGAACCGCGGATCGGGGTCCTGGAGTGCTCCCGTCGCCTCGGCGTGGCCCGGGGCACCGTGCAGGCCCGGCTGGACAAGCTGGTCGAGCGGCGGGTCATCGAGGGCTTCGGCCCGGAGATCTCACCGGCCGCGATCGGGTTCGGAGTGACCAGCTTCGTCACCCTGGAGATCAGCCAGCGGCACGGCCACGACCCGGTCACCGCCCACCTCGCCGCCATCCCCGAGGTGCTGGAGGCGCACACCATCACCGGCTCCAGCGACCTGCTCTGCCGGATCGTGGCCCGCTCGAACACCGACCTGCAACGGGTCATCGACCAGATCGTCTCGTCCGCGGGCATCACCCGGGCGTCCACGATCATCGCGTTGGCCGAGCAGATCCCCTACCGCACGCTTCCGTTGGTGCGGAGCGCCGTTCGGGCCGAAGGAAGGGCGCTCTAACACCTCCGAGCCCAGAAAGCGTGGCGACACGGCGGCGTGGGCGTACGGAAGATCCGTGATCGTGGCTACGGTGTGCGGTGTGGCGAAGGGGAGCGTGCGCGGTGGGCTGCTGCTCGGCCTTGCCGTGGTCGTCGCCCTCGCCGCGACCGGCGTGTGGAACCCCTTCCCCGGCCTGTGGGACTGGGTGGACCGCAGCGAACCCATCTCCGAGCCCGACGTGGTCTGGCAGCAACGGGTCGGCGGCACTCCGCGCAGCGTGACCATCGCCGGCGACTCCGTCGTGGTCGAGCAGCGCACCCGGGTGGAGGCCCGCAGCCTGGCCACCGGCACCCAGCTGTGGGAGCGCAAGGCGGACTGGTCGGCGGTCGCCGGCGGCGACCGTGACCCGGTCGTCGCCGTGGGCAAGCTCCTGGTCAAGGGGTACGAGCTGCTCGACCCGGCCACCGGGGTGACCCGGCGACGCGACGACGACGCGGTGGCCGTGTGGACGTACCGCAACCTGCTCCTCGACGCCCGCTGCACGGACGCCACCGACTGCACCCTGAGCGCCTGGGACCCGCGCGGCACCACGCCACTCTGGACGGCGTTCCTGCCCGGTGTGCACAGCGGCCTGCTCGCCGACAACCCTGGCCTGCGCGGCACCCGCCGGCTCACCAACACCCGGATCGACGACGGGGTGGCCGGGGCGGAACCCGCGCCACCGCTGCTCGGGTTCCCGGTGGACGGCCGGGTGCACGTGGTCGACACCGCCACCGGTCGTGTGTTGCAGAACGTCGAACCCGGCCGGGACGAGCGGCTGTCCGTGGTGGGCGGCCGGATGCTGCGGATCGCCGCCCGATCCCAGGACGGCACCTGCTACTTCGCCATCTCCGCCCGGGACCCGGCGACCGGGCAGGAGGCCTGGCAGCGTGCCGGGGTCAACCTGCGCACCGCCGACTCCGCCGGCTGCGTGCAGCGCGAAGACCCGCAGGGCGCGCGGAACGTGCTGATCGGCGTCGGCCCGGACGGCCGCGAGGCGGTCATCGACGGGTACGACGGGCGACTGCTCTGGGTCGGCGGCTCGGGCACCAAGTTGATCGCGGTCGACGACCGCCTGGCGGTGTTCCGGGCGGCCGACAAGCGGTCGGTGGCCGCCCATGAGCTGGGCACCGAGAAGGTGCTGTGGACCCGACCCGCCAGCGGCAAGGCCGGTGCCGCGCTCACCCCGTACGCGGCGGTGGTCGCCGACGAGAAGCCGTCCCGGTTGGCCGCGCTGGACCCGCGCACCGGCCGGGAACTGGCCGTCCTGCGCACCTCGGCGAACGCCCTCGCGGTCGGGTCGCAGGGCATGATCGTCGGCGAGGGGCGGGAGATCGGGTACGTCCGCTTCGGTGCGGCCGGGGGCTCGCCCGCCCGACCGCCCGGCGACGGCGGGAATCCCGCGCCGGGTGGCACCGGGCCGGGCGGGTCGAACAACGGCGACTGCGGGCCGAAGGGCGAACTCTGCCCCGAGCCGGACGGCGGCAAGGACGGCTGAGCGGGCGAGTCACCAGCGGATCTGGACGGCGGGGAGGCGCGGCGGGCCCGAGGCGATGAGAGCGGCGTCCCAGGACCCGCCCGGCGGGTGGGAGTGATCGACCGGTCTGCCCTAGGCTTGCCGCTCATGAGCAGTGCCGCCGCATTCTCGTACGCCCCTCTGCTGCCGACCGGCCCTGACCAGACGGACTATCGCCTGGTCACCGACGAGGGCGTGGACGTCGTACACGGCCCGGGAGGCCGCCGGTTCCTCACTGTGGAGCCGGCCGCGCTCACCGCGCTGACCGCCGAGGCGATGCACGACATCGCGCACTTCCTGCGCCCCGCGCACCTGACCCAGCTCCGGGCGATCATCGACGACCCGGCGGCCTCGCCGAACGACAGGTTCGTCGCACTGGACCTGCTGCGCAACGCCAACATCGCCGCCGGTGGGGTGTTGCCGATGTGCCAGGACACCGGCACCGCGATCGTCATGGGCAAGCGCGGCCGGCACGTGCTGACCGACGGTGGCGACGCCGAGGCCATCTCCCGGGGCGTCTACCAGGCCTACACCAAGCTCAACCTGCGCTACTCCCAGCTCGCCCCGCTGACCATGTGGGACGAGCGGAACACCGGCAGCAACCTGCCGGCCCAGGTGGAGCTGTACGCCGAGGACCCGGACGGGCACCCCGACGCGTACAAGTTCCTGTTCATGGCCAAGGGTGGCGGCTCGGCCAACAAGTCGTACCTCTACCAGGAGACCAAGGCGCTGCTCAACCCGACGCGGATGATGCAGTTCCTGGAGGAGAAGCTGCGGCTGATCGGCACCGCCGCCTGCCCGCCGTACCACCTGGCCATCGTCATCGGCGGCACCTCCGCCGAGTACGCCCTGAAGACCGCGAAGTACGCCAGCGCCAAGTACCTCGACGCGCTGCCCACCTCGGGTTCGATGAGCGCACACGGCTTCCGTGACCTGGAGCTGGAGGCGGAGGTGCTGGAGCTGACCCGCAACTTCGGCATCGGCGCGCAGTTCGGCGGCCGGTACTTCTGCCACGACGTGCGGGTGGTCCGGTTGCCCCGGCACGGTGCGTCCTGCCCGGTGGCGATCGCCGTCTCGTGTTCGGCGGACCGGCAGGCGGTCGCCAAGATCACCCCGTCGGGTGTGTGGCTGGAGCGGCTGGAGACCGACCCCGCCCGGTTCCTGCCCGACGTCACCGACGACTCGCTCGACGCCGAGCTGGTCGTGCGGGTCGATCTGAACCGGCCGATGGACGAGATCCGCGCCGAACTGTCCAAGTACCCGGTGAAGACCCGGCTGTCGCTGTCCGGCCCGCTCGTGGTGGCCCGGGACATCGCGCACGCGAAGATCGCTGAGCGGTTGAACGCCGGCGAGCCGATGCCCCAGTACCTCCGCGACCACGCGGTTTACTACGCCGGCCCGGCAAAGACCCCCGAGGGCTACGCCTCCGGCTCCTTCGGCCCGACCACCGCCGGCCGGATGGACGCGTACGTGGAGAAGTTCCAGGCCGCGGGCGGCTCACAGGTGATGCTGGCCAAGGGCAACAGGTCGGGTCAGGTGACCCGCTCCTGCCAGCAGCACGGCGGCTTCTACCTCGGCTCGATCGGTGGCCCCGCGGCCCGCCTCGCCCAGGACTGCATCAAGCACGTCGAGGTCCTCGAATACGCGGAGCTGGGCATGGAGGCGGTCTGGAAGATCGAGGTGGAGGATTTCCCGGCCTTCATCGTGGTCGACGACAAGGGCAACGACTTCTTCGCCGAGGTCACCAAACCGGTGCTCACCGTCGGCCGCCGCTGACCGCCACGTACGCGACGGGGTGCCGGGCGAACTCGCCCGGCACCCCGTCTGTCGTCCGTGCTCTGCCGACATCGGTGCGCCCGCCCCGATTGGGTGGGGCGGGCGCACCGCCCCCGTCGGATGCCGTCACCGACAACCCGGTGCGAGTCTGAGGCGCACCCCTGTCGATCCGCTCTCACATCACTATCACCAGCATGCGTCAATGTGTGACCGCCGGGTTACGCTGCTGCAAGTTGCAGATCACGGCGGGGGAGCAGATGCGGTTCGGGATCCTGGGGCCTCTGCGCGTTGGCGATGGCGAGGCCACCGTCACCGCCGGCCGGGACCGGATCGTGCTCGCCATGCTGCTGCTGCGCTCCGGCCGGCTGGTGCCCGTCGAGGATTTGGTGGACGCGGTCTGGGAGGAGCGTCCGCCCGCAACCGCCCGGGCCCAGCTGCAGACCTGCGTGTCGCGGTTGCGGCGACGGTTCGCCGAGCTGGGGCTGGCACCGGAAATCATCGTCACCGACCCGGCCGGGTACGGCATCCGTATCGCCCCGAGCGACCTGGACGCCGACACCTTCACCCGCGGCGTCGATGAGGCCCGATCCGCTGTCGCAGCCGGCCGGTTCGCCGAGGCGGCTGAGCGGTTCCACGCGGCCCTGGCGCTCTGGCGAGGGCCGGCGCTCAGCGGCATTCCCAGCCGCAGCGTCCGCCGTCGCGCACAGACCCTCGACGAACAGCGCCTCACTGCGCTGGAAGAGCGCGTCGACGTCGAGCTGCGCCTCGGGCGGGCCGCCGAGCTGATCGAGGAGATCGCCGAAAGCGTCGACCAGCATCCGCTGCGAGAACGGCTGCGCGGCCAGCTGATGCTCGCCCTGTCCTCGGTCGGTCGGCAGGCCGACGCGCTCGCGGTCTATCGCGAGGGCCGGCGGTTCTACGCCGATGAGCTGGGCATCGAACCAGGTGCCGAGCTGCAGGAGCTGCACCAACGGGTGCTCGCTGGCGACCTGGCCGTCACCGGTTCGGAGGAGTGGTCCTTCGCTCCGGTCCGGGCACTGCCCAGGGCGATCAACGATTTCATCGGACGGCAGGAGACCCTCGCCCGACTGGTGAAGGAGATCGAGGAAGACGACGCCCGAATCCAACTCGTCGACGGCATGGCGGGCAGCGGGAAGACCACGCTGGCCGTGCACGTCGCCACGGCGCTCGCGGACCGTTACCCCGACGCGCACCTCTTCATCGACCTGCACGGGCACAGCGAACGGGAGCCGTTGCCGCCGGCCGCTGCCCTTGCCGCGCTGCTCCGCCAGCTCGGTGTCCCCGGGGACCGGATCCCCGCCGACGCTGACGAACGCGCCGCCCTGTGGCGGAGCAAACTGTCCGGACGGCGGGCGATCGTGGTGCTCGACAACGCCGCCAGCGCCGCTCAGGTCGCGCCGCTGCTGCCCAGTGGTCGGGACAGCCTCACCCTGATCACGAGCCGCCGCCGGCTCGCCGGGCTGGACGGCGGCAAACCGTCGTCACTGGCCGTGCTCGACCCCGAGGAGGCGGTGGAGCTGCTCGGACGGGTGGTCGGTGCCGACCGGGTCGCCGCCGAGCCGGAGGCGACCACCGAGGTGATCACCCGCTGCGGGCACCTGCCGCTGGCGATCCGGCTGGCGGGGGCCCGACTCGCCCACCGGCCCCGGTGGCGGGTCCGCGACCTGGCGGACCGGCTCGCCACCGGACGGGACACCCTGACCGAGCTGTCGGCCGGCGAACGCTCCGTCGGGCAGGCCTTCGCTCTGTCGTACGCACAGCTCGACCTCGACCAGCAGCGGATGTTCCGGCTGCTGGCGCTGCATCCCGGGGGCTTCTTCGACGATCGGGCGGCGGCGGCGATCGCCGACCTGCTCCTGCCGGACGCCCAGGACCTGCTGGACAGTCTCGTCGACGCGCACCTCGTCGACGAGCCGGAAGCCGGCCGTTTTCGCTTTCACGACCTGATGCGCGAATACGCCCGACAACTGTTGGAGACCACCGAGACCGCAGCGAGCCGGACGGCCGCCACCGTCCGACTCCTTGATCATTACCTGCACGTGGCCCACGCCATCGCCAGTCGGATGGAGCCGGTCGCCAGTCGGTCCGCCCTGGTGCTGCCGGAACCTCCCCGAGCCGATCTGGTGCGGGCGTCCGTCTCGGATGATGCTGCCTGGTTCGACGCCAACCGCGCGGCGCTTCCGGCGCTGGTGCGGCTGGCCGCCGACGAGGGGCACCTGGAACGCTGCTGGCAGCTGGCCCGCACATCCTGGTTCTATCTGTTCAGGCACGGCCACCTGGACGAGCTGGTGGACACCCACACCGTCGCGCTGAGCGCCGCCGAGCAGCTCGGCGACGCGGGAGCCATCGCCACAGTGCGCAACTACCTCTCCTCGGGCTACTTCCGGCTCGGGCGGTTCCCGGAGGCCATTGAGCTGATGGAGGTCGCGCTCCGGCTGCGTCAACGGCTCGGCGACCGGCGTGGTGAGGCGACGGTCCGCCGGAATCTGGCCGTCGCGTACGGCGCGAACTGGCAACTGGCTCCCGCCATGGCCCACTCCGCCGCGGCACTGTCGCTCGTCTCCGGCGGTGACCAGCCGGCGGAGGTCATCGCGATGCTCAACAATCAGGCGTTTCTGCTGCTGGCATCGGGTCGCTACCCGGAGGCGCGGCTGGCCTCGCGGCGGCAGTTGCGCCTGGCCCGCGAGACCGGCGACATGAACAGCCTGTGCAACGCCCTCGGTCACCTCGGGGCGGTGCGGGCCCGGCTCGGCGACTATTCGGGAGCACGCCGGTTCCTGCGGCTCGCGTTGAAGTTCAAGCGCCGGCAGGGCAACCGCTTCGGCGAGGGCGAGGTCCTCAACGAGCTGGGCACCATCGAGCGGATCCTGGGTCGGCCGGAGGAGGCCGCGACGCTGCATCGCGAGGCGCTCGCCGCCATGGCCAAGTCCGGCGACCGCATCGCCGCCAGCGTGTCACGCAACCTGCTGGCCCGTGCGCTGCTCGACCAGGGGGACGTGGCCAGCGCGGCGGACCTGCACCGGCGGGTGCTCGCCGATGCAGTCCGGATGAACGCCCCGCACGAACAGGCCGGGGCGCTGGACGGTATCGCCCGCTGCCTGCGAGACACCGACCCGGGTGCGGCACGGTCGCACTGGTTCCGGGCGCTGTCCCTGTTCCGCCAGATCGAGTCACCGGAACAGCACGAGGTGGAACGGCTGCTGGCCGAGTTGGGCTGACGGATCATCTGCGAGTCGGCCACGGGCGCGGCAGGATGGTACGCGTGACGACTCCAGAGGCGACCGGTTACCGGATCGAACGCGACTCGATGGGCGAGGTGGAGGTGCCCGCCGAGGCGCTGTGGCGGGCACAGACCCAACGCGCGGTGCAGAATTTCCCGATCTCCGGCCGGGGCATCGAACCGGCCCAGATCAAGGCGCTCGCGCAGATCAAGGGCGCGGCGGCCCAGGTCAACGGCGAGTTGGGCGTGATCGACGCCAACGTGGCCGCTGCGATCGCCGCCGCCGCCGCGCACGTGGCCGACGGCGGCTACGACGACCAGTTCCCGGTGGACGTGTTCCAGACCGGCTCCGGCACGTCGTCGAACATGAACACCAACGAGGTGATCGCCACCCTGGCCAGCCGGGAGCTGGGGTCGCCCGTGCACCCGAACGACCACGTCAACGCCTCCCAGTCGAGCAACGACGTCTTCCCGTCCTCGATCCACCTCGCTGCCACCCAGTTCATCGTCGAGGATCTGCTGCCGTCGCTGGCCCACCTGGCGTCGGCGTTGGAGGTCAAAGCCGCCGAGTTCGAGACGGTGGTCAAGGCCGGGCGTACGCACCTGATGGACGCCACCCCGGTCACGCTCGGCCAGGAGTTCGGCGGGTACGCCGCGCAGGTCCGCTACGGCATCGAGCGGTTGGAGGGCTCGTTGCCCCGACTGGCCGAGCTGCCGCTGGGTGGCACCGCCGTCGGCACCGGGATCAACACCCCGCTCGGCTTCGCCGCCGCGGTGATCGACAAGCTGCGCGAGTCGACCGGGTTGCCCCTGTCCGAGGCGCGCAACCACTTCGAGGCGCAGGGCGCCCGGGACGCGCTGGTGGAGACCTCGGGGCAGCTGCGTACCGTGGCGATCGGCCTCTACAAGATCGCCAACGACATCCGCTGGATGGGCTCCGGCCCCCGTGCCGGCCTCCGTGAGCTGCGCATCCCCGACCTCCAGCCCGGCTCGTCGATCATGCCGGGCAAGGTCAACCCGGTGGTGGCCGAGGCGATGCGGCAGGTCTGCGCACAGGTGATCGGCAACGACGCGACCGTCGGCTTCGCCGGCTCGCAGGGCGACTTCGAGCTGAACGTGATGCTCCCCGTGATGGGCCGCAACCTGCTGGAGTCGATCCGGCTGCTCTCCGCGGTGAGCCGGCTGTTCGCCGACCGGCTGGTGGTCGGCCTGGTCGCGGACGCCGAGGTCTGCCTGGCGTACGCCGAGGGGTCGCCGTCGATCGTCACCCCGCTCAACCGCTACCTCGGGTACGACGAGGCCGCGTCGATCGCCAAGGAGGCGCTGGCCAAGCAGACCTCCATCCGCGAGGTGGTGATCTCCCGGGGGCACGTCGACTCCGGCAAGCTCACCGAGACCCAGCTCGACGAGACGCTGGACCTGCTGCGGATGACCCACCCCTGACAACCGGCCTGCCCGGCTCAGCGGGTGTCGCGTGGTCTGGCCCAGCCGAGGAAGCGGGTGAAGAGCGCCGCGGGCTCCGGGCCGTCGTGTGGGTTGAGCCGGTACAGGTCGGCGGCCGCCTCGTGCAGGACCGCGCACAGGTAGACGCTCAACCCCACCCGGTCGTCGGCGTACTCCTGGCGGAGGGTGAGCCGCGCGACCGGGCAGGGCCAGGGTGCGGCGCAGACCCGGCACAGCCAGAGCGGGCGCAACGGCAGGTGTGGCCGACAGGGCGTCGTGGCGCGGTTGTCCGGGGCGGTCCGGGACATGCTGCTGCCTTCCTTTGGAGCTGAATCGTTTGTGGCATCGGCCCCGTTCGCCCCTCGCTCAGCCCTTTTCCACCGGAGGTGGGACCGCCCGGCCGGGGGAGCGGGCGGTCCCGTGCGGCGCCGACAGACCCGGGGGACGGGGAGCGGCGCCGCACTTCACAGTCTGGTGATCAGGCGACTACGGTCGGAAGGGTTTGGCCGCGTCGTCACAGTCGCCCTGTTTCGGGTGGCGCCGCCGCTGGCGGCCGACTGGAGTTGATCGTCAGCGGGGTGGAGGGGCGGCACGGCATGGCCGATGGACAGATGACGGCGGCGGCGTTCCTGGTCGCGGAGCTGCGCCGGGCCCGGGCTCGGCGAGGCTGGAGTCAGGACGAGCTGGCCAAGGCGGTCAACTACTCGGCATCGATGGTCAGCGCCGTCGAGCTGGGCCAGCAACCGCCCACCGCCAAATACCTGGAACTCGTCGACCGCGCCCTGGACACCGGCGGCCTGTTCGGCCGCATGTCCACCGAGCTGGTCAGCCTGGACCGGGCGCAGCCCTGGCTACGTGGCTGGCAGGCAATCTTCGCGCAGGCGCGGACGGTTCGGTGGTACGAGCCTTGCTACGTGCCAGGGCTCTTCCAGACGGAGGACTACGCCCGCGCGGTCTTCGAGGCCGGCGGCCTGCTCGCTCCCGAGGAGGTCGAGCGGCGGCTGACCGACCGGATGAACCGCCAGGACGTGCTGCACAGCGAACGTGCGCCGCAGATCGTGGCGGTGCTGGACGAGGCGGTGCTGCGGCGACGGGTGGGTGGGCGGAAGGTGATGCGCGACCAGACGCTGCACCTGGTGGGCATCGCCACCGGGCACCCTCGGGTCCGATTGCACGTGGTGCCACGATCCGCCGAGGAGTACCCGGGGCTCGGTGGGCAGTTCGCGCTCGCCGCCCTGCCCGACGGCGCCGAGGTGGCCTACCTGGAGGGCCAGGTTCGCGGCCAGGAGCTGGACCAGCCGCGGGATCTGTTGCGGTTGCAGCGGGTCTGGGAGGCTACCTTGGGCGAAGCCCTGCCCCCGCAGGCGTCCATCGAGTTGATGAGCGAGGTGGCCGAATCGTGGAGTTGACCGACGCTCGATGGCGCAAGAGCAGCCGCAGCAACCAGGACAACTGGTGCGTCGAGGTGGCGACGAATCTGGGGGACGTGGTCGGGGTGCGAGACAGCAAGGACTTGGGCGGGCCCGTGCTGGTTGTCGACGCGTACTCCTGGCGGCTCTTCGTGGTCGCGCCCCCGCGCTGACGCGACCGCCTCGCCCGCGATGGTGGTCGCGGGGTTGGTTGCCCGCAACTTCGGGGAAGTTGCTGCCTCGTCGCGGCCTGACGCAGCAACTTCCCCGATGTTGCGCGGATCTTGCCTGCGGACGGGCGCGGGTAAAACGGCTCGACGGTGGGGTGGGGCGGCGGGATGATCCCGTCATGAGTGACCTGCCCCGCACCGAGCGGCTGCGGTTTCGGCGGTTGACCATGGCTGACGTGGACGCGCTGGTCGACCTGGACAGCGATCCCGAGGTGATGCGGTTCCTCAGCGGTGGTGTGGCCACGCCGCTGGCCACGGTCCGCGACGAGCAGTTGCCGAGGCTGCTGGCCCAGTACGAGCGGCATCCCGGGTTGGGCCGTTGGGCGGCGCTCGACCGGGGGACCGGCGACTTCCTGGGTTGGTTCGCGCTCGACCCGTCGGCGGACGGCACCGAGGCCGAGCTGGGCTACCGGCTGCGGCGCTCGGCGTGGGGGCTCGGGCTGGCCACGGAGGGGTCGCGGGCGTTGGTCCGGTACGCCTTCGACGCCGTCGGGGTGCGTCGCGTCTGGGCCGAGACGATGACGGTCAACGAGCGGTCCCGGCGGGTTATGGCGAAGGCGGGGTTGCGCTACCTGCGGACCTTCCACCTTCAGTGGGACCACCCGATCCCGGGCACCGAGCACGGCGAGGTGGAGTACGAGTTGCGGGCCGAGGAGTGGGCCGCCGCTCAGGAGCGACCCGCCGCCCGGCGGGCGCGGTAGGCGGTCACCGCGGCGCGGTTGCCGCAACCGGCCTCGCAGAACCGCCGCGACCGGTTGCGGGACAGGTCGACGACCACGCTGTCGCAGTCCGGGTACTCGCAGATCCGCAGCCGGCGCAGCTCGCCGGCGCGAACCAGGTCGGCCATCGCCATCGCCGCCTCCACCGCGATCCGGGTGGCCAGAGGCGCGTCCCGGGGTACGGCGTGCAGGTGGTACGGCTCGTCGTCGTGCTCGATGAGCTGGGGCAGCGCCTTGTGTTCCAGCAGCAGGCCGTTGACCAGCGCGACGATCTCGGGTGGCTTCGCGTACCAGATGCGGCGTAGCTGGGGCCGCAACTCCCGGACGGCGCGTAACTCGGCGTCGGTGTGCTCGTGTCGCCCGCTGTAGGAGTAGCGGACGAAGAACGCGTCCAACGCGGCGACGTCGGGCAGCTGCTCGCCGTCCCGACCCGTCGTGTTGACCAGCGCGGCGGCGGCGATCAGGGAACATTCAGTGTCATGAGCAAATAGCATCTTGACTCCTGTCATGGCTTCCGCCTAACGTCACGGGCACAAGGATAGTTTGCTCATGACACGGTGCCGTCCCGAGGAGCGCGACATGCACTCACGACCTGCTGCCGGCGCCGCGTTGGCGTTGCTCTCCGCAGTCACCTTCGCCACCTCCGGCACCTTCGCGCGCTCACTCATCGACGCCGGCTGGTCGGCCGGGTCCGCAGTGATCGCCCGGGTCGGCATCGCCGCCCTGGTGCTGGCGATCCCCGCCCTGCTGTCGCTGCGGGGCAGGTGGGCCGTGCTGCGGAGCAACGCCACGGCCATCGGGCTGTTCGGCCTCCTCGGGGTGGCGCTGGCCCAGGTCTGCTTCTTCAATGCCGTGCGCTACCTGCCGGTCGGTGTCGCGTTGCTGCTGGAATACCTCGGCATCATCCTCGTCGTCGGCTGGATGTGGGTGCGGCACGGACAGCGACCCCGCCGGCTCACCGTGGCCGGATCGGTAGCCGCACTGGCCGGGCTGGCGTTCGTGCTCGACCTCGCCGGCACCGCCGACTTCCACCCGGTCGGTGTGCTCTGGGGACTGGGTGCGGCAATCGGCCTGGCCGGGTACTTCGTGCTCGCCGGGCGGGTCGACCCACGGCTGCCCTCGGTCGCCCTGGCCAGCGGCGGGATGGCCGTCGGCGCCGCCGTCCTGCTCCTCGTCGGGCTGACGGGTCTGCTGCCGCTGCACGCCACCTTCGGCGAGGTCACGTTCGCCGGGCAACCCACCAGTTGGCTCCTGCCCATCGCCGGGCTCTCGCTGGTGGCCGCCGTCATCGCATACCTCGCCGGTATCGCCGGCACCCGGATCCTCGGCCCCCGCCTGTCGTCGTTCGTCGGGCTGACCGAGGTGCTCTTCGCGGTGCTGATCGCCTGGCTGTTCCTGAACGAGCTGCCCACCGGCTGGCAGCTCTTCGGCGGCGCGATGATCATTGCCGGGGTCGCGCTGGTACGCCTCGACGAACTGCGCGGGACACCGGCGGCGTCCGCGCCGGTGTCGACCGAGCCGGAGTTGGTGCTCGCCGGTCGGTGAGTGTGCTCGGTGCTGGCGCTCGGGGGTCGGTGCCGGTGACCGGCGGTCGTGCTGGTGCTCGGCGGCTGCGGTCGGTGGTCGGTGGCCGGTGGGACAGTGGGTGGCGTGCTGACCACTGTGGTGTTCGATGCCGACGAAACCCTGCTCGACCTGCGGCCGGCGGTGACGGGCGGGCTGGTGGCCGTCCTCGACGAGATGCGGCGGCTCATCCCGGCGGCGGCCGAGGTGACGCTCGCTGAACTGGAGTCGGACTGGGGCGCGGTCTTCGGCGAGATGAAGGCCGCGCCGGTGGCGGAGATCCGCCGGGCCGCGCTGGCCCGGTCGCTGGCCCGCGCCGGACTGGACGACCACCTGGACGAGGTCGCGATCCTCTTCTTCGCCCGCCGGTTCGCCCTCACCCGACCGTTCCCGGACGTGCCACCGGCGCTGGCCACACTGCGCGACCGGTACACCCTGGGCTTCGCCACCAACGGCAACAGCCGCACCGAACGGTGCGGGCTCGCCGGTGAGTTCGCCTTCGAGGTGTACGCGCACGTGAACGGCCTGCCCAAGAAGCCTGCGCCGGAGTTCTTCGCAGCGGTGGTGGCGGCGGCCGGGGTGCCGGCCGAGCAGATCGTGTACGTCGGAGACTCGTGGGAACACGACGTGGTGGCACCCCAGCGGGCCGGCCTGCGGTCGGTGTGGTTGAACCGGCAGGGGCTGCCCCGCCCCGCCGGGTGCACGCCCGACGCCGAAGTGTCCAGCATGGCCGAACTGCCGATCGCGCTCGCTCATCTGCATGCCGGTGCCGCTGTGGGTGGCATTGGTGTGGGCGCTGGTCCGGGCGGTGTTGGGGTGGGCAGCGCTGGTGTGGGCGGCGCTGGCGTGGGCGGCGTTGACGTCGAGCTGGGTGGATGAAGGAGAGATTCACCGCCATAACGGGCGTTCATCTGGCGCAAACTCGAAGGTTGTTGTGTGATGGCTGCCACGTCCCTCAACGAGAGGATCTGATGTGGTGAGCAAGCGCTTCACCGTCGGCACTGTCGCAACCGCGGCAGTGCTGGCACTTACGGCTTCGGGGCTGGGTGTACCGGCCAGCGCCGCGCCAAGCGACTCCCGCACCTTCACCGTCGTTGCCGAGGACGGCGTCGCCGCCGACACGGCCGTCGCCGCGATCCGGGCAGCCGGCGGCACGGTGGTGTCGCGGTCCGACGAGGTCGGCATGTTCCAGGTCACCAGTGACCGGGCCGACTTCGCGGCCAGGGCGAACGCCGCCCCGACGCTGCTCGGCGCCGCCGAGCAGAAGGCCATCGGCCGCAAGCCGAAGCTGGACCGCGTCGAGCAGGAGCACCTGACGGCCGCTGCCGCCAACGGTGCCGCTCGTGCCGCAGCCAAAAAGGGCACCAAGCTCGACCCGCTCGACGACAAGCTCTGGGGCCTGGAGATGATCCGGGCCGACAAGGCCCGCAAGATCGAGCCCGGCGACCGTCGCGTGACCGTCGGCGTACTGGACACGGGCGTCGATGCCAGCAACCCGGACATCGCGCCGAACTTCAACTGGTCGCTGTCGCGCAACTTCGCGCCCGACCTGACCGACGTGGACGGCCCCTGTGAGGTGCCGAGCTGCCTCGACCCGGTCGGCACCGACGACGGCGGGCACGGCACCCACGTGGCCGGCACCATCGGCGCAGCGGCCAACGGCTTCGGCCTCTCCGGCGTTGCCCCGAACGTCTCGCTGGTCGAACTCAAGGGTGGCCAGGACTCCGGCTACTTCTTCCTCGACCCGGTCGTCAACGCCCTGGTCTACGCCGGCCGGTCCGGGATCGACGTGGTCAACATGTCGTTCTACGTCGACCCGTGGCTCTACAACTGCACCGCCAACCCTGCCGACTCGCCCGAGGACCAGGCCGAACAGCGGGCCATCATCAAGGCGATGAAGCGGGCGTTGATCTTCGCTCACAACAAGGGCGTCACCCTCGTCGGTGCGCTCGGCAACAACAACGAGGACCTGGGCGCACCCCGGACCGACGTTACGAGCCCGGACTACGGTGCCGACCCGTACCCCCGGCCGATCGACAACAACAGCTGCTGGGACATGCCCGCCGAAGGCCCACACGTGATCGGTGTGTCGTCGGTCGGCCCGTCCGGCAAGAAGTCGGATTTCTCCAACTACGGCACCGAGCAGACCTCGGTCGCCGCCCCGGGCGGTTGGTTCCGGGACGGCTTCGGGACCGACACGTTCCGTACCGACGCCAACATGATCCTCTCCTCGTACCCGAAGCACGTGCTTCAGGAGGAGGGTTCGGTCGACGCCGACGGCAACATCGTCGCCGGGTTCGAGGAGTCGGTCTTCAAGCAGTGCAAGGCCAACGGTGAGTGTGGCTACTACACCTACCTCCAGGGCACCTCGATGGCGTCCCCGCACGCCGCCGGCGTCGCCGCGCTGATCGTCAGCCGGTACGGCAAGCCGGAGCGCCGGGGCGGCTTCGGGATGTCGCCGGACCTGGTCGAGCAGCACCTGTACCGGACGGCAGCCGAGCACGCCTGCCCGGAGCCGCGCCTCCAGCAGTACCGCAACGAGGGCCGGGACGAGACCTACGACGCCTACTGCGCCGGTGGAGTCAACTTCAACGGCTTCTACGGCTACGGGATCGTCGACGCCTACGCGGCGGTGAAGACCCTGCTCAAGCCGAACGCCCGCCCGTAAAGCACCACCTCGGGGCCCGGTCGACAATCGTCGACCGGGCCCTGTCGGCGTGCGCGGTGGTGTCCGTGTGCGTGGCTCCGTTCCTCGCCTTGATCGACTCGGGTTTCTTGAAGGTGGGGTGTCGGGGGCCGATGGATGCCACGGTTTCCAGGAACCCGAGTCGATCAAGGCCAGCTCGGGGATCACCGTCGCCACCCGCGGCTGACCAGCGCGTCGCGCACCTCTCTGAGCACCGCCGGAAACTCGGCGTGCAACCGTCGACTCGTCACATGCAGGACCAACCAACCCGCGCCGACCAGCAGGTTGAGCCGACGGCGGTCGCGGTGAAGCTGATCTGCGTCGGAGTGCCACTTTCCGTCGTACTCGACCGCGACCCGATACTCCGGCCACGCCAGGTCGGGGTGCAGGACAACGCCGCTGGCCAGGCGTACCCGATGTTGAACGACCGGCCGTGGCAGCCCACCGAGCACCAGCCGTACGCGCAGGTGTGACTCCGGCGGTGACTGGGCTCCGCCGTCAGCCAGGTCGAAGACCCATCGTGCCCGCCGCCCACCAGGCCGCTCGGCGTTGCGGGCAGCCAGTGCGGCCAACGTGTCGCGATCGGTCAGCCCCTGCCCGAGCAGAGAGTCGACAACGGCGACTGCCGGGATCGGGTCGAGCCACACCGCCGTTTCCCAGGCGGCCCGCCCCGGGTCGGAGCGGGGGATCGGGCCGCTCGGGTCCCAGTTGGGCTGGGACGTGACACCCGCTCCGCCCCCGTCGGCCAGCCTGGAGACCACGACGCTGTCCGGTCTGGTGATCGCCATGCTGCCCGTCCTGGCCGTCACCGCTTCCGGTCGGGCAAGCTGCCGAGCTGGGCGTGATGGTGCTCCGATGGTCGGCGGCCGCCCTGCTCCCGTGGGGAGCCCGGTTCGCGATGGGCGCGCTACGTCACGTGATCGTCCTGTCTCCTGCGAACGTTCTGCGTCCGGCGGATCCCATGTTCCTGGTGGGCGGCGCGAGGCCGGTGGCGGCGCGGCGAGGGCCGGCATCTCGTCCATCTCGTCGTCGAGGAGCGGGGTGATGGCGTTGACGTGCACGCGAAGGCCGCGCTGTGGGCCGATCCGCATCGGCCGGGGCACGAGGACGTGCACGTCGTCGGTGAAGGCGGCGGCGTGTTCGACACCGTGCAGGTAGGCGGCTGACGGGCCTCCGATCACTACCCCGGGCGGGAGTCGGAGGAGTGCGGCGCGACAGGCCAGGGTGTGGTCCCGGTCGAGCCGTGCGTCGGCATAGATGTCCTGGCGCACCCGCAGCCAGGCAGCACTGCGCAGCTGATGTTCGGTGAGCAGGCCATGCCGGACAGCATCGGAGCCGCGGAAGACCCGCCACGTCAGGGCGTCGGGGCGGTGCGGACGTGGTGGCATGCCAAGCAGCCTGCCGACCACCCATGGACCGCCGAAACCCCTGTGGACAACCTGGCCCGGGCAGCCGTCCGACCCTGTGGACAACCGAAAATTCGTGCGGCGATCGTGGTATGACGCGATCGTGCTGCTGTGATCCACTCGCGTTTTTGAAAGCCGGGGTGTCGTTGGCACCGGGATACCGCGAGTTTCAGGAATCCGAGTTGATCAAGCGGGGCGCGAGCCCGCCCGCCTTTGGTCGGAACAGGCGGTGGCTCGTTTTTCAGCGGAGGGCGTTGGTGATGGCCGTGGCTGCGGCCAGCACCTGGGGACCGATCGTGTCGACGTCCAGCGGGGCGAGCGCGACCACGCCGACGCTGGCCTCCAGACCGGGTACGCCGAGCACCGGCGCAGCCACCCCGTACGCCCCGGCCTGCAACTCCCCGCTGCTGCTCACCGGCGCCGCATCCCCGGCTCGACCGGCCAGGATGGCCCGGCCCGCCGCCCCTCGGTCCAGCGGATGCCGTGCCCCGGCGCGGTACGCGACGTGGAACGACGTCCAGCTCGGCTCGACCACGGCCAGGGCCACGCCCTCGCCACCCTCGACGACGGTCAGATGCGCGGTCGCTCCGGCCTGCTCGGCGAGGCGGCGCAGCGCGGGTAGCGCACCCTCGGCGAGCAATGGCTGGGCCCGTCGGGCCAGGTGCAGCAGCCCGGCCCCGAGGCGCAGCCTGCCGTCGCCGTCGCGGCGCAGCATGCCGTGCCCGATCAGCGGGCTGACCAACCGGTAGACGGCCGCCCGACCGATGTTGAGCTGGTTGGCGGCCTCGGTGACGGTCAGACCGCCCGAGGCGTCGGCGACCAGGTGCAGCAGCCGCAGACCCCGGTCGAGGGTCTGCGACGTCTCAACGCCCCGTCCCGCAACGGCGTCAGCCCGCCCGACAACCCGATCGCCCTGTCCGGCCGCACCAGCCTGTCCGGCCGCATTGACATGCCCCGCCGCGCCCGCCTGTCCAGGGACGGCGTCAGCGGGGGCGCTGGGGTTGGCCGGAGTCTCACCCGAGCGTGCGGTCGCATCCACGCCTGGCAGCGTACGACCCGGCACCGCCGGACCCGGACAGGCACGGACAGCTACCCTTGTGCGGTGACGCTACGCCTGTATGACACCGCCACCCGATCGGTGCGGGACTTCGTCCCGCGGGAAGCCGGCAAGGTGGGGGTCTACCTGTGTGGTCTCACTCTTCAGGCCCCGCCGCACATCGGTCACCTTCGCTCCGGCGTCAACTATGACGTGCTGCGCCGCTGGCTGCTGGCCGCCGGCTACGAGGTCACCTTCATCCGCAACCTGACCGATATCGACGACAAGCTTCTGGTGAAGGCGGGCGAGCAGGGTCGGCCGTTCTGGTCGATCGCGTACGTCAACGAGTTGCTTCTCGCCGAGTCGTACCGGGCGTTGAACGTGCTGCCGCCCACCTACGAGCCGCGCGCCACCGGGCACATCCCGGAGATGCACGAGCTGATCACGAAGTTGATCGCCGACGGGCACGCGTACCCGGCGACTGACGGTTCCGGCGACGTCTACTTCGATGTGGCGTCCTGGCCCGCGTACGGGTCGCTGTCGGGTCAGTCCCCGGACGCGATGCAGTCGGCCGGGGACGCCCCGGACCGGGGCAAGCGGGACCCGCGCGACTTCGCGCTCTGGAAGGGTGCCAAACCGGACGAGCCGGCGGACGCCTACTGGCCGTCGCCGTGGGGGCTCGGTCGTCCGGGCTGGCACATCGAGTGCTCGGCGATGTGCTGGCGGTATCTGGGCCCGGAGTTCGACATCCACGGCGGTGGGCTGGACCTGACGTTCCCGCACCATGAGAACGAGATCGCCCAGTCCAAGGCCGCCGGGCTGCCGTTCGCGCGCTACTGGGTGCACCACGGGTTGCTCAGCATCGGTGGGGCCAAGATGGGCAAGTCCGCCGGCAACGCGCTCGACCTGGCGTACGTGGACTCGCTCGGGGTGCGGCCGGTCGAGCTGCGTTACTACTACGCCGCCGCGCACTACCGCTCGGTGATCGACTACTCGGAGGATTCGCTGCGCGACGCGGCCACCGCGTACCGCCGGATCGAAGGGTTCGTGCAGCGGGCGGCCGAGCGGGTCGGCGCCGGGCAGCCCGGTGAGCTGCCGGCCGGCTTCGTCGCGGCGATGAACGACGACCTCAACACCTCCGCCGCGCTGGCCGTGCTGCAACAGCACCTCCGGGACGGCAACACCGCGCTGAGCGCCGGTGACGATGTGACCGTCCGCACCACCCTGGCCGTGGTACGGGCAATGCTGGATATCCTCGGGATCGACCCCCTCAACCCGGCGTGGACCGGTGGCAGCCGATCGAATGATCTGCGTGCCGTGGTGGACTCCCTGATCGCGCTGGCCCTGGAGCAGCGCGCGCAGGCCCGGGGCCGCAAGGACTGGGCTGCCGCCGACGCGGTGCGTGACCAGCTCAAGCTGGCCGGCGTGGTGGTCGAGGACACCCCCCAGGGCCCCCGTTGGACTATTGGAGAGCAGGACTGATGGCCGGCAACTCGCAGCGCCGTGGCCGGCGACTGACGTCAAAGGCAAGCGCCCCCAAGGGCACCGGCGGCAAGAACAAGGACTCCCTGGCCGGGCGGGGTCGCACCCTGCCCGCGGACGAGCGTCCCTGGCACAAGGGCTACTCGGGCACCGAGAAGCTGCCCCAGCGCACCGCCTGGAAGCAGGACAAGGAGCGCCGCGCGGCGGCCGAGGAGGGGCGCCCCCCGAAGATCGGTCAGCCGGGCAGCAAGGACACCACCTGGGGCAGGGGCGGCGGTCGGGGCGTACCGGTCGGTCGGGGCGCCAGCGGCGGCGGTCGGGGCGGCAAGCCCACCGGCCGGTCCGGCCCGCGGGTCGCGCCGGGGCGCAAGTCCAACCCGTCCAAGGACTCCCCGGAGCTGCTGGTCGGGCGCAACCCGGTGCTGGAGGCGCTGCGCGCCAACGTGCCGGCGACGGCGCTCTACACCGCCCAGGGCATCGACATGGACGACCGGATCAACGAGATCATCCGGACCGCCGCCGACCGGGGCATCGCCAACCTGGAGATCAGCCGGGCCGAGCTGGACCGGATGACCGGCGGGGTGCTGCACCAGGGCGTCGGGTTGCAGGTGCCGCCCTTCGCGTACCAGCCCTTCGAGGACATGGTCGCCGCCGCCCTGGAGCAGCAGGCCCCCCTGCTGGTCGCGCTGGACGGCGTCACCGACCCGCGCAACCTGGGTGCCGTGATCCGTTCGGCCGCGGCGTTCGGCGCGCAGGGTGTCTTCGTACCCGAGCGACGTGCCGCCGGAATCACCGCGACCGCCTGGCGGACCAGCGCCGGCGCGGCCGCGCGGGTGCCCGTGGCGCAGGTGACCAACCTGACCCGGTCGCTGAAGGCGTGCCGGGACGCCGGCTTCATGGTGGTCGGGCTGGACGCCGACGGTGACACCGACCTGTACGACCTGGAGGCCGCTGTCGGTCCGCTGGTGGTGGTCGTCGGTTCCGAGGGGCGCGGGCTGTCCCGCCTGGTCGGGGAGACCTGCGACCTGACCGTCAGCATTCCGATGATCTCCGAGGTGGAGTCGCTCAACGCCAGCGTGGCCGCCGCGGTCACCCTGGCCGAGGTCGCCCGCCGACGCTCCGCCGAGCTGTAACCACGTCGACGAAGCCCCCTTCCGCCCAGCGCGGGAGGGGGCTTCGCCGTCAGATCTGACGGGTCCACGCGACGAAGAGCAGCGCCCCGGCGAGCGCCAACAGCAGCACGGCCGGGATCAGCCAGCGGGGACCCCGCTCCCCGTCCAGGCGTCGGGTGAGCCGCTGGTGCACGGCAGCGATGCCGATCAGAGCGGCCAGCCCGGCAGCCGTGATCGGCAGGCCGACGAGGAAGTGCGCCACCCACGCGCCGGCCCGGGTCGGACCACCCCAGGAATCGTCGTACGGCCCCCGGTCCATCAGGCCGTACAGCGCGCCGCGCAGCACCATCAGCAGTTGGACGCCGAGCGGCAGCAGAGCCACGGCACCGAGGAGCAGGCTGAGCAGCGCGTGGCCGAGCACCGCGACCGTGCCGGGCCGCCGGCCGGGCACGGCCGCCGGTGGCATCCCGAGCAGCCCGGTGCGCAGGGCACGCCAGCGTGCGACGGCGGCGCCGGCCCCGCCCAGCGGGGCGGTCACCAGCGCGAGTACGGCGACCGGGACCAGCGTCGCGCAGTAGGCGAGGCTGCGGCCCGCCAGGCGAACCACCTGGTACGAGCGGGCACGCGCGGTCGGGTGAGCAGTGGACTGGGCGGGAACGGTGGGCACGGCGTCTCCTCGGGCTCGGGTCGCCGTGACGGTACGAGCAAGAGCCGCCGTGCCGAGTCACCCCACAGAGCCACCTCCGCGCTGGCTCCGCAGGGTGAAGAGCCCTTGCCGGTACGACGAAAGGGGCGGCCCGCCGAAGCGGACCGCCCCCGTCGGTGAAGCGTTACGTCAGATCCGGCCACCCGTGGCGGCGTGGAAGACGTGGCTGCGACCGGCGACCGGCTTGACGAACACGGTGTCACCCATGTTCGGCATGGTGCGCCGGTCGGTGCGGACGACGAAGCGCTCCGAGTTGCCACCCAGCGCGGCGTGGCCGTAGACGTTGGCGTCCGAGCCGAGGTCCTCGACCAGCTCGACCACGACCGGCATGCCGCCCTCGGTCGGGCTGACCAGCTCGCAGTCCTCCGGGCGGAAGCCCACGGTGACCTTGCCGTCGCCACCCTCGGCGCGGGCCGCCGCGACCTGCTCCCGGGTCAGCGGGATCTGCAGCTCAGCGAACTCGGCGCCCTGCTCGTTCAGCGGAACGGTCTTGATGTTCATGGCGGGAGAGCCCATGAAGCCGGCGACGAACACGTTGGCCGGGGTGTCGTAGAGCGCCCGCGGGGTGTCCACCTGCTGGAGGACACCGTCGAGCAGCACCGCGACCCGGTGACCCATGGTCATGGCCTCGACCTGGTCGTGCGTGACGTAGACCGTGGTGACGCCCAGCTTGGCCTGCAGGGACGCGATCTGGGTACGGGTCTGCACACGCAGCTTGGCGTCGAGGTTCGACAGCGGCTCGTCCATGAGGAAGACCTGCGGCTCGCGGACGATCGCCCGGCCCATCGCGACACGCTGACGCTGACCACCGGAGAGCGCCTTCGGCTTACGGCCGAGGTATTCCTCCAGCTGGAGCAGCGCCGCCGCCTCCTTGACCCGCCGGTCGATCTCCGACTTGGAGGTCTTGCGCAGCTTGAGGGCGAACGCCATGTTCTCGTACACCGTCATGTGCGGGTAGAGCGCGTAGTTCTGGAAGACCATCGCGATGTCGCGGGCCTTCGGAGGAAGGTGGGTGACGTCACGCTGGTCGATGTAGATCGAGCCGGCGTCCACGTCCTCCAGGCCGGCGAGCATCCGCAGGCTGGTGGACTTGCCACAACCGGAGGGGCCGACCAGGACGAGGAACTCGCCGTCGCCGATCTCGAGGTCCAGCTCGTTGACGGCGGGACGCTCTTGGCCCGGGTAGACCCGGGACGCCTTGGAATAGGTGACCGTAGCCATGGTGAAGCGCTTCCTTTCACCGGCAGGAACGTGCCGGACGATCCGAGTGAAGGAGCAACCGGCGCGTATCCGTGCCGGTCAGCGGACGGCGGCTCGGTCACGCGGGGGCGCCGGGCTGTCGTCCGTGTGTGAACCGTAAACGTGTTTCCCCTTGCTGCCAAGGTCGGGGAGCGTCGGAGGTGACATAGGGATTACACATTCCGGTCACTCCGGCACGGTCGGACATCAATCGACACACGGCCAGGCGGCGGAAAGGCGTACAGGCGTCGGGTTGTTGACGTTTCCCGTGCTCGGGAGGCATCGCGAGCGGGATATCCGGACGTCACTCGCTATGCTGACCTCGACGCACGCGCCCCTGTAGCTCAGCTGGCCAGAGCACTCGCCTTGTAAGCGAGATGTCGCCGGTTCGATCCCGGCCGGGGGCTCCAATTCCACAAGGCGTTTCGGGGCGGTGCTCGCCGCGAAGCAGCCGAATGACAGCAACGGCACTCACGAGAGCTTCCCGTGGAGCTTGCCGAGAGCCTGACGCATCGCGTCGAGGTTGGCGTGAGCGTAGACCTTGAGCGTGATCTTCACGTCGGCGTGCCGAGCGATGGCCTGGACGACGTGCGGCGGTACGCCCAGCTCCATCAGTAGCGAGACCACGGCGTGCCGCAGGTCGTGAAGGCGGACACCAGGCAGACCGGCGGTTTCCGGAGTCGGGCGAAAGAGCGGCTGAGGTTGGTCGGCTCCATCGGAGTGCCCCGCTCCGAGGGAAACACGAGATCGTGGTCCTCCCACACCTCGGCGAGGGCGGCTCGCTCTGCCTGCTGTCGTTCCTGGTGTTCGAGGAGAGTGAGCGCAGGCGACCTCGGACAGCGGCAACACCGCCTCCGAGTCCTCGGTCTTGGCGTCCTGGACGTGGAGCTGCCCGGCGATCCGCTGCAGTGTCCAGGATCTTTCGTACCTGGTCGACGGACAGCCCTTTGCCGACCTTGTAGCGAGGCGAGGGGATTCGGACCAGCTTGGCGACGTTGCGCGACACCAGCTCTTCCCGCATGGCGTGTTGAAGCGCGTTGCGGAGCACCGCGTGCACGAACTGGACTGGCGAGAACTGGGGTGGTGCTGGCAGCAGCGACCGACAGAGCAGCAGCCGCACAGGGGGCACAAGACACTGTCAAACGTCGTCAAACAGCCACCAACGATGGCAGCCCGAGATGCCGTGTGAGCAGGCATCAGGTAGCGTTCTCGCTGGTGGCGAGACGGCGGCTTTTAGTTCCGCTTCAACGTCTGAATCCGCCTGTTCCGCTGGTCAGCGGGTCGCTCCTTCCCATTGCGACACACCGGTCGCGACTTGCTTGGTCACCGGGGCGGGTCGACGGCAACGAACTCGGCGTCCAGCAGATCGGCTGCTTCCTCGACGGTGGCCACGAACTCGTCCGGTGGGATTTTGGCGACGAAGACCTTGCCCAGGTCCTTCGGAAAGGGGTGGGTTGCCCGCCAAAACTGGAAGACGATCACCAGGTCGTCATCCAGGTAGGCGTACTTCGACAGGTTGTCGACGGTCTCGCCCCACTGCATGAACCGGAACTGCTCCCGGAACTCCGTGTCGTCCGCGTGGAGCAGCCGGAAGATCTGCTCCGGTGCGCGGCCCGGAAAGGGGCAGGGCTTAACGTCGCGTCGGCGCACCTCCGCCGCGGTCGACCGCATAATGCGAAGGAAGAACGGGACGAAGGCCGAGTTGTCATCGACAGTCAGCCTTTTGCCAGCCAACCACAGGTCGACGACGCGGAGTGCGTGCGACTCGATCTTGCCGATCTCCACGGCGAATGTGGCCCGGTCACCGAAGCATCGTGTCATCAGCCGATGAGACTAGCAGCGACCGGGCAGCCGGCCACCGGCCGTGCGTTCTGCCGGCATCAGCCAGCCGTCGACCGGTTCGCCAATACGGGAGCCGCTGCGGTACCCGTTGACAGCAACGGCGACAGCAACGAGCCTGGTCCGAGGCTGCCGGCGCGACACGCAGACAGACGGCCGACCGAGGTGGACGATGCAGACGGACGTCGCCGGACGAGCCGCACGGAGCCGGGGCGCGCAACTGTTCGGCACCGCGAGGACGCTCGAACGCGATGACCCGGAGGTCGAGGCCTACTGGGAGGCATTCCGCTGGCAGTCCGACCACGTGGAACGTGGCCGTTCGCTCGACGAACCGCCTGGCGACCCGCTGACGATCATCACACCTTCCCGGGTCGTATATACCGAGCACTGGCTGCGCCGCTCCGGTTACCGACCCCGCCAGACTTGGCGAGCGTGAACCGGCCGGAGAGATGCTCACGCATCTAGCCTGCGATCAGCGCGCGGAGGTATCGCAGATCAGTGGCGGACGAGTGTCGCGCATCAGTCGACGGAGGACGCCGGACTGCCGGCGATTCGGGCAACCACTTGATGCGTTGCGGATCGCTGTCACTTGACCCGTGACACGTCCGGCTAGACGATCTCGGTTGTCCCTTGTCTCAGAATTCTGGGGCTCAGTCCCAGAAGTTGAACAGCAGCTCGCCGACGGTGGTCGGTTTCCAATAGTTGACCTGGTCGTGTTCGTGCGGACTGAGCGCGCTCAGGTCGACCTGTGACAGGGAGGTCTGTAGCTGCTCGGCGGTGAGGGCCTCGGCGTCGGTCAGGTTGGTGAGGGCGGCGGCGAGGTCGGGGTGGTCGACGAACGTCACCATGACGTCGCCATCGGCCTGGGGGCGGGCGAAGGCGATGAACGGCAAGGTGGTGTGTCGCAGCACCGCGATGGGGTGCTGGGCGTGGGCGATATCAACCCTGTGGAAGTTGGGCGCGACGCCAGCGGGCATGACGCCGGTGACGGTGGCGTCGATGCTGCGGGCGGCGTGGTGGCAGACGGCGGTGAAGGTCTTGAGGTCCGCTGGGGCGCCGGGTGGCGGGTTGAAGCCGGTGGCTCCGGCCAACAGCTTCATGCTCGGGCTCCGTGGTCGTCGCGGTCGGTGCAGGCTATCGGCGCTCACAGAGCCTAGATCGCAGCGGTCGCCTGAGGTCGTCGGATGAACTGTCTGTCGCGGGCGGTGACCGAAGCCGTTGGGCCGGCCGCTCGGAGGATGACATCGAGAACCAGGTCTGGATCCGCCAGGTAGGCGCCGCTGGCCCATGCGGCATTTGCCTCGATCACAGCCCAGGAGCCGTCGACCAGTCCTACGTCCACGACGATGGCGGAGGGCAGCGTGTGCCCGTGTCCGGCGATGAGATCGGTGCCGAAGGCTAGTGCGTCAGTCGACGGAGGGCCGAGGTGCAACCGGCCGTGCGCGGCGTACTGGCTGCCTGTGTGGACAACACCGTCGAGCAGGTGTAGCCGGTACTCGGCGGTGAAGTCGACGATGTCGCTGACGAGCACTGGAGTCCATCGGTCGACAGCATCCGGGCCGGGCAGGCGGGAGCCATCGGTGTAGATCATCGCCGGGATGTTCTTGTCGTTGGGCGACTTGATGAACGCCGGTCGCCGGAGTTCGTAGGCCTCGCCGATGGCGACCAAGGTGATTTCGCGGCGGGTAAGTTCACGAGGAAGGCCAGTCAGCCAGCCAGGTGCAGCTTCCAGGGGCGCGATCCCGAGCAGCGGTGCGACGACGTCGGCGAAGCTCGGTCCCGCATGAAGGTGATCAGCACGCAACCCGGCAGGTACTTCGAAAGTGCGAAGTTGGACGGTGCGTAGTCCGCGTCGGTGAGCGGCTTCGCGCAAGCTCTGAGCCGAGGCTGTCAGGCGCGGCGGCAGGACAAGTGTCACGGCCGATGATCCTGCCCGAATGCACCGTGACCGTTACAGCGGTTATCAGGCGTTCTGGTGCGGCCGGCGCGCGAGCGCGCGGTGGGCTGCCGACAGCAACGGCGACAGCAACGGGTATTCACCAGGCTTTCCCGACGGCGGCAGCGCGCTCATTGCGTCGCGCGCGTGCGGCGCGCTGCGACGTAGCGGCGCATCTTCTCGGCAGTTCCGCAGTCGTCCATGCTGCACCAGCGGCGACTGCGGTTCTTGCTCTCGTCGTTGAAGATGAAGCGGCAGCCTCCGCATCCCTTGATCCGGTCCAGCGCACCCGTGGTGAGCAACTGGACCGCTGCGTGCACCACTGGCCGCAGAGGTCGGGCAAGCGTGTGGTCGTCTCGCCAGACCCAGTCGAACGTGCTGCCGCCCTCAAGCTGTGCGTGGCCGAGTGCGTCCGCTTCGTCGTCGCGCAGCCGGGCCAGTGCAGACGTGCTGGGGGCTTCTCCAACGGTCAGCGGCCGGAACACCTCGTCGAGGTAGTCGCGGGTGTGCAGCGCTCGCGAGAAGGCAGCGCTGGCGCCGTCCGGGTCGTTGCGGGACAGCCGGCGCAACGCTGTCGCCTCTTTCTGGGTGAGGGCGCCCGCGTGCACCCCCCAGGCGACCAGCTCCGGATAGCCGGTCAGCACGTCGTCGTCCGGGAGCCCGACGGGTGGGCCGGAGCGGGTGTTGATGAAGTCCAGGGCGAGGTTGCCGCCCACCAGGTTCATCCGCGTGACGCCCTCGACTGTTTCCATCAAAACCCACTTTACCAGTTGACCGTCGGCAAGGGGGATCGCTAGCTTGTTTCTGGCGTACATGGTTTAGCTGGTAACAAGGGGAGGGTCGCATGGGCCACAGGCGAGCAGTGGGAGCACTGATCGGCTTGTCGGGCGGGACGTTCCTCTACACCACAGCGGAGGCGCTGCCCATCGGGCTGCTGCTCCCGATGGCCGCGGACCTTGCCGTCTCGCCGTCGCAGGTGGGCATGCTCGTCACCGCGTACGGCGCGGTGGTGGTCGTCGCCTCGATCCCGCTGACGGCGCTGGCCCGGAGAATCCCCCGTCGGCGACTGCTGTCCGCGCTCCTGGCCGGCTTCGTGGTGAGCACCGCGATCACGGTGTTCGCGAGCTCGTTTGCGCTGCTGCTGGCGGCCAGGATGGCAACCGCGGCGACCCATGCGTTGTTCTGGGCAGTGGTGGTGCCGGCCGCGGCCGAGCTGTTCCGACCCGGACTGCGCGGTCGGGTGGTCGCGATCGTGTTCGCCGGCGGCAGCGTCGCTCTGGTCCTGGGCGTGCCCGCGGGCACCTGGCTGGGCGAACGCGCCGGCTGGCGGGTGTCGTTCCTGGCGGTGGCCGGGCTCGGCGCGATCGTGCTCGTTGCGGTGGCCTCGCTCCTGCCGTCGACGCCACCAAACGAGGGACATGCCGCCCGGGGCGCGACACCCGACGTCTACCGCTTCTGGCTGCTGGTCGCGGTGGCCATCATGGCGACCGCCGGTGCCATCGCCGGCTACACCTACGTCGCCCTCTTCGTCACCGAGGTCAGCGGGTTCGCCGCCTCGGCGGTCGGGGTCATCCTGCTGGTGCGCGGCGTTGCCAGCGTGCTCGGGATCCTCGCCGTCGGAGCGGTGGTGGACCGCAGCCCGTGGCTCGCCCTGGCTGCGACCGTCACCCTCCAGTCGGTGGCACTGCTCGGGCTGTACGCGGTCGGCCACCGGCCGGCGGCTGCCGTGGGCCTGCTCGCCCTGGCCGGGCTGGCGTTCGCGGCGTTCACCGCGGTGCTCGGTGGCATTGTGCTCGAGGTTGCGCCCGGGCGCTCCGACCTCGCCGCCGCCACCGTCTCTGCCGCCGTCAACGTCGGCATCACCGGTGGCGCCCTGGTCGCCGGCCTCGCGCTACCGAGCCACGGTGTGCGCAGCACGGTGCTGCTGGGCGCACTGCTCGGCGTCGTCGCTCTGATGATGGTCGCCGGTGCTTTCACCGGGCGGCGGCGCGCTACCCGACCGGCGAAGGCACCGGCGGTAGCCTGGGGCCAGGCGACGAGCGGAGTGGACGGGGGCCGATGAGTCGCGCGGTGGAGGAGTCGAACCGGGCGATGCTGCGTGCCCGGGACGCGATGGACCGGGCGTACGCCGTGCCGCTGGACATCCCCGCGTACGTGGTGGCGAACTTGGTCGCGATCAAGGACGAGACCCGGAACGGGGGACTGTTGACGATGTGAGGTGAGGCGGGCTGACCGTGATCCGTCGCAGCTCGGACGGCCCGTCGACGCTCGTCGCGCTGAACGACGTCACCGACCTGCCGCCCGAGCTGCGTGCCACCGGCCCGCCAGACGACTACCGGATCCGACCGGCGCTCAGCTGAGCAGCTTGACCACGGCGTCGGCCACGGCGCGGGCGGACTGCGGGTTCTGACCGGTCACCAGGCGGCCGTCGACCACCGCGTGCTCGGTGAAGTCCGGTGCCGGTACGTGCTGCGCGCCAGCCTCGGTGAGCTTGTCGGCGAGCAGGAAAGGCACCTCGTCGGTGAGGCCGACGGAGGCCTCCTCGCTGTTCGTGAAGCCGGCCACCCGCTTGCCGGCGACGAGCCGGGAGCCGTCGGTGAGGGTCAGGTTCACCAGCGCCGCCGGACCGTGGCAGACGGCGGCCACCACGCCGCCGCGCTCGTGGACCGAGCGGGCGATGCGGGCCAGGTCGGGGTCGTCGGGGAAGTCCCACATGGTGCCGTGACCTCCGGCGAAGAGGATCACGTCGTACCCGGCCGGGTCGACGTCGGCGGCCCTCGGGGTGTCCGTTACGCCGGCGGTGGCGAGGAAGTCGTTCTGGGTGCTGTCGTTCTCGTCCCGGCCGTCAACCGGCGGCTCGCCGCCGGCCACGGACACCAGGTCTACGTCGTAGCCAGCGGCCCGGAACACCTCCCACGGTTCGGCGGCCTCGCCGACGTAGTAGCCGGTCGAGCGGCCGGTGCGGCCCAGCTCGGAGTGACTGGTCAGGGCAATGAGTGCACGAGTCATGCCCTCCATGCTGGCGTGGCCGGTCCGTCCCGGCCATAGGCCGATGTCACAGCGGAGACGGGTTTGAAAGCCGGGTCACCGGGGTCGGCGGTAGCCTGGGGCCGGGCAACGAGCAGGGCGGGACGGGGGCCGATGAGCCGCGCGGTGGAGGAGTCGAACCGGGCGATGCTGCGCGCCCGGGACGCGATGGACCGGGCGTACGCCGAGCCGCTGGACATCCCGGCGCTGGCCCGGATCGCGCTCGTCTCTGAGGCGCACTTCATCCGGACCTTCCGGGCCACGTTCGGTGAGACCCCGCACCGCTACCTGCAACGCCGCAGGGTGGAGCGCGCGATGGCACTGCTCGTGGAGTCGAACCGGGACGTGACGGACATCTGCTACGCCGTCGGCTTCGGCAGCCTGGGCACGTTCAGCCGTACGTTCCGGCAGATCGTCGGGGAGTCGCCCTCGGATTTCCGGCGGCACCGCGTCGCGGCGGCCAATGTGCCGTCGTGCTTCGCCAAAGCGTGGACCCGACCCAGCAGTTTTGGATAAGCCGCAGGTCACGGTCTACCTCTAGCGTCATGGGCATGACGATGAACGCGATCAGCCGCTCCCAGATCTACGTCCTCGACCAGGACGCCGCGCTTGACTTCTACGTCAACAAGCTCGGCATGGAGGTCAACACCGACCAGGACCTCGGTTTCATGCGGTGGTTGACGGTCAACCTGCCCGGCGACCCGGAGCGCGAGATCCTGCTGGAGAAGCCGGGCCCGCCCGCACTGGACCCGGCCACCGCCGAGCAGGTCCGGGAGCTGCTCACCAAGGGTGCCCTCGGCGGGTACCTCTTCATGACCACCGACGACGCCCGCAAGACGCACGAGGATCTTGTGGCGAAGGGCGTCGAGATCACCGACGAGCCGACCGAACGCCCGTACGGGATCGACTTCGGCATCCGGGACCCGTTCGGCAACCGGATCCGCATCGGCCAGATGTTCCCACGGGCGTAGGGGAGCCGACGATGAGCCAGGCCGCACCTTTCCCGCTGGTAGGACCGGCTGCTGTCGGTCGGGACCGCGCACTGCTGATCGGCGGTGTGCTGGCCGGCCCGATCTTCGTCGGCTCGGCGATCGTGCAGGCGTCGACCCGGGACGGCTTCGACTTTCGCCGGCATCCGGTCAGCGTGTTGAGCACCGGCGAGCTGGGCTGGATCCAGATCGTCACGTTCCTGGTCACCGGCGCGCTCTGCGCGCTGGCCGCCGACGCGCTGCGCCGCCGTACCGGCGGAGGCGGCGGGTCGGTCTGGCTTCCCCGGCTGCTCGCGCTGTACGGGCTGGGCCTGATCGGCGCGGCGATCTTCAGCGCCGACCCGGCCGACGGGTTCCCGGTCGGCACGCCCCGGGGCGCCGGTCAGATCAGCTGGCACGGCGGCCTGCACTTCCTGGTGGCGGCGGTCGCCTTCGTGTCGCTGATCGCGGCGACCGTGGTGGCGGGCCGTCGGGCCGCACGGCAGGGGGCACGTGGTCGAGCCGCGTACAGCCTGGTGATCGGGGTCTTCTTCGCGGTGGCCTGGGTCGCCCTGATCGTCCGACCGGCTCCGGCCGTGATGGTGGCGTTCGGTCTGGCGGTGACGGCCGGTTGGCTGTGGGTGTCGGTCACCTTCGCGCGAGCGGCGTCCGGCCAGGCCGACTGAGCTGACGGCCGCAGGCCCGGGAGGTGCGGGGTGGAGCCCGCACCTCCCGGTGTGTTGAGGTGGGCGGCATGGTGACTCGCCTGCTGTACCTCGCCCGACACGCCGAGCAGGACCTGACCGCGCTGCGGGAGTCGGATGCCGGTGAACCGGACACCGGCCTGACGGAGCGCGGCCAGCAGCAGGCCACGCTGCTCGGCGAGCGCCTGCGAGGCCGCCGGTTCGCCGCCGTCCACCACGGACCGCTGCGCCGGGCCGCGCAGACCGCCGAGCTGATCGCCAGGTCGCTGCCCGAAGCTCCGGTGTACGCGACGGAGCTGGCCGGCGACCACCTCCCACACGACACGGACCCGGCCGGCCTGCCGCCCGCGTACGCCACATTCCTGGCGCAGTTCTCGGCAGCCGAGCGGGCCGACGGGCCGCGGGTGACGGCGGAGGCCGTGCGGCGGTTCACCGGCCCGGTCCCGGAGGAAGCTCCCGATGGCGAGCCGGTCCACGAGCTGGTCGTGACGCACACCTTCCTGATCGCCTGGCTGGTGCGGCACGCCCTCGACGCGCCGGAGCGGCGATGGCTGGGCTTGAACCTGCACAACGCGGGGTTGACAGTGATCCGGTACAGCTCCGGTGGCCCACCCAACCTGATCGCCCTCAACGACGTGGCCCACCTGCCGCCGGAGCTGCGTGGCACCGGCCTGCCTCCGGACTACGCGGTCTGAGTGCCGGTGGCCCGCAGTAGGAGCTCGACCAGCGCGCGGGTGGCCGGCAGCTGTTGCGTGTCGTCGCTGGGGCAGTCGTCGTACCCGATCTCGATGGTGCCGACGGTCAGCCGGTAGCTGAACACGTCTGCGCAGATGGTCGCGCCCGCCGTCTGGCGGGCCTCGGCGGCCAGCCGGGCGTCGGCGGTCAGCCCGCGCAGCCGGCCGAGGTCGGTGGGAGTGAGTTGGCCGGTACGCCGACCACCGGCACGGTCCACGGCCATCCACCGGCCGTCCGGCTCGACGGTCACGGTGTCAGCGCGGCCAGCGAAGCCGCCGGAGCGAAAAAGCATCACCCGCGTCGACGCGCTATCGGTGGCCGGCGGCCCGGTCGGCAACGTGGAGGCGGGGCCCGCGGTTGGCGTCGGCGGGGCGTCGGTGGCCGGCCCGGTCGGGGCGGGGTCGGCGCTGGTCGGCGGCTGGTCACGAGCGGCGCCGGTGCGGTCGGTGCTGGTGCAGCCGGCCAGGAGCGCGACCAGTAGGGCGAACGTGACGCCGGCTGTCGAGACGGGTCTCATGTCCGTCGGACGTGCTGGGGCAGGTATTGGTTCCCTCGTCAAGCCCCTCATCCGTTCGGCCAATGTCGATGCCTGACATCGGTTCAGGGCTTCTCTTTTCTTCAATACATAGCTATATCTACATGCGTGACTACCTCCGTCACATCCTTCTCCTCTCAGGAGCGCACTTGAAAAGAGCTCTTGCCGCCGTCAGTGCAGTGCTGCTCACCAGCGGCCTGCTGACCTGCGTCGTCACCACGGCGCACGCGGCCCCGCCCACCTCTCCCGCGCCGGACGCCTCCGCTGCGGCCCGAGCGGCAACCGTCCTACGAGCGAACCCCGGCGCCGTCCAGGGTTCGAGCGCCGAGTCCTACCAGGTGCGCAGCACCAAGGTGGACCCCAGCGGCGCTGCCCACACCCGCTACACCAGGACCTACCAGGGCCTACGGGTGTACGGCGGTGACTTCGTCATCCACACCGCGCCGAACGGCACGTACGCCGGCAGTTCGGTCGGGCTGGCCGCGCCGCTGACCCTCGCCACCTCGGCCAGGACCACCGCGGCGGCCGCAAAGAAGGCCGCCAGCGCCCGGTTCGTCGGTAAGGCCGAGGCGGTGGGCACGCCGGAGCTGTTCGTGGACGCCAGTTCCGGGCAGGGTCGACTGGCCTGGGAGACCGTGGTCAGCGGATGGCAGCCCGACGGGCAGACCCCGTCCCGGCTGCACGTGATCACCGACGCCGTCACCGGCGCGACCGTCGGGTCGTACGACGAGATCGAGTCGGTGGTCGGCAGCGGCCAGGGCATCTACACCGGCGCGGTCAGCATCGACACGACGCTCTCCGGCAGCACGTACCAGATGATCGATCCGTCGCACGGCAACGGCCGTACCTGCGACATGAACAACGGCACGTCGACCTGCACCACCTTCACCGACGCGGACAACGCGTGGGGCACCGGGGCCAACTCCAACCGGCAGTCCGCCGGCGTGGACGCGCACTTCGGCGCGGCGAAGACGTTCGACTACTTCAAGAACGTGCACGCCCGCAACGGCATCTTCGGCAACGGCTCCGGCGTGCCGAGCCGGGTGCACTACGGCAACAACTACGTCAACGCCTTCTGGGACGGCGCCCAGATGACCTACGGTGACGGCTCCAGCAACTCCCGCCCCCTCGTCTCGCTGGACGTGGCTGGGCACGAGATGAGCCACGGCGTCACCGAAGCGCTGGCCGGCCTGGTCTACTCCGGCGAATCCGGCGGCCTCAACGAGGCCACCAGTGACATCTTCGGCAACATGGTGGAGTTCTACGCCGCCGCGCCGAGCGACCCGGGCGACTACCAGGTCGGCGAGAAGATCAACATCAACAACAACGGCACGCCGCTGCGCTACATGTACAACCCGTCGCTGGACGGCTCGTCCGACAGCTGCTGGTCCACCAGCACCAAGAACAAGGACGTGCACTACTCCTCCGGCGTGGCCAACCACTTCTTCTTCAACCTGGCCGAGGGCACCGGCGCCACCTCGTACGGCACCTCCCCGGTCTGTGGTTCCGCCCCCGCGGTGACCGGCATCGGCCGGGCCAAGGCCGAGAAGATCTGGTACCGGGCGCTGGACGTCTACTTCACGTCCAACACGGCGTACGTCAGCACCAGCAACCCGGCGAACACCTCCCGCGCGTACAGCCTGCGGGCAGCCACCGACCTGTACGGAAGCTGCTCCACCGAGTACAAGGCCGTGCAGGCCGCCTGGACCGCGGTGAACGTGGCCGGCAGCGACTCGGCCTGCTCGACCGGCAACGACTTCTCGGTCGCGCTCTCGCCGACCGCCGGCTCGGTCAACCCGGGCAGCGCGGTCTCCACCACCGTGTCGACCGCCACCACCAGTGGCTCGGCGCAGACGGTGACGTTCTCGGCGTCCGGCCTGCCCAGCGGGGCCAGCGCCGCGTTCAGCCCCGCCTCGGTGACCTCGGGCGGCTCGTCCACCCTCACCATCAGCACCTCGGCGAGCACCCCGCCCGGCACCTACTCGATCACCGTGAACGGTGCGGGCGCGGTCACCCGCAGCGCCACCTACCGACTCACCGTGAACGGCACCGGCGGTGGCTGCACCGCGCCGGGGCAGAAGCTGGCCAACCCGGGCTTCGAGTCCGGCGCGACCGGTTGGACCGCCAGCTCCGGCGTCATCACCACCTCCAGCGGCCAGGCTGCCCGCACCGGCTCGTACAAGGCATGGCTGAACGGGTACGGCAGCACCCGCACCGAGACGCTCGCCCAGTCGGTGAGCCTGCCGGCCGGCTGCTCGTCGTACGCGCTCAGTTTCTGGCTGCACATCGACTCGGCCGAGACCACCACCAGCGTCGCTTACGACAAGCTCAACGTGCAGGTGCTGAACTCGAGCGGAACCGTTCTGGCCACGCTGGCGACCTACTCGAACCTGAACAAGGCCACCGGCTACAGCCAGAAGTCCTTCTCCCTGGCGGCGTACGCCGGCCAGACCGTCAACCTGAAGTTCACCGGCACCGAGGACTCCTCGTTGCAGACGTCCTTCGTGGTCGACGACACCGCGCTGACCGTCTCCTGACCTGACCGCGGGCCCAGCGACCGCCCCTCGGGGTGGCCGCTGGGTCCGCGCCGTTATGGTCGCCGTATGTCGGACGCGGAGTTGACCGTCGAGGTGACCGGACCGGTCGCAACCGTGGTGATCCACAACCCGGCCCGGCGCAACGCGATGACCGCAGCCATGTGGCGTCAGCTCCCCGAACTGCTCGACCGGCTGGAACCCGACCCGGGCGTACGGGCGTTGGTGCTCACCGGCGCGGGCGACGCCTTCTGCGCGGGTGCCGACCTCGGCGACCTGGCCGAGCTGTTGGACGCCGGCGACGCCAGCATCGCGGTGGCCGCCGAGGAACGGCTGGCCAGTTTCGCCAAGCCGACCGTCGCAGCCATCCGAGGCGCCTGCGTCGGGGGTGGCGCTCAGCTCGCGGTCGCCTGCGACCTGCGGATCGCTGCGGACGACGCCCGGTTCGGCGTACCGCCGGCCCGGCTCGGTCTGGTCTATCCGGCACCGACGACGCGCCGGCTGGCCCGGCTGGTCGGCCCGTCCGCCGCCAAGCATCTGCTGTTCACCGCCGAACTGATCGACGCCGAGCGCGCCCTGCGGATCGGCCTGGTCGACGAGGTGCTGCCTGCCGATCGGCTCGCCGGGCGGGTGGACGAACTGGTGATGACGATCGCCCAGCGGTCACCACTGAGCGTCGCCGCCGCCAAGGAGATCATCGACGACCGTGCCGGGCCCGCGCGGATCGCCTGGTGGCACCGGAAGGTGGCGACCACCGGCGAGGCCCGCGAGGGGGTCGCGGCGATGGCCGAGCGACGTACGCCCCGCTTCGCCTGGCGGGAACCGGCCGACGACCGACCGGTTTGAGCCGTCGCCGTCGATGGGTAGTCCCCGCTCCACACGGTGATCGGGGGACCACTATGGACGCGGCAGCATCGAATCCGGGGCAGACCGAGCGGGGCCAACGGCGACTCCGTCTGATTCTTCTCTTCGTGCTGCTGCCCGCCGTGGTCGGCGGTCTCGCGGTGGGTGTCGCGATGGGTGGTGAGAACACCGGCATCTTCGACGGCGACCCGCCGCACTGGGCGAGCAACCTCGGCCTCGTCCTGGTGATTGTCGGAGTCGTCATCGAGGTGGCCGCAGCCATCTGGCTGGTCGCCACCGGCCGCTACCGGTCGGGACGACAGTCGCCCCTGATCGGGCTCAGCTGGTCGCATCGTCGTCGGCTGGATCGGCAGGTGCGACGCGACGCACCCGAGGCCGACGAAGACCGGGCTCTGCTCGTGGAGACCGCCAGACAGTTCGTCAGTCAGCGCTATCTCGCGGTGCTGTGCGCTGGGCTGGTGATGACGAGCGTCGGCCAGGTCTTCGTGGGGTTCGCGCCGTTCCACGCATTGATCGGCGGCTTGCTGCTGGTGATCTGGGTGGTGCTGATCGTGTCGGTCCTGCGAAACGCCCGACGGGGTGAGGCGTTCCTCCGGAACCACCCGGATCTGAGCGAGCGGTAGCCGAGGCTCCGTCCCACCCATCGCAACACCTCGATCCGGGGTGGCCCGCCGCCGGTCGGTACGGCAGGCTGTCGGTCGTGCAGCGTGATCAGTTGCTTGCGGGGCGCTACCGGCTCCTGGAACGCCTCGGCAGTGGTGGCATGTCGGCGGTGCACCGGGCGTACGACGAAGTGCTCGAACGGGACGTCGCGGTGAAGGTGCTCGTCGCCACCCACCACAACGCGCGGCAGCGGATCCGGGCTGAGGCCAAGGCCGCGGCCCGTCTGTCGCACCCGCATGTCACCAGCGTCTACGACTTCGGCGAGTCGTTGGTCGACGGTGCCCAGGTCCCGTTCGTGGTGATGGAGATGCTCGGCGGTCACACCCTCGAACAACGGCTGGCGTCCGGGCCGTTGCCGCCCCGCGCGGGTCTGCGGGTCTGCGCCCAGGTGGCCTCCGCGCTGGCCGCCGCGCACGACCAGGATCTGGTGCACCGCGACATCAAGCCGGGCAACGTGATGCTCACGCCCGCCGGCGCCAAGGTGCTCGACTTCGGCATCGCGGCGGCCGCCGGTGAGTCGGAGATCGACTTCGAGGGGCGGCTGCTGGGCACGCCGGCCTACCTGGCTCCGGAGCGACTGGAGGCCGGCGAGGTGCTGCCGGCCTGCGACGTGTACGCCCTCGGCCTGCTGCTGCACCGGGTGCTCACCGGCCGGCTGCCGTGGCCCGCCGAGGCGCAGACCGGGATGCTCCGCGCCCACACGCACGTCGAGCCGGATCCGCTGCCCCGGGTCGACGGCGTGCCGCCCGAGGTGCACCGGCTCTACCGCTGGTGCCTGGCCCGCGACCCCGTCGACCGGCCGCCGGCCGTCGAGGCGGCCCGCATCCTGCTCGCCGCCGCCGCCGCCAGCGCAGCGACTGCCGTGGTCGAGGCGGCCGGCGCTGTCGACCCGGCGGCCGACGCGACCGAGCAGCCCGGCGACACGCCCGCCGATGCGAGCGAGCCGACCGGGCCGAAGGTCGAGACGGCCGGGCCGACGGGTGAGACGGGCGAGGCGGCTGCCGGGTCCACGTCCCGGCGAGGAGCGTGGCGTCGGGGGCGGGCCGTGCTGGCGGTCAGCTGCGCGGTGATCGCCGCGGTGGCGATTGCCGGGTCGCTCGGTGACTCGCACAACCGCCGGCTGGGGCAGAAGGGGCCCTCGACGGGAATCGGCCCGGGCACCACCACTGTGGGAATGCCGCGCAGCGAGGAGCCGGCCGACACCGGACCGGCCGCCGTCCCGCCGGCCGGGAGCACCGCGCCCGCTTCCCGGTCAGCCCCTCGGGCCAGGCCGAGCCCGACCGTCACCACCCCAGGGCCGACCCCGACCAGGGCTGCGCACACGCCCACGCCCACCCCTGGCTCGGGTGCGTCCGTGGACGCGCGAGGCGGGACGGTCACCATTCGCTGCGTCGGGAAGTCCGTCGAGGTGCTCGCGGTGACGCTCGTGCCCGGGTTCCGGGTCGAGGCGTACGACCCGGGCCCGGCGAAGCAGATCCAGGTCGAGCTGGTCTCCTCCGAGCACCGCAGTGAGGTCCGGGTGCGCTGCCCCGGCGGCAGCCCGAAATCGAGGGTCAGGGAACGCGCCGTCTGACCGGGGGCCGGCGGGTGCCGCGCCCGGGACGTACCCGGAACGCGGCCCCCCGTTCCCGCCGGCCGGTCCGTCACCGCCCGGCCAGCGCCCCCCACCCGGGGTTGACCGGCTCCCGGCGCAGCGGCATGCCCGCTTCCGACGGCGTCCGGTCACCCTTGCGCTGGTTGCAGGCGTAGCAGGCGGCGGTGGTGTTCCGCCAGGTGTTCCGACCGCCGCGCGAGCGGGGCAGGATGTGGTCGATCGTGGAGGCGGACCCACCGCAGTACGCGCAGCACCTGCCGTCGCGGCGCAGCACCCCGGCGCGGGACCAGGCCGGCCCGGAGTTGAACCTCCACCGGGTGACCACGAAGCGGACCAGCCGCACCACCCGGGGCATCGGGAAGACCCCGATCACCCGGTCCGGCTCGGCCTCGTGGATCTCGGCCACCCGACGGCAGAGCATCCGTACGGCGTGTTGGACGGTGACCCGGTGCAGCGGGCCGAGGTCGGCGTTGATGACGAGGACGGCGTCCACCGGGACTCCTTTCCAGAGGCTGACGGACAGCGAAGAGCCGCCCGGTCCGGCTGTCGGACGGGGCGGCTCAGCGCGTACGGATACGCGTCAGTCGGGCCGGCCCGCCCGGGGAACTTCCGCTCGGCAACCGCCGCCGGGCAGCGTCGACGGCACGATGGTGACGTGCGACATCGCCATGAGCTGCTCCCGCGGTGGTGGTTGACCTTGCGCGATCACGGTAGGCCGGGACGGGACAGACGGGCAACGGATTTCGATCGGCTGGTCTCGTCGGAACGTCGTTGGCGGCGGGTGGGGGTGGTGGCGTCCGTCGAGATGTGGGCGGTGGCCAGGGGGCGGTTCAGTCGCAGGGCCATCCGCACTGTGAGTTCGCTGTCCAGCAGGGGTCGGTTGACCTCACCGGCGACCGCCAGCGCCGGGCCCGAGACCGACCGCCAGATCGCGGCCAGACCGGCGCCGAGGCCCACCAGGGCGACGGTGGCCCGGGTGGCCGGTGAGCCGGCGGCCGCGGCGGCACTCACCCCGACCACCGCGAAGAGCACCAACAGCACCGGTACGAGCACCGGCCAGAAGATGCCGCGTGCCGCCTGCGCCACCAGCCGCCGGTCCCGGATCATCAGGTTCCTGGCGATCACCGCGTAGTCCTCCTCGTCGAGCAGGTCGCGAGGGTGCAGGCCGCCGGTGAGCACGTCGCGCCAGAGGTCGCCCTGGCCGCGCAGGGCCCGGCTCAGCTCGGCGGGCGCCGGCACGGCCGGGTCCCCGAGGCCGGCCCGGTCGACAGCGTTCGACCAGGCGGCGAGTGACCGGCGCACCACCGCGGCCGAGTACGGCGGCAGGACGGTGGCCAGCTCGTCCAACCACCGGCGGATCTGGATCTGCCGCCCACCGAACTGCCTCAGCAACTGGGCGGCGTCGCCGGCTCGGACGGTGTCGGCCACCGATCGGCCCAGCCGGTAGGCCAGGCCGACCCGGTGGTTGGTGGCCATCGTCCAGCGGAGCACGTCCACGTTGAGGTCGTCGAGGGCGAGCAGCAGGGGTACCGGGTCTGCGGGGTCGGCCCGGTCCAGGTCGGGGAGGAGGGCCCGGGCGGAGGCGGTGTCGGGCACCGGCCCGTTGTGCCGGGTGAGGTCGGCGATCTGGGCCAGGGCGACGTCCACCCCGTCGAGGTACATCCGCATCCGGCGGTGGGCGGACATCTCGGTGAGGTTGGAGAGCTTGGCCGGGGGTACGGCCGGTCGGGCCTCCACGGGAGCGCCGAGCTCCGCGTGCTGCCCGTGGTGGTAGGCGTCCGCCATCCACCAGCCCAGCCGCAGCGCGGTGACGATGCACGCGCGTTCGTCGCGGATCAGGGGGTACGCGTCGTCGCGGCCGATCTCGTCGTTCGGCGGGCCGCTTTCCGCGCCGACGCGGTGCAGTGGTGACATCTGCCGCTGCCCTCCCGCCCGGTCGATCGACGGTTGATCAATCGAGCGTACGACAGCGTGCCGATGTTTATGGTGCGTTTTGTCGCTTTGGTGCGCCGCGACCGGCGAGCAGCCCACGTGGTCGGATCGAGCGCACCGGCTCGGCCGAGGCGCCCTCGGCGCGCAGGATGTGGTTCGCGGCGATGATCCCGGTCGCCGCCGAGCGTTCCATCAACGCGCTCGGGAAGTCCGTGGCGATGCCGTCCCCAGCCAGATAGACGCCGGTCGCGTCGGTGCGTACCCCCGGTCGCCAGGCGTGGCTGCCCGGCGTGAACGCCGGCGCCTGCGCCTCGACCCGGGCCCGCAGCTCGCGGACCCGCAGGTCGCCGACCTCCGGCCAGAGCGCGACCAGCTCGCGGCGCATCCGCTCGGCCAGCTCCTCCGCCGGCACGCCGGGCTCGCAGGCGTACGCGTGCAGCTCGATGACCGACCCGCCGGTCTGCCGCGCCCAGCGCCGCGGCTCGTTCTCCAACCGGTGGTAGAGCGTCACCGAGTCCAGAGTGGGCTGCCGGGACACGCCGTTGAACACCGCCCGCTCGGCGGCCACGTCCCCGTCACACCAGAACCGCGCCACCGCGTACGGCGGGCCGGGCTGGCCGAAGGCGGGCATCCGCGCCGCCAGCTCCGGTGCCTGCCCGGTCAGGTCCGGGGAGGCCGCGACCAGCGCGGCGAGCGCCGGCGGGTCGACGGCGAGCACGACGTGACCGGCCGGGTGGCTGCCGTCGTCGGTGGTCGTCACCCGCCAGCCGTCGCCGTCGCGGTGCACACCGGTCGCGGCGGAGCTGGTCAGCACCCGGCCGCCGTGCTTCTCGACGTGCCGGGTCAGGGGCTCCCAGATAGCAGTGGCGTAGTCCTCGTCGGGGCAGTCGAACGCCAGCCCCTCCGGGTTGCCGAGCAGGTAGAAGTGGAACTGGGCGACCATCTCGGCGGCCGACATCTCCGCCTCGTGGTTGAAGAACGAGTGCGAGAAGACCTCGAACAGCATGGCCCGCGCCCGGTCCGGCAGTCGTAGCGACGCCAGCAGCTCGTCGGCGGTGGTGCCGTCCAACTCGGCGTAGGTGCGTACCGGGTCGTAGCTGAGCAGCGGCAGCGCGGCGTCCCGATCCATCAGTCGCAGGTCGGCCAGGCGCAGGCTGGGGCTGCGCAACAGCAGTGCGAGAAGGTTCGTCGGCGGTGCCGGCGGCAGCTTGCCGAACTCCTCGGTCGGCCACTGCTCGCTGAGGATCGGGTAGCCCGGGATGGGCTTGAGGAAACCCAGGTCACTGTCGACCCGGCGGAGAATCGACCGCCAGTTGTAGTACTGCCGGAAGAACGCGTGGAAGCCGTGCTCGTTCTGCTGGGTGCCGTCGGCGAGTGCCTCCGGCCAGGCGCCCAGTCGACCACCGAGCGTCGGCGCCGCCTCCAGCACCGTCACCGCCACACCCCGCTCGGCGAGCACCACCGCCGCCGACATGCCGGCGATGCCGCCACCAACCACCACCGCCGTGGCCGGTCGCGGCACGCGGTCCGCGCCACCGCCGCCCGGGTCCACCAGGTGCTGGCGTACGCCGATGAGCCGACCCACCACTTGCGACAGCGCCATGGGCACCTACCTCTCTCGGGCCCCAGTCTCCCCTACTCCAGGCATCGGCGCGCGCGGTCGGAGGCAGGCCAGACGTACTCCAGGTCTGCTGGAACGTCGTCACCGAAGAGGGGCCGGTAGTGCGCCGGGTCCTTGCGCACCAGCGACGAGCGGTGGCTCAGGTGCAGGTCGTCGCGGCCCAGCCACGGTGGCAGTTCGCCGTCCCGGGCCAGCTCGTCCTGGGTCCGTACGACACCGGCCCCGCAGGCGGCAGCGAGGTCGACGGTCATCGTGGTGGCACAGGTGTCCGCCCGCCCCGGTTCGGTCCACACCGCGCACATGTCCAGCCCGTAGCGGGTGAGCGCCTCCTCGTACCCGGCCCACATCTTCACCGCCGGGTGGTTGCGCCAGCCGTACCCGGGTCGGGTGAGCCCGCGCAGCACCTGGATGGCCTCCACCCGTTGCTTGCCCAGCCGCTTCTGGTCCAGCGTCCGGGCGCTGGCCAGAAAGTCCGGGTACGGGAGGAACGTCTGCATGTCGCTGCTCTACCCGTCGCCAGGGCGGGCATGCCTGGCCGGGGGATGATCCGGACGGGGTCGCCCACCGTGGCCGTGCTGATTACGATCCGGGCATGGCGGAGCCGTGGCGGGACCGGGCGCGACGGGCGGTCGAGTGGAACTGGCGGCTGCGCTCCGTCGGTGATCCACGCCCGCACTATGTGATCTGCGGGAAGGACGCGCTCGCCTACTACGTGGCCAGGGCGATGCTCGAATCCGAGCTGCCGACGGGTGGCGCCCGGGTGACCGTCGTGGTGCCGGAGCGTTACCGCAGCAACGGCCCGGACGTGGCGGCGCTGCGGGGGGTCCGGGTGGTCCGCTCGGATCGGCTGGACGTGGCCACCTTCGAGGCCGCCGGCCTGGCCGGGGCGTCCGGGCTGGCCCTGCTGCACCAGGACGACGTGGGCAACCTGCACGCCGCGCTCTGCGCCCAGGCCGTCGACCAGCGGGTCCGCCAGGTGCTGCGAATGTTCAACGGCACCCTCGCCGACGGTGTGCGCAAGTTGCTCAAGGCATCGGTCGAGGTGCTCTCCGACGCCGAGATGGCCGCGCCGGCCTTCGTGGCAGCCGCGCTCGGCGAGGTCGACCCGAGTTCCTTCCAGCACCGGGACAAGACGCTGCGGGTGGCCCGCCGGGCCGACGTCCGACCGCAGGACGTGGTCTGCGCACTGGCCCACCTCACCGAGGCGCAGGGGGTGGAGCTGCTTCCGGCCGAGCAGGCTGGCGCGGACCTGGTGCTCGCCGAGGCGACGGGGCAGCCACCCGCCACCGAGGTCGCCGCCCGTCGACTGGTCCGGGCCCGTCGGCGACGCCGTCCGGTCGCGGTGCTGCTGGGCGCGGTACGCGGCTTCGCGACCCGCAAGATCGGCGTTGCGGTGATGCTGGTGCTCGCGGTGATCGCGGTGCTGGGGGCGCTGATCTCCCGCACCGAGGGTGCCTCCCCACTGGAAGCCCTGTACCTGACGCTGGTGACCACGCTCAGCGGCGCCGACCCGGACACCACCAAACCAGCCGGCGCGCAGATCATGCAGGTGGTGCTCAACCTGGCCGGGCTGGCGCTGATTCCGCTGATCACCGCCGTCGTGGTGGACGGCATCGTCAACGCACGACTGGCCCTGCACACGGGCCAGTTGCAACCCGCGCGGGTCGGGCACGTCGTGCTGATCGGCCTGGGCAACGTCGGCACCCGGGTGATGGCGCAGCTTCGCGAGTACGACGTCGAGGTGGTGGCGATCGACAAGGACCCGGAGCCGCGCGGCGCCGCCCTGGCCCGTCAGCTGGAGGTGCCGCTGATCGTCGGTGACGCCGCGCTGCCGGAGACGCTGGTCGCCGCGTCGGTGGCCGACTGTCAGGCGCTGGTGGTGGCGTCTACCGACGACGTGGCCAACCTGGAGGCGGCGCTCGCGGCCCGTGATCTTCGTGGGGACCTGCGGGTGGTGCTGCGGTTCTTCGACGGTGACTTCGCCGAGCGGGTGGAGGAGACCTTCGCTCTCGGCGTCTCCCGGTCGGTCTCCTACCTGGCTGCCCCGGCCTTCATCGGTGCCCTCACCGAACGGGCGGTGATCACCACGATTCCGGTCGACCGGCACGCGCTGCCGGTCGCCGAGGTGCCGGTCGCCGCCGGCGCCGAGTTGGACGGCCGGCCCCTGGGCATGGTCAACCGGGACGGGCAGGTCCGGCTGATCGCCCGGACCCCGGCCGGTGGCGGCAGGACGATCTGGTGGAAGGACCTCGACCCTCGCCAGGTGATCTTCGCGGGCGACCGGTTGACAGTGGTCGCACGCCGACGCGGATTGGACTGGCTGACGCGGCAGTGTGCCCCGCCAGCCCGCCCGGGCCCGGTCTCCCGGCCGGCCGGAGCGGTCCACGGCGGAGTGCCCACCCCAGCGGCGGCGTCTCCCTCGGTGCCGGGCCAGACGGACTCGGGGGCCGGCGTGGCCCACCCCGTTGCCCCCGCCGCAGGCGCTTCCTCGACAATCGCTGGCGGACCACCGGACGACTTCGCGCTGACCCGCCGACATGACGAGAGCGGCGAGGTGAGCTGACATCACCCGGCGCGGCCGCTGCGCTATCCACCGGGTCAGGGAAGAAGGGCAGCGTAAGCGGTTGTCAATCACCGACTCGTGGTCATCGGGTTGCCTGCCGATCAAGAACGGTCTCTATCGTGCTGATGGCCTGGCTCGAGCGGTGCGAGTGGGGCCCAGGCAGCCCGGCGGTCTGGAACTGCTTGATTCGTTCTCCCCCGCAGGGATTCTCTCGGACGACCCGGAATACGTGACCTACGTCGACGTCACTGGGTTGGTCATGGAGGTGGATTTGGATGATGCTGCATTCGATTTATGACCGGTGGAGTTGGGACCGCCAGGATCCGGTTGAAGTGGCGGACTCGTGCCTCAGGTCTGCTGCCGCAGGCGATGACTCGGCTGTCGCTGAGCTGCTTCGCCTGTGCCCTGTGCTGAAGGCGCAGGCTGACCTCGGAAACACTCGTGCACGTACGATGTTGGGCGTCATTTTCATGCTGTATGTCGACGCTCCGGAGGAGACTGTCGACTTCCTGGGTCAGTCCGCCGCCGAGGGCGACGTGGTCGCTCAGCGGACTATGGCGTACCTGCTGGAGCGAGGGCAGGGGGTCGCCTTTGACAAGGAAAGGGCGATGCGGCTCTATCGTGCGGCAGCCGAGGGCGGAGACGGGATAGCTGCCTTCAACCTTGGCCTGCATTACGCCAATGGCGAATTCCTTGCGGTCGACATCCCTAACGCCGTGCGCTGGTTGAGGGTAGCTGCGAAGGCGGAAGTCACTGAGGCGTACCCGTTCCTGGGAAACTATCTGGCTGCCCTTGACCTTGATGAAGAAGCGTTCGAGTGGTATCTCTTCGGTGCCGAGGCGGGTCAGTCCAACTGCATGTTCGTCGTGGGCAGTTGGTACCGGGACGGCATTGGGACGAGCGTGGATCTGGTGCAGGGTCTGCGGTGGTTCATTGCGATGCTCAATGAGGGCAGCGGCGACGGAGTGCACGAGGCCCACCAGCTGGTCTCACGGATGACCTCCGGAGAGGTTCGAGAGGCTGCTCGCCTGGCGGGCCGACCATTCGACGCGGAGGTGTTCCTTGAGCAAGGAAACTGAGCCCTCTTGCCGTCCTGAAGCTGGAGCAGCGTCTACCGAGAGCTTCAACGGTCAGCGGCTGCGCACGGTCCTTGCCGCACTCGAACCGTGGCAGCGTGTTGCGTTCGCGGTCAGTTGTGTCGAGGTTCTGGTGCCGTCCTATGTCAAGTTCAGCGAGCCGGACCAGATCGGTGACGCTGACCTCGTGCGGGCCAGCGTCGATGCTGTCTGGTCGGCCTCGGCCGGTCATCAGCCGGCTGTGCACGGTCCCGAGTTGCCCTCGCCGGACGCAGTGAAGGAGTTGCTGCCCTCGGAGGATGACTGGAATGACTGGGCACCTCAGGCGGAGGATGCGGTCGCGTCGCTCATCTACCTGCTTGAGCTGGTGGGCAGCGATGACGTCACCTACGCCGTCTACGCAGCCGAGCGGGCATATGCGGCGGCCGACGAGCTCTCGGCTCGGGAGCAGGGCCTTGGGGTGCTCGACGCCGATGACCGTGAAGCTCTGCTTGGGTCGCCGTCAGTCCAGGTTGAGCTGCGGCGGCAGGCGGAGGCTCTCACAATTCTCGGAGACTCGGCCGGTGACCGGTCAGCCGTCGCAGAGCTTCGCGCCGCTGCTCGACGAATTCCGGTCGGTGGTGTGCGGCAACTGCCGTGGGACGACGGTGTTCTTAATGGCGACACGGACGCTCCCTGTCAGACCCTAGGCAGCTTCTCGGCCGCTTCGTCAGTGATTAAAGATCGATTGAGGGTGGCCGGCTTCCACGTGCTCGAGGCGTATGACATGGCGGAAGGGCTGCCGTCCGAACAGGAAGCCTGGAAGCCGGTCGTCAGTTCGCTGGCAAGCCCCGAATGGTCGATCGCACTCGCCGCGGTCGATGCAGTGGAACAGGTGGAGCGGCGGTGGCGCCGCTTGGTGCATGAGCGCGGGTTGACGAGCGGCGATGGCACCCTGCTAATCAGCCTCACCGAACAAAGTGGCGACAGGGGTTGGGTGGCGGTGCGGCTGCCAGACGGGCCGTTGGCGCTCGACGCGCTCGGTCCGAATCCTGGCGAGCCGGAGTTTGTCGCGATGTCGCTGGCTGGCGATGGTGTATGCGGGGTAACGGCAGAGGAGTACGAGTTGTGGGTGGTATGCGCTCGACTTGATTGAGCGGGGGCCGATGAGACAACCGTGCGACGCGGAAAGGAGTCGGGATGGCAGCGCTGAGCGAACACATAAATGTCTACACAACGGCAATCGCAGTCCTCGAAGATAAACGATTCTCGATTTGGCACGACAGGGAAACCGATACCTTTTGTGCTCAGCGGGATGGCTGGGACTTCGGGGCGGACAACCCAGTTTCCCTACTCGGCCTGGTAGCGATATTTGAATACAAGAATCCAAGCGAGTACATAAGCTCTTGGTGGGAGACTGAGGGCAGCATTCGCTACCCGAATGTTCCCGATAATGCACCTGAATACACCCCTGTCTACGCTAGATTCCGACACCAAAGCGAGCGCGAATAGGGACTTCTCCTTCCTGTGCGGAGCACCGAAATTGCGGTTCACCCTCCGACCCGCAAGCTCGGCGGATCGGTCAGCCGGAACCGGCCGGAGCTGAGCGACAATGGACGGCATGCGTTTCCGCATCCTGGGACCGACCCAGGTGGTGCTGGCCGACGGGCGAGAGGTCCCCGTGGGCGGTCCGCGGCTGCGCGCCCTGCTGGCGCTCCTCCTGCTCGACGCGGGTCGGGTGGTCTCCGCGGAGCGCCTGATCGACGGCCTGTACGGGGAGCATCCGCCGCGTGGTGCGTCCAACGCGCTCCAATCCCAGGTGTCACGGCTGCGCCAGGCCCTGCCTGCCGGGCACGACCCGGTCGAGTTTCACCCGGCCGGCTATCGCCTGGCCGTGGACCCCGACGATGTCGACGCGTACCGGTTTGAACGGCTTGCCCGGGCGGGACGCCGCGCGCTCGTCGACGGCGACTGGCCCCGGGCGGCGGCGGTGTTGCGCGAGGCGCTGGAGCTGTGGCGTGGTCCCGCCCTGGCCGATGCCGTCGGCGCAGCCGGCGCGCCCGCCCAGGCGGCCCGGCTGGACGAGCTGCGGTTGGCCGCCATCGAGGATCGGGTCGAGGCGGACCTGGCGTTGGGCGCACAGAGCGCGCTGATCGCGGAGCTGCGGGAGTTGGTCGTCGCGCATCCCCTCCGGGAGCGCTCGCGCGGCCAGCTCATGCGGGCCCTGGCGGCACTGGGTCGGCCAGCGGAGGCGCTGGCCGAGTTCGAGGACGCCCGGCACACGCTGGCCGAGCAGCTCGGCGTCGACCCATCGGCGGAGTTGGCTGCCGTTCACCTGGCGGTGCTGCGTGGTGAGGAACGCGCGGCGGCCGAGCAGGCGCTGCCGAGCCAGCTCACCACGTTCGTCGGGCGGGAGGAGGAGCTCAAGCGCGTTCGAGCGTTGCTCGGCGAGCGCAGGCTGGTCACCCTCACCGGCCCTGGGGGAGCGGGCAAGACCCGGTTGGCCATCGAGGCGGCGGGACGCGTCGACGGCGACGTCCGTTTCGTCGAGCTGGCCGGGCTGGCCGACGGGTCGGACGTACCACAGGCGGTGCTGAGCGCGCTCGGTCTGCGTGACGCGGGTCTACGGGCCCCGGCCGAGCCGGGCCGGCAGTCTACCGACCGACTGGTCGAGGCGTTGGCCGAGCGGCGGCTGCTGCTGGTGCTCGACAACTGCGAGCACGTCATCGCCGACGTGGCCCGGCTCGCCGCACGACTGCTGGGCGCGTGCCCGGCGCTGCGGGTGCTGGCCACGAGTCGCGAGCCGCTCGGGTTGGCCGGTGAGGCGCTGTGCCCGTTGTCCGGGCTCACCCTGCCGCCACCCGACGCGTCGACGGAGAATGCCGACGACTACGCCGCGGTCAGCCTCTTCGCCCAACGGGCCGCCGACGTCGCACCCGACTTCACCGTCACGGAGGCCAACGTCGACGTGGTGCTGCGGATCTGCCGCACCCTCGACGGCCTGCCGTTGGCGATCGAGCTGGCCGCCGCGCGGCTGCGGGCGTTGCCCGTCGCGGAGGTGGCCGCCCGTCTGGACGACCGGTTCCGGCTGCTGTCCATGGGCAGCCGGGCCGCGTCGCCCCGACACCGCACGCTCCGGGCCGTGGTCGAGTGGAGCTGGGACCTGCTCGACGATGCCGAACGCAGGCTGGCCCGCCGGCTGACCGTTTTCGCTGGCGGCGCCACGCTGGAGGCCGCCGGGCGGGTCTCCGGCCTTCCCGCGGCAGAGTTCGTCGACGCGCTGAGCGGTCTGGCCGACAAGTCCTTCGTGGAGCTGACCGGCGGCCGTTACCGGATGCTGGAGACGGTGCGTGCCTTCTGCGCCGAGCGTCTCGCCGAGGCCGGCGAGGCCGACCAGCTACGTCGTGCGCACACCGCGTACTTCCTGGAGTTCGCCTGGACCGCCAGCGACCACCTTCGGCGAGCCGAACAGTTGCACTGGTTGCGGCGGCTCGACGCCGAGCGGGACAACCTGCACGCCGCCCTGCGCCGTGCCACCGCGGCCGGTGACGCGCCCGACGCGGCCGGGTTGGTCGCGGCCCTGTCGTTCTACTGGTGGCTGCGGGGCATGCGCGGGGAAGCGGCCCGATTGGCCGCCAACGTCCTCGACCTGCTGGGGGCCGAAGCGCCGCCGGGGCTGAGCGAGGAGTTCGCCCTCTGCGTCTACAACAGCTCGCTCGCCGGTGCCGGCCACCTGCCTTCGCTCGGAAATCAGCGGTCCGTGATCCGCAGCCTCGACCGGGCACCTCGACAACCGTTCCTGCTGTATCTGTCGGGGATCTCGACCGGGCCGCCGTCCGGCGGCGCAGAGCACGTCGAGGAGCTGATGCGGGAGCTGCGGCGACTGGTCGGTCCGGACGTGTGGATCAACGCGCTCGGCGCGATGGGAAGCGGCTCGGCGCTGATGTGGAGTGGCGAGTGGGACCGGGCCAGGAGCGCGCTGACCACCGCGCTCGACGGCTTCCGGAGCACCGGGGACCGGTGGGGCTGCATGATCACACTCGGTGCGCTCGGCGAACTGGCTGCCTGGCAGGGTGATCCGGAGACGGCGGGCGCCCACATGGACGAGGCCATGGGACTGGTCGAGGCGCTCGGGTCGGCCGTCGACCAGGCCGACATGCTGCGGACCAGGGGCGAGATCCGGCTGCGTGCCGGTGACCTCGCCGCGGCACGGGACGACTTCGCCGGTGCGCTGCTCCTTGCGCAGCGCAGCGGCGCGCCCGAGTTCGTGGCCAGCGCTCGCCTCGGCCTCGCCCAGGTGGCCCGGCTGCGCGGCGATCTGGTCGAGGCGAGACGGCTCTGCGAGGAGGCGTTGGTCGGCGGGCTCACCGGCTGGTACGTCGGCGAGGCCACCCGGTCGGAGATCATCCTCGTGCTCGACGAGATCACCGAGCAGGAGAAGGCCGAAGCCGCGAGCAGGCCTGGTGCGCTGCCGTCAGCGGACGGTGCGTGACCCGTCAGCGCCTGACCGCACCGTGGGGTCATGACGACATACGAGGTGGTCGCCGAGGGTCTGGGCAAACGGTACGGCCCCACCCGCGCGCTCGACAGGTTCGACCTGGCCGTACCGACCGGCACTGTGTACGGGCTGCTGGGGCCCAACGGCGCGGGAAAGACGACGGCCGTACGGATCCTCACCACTCTGCTGCGCTTCGACGCGGGCAGGGCCACCGTGGCCGGGTTCGACGTGCTGCGACAGCCGGACGAGGTGCGGGCCCGGATCGGGTTGACCGGGCAGTACGCCGCGGTCGACGAGACCCTCAGTGGTCGGCAGAACCTGGAGCTGTTCGGCCGCCTGTTCCGGCTGGGCCGGCGGGAGGCCCGGCAACGCGCCACCGAACTGCTGGAACGGTTCGGGCTTGCCGAGGCGGCGAGCCGCTCCGCCGGTGAGTACTCGGGTGGGATGCGCCGTCGGCTGGACCTCGCCGCCAGCCTGATCCGTACGCCGCGCGTGCTCTTCCTCGACGAGCCGACGACCGGCCTGGACCCGCGCAGCCGCAACCAGGTGTGGGACCTGGTCCGCGCCCTGGTCACCGAGGGGACGACGGTGCTGCTCACCACCCAGTACCTGGAGGAGGCCGACCAGCTCGCCAACCGGATCTCGGTGATCGACGCCGGTCGGGTGGTGGCCGAGGGGTCACCGGACGAGCTGAAGTCGATGACCGGCGGCGACCGGATCGAGGTGGTGGTGCGCGATGCGGCCGACCTGGACCTGGCCGCCGGCATCGTCGCGCCGATCTGCGGCGCGGAGCCCGAGCGTGACCCGGAGATCCGGCAACTCAGCGTGCCGGTGGCCGACCGGGTTGCCGGGCTGGTCGACGTCGTGCGGGCGTTGGACGACGCGGGGATCGCGGTCGAGGACATCGGCCTGCGGCGCGCCACGTTGGACGAGGCGTTCCTGCATCTGACCGGTCATCGTCCCGACGAGGCCCGCGAACCCGTTGGCGCCGGACGAAAGGCGGACGTGGCATGACTACTGCGGTAGCCGACGGTTGGACGATGACCAGGCGCAACATGATCCATGTCGTCCGTCAGCCGGAGGAGGTGATCCTGTACTTCTCACTGCCGATCATGTTCGTGCTGGTCTTCGGGTACGTGTTCGGCAGCGGCATGCAGGTCCCCGGTGGTGGCAACTATCGCGAGTTCCTGCTGCCCGGGGTCTTCGTGATGACGATGCTGTACGGCCTCGGCGCTACCGCGACCGGCGTGGCGCTGGACCTCAGCCGGGGTGTCGTCGACCGGTTCCGGTCGATGCCGATGGCACGGTCCGCCCTGATGACCGGCCGCAGCGCCGCCGATCTGCTGCGCGCCTTGCTGGAGATGTCCACCCTCCTGGTCTGCGGCCTGCTCGTCGGTTGGCAGTGGCGAGAGGGTGTGGGCAAGGCGTTGCTCGCCGTCGGGCTGCTCCTGCTGCTGCGGGTCGCGATCACCTGGATGGGGATCTACCTGGCGCTGCTGGTCCGCAGCCCGGACACCGTCGGCGTCATCGTCTTCCCGGCGGCGTTTCCGCTCACCGCGATCTCCAATGTCTTCGTGTCGCCGGAGCTGATGCCCCCGGTCATCGGGACGATCTCGGAGTGGAACCCGTTGTCGGCCACAGTCGCGGCGATCCGCGAACTGTTCGGCAACCCGGGTCTGGGTGGCGACTCCTGGCCGGCGGAGCACGCCATGCTGTTGGCGGTGCTGTGGCCGGTGCTGCTGATCGCGACGTTCGCTCCGCTGGCGGTGCGCCGCTACCGACGCCTGAGCCGTTGACCCCCGCGCGCCGGTGGCCCGCTCAGGTCACCGGCGCGCGAGGCGCAGCGCGTACCAGGCGGTGCCAGCGACGAGCACACCGAAGCCCGCGAGGACGCTGGTCACGGGCAGGTTGACCGCGAGCAGCAGACACCCGACCAACCCCAGGCCGGCGAGCACCTGCACCGGCAGCCGCCGACCGGGTTCCCGCCCCAGTGTGAGCGCCGCCGCGTTGGTGATCGCGTAGTAGACCAGCACCGTGCAGCTGGAGAAGCCGATGGCCCCCCGTACGTCGCCGAGGAGCACGACCACGATCACCACGGCGGCAACCGCCAGCTCCGCGCGGTGCGGCACCCGGTGCACGGGGTGCACGGCGGCCAGGGCGCCGGGCAGGTCGCGGCGGCGGGCCATCGCGAGGGTGGTCCGGCCGACTCCGGCGACCAGGGACAGCAGCACCCCGACGACCGCGATCGTGGCCCCGGCGCGGACCACCCAGGCCAGGCCGGGCAGCCCGGCGGCGGTCACCACGTCGACCAGGGGCGCGGCGGACCCGGCCAGCCGGTCGGCGCCGAGTACGCCGAGCGTGACCACGGCCAACACCACGTAGATCGCGAGCACCGCCCCGAGCGCCAACGGGACCGCGCGGGGAATGGTCCGCTGCGGATCGCGGACCTCCTCGCCGAGCGTGGCGATCCGGGCGTACCCGGCGAAGGCGAAGAAGAGCAGCCCGGCGGCGGTGAGCACACCCCGGGCGGAGCCGCCGGGCTCACCGAGCCGATCCAGGTGCACCGGCCCGCCCGCCACTCCGACGACCGCGACCAGGGCCAGCACCGCGAGCACCAGCGCCACCAGCAGTTTCGTGACGGTCGCCGTCTTGCCGATGCCGCGCAGGTTCACCCCGGTCACCGCGAGCACCGCGCCGACCGCGACCAACCGGGCCTGGCCCGGCCACAGGTACGCCCCGATGGTCAACGCCATCGCCGCGCAGCTCGCCGTCTTGCCGACCACGAAGCCCCAGCCGGCCAGGAACCCGGCGAACGGCCCGAGGCGTTCCCGGCCGTAGACGTACGTGCCGCCGGACTCCGGGTAGCGGGCCGCCAGCCGCGCCGAGCTGGCCGCGTTGCAGAAGGCGATGAAACCGGCCAGCACCAGCGCGGGCAGCAACCCGGAGTCGCCGGCCGCCGCCGCGGCCGGGCCGAAGACCACGAAGACGCCCGCGCCGAGCATCGAGCCCAACCCGATGACAACCGCATCCGGTACGCCAAGCCGCCGCGACAGTTGGTCCACGGACCGAAACCCTAGGGGTACGAGGTGAACGGCCGGTCCCAATCGCGTAGCCGGCGGGGGAGCGGGATGTCGTCCCAGGGCACCCGGTGCAGCAGCCGGTCCAGGAAGACCCCGAGCAGCAGGGCCGCCACGCCGTCGGTGAGCCAGTGGAAGTTCAGGTAGGTCGTCGTGACCAGCAGGATCGCCGGGGGAGCGAATCGGATCAGTCGGTGCACGCTCGGGTGCAGTCGCCCCGCCGTGAGCGCGGTCAGCAGGACGGCCATCACCCCGTACCAGACGATCGCGTTGGCGACGTGCCCGGACGGGTAGGACAGGTCGTACTCGGTGGGCGGCAGGTCGTTGAAGATCCGAACCGACTGGGTCGGCGGCAGGTCGGAGCTGGGCGCGGCCCGGTCGGTCAGGACCTTGAGTGGCCCGACCGTCAGATACAGGAGGACGAACGCCCCCGCCAGCAGCAGCAGTGGCCGGACGGTACGGCTCCGCCAGGCCACCGCGACGGCGAGCGCCCCGGAGAGCGGCATCAGCAGCCATCCACCCTGCCCGAGGAAGTTGAACACCCGGGCCGTCCAGTAGATCGGCGCGGGGTGATGGGCGTAGGCCCACTCCCGGACCGCGAGGTCCAGACCGAGCAACGCACCTCCGGCGAGGGCGAGGGTCAACGCGCCGAACCCGACCAGCAGCAGCGCGTCGAACCACCAGCCGGCCGGTCGGACGGGCCGTAGCCGCAGGTCACGTCGTACCGCCGTGGGTTTGAGCACGCGACCACGCTACCGGCCCGGTGCCAGGCCGGGGTGTTCGGCGCTGTGGGCCCAACCACGATGTGAGGCGGATGCGGGGGGCGAGGCGTCATGCTTGTGCCCGTGCGGATCACGTCTGCCCTCGTGGACCCGGCGCTGCTCGACCTGCCCTGGTCGACACCGCTGGAGGAGTGGCCTGCCCAACACCTGGTGGCCCTGCCGCAGGGCATCTCCCGACACATCGTCCGGTTCGTCCGGCTCGGTGACTATGTGTACGCGTTCAAGGAGACTCGCGAGCGGATCGCTGAGCGGGAGTACGACCTGCTCAGGGCCCTGGAGCGGATCGACTTTCCCTCGGTCGAGGCGGTGGCGGTCGTCGCCGACCGGCAGACCGAGGACGGGGAACCTCTCGAATCGGTGCTGATCACCCGGCACCTCCAGTTCTCCCTGCCGTACCGGGCGCTGTTCTCGCACACCCTGCGGCCGGAGACGATGAGCCGGCTGCTCGACGCGCTCGCCGCCCTGATCGTGCGGATGCACCTCACTGGCTTCTTCTGGGGTGACTGCTCGCTGTCGAACACGCTGTTCCGCCGGGACGCGGGCGCGTTCGCCGCCTACCTGGTGGACGCGGAGACGGGCGCGTTGCACAACTCACTCTCCAACGGTCAGCGCGGTGAGGACCTGGAGATCGCCCGGGTGAACATCTTCGGTGAGGCGCTGGACCTCCAGGCCGCCGGCCTGCTGCACGAGTCCATCGACCCCGAGGTGGTCTGCGAGGAGGTCGTGCAGCGCTACGAGCGACTGTGGCACGAGATCACCTACGAGCAGGCGGTCGAGCGGGAGGCCCGGCACGACATCGAGGGCCGGATCCGCCGCCTCAACGAGCTGGGCTTCGACGTGGCCGAGGTGGCCATGTCCTCCATCGACGACGGGCGTTACCTGGTCCGGCCGAAGGTGGTCGACGCCGGCTACCACACCCGGCGGCTGCTGCGGCTGACCGGTCTGGACGCCGAGGAGAATCAGGCGCGCAAGCTGCTCAACGACCTGGACGCCTATCGGGCGGAGAGCGACCTGACCGACGAGCAGCAGGCCGCACACCGCTGGCTCACCGAGGTCTTCGAGCCGGTGGTCCGGGCCGTTCCCGCGCACCTGCGCCGCAAGCTGGAGCCGCAGGAGCTGTTCGCGCAGATCATCGAGCACAAGTGGTTGCTCTCCGAGCAGGCCGGCCGGGACGTCGGGATGCGCCACGCGGTCCAGTCGTACCTGGCCGACGTGCTGGTGCACCGTCCCGACGAGCAGGCCATCCTCGGCGTGGAAGTCCCCGCCATCGGCTGAGCTCGGGCTATGCCTGCTCCGCGTCGCATCGGGAGTATGTGGTAGCTGCCTTTGGAGCTGATGTCGTAAACGAATCACTCGCTGGCCCGTGTCCCGGCCCGCTGGCCCATGGCCTTGGCCCCTGACCCTGGCCCCGCTCTGCCCCCTTGGCCGTTGCCCTGGCCCAGGATCGTTGGGGCCGGCTGATTCGTTTACGCCATCAGCTCCAGAGGGGCCGCGGGGTGCCACGCCGCGCCGGGCCAGGCCACGCCGCGCCGGGCCAGGCCACGCCGCGCCGGGCCAGGCCACGCCGCGCCGCGCCGCGCCAGGCCGAGCAGCGCCGGGCCCGCCGGGAGCACGCCGCGCCACGCCGGAGCACGCCAGACCGGGCCCGGCCAGGGCGACGGCCGCCGTTACTCCACCCAGGAGCCTCGGCGCAGCACCCGGACCACATTCAGGTCGGCGTCCAGCACCACCAGGTCGGCGCGGAGGCCCACCTGGAGGGCACCCACCTGGTCGCCCAGGCCGATGGCCCGTGCCGGGGTGGTGGCCACCATCCGGGCGGCGTCCGAGATCGGGATCCCGGCGTCCACGGCGTGCCGCAGGGCAGCGTCCATGGTCAGGGTGCTGCCGGCGATCGACCCGTCACGGGCCAGTCGCGCCACCCCGTCGGTCACGGTGACGGCCTGGCCGCCCAGCTCGTACTCGCCGTCTGCCATCCCCGCGGCTGCCATCGCGTCGGTGATCAGCGCGGCCCGGTCCGGGCCTGCGGTCGCGGTCGCGAAGGTCAACATGCCGTCGTGCAGGTGCACCCCGTCGGCGACAAGTTCGCAGATCACGGTGGGCTCGTCGAGCAGGGCCACCACCGGACCCGGTTCGCGGTGGTGCACGGGACGCATGCCGTTGAACAGGTGGGTGCCGACGCTGGCGCCGGCGGCGACCGCCGCGCGAGTCTGCTCGTACGTGGCGTCGGTGTGGCCGACCGCCGCCACCACCCGCTGCGCGGTGAGGAGCTTGATCGCCTCCAGTGCGCCGTCGCGTTCCGGGGCGAGGGTGACCATCCGCACCGCGCCCCGGCCCAGCTCGATCAGCTCGGCCAGCTCGTCGGTCGACGGGTCGCGCAGGTACTCCGGGTTCTGCGCGCCACACCGTGCTGAGGAGAGGTAGGGCCCTTCGAAGTGGACGCCCGCCAGCACACCCTCGTCGACCAGGGGAGCGAACGCCTCGGTGGCCGCGCGCATCAGCGGAAATGGTGAGCTGACCAGGCTCGCCAGCAGGGTGGTCGTGCCGTGCGCGAGGTGGAAGTCGGCCGCCGCCCGAGCCTCGGCGGCATCCCCCGTGGTGAAGGTGTGCCCGCCACCGCCGTGGGTGTGCATGTCGACGAAGCCCGGCAGGATCCAGTGCCCGTCGCGGACCGAGGGATATTCGGCCACCGCGGTGATCCGATCCCCGTCCCACTCGACGCAGCCCTGTCGGATGACACCGGTCGGGGTCACCACGCGGCCGTTCACCCGTACGGTCATCGTTTCTCCTGGTGGTCACGGACGCGAACGGCGTCCAGGGCGAGCAGGGCGGCACCGAGGCAGCCGGCCTCGTCGCCGAGGGCAGCCGCGACCAGCCGCGGCTCCCGGTGGAAGGTCATTCGCTCGTGCAGCGCTGCCCGCAGGGGGGTCAGCAGCCGGTCGCCGGCCTGGGCCAGGCCGCCGCCGAGCACGATCGTCGCCACGTCGTACAGCGCCTGCCCGGTGGCAAGGCCGTCGGCGAGCGCCTCGACGGCCTCCTGCCAGACCTCGCCGGCGAGTGGCTCGCCGGCCGCGGCCCGCTCGGCCACCTCGGCGGCTGTCACCGGGGCGTCGGCTGTCGCACCGGAGAGTTCGGCGTAGCGGCGTCCGATCGCGGAGGCCGAAGCGATCGCCTCCAGGCAGCCGGGTCGACCGCAGCCGCAGCGCGGGCCGTCGGGTCGGACCAGGATGTGGCCGATCTCCCCGGCGGCGTCGTGGGCACCCACGGCGGCTCTGCCGTCGACGACGTGCGCGGCGGCGATGCCGGTGCCGATCGCCACGAACAGCACGTGCCCGGTGCCGCGCCCGGCGCCGAGCCGGGCCTCGGCGAGACCACCGACGCGCACGTCGTGGCCGAGCGTCGTCGGCAGGCCGAGCCGCCTGACCGCCAGGTCCCGCAGGGGTACGTCCCGGAAGCCCACGTTCGCCGACCAGACCGCGACTCCGCGTGCCTCGTCCACCACCCCGGGCACGGCGATGCCGACAGCGATCGGGGTGAGGCCGTCGGCGCGGGCCTTCTCGGCAAGCCCTTCGGCCACGTCCAGGATCGTGCCGACCACTGCCGTCGGGCCGCGGCTGGCGTTGGTGGGGTGCCGCTCGGTGCGTACCGTGACGCCGTCCGGCCGGACCAGGGCGCACTTCATGCCGGTGCCGCCCACGTCCAGCGCGACGACCACCTGGTCGGCGTCCACGGCGTCGCTCACTGGGCCAGCTCGGTTCGCGACTGCGGGGCTCGCAAACCCGGCTCACTCCTCGCGCTCACGCCAACACCACGGACCGGCTCAGGTGCCGGGGCGCGTCCGGGTCGAGACCCCGGCTGGTGGCGAGCGCGACAGCGAAGCGTTGCGCCAGGATCAGGTCGGCCATCGGGTCGACCGGGGTGCGACCGGCGGACCAACTGCCCAGCACCGTGCGCCAACCGTGGGTGCGGCTGTGCACGAAGGCGGCGCCGGTGGCGGCCACGTCCTCGGGGAGACCCTCGGGCAGCTCGCCGAACGCCCAGACCAGCCGGCCGGGCGCGGCGACCGAGATGGGGCCGTGCCGGTAGTCCATCGCCGGGTACGCCTCGGCCCAGAAGGTGGCCGTCTCGCGACACTTCAGCGCTGCCTCCTGGGCCAACCCGACCGTCCACCCCCGACCGAGGAAGGTGACCTGCCCGATGGTGGCCGGGTCGATCGGCAGCGGGGAGCGCACGGCCACCTCGGCGTCGGCGGCGAGCGCGGTCACCGGGTCGCCCAGGTGGGCCCGGAGCAGGGCCAGGGCCGTGGTCGGGAAGCGGGTCTGCACCACCGACCGCTCGTCGGCGAAGGGCATGGCGACCGTGGCGGTGGCCAGGTCGACCGCCGGGGACGCCGGGTCGCCGACGATGACGGTGGTGGGTGTACGCCCGCGCAGCGCGGCGAGCAGGTCCAGCACCTCCGTCGTGCAGCCCGAGCGGGTGATCGCGATCAGCCGGTCGTACTGGCGGCCGGCGGGGAACTCGGACGCCTGGAACGCGTCGGTCTCGCCCTGGCCGGCCTGCTCGCGGCGGGCCGCGTACGCCATCGCCATGAACCACGACGTGCCGCAACCGACGACGGCGACCCGCTCACCGGGGCGCGGCAGGTCACCGCGTACGACGTCGGCCAGCTCGGCGGCCTCCCGCCAACAGTCGGGTTGGCTCGCGATCTCCGCGTCCACGTACGCCATGGGAAACTCCTCGCAGGGGCGACCGGTGCGCAATACGGCTCGTTAGACCCGCATTTCGCGCGTTATTCTGCGCGAACGCGGGTGGCCGTGGCAACCGACCAGCCGATCGCGCAGGTCAGTCTTTTGCGCCAGCCTAGTTTCGCGCACTAGTGTGCACGCAATCAATCACCGTCCGTGCAGTTACTGGGAGGGCCTCCGCGGTGGACCGGTACGCCAGATGGAACGCCCTGCTCGAAATGCTGACCGACAACGGCCGGGTCAGCGTGGAGGCGGCAGCCGAGCGGCTCGACGTCTCCCAGGCCACCATCCGGCGTGACTTCGACCAGCTCGCCCAGCAGCAGATGATCACGAGGACCCGGGGCGGCGCGGTCGCCAACGGCGTCTCGTACGACCTGCCCCTGCGTTACAAGACGGCCAAGCACTCGGCGGAGAAGCAGCGCATCGGGGCTGCCGCCGCCGCGCTCGTCACGCCGGGCACGGTGGTCGGCCTGAACGGCGGCACCACCAGCACCGAGGTCGCGAGGGCCCTCGCCGTCCGGCCGGACCTCAACACCAGTGCCGAGGGCGCCCAGCTCACCGTGGTGACCAACGCGCTCAACATCGCCAACGAGCTGCTGGTCCGGTCCCGGATGAAGGTCGTGGTGGCCGGCGGGGTGGTGCGCCCGAAGTCGTTCGAGCTCGTCGGCCCGCTGGGCGGGGCGCTGCTGCGCGAGGTCACCCTGGACGTCGCGTTGCTCGGCGTGGACGCGATCGACCCGCAGCTCGGCGCCGCAGCCCACCACGAGGGCGAGGCGGCGATGAACAACCTGATGGTGGCCCGGGCCAAGCGCGTGGTCATCATCGCGGACTCGTCCAAACTGGGCGGGCACGCCTTCGCCCGGATCTGCCCGGTCGAACGGGTGGAGACGCTGGTGACCGACTCCGGTGCCGACCCGACGGTGGTGGAGGGGTTCCGCGCCGCCGGCGTACAGGTCATCTGCGCCTGAGCCGTCACGTTCCGTCGATGAAGTAGCCCGATCGGCGCGTCGATGCATACCGCGTATTGCGACCGTCTGCATACCGCGTATGGTGTCGGCTGTCACGCCCACCCATCGGGGGAGGTGCAGCTTGCCAGCTGTCCTGGAGATCGAAGGTCTCCGTAAGACGTACAAGAGTCGTCGACGCGGCACCCGCAACGCGCTCGACGGCTTCGACATGCGGGTCGACGCGGGGCAGGTGCACGGCTTCCTCGGCCCCAACGGATCAGGCAAGACGACCACTCTGCGTACTCTGCTCGGCCTGATCCGGCCCGACGGAGGGCGGATGTCACTGCTCGGGCACGAGGTGCCCCACGCGCTGCCCGCCGTCGCCGGCCAGGTCGGCGCGATCGTGGAGAGCCCGCAGTTCTTCCCGCACTTCTCGGCACGGGACACGCTGTCCCTGCTGGCCGGTGCCGGCGAGGTGCCGGCCACCCGGGTCGACGAGGTGCTGGAACTCGTCGGGCTGCGCGACCGGTCCGGTGAGCGGGTCAAGACGTACTCGTTGGGCATGAAGCAGCGGCTCGCCGTGGCCTCGGCCCTGCTGAAGAACCCGAAGCTGCTCATCCTCGACGAGCCGGCCAACGGCCTCGACCCGGGCGGCATCCGGGAGATGCGCACGCTGATGCGTACCCTTGCCGAATCCGGCATGACAGTGGTGCTGTCCAGCCACATCCTCGGCGAGATCCAGCTGATCTGCGACTCGGTCACCATCATCTCGCTGGGTCGGCGGGTCGCCTTCGGCCCGGTCGACGAGGTGCTCGCGCAGCACTCGTCCAGTGCGGTCCGGATCCGGCTGGAAGCGGTCAGCGACCTGCCGGCGGCCACCGAGGTGCTCACCCGGGCGGGGATCCAGGTCGCCGGGCACCCCGACCACCTGATGCTCGCCGGCGTCGACAAGCCGGCCTCGGTGACACGGCTGCTCGCCGAGCAGAACCTCTATGTCAGCGAGTTGGCGCCGATCGCCGTCGATCTGGAGAGCGTCTTCCTCGAACTGACCGCCACCGCGCCGGTCCCCGGCCAGCACCGGCAGGTCGACGAGTCCATGAAGGTCGGCGGGGCGGGTCAGCCCGGCCCCGCCGGAGGAGGGTGGGGCGCGTGAGCCTCTTTCGGACGGAGTTGCGCCGGCTCACCAAGCGGCGTTTCAGCCGGTACATGACACTGCTCGGTCTGCTGGTGCTGGCCGCGGTGGTGATCGGGGTCTTCTTCAGCAACCAGAAGCTCGGCGCCGAGCAGCTCGCCCGGGCTGAGCGTCAGGCCGACCAGCAGTACCAGGAGCAGGTGCGCTACATCGAGCAGGAGCGCGTCGCGTGCGAGCAGGCCAAGACGGCCGGCACGCCGAACGACGGCCGCTACCCGGACGACTGCTCGATGATCACGCCGCCGTCGCGGGACCAGATCGAGGCGCAGTGGTTCCTGCCCTCGACGTTCGACTTCCGGGAGACGTTCGACGAGACGCTGATCCCGTTCGCGGCGATCCTCGCCCTGGTCGGGTTCGTGATCGGCGCCTCCTTCGTCGGTGCCGAGTGGAGCACCGGCGGCATGATGAACCTGCTGCTCTGGCGGCCCAAGCGGCTCACCGTGCTGCTCACCAAGCTGGCCGCGCTGCTGACCGGCATCCTGGCGGTGACGCTGCCCGCCGCGGTGCTCTGGTTCGCCGGGTTCTGGGCGGTCGCGTCCTTCCGGGGCAGCACCGAGAAGATGACCTCCGGTGCCTGGCAGTCGTTCATGCTGACTGGGCTGCGCGGCGTGGTGCTGGTGCTGGTCCTCACCACCATCGGCTTCGCCCTGGCGTCGCTGGGCCGGCACACCGCGATGGCACTCGGCGGTGTCGTGGCGTTGATGGTGGTCGGCCAGTTCGGCCTGGGCATCCTGCTGGCGATGGCGAACGTGCGCTGGGCCGAGGCATTCCTGCTGCCCACGTACGCGCTGGCCTGGATGACGAAGACCGTCACCCTCCAGGACTGGAATTCCTGCAATGCGACCTACTACGGAGAGTGCAAGCCGGACACTCTGGACATCACCTGGCAGCAGTCCTCCGTCCTGCTCTCGGTCGGGGTGGTGGTGATCCTCGGGGCGGCGCTCTGGGCGATGCGTCGCCGCGACATCTCCTGACCTGACCGAAGTGACGCGGCGCGGCCGGCCCGCACCGTCGGGGTTCCCGACGGTGCGGAGCGGCCGCGCCGCTTGCTGCGTCCCTGGTCGCCGCTGACTAGGCTGAGCGACATGTCCGCCGACGCCACCCCCGCCACCCCCGAGCCGTCCACCGACGCTCGTCCGGGTGACGCGGCGGGTGGTGCCGGGCCGATCCCGACTCCCCGGCCGGCGCCGTCCATCGAGACCACGGACGAGTCGGCGCTGTCCGCCGAGACCATCGACGAGCCGGCGCCGCCCGCTGATCCGCCGCCCGGGCTGACCGAGCGGGAGCGGGCCATCCTCGCCTTCGAACAGCAGTGGTGGCGCCACGCCGGTGCCAAGGAGCAGGCCGTCCGGGACACCTTCGGGATCTCTTCGACCAGGTACTACCAACTGCTCAACGGGTTGCTGGACAACCCGGCCGCGCTCGCCGCCGAGCCGCTGCTGATCGGCCGGCTGCGCCGCCTGCGCTCGTCGCGCGCCCGCAACCGGCGCCGCTGACCGCGTTGCTCCCTTCGCGCCCTGGCGTCTGATTCCTCGGTTTTCTCCCGTTGCCGCCTCCGTCGCCGATCCTCGCGACCGGGCCGGACGGCAGAACCGCATGCCGGCTGACGAGGCGGGTAGGCGGGAGGCGTTCCGAGGTCGCCACGCGACCCCGGACTCAGGAAGGGAGCGGAGGATGACGGCTACGAACCAGAGCGGCAGAGCGCAGCAGGCTCGACAGGAGGCCTCCCGGGTCGGCCAGCAGGCCAGCCAGGCCGGGGGTCAGGTCGCCCATGCCGCTGCCGAACAGGGCGGGCAGGTGGCCGCCGAGGCGCGGCACCAGGCCCGGCAGTTGACCGGCGAGGCCGGTGGGCAGCTTCGTGACCAGGCGCAGACGCAGCAGCGGCGAGCGGCTGAGGGACTTCGCGACCTGGGGCAGAACCTCAGCTCGATGGCCGAACGGGACGGCGATTCCGGACTGGCCGGTCAGGTGGTGCGCAAGGCCGCCGACGCCGCCCAGCAGGCCGCCGGGTGGCTCGACGAGCGCGAGCCCGGCGAGGTGCTCGATGATGTCCGCACGTACGCGCGGCGCCACCCGGGGACTTTCCTCGCGGGCGCGGCGGTGGCTGGATTGCTGGTCGGGCGGCTCACCCGTGGCCTGACGGCGTCGGCCTCCGGCAACGGTGGAACGGGCAGCGCAGCCGGCGGGCCGTCGCAACCGCAGGCCGCGCCGGCGGAGACTGGTCAGCCCTACGTGGGTACGGCACGGGCGCAGAACGTCTCGCCCGCCGGCCGACAGTCGTCCGACCTGCCGGGTGGGGTGGCCCCGTGAGCGCCCCCGAGAAGGAACGGACCCAGGCCTCGGTCGGCGAGCTGCTGGGCGATGTGACCCGGGACATGTCCACCCTGGTGCGCAAGGAGGTCGAGCTGGCCAAGGCCGAACTCCGCGAAGAGGTCAGCCAGGCCGGCAAGGCTGGCGGCATGTTCGGCGGCGCCGGGCTGGCCGGGTTCCTGGCGGTGCTCTTCGTGTCGTACGCCCTCTGGTGGGGGCTGTCCAACACGATGGACCAGGGGTGGGCGGCGTTGATCGTCGCGGTCCTCTGGGCCGCCGTTGCCGGTGGTCTCTTCATCAACGCCCGGACCCAGCTGAAGCGGGCGCGTGCGGTTCTGCCCCGGACGAAGCAGACTGCCCGGGAGTTGCCGGACGCCCTGCGGGGTCGGTGAACGAGTCGGGAGGAGACAGATCATGTCCAGTGATCCGGATCGGATCCGGCGGGAGATCGAGACCACCCGCACCGAGTTGAGCTATGACGTCGACGCGCTGACTGACAAGGTCAACCCGCGTCGGATCGCCGGTGACCGTGCCGGGCAGGCCCGGGATGCGTTCACCCGAGCGAAGGAGAAGATGATGGGCAGCTCGAGTCACATGGGGCAGGAGGCCAGCCAGCGGATGTCGCACATGGCCGGCTCGGTCCGCGAAGAGACCCATTCTCTCGGGCAGCAGTCCCGCGAGCGGGCTCAGGGCAACCCGATGGCCGCTGGCCTGGTGGCCTTCGGCGTCGGTTTGCTGGCTGCCTCGCTCATCCCGCCGAGCGGGCGCGAGCGGCAACTCGCCGGGCGTGCGCGGACCATGGTGAGTGAGCACTCTGACCAGCTGCGTGAGCAGGCGAGTCAGGTCGGCCACCAGGTGCAGGACAACCTGCGGGAGCCCGCACAGCAGGCGGCACAGTCGGTGCGGTCCAGTGCCCAGCAGGGCATGTCCGCCGTCCGCGACCAGGGCCGTTCGGCCGCCGGTCAGGTGCAGGGGGAGGCCCATGCGGCCGTCGACGACGTTCGGCAGCGCTGACCCGATGGGCGCGTCGGGGCCGGGGCGGGTGATGCGGGTACGTTCCGCGTCCGCACCGGCCCCGGCCCGGCCGGTCAATGAGGACCTGGTCTTCCGGTTCGGTCCGCTGGTCGGCGTCCTGGACGGCGCGACAGTGCCGGACGGCTTCGACACCGGCTGCGTTCACGGGCCGGAGTGGTACGTCCGGCACCTGGCCGCCCGGATCGGTGTGGCGGAGGCGGTCCGCCCGGCGGCCCGGCTGACCAGCAACCTGGCCGCGGCCATCCTCGCCGTACGCGCCGACCACGGCGGGCAGTGCGACCTCGACCATCCGGGCACCCCGTCCAGCACGGTCTGCCTGCTGCGTGACTGCGGCGACCAGGTGGACTACCTGGTGCTCTGCGACAGTCCACTGGTCCTGGACACCGGCGGCCAGGTCAGTGTGGTGACCGACAACCGGCTGGACACGGCCATGGCGGAGCTGCGGGAGACGGTCGCGGCCGTGCCGGGTGGTGGGGCGGACCCGGTCACCCGGTTCCGGCACGCCGTGAGCGTCCAGCGGGAGCGGATGAACCGCACCCACGGCTACTGGGTAGCGGCGGCCGACCCCGACGCGGCCTTCCACGCGGTGACCGGGACCCTGCCACGGCACGGCCCGGCGGCGGTACGCCGGGCGGCGCTGCTCAGTGACGGCGCGTCCAGCGCGGTCGAGCAGTTCGGGTTGACCGACTGGGCCGGTCTGCTGGACCTGCTGAGCACCGACGGGCCGGGCGGGTTGATCGACCGGGTCCGGGCCGCCGAGCGCGACCACCCCGATCGGCTGCGCCGGCACAAGCCCACCGACGACGCCTCGGTGGTGTTCTGCGAGTTCGAGTAGTCGGATCAGGAATTTTCTACCCCGACGGGTGACAACGGAGCGTGAGGAGGAACACCCACGCCGCCCGACCGGCCGGTACGACTGACCGGACCGCCACTGGATGTCCAATGGGGTGGACTTCGACCATTGAGGCCGGCAGACTGCGGCACGTGGCGGGTGCGGTCCGGCTGGAGCCGGTGGACGAGCAGAACCTGGAGCCGTTGCTCTCCGTAGCGGCTGCCGAGGCCGAGCCGGATGACGTGATGCCTCCGGTCGAGGCGCCCGCAGGTTGGTCGCTCGCCCGCCGGGAGGCGTTCCGGGACTTTCACCGGGCCAGTTTCGGTGGCCTGGACGGCCCGACCGGTTCCCAGATGTACGCGATCCTCGTCGGCGGCGAGGTCATGGGCATGGTCCGGATGACTCGCTGTGACGAGCCCGGCACGGTGGAGGCCGGCATGTGGCTCGGGCGCTCGGCCCGGGGCCAGGGGATCGGCGTCGTCGCCCTGCGCGAGCTGCTGAACGAGGCCGCGCGGGCCGGCATGCGGGCCGTCGTGGCGGAGACGACCCGGGACAATTTCGGCGCGGTCTCCGTACTCGAAAAATGCGGCGCGAAACTGCGCGAGGACGGCGGGAAGGTGCACGCCGAAATCTGCCTCGACTCGACGCCGCCCGCGCTCTGAGCGAGGCCGGTCGACGGCGACCCGAGTTGGTCGGCGGCGACCACGGAGGGCCACCGCCGACCGCCTGGATCAGGCTGGCACGCGGACGATGTCGTAGTCGGTGCTCGGCGTCGACTCCACGTCGAACCGGCCGTTGACCACGTACAACGCCGAGCCGAGCAGGTCGCCGGTGGCCGGCGACCGCAGCTGCGGGCCGGTGATCTCCCGCTGGACCACCCCGGCGGTGTAGCCGGCGTTCATCCGGACCACAGCGATGACGTTGGTCAGGTTGCGGATCACATAGAGGGTGCGCCCTCGCAGCACCAGCCCGTCGGCCCGCTCCACCGAGTAGCCACCGAGGTCGACGACGCGGCTGCCGCCGGTGCGCGGGTCGACCCGCACGAGCTGACCGCTGAGCATCTGCGCGACCAGCAGATCCCCGTCCGGCAGCGCCACGATCCCGTTGTGGTAGACGTCCGGCGTCGCGGCCGGGCCGGTGAGCTGGAGGACCCGGAACGCGGTAGGGGCTGGCAGGCGACCACCCGGACCCAGCGGTACGACGTACAGGACCTGCCGGCCCGAGTCGGTGAAGTAGACCGCCCGGGCCGTGATCACCAGGTCGTTGACGTAGCTGCCCGGCTCATCGGTGAACTGGTAGTGGGCCAGCTTGGCGCCGGTGCCCGCGTCGTACACGCTGGCGCCGCCTCCGGAGAAGTCGGCTGTCCAGAGTCGGCCCTGTGGGTCGAGCTTGAGGCCCGCCTTGTCGGTGCCCGGTGTGCCGGGGATCAGCACCGACCCTCGGCCGGTGCGTAAGTCGCCCCGCCACACCGCTCCGTCCAAAATAGATCCCACGTACACGGTCGTCCCGCGACCGATCGTCAGCCCTTCGGGGGTGAATCCGTTCGGCAGGGCGATCCGGGCCGGGAATGGCTTCGCCGGATGAGCGGTCGCCGGTGCACCAACCGTGACCAGGGTCGCCGCCACCACCAGGGGGACGAGGAGGAGAGAGGACAACTTGCGCAAGGAACACCGCCTGACGTCGCAGTGGATGACTCCACTGAGGAAAGTGACGTCCTAGGAACGCTCGGGGTGTTACGAAAGGTTGTCCTTCTCTGATCACTCCCGGTTGGCGGCGTACGCAGCCAACCAGGCGACCTGGGCCGGGTCGAGTGACGGGCGTACCCGCGCTCGTGCGGCCGCGACGTGTTCGGCGGTCACCGTGGCGGCGGCGAGCGACTCACGCATCGCGGCCAGCGCCGCCTCCCGGACCAGCGCCGCGCAGTCCGCCGCGGAGAAGCCGGTCAGCTCGTCGCCGAGGGCGGCCAGGTCGACGTCCGGGGCCAGCGGCACCTGTCGGGACGCGGCCCGCAGGATCTCCGAGCGGGCCGGCCCGTCCGGCGGTGGCACGTAGACCAGCCGTCCCAACCGGCCTGGTCGCAGCAGCGCCGGGTCGACCAGGTCCGGCCGGTTCGTCGCGCCGACCACCACCACGTTGCGCAGCGTCTCCACCCCGTCCAGTTCGGTGAGCAGCGCGGCGACAACCCGGTCCGTGGTGCCACCGTCGGTGGCCTGGCCGCGTACCGGGGCCAGCGCGTCCACCTCGTCCAGGAAGATCAGGGTGGGAGCCGCCTCGCGAGCACGGCGGAACAGCTCCCGGACCGCGCGCTCGCTCTCGCCGACCCACTTGGAGAGCAGCTCCGCGCCCTTCACCGACAGCACGTTGGCCCGCCCCGACCCGGCCAGCGCGGTCACCAGATAGGTCTTGCCGCAGCCCGGCGGCCCGTAGAGCAGCACGCCGCGTGGCGGCTGCACCCCGAGCCGGGCGAACGTGTCCGGGTAGGTCAACGGCCACAGCACCGACTCGGTCAAGGTCTGCTTGACCTCGTCCAGGCCACCCACGTCGTCGAGGGTCACCGAGGCCAGATCCAGTGTGGACGCAGCCATCGTGGTCGGCCGGACCACCTCCAGTGCAGCGCTGAAGTCGGCCATCGACACCGTGGGCGTCTCGGCGGACTTCTGCCGCAGCGCCGCGCGTACCCCGGCCTCCCGGACCAGCGCGGCCAGGTCCGCCGCGACGAACCCGGGGGTACGCGCGGCCACCTCGTCCAGCCGGACGTCGTCGGCCAACGGCACCTGCCGGGTGAGCACTGTGAGTTGTTCGCGGCGCAGCGCCTGATCGGGGAGCGGGATGCTGATCCGCAGCGACAGCAGGTCAGGCGCGCGCAGTGCGGGATCGGCCGCCTCCGGTCGGCTGGTGGTGCAGACCACGGCGACGCCGGCTCGAATGCACTCGGTGAGCACCTGGCGGAACACCGTCGCCACCGGGCCGGGACTCTCCGCCGGCGCGAGCGCCTCGACGTCGCTGACCAGCAGCACCGCCGGCCCGCCGTCCCGGGCCTTCGCCGCCGCGCCGCGCAACCGGTCGGCTGCGGCCTGGTTGGTCAACGCGGCCACCTCGGGCGCCCAGAGCGGATGGACGCGGGCACCGACCCGGGCGGCAACGGCGCGGACCAGCGCCGACTTTCCCGAGCCCGCCGGGCCGACGAGCAGCACGCCCAACGAGATGGTGGTGCCCAGCCGGCCCAGCACCTCCCGGTGGTGGAAGCCGAGGTCGAGCAGTTCGGTCAGCTCCTCGGCCTGGGCCCGCAGCCCGGGCAGCTCGTCCACGTCCGGCGCGTCGTCCGGCACGTCGGCCGCCGGCGTCGCGTCGGTCGCCCCGCGCGGCCGGCCCGACGCGGTGTCGACCGGGGTGGGCCCGCCGTGGGTGGTCGCGCCATGCTCCCAGGCGATGACCGTGTTCATGGTGACCAGAGCGCCGGCCGAAGGTTCGATCGCGACCACGGTGAGCAGGGTGCTGGTCCAGGCGAAGCCGACCGTGTTGGCCAGGCTGCGTCGAGCCGCCTCGACCAGGCTGCGCACCGACGCGTCCGGCAGCACGTCCTGCGGCAGCAGCGACACGTCGTCGCCCGCGGTGAGCACCTTGCCCAGCAGGGCGAGCCGGAGCATCTCCGGGCTGACCGCCGCGACCACCTCCACCGGGCCGGCCAGGACGACCCGGCCCGCCGGGGTCAGCGGCACCGGAGTGAGGAGCACCTGACCGCCGTCGCGCAGGCCCAGGTTGCCCAGGATCAGGTCGTCGGCGTACAGCAGGGCGCTGCTCGCGCCCGGTGCAGCCGCCGCGACGATCCCGGCTGTCTCCCGGCGGCCGACAAGCCGGACGGGGTCGCCGGGGCGCAGCCCCAGCGCGGTCAGCGCCTCCGGGTGCAGCCGGACGATGCCCCGTCGGGCGTCCAGCGCGGCCGGCCGAAGGCTCGCCGTCAAGGTCAGGTCGGGTTGCGCCACTGCCCGACCGTAGCCGCCGACAGCCAGCCTTGCCGGTCAGCGCCGCGGATCCAGCTCGTCCAACAGCGACGGGTCCCGTCGGATCAGCTCGGCCAGCCGGGCCGCCGGGTCCGGGGTCAACCCGTTCGGGCCGGGCGCCCAGCCGGGAACCGTCCGGCCGGACAGCGGCCAGGTCGGTGGAGGTGTCACCGGTGCCACCGGCGGTGCTGCCGGGGGCACCGGCCCGACCGTGACGTCCGGCCCGTCCCAGGAAACCCGCAACGGGTACGTCCGCCCGGCGTGCTCCACGTGCACGGTCACCGCCAGCCCCGGGTGGGCGCCGACGATCTGACGCACCGCCTCGGCCACCTCCTCGACCGGCCCCCAACCGGCCACTTCGGCCGAGGGGTCCGTCCCCGCGTGACGGGGACCGTGGCCGCCCGGCACCGCGTCGCGCTCGTCGCCGCGCGCGAGCTCGGGCTGACCCGAGGGCGGTGTGGTGTCGGCACGGTCGTTGACCCGTCGGCGTAGTGCCTCCTCGCGCCGGGCCAGTCGGGCCAGCGTCTCGTCCAGGTCACCCCTCACCACAGACCTCCTTCCCGCCACGGCCGGAGCCGGTCAGCTCAGGCCCTCCGGTCCCGCGTAGCCCGGTCCAGCGCACGGTCCAGGACGACCAGCAGGGCGTCCCGCACCGAGAGCCGGTCCCGGGCGTCGAACTGCACCAGGGGAACGTGGTCGCCGATGGCCAACGCCCAGCGGATCTCGCCGAGTTCCAGGGCCAGCCGCCCGTCGAAGGCGTTGACCCCGACGACGAACGGCAACCCGGCCCGCTCGAAGAAGTCGATCGCAGGGAAGCAGTCGTCCAGCCGGGCGCTGTCCACCACCACCAGGGCGCCGAGCGCACCCCGGGCGAGGTCGTCCCACATGAAGCCGAAACGGGACTGCCCCGGGGTGCCGAACAGGTAGAGCTTGAGGCTGCGGTCGATGGTCACGCAGCCGAAGTCCATGGCCACCGTGGTGGTGGTCTTGGATGATCGGGCGCCCGGGTCGTCCACGCCGATCCCGGCGGTGGTCATCTCGGCCTCGGTGGTCAGGGGTGCGATCTCCGAGATCGCGCCCACTGTGGTCGTCTTGCCCACCCCGAAGCCGCCGGCAACCAGGATCTTGACCGGGACCGGCGGCGCGGCGGGTCTTCCGACCGGCGGCGATGACGCCCGCGTAGCGGACGGAGGCTGGTACGGCGGCGGCGGAGCGCTCGACGGCGGCCCGGCCCGCCCGACGATCGGCCCGGTGCCCGATGACATGCCGTACCGGGCGGCGGCGCTGTTCGCGGCTACCCCGCCGAGCGGGGCGACCGGCCATTCAGGAGATCGCACGGAGTCCATCAATCACTCGCAGGATGAGGTTGGGGTCGAGAGCGTCGTCGGTGTCGGTGACGTGCACGTCCAGGTGCCCGGCCGCCCGGAGGTCACCGACCAGGACCCGCGTCACCCCGAAGTGCAGTCGGGTCCGGGCCGAGATCTCGGCCACCGAGATCGGCTCGGCGCAGAGCGCGATGATCGCCTGGATCTCCGGTGCCATCAGGACCCCGGGAGGGCTGCTCCACCAGCCGCTGTCCGGGCGGACCGTCACCTGCGTCTCCAGCCCGATCGCCGGATCGGCACCCGCCACCCGCCCTGAGGTGAGCACGAATGGACGGGGACCGGCCGGCCCACCGCCACCCTCCTCCGGCTCGGGCAGCGCCGGTGCCGCCACGCTCTCCCCGGTCGGGGAGAACGCGCGCAGGTACGGGCGGATCCGGACCCGGGGGTCCGGGTCCGGATCCTCGCCGGCGACCTCGGGGGTCATTGTTGGACGGCGTTCTTCAACTCGACGATCAACCGCGGGGTCAGGGCGCCACCGGCCCGCCCGGCGAAGAGCGTCATCTCGTACGCGACGGTGCCCAGGTTGGCCGACCGGTCCGCGACGACCCCGAGCACGGAACCGCTGCTGATCGCGCTGATCAGCAGATAGCCGTCGGCCATGTCGACGATCACCCGGTTCAGGCCGCCGAGCGCGTACCAACTGGCCGCCCCACCGGCGAGGCTGGTCATTCCGGAGACCACGGCGGCCAACCGCTCGGCGTTGGACCGATCCTTGATCGCCGACATGGCCATCAGCAGGCCGTCCGAGGAGACCGCGATCGCCTCCAGGACCCCGGCGGTGCTGGAGGTGAAGGAGTCCAGCAGCCAGTTGAACGTGCGAGCCTCCGGGCTGAGGTCCCCGATGGCGCCGGTCGGGCTCTGGTCGACGTTGTCGTGCAGGAAGGGGCTGGTCACCGTGATGATCCCTCTTCGTTCCGGTGGTCTGGGCTGACTTCGCGGAGAGCGCGGGCGACGCCCTCCTCGAACTCGCTGATCTGATCTCGGACCTCGGCCGGGTCACCGAGGTGCGTACTGGGCGGCTGGCAGGCCGGGATGGCGGTCAGGTTCGCCCCCGGCACCCGCCGGCTCAGCCGGCCCCGACCCGACGTGCCATCCGACGGTCCCGCGTTGTCCGTCACCGTCGGGCCGGCGCCGCCCGGTGTGCTCGGCAGGTCGACGGTCACACTCGGATCCGCCATGGTCGACCGGACACCGGCTGCGGCCTCGGCCCGGCGTACCCCGGCCTGGAACGCCTCGACCAGGGCGCGGGCGGCGGCGGGGTCCGCGGCGGTGGCGTCCACCGGCCGGGTCGGCGCGGCGGTGGCGTGCAGGCTGGCCCCGGGCACCCGCTGCCGGACCCGCGGTCCGGCCGGCGTGCCCGACGGCTCCGGCGCCTGGGGTGCGGGAGCGACCTGCTCCGTCTGGCCGGGGCCGAACGCGTTCCAGGACGGGCCGGCCTCCAGGCTGCGGGTGGCTCGGCTGAGCAGGTCCGAGTCGAAGCGGGCCGGCGCGGCGACGGCCGCCGCGAGGGACCGCGTGTCGTGGTCGTCGACCGCCGGGGTGGCCGTACGTCGGTCCCGTGCCGGCACGGCGGCCCGGGCCACGGCGGCCCCGGCCCGGTCGGCGCGGCGCAGCACCAGTGACGCCGACGGGATCTCCAGGTGTGCGGTCACCCCACCGCCGCCGGTGGCGGTCAGGCCCACCTCCCAGCCGTGGCGACGGGCAAGCCGGCCCACCACGAACAGGCCCAGCACCTCGGTCGGTGCCAGGTCGAGCCGTTCCCGGCGGGTGAGCCGGGCGTTCTCCTCGGCCAGCCGTTGCTCGCCCATGCCGATGCCGTGGTCCACCACGGTGATCCGGGCGCCGAGGCCGGACGCCTCGGCGGCAACCAGCACCCGGGTGTGCGGCGGGGAGAAGACTGTGGCGTTCTCCATCAGCTCGGCCAGCGCCAGGATGAGGTCACCGACCACCGCCGGCGCGGCCGAGATGCCCGCCGGCACCCGCACCTCCACCCGGGTGTAGTCCTCGATCTCGCCCAGCGCCAACCGGACGACGTCGGCCAGCGGCACCGGCGCGGTGTGCGCGTCGGCCCCGGCCGCGCCGGAGAGCACCACCAGGCTGCCGGCGTTGCGCCGCAGCCGGCTGGAGATGTGGTCGAGGCGGTACAGGTGCTCCAGCCGGCCCGGGTCGGCCTCCTGCTGCTCCAGCCGGTCGATGAGGGCGATCTGCCGGCCCACCAGGTTCTGGGTGCGCCGCCCGACGTGACCGAACATCTGCGCCACGTTGCGTCGGCCGGCGACCTGCCGCTCGACCAGCCGCGCGGCGGTGGTCTGCACCCGGTCGAAGGCCCGCGCCAGGTCGCCGATCTCGTCGTTGGCCCGGACGTCCACCGGCTCCAGCCGGACCGCTTGTGAGCTCTCCGTCTCGTCGTCGGTGACCCGGACGAGCTCGGCCTCGGCGACCCGGGCGACGCGGTCGGCCGAGCGGGTGAGGCGGGTCAGCGGTCGGGCCACCGTCCGTGCGACCGCCGCACTGAGCATCACCACCAGCATCAGGATCAGCACCGTCGCGGCACCGACCAGGTACGCGGCGGTCAGCGCCCGGCGCTGCTCGGCGGTCACCTCGGTGAGCACGTCGGCGACCAGCTTCTTCTCGACGAACTGGCCGAGTCGGATCATCGTGCGGACGGCTGGGAAGAGCGCCTCGATCGGCACGTCGCGGACTGCGCCGGCCGGGTCCCGGGCGCTGGTGACCAGGAAGTCGGGGCTGGTACGCGCGGCAACCGCCGCGTCGTTGAGCTGGGCCACCGCGAGCTGCTCGGGCGTGATCAGGGCGCGGAAGCGCCGACTGTCGACCTGGAGCGCGGCGATGCACGCCACGTAGGCCGCGCTGGTGTCCGGGCTGCCGATGACCTTGACGAGCACGCTCAGGGTGGCGCAGGCGCCCAGGCCCTCGTCGGCGCGGAGCAGCCCGTCGAGGGCGAGCACCTGACGGCCCGCCTGCGTCTCGGTGTCCACACCGAACGCCAGCCGCAGCGAGTCGATCATGCCCACGTTGACCGGGCCGAACGCGTTCATCACCTGCCCGGGGTTCGCGGCCCGGGCCAGCACTGCCGTGCGCAGGTCGCTGAGGCTGGACACACCGTCCAGGGCACGGTCGACGCGGTCGGTCAGCGCGTCACTCCCGTCGGCCCGCAGGTCGGCCACCCGGTCGTCCACGTCGGCGGACTTGCGGATCAGCTCACTCCGGTCGACCCGGCCGAGCAGGAAACCGACGGAGAGGATGCGTTCCTGCTGGAGGTCCTGGACCAGGCTGCCGACGCGACTGGCGAGTCGTACCCGGTCGGCGGTGTCGCCGGCCCGCTGTGCCGCGGCCACCCGGTCGAGCATCACGGGCACGGCCAGGCCGACCATGCTGAGCAGTGGGATCACCACGAGCAGCGCGAGCTTGCCGCGGATGCGGAGCCTACCGAGCAGCATCGAATGCCCCCCACTGCGCAGTCTCCGGGGCCCGGAGCGCGCCGGTCGGTTGCAGCTCTCGCGGTTCGGAGGCGGCCGGTTGCCAGGGGTCTGCCCGGGACGGGGTTTCGGGGGCGTCCGTGTGGGTCGTGGCCAGGGCGGCCCGGCGTCGGGCCCGGCGACCCGCACCGATCAGCAGTGCGGCGAGCCAGCCCAGCAACAGCACGGCGACGACCCCCGAGGCGATGGTCAGCCAGCGGTCCCGGTCCAGCCCGTCGATGCGCTCGACCAGCAGGGCGTCCAGTTCGGCGAGGATGACCGGCTGAAGTTGGCGCGCCGCGCGGTGCGTGTTGAGCCCGGCGGCAGCCAACTGACCCTGGTCCACGCCTCCGCGGCCGGGGGTGGAGAACGCGGCCAGCGCCTCCACCGAGCGCTGGTAGGTGTCGAGCGGGGTCAGCACGTTGGCGCCGAGATCGGTGCTCTCCGAGCCGTCCACGGCGGAGCGCAGGTTGTCCACGACGTCGTTGGCCGGCGCCAGGGCGGTGACCCGCAGGCCGGTCAGCTCCATCAGGCCACGGGGTTGCTCGGCGGCGGGCCGGCGGGAGATCAGCGTGCCCAGGTCGGCGAGCCGGCCGGCGGCCACCACCGCCTCGGGCAGCTCCTCGCCGGCGCTGTCCTGGAGGAAGAAGGAGTCCACTGCGGGGTCGCGTACGAGTCCGGAGCTTTCCCGGACCTTGCGGTGCAGGGCCAGCAGCAGGTCGGCAGCCTCGCCGTACGCGGTGTAGGCGGACTCCGGGTCGGCGGGGCTGCGGCCGCGCAGTGCTTCCAGCTTGGCGCGTACCCCTGCCCACCGCTCCTGGCTGAGCAGCTCGACGCCGATGCGGGCGTCCACGGCGGCGGCCTTCTCGACCGCCTGGTCCAACGCCTCCCGGGCGACGGGGCGACCGTTGACCGCGGCCGACTGGGCCTCGACCAGGGCGTCGGTGACCCCGGCCAGGGCACCGAGGTACTGCACGCCGAGTCGTTCGCGGGCGGCCAGGGTCCGGTCGTCGCTGGTCTGCTGCCAGGCAGACGTGACGAGCAGACCCACGGGCGCCAGTAGTGCCCCGACGAGCAGCAGCGGCAGCAGTCGGCCCAGCGTGGACGGCCGTCGACGGGCCCGCGGCGCGGGGACTGTCATGTGTGTCTCCTCCGGCGGGGAAGCGCGAATTGGCGCGGTCTCGGGTCAGCCGAAAAGTCCCGTGCACCGGACCGGAAAACTAATCGAACCGCCTACCGGTCAGACCTCAGTCGGCGAGTCAGGTTCGCGTCAGTTCGAGCAATGTCAGCATTTGTCCGCGCCTCCGGCCCACTTTGTTTCGTCGATGGGTGTGACATGGAGGGATCGAGGTGGATATCCGTCAAAGATCGGAATTCACGGAATCCGAAGTCAACTCACTGTGCCGCGTCCGACGTTGCGCGCTCGCACCCATCTCGACACCGATCGGGGCAACCGGACGGACGTACGGCGGATCTCAGCCAACGCTCAGGCTGCGGGCCGTACCGTGTGCCGCATGACATCGCCGTCGCCGGCCGCGTGGTTCCGGCGTGCCCTGCCCACCCGCCGTCGCGCGATTGCCGCAGGGGCGGTCGTCGTGCTGCTGGCCGCCGCCGTGACCTGGGCGGTGTGGCCGCAGGGGCCGGGCGTACGCACCGAAAGCGCGATGCTCACCGTCCGCTCCGGACCGTCCGGCGACCAGCCGGTGGACCTGGACACGACCTTCTACCTGCCCGACGACGCGTCGTCCGGGCGGAAGGTGCCGGCGGTGCTGTTGGCACACGGGTTCGGCGGCACGAAGGAGTCGGTGCGCTCCGACGCGGAGGAGTTCGCCGGGCGCGGCTATGCGGTGCTCACCTGGACGGCCCGGGGCTTCGGCCGCAGCGGCGGTGAGATCCACCTGGACAGCCCGGACCACGAGGTGCGCGACGCTCAGCGCCTGCTGGACTGGTTGGCCGCTCGGCCGGAGGTGCGCACCAACGCCACCGGTGACCCGCAGGTCGGTGTGGTCGGTGGCTCGTACGGCGGCGGGTTGGCACTGCTGCTGGCCGCCCAGGACAGTCGGGTCGACGCGATCGTCCCCATGATCACCTGGAACGACCTGTCCCGCGCCTTCCTGCCGGAGAGCACCGGTGGAGCGCCGACCGAGGGCGTGTTCAAGAAGGGCTGGGCCGGTCTGTTCTTCGGTGGCGGTGGCAACGTCGGTTCTGGGCCGGCCGGGCTGTCCGGTGCGACCGCCGCCCAGCCGCAGGGAGCCCCGGAGTCGGCCGGTCCGCCCAGTCCCGGGCCGGGCGCTGGCCCGGGCACCGGTCCCGGTGGCGCCCCGGCCGGTGCCGCCGACCCGTCCTGCGGCCGGTTCGCCGCCGACGTGTGCGCCGCGTACCTGCGGATCGCCACCACCGGTCAGGCCGACCAGGCCGCCGTGGACCTGCTGCGCCGATCCAGCCCGGCGGGTGTCCTGGACCGGATCAAGGCGCCCACCCTGCTGGTGCAGGGTGAGGCGGACACCCTCTTCCCGCTCGCTGAGGCGGACGCCAACGCGCGCGGCATCGCCGCCGCCGGCACCCCGGTGCGGGTCGCCTGGTTCACCGGCGGGCACGACGGTGGCAGTGGACCCCGCTCGGACGAAGACCGGGTGAAGTTCCTGACCGTCCAGTGGCTCGACCACTACGTCAAGGGCGAGGGCGACGCGCCCGGCGACGACTTCACCTGGTCGCGGATCGCCGGCTTCGACGCGCTCGACAGGGGTCTCGTCGCCACCGGCTTCCGCCGCGCCGACTACCCGGGCCTGACCGGCAACGCCCGCCGGGAGATCTCGGTCGCCGGCCCGGCCCAGCCGATCGCCAACCCGCCCAACGGCAACCCGGCTGCGATCTCCTCGATCCCGTTCGCCGGCGGGCTCGCCTCGCTGCTGGACGGCGTGGCCGGTGACGTGCCCGGCCAGCACGCCCGGTTCGAGTCGACGCCGCTGACCGAGGCGGTGGACGTTGCCGGTGCGCCGACCGTCACCGTGCGGGCCGCGTCGCCCACCGGCGAGGCGGTGCTGTTCGTCAAGCTCTACGACGTCGACCCGGACGGCGCGGCCACCCTGCCGAATGGGCTGGTCGCCCCGATCCGGCTCACCGGCCTGCCGCAGCAGGTGCAGGACGCCCGCCCGGTCACCGTGACGCTGCCCGGGATCGTCCGACGGGTGGAGGCCGGCCACCGGCTGCGCCTCGTCGTGGCCACCTCCGACCAGGCGTACACCACGCCCGCCCAGCCCACCGTCTACACGGTGGCGGTGGACGGCGCGGTCACCCTGCCCACGGTCAGCGGCGAGCCGATCCCCACCGCCGCGACGCTCTGGCGCTGGGTGCTCGCCGGCCTGCTCGCCGCCATCGCGGTCGGGCTCGTCGTGGTCGTCGCCGTGGTCCGCCGCCGGCACCGTCGCCAGGACCGCTCGGTGCACCCGGAGTACGCGGACACCCCGCTGGCCGTGCGCGCACTGCGCAAGGAGTACGCGGACGGCTTCGTCGCGGTGTCGAACGTGGACTTCGAGGTGCACCCGGGTCAGGTGGTGGGTCTGCTCGGGCCGAACGGCGCCGGCAAGACCACCACCCTGCGGGTGCTGATGGGGCTGACCCAGCCGACCGCCGGGGAGATCTACGTCTTCGGTCGCCGGTTGGTGCCCGGCTCGCCGGTGCTGTCCCGGATCGGCGCGCTGGTGGAGGGCCCCGGCTTCCTGCCGCACCTGTCGGGTCTGGACAACCTCAAGGCGTACTGGCGGGCCACCGGACGGCCGTGGGAGGACGCGCAGTTCGACGCGGCGCTGGAGATCGCCGGACTGGGCGACTCGGTGCACCGGAAGATCAAGAACTACAGCCACGGGATGCGTCAGCGCCTCGCCATCGCCCAGGCCATGCTCGGTCTTCCCGAGCTGCTGGTGTTGGACGAGCCGACCGACGGGCTCGACCCGCCGCAGATCGCCGAGATGCGCCGGGTGCTCCAGCGCTACGCCACGGACGGGCGCGCCGTGCTGGTCTCCAGCCACCTGCTGGCCGAGGTGGAGCAGACCTGCACGCACGCGGTGGTGGTCAACAAGGGCCGGATCGTGGCGTCCGGGCCGGTGGAGGAGATCGTGGGCGAGTCGCCGAGCGTGCTGTTCGATGTCACCGACCCGGTGGCGGCGCGCGCGGTGCTGGACCGGCTGCACGGGGTCCGGGTCCTACCGGAGAGCGACGGCCAGTTGGTGGTCGACACCAACGGCACGGCCCGCAGCGAGGTGGTGGCCGAGCTGGTGCGCGCCGGCATCGGAGTGGACCGGGTGGTGCCCCGGCGGCGCCTGGAGGACGCGTTCCTCGCCCTGGTGGGCGAGAACTCTCGGGGAAGCGGTGACCGGTGATGGCAGGCTCTTCCGTCGAGACGCCGCTGGGCGTGACCGACCCGGCCGGTGCGGCCCGCGGTTACCGGCCGTCGGCCACCATGCCCTTCGCGGCGGAGTTCCGGCGGCAGGCGTCCCGGCGGCGCACCCAGCTGGCGCTCGGGTTCATGGTGCTGCTGCCGCTGATCATCCTGATCGCGTTCCAGTTCGACTCGGGCGGCGACGACGACAACGGTCGCAACGAGTTCTCCAGCCTGGTCGAGCTGGCCACCTCGGGTGGCCTCAACTTCACCCTGTTCTCGATCTTCGTCTCGGCGTCGTTCCTGCTGGTGGTGGTGGTCGCGCTGTTCTGCGGCGACACCGTCGCCAGTGAGGCGAGCTGGGGCAGCCTGCGCTACCTGCTGGCGATCCCGGTGCCCCGGGCCAGGTTGCTGACGGTGAAGCTGGTGGTCGCGCTCGCGTACTCGGGGCTGGCCCTGATCCTGCTGGCCGGCACCGCGCTGCTGGCAGGGACCCTGCGCTACGGCTGGTCGCCGCTGCGCAGCACTGTCGCCGCCGAGCTGGAACCCACCGAGGGGCTGCTCCGGTTGCTGGCGGTGCTCGGCTATCTGGCGGTCGTACTCCTGGTGGTGGCCGGGCTGGCGTTCCTGCTGTCGGTGACCACGGACGCCGCGTTGGGCGCGGTGGGTGGTGCGGTGCTGCTGTGGATCCTGTCCAGCATCCTGGACCAGATCACCGCCCTGGGCGCGGTACGCGACTTCCTGCCCACCCACTTCAGCACCGCCTGGCTGGGGTTGCTCTCGACCCCGGTGCAGACCGACGACGTGGTACGCGGCTGCATCTCGGCGATCAGCTACGCGACGCTGTTCTGGGGGTTGGCGTTCTGGCGCTTCACCCGCAAGGACATCACCAGCTGACGGGCCGGGCTCACAGCCGACTGTCGGGCGGGCTCACCGACGACGGCACGGCGCTCGGTATCGGCAGCGGGGCCGGGCGCGTCGGTGCCGGCGCAGACGGGTCGGCCTTCTTCCAGGCGCTGACGCCGATCCGGCCGGTGTTGCCCAAGTCGACCGGCCCGTCCGGGTCGACCTCGTGGGGCGGTTGGCCGGCCGCGGGGGCCACCGTCAGGAACTCCCCGTTGGTGGCCACCACTGTCGAGTCGGTGACCAGGTTGCGCCAGAGCACCACGGCGGTGGCCCGCTCGTTAGGGGCGAGAGTGACCTTCCGGGGCGGCTGGTCGAAGCCCGAGGTGATCTCCTTGGCGCCGTTGACCACGCGCAGCATGATCGGCTCGCGCTGCTCGTCGTAGACGTGCAGCACCGGGTAACCGTTGAGCTGGTAGGGACGGTCGCCGCAGTTGACCAGCTCCAGGCCGAGGGCGCGAAGGCCCATCGCGGCGTCCGACCCGGTCGACCGGATCCGGACGCCGGACGCCGGGCACTCGGCCAGCGGGTCGGTGCTCCCGGACGGGCTCGCCGACGCACCGGGTGCGGTCGGCGGCGGGCTCGGGGGATCCCCGGACTGGCCGCGATGATCGCCGGGTACGCAGGCGCCGAGCGCCAGCGCTGACGCGAACACCGCGAGCGACCGGCCGGCCCGTCGTGCTGCCATCTTCCGGGAGATCATCCACCGATCCTCGCGCACGGAGGCGTCCCGTCGCTGCCCACCCTGCCCGTCCCGGCCGCCGAGCCGCTTTGATCGACTCGGTTTCCCTGAACCCGGGGCATCCTGGCCTCGGGATACCGCGCCTTCAAGGAAGCCGAGTGGATCATCGGGGTCGGCCAGCCGTCCGCGTCTGCGGCGGCTCGGCGGGCTGCGCGCACCGCCTGGTGGGCTGTACCGTCATTCGGGAGCGCTCCCATGGAGCGAACAGCGCCGTGCTGAGGTCGGTTTTCCCGCGCAGCCGCAGCTCAGAGCCTCGGCACGACGCATTCGCCGCCCCGCCTGCTCGGCGCCGGCGGGCGTGGCCCCGACATATTTCAACCGGGGATCTTCCCACCAGCAAGGAATTTATTAACTTCGATGTAACCATGCGTCACGATGGACGGGATCCATCCATTCACCTCAATGGAGGTCCCATGAACGTCTCTCGGCTCGGCGGGCCGACCCTGTCCCTGTTCCGCATCGTGATCGGCCTGCTGTTCACGTTGCACGGCCTGACCTCGGTCTTCGGGTTGTTCGGCGGCAACCCGATGACCGGCAAGGCGGTACCGCTCGGCACCTGGCCGGGCTGGTGGGCCGCCCTGATCCAGTTGGTCTGCGGCGCGCTGGTGCTGGCCGGGCTCTTCACCCGACCCGCCGCTCTACTGGCATCCGGCTCGATGGCGTACGCCTACTTCGTGGTGCACCAGCCGGATCACCTGCTGCCCATGCAGAACGGGGGCGAGTTGTCCGCCCTCTTCTGCTGGTCGTTCCTGCTGATAGCGGCCCTCGGCCCGGGCGCCTGGGCGCTCGACACGTTGCTCGCCCGGCGTCGCACCGACTCCCCGTCGGCACCAGCGCCCGCCTCGGTGGCCGAGCCCAGCTCGGTGGCTGTCTGACCGCACGCGTGCCGCGCGTCGCCGGGGCCTCGACGAGGCGGCTCCGGCGACGCGCTCGGCGACGGTGGTGGCGGGGGTCAGGCCGGCGGGCGAGGGCTGAGGACCGCGTCCAGGAGGCCGGGGTAGAGCTTGTTCAGCTCGTCGCGGCGGAGTCGGACCAGGCGGCTGGTGCCGGCGGCGCGGGTGCGGGTCAGGCCGGCCTCGCGCAGCACCCTGAGGTGGTGGCTGCGGGTCGCCTTGGAGACGCCGAAGTCGAAGCTGCCGCAGGCGGCCTCGCCGCCCTCGGCGAGCGCCCGGACGATCTGCAACCGCACGTCGTCGGCGAGTGCGGCCAGCACGGCGGTGACCGGTACGGCGGTCAGTTCGGGTTCGTGCGGCTCCATGTGACCAGTGTAACCCTTGTTCGACAATTATCGAACAAGCTCCTACTGTCGGTTCCGTTGGTTCGACGATACTCGAACATTGGAGCTGACGATGCGATCCCGCGCCGCCGCCTATCCGCTGCTCGCCGTGCTCGCCTGGGGAGTGATGTTCCCGGTCCTGGCCAGCGCGCTGACCCGGGTCGACCCGCTCAACCTGACCACTGCCCGCTACCTTCTCGCCGCCGTCATCCTGGTCGCCGTCCTCCTGCTCCGTGAGGGTGCCGGCGCGCTGCGGTCGGGCGGCCGGGCGGCCGAGGTGGTGGTGCTCGGAGTGGTCGGCTTCGCCGGCTTCAACCTGCTCACCAGCCTGGCCCTCGAACACGCCGCACCGCAGCAGGTCGCGCTCTTCGTGGCCACCACCCCCGTGATCACCCAGCTGGTCCGTTGGGCCCGTGACGGCGTACGCCCGAAGCCGTTCCTGCTGGGTCTCTCCCTGGTGGCGCTCCTCGGTGTCGGCCTGGTGATCACCCGCGGGAGCCTGACCGGGCTCGGCCAGTTCGGTCTCGGTGGGCTGATGATGATCGGCGCGGTGCTCGGCTGGGGCATCTACACGCACGGTGCCAGCCGCTTCGGCGAGTGGTCGCCGCTGCGCTTCACCACGCTGACCGCACTCGCCGGCACGGCCGCCATGCTGGCCGCGAGCATCGGCGCCGACGCCGTCGGCTGGCAGCACGCGCCGGCCGCCGCCGACCTCGTGGCGGTCACCCCGCAACTGGCGTACGCGGTGATCCTGGGCGCCGTGGTCGCGGTCCTGGCCTGGAACACCGGCGTGCAGCGACTCGGTGCCGCCAACGCCGCGTTGTTCATGAACCTGGTCCCGGTGACCACGTTCGCGGTGCAGATCGCCCGCGGCTACCGCCCGGAGCCCGTCGAGCTGGTCGGGGCCGCCATCACGATCGCCGCCCTGGTCGCCGCGAACCTCGCCACCCGGCCCCGGACCCGAGCCGCGGCACTGCCCCGGACCACAGCGGTCACGGACCCGATCGCGGTGACCGACCCCGCAGCGGTGAGCGTCCGCTGACCCACTACCTGGGATCTGCCCTGGAGGCCGCGCCCGGCTTTGCCTAGACTCGACGACACAACTGCATACCTCATCCAGAGGGGCTGAGGGATACGGCCCGACGACGCCCCGGCAACCACCCCGCGCGCTCACCGCTGAGCGACCCGCGGGGCAGGTGCCAATTCCGTCCCCGCCGCACCGTGCGATGCGGGGAAAGATGAGAGGACTCTCGACATGACGTCGACGCTCGCCGCCTCCGGCATCGACACCTCCGCCAGCCCCGCCCGCGCCCTGGTCTGTCGCGCCTGTTCGGCGCGCTACCCGCTCGCCGCCCAGCACGCCTGCTACGAGTGTTTCGGCCCGCTGGAGGTCGACTACGACACGGCCGCCCTGGCGACGGTCACCCGCGAGCAGATCGAGGCCGGGCCGAAGAACATCTGGCGGTACGCCGCACTGCTCCCCGCCGGTCAGGACCCGGCCAGCCGGGTCACCCTCGACCCGGGGCTGACCCCGCTGGTGGCGGCCCCGCACCTCGCCGCCGAGCTGGGCATCACCGCGCAGCTCTGGGTCAAGGACGACAGCGCCAACCCCACCCACTCGTTCAAGGACCGGGTCGTCTCGGTGGCGCTCACCGCCGCGAAGGCGCTCGGCTTCACCCGGTTCGCCTGCGCGTCGACCGGCAACCTGGCCAACTCGGTGGCAGCGCACGCCGCCCGCGCCGGGGTGCCCTCGGTGGTCTTCATCCCCAGCGACCTGGAGCAGGGCAAGGTCATCACCACTGCCGTCTACGGGGGCGAGCTGGTCGCCATCGACGGCTCGTACGACGACGTCAACCGGCTCTGTGGCGAGTTGGTGGAGACCGACGAGTTCGAGGACACCGCGTTCGTCAACGTGAACGTCCGCCCGTACTACGCGGAGGGCTCCAAGACGCTCGGCTACGAGGTGGCCGAGCAGCTCGGTTGGCGGATCCCCGCGCAGGTGGTGATCCCGATGGCCAGCGGCGAGCTGCTCACCAAGATTGACAAGGCGTTCTCCGAGCTGGTGGAGATCGGTCTGGTCGAGGCGCCGGTCGGCGGCTGGAAGGTCTTCGGCGCGCAGTCCGCCGGCTGCAACCCGATCGCCACGGCCCTGCACGCCGACACCGACACGATCACCCCGGTCAAGCCCACCGGCATCGCCAAGTCGCTCAACATCGGCGACCCCGCCGCCGGCCTCTACGCGTTGGAGGCGGTCCGTCGCACCGGCGGTTGGATGGAGTACGCCGACGACGACGAGATCCGCGCGGGCATCCGCGACCTGGCCCGCACCACCGGCGTCTTCGCGGAGACCGCCGGTGGGGTGACAGTGGCGGTGCTGCGCAAGCTGGTCGAGTCCGGCCGGCTCGACCCGACGGCGGAGACCGTGGTGTTCAACACCGGCGAGGGTCTGAAGACCATCGACGCGGTGGCCGGTCAGGTCGGGCCTACCCACCACATCAAGCCCTCGCTGCGCGCCGCCCGCGACGCCGGCCTCCTGGGCTGACCCGCTGCCGGTCTTGATCCACTCGGGTTGACGGAAATCGGGGTGTCCGGGCTGACTGGACACCCCGACTTCAGCGAAACTGAGTCGATCACTCCGTAACTGGGTTTTAGCTGTGAGTGTGGAAAACCCGCCGCTACGGACTTGACGGCAGGAACCGGACGGCGCAAGATGCTCCGTGCGGGAGGGCATTTCGCCGAAGACTTTTGAAGTTCTTGCGACCCAACGCCGGAGGCGTTGTGCGAGTGTCCCTCCCGACCAACGTTCGATCGGGCCAGCGAGTAATTCGCTGGCCCGATCGCTTTTGTACGGTGCACGCTCACCGCATGAGCATCACCATCGCGTCGTTCGACGGCGCCGACCGCACCTCGGTCGACGAGGCGTACCGGATCGGCGCGGCGGCCACCGAGGTCGACCTGCCGGACCTCCCACCCTTCTGCCGACGCCGCTTCGACGCGCTGTTCCACACGCCGATGCCCGGCACCGAATCGCTCTGGGCGCTGGCCCGGCTGGACGGCGCGCCGGCCGGCTACCTCCAGCTGGACCTGCCGCAGCTCGACAACACCGACAACGCCACCGCCGAGCTGACGGTGCATCCCGAGCTGCGGCGCCGGGGTGTCGGTCGCGCGCTGCACGAGTACGGCGTACGCCTGCTCCGCGAACGCGGCCGCAAGCGGGTCGTCGCGATGACCGTCTCCGCGCTGCCCGACGGGCCGGCGCGATCAGCGGCGGGAGACGCGTTCGCCGCCACCACCGGCGCCCAGTCGGCGCTGCCCGAGGTGCGTCGCCGCCTCGACGTCGACGCGATCGACCGGATCGCCCTGCGCGCGGCGCTGGCCGAGGCCCGGCCGCGGGCGGAGGGCTATCAATCGGTCTGCTGGCAGGGCTCCACCCCGCAGGAGTACGTGGCGGACATCGCCTACCTGGACGGCCGGTTGCTCATGGACGCGCCCATGGGCGACGTGCAGTGGGACCCGGAGCAGGTGGACGCCGAGCGCATCCGTGGCACCGAGCGCGCCCTGGACGCCCGGGGTCGGCGGCGCTACCACCTCGGGATGCGCCACGAGGCGTCCGGGCGGCTGGTCGCCTGGACCCTGCTGGACGTGAGCGCCTCCACCGACTGGCACTCCTACCAGCAGATCACCATCGTCGACCCGGCCCACCGTGGGCACCGGCTCGGTCTCATCGCCAAGGCGGAGAACCTGCACCACCTGCTGACCCACGAGCCGACGGTCCGCGTCATCGACACCTTCAACGCCGCCAGCAACAGCTACATGGTGGCGATCAACGAGCAACTCGGCTTCCGCCCGGTGGACGCCTGGAACAACTGGCAGCTCACCCTCTGACCCGGGCGGTCACCCGCTGCCGCCGCAGGCAACCGCGGTGCCGTCGGTCATTGGCGCTTCTGCTCCCGAACCCGACTGCGGCATGAGCCGCTGTCGGGCATTCGCGCTACTGCTCGCGGACCGCTCTCAGGCATGATGGCGGGCATGACGGAGACCCCGCAGCCCCTGTACGACAGGCACGCCGACACCCTCAACCGTGCGCTGACCGCGATCACGGAGCGGGGCTACTGGTCCGCCTATCCCGAATCCCCCAGCCCCCGGGTGTACGGCGAGACCGCCGCCGCCGACGGCAAGGCCGCCTTCGAGGCGTACCTCGGTGGTGACTTCCCGCTCGACCAGCCGGGCGCTGGCGACCGGGTCGCCACCGAGACGAGCCCGTTCGGGGTGGAGCTCGCGGTGCGTTACCCGCACGCCGGCCCCGGCGAGCTGGTGAGCGCCGCCTCCGCCGCGCTGCCGGCCTGGCGCGACGCCGGCCCGCAGGCCCGGGTGGGAGTCTGCCTGGAGATCCTCGACCGGCTGCACAAGAACATCTTCGAGCTGGCCAACGCGGTGCAGTTCACCAGCGGGCAGGCGTTCGTGATGGCCTTCCAGGCCGGCGGCGCGCACGCACTGGACCGGGCCCTGGAGGCGCTGGCGTACGCGTACGCCGAGATGACCCGGCACCCGGGCACGGCAGGCTGGGAGAAGGCCGCCGGCAAGGGTGACCCGCTGCGGATGACCAAGACGTTCCACGTGGTGCCGCGTGGGGTGGCGCTGGTGATCGGCTGCAACACCTTCCCGACCTGGAACTCGTACCCCGGGCTGTTCGCCTCGTTGGTCACCGGCAACCCGGTGATCGTCAAGCCGCACCCGCGCGCGGTGCTACCGCTGGCCATCACCGTGAAGTACGCCCGGGAGGTGCTCGCCGAGGCCGGGTTCGACCCGAACCTGATCATGCTGGCGGCTGAGGCGCCCGGTGAGAAGCTCGCCAGCGACCTGGCCCTGCACCGCTCCGTGAAGATCGTCGACTTCACCGGCTCCACGGAGTACGGCGACTGGCTGGAGACGCACGCCCGGCAGGCCTCGGTCTACACCGAGAAGGCCGGTCTGAACACGGTCGTCATCGACTCCACCGACGACTTCGCCGGCATGTGCCGCAACCTTGGTTTCACGCTGACCCTCTACAGCGGCCAGATGTGCACCACCTCGCAGAACATCCTGATCCCGGCCGGCGGCATCGAGACCGACCAGGGTCACAAGAGCTTCGACGAGGTGGCCGGTGGGATCGCCGCAGCGGTCGGCAAGCTCACCGCCGATCCGGCGCGAGGCGTGGAGCTGACCGGCGCCATCGTCAACGACGGGGTGTTGGAACGGCTGGCCGAGGTGACCAAGGTCGGCGAGCCGGTGCTGGAGTCGCGGGTCGTGGCGCACCCGGCGTACGCCGACGCGGTGGTGCGTACCCCGACGATCGTGAAGCTGGCGGCGGACGACGCGGAGACGTACGGCCGGGAGTGGTTCGGGCCGATCTCGTTCGCCATCGCCACCGACTCCACCGCCCAGAGCCTGGAGCTGCTGCGCCGGACGGTCGGCGAGAAGGGCGCGCTCACCGCCGGGGTCTACTCCACCGACGAGGCGGTGCTGGACGCCACCGAGGCGGTCGCGGTCGAGGTCGGGGTGCACCTGTCCTGCAACCTCACCGGCGGGGTCTTCGTGAACCAGTCGGCGGCGTTCTCCGACTTCCACGGCAGCGGGGCCAACGCGGCGGCCAACTCGGCGTTGACCGATGGGGCTTATGTGGCGAACCGGTTCCGGATCGTTCAGTCTCGGCGTCATGTTTGATCTTTAGTTGCGGTGGGGGTTTCCGGGGCAGGCCCGACCCGCTCCGGGCGGTCAGGCTTGATCCCTGCGCGGGTCGGGCTGCCCCGGAAACCCCTTGTGGGCACTGTGGCGCGGGCGCTTCCGGTTTCTTTATTGGGGGGCGTCAGAGTGGTTCTGCCTTGGGATGAGTTCTCTGTTCTAGGCGGGTCGGCGCATCTGTAGCTCGTTCAGGGCTGGGATTTTGGGGTGGGGGACTCGCACGCCGGTGTCCTTGAAGCCCAGCCGCTGGTACGCCCGATAGGCGCGGTCGTTGCCGACCACGACCTCCAGCAGCAGCTCCGGTCGGCCGCACGCCCGGGACCACTCGGCCACCCCGTCGATCAGGTCGCCGAGAAGGCCGCTGCCCCGCCAGGTCGGCGTGACGTACACGGCGTAGATCACGGTCAGCCCAGGCTCGTCCGGGGTGACCGTGCCACCGGCATGCCCGACCAGCCGGCCGCCCGGGTCCGCGACGAACTGCGCGTTGTTCGGGCCGGCCGAGGTGTACGCGACCCGTGCGGCGTACTCGTTGTGCGGTCGGGCCGCCGCGTCCGCCAGGGTCTCCAGGAAGGCCAACGGTGCGTCGGCGAGCATCTCCAGGCGCAGCGCCCGCATCCGGGCGGCGTCCTCCGGCCGGCCCCGGCGGATCTCCGCCCGACGAACGGAGGTCGAGCCCGTATCGGTGGTCATGCCGCATGCCTATCACAGGGCGTGAACGGCATTTTTCGGGTCGGGCCCGATCTTCACCGGCTCGCGGCGCAGCCTCGTCTCCTTCCCCGCTGGCACTCACGTCGATGAATCCGTCGGATCGCCGCGTCGGGTCGACCGGTGCGGCCGGAGCTGGTGTGGAAGCGATCAGGACCATGCCCGATTTGTGGTCGTGCGCGGCTGTCAGTCCTCGTGTAGCGTGCGATTTCGGTCACCTGCTTCAATGGCGGTCATCGATTGCCGGGGTGGTGGTCCGAGGGCGCCCGGCCGCTCCGTGCGCCGGGTCAGGCAGCACCGCGCAGAGTGAGGGAAGTGGCACCGTGGCACAGGGCAGCGTCAAGTGGTTCAACGCCGAAAAGGGCTACGGCTTCATCGCCGTCGACGGCGGTCAGGACGTGTTCGTTCACTTCTCCGCGATCGAGATGGACGGCTACAAGGCGTTGGACGACGGCCAGCGGGTCGAGTTCGAGATCGCCCAGGGCCAGAAGGGCCCCCAGGCGGAGCACGTACGCGTCATCGCCTGACCGTTCCGCACCGGTCGGTCACCGCCTTGGGGGCTGGCGGCACGGGCGCGCAGCCGGGAAGATCGTGAACCGTTCCAGCCGATGCTGAGGAGCGTTCATGACCGACCAGCCACCCTCGTCCACGCCGCCCTACGGGCCGGGTGAGCCAGGCCCGTCCGACCCCACGCAGGGCGCCTGGGGCCCGGCCGGTCAGCCGCCTGGCTCCGTGCCGGGTGTCCCGCCGGCTGGTTGGGATCCTGCGCAGGGTGCCTGGGGCCCGGCCGGTCAGCCGCAGCAGGGGTGGGTGTTCCCGCCCACCGGGGGCTACCCGCCTGGAGCGGGGCCCTACGGTCCGCAGCCGTGGCATCCGGGGCCGCCGGTCAACTGGTACCCGCCGGGTTACGGGTACGACCCGAACGACCCCCTGGTCACTCCACCCGGTGCCGGCCTGGCTGGCTGGTTCAGCCGGTGCTGGGGAGCGCTGGGCCGGGGCTGGCGGCAGCTGGTGCCCATCATGCTGCTGACCCAGGTGCTGCCCGCGGCGGTGCTCTCGGTGATCTCTCTCGGGGCGGACCCGTCGGCGAAGTGGGCCGCCGAGGCCCAGACGAGCACGACCGCCGTCCTGCCGGACAACTTCGCCGTGGAGCTGGTGAGCCTCCTGGTCCTGCTGATCGGCGGCAGCGTGCTGGTCGGGCTGTTGCAGGCCGTCGGGTGGGCCGCCGGCAGTTGGGTGATCACCCAGCAGGCGGCCGGTCAGCCGGGCAGCCTGGATTCCGCGCTGCGCTACGGCATCCGTCGGGCACTCGGGCTGTGGGGGTGGACCCTGCTGATCAGCCTGCTCGTCGGCCTCGGTGCCTGCTTCTGCGTCCTGCCCGGCATCTACCTGGCGTTCGCGCTGAGCATGGCCGGCCCGGTCTACCTCTTCGAACGCCACAACCCGATCGGCCGGTCGTTCCGGATGTTCCACGACCGGCTCGGCCTGCTGCTCGGTCGGGTGGCCCTGGTTGCCCTGGCGGTGATCGTCGGCACCGTGATCCCCGGCGCGCTGGAGGGCGTTGGCACCTCGGCGTTCGGTACGGATCCCTTCGCGTCCCCGGACAGCGCGGTCGGGGCGGTGGTGGTGATCGGGATCACCGCGGTGCTGGCCCTGCCGGCCCACCTCTCCCAGATGATCGGTCTGCTGGTCACGTACGCCGAGCAGCGCGCTCATGAGGCGCCGGTGAACACTCCCGGACTGGCCGCGGAACTCGGCTGAGCGGCCCCATCGTGCTTGCACTCGGCAGGGGAGAGTGCTAAACAAGTCATTGGCACTCGCATACCGTGAGTGCCAACGGTCGGGACGGTGGGGCCAGGTTGTGCCGGTGTGGAGACACCGGGGCAGCACATGGCCGGTCGTCGCGGGCTATCCGGCCCGGCCGAAGGACGTCGTCGTCGCCAGGTGGCGACGTCCCTAGGTGCGCACACCAGGCGGCCCATCCGGGGCACACATCTCGGGTGGCCCGTGAGTGTCCAGGAGGACAACGCCGTATGGCCAAGATGATCGCTTTCGACGAAGAGGCTCGCCGCGGCCTCGAGCGGGGCATGAACCAGCTCGCCGACGCCGTAAAGGTGACCCTCGGCCCGAAGGGCCGCAACGTCGTGCTCGAGAAGAAGTGGGGTGCCCCCACCATCACCAACGATGGTGTGAGCATCGCCAAGGAGATCGAGCTCGAGGACCCGTACGAGAAGATCGGCGCTGAGCTGGTCAAGGAGGTCGCCAAGAAGACCGACGACGTTGCCGGTGACGGCACGACGACGGCGACCGTCCTGGCCCAGGCCCTGGTTCGCGAGGGCCTGCGCAACGTGGCCGCTGGCGCCAACCCGATGGCCCTGAAGCGGGGCATCGAGGCCGCGGTCGCGAGCGTCTCGGAGGAGCTGTCCAAGCTCGCCAAGGACGTCGAGACCAAGGAGCAGATCGCCTCCACCGCCTCCATCTCCGCTGGCGACAGCACCGTCGGCGAGATCATCGCCGAGGCGATGGACAAGGTCGGCAAGGAAGGCGTCATCACCGTCGAGGAGAGCAACACCTTCGGGCTGGAGCTGGAGCTCACCGAGGGTATGCGCTTCGACAAGGGCTACATCTCGGCCTACTTCATGACCGACCCGGAGCGTATGGAGGCCGTCTTCGACGACCCGTACATCCTGATCGCCAACAGCAAGATCTCGTCGGTGAAGGACCTGCTCCCGATCCTGGAGAAGGTCATGCAGTCGGGCAAGCCGCTGCTGATCATCGCCGAGGACCTGGAGGGCGAGGCCCTCGCCACCCTGGTGGTCAACAAGGTCCGTGGCACCTTCAAGTCGGTCGCCGTCAAGGCGCCGGGCTTCGGTGACCGCCGCAAGGCCATGCTGACCGACATCGCCATCCTCGCCGGTGGCCAGGTCATCAGCGAGGAGGTCGGCCTCAAGCTCGACGCCGCCAGCCTCGACATGCTGGGCCGCGCCCGCAAGGTCGTGGTGACCAAGGACGAGACCACCATCGTCGACGGTGCCGGTGACGCCGAGCAGATCCAGGGCCGGGTCAACCAGATCCGGGCCGAGATCGACAAGAGTGACTCCGACTACGACCGCGAGAAGCTGCAGGAGCGGCTGGCCAAGCTGGCCGGCGGCGTTGCGGTCATCAAGGTCGGCGCGGCCACCGAGGTCGAGCTCAAGGAGCGCAAGCACCGCATCGAGGACGCCGTTCGCAACGCGAAGGCCGCCGTCGAGGAGGGCATCGTCCCGGGTGGTGGCGTCGCGCTGGTCCAGGCCGGCAAGACCGCCTTCGACAAGCTCGACCTGGTCGGCGACGAGGCGACCGGTGCGAACATCGTCAAGGTCGCGCTGGACGCCCCGCTGCGGCAGATCGCCGTCAACGCCGGCCTTGAGGGCGGCGTCGTGGTGGAGAAGGTCCGTAACCTCGAAGCGGGTCACGGCCTCAACGCCGCCAACGGCGAGTACGTCGACCTGCTGGCCGCGGGCATCATCGACCCGGCCAAGGTGACGCGCTCGGCGCTGCAGAACGCCGCTTCCATCGCGGCGCTGTTCCTCACCACCGAGGCCGTTGTCGCGGACAAGCCGGAGAAGAACCCGGCTGCCCCGGCTGGCCCGGGTGGCGGGGACATGGACTTCTGAGTCCAGTTCCGACACGGAACGGGGCGGGCCGCTGACGCGGTCCGCCCCGTTCGTCGTCAGGTCGGCAGTGGGCGCTGGTTGCGCCGCTTCTGTGCCCGGTCGTACGGCGGAAGCAGTTTGATCGGCTCGTCCACCATCTCCCGTGACTCCTCGACGACCGCCGACCCGTCGTCGGTGGTCATCTCGGCCAGTTGCTCGGCGTCGCCGTAGTCGAGCCGGTCGAACGGCAGTTGGCCGGGGAGTTCGCCGACCGGTTTCCAGGTGATCGGCGGGCCGTCCTCGGTCTGGTCGTCATCCGTGGTCATGGCTGCCTCCTCTACCGAAACGGTAGGGGGCGTCGATGACCGACGCGGGCGAATGGATCAATGTCCCCTTTGCCCCGGTTATGCCACCGGCAGGGCCCTCCGGTACAGGAAGAAGACCCGCTCGATCCGGGCACCCGCGCTGCCCGAGTAGAACGGCACGGGCCCCACCCAGCCGATCTCCGCCCGGGTCAGCCCCGCCGCCTGCTGGTCGCGCAGGCAGCGCCGCAGCAGCACACCACCGATGCCCGACCCCTCGGCCGCCGGTGCGGTGCCCATCGGTCCGAACCAGCTCGGCCGGGACGACCCGTACGCGGCGAAGCCGAGCACCTCGCCGCCCCGCTCCGCCAGGTGGCAGCCGGCGCCGTCACGACCCACCGACCCGGCCAACTCGCCGTCCCACGTGCCGCCGAAGTTGGACCGGGCGAACGCGGTCAACGCCGGGAGATCCGCCGGCTCCGCCCGGCGCACCGTGATGCCCTGATCGGCCAGCCGCCGCTCCGCCGCCTCGGTGGACCGCAGTGCCGGTGACCCGTCGTACGACAGGTCGGCGGTCATGTTCCAGGCGGTCCGGTCCTGCTGGTAGCCGAGCGCGAGGGCGGCGCAGACCGCCGGGGTGTAGCGGACGTCGATGCCCGGCCACGCGTAGTACGGCGGGTTCCCGGCCAGCAGCACCTCGGTCGCTCCGCGCTCGGCCAGCACCTGCTCGGCCCGCCGCAGCAGCGCCCGGCCGACGCCCCGGCGGCGCTGATCCGCACGGACCGCGACCAGGTCGACGTGCCCGATGCCCGGCTCGGCCGACGAGACCGAGCAGAACAGCACCCCGACCAGGTCCGCACCCCGGTACGCGCCCAGCCCGACCACCGGCCGGTCGGCGGCGGCCCGGGGCCAGAGTACGTCCACGATGGCGGCGGCCTCGGTGGCGTCCTCGGGCAGGTCGAGAGCCTGCTCGCAGAGCCGTACAACGGTGTCGGCCAGGTCGGGGGTCAGCTCGGTGACGGTGATCTCGGCGTCCATGGTCGCCGACCCTAGAACACCGTGTGGCGGCCCGCGCTCCCGCCCGTCGGATCCGGAAGGAAACCTGCCTATTGCTGGGCGGCGCGCACGGCGGCGTACGCGTCCACCTCACCGGCACCCGTGACGTTCGACGGGGCACCACAGGTGTCGGACGGGTTGTCGGAGCGGTAGGTGGGCGTCGCCGCCGTGGCGGTGTCCCGCAGGATCTGCCGGGTCCGGGCCACGTCGCCGACCAGCGCCGGGTTCGCCGACCACATCAGCGCGACCACCCCGGCCACCTGCGGGGTCGCCATCGACGTGCCGTCCAGCGCGGCGTACGTGCCGCCCGGCATGGCCGACACCACACCCACACCCGGTGCCAGCACGTCCGGCTTGCTCGCACCCGGCACCGGCCCGCGCGAGGAGAACTCGGCGACCCGGCGCTGCGCGTCCACCGCACCCACGGTCAACACGTCCGCGTACGGCGCCGGTGGGTCGTCGATCGACGCGCACCACGGCCCGGTGTTGCCGGCCGCGGCGACCACGAAGATCCCGGCGGCGTCCAGCGCGGCGGTGGCCGGCCGCAGCACGCGCTGGTCGCAACCCTCGATGGGCGGGCAACCCCAGGAGTTGGTGAGCACCTGTGGGGCGCGCTCCGGACGGCCGTCGGTCAACGGGTCGCCGCCGGTCGGGAAGGGCGCCAGCATGAACTGGAGGCAGTCCAGGTAGTGCGCAGGGCTGCCGAGGTTGCGGTCCAGGTTGACGCAGCCCACCCACTGCGCGTCCGGCGCCACCCCGATGCCGTCGCGCCCCACCGCACTGCCCACCGTGTGGGTGCCGTGCCCACCCTGGTCGGTCGGGCTGCGGGTGTCGTCCCACGGGTCGTACCAGGAATCGTCTCCGCCCCGGAACCCGGCGCGCAGCGCCGGATGGGCGCCGTCCACCCCCGAATCCGAGCTGCCCACCACGATGCCCGTGCCCGTCACCCCGAGCTGGGACCACACCCGGTCCGCGCCGATCTGGCGGATGTTCCACTCCGGGCCGGTGGGCCTGGGCGCGGTGCCGCGGCTCTGCCCCGCCGGGGCCGGCAGTGGCCGCAGACGTTGGCTGACCAGCACCCGGGCCACCTCAGGCCGGCGGGCGAGCCACGCCCGCACCGCCGGACCGCCGTCGACCTCCACCGCGTTGACCAGGTAGTACGACACCGGATCGAGTCGCAGTCGACGCAACCCCCGGAGCAGGTCGGCCTGGCTCTGCTCGGCGGTCGTCACCAGCCGTCGGTAGACCTCCGTCGCACGGGCGTCCCTCCCGGCCCGACCCGCAGCGCCGGCCGGCAGTCCACTCAGATCGGCCTGCGCCCGCAGCACCACGAACAGCCGCTCGCCGTGCAGGCCCGGTTGGCCCGGACCCAGGTCGACCACACCGAACGCCACCAGCAGCACCACGGCCGCCACCGCTGCCGACCGGCGACTCGGGGTACGTGCCGTCGGCCGGGCGAGCAGCACCGCGTACCCGATGGCGACCAGGACCGCGACGGCGAGCCCGGTGCCGGCGGCGACCGCCACCCAGAACGGGATGTCCCGGGTGCCGACAAGTAGCAGGGTGATCTCTTCCGGGTCGGTGAAGGCCAGCGGGCCGAGTGCGGCCAGGCCCACGAGCCAGCCGGTCGCCGTCCGGCCGGCGCGTGCGGCGACGGCCGGGTCGGTGCTGGGTCGCCAGGCCGCGGCCCACAGCGCGGCCAGTGCGAAACCCACCGGGGGAAGGGTCAGCAGCGCGGGCAACTGTGCGCCGGACTGGCCGGTGCCGGCCGCGAGCAGCAGCAGCGCCACCCCGGCGACCAGACCTCCCAGCAGGACGAGCCGGGCCGGCCGCGGCGGTCGGCCAACAGCGAACCGGGCCCAGAAGGTGGCGTCCAACAGTGTCGCGGCCAGCACCCCCAGCGCGGCTGCCGCCAACAGCGCGAGCGCGGTTTCCAGGAGCCCGCCGAGCGCGCCCAGCCAGGCCCACGGCAGCAGCAGCGCCAACCCGGCGGCGACCGCGAGCAGAGGCACCGGTCCGGTCCGATGCGATCCACGTTGACGTCCGACCGGGTTCGGACTCCCGGCGGCGTCGGCGCTCGACCCCGGGCCTGCGACGGTCTCGGCTCGGGCGGCGGCATCGTCGTTCAGCGCCGCACCACCGGTGGCGTCGCGTTGCTCAGTGCGCTCGCCGGCCCACTGTGCGGCGGCGGGCGCGGTGTCGACATCCGGGCCGGACGATCGTCGCGCCGACCAGCGCGCGGCTAGCGCGGTGAGCAGCGCGACGCCGGCCAGCCCGGCGAGGTACGCCTCGTGGTGCACCGGCGGCACGACCCGCAGCAGCGTGAGCACGCCGAGGGCGAGACCCCCGATCAGCCAGGCTTTCCCGGTGGCCCGGACCGCAGCCGACCGGGGCAGCACGGCCAGCAGCAGGGCGGGTGTGCCCACCAGCACGACTGTGGTCAGGCCGAGCACCGGCCAGAGCCAGCCGACGCGGTCCAGCCCGAAGCCCAGCAGCACCTGATCGGTGACCCAGCCGCCGGTCTGGGTGGCCGCGGTGACCGCGACCGTCCAGCAGCCGACCAGCACGGCTGCGACCACCGACCACGGGGAGCTGCGGTCGCTGAATCCGGGTTGCGCGGGGTGACCTTGCATCCGAGAACCTTACGACCACGGCGAGCGGTTTCCATCCGACCGTCGTGTTGCGGGTCGACCGGAGAACCGTGCCGGTGCTGGACAGTTTCCGTCAGCCGGGCGGGCGGCGAATGCCGGCACGGTGGCATGGCGGTTACCGTGGACCTGTGCGTGACCCCAACATCTCCCGATCCGTCGCCGGCCAGCTCTCGCCGGTCCGCCGTGTGTCCGACCTGCGTCGACTGCGCGCCGAGCGCTTCGACGTCCTGGTCATCGGGGGCGGGGTGACCGGTGCCGGTGCCGCTCTGGACGCGGCGTCCCGGGGCCTCAAGGTGGCCCTCGTCGAGGCGCGTGACCTCGCGGCGGGCACCTCCAGTCGGTCGAGCAAACTCATCCACGGTGGCCTGCGCTACCTGGAGCAGTTGGAGTTCCACCTGGTGCACGAGGCGCTCACCGAGCGCGGCCTGCTCGCCACCCGGCTCGCGCCGCACCTGGTGCGTCCGGTGCCGATCCTGGTGCCCCTGCCCGCCGGGCGAGGGCTGCGGGACCTGCCGGCCCGCATCTTCCGCCGCTCCTACTACGGCGCGGGTGTGGCTGCCTACGACGCCTTCGCCGGGATCTTCGGCGGTGGCCGGGGCATGCCACTGCACCGGCACCTGACCCGTGAGGGGGCCCGGCGGGTCTTCCCGAGTCTGCGGCCCGACACGCTGGCCGGGGCGATCCGCTACTACGACGGGCAGGTCGACGACGCCCGCCTGGTGGTGACCCTCGCCCGCACCGCCGCCAGCCTCGGTGCCACGGTCGTGAGCAGCGCCCGCGCCGTCGGGCTGATCCGGCAGGCGCGTGAGGTGACCGGTGTCCGCGTCCGTGACCTGGAGGCGCCGGCCGGTTCGCCGGACGCGGAGTTCGAGGTGCACGCCCGTACCGTCATCGCCGCCACCGGTGTCTGGAGCGACGACATGTCGCGGATGCTCAACGACGTGGGCCTGCGGCCGGGCGTCCGGGTGCGCGCGTCGAAGGGGGTGCACCTGGTGGTGCCCCGCTCGGCGATCACCGGCGAGGCGGGGCTCATCCTGCGCACGGCGAGTTCGGTGCTCTTCGTCATCCCGTGGGGCGGGCACTGGATCATCGGCACGACGGACACTGACTGGCGGCTGGACCGGTCTCACCCGGCCGCCTCGGCCCGCGACATCGACTACCTGTTGCAGCAGGTCAACACCGTGCTGGACCGGCCGTTGACCACCGCCGACATCGAGGGGGTGTACGCGGGGCTGCGGCCATTGCTGGCCGGCGAGGCCGACTCGACGTCGAAGCTCTCCCGCGAACACGCGGTCTTCGAGCCCATGCTCGGACTGCTGCTGGTCGCCGGTGGCAAGTACACGACGTACCGGGTGATGGCCTCCGACGTGGTCGACCGGGCGGCCCGCCGGCTCGGCGGCGCGCGCTCGTCGCGTACCGCCGATCTGCCTCTGCTGGGTGCCGACGGCTACCCGGCGATGTGGAGGGACCGGGCCGACCTGGCCCGCCGGCACGGCGTGCCGGTGGGTGTGGTGGAGCACCTGCTGGAGCGGTACGGCACCCTCACCCTGGACCTGCTGGCCCTGGTCGACGCCGATCCGTTGCTCGCGTCTCCGCTGGCGGGTGCTCCGGAGTATCTGGCGGCGGAGGTCGCGTACGCGGCGCGGGCCGAGGGTGCGCTGCACCTGGAGGACGTGCTGACCCGGCGGACCCGGATCTCGTTCGAGACCAGCCACCGAGGGCTGGAGTCCGCGGAGCACACCGCCGAGCTGATGGGCGCGGTGCTCGGCTGGGACGAGGCGACCCGGGCCCGCGAGGTGGAGCACTACCGCGCCCGGGTGGAGGCGGAGCGGCAGTCCCAGTTGATGCCGGACGACGCCGCGGCGGACGCCGCTCGGCTCGGCGCTCCGGACGTGCGGGGTTACGCCGCCGACCGTGGCGGCGACGATCAGGCGGAGCTGCGTCCGTCCGCTCGATGACGAATTGCGACGTTACCAATGGGTAACCATCGATACCGACCCGGATGGTGGTTTCGGTCGCTACCTACGGTGGGGTAGGTTTCCGCGCGTGCTACCCCGCGCGCACCCTCGTCTGCTCCTACCCCTCCTCGCCGTCGCGCTCGTCGGTGCCCTGACCGGGTGCTCGCTGTTCGACCGGGACAAGCCGGGTACGACTCTGGCGCAGCCATCCGCCCCGGTTGCGGGGGGCGGATCGCAGCTGGAGATCCCGACCACGGTCGCCGCCGGTCAGGTCAGCCTGCTCCAGCGGCTCGGCGAAGACGGGCCGATGCGCACCCTGAGCGTCGAGCGCAACGGCGCGTGGCAGTGCCTCGACTGCGCCGGCGACGGGGTCACCTCCCGGGGCACCCTCGCGCCGGAGCTGACCGAACGGCTCCAGGTGCTGCTCGCCAACCCGAAGTTGGCCGCCGAGACCGATCAGGCCCGGAGGTACCGGACCACCTGCATCGACGCGTTGACGTCCAGCCTGCTCACCTCGACCGGGCTGATCACCTCGCAGGACTGCCCTGGTGAGGAGCGCACGCCGGTCGCCGGGGAGATCCTGCTGCTGCTCACCCAGGCGACCCCGGCCGAGGTCAAGGGCTGACCTTCAGCCAGGTCAGAGCACCTTGCCCGGGTTGAGCAGACCAGCCGGGTCGAGCGCCGACTTGATCGCCTGGTGCACCCGGACGCCGACCGGCCCGATCTCCCGGGCCAGCCAGTCCCGCTTGAGCAGCCCCACCCCGTGCTCGCCGGTGCACGTGCCGCCGAGGTCCAAGCCGAGCTGCATGATCTCGTCGAACGCCCGCCGGCCCCGCTCCACACTCGCCGGATCGGCCCGGTCGACCACGATGTTCGGGTGCATGTTGCCGTCCCCGGCGTGCCCCACCACACCGATCGGCACCTCGCACTCCGCCGCGATGCGGGCCACCCCGTCCAGCAGCGCGGCAAGCGAACCGCGCGGCACTGCCACGTCGTCGATCACCAGACCGCCGTTGCCACCCGGGTAGGCGTCGGCGGCGAACTTCTCCATGGCGGGGTGGGCCAGCCGGCGGGCCTGGAGCAGCGCCGCCGCCTCCACCGCGTCGGTGGCCGCGTAGACCTCGTCGGCGCCGGCCGCCTCGCACACAGCGGCCAGGGCGGCAAGGTCGTCGGCGGCTCGGCTGCCGGTGTCCACGGAGGCCAGCAGCAGGGCCTGCGCGTCGGTCCGCAGCCCCATCGGCTGGTACGCCTCGATCGCCCGCAGGTGGGTCTGGTCGAGCAGTTCCAACAGGCTGGGCGTGAGCCCGCGGGCCGCGATCTCGGCCACTGCGGCGCCGGCCGCCGCAGTGGACGGAAAGACCGCCACCAGGGTCAGCGACTCGGCCGGCGCGGGCCGCAACGCCACGGTCACCTCCGTGATCACCCCGAGGGTGCCCTCCGAGCCGACGAAGAGCCGGGTCAGGTCGTACCCGGCCACCCCCTTGGCCGTACGCCGGCCGGTGCGCAGCACCTCACCGGAGGCGAGCACCACCTCCAGGCCGAGGACGTACTCGGTGGTCACGCCGTACTTCACGCAGCACATGCCACCGGCGTTGGTGGCCACGTTGCCGCCGATCGTCGACGACTCCCAGGAGCCGGGATCCGGCGGATACCAGAGGCCCTGCTTCGCCACCGCCCCGGCCAGCGCCGCGTTGACCACCCCGGGTTGGACCACAGCGATCCGGCTCACCGGGTCGATCTCCCGGATCTCGTCCATCGCCACGGTGCTCAGCACCACCGCGCCGTCCACCGCGTTCGCCGCGCCGGCCAACCCGGTCCGCGCACCCTGCGGCACCACGGGTACGCCGTGCCGCGCCGCTGCCCGGACCACGGCGACCACCTGTTCGGTGCTGCGCGGACGGGTCACCACGAGCGGGGTGCCGGCGGCGCACAGGTCGGCCTCGTCCCGCTGGTGCATCCGCAGCAGGTCCGGGTCGGTGAGCACGGCGTCGCCACCGAGCGCGTCGCGCAGGTCGTCGAGGAGATTGGTGGGGGCCATGCAGCCGAGGCTAGGTCGCCAGCGGGCGATCATCAACATGATCAACTGAGCGAGATAGCTTGGGCACCATGCTCTACCTGGACCGGCCTGCCTGGCCGTGGCGTGGTCGGCTCTGGTCGCACCTGATCAGCGACGTCTCGTACGCCGAGCTGCACGCCTTCGCCGAGACACTCGGCGCGCCCCGACGCGGCTTCGACCGGGACCACTACGACATTCCGGCCGACCGGTTCGCGGCGGCGGTGTGGCTCGGTGCCCAGGTGGTGCCGAGCCGGGAGCTGGTCCGGTTGCTCCGCTCCGCGGGACTGCGTCGCCCGAAACACCTGGTCAGCCCGCGTCCGTCGACCCCTCGCTGAGCGTGGCCAGCTCGCGGCGCACGTTGTCCCGGGCAGGCTCCTCCCATCGGGCGGCCAGCGGCGGCAGCCGGAACAGCGCGGGCAGCGCCAGCAGGCCGGTCAACACCGCGGCCCGCCCGGCCCGGAAGGCCGGCTCCGGCACGTGTGCGTACTCCCGCCGGATGGCTGCCGCGTACCTGTCGTAGTCGGCCGGCGGGGCGGCCAGCACGGCGAGGTCCGCGTCGCACAGCAGGGCGCCGTCCGGGTCGCCCGGAGCCACGGTGTGCCCGGCGGTGAGCAGTACCAGCCGGCGCACCTCCGCCGCCGTGGGTGCCGGCACTCCGAGCCCGGCGAGCACGCTCTCGGCCAGCGCGGCACTGTCGCGTTCGTTGGCGTCGCCGGCGGCCCGCGGGTCGTAGACGGCATCGTGGAACCATGCCGCCAACCGGACCACGTCGGGTCGGCCGGCCAGGTCGGCGTGCTCGTCCACCACGTCGAGCACCGCCGTCAGGTGGGCCACCGTGTGATAGTGCCGGTGCGGCTCCCGCCACCGGGCGAGCAGCTGCTCCCCGGCACCGGTCGACGTCAGGCCCGAACCCGCACCGGCGCCCCGGGCCGCGATTCGCCAGCGATCCAGCAGATCAACCACCGCCCGAGTCTGCCGCATCCGCCCACGAGGCGCGAGAAGGGAGGATTCAGCGGGCCCACCACGGGTAGTCGCGCCCATGGCCGTGGCCCGGGACAAGCGACCTCCAATGGTGCGACGTACCGCGCTGCGCAAAGGGCTGGTGGACATCGACGGTGCCCGGATCGCCGAGGCCACCGAGGAGCTGCGCCATCGCGGCCGGGCCACCCTGCACGACCGGCTGCACCGGGTGCGGATGGCCGGCGGACTCGCCGTGCAGGCCGGGCTGGCTGCCGGGCTGGCGTACTTCGTCTCGCACCGGCTGCTCGGCAACCCGCAACCGGTGTTCGCGCCGATCTCCGCGGTCGGCACCCTGGCCGCGTCGGTCGGCCAGCGGTTCCGCCGGACCGTGGAGTTGATCGTCGGGGTGGGCGTCGGGGTGGGCGTCGGCGACCTGTTGATCTATTTTCTCGGCACCGGGGCGTGGCAGCTCGGCCTGGTGGTCACGGTGGCGATCCTGCTTACGATCTTCGCCGGGGCGAGCGTCGCCATCGTCATCCAGGCGGCGGCCACGGCGGTGCTGATCGTCACGCTGAGCCCGTCGACCCAGAACCTGGAGATCCCCCGCTTCGTCGACGCGTTCCTCGGCGGTGGGATCGCGCTGCTGGTCACGGCTGTGCTGCTGCCACTGAACCCGCTCCGGGTGATCAACCGGGCCGCCCGGCCGGCGCTGGACCTGCTCGCCGCCCAACTCGACGCCACCGCCGACGGGCTGCGCAGCCGGGACCGCGCCGGCATCCAGCGGGCACTGGACCGGCTGCGTAACAACAAGGAGGAGCTGGCCACGTTGGGGGAGGCGATCGAGGGCGCGAAGGAGACAGCCACCCTCTCCCCGGCCCGGTGGCACCGCCGCGACGAGTTGACCCACTACGCGGAGGCGGCCGACCCGATCGACCGGGCGATGCGCAACAGCGGCACGCTGATCCGCAGGTCCGTGACCCTGGTCGAGGACGAGGAACCGGTGCCCGATCCGATGCCGGACGCGATCAACCACCTCGCCGAGTCGGTCCGGCTGCTCAAACACGAGTTCGCCGCCGGCGAGGAACCGGAGAAGGCCCGCGAGCGGTCGCTGCGGGCCGTCAGCGAGGCCGGGCGAGCGTACGCCGACGGGGTCGGCTTCTCGGGCAGTGTGGTGGTCGCCCAGATCCGGACCACCGCGAGCGACCTGCTGGTGGCCTCCGGAATCGAACAGGAGGAGGCGAACCGGTGGATCCGCACCGCCTTCGGTGAGCAGGAGCGCCCCGTCGGAGAGCCCGCCGAGCCGGGCGAGGCGCCGAAACCACCCACCGCCCCGCCGGTCGGCTGAGCGAGGCGCGCGGAGGCCTCAGCCCAGCTCGGCAAGCGCGGCGAGCAGCCGGTCCACCTGGGCCGCCGTGCTGCCCAGGCCGATGCTGGCACGCAGCGCGGTGGGCGGCAGGTCCCGCCGACCGGTACGCCCCGCCGCCTCGGTGAGCAGCCGCCGGGCCAGCGGGTGAGCGCAGAACAAGCCGTCGCGTACGCCGATGTGGTGCTCGGCCGCCAGTCGCGCGGCCACGTCGCTGGATTCCCAGCCGGCGACCACGAACGAGACGATCCCGACCCGGGGCGCGTCCGGACCGAAGGTGCGCAGCTCCACGACGTGCGGCAGGGCGGCGATGCCGGAGCGCAGTCGAGCCAGCAGCGCCTGCTCGTGGGCGGCCAGTGCGGCCCGGTCGGCGTCGTCGAGCGCCGCACACACGGCTGCCAGCGCCACCGCGCCGAGCAGGTTCGGGGTGCCGCCCTCGTGCCGGGCCGGCCCGGTCGCCCAGGTCACGTCGTGGGTCGCCGGCCCGACGTGGCTGGTGGCACCACCACCGGCCAGGTACGGCGGGGCGTCGTCCAGCCAGTCCGCCCGGCCGATGAGCACACCCGCACCGAACGGCGCGTACAGCTTGTGGCCGGACACGGCCAGATAGTCGACGTCGAGGGCGAGCAGGTCGACCGGGACGTGCGGGGCGAGTTGCGCGGCGTCCAGCACGATCCGGGCGCCGTGCCCGTGTGCCACCCGGGCCAGCTCGGCGACCGGCCACAGCTCACCTGTCACGTTGCTGGCACCGGTCACCGCGACCAGCACCGGCAGCGCCGGGTTGCTGCCCCGGCGCAGCTCGGTGAGGGCGGCGGCGAGGTCGCGTACCGCCGCGTCGGGGTCGGTGGGCACCGGCAACCGCACCGAGCCGCGCGGCCAGGGCAGCAGGTTGGCGTGGTGCTCGGAGGCGTTGGTGACCACTGTCGTGCCGGCCGGCAGGGCCCGCGCCAGCAGGTTGAGCGCGTCGGTCGTGTTGCGGGTGAAGATCACGTGGTCGTCGGCGCGGCCGCCGAAGAAGTCACCGACCGTCTGGCGGGCCTGCTCGTAGGCGAGGGTGCAGCGCCGGGACAGCGCTCCCGCCCCACGATGCACGCTCGCGTACCAGGGCAGCAGTTCGGTCACCGCGTCGGCGGCGGCCCGCGCGCACGGTGCGCTGGCCGCGTAGTCCAGGTTGATCTCGCCCGGCACGCCGAGGACGTCCAGCGGTCGCGACGAGGCCGGCCGGGGCGCGGCGTCGACGCGGATGGGCAGCGAGGAGACAAGGGTGACGGACACGCCGGAACCTCCGGGGTCAGGGACCCCGGGTGCGGCATCGGGACGGGGTCCGCGCTTGCCCAGCACACCGATCGGGCTGGGCCCGGTCATCACCCGGGGCACCCCACCGCGAACTCGACGAGGGTTGCCGGCCAGCAAGCCGGGGCTTGACGCTGGCGCTCGTGACCTGCCGGCAGCATAGCGGCTGCCGATGCGACCGGACCAGCCGGCGGCAGATCGCTACGCTGACCGCATGGCCGACACCCCGCCCGGTTCACCCCTGCCGTCGTCGCCCGCGCCAGCGGCCCCGTCCGTCGGCGAGGCACCCCGGATGCCGCTGCGCCGACTGGGCTGGCGACGGTTCCTGGCGCTGGCCGGGGTGGTGCTGCTCATCGCCGCCTGCGCGGTGTTCATGGTCTTCACGCTCGGCCAGTCGCTCGGCGTGCAGGCCCTGCTGATCGGGGTGGCCGCCGCCATCCTGCCGGTTCCGGTGCTGGTCGCCTGCTTCCTCTGGCTGGACCGGTACGAACCGGAGCCGTTGAAATATCTGATCTTCTGCTTCGCCTGGGGAGCGTTCGTCTCCACCGCCGCCTCGCTCACCGTGAACGACTTCGCGGCCAACCGCTTCGAGGACTGGGGTCTGCCGTCCGCGCTCACCGGGGTGCTGGTGGCGCCGTTCATCGAGGAGTTGACCAAGGCGCTCGGCCCGATCCTGCTGCTGGTGTTCCGCCGCCGCGAGTGGTCCGGGATCACCGACGGCCTGGTCTACTGCGGGCTGTCCGCGGTCGGTTTCGCCATGGTGGAGAACATCCTCTACCTGGGCGGGTTGGGCTACGCGTCCGGTGTCGACCGGTACGGCCCGGCCACCGGCATCCAGCAGGTCATCGCGATCTTCATCCTGCGGATCCTGCTGTTCGGGTTCGCTCACCCGCTCTTCACCTCGATGACCGGTGTGGGGCTGGGCATCGCGGCGCGGACGGCCGACCGGCGGGTCCGGGTGCTCGCCCCGATCGGCGGCCTGCTGCTGGCGATGATGTTGCACGGCACGTGGAACCTGCTGCCCACGCTGACCCAGGCCACCGGCCAGGCGCTGATCATGCTGTACGGCTTCCTGGGCCTGATGGTGCCGGTGTTCTTCGGGATGGTGGGGCTGGCGGTGTGGCTGCGCGCCTGGGAGGGGCGGCTCACCGAGCGGACCCTGCCGGACTACGTACGCGCCGGCTGGCTGAGCCCGCCCGAGGTGGCCGCGCTGAGCAGCCTCGGCCGGCGGCACGCGGCCCGCAGATGGGCCCGGCGGGTCGCCGGCGACGCCGGGGTGCGCGCCATGCGCGGCTACCAGTCCGCCGCCACCCGGCTGGCCCTGCTGCGTGACGGCACGCTGCGCGGCCTGGACCGCAAGCCCGCCGACCAGGACCGGAGCGCACGAGAGGAGCGGGAGCTGTTGGACGCGATCACCGCGTACCGGTCGTTCTTCGTCGGCCGGGACCCGCAGGCCCCGACCGGGGTCTGGGACGGCAGCCGCTACCACCTGCGCTTCCCGGACGGTACGCAGCGCCCGGTGGACGCGCCGGACGAGCCGGTGGTGCCGATTCCGGTGGTGCTGGCCCCTGCTGCGCCTCCGGTGGGCTACGCCCCGTCCGGCTGGCCCGCTGCCCTGCGACCGCCCGCGCCCTGGCCGCCGAATCACCCCTGACGGCCGGCCGGCGGCCCAGCTCAGGTCATCAGGGTGGTGAGGAAGTCACCGAAACCCTGGAACATCGCGATCAGCGCTGCCCCGATCGCCTTGAACATCTGTGCGGCGCCGTCCGGCCGGAAGGCCACGAAGTAGATCAGGAACGCGACGCTGCCCCAGGTCAACAACTTCTTAACGAATACCGGCATCGTCCCTCCCCAGGGCCACGGTCGCCGGATGGCTTCCCGTCGTGCGGCCGGGCAAACGGCGCGCGGCGGGGCGTGGTGGCCCGGGGAGGTGCGTCAGAGGTAGAGGCCGGTGGGGTCGTTCTCGATCCGCTCGGCGGCCACGGCGTGCACGTCCCGCTCGCGCAGCAGCACGTACCCGCGGCCGTGCAGCTCGACCTCGGAGCGGTCGTCCGGGTCGAAGAGCACCCGGTCGCCGGAGACGATGGCGCGGACGTTCGGGCCCACCCCCACGGCGGTGGCCCAGGCGAGGCGCTTGCCGACCTGGGCGGTCGCCGGGATGACGATGCCGGCGGTGGAGCGACGTTCGCCCTCGCTGCCCTCCATCCGCACCAGCACCCGGTCGTGCAGCAGGCGGATCGGCAGGCCAGCGTCGAGATCGTTGTCGACGGTCACGCCGCAGACGCTACCGTGTGGCCGACGGCCGGCCGCCGGTGGTTACGCCGGTGGTGGCGGGGGCAATGTGTGGCGGAACTGCCCTACGGTGTCGGCAACGGACGTATGCTGTCCGACCTGTCGCCGTGGGCGGACCGATTTCTTCTGCCAGGAGGTGCGCTTGAGCCGCTTCGAGCGGGTACGCGGGCGGCTGCGCCGCGCCTACCAGTCACGACAGGAGTCGGCGCGCTCCGACGAGGGCAGCACGACCGAGGAGTTGAGCGGCGTGTCGGACGCCGCCCGGGTGGCGTCGCCGGCCGTTCCGGGGCCGACCGCACCGCCGAGCGCCTCGGTCTTCGGCGCGGAACCTCCGGTGGACCTGCACAGCTCGACCTCCAGCCGGGATGACGCTGACGTTCCGCACGGGCTGCGGATCGCTGCCGCGTGGTGCTGGCGCCTGATCGTGATCGGTGTGGTGGCCTGGGCCCTGCTCCGGATCGTCGGCACGATCAAGATCGTGATCATCCCGTTGGCCATCGCTCTGCTGCTCTCCGCGCTGCTCGCGCCGGCGGTGGGCTGGCTGCTGCGGGCCCGACTGCCCCGGTCGCTGGCGACGGCGGTGGTGCTGGTCGGCGGCCTGGCCGCGGTGATCGGCACGCTGACGCTGGTGGTCAACGAGTTCATCCGCGGTGTGCCGGAGCTCAGCGAGAAGTCCTCGGAAGGCGTGCGGCAGATCCAGGACTGGCTGAAGACGGGCCCGCTGCACCTCTCCGACGGCCAACTCGACCGCTACATCGACGAGGCGCAGGCCTGGATCAACGACAACACCTCGAACTTCACCAGCGGCGCGCTGAGCACGGCCGCGACGCTGGCGGAGGTGCTGACCGGCACGCTGCTGGTGCTCTTCGCGACGTTCTTCTTCCTGCGCGACGGCAACCGGATCTGGCGTTTCCTGGTCCGGCTGCTGCCCGTCGCCGCTCGGTGGAAGGTCGACGACGCGGGCCGCGCCTCCTGGCACACGCTCGGCGCCTACGTCCGCGCGACAGTGCTGGTCGCCTTCATCGACGCGGTCGGCATCGGCATCTTCCTGGTCATCTTCGACGTTCCGTTCGCCTTCCCACTGGCCGCGCTGGTCTTCCTCGGCGCGTTCATCCCGATCGTCGGTGCGGCGCTCTCCGGTGGCGTGGCGGTGTTGGTGGCGCTGGTCGACAGCGGCCCGGTCACCGCGTTGATCATCCTGGGTGCGGTGATCGGTGTGCAGCAGATCGAGGGGCACGTGCTCCAGCCGCTGATCATGGGGCGGGCGGTCGCTCTCCACCCGCTCGCCGTGATCATCGGTATCGCCGCCGGTGTCGTACTCGCCGGCATCACCGGCGCCCTGGTCTCCGTGCCGCTCATCGCGGTGCTGAACACCGCGGTCCGCCGGCTCGCCGCCCGAAGGGTCCCGGACACCCCACCCGACGCCGTGGTCGTCGCCTCCCAGGCACCCTGACCTCCCAGGCCGCCGGCGACAAGATCGCGCACGATCGTGGAAACAGTGGCCTCCCCGCTCGGGGAGGCCACTGTTTCGTGTTGTAGCGCGATCTTGGCGGCGCGGGGCTCAGGACTTGGCGAGGCGTTCCAGGGCGCCGCGGGCCACCTCGGGGCGGGTCGTGTACCAGAAAGGCGGCAGCGAGCGGCGCAGGAACGGCCCGTAGCCCCGGGCCGTCTCCAGTCGGGAGTCGAGCACGGCGACCACGCCCCGGTCGCCGGTCGCCCGGATCAGCCGGCCCACACCCTGAGCCAGCCGGACCGCCGCGATCGGCACGCTGACGGCGGAGAAGCCGGACCCGCCGCCGGCGTCCACAGCCGCCGCGCGGGCGGCGGCCAGCGGCTCGTCCGGACGGGGGAAGGGCAGCCGGTCGATGACGACGAGCTGACAGGCGTCACCCGGCACGTCCACCCCCTGCCACAGCGACATCACCCCGAACAGGCAGCTCGCCCGCTCCTCCCGGAACCGGCGGACCAGCAGGGGCAGGGCCTCCTCGCCCTGGAGCAGCACCGGCAGGTCGGTCCGCGCGCGCAGCAGCTCCGCCGCCTGCTGCGCGGCCCGCCGGGAGGAGAAGAGCCCGAGAGTACGACCACCGAGTGCTTCGACCAGCCCGAGCAGCTCCTCCCCGGCAGCCTCGGGCAGCCCGGAGACGCTGGGGCGGGGCAGGTGCGCGGCGACGTACAGGATGCCCTGCCGGGCGTAGTCGAACGGCGACCCGACGTCGAGTGACCGCCAACCGGGGCCCTCGGTGGCCGGTACGACGGCACTGAGGGTGACGTCTCCGGCGAGGCGACGGCCCGGCGCCTCGGCGGCCGGACGACCCGGGCCGGTGCGGGCGGCCAGCGCGGCCGCGGCGGGAGTCGGCGGGGCGGGCGGCGGCGCGTCCAGCCCGAGGGCGCGGGCCACCGTGTCGAACCGGCCGCCCAGCGCCAGGGTCGCCGAGGTGGCGACGACTGTGCGTTCGTCGTACAGGTGGGTGGCGAGGGTGCCGGCCACCGAGAGCGGCGCGACGACCAGCGCACGACGGCTGCCGCTGTCGTTCTTCTCCACCCAGGCAACGTCGTGGTCGGCCTCTTCCAGCAGCCGCTGCGCGGTGGTGGAGAGCTCGTCCAGTGCGGCCTTGGCCTGCTGCTTGCGCACCGGGTCGGGGTCGTCGGACTTGATGTCGCCGATCGCGTCCAGGGCGGAGCGGGTCGCCGCGTCGAGCAGCGTGCACGCCTCCCGAAGGGGCGTCGGCAGCCCGGCGGTGAGTCGCCCGGCCGGCGCCTCGGCCAGCCCGACCGCGAGGGCGTCACCGGCAGCGGTGAGTGCCTCGGCGGTCTCCGGCCGCAGCAGCGTACGGGCCCGCCGGGTGGTCCGGTCGATCAGCTCGGGCACCAGCTCCGCCTGGGCCGCGGAGGAGACCCGGTCGGCCAGCTCGTGCGCCTCGTCGACGATGAGCAGCTTGTGCGGTGGCACGATGTGCCGGTCGGCGAGCATGTCGACAGCGAGCAGGCTGTGGTTGGTCACCACGATGTCGGCCTCGCGGGCACGGGCCCGGGACGCCTCGGCGAAGCACTCCTGCCCGAACGGGCACCGGGTCGCGCCGACGCACTCGCGGGCCGGCATGGACACCAGCCGCCAGGCCTGGTCGTCGACGCCTGGGTCCAGCTCGTCGCGGTCGCCGGTGGCGGTCTTCTCGGCCCAGTCACGCAGCCGCTCGATCTGCTTGCCCAGTCGGCCCGCCTCACCGAGCCACTTCGTCCCACCGCCGGGGCGGGCCGCCGGGGCGTCGAAGAGGGTGTCCTCCGGCTCCTCCTCGGTGGAGTTGTCCAGTCGGGCAAGGCAGAGGTAGTGGTGGCGACCCTTGAGCACCGCGAAGGTGGGCCGACGCCCCAGCACCGGCTCGACCGCGTCGGCCAGCCGGGGCAGGTCGTGGTCGACCAGCTGGGACTGCAACGCCAGGGTGGCTGTGGAAACCACCACCGGGCCGTCCACGGTGAGCGCCGGCGCGAGGTAGGCCAGCGACTTGCCGGTGCCGGTGCCGGCCTGCACGAGCAGATGCTCGCCCCCGGCCACGCACTCCTCGATCGCTTCGGTCATCTGCTGCTGGCCGGGGCGTTCCGCGCCGCCGGGCACCGCGCCGACCGCAGCCGCCAGCAGCTCCGTGCCGCTGGGCCGGGCACCCCGCCGGCGGCCCTTGCCGCGGGCCGACGGGGTGGCGGAACCGGTGGCGGTGCGGGGCGGAGTCACCGTGCGACGGTACCCGTCGCCGCCGACACCGGCCGCGCCCATCCGCCGCGTGGCGAGATGCCGGCACGACCGGCCGGTCCGGTCCGTGCCGTCCGGTTACCGCCGCGCTACGACGCGTGGGCAGTATCGGTTAGGGTGCGAATCATGCCGAGCGACATGGTCCGAGTGATCTACCGCAAGTACGACGGCAGCGCCCACCGCGACTACCCGGCCCGTCGGCTTACCGAGGACGATCTCGGCATCTGGCTCGGCGTGCCCGAGGGCACCGCCTCGGTCTACCACGGCCGGCCATCGGTGGAGAAGATCCCGTTCGTGCTGCTGGTGCCACATCGCGCCTGGTGGACGGCCATGTTCAACCCGCCGCCCCGCACCAGCGAGGTCTACTGCGACATCACCACCCCGGCCCACTGGGAATCCGACGACGTCGTGCACATCATCGACCTGGACCTCGACGTGGTCCGGCGTCGGGCCACCGGCCTGGTGGAGCTGCTCGACGAGGACGAGTTCGCCGAGCACCGGGCCCGGTTCGGTTACCCGGACGACGTGGTGGCCGAGGCCGAAGCCGCGGCCCAGCGGCTGCTCGGATCACTCGGCGACGGCACCGAGCCGTTCGCCACCGCGTACCGCAAGTGGTTGGCCCTCGTGGTCTGAGGCCGCACCCCCGCTCGTGCGGCTCACCAGCGCGGCGGCCAGGCGTCGTCGTCGCCCAACGGCACCAGGCCGGTCAGTTTCTCCGGGTTGAGCTGGTTGTAGATCGCGGTGATCCGCCCCTGGTCCACGGCGAACGCGGTGACCAGGCGGATCGGCCGCCCGTCGCTGTGCACCGTCTCCATCTGCAGGCCGAGCGCGCCGTCGACCAGAACCGGTCGCGACCGCACGCGGTCGGCGTACCGGCCGGCACGGCCGAACAGGCCGAGCGTGAAGCGACCCACCGCCGCCGCGCCCAGCACCGGCTGCCGGGCCGCGGGGAAGTGCCCGCCGGAGTCGCCGACGAAGACCACGTCCGGCGCGAGCACCCGGAGCAGCTGGTCCAGCTCGCCGGACTCGGTGGCGGCGACGAACGCTTCGAGCACCCGGCGCTGCTCGGCGAGGTCGGCGGTGTGCCGGGGGACGTCCGACGAGGTGATCGCCCGTCGTGCGCGGGAGGCGAGCTGACGGGCGGCCACCTCGGTGGTGCCGAGCGCGTCGGCGACCCGGGCGAACGGCACCGCGAACACGTCGTGCAGCACGAGGGCGACCCGCTGCTCCGGCGCGAGCCGTTCCAGCACCACCAGCAACGCCGCGCCGACCTGGTCGGTGCGGACCGCCCGTTCCGCCGGGTCCGCTGCGTACGCGTCCGACGACGGGCCGCCCACCGCGCTCACCACCGGTTCCGGCAGCCACTGCCCGGGGTACGCCTCCCGCCGCACCCGGGCCGAGCGGAGCACGTCCAGGCAGATCCGGGCGCAGGTGGTAGTCAGCCACGCGGACAGTTCACGGATCTCGGCGCGGGCCGCCGGGTCGGCGAGCGCCCCGGCGTAGCGCAGCCAGGTCTCCTGCACCGCGTCCTCCGCCTCGCTGCGGCTGCCCAGCATCCGGTGGGCCACCAGGAGCAGCCGGCCCCGCTCGGCCTCGAACTCCGTCGCCAGGTCCCGCACGACCCACCACCCTCCCGGTCGGCACCGTCCTGGCCTACATCCTCCCGTCGACCGCACGCGCTGGCAGCCCCGCCCGTCACCCGAGGGGTGGCCCTCGGCGGGCGGAAGGCCTGCGGGTGGGCGATGATCCGTGGATGAGCGCACCCCAGCAAGGGCAGATCGTGGCACCGGCCGGCGGCTCCGTGCGGGAGCTGCTGCGGGTCACCGCACCCGTGGATCTCGGCGCGATCGACCCCCGTTCCACGCCCGGCCTGCCGGAGACGGTCGGTCGGGGTGAGCGCCGTAAGGCCTGGGCGCGAGAGCAGGTGGAGCTGGTCGGCGGCGAGCTGGGCCGGCAGCAGGAGATGCTGTTCGCGATGGCCAAGACCGGGTCGGAGCAGCCCGCGCACCGGGTGCTGCTGGTGCTCCAGGCGATGGACTGCGGTGGCAAGGACGGCACGATCAAGCGGGTGGCCGGTGCGATGAACCCGCTGGGTCTGCACATCCGCTCGTTCGGGCCGCCGACCCGGCAGGAGTTGCGGCACGACTTCCTCTGGCGGATCCGGCGGGAGCTGCCGCCGCCGGGGTACGTGGGGATGTTCAACCGCTCGCACTACGAGGACGTGTTGATCGCCCGGGTCGGTGGGCTGGTGCCGGAGGCGACCTGGCGGGCCCGCTACGACGCGATCAACTCGTTCGAGCGGGAGCTGACCGAGGGCGGGATGACAGTGGTCAAGGTGATGCTGCACATCTCGTACGAGGAGCAGGGCAACCGCCTGCTGGAACGGCTCACCGACCCGCAGAAGCACTGGAAGTACAACCCCTCCGACATCGACTCCCGGGGGCACTGGGACGACTACCAGGCCGCGTACGCCGAGGCCCTCAGCCGGTGCGCGACGGACGCCGCGCCCTGGTTCGTGGTGCCGGCGGACCGCAAGTGGTACCGGGACTGGGCGGTGGCCCATCTGCTGCGTGAGACGTTCGACACGCTTGATCTGGGGTATCCGGCTGCCGATTTCGACGTGGCTCAAGAGCGGGAACGGTTGCTTGCTGGGGGACCGGGTGCGGGTGGGACGGCCGAGATGAACAGCAGGTGAACGAGCGGTGAATGAGGCCTGGCCAGGGGTGGGCCGGCGAATTCGCGGTTCTGTCGGCTCCTAGCATTCACCGAGCGGACGCTCTTCGGGCGCCGCCACCCTTCCACCGACGCGACGAGGTCTGTGCTGTGAAGTTTTCCTTCCGCCCCACCGAGGGCGCCTTCTACGAGCTCTTCACCAGGGCCGCGCAGAACCTGGTCCGGGGCACCGCGCTGCTCAACGAGCTGGCCCTGCCCGGTGTCGACGTGCAGTCCGTGAGCGAGCGGCTGACCGAGGTCGAGCACGACAGCGACCAGATCACCCACGACCTGTACAAGAAGATCAACTCGACCTTCATCACGCCGTTCGACCGGGAGGACATCTACCGGCTCGGCTCGCTGCTCGACGACGTGATGGACCACCTGGAGGCCGTCGGTGACCTGCTCTACCTGTACGGGCTGACCGAGCTGCCGGCGCTGCCCCGTGAGCTGCACGAGATGGTGAACGTGCTCGACCAGCAGGCCAAGCTGACCGCCGACGCGATGCCCCGGCTGAAGTCGATGAAGGATCTTGAGGACTACTGGATCGAGTGCAACCGGCTGGAGAACGAGGGCGACCGGATCAACCGGCAGCTGCTCGTCCGCCTCTTCTCCGGCGAGTACGACGCGTTGACGGTGCTGAAGATGAAGGAGGTCGCCGACGAGCTGGAGGCCGCCTGCGACGCCTTCGAGCACGTGGCGAACACCGTCGAGACCATCGCCGTCAAGGAGTCCTGAGCCGGTGTCCCCTGAACTCATCGCCGTGCTGGCGGTGATCGCGGTGGCCCTGGCGTTCGACTACACCAACGGCTTCCACGACGCCGCCAACGCGATCGCAACAAGCGTCTCCACCCGGGCGCTGACACCCCGGATCGCCCTCGGGCTCGCCGCGGTCGGCAACTTCGTCGGCGCGCACTTCGGTGCCGGGGTGGCCAAGACCGTCGGCGACGGCCTGGTCACGCTCCCCACCGGGGTTGCCAGCCTCGGTGTGGTCTTCGCCGGTGTGCTCGGCGCCATCGCCTGGAACCTGATCACCTGGTACTTCGGTCTGCCCTCGTCGTCCTCGCACGCGCTCTTCGGCGGTCTGGTCGGCGCGACCCTGCTGTCCACCGGCGGCATCGTGCAGTGGGTCACCATCGGCGAGAAGGTCATCCTGCCGATGATCCTGTCGCCGATCGTCGGTCTCACCCTCGGCTACGTGCTGATGCTGGCCATCCTCTGGCTGTTCCGCAAGGGGCAGCCGGGCAAGCTCAACCGTGGCTTCCGGTGGGCCCAGACCGTCTCGGCAGCCGCCATGTCCGTCGGTCACGGCATGCAGGACGCCGCGAAGACGATGGGCATCGTGGTTCTCGCCCTGTACACGGGCGGTTTCCAGGACGACAAGACGCACATCCCCGGCTGGGTGTTCTGGACCTCGGCCACGATGCTCGCCCTGGGTACCTACGCCGGCGGTTGGCGGATCATCCGCACCCTCGGTCGTAAGATCATCGACCTGGGCCCGCCGGAGGGCTTCGCCGCCGAGACGGTCGCCAGCGCGGTGCTCTACTTCAACGCCCTGGTGCTGAAGGCCCCGATCTCGACCACCCACACCATCACCTCGGCGATCATGGGCGTGGGCGCGACCAAGCGGCTCTCCGCAGTCCGCTGGAACGTCGCCGGCAACATCGTGCTCGCCTGGATCGTCACGTTCCCGGCCGCCGCGCTGATCGCCTGCGTCACCTACCTGCTGGTCCGACCGCTCTTCGGCTGACCCGGCCCCGGGCCCCTTGTCGACGCCTCGCGCGTCAACAAGGGGCCCGTTCCGTCAGACGTAGCGCACGCCGATCTGCTCGCGGACCGTGTCCAGCAGCGCCATCACCTCAAGGGTCGTGGAATGCGGCACCACCGGGCTCTCGGTCAGGCCGGCGGCCAGGCAGCGCTGCACCTCGATCGCCTCGTACTGGTAGCCGTTGCCGGCCCCGTCGGCGACGATCGTCTCCGGCTCCGCGCCGGCCCGGTGCACTGTCACGGAACCGGGTCGGAAGAACGGCTCCGGCAGGTCGATCCGCCCGATGGTGCCGGTGATCGAGGCAGTCTGCCCGCTCAACCCGACCATGCCGCAGCTCAGGGTTGCCAGCGCTCCGGTGTCGTAGCCGAACAGCATGCCGGTGTTCTCGTCCGTCCCCTCCGGGCCGAGCTGCGCCCAGGACCGGATGTGCTGCGGCACGCCGAGCAGCAGGTGGGCCAGGCTGATCGGGTAGATCCCCAGGTCGAGCAGGGCGCCCCCGCCCAGCGCCGCGTTGCGCATCCGGTGCTCCGGCGGGAACGGCCCGGCCACCCCGAAGTCGGCCCGGACGCCGGTCACCGTGCCGATCGCCCCGTCCGCGATCAGCTCGACCACCCGCAGGATCATCGGATTCAGCCGCATCCACATGGCCTCCATCAGGAAGACCCCGGAGGCGCGGGCGGTGTCCACCAGTTCGGTGCTGGTGGCCAGGTCGAGGGTGAACGGCTTCTCCAACAGCACCGCGCGCCCGGCGGTCAGGCAGGTCATCGCCGCCTCGTAGTGCGCGGAGTGCGGCGTCGCCACGTAGATCGCGTCGATCTCCGGGTCGGCGGCCAGCTCCACCCAGGAGCCGTACGCGCGCTTCGCGCCGTAGGTGTCGGCGAAGCGCTGCGCGCTCTCCGCGGCGCGGGAGCCGACCGCGACCAGCTCGGCGTCCGGCACCAGCCGGAGGTCTTCGGCGAAACGGCTGGCGATGTGGCCGGTGGCCAGGATGCCCCAACGAGTCATGTCGGGCACGCTAGCCCAGCCAGGTGAACCACCCGCCGCCCGGCCCGATGACCGATGGCTCGTCCGCCCAACCTCTGCCGCACCGAGGTGCCTGGCACACCAACCAGCCCCGCCGGTCGGGGAACTAGGCTCGCGGCATGACGATCGACAGCGCTGGCTTCGCAGCCCCGGCCGCACTGGTCGAGCACGCCCGCCGGTTCCAGGCCGAGGGTGGCACCCCGGCGACGCCGCGGGTCGCGGCCACCGTGTTGCTGCTGCGTCCGACCGACGCCGACTTCGAGGTGTACGTCATCCGCCGGGTCGCCGCCATGACCTTCGGCGGGATGTACGCCTTCCCCGGCGGCGGGGTGGACCGCTCCGACTCCGAGGCACACCTGGACTGGGCCGGGCCGGCACCCACTGAATGGGCCGGGCGACTCGGGGTGACCCCGGACGCCGCCCAGGCGGTGGTCTGCGCCGCCGCTCGGGAGGTCTTCGAGGAGGCGGGCGTGCTGCTCGCCGGCCCGGACCGCGAGACCGTGGTGGGCGACGTCAGCGGCGACGACTGGGAGGCCGCCCGGCAGGACCTGGAGGGGCGCCGGCTGGGCTTCGCCGCGCTACTCGCCGAGCGTCAACTCACCCTGCGGTCGGACCTGCTGTTGCCATGGAGCCGGTGGATCACTCCCGAGTTCGAGCCGCGCCGCTTCGACACGTACTTCTTCGTCGCCCTGCTGCCGGCGGGGCAGCGGACCCGCGACGTCTCCGGCGAGGCCGACCACACCCTGTGGATCCGGCCGGCGGACGCGCTGGCCCGGGCCCAGGCCGGAGAACTGACCATGCTGCCGCCGACCCTGGTCACGCTGGCGCAGGTTGCGGCGGCCGGCGACCTGGCCGGTGTGGCGCGAGCGGCGGCCGAACGGGACGCGGCCACCCCCGTCACCCCGCGCCTCGACCTGCCCCCGAACGGCGAACCCCGCTTCGTCCTGAGCTGACCGCTGCCCGCGCCCCCCGCGCGTGTCCGACGCGCACCGTCAAGATCCGCGCAACTTCAGGGATACTGCTGCCTCGGACGCGCGGGAGGCAGCAGTATCCGGGTAGTTGCGCAGATCTTGGGCGCGGTCTGGGTAGGGGTATGCGGCTCAGCCGAAGCGGCCGGTGATGTAGTCCTCGGTCTTCTTCACGCTCGGGTTGCTGAAGATCTTCTGGGTGTTGTCGTACTCGATCAGCCGACCCGGGTCGCCGGTCTTCTCGATCGAGAAGAAGGCGGTCCGGTCCGACACCCGCGCGGCCTGCTGCATGTTGTGGGTCACGATGATGATCGTGAACTTGTCCTTGAGCTGGAACATCAGGTCCTCGATCGCCAGGGTGGAGATCGGGTCGAGCGCGGAGCACGGCTCGTCCATCAGGACGACCTGCGGCTCGACCGCGATGGTCCGGGCGATGCAGAGCCGCTGCTGCTGACCGCCGGAGAGGCCCGCGCCGGGCTTACCCAGCCTGTCCTTGACCTCGTCCCACAGGTTCGCCGAGCGCAGCGCCTTCTCGGCCGTGTCCTCCAGGATCGACTTCTTGCGGACCCCGTTGAGCTTCAGCCCGGCCACCACGTTCTCGAAGATGCTCATGGTGGGGAACGGGTTCGGCCGCTGGAAGACCATGCCGATCGTGCGCCGGACCGCGGTGACGTCCACGTCCCGGTCGTAGATGTCCTGGTCGTCGATGGTCAGGCTGCCCTCGACCCGGGCACCCGGCAGCACCTCGTGCATGCGGTTGATCGACCGCAGGAACGTGGACTTGCCGCAACCGGACGGCCCGATGAGGGCGGTGACCGTCTTCGGCTCGACGGTCAGGTTGATGTTCTCGATCGCCTTGAATCCGCCGTAGTACGCGGTGACGTTCGAGGCTGAGACGCGCTTGGCCATGGTGGTACCTCCGGGGTTCATCGGCTGAGCCGGTTGCGACGGGCCAGCAGCTTTGCCGCGATCGTCAGGATGAGCACGAGGGCGACCAGGGTGAGTGCCGCGGTCCACGCCCGTGCCGGTGCGTACTTCGACGCGTCACCGGCCTGCTGGTAGACGAAGAGGGACAGCGACGACTGGTTGTTCTCGAAGGGGTTCGTGTTGATCGCGGCGCCGCCGCCGGCGACCAGCAGCACCGGCGCGGTTTCGCCAGCAGCGCGGGCGATGGCGAGCATGACGCCGGTGACGATGCCGGGCAGTGCCGTCGGCACCACCACGCGCAGGATGGTCTTCCATTTGGGTACGCCGAGCGCGTACGCGCCTTCGCGCAGTGGCGCCGGGACGAGGCGGAGCATCTCCTCGGTCGACCGGACGATGGTGGGCAGCATGAGCACGCTCAGCGCGAGCGCGGCGGCGAAGCCGGAGAAGCTCGGCCGGCCGTCGTTGAACCACGGCGACACGACCAGCACCCAGAACGCCAGCACGAAGAGGCCGGAGACGATCGACGGGATGCCCGTCATCACGTCCACGAAGAACCGGATCGCGAAGGCGAACTTGCCCCGGCCGTACTCGACGATGTAGATCGCGCAGAGAACGCCGAGCGGGACGGTGATCACTGTGGCGATGCCGACCTGCTCCAGCGTGCCGACGATCGCGTGGTACGCGCCGCCGTTGGCGTCCCGGGCCCCGATGTTGTTCATCGAGGTCTGGAAGAAGTTGGCGTCGAACCGCTCGGCGCCCTTGCTGACCAGCGTCCAGACCACCGAGACGAGCGGCAGCACCGCCAGCACGAAGGCGGAGTGGATCAGTGCGCTCCAGGTGCGGTTGCGCGCCGACCGGCGCCCCTCGACCGCGTTGGCGGCGGCGAAGAGCCCAACCAGGTAGAGGACCGCGCCGAGGACGACCACGAGGATCGGGCCGCCGATGTCGGTGCCGTAGACGATCACGGCGGAGAGGACCAGGGCTGCCACGGCGATGGCCGGGGCGGCGTACCAGGGCAGCCGCCTGGCCCGCAGCGAGGCGGGCTGGGCCGGCGGCCGGGTGCGGTGGGAGGTGACGGTTGTGGTCATGCGGCCGACTCCGTGAACTCCCGGCGGCGGTAGATGATCGCCCGCGCCGTGATGTTGACGATCAGCGTGATGGTGAACAGCACCAGACCGGAGGCGATGAGCGCGCCCCGGCCGGTCTCGTTCGCCTCGCCGAACGCGTTGGCGATGTTGGCGGCGATGGTGTTGCCGCCGTTCTGGATCAGGTTGAACGAGATGCCGAAGGTGATGCCGAGGGTGAGCGCCAGGGCGATGGTCTCGCCGAGCGCCCGGCCGAGGCCGAGCATCACCGCGGCGATGATGCCGGGGCGGCCGTAGGGCAGGACCGCGGTGCGGAGCATCTCCCAGCGGGTGGCGCCCAGGGCGAGGGCGGCCTCCTCGTTCGCGGTCGGCGTCTGGAGGAACACCTCGCGGGAGAGCGAGGTGATGATCGGCAGCACCATGATCGCGAGTACCAGGGCACCCAGCATGATCGACTTACCGAACGGGCCGTCGCCGCCGAAGATCGGGATCCAGCCGAAGTACTCGTTCAGCCAGACGGAGAAGTCCCGGACCGGGTTGATGAAGATGTCCCGCCCCCAGAGGCCGAAGACCACGCTCGGCACGGCGGCGAGGAGGTCGACCAGGAAGCCGAGCGCGGTGCCCAGCCGGCGGGGTGCGTAGTGCGAGAGGTAGAGCGCGATGCCCAACGCCACCGGCACCGCCATGAGCAGCGCCAGCGCCGAGCTGAGCACGGTGCCGAAGGCGAGTGTGCCGATGCCGAACTTCGGCTGCGTCTCGTTGGGAGACCAGCCCTCGTAGGACCAGAAGTTCTCGGTGTTGGCGCGGAGGGCCGGCACCGCCTTGGCGATCAGGAAGATCGCGATGGCGGCGATGATGACCAGAACGGCGGTGCCGGCGGCCAGTGTGAGACCGCGGAAGGCCCGCTCGGCGCCGAACTTGCGGCTGCGCGGCAGTGCGCCGCCGCCGCCCAGTCCGGTGCCGCCCGGGGAACGGGTGCTGACTGGTGCCTCGGCCACACGCGCCGAGGCACCGGCGGGCCACTCGTGACTCTGGGTCACGCGCGTCCCGCCGGTGCCGGCGTCGGCCGAGCGGTGAGGGGTTTCACCCATCTGCTCGCTCGATTCGGTTGCGGAGGTGGTGGGGTCGGGTCAGGAGAGGTTCTTGACCGCGGTCTCGACCTTGGTGCGGACCGTCTCGGGCAGCGGGGCGTAGCCCAGGTCGGTCAGCGAGGTCTGGCCCTCGGCGCTGGCGGCGTAGCCCAGCAGACCCTTGACCAGCTTCAACTTGTCGGCCGCGAGGCCCTTGCTGCAGACGATCTCGTACGTCGCCAGGACGATCGGGTAGGCCCCGGCCTCCTTGGTGTTGTAGTCGATCTTCAGCTTGAGGTCGTCGCCCTGGCCGTCGATCGCCGCGCCGGCGATGGTCTTGCCGGCCGCCTCGGCGGTCAGCGCGGCGAACTCGCCCGCGCCGTTACCGATCTTGGCCATCTTCAGGCCGGCGTTCTCGGCGAACGACCACTCCATGTAGCCGATGGAGCCGTCGGCGCCCTTGACCGAGCTGGCCACGCCGTCCGAACCCTTGGCGCCGGTGCCGCCCGGGGCCTTCCACGCCTTGGCCTTGCCGAGGGTCCAGTCGGTCTCGGCGGTCTTCGACAGGTAGTTGGTGAAGTTGTCGGTGGTGCCCGACTCGTCCGAGCGGTGGACGGTCTGGATGGTGGTCGACGGGAGCTTGGCGTCCGGGTTGTCGCCCTTGATCGCCGCGTCGTCCCACTTGGTGACCTTGCCGGCGAAGATCTTCGCCAGGGTGGCCGGCTTGAGCTGGAGGTTGTCCACGCCGCTGACGTTGTAGGCGACGGCAACCGGGCCGATCACCATCGGCAGGTGGATGGCCTTGCCACCGACGCACTTGGCGTCGGCCTGCGGCTGCTCCTCCGGCTTGAGCGCGGAGTCGGAGCCGGCGAAGTCGGCGGTGCCGGCGATGAACGCCTGGATGCCGGCGCCCGAGCCGGTCGGCTCGTAGTTGATCGTGGTGCCCTGGCACTTCTGCTGGTACGCCTTGATCCACTCGGCCATGGCGTTCTTCTGCGCCGACGAGCCCTGGGCGTTCAGCGTTCCGGTAGCGCAGTCGACCGCGGCGGTCGAGCCCGAAGCGCTGGCGCCGGAGGCGGGCTCGTTGTTGTCCGAGCCGCATGCACTGAGGCCGAGCGTCGCGGCAAGGGCGAGGCAGGCAATAGTGCCGTACCGCTGGAGCTTCACCTGAGGGGTTTCCCTTCGCGTCTGACTTGGCGCCCCGATCCCGGGGGCCGAGGACCGGCACTGACCGGCTGACACGAAAGTTAGAAGTGCCAGGTAGCCGGTTCGCCGGTCACAAGTGAACGCAGGGTGAACACGTGCGGCCCCCGAGGTGACCGCTTGCTGAGGGTGAGTTGTCCGTTAAGTGAACCGGGATACACCTGTCGGAAGTATGGGTATATTTCCGGTTCGACGTTATGCCGCCGACGCCCGGCCGTTACCCGCCGGTGACCGCGGTCAGCCCAGGTGGTAGTTGATGTGCGCGGACCAGCGGGCGAAGCCCAGCCGTTCGTAGAGCGCCACCGCTCCGGTGTTCGACTCGTCGACGTAGAGCATCACCCGGTCCAGGCCGCGCTTGTCCCGCAGGTACGCCAGCCCGGCTGTGGTCAGCGCCCGGCCGAGCCCACCGCCGTGCGCGGTCGGCTCCACTCCCAGGACGTACACCTCGCCGATCCGGGCCGACCCGGGGCGCTCGTGCACCTTGGTCCAGTGGAAGCCGAGCAGCCGCCCGGTCGAGGTCTCCTCGGCGAGCAGGAAGCCGGCCGGGTCGAACCACGGCTCGGCAAGGCGGGCCGCCAGGTCGTCCGAGGTCCACCGGCCCTGCTCGGGGTGCTCGGCGAAGGCGCGCGCGTTGAGACTGAGCCAGGTCGCGTCGTCCGCACCGGGTTCGAACGCGCGCAGCGCCACCCCGTCGGGCAGGCGCGGCTCGCCGAGCGGGGCGGCCAGTGGCCGGCGCAACTGCCAGAGCACCCGCGCCCGGGTGAAGCCGAGATCGACGCCGAGGGCGGCGGCGGACGGGTGGTCGCCGTGGGCCCACGCCCGCAGTGGCCCGGTGGCCGAGGCGAGCACGCCCCGGGCCAGTGCGCGGCCGGTGCCCCGCCGTCGGTACGCGGGGTGCACCACCAGCTCGACGCCGATGCCGCCGACGGGGTCGGTCGTGTCCAGGTGCGCGTACCCGGTCAGGGTGCCGTCGTCGGCGCGGGCGATCAGGTGCACGGCCGGGGCGTCCGGGTCGCGCAGTCGGAGCAGGACGTGCTCGTCGAGCGGGTCGGCGCCGTCGGTGTCGCCCGCGGAGCTGGCGAGGGCCAGCACGTCGGCGATGTCCGCCGGTGCCAGTCGGTCGGTCCGGGTCACCTGGTCGCTGGTCGGCTCCGCGCTGCTCATCCCGTCACCGTATCCGTTGCGTGTCGTGACGCCCGGACCGTCGCCGAGCGAATGCTGTGACTCAGGTCGGGTCGGTGGGCAGGGCCTCCAGGTCGAACCGCGCGGTCAGGTCGGGCAGGATCCGGCGCAACGCGTCCACGGTGCCCTGCCGGTCGCCGCCGGCGTCGTGCAGCAGCACCACCGAGCCCGGTTCGGCCTGGCTCAGGACCGTCGCGGTGATCTTGGCAGCGCCGGGTAGATCCCAGTCCGACGGGTCGACCGACCAGTGCAGCGGGGTCATGCCGAGCTGCCGCGCCACCGACACCACCGGGTACGTCCAGGCGCCGCCCGGCTGCCGGTACCAGACGATCGGCGCGTTCGGCACGGCCGCCCTGATCGCCTCGTTCGTGCGCAGGAGATCGGCCCGGATCGCGTCGGCCGACCGGGCGCCCAGGTCGACGTCGTGGTGCCAGGAGTGGTTGCACAGGGTGTGGCCGTCGCCCACGATCGCCTGGACCAGGTCGGGGTGGTTCTGAGCGTTCTCGCCGACCACGCAGAACGTCGCCTTCACATCGAATTCGCGCAGCATGGCGAGGACCTGCGGGGTGTACCGCGGGTCCGGCCCGTCGTCGAAGGTCAGCGCGAGCCGTGGGGAGCCGGTGGTGGCGTGCGCGCCGAACAGCTTGTCGCCGCCGCCGTCCCGCTCCGCCCCGTCCTGGCCGGCCTCGGTGGGGCCGTTGCTGGCGCCGGGGTTCGGGACGTCGCCCGGCTCGCCGTCGCTGGGCTGGTCGGCGTAGTGCGGCCCGTCGGCGTGCGCGGTGGGATGCCGGGGGGTCGGATCGACGACGAGGCTGCGGCCCAGCGCGTACGCCGAGCCGAGCAGCGCCGCCAACACCAGCGTCACGATTCCCGTCGCCCGCGCGGTCGAACTGACCCGCGTCATGGCTTCCGCCCGGTTTGCCGGCCAGGCCGACCCGTCGCCCCCGTGGTCACTGCGCGCACCGTCGCCCCTTTCTCCGACAAACCCGGCAGTCAGAATAGAACCGCCAAGCCGCGCAAAAAGGGCATATAGGAAAGCTGAGTGACTCGTCGATCAGACGGGCAGGGGCGCGTGCTCCGCCTCGGGCAGGGACCGTGACGGCGGGACGACGAACTTGTAGCCGACCTGGCGGACGGTGCCGATCATCGACTCGTACTCCGAGCCGAGCTTGGCGCGCAGTCGCCGGACGTGCACGTCCACAGTGCGGGTGCCGCCGAAGTAGTCGTAGCCCCAGACCTCCCGCAGGAGCTGGTCCCGGGTGAACACCCGCCCCGGGTGCTGGGCCAGGAACTTCAGCAGCTCGAACTCCTTGTAGGTGAGGTCGAGAGGGCGGCCCTTGAGCTTGGCCGCGTACGTGTCGGGGTCGATGGTCAGCTCGCCGGCCCGGATCGAGCCGCCGGCGCCGGCGGTCGCGTTGCTCAGGCGACCGACCGCGAGCCGCAGCCGTGCCTCCACCTCGGCGGGACCGGCCGAGGCGAGGATGACGTCGTCGACGCCCCAGTCGGCGTTCAGTGCGATCAGGCCGGCCTCGGTCACCACCGCGACCAGCGGCACGCCGAGCCCGGTGGCGTGCAACATCCGGCAGGTCGCCCGGGCCTCGCTCAACTCCGACCGGGCGTCCACCAGCACCGCGTCGGGGCTGGGGCCCGCGACCAGGGTGCGGACGTCGCGCGGCGCGGTGCGGACCGAGTGCGGCAACAGGTCGAGTGCCGGCAGCACAGCCGACGGTTCGCCTGCGCGCGCGGTCACCAGCAGCAGGATCTCCACGATCACCTCCGTCCCGGCGGCGCTCGGCCGCACGCGACCAGACACACTCGCGGGGGAGTGTGCTGAGAAATTGCGTGGTCCCGGCGTCGCTGACGGGCGGGGTAACGGGGTTGAGCGTAACCGATCGCCTCGGCCGCGCCGTCTGGCCATTTCCCGTTTGTCTACCTTGCCCCTGATCGTGGAGCAGATTTTAACGTTGCTGAAACCCGTGACCGTCGTGTCCGGCCGCCGGTCTGGCACGATCGGGTCGTGTTTCCCTCCACCTCGCCCGAGGCCGGCCGCGAATCGTGGCCCGCCGGGCCCCACCCGGGCCCGGCCGCCGCAGCGACGCGCGGCAACCCGCCCGCGCCGCGTACCGGTCCGGCCACCACCGACGGCGATCGCCGCGAACGAAGTGGGCCTCGCCGAGCCCGTCGCTCCGGCGAACCGGCGCGCCGATCCGAAGAAGAGATCGACGAGCCGGAAGAGGAGGTCATACCCCCGGTCGAGGTGCACCGTCAGCTCGCGATGACCATCGCCGGCTTCGCCGCGCTGCTCGGCGTCGGCCTGGTGCTCGGCGCGCAGACGTCCGGGCCTGGTCACCGGCTGCCGTTCGCCTTCATCATCTTCGGCGTCCAGTTGCTCTTCGTGCTCGCCTGGACGATCGCCATGCGCCCTCCCGCGATGCTGGTGGTCGCCGGGATCAGCGTCGTTGTCGCCGCACTCGCCGACATCGCCGCGGTGCAGACCGACGTCGCCGGTCTGGCGCCGCTGGGCTACCTGGCCGCCGGCGGCTTCCTCGCCGCGGTGCTCGGCCAGCTGGTCCGCCGCGTCGACCGGGTCCGGGTCACCGACTCCCTCGGCGCCACGCTGCTCATCGTGGTCGGAGTGGTGGCCTTCGGCACCCTGATCGTGCTCAGCCGGATCCCGGCCGGCACCCAGGCGATCACCGTCTGCCTGACGGCGAGCGGCGTCGCGCTGACCGTCGCTCGGCTCACCGACGCCGTACTGCCCTGGCCCCGGCTGGCCCCGCAGGTGCCCAGGGGCGCGGCTGGCGTGGTGGCCGGCGCGATGGTCGGCACGCTGACCAGCGCACTTCTCGGCAGCTACCTGGTGGCACCCTTCACGCCGACCCGGGCCGCCGTGATCGGCCTGGTCGCGGCGGTCGCCGCCGTGCTCTCCGACCTCGCCGTCGGGTACGCCGAGGCGGGCCGGCTGATGGCCGGAGAACCGCCCACCATGTGGGTGGCCCGGCACATGCAGGGTCCGCTCGGCGGTTTCGCCCTGGCGGCACCGGCCGCGTACGCGATGTGCATGCTCTTCCTCTGAGTCACGGTTGAGCCTGGAGCCGGTCGGGTACCTACGGGTGCGCCGCGCAGCGGCACCGGTGTGGACGACCCGTCGCGGTGCGGCGGGTGGAGACAGGAGGCGGCGTGGCGGAGGACTATCCGGCGGAGGGGGCGCGGCCCCGACGGCGCGGCCGCAAGCTGCTCATCGGCCTGTTCGTCCTGCTCCTGGTGGTGGCGGGGTTGCTGGTCGTCGCCGACCGGGTGGCGGTCGGGGTCGCCGAGCGGATGATCGCCGACCGGGTCCGCCAGGAGATCACCAAGCAGGGCGCGCAATCCGCCGAGCCCGATGTGGAGGTGGGCGGCACCCCGTTCCTCACCCAGGTGCTCGATGGCCGCTACCAGCGGATCACCATCAACCTGCGGGACGTGCAGGCCCCGGTCCAGGGCGACGTCGTGCGGCTGTCGGTGCTGGACGTGGACGCCCGCAACGTCCGGGCCTCACTGGACACCCTGCGCTCCGGCCAGGGTGACATCGTGGCGGACACGGTCGACGGCACCGGCACGATCAGCTACGACAGCCTCGCCGCGCTGCTGAAGCGTCCGGGGCTCACGCTTGGCGAGCAGAACGGCAAGCTCGCCGTCACGGGTCCGGCCGACATCCTCGGTCAGAAGATCACGATCAGCGGCACCGCCGACGTCACCGTCGCAGACAACGGCGCCGTCGCCCTGCGCTTCAACGACCTGGACGCCACGGGTCTGCCGAACCTGCCGCTGGCGCGCGGCCTGCTGAACAACTTCGCCAAGGACATCTCCATCGACGTGCCCCTGCCCGACCTGCCGTTCCAACTCGCCGTCCGGGAGGTCCGGCCGCTGGCGGAAGGGTTGGCGGTCACCGCCGACGCGAAGAACGTACCGATCAATTCCGTCAGCTGAGTGGGAACCCCATCCGGCCGGTGATCCGGTCGATTCCCGGATGGTGGTCGACTCAGTGGCAGCCCGGTCACTGGCTGGTAGGCTCCCTGGCCATGGGGACCCACCTCACCAAACGGCGCGCGGTCGACCTGTGCCGCGTGGCCACCTGCCTGTGTCGCCCCGTCATCTGACGGCGGGGCTGTCTCCGGCCGCCTGACGGCGGCCACCGGCACAGGGTTCTCGCACCCTCCGGTGATCCCACCGAATGCCCGGCAGCGGCGCCGTCGCACGAACCCGTGATCCCGTCCTTCCGCTGGGTCCCGCGCGTGGTGCGACAGCTACACCCATCAATGCTCGCGCGTTGGCTCACCATCCATCCTCACCAGGGAGTGATTCGATGAGTCGCGACACCGCACTCGTTTCGGCCGAATGGGCCGAGAAGAACCTCGACGCCCCGGGCGTCGTCTTCGTCGAGGTCGACGAGGACACCTCGGCCTACGACACCGGCCACATCGCCGGCGCCATCAAGATTGACTGGAAGACCGACCTGCAGGACCAGGTCCGCCGGGACTTCGTCAACAAGACGCAGTTCGAGGCGTTGCTCTCCGAGCGGGGCATCAGCAACGACGACACCGTCATCCTCTACGGCGGCAACAACAACTGGTTCGCCGCGTACGCCTACTGGTACTTCAAGCTCTACGGCCACGGCGACGTGAAGCTGCTCGACGGCGGTCGCAAGAAGTGGGAGCTGGATGCCCGCCCGCTGGTCACCGACTCGGTGGCCCGCCCGGCGACGCAGTACGTCGCGCAGGAGCCGGACACGTCGATCCGGGCCTTCCGGGACGAGGTCGTGGCCGCGATCGGCACCAAGAACCTGGTCGACGTGCGCAGCCCCGACGAGTTCGCCGGCCGGCTGCTCGCCCCCGCCCACCTGCCGCAGGAGCAGGCGCAGCGGGCCGGGCACATCCCCACCGCCATCAGCGTCCCGTGGTCCAAGGCGGCCAACGAGGACGGCACCTTCCGGTCCGACGACGAGCTGCGCAAGATCTACGGCGACGCGGGGCTCGACGACGGCAAGGAGACCATCGCCTACTGCCGGATCGGCGAGCGCTCCTCGCACACCTGGTTCGTGCTCCAGGAGCTGCTCGGCCACCGCAACGTCAAGAACTACGACGGTTCCTGGACCGAGTACGGCTCGCTGGTCGGCGTGCCGGTCGCGCTCGGTGACGAACCCGGGGAGGCCTGATCATGACGCTCCCCATCGCCGCGGGTTGCGCCGCACCGGACCAGGCCGCACCGTTGCCGGCCAGTCTGGACCTGGAGAAGGAAACCGTCATCACCGGGATCGTCCGCTCCACCGAGGACGAGCCGGTGCCGGGCGCGTACGTCCGGCTGCTCGACTCGACCGGTGAGTTCACCGCCGAGGTGGTGACCTCGCCAGCCGGCCAGTTCCGGTTCTTCGCCGCGCCGGGCTCCTGGACGCTTCGGGCGCTGTCCCGGCACGGCAACGGCGACACCGCCGTCACCGCTGGCCGTGGCGTCAACGAGGTTGGCGTCACCGTCGCCTGACCCACTGCTCTGATCGACCGGGGCCGGTCACCCTCCTGGGGTGGTCGGCCCCCGGTCGTGTGTTCGGCGATGCGCCGGTGGTGTGGGCCACCGCCGGTCACGGGTCCTCGGCGGTTACCGCCCTCCTGCCGGGACGGGCCGCGAAATCAATCGGCATACGTCACTATCTACTGGTGGAAATCACGGGTGAGGGTGGCATGTCCGGCGAAGAGGTTCCGATCGTCGTCTGCGTCAGCGCGGACATGTCGATGCGGGAGCGGGTGCTGCGTCAACTCGACGGGCTCGGCCCGGTGCTCAGCTGTGCCGACCTGACCGAGCTGCGCGAGCTGCTGTCGTCGCCGACCGCCCCGCCGCAGGCCCACCCCGCGACAGTGTCGCCCGCCGCTCCGGTCCGTCCCGCGATCGTGCCGCCCGGCGTGCCGCAGGGCCTGGTCAGGTGGGGTGAGCTGGTCGTCGACCGGGCAGGACATCGGGTCACCTGGCGCGGGGACCCGCTCCCGCTCACCCCCACCGAACGGGAGCTGCTCGCCCTGCTCATCGGCCCGCCGCTGGTGGTGTGGAGCTACGAACAGCTCTTCGCCGCCGTGTGGAGCGGCCCGTACCGGGGCAGCGCCATCCTGCACTCCGCCGTCAAGCAGCTCCGGCACAAACTGCGTGGTCTCCCGGGAGGGCCGCAGGTGCACACCGTCCAGGGGATCGGCTACCGGCTCGATCCACCACCCCGCTCGACCTGACCGCCGGTGGGCCGGCAGCACACCCGTGACACCATGGCCGGGTGAACGGTGCTGTCCAGACGGGTTGGGCTCCTTCGGCCGGTCCCACCGCGCCGCCTCCTGCCCGGTCGTGGCGGCGTTTGTTGCTGGCCGCGACAGCGGCCTGGGCCGTGTTGCTGGCCCTGCTCACCTGGACGTCGGTCCGCGACGACCCACCGACCGTGCGCGAGCAGCGGTCCCTCGACCAGGCCGGCCCGGTGGTCGACCGGGCGATCGGCGAGCTGGCCCGGGCGGCCGGTGCGGCCGGTCTGCTGGAGCTGGGCCCGGCGCGGATCGCGGAGGGTTGCCGGGTCACCCCGTTCGCCGACGGGGCGAGGTTGCGGCGTGACGTCGGGGTGCTCGCGCCCACCGGCTCCGAGCAGACCGTGCTGAAGGGGATCGCCGAGCGGCTGCCGGCGAGTTGGCGGGCCGGGGTGGGCCCCGGGCTGAACGGCATCGAGCTGTACGCCGACGCCGGAGAGTTCGTGGCCGTCCAGGGACGGCCGACCGCGGACGGTCGGGTGCGAGTGGTCGTCGACACCGGTTGCCGGCCGGTCGGCTCCGGCTACACACCGGTCGCGGCCACGGCAGGCCCGGAGGCCGCCGCCCTGACCGCGGCGCTGCGGGCGCTCGACCGCCCGGCCGACGCCGCGCCGGAGCTGGTCACCGCACCCTGCCCGGGCGGCGGGTCGGCCCACACCGTCCGTTCCGCTGAGGGCCCCGGCCTGGCCGCGCCGACAGCCGCGCTCGCCGCGCTGGCCGGCAACGCCCCACTGCTGGACCAACCCCCGGTGTACGCGTACCGCACCGGCCCGGTCACGGTGCTTGCCGAGCTCAACCAGGACGCGACCCGGTTGGCCGCCACCGTCGGCTGCCCGGGTTGAGCCGGGCGGCTCGCTCGGATCAGCCGCCGCCTGGCTGATCCTCACCGTCACGGCTCCGGCCCAACGCGTCGACCTTCCCCCACCGACCGGGGATGTCCAGCAGCTCGACCCGGCCCATGCCCGGTGGCACGGCCGGGTCGATGATCAGGTGCTCGCCCTGCGGCTCCAGGCCCAGCATCACCCGGAGCAGCAGCAGCGGAGTGCCGGTCGACCAGGCCTGCGGGCTGCACGCGGTCGGGTACTCCACCGGGTAGTCGGTGAGGTCGCGGGCGTAGCCGGCGAACGCCTCCGGCAGCCGCCCCTCGAAATAGCGGGACGCGGCCAGCATCGTGTCGCAGATCAGCCCGGCCTCATTTCGGAAGCCGTACCGCCACAGCCCCCAGGCGATGATCGAGTTGTCGAACGGCCACACCGTGCCGACGTGGTACCCGATCGGGTTGTACCGTCCCTCGTCCTCGGCGAGCGTCCGCACTCCCCAGCCGGAGAACAGGCGCGGCCCGAGCAGGTGCTCGACCACCTTGCCGGCGCGGGACTCGTCCACGATGCCGCTCCACAGCAGGTGCCCGATGTTCGAGGTGAGCGCGTCCACCTGCCGCCCGTCGGCGTCCAGCGCGAGCGCGTAGTACTCGCGGTCGGCGATCCAGAAGTCACGGTCGAACCGCCGCTTGAGGTCGGCGGCCTCCCGCTCCAGCCGGTCGGCGTACGCCGGGTCGTTCCAGAAGGTCCGGGCCAGCCGGGCGGCCCGGATCTTCGCGTCGTACGCGTACCCCTGAAGTTCGCAGGTCGCCCGGGGGAAGCCGGGCATCTCGCCGTCGGCGTACGAGATGGCGTCCCAGGAGTCCTTCCAGCACTGGTTCTGCAGACCGGTCTCCGGGTTGCGGGTCTGGTACCAGAGGTAGCCGGTGCCGAGCAGGTCCCCGTACGTGTCGATCCACTGCAACGCCGCGCGGACCTGCGGTTCCAGCTTGCGGACGAGTGTGGCGTCACCGGTCCACCGCTCGTACTCGTCGAGCAGGATGATGAACAGTGGTGTCGAGTCGGCCGACCCGTAGTACGGCGAGTGTGGCTGCTCCTCGAAGCCGGCGGTCTCGCCGTAGCGCAGCTCGTGCAGGATCTTGCCGGGCTCCTCGTCCCGGAAGTCGTCCACCCGGTGCCCCTGTAGTCCGGCCAGCATCAGGATGGTCGGGGGGACCAGCTCCGGCAGGAACGGCAGCACCTGCAACGAGGTGATGATGCTGTCCCGGCCGAACAGGGTCATGAACCAGGGCAGTCCGGCGGCGATCAGCCGCACGCCCAGGGCGATCGACTCGTAGCGCAGGGCGGCCAGGTCGTTCAGGCTGCGCCGGTACGCCCCGGCCAGTGGCTGGCAGTCGCAGCCGAGCTTCGGCGCCCGGTCGATCAGTTCCTGCTGCTCGGCCCGGATGGCGTCCGCGCTGCGGCTGCCGCCGTAGGGGAGGGTCGCGCGGATGTCCTCACCGCGCGCCCCGAAGACGACGCTGGACACGCGCAGCCGGGTGGTCCACCTGCCGTTGCGGGCTATCCGGATCCGGAAGGTCATCCCGGTGGTGTCGACCTGCCCCGGCGCACTGGTGCTGACCGTCGTCTCCCGGTGGAACGCCTCCCGGCGGTAGGTCAGCCGCAACTCGTTCTCGGCGACCGTGACAGTGGTGCGCCCCTGCTTCTGCCGGCGGTGCTTGATCTCGAACAGGTCGGCGAAGTCGGCCGCGATGTCGATCCGGACGGTGAACTCGACGTCCGCCTCGGTGTGGTTGAGGACGGTCAGTTCCTCCGCGAAGCTGCCCACGATCGCCCGGCTGCGGATCACCGACGCCTTGGCGTCCAGGTAGTGCGTGGGTTCGCCGGGGGCGAGGAAGAACTTGGTGCGGTACGACTGGGTGTCGTCGACGGAGAGGGCGTGCAGCCGCTGGCCGTCCAGGGTGAGCACCCACTTGGACAGGAACCGGGTGTCGAAGGAGAACAGCCCGGTGGGGAAGTCGTAGGACGGCTCGATGTCCCCCCGCCGGTCGCTGACCAGGAAGGTGTTGCCGTCCAGAATGCTGACGAGTTCCTTCACGTCGGTCGCCTGGCCGCCCGGCGGGCCACCTCACGGGGGTCGCGGGTGCCGGGTGGGTCGGGGAAGAACCGACGGAAGGCGAGGAAGAGCACCACGTTTCCGCTGAACGTGCTCTCGTTGCGTAGCACCGCCGCGACACCCTGCGCCTCGCCGGTGATCAGTCGATCGAAGAGGGCGGCGCTGCTGAACCAGATGGCGTCGGCCGGCCCGCGCTCGCGGCTGACCTGCACCGATCCGGGCCGCATCCGGACCAGCCAGTGCTCGGTCCGGTGGTCGCTGCCGAGGTCGATCTGCAGGGTTCCGTCGGCCAGGCCGCCCAGGACGTCCGGGGCGCGCGCCGGCAGTGATTCGAAGAACCTCTCCGCCGCCTCGGTCACATCCGAATCGTAGGCAGCCGTCCGAGATGTCGGGTCGGTATCGGCACTCCGCCCGGATCAGCCCCACCGGGTCGGATGGTCAGTAGACGAGTGCCTGCGCGCCCTCGGCCAACGCCTCCTCGACGAAAACCGCGGCGCCCGCGATCCGCACCCCGGGCAACACGTCGTCCGGGCCGATCTCCCGGCGGGCGGCGCACTGGGTGCAGGCAGTCACCCGGCCACTGGTCAGGATGACGTGCAGCAACTCGGCCAGCGGTGCGGAGTGCGGCAGCTCGAACTGTTGGGCGCGACCGGGCAGCGCGAACCAGGTCGATTCACCGGTCAGCCAGAGCGACACGTCCACCCCGGCCGCGACAGCCGTCGCGGCGACAGTGAATGCCTGCGCGCACCGCTCCGGGGCGTCCGCCCCTGCGGTGGCCTTGACGACGAGAGTGCGGGCCATGTGGCCCAGCATAGGATGGCCGGGATGGTTACCGAGATCGGGTTTGTCAGCCTGTTGGTCGCTGGCCTGGGCGGGCTCGCCGGTGGCCTGGTCTACCTTGCCGTACGCATTTCGAGAGGACGCTGGTGAGCGAGAACCCGCTGCAGCCGCCGTGGCTGAACGCGCCGCCGGTCGAGGAGTACCCGTTCGAGGAGAGCCACGACCTGCGGGTCGGGCCGAAGCTGCACCCCGCGCTGGACGGCCTGCTGCCCTACATCGGGCTGTGGCGCGGCCGGGGCAAGGGTGGTTTCCCCACCATCGAGGACTTCGACTACGCGCAGGAGATCCGGATCAGCCACGACGGCCGACCGTTCCTGCACTACGAGTCCCGCGCCTGGATCCTGGACGAGCAGAGCAAGCCGGTCCGGCCGGCCGGTCGTGAGATCGGCTGGTGGCGGCCGGTGCTGGTGGACGGGCGGGCGACCGACGAGCTGGAGGCGCTGCTGAGCACTCCGACCGGGGTGATGGAGTTGCACCTGGGCAAGCGCACCGGCACCCAGGTCGAGTTCGCCACCGACGCGGTGGTCCGGACTCCGACCGCCAAGGAGGTCACCGGTGGGAAGCGGCTCTTCGGCATCGTCGAGGGTGCGCTGCTCTACGCCCAGGAGATGGCCGCCATGGGCCATGGTCTCAGCCCGCACCTCTCCGCCCGGCTCGTCCGGGTCGGCGGCTGACTAGACCGGGAAACCCAGCAGGGCGTGCAGGGCGGGGGTGCGCGGGCAGCGAGCCCGACGCACCCCGTCCAGCGTGTGCACCTCGGCGGCTCCGCGTAGCGACGAGGTGAACCACAGGCCGTCCGCGGCGTGCAGCTCGGCCACCGTGGCCAGCCGCTCGGCGGTGTTCAGGCCCAGCTCGGCGGCGTGGGCGAGCAACCAGGCGACGGTCGTGCCGGCGAGGATGCCGGTTGTCGCGGCCGGCACCGTGCAGAGCGTGTCGTCGGTGAGCCACACCACGTTGGCCGTGGGGCCCTCCAGCGCGTAGCCGTCGGAGGAGACCCACAGCACGTCGTCCACGCCGGCCCGCCCGGCCCAGCGGCGGGCGGCGCTGCTGACCGCGTACGACGTGGATTTGATCCCGGCCGGCAGCCAGCTCAGCCCGGGGCGAGTGCCGGCGGGCACCCCCAGCGGCAGGGTGGCCACATTGATCCCGTTCCGCCGGGCTGCCCGGGAAGGCGCCGGCACCTCGGCCAGCGTGGCGTAGACCGTCGGGGGGCCGCCGGCCTCCGGGCCCCTCGTGCAGACCAGCCGGAGCGCCCCTTCCACGGGCGTCGGCCAGTCTGCGCGTACCTCGTCGAGCAGGTCGGTCAGCGCTGCGGTGGGGGGTAGGGGCAGGTCGATGGCCAAGGCCGCCGCGACCAGGCGGGCCAGGTGCTCGTCGCGCAGCCACGGCCGGCCGTGCCGCAGGTGCATGGTTTCGAAGATGCCGTCGCCGTGCAGGACGCCGAGGTCGTCGCCGCGAAGCACGGGGTCGCCGGTCGGAATCAGGCCGCGCCCGAGCACGGCGATCCGCGCGGTCGGGCCGGCCGTGACCTCCCCGCCGGACGACTTCACCATGACCGTCGAGCGTAGTGGCGGTCGATCGCGATGTGAGGAGCAGCCTGGTGGCCGAACTATGATCGGACGGTGTCCGAATCCTCCCTCGCGGAAATGCTGCGGGCCCGTGGGCTGCGGCTGACGGCCCAACGGCAGCTCGTCCTCCAGGCGGTGCTCGATCTGGGGCACGCCAGCCCGGAGCAGGTGCACACCGCCGTCCGGGAGGTCGCGGCCGGCGTCAACATCACCACCATCTACCGCACGCTTGAGCTGTTGGAACGGCTCGGCCTGGTCACCCACACGCACCTGTCGCACGGCTCACCGACCTATCACGCGGCCGGTGAGCACCAACACGTCCACCTGGTCTGCCGGGAGTGCGGCGCGATCGACGAGATCGATCCGGAGCTGCTGCGCCCGCTCGCCGACCAGTTGGCCACGCAGCGGGGGTTCCGGGTGGATATCGGGCACGTGTCACTTTTCGGCGTCTGCGTACGCTGCGAGAACGGGGACGACAAATGATCGACATCGCGGGCGCGGTGGCCGTCGAGGGCATCGACGAGGCCAGCCGTGACCAGCCGGATCCGGCGCATGTCGCGGCCGGGGTGCGGGGGGTGGCCGCACACTACGGCGACCCGCTGCGTGAGCAGCGCACCCTGGACACCGAGGTCGGTCTGGTCGACCGGTCGCACCGGGGGATCATCGCGGTGCCCGGGGAAGAGCGGGCCAGCTGGCTGCACACTGTCACCTCGCAGCACCTGAGCGCACTGGCCGCCGGTGAGGGCACCGAACTGCTGGTGCTGTCCCCGCACGGCCACATCGAGCAGCACGCCATGGTCGCGGAGGACGGCGAGACCACCTGGCTGGACACCGAGCCGGGGGCCACCGAGGGTCTGCTGGCCTACCTGAACAAGATGCGGTTCTTCAGCAAGGTCGAGCCGCGCGACGCGACCGCCGAGCGGGCACTGTTGTCCCTGGTCGGGCCGGCGGCGACGGAGGCGCTGAGCACGCTCGGCGTGCCCGGGCTCGCCGCGCCGGACCAGGTCGCGGTGCCGGGTCCGAAGTTCCCGCACGGTGCCGTGCCACTCCGGGCGAGCGCGCGGTACGACGTACGACCGCTGCCGATCGGTGGTTGGGCCCGCCGCGGCCCGCTCGGGGTGGACCTGCTGGTGCCCCGCTCAGCGATGGACCAGGTCGTGGCGGAGCTGCGCGGCGCGGGCGTGCCGGTCGCGGGGCTCTGGGCGTACGAGGCGATCCGGGTGGCCGCGCGCCAGCCCCGGGTCGGGGTGGACACCGACCACCGGACCATCCCGGCCGAGGTGGACCTGATCGGCCCGGCGGTGCACCTGGACAAGGGTTGCTACCGGGGGCAGGAGACGGTGGCCCGGGTGCACAACATGGGTCGGCCGCCGCGCCGCCTCGTACTCCTGCACCTGGACGGGGTGACCACCGACCAGCCGCCGGCGGCCGGTACGCCGGTGACCCTCGACGGCCGGGCGGTCGGCTTCGTCGGCACCGCGGTGCTGCACCACGAGCTGGGTCAGGTCGCTCTCGCCGTGATCAAGCGGAACGTCTCCGACGATGCCGCGCTGATGATCGGCGAGACCGCGGCGGCGATCGACCCGTCCTGAGCGGGCCGTCTAGGATCGCCGGCATGACAACAGGGACGTTGATCACGGTGGCCCCGACCGGCGCTGAGTCGGCCAAGGCAGAGGTGCCGGCGCTGCCGGTGACCCTCGACGAGTTGCTGCTCACCGCCAAGGAGTGCGAGGCGCTCGGCGCTGCCGTGATCCACGTCCACATCCGTGACGACGAGGCGCGGCCGAGCCTCGACCCGGTGCGCCTGGCCGACACGGTGGTGGCGCTGCGGGAGAGCACGGACCTGATCGTGCAGCTCTCCTCCGGCGGCGCGGTGACCGATCCGGAGGCTGCTCGGCTGGCCGTCCTCGATGCCAGGCCGGACATGGCCTCGTGCACGATGGGCACCGTCAACTTCGGCAACGACGTCTTCCTCAACCGCTGGGAGTTCATCGTCGACCTGCACACCCGGATGCAGGAACGCGGGATCGTGCCGGAGTACGAGATCTTCGACCTCGGCCACCTGTCCGCGTTGCAGCGGTTGCTCGGCAGGTACGGCCTGCCGGCCGGCGGGCACGTGCACGTCGACTTCGTGATGGGCGTGCCGGGCGGTATGCCGGGCACCACCGAGACGCTGGTCGCGGCGCACCGGATGCTGCGGGACCTGCCCGAGGGCACCACGTTCTCGGCCACCGGGGTCGGCCGCAGCACGATTCCGGTGCTGCTGGCCTCCCTGTCGACCGGCGGGCACCTGAGGGTCGGTATGGAGGACACAGTGACGTACGCCAAGGGCCGTCCGGTGGAGTCCAACATGCAACTGGTCGCCCGCGCTGTGGGTTTCGCCCAGCTCGCTCAACGCCCGCCGCTGACCACCGCCGAGGCTCGCGAGCTGCTCGGGCTGTAAGGCCGGGCCGGTCCCACGCTCCTGTCACCCGAGCGGAGGACCACCTGGTCACCCCGCCGACGGGCACCCCGGCACCGTCGGTACCGTCCAGCGCGTGACGAAGACGTACGAGGGTGGCTCTCCACTCGCCGAGGTGGTCCGTTCCGGGTTCGTGGAGGGGGCGCACCGAGGTTCGGTGGTGGTGCTGGACGCCGCCGGTGCGGCGGTGGCGTCCGCCGGGGACGTGACGTCGCCGATCTTCCCCCGCTCGGCCAGCAAGCCGATGCAGGCGATCGGGATGCTGCGTGCCGGCCTGCCGTTGACCGACCCGGCCGACGTGGCGCTGGTCTCGGCGAGTCACGCCGGTGAGGACTTCCACCTGGCCAGGGTCGGTGCGTTGCTCCAGCGGGCCGGGTTGGACGCCTCGGCCCTGCACTGCCCGCCCGACCTGCCGGTGGGCGTGGCCGCCCGGGAGGCCGTGCTGCGCGCCGGGGGCGGCCCGAACCGGGTGCAGATGAACTGCTCCGGCAAGCACAGCGGGATGCTGCTGACCTGCGAGGCCGCCGGTTGGCCGCTGGATGGTTACTGGCGGCCGGAGCACCCGTTGCAGCAGCGGTTGCGGGCGGCCATCGAGGAGTTCACCGGCGAGCAGGCGGCGGCGGTGGGCGTGGACGGTTGCGGCGCCCCGGTGCTTGCGGTGTCGCTCACCGGCCTGGCCGGGGCGTTCCTCCGGCTGGTCGACGCCGAGCCCGGCTCGGTGCCGCGAACGGTGGCCGACGCGATGCGCGCGTACCCGGAGATCGTCGGTGGCACCCAGGCCGACGACACCCGCTTGATGCGCGGCGTTCCGGGCCTGCTGGCCAAGGTCGGTGCCGAGGGCGTGATCGCGGTGGCCCTGCCGGGTGTCGGCGCCGTCGCACTGAAGATCGACGACGGCGCCGACCGGGCCCGGATGCCGGTGCTGGTGTCCGCGCTGCGCCGGCTCGGTGTGGACGCCCCGGTGCTGACCGAGTACGCCGAGGTGCCGCTCTTCGGCGGCGGTGTCCCGGTCGGCGCGGTCCGCCCGCTCTGGTGACTGTCGTCTAGCGCAGGAAGTCGAGCAGTGCGGCGTTGACCGGCTCCGGACGCTCCAGCGGCAACAGGTGTGCGGCGTCCGGCACGTCCGGCAGCCGTACCGCGCCGGGGACCTCGGCGGCGATCCGGTCGGCGAGCCGGCTGATGTCCGGTACGTCGGCGGCGCCGGCGGTGACCAGGACGGGCACTGTCAGCTCGCCGAGGCGGCCGATCGCCGGCGGCGTCAGCTCTCCCACCTCGACCGCACCGAGCGCCAACTCGGCGGCGAGCGCACGCTGGTCCATCTCCTGCGCGAACGCGAGGAGCGCGGGGTCGACGTCCTGCGGCTGGCGGCCCGGGCCGACCACCCAGAACCGCACCTCACCGGCAGCGCCGGCGACGAAGTCGTCGGGGTCGACCTCGCCGACCAGGTCGTCCCAGAGGTCGTTCGCCTCCTCGGACCACTCGTTGCCGGAGACCGCCGTGTCGAACAGCGCAAGTGCGCTCACCCGGTCGGGGTGGGCCAGTGCGGTGTCGATGGCGACCGCCCCGCCGAAGGAGCAGCCGACCAGGGCGGCACGGGGCAGGTCGAGCGCGTCCAGCAGGCCGGCCACGTCGTCGTGGTGCGCGAACGGGGTCGGCGGCAGCTCCGAGTCCCCGTAGCCGCGCAGGTCCGGGACGATCACCCGGTGGCGGGCGGCGAGCGCGGGAAGCTGCCCTCGCCACATCCGCCGGTCGGCGATGCCAGCGTGCAGCAGTACGACGGGCGAACCGGTGCCCGCCTCGTCGTACGCGATGCTTGCTCCATTGACTGTGATCTTGTGCACGGACGGACCGTACGGATCGGGGGAGCGGGGCGCAACCGTCCGCTGAGACCTTGCTAACTGTGGCTAGCGTTTTGCTTGCAGGAGCTAGCGCGGCCGGTTAGCGTCGCAGTCATGGCCACACCGAAGGACCTTCCCGACGTCGGCGGGTTCATCCGCGATCTTCGGCGGAACGCCAAGATCTCGCTCCGTCAGCTCGCCGAGCAGGCGGGGGTCAGCAACCCGTACCTCAGCCAGATCGAGCGCGGCCTGCGCAAGCCCAGCGCCGAGGTGCTCCAGCAACTGGCGAGCGCGCTGCGGGTCTCCACCCCGGCGATGTACCTGCGCGCCGGGCTGCTCGACGACAAGGAAGGCCACGGCGTGCTCGCGGCCATCGCCGTTGATGCCGACCTGACGATGGCCCAGAAGCAGTCACTCACCCAGATCTACGAGACGTTCCGCCGGGAGAACACCCGGCTGGCCGACGCCCAGGCCCCCGCCGAGGGCAGCGGCACCGGGTCCACCGGCGGCACGGTCGGGGCGACCACCCCGACCGATGTCGGCGGTCAGCCCGCCGACGTGGCCAATCTGGCCGCCACCGGCCCCACCACCGCAGGCGGCACCCCGACCGAGGCTGTACTCGAGTCGGTCGCCGTCACCGAGGCGGGCACCGCACCCGCCCCGGGCAGCACCAACACCCCCGAGAAGAAGGCCGCCGGGTCGGCGGTCCGCGAGGCCGCCACGGCGGCCGAAGAGGAGACGTCATGAGCGAGCCGAAGACCAACCGCATCCCCGCCCCGATCTACGCCGCCGCTGGCGCCGGTGAGCTGGCCATCGAGCAGTTGCGCAAGCTGCCGGCCGTGGTCGGCGTCCTCAGCACCCGGGTCGTCGCCGACCTGGGCGGTCGGGCCGTGCTGACCGGTTACGAGCTGCGCCAGAAGGCCACCGAGACCCTGCGTACCGCCAACGAGACCGCCGGCACGCTGCGCGAGCGGGCGCAGGCCGAACTGGACCTGGCCAAGCTGCGCGACTCGGCCGAGCTGGCCAAGCTGCGCGAGGCCGCCGACCTGGCCAAGCTGCGCGAGGTCACCGACCTCGACAAGCTGCGCGCCGCCGCGACCCGCAACGCCATCATGGTGTACGCGGGCGCCCAGGCCGCCCAGGAGCGGGCCTTCGCCGCGTACGGTGCGCTGGTCGCCCGGGGTGAGCGCGTCGTCGGCGCCGGTGTGCTGGAGGCCGCCGAGACGGTCAACGCCGACATCGAGGCCACCGAGGGTGTACCGGCGACCACTGCCGCCACCCCGGCTCCCACCGCCACCACGGCTCCCGCCACCACGGCCACGGCTCCCGCCACCACGGCCGCGGCTCCCGCCGCCACGGCCCCGGCCGACGTGCCGACCCCGGCCGACGTGGCCGAGATCGCCGAGGCCAAGCCGGCCGCCGTCAAGAAGGCAGCCCGTGCACCGAAGGCCGCCAAGCCGGCCGCGACCCCGTCGGCGAAGCTGCCCCGGGCCACCAAGCGGACCCGCCCGGCGGCCGAGTAGTTCGCCATGTCGACGACCCCGGCGGCGTCCTTGTCGGACGTAGCCGGGGTCCTCGACATAAGCTTGCCGGCATGGCCAACGCCGCGCCGATCTTCGCGTTCGAAGTCCGCTACGTGATCGAGCTGATCCTGCTCGTCTTCGCGCTGATCGTCCAGGGCGTCGCCCTGGTCCACGCGATCACCCAGCGCTCCGACGCCTTCCCCGCCATCGGGACACTTCCCAAGGGTGGCTGGATCGCCATCCTGGCGGTCTGTCTCGTGCTGACCCTGCTCGGCTTCGGGCCGATCAGCCTCTTCGGACTGATCGGCATCGCCGCCGGTCTCATCTACCTGCTCGACGTTCGGGTCGGCCTTCGCGACCTCAGCGACGGCAAAGGGTTCTGGTGAGAGGTTTCCGCTGGCCACCCCCACCGGACAGCGGCCCCCGCACCTGGGGGCCCGGTCCGGGTGGGCCGCGTACCGGCCGCCCGGCGCTGCCGGAGCCGGACACCGACCTGGTCGCCACCCCGCACGGCGTACGGCTGGAGCGGCTGGTCACCGGCACCGGTGACCCGGTGACCGTGTTCGCGCACGGGCTGGGCAACGGCATCGCCACCACCCGCCCGTTCGGCAGTGGGGTGACCGGCCGCAAGGTGTTCTTCCAGTTCCGTGGGCATGGCCGTTCCGAGGCCCCGGACGGGCCGTGGAACTACCTGGACCTCGCTCGGGACCTGCGGGCGATCGCGGACCTCGGCGGGGCCAGTCGGGCGTTCGGCGCGAGCCTCGGCGCCGGTGCCCTCTGCCGGCTGCTCGTGGAGAGCCCGGACCGTTTCGAGAAGCTGGTCTTCTTCCTACCCGCGGTGCTCGACCGGCCGCGTGGCCCGGTCGCGCAGGAACGCATCACGGACCTGCTGGAGGCGGTGGAGAGCGGGGACGCCTCGGCGGTCGCCGACGTCGTCACCCTGGAGCTGCCTCCTGCGGTGCGTAACACTCCCGCCGGCTGGGCGTACCTGCGGCAACGGCTCGACCAGCTGCTCCGCGACGGTCTGGCCGCCGGCCTGGCGGGCCTCGCCGAGCAGACGCCGTTGCGCGACACCACCGCCCTCGCTGCGGTGACCGCGCCAGCGCTGGTGATCGCCAACGCGGGCGACGACCTGCACCCGGTCGAGGTCGCCGAGCGACTCGCCGCCGCGCTGCCCCAGGCCACCCTGCACGTGTACGACCGGCCCGGCGTCCTCTGGTCGGAACGCGCCGACCTGCGGGACCGCATCGCCGGCTTCCTCAACGAGTAACGTGCCCTGTCATGGGCGTCACACAACATGGCCGGACGCACCGGCTCGACCTAGCTGACCCGACCCTGCGTGAGTGGACGTGCACGGTCCTGCACGCCGACGCCGAGCAGGGCATCGTGCTGGACCGCTCGGCGTTCTACCCGGGCGGCGGTGGCCAACCGCCGGACCACGGCGTGCTGCTGTGGCAGGGCGTGCAGACCCGGATCGTCGGCACCCGCAAGAGCGACGACCCGTACCTGATCCCCGCCGAGGGTGACCCACTGCCCCCGGCCGGCACCGAGGTCGTCGGCGCGGTGGAGGACGAGCGCCGCACCCGGCTGATGCGTACCCACTCCGGGCTGCACGTGCTCTGCGGTGTGGTGTTCCGCGACTTCGGCGCGCTCGTCACCGGCAACTCGATGGAACCGGGCGAGGCCCGGATGGACTTCAACCTCCCCGAGGTCCCGCCCGACTTCAAGAGTCGGATCGAGGAGCTGGTCAACGCCGAGGTGGCCGCCGACCGCTCGGTCGCCACGCGAGTGCTGCCGCGCACCGAGGCGCTGGCCCTGCCGGACATCATCCGTACCCAGTCCAATCTCATCCCGCCGGATGAGCAGGAGGTCCGGATCGTCGACATCGTCGGCCTGGACGTGCAGGCCGACGGCGGCACCCACGTCGCGTCCACCGCCCAGATCGGCAAGGTGCAGGTCGTGAAGGTGGAGAGCAAGGGCCGCGCCAACCGCCGGGTCCGCGTCCGGTTGGTGGACTAGGTCCGGGTAACGAATTCGGACGTCGGTTGTCAGGTATCGCTGACAACCTCGCAGGTATGACACAACCGCTCGCAGGAAAGATCGCGCTCGTCGCCGGTGCCACCCGGGGCGCGGGTCGGCAGATCGCCGTCCAGCTCGGCGCCGCCGGCGCCACCGTGTACGCCACCGGTCGCAGCAGCCGCACCGGTCGCTCGGAGATGGACCGGCCGGAGACCATCGAGGAGACCGCCGAGCTGGTCACCGAGGCCGGGGGCACGGGCATCGCCGTCCAGGTCGACCACCTGGTGCCCGAGCAGGTCCGCGACCTCGTCGCCCGGATCGACGCCGAGCAGGGCCAGCTCGACGTGCTGGTCAACGACATCTGGGGCGGCGACCCGCTGGTCACCTGGGACAAGCCGGTCTGGGAGCAGCCGCTGGACGCGGGCTTTCGGACCCTGCGACTGGCCATCGACACCCACATCATCACCAGCCACTTCGCCCTGCCGCTGCTGATCCGCAAGCCGGGCGGGCTGCTGGTGGAGATGGGCGACGGCACCAAGGCGTACAACGACGACAACTACCGGCTCTCCGTCTTCTACGACCTGGCCAAGGTGTCGGTCAACCGGCTCGCCTTCAGCCAGGCGCACGAGCTGAAGCCGCACGGCTGCACGGCGGTGGCGCTCACCCCCGGCTGGATCCGCTCCGAGGCGATGCTGGAGCACTTCGGAGTGACCGAGGACAACTGGCGCGACGGCGCTGCCACCGACCCGAACTTTCTCATCTCGGAGACCCCGGCCTTCGTCGGCCGCGCGGTGGCGGCGCTCGCCGCCGACGAGGAGAAGGCCCGCTGGAACGGCCAGTCCGTGGACGCCGGCACACTGTCCAAGGTGTACGGATTCACCGACCTCGACGGCAGTCAGCCGGAGGGGTTCCGGTACATCGTCGAGGTGGTCGACGCGGGCAAGCCCTCGGACGTCACCGGCTACCGGTAGAGCGCCCGCAGCCGGTCGGCCGCGTCGGTGAACAACCGCCGCAGCTCGGGCGGGCCGAGGACCTCCACCTCGGGGCCGAGCCCCAGCAGTTGGTGGTAGGCGACCTCGACGGACTCGACGGGCAGCTGGCCCACCACCCAGCCCTGCCCGTCGGGTGCTCCGGCGGCGGCGACCAGCTCGTCGTACACGAAGGGGGCATCCACCAGGTGCCGGAGCTGGCGCAGACCCGCCGGGCTGAGCCGGACGGTGACCTCGGCCCGCAGCACGGTCCGCAGAAACGACCCGGCCTGCTCGCGCCAGTGCCCGGCCAGGTCGAAGCCCTCGTCCCGCTCGAAGCTCTCCTCGCCCACCTCGACCCCGGTCACCCGGTCCACCCGATAGGTGCGGGTGTCGTCGTCGACCCGGCCGACCAGATACCAGACACCACTCTTGAGCACCAGCCCGTACGGCTGGACCCGCCGGGCCACCTCCCGGTCACCGCGCCGGTAGCGCAGCTCCACCACCCGGTCGCGCCAGACCGCCCGGGCCAGCTCGGTCAGCCACGGCGGCGGCGCGGTCTCCCGGAACCAACCCGGCACGTCCAGATGGAACCGCTGCCCGGCACGGGCCGGGGCGTCGCGCAGGGCCGGCGGCAGGGCGGCGAGCACCTTCAACTCGGCGGCGGCGACCGCGTCGGCGAGCCCCATGTCGCCAGCGGGGCCGGGCAGCCCGGAGAGGAAGAGCGCCTCCGCCTCGTCCCGGGTCAGCCCGGTCAGTCGGGTGCGGTAACCGCCGAGCAACCGGTACCCGCCGGCGCGGCCCCGGTCGGCGTAGACCGGCACCCCGGCGGCGGAGAGCGCCAACACGTCCCGGTAGACGGTCCGCTCGGAAACCTCCAGCTCCCGCGCCAGCTCACCCGCCGTCATCGACCCGCGCGCCTGCAACAACAGGAGCAGCGAGATCAGCCGGGACGCGCGCACCCGCCCATCCTGCCCGGCCCTCACTCACCGCCCGCCGGGGGTCAGCAACCCCCTGTCGTACGCGGTGGCCACCGCGGCGGCCCGGTCGTTGACCCCGAGCTTGGTGTACACGTGCAGCAGGTGCGTCTTGACGGTGGCCTCGCTGATGAACAGCCGAGCCGCCGCCTCCCGGTTGGAGGCACCACGGGCCACCAGGGTGAGCACCTCCAGCTCGCGCTGGCTGAGTGGCTCCTCGACCGGTGCACGCAACCGGCCCATCAACCGCCCGGCGACGCTCGGTGCGAGCACCGACTCGCCCCGGGCGGCGGCCCGTACCGCGCGGACCAGTTCCTCGCGGGGCGTGTCCTTGAGCAGATAGCCGGTGGCACCGGCCTCGATGGCGGGCAGCACGTCGGCGTCCGTGTCGTACGTGGTGAGCACCAGCACCCGGGCGGTGCTGCCGGAGCGGGCCAGCCTGCCGATGGCGGTCACACCGTTCATTCCGGGCATCCGCAGGTCCATCAGCACCACGTCCGGCCGGACCGTCGCGACCAGGGTCAACGCCTCCGCGCCGTCCGCGGCCTCGCCGACCACCTCGAAGCCGGGGTCGCCGGTGAACATCCCCCGCAACCCGTCGCGCACCACCGGATGGTCGTCGACGATCAGCAGCCGTATCGGGGCGGTCAACCGGCACCTCCCGGCAGCGCGGGGACGGACGCCGAAATGGCGGTGCCGCCTCCCGGTTCGGATTCGACGGCCAACTCGCCACCCACCCGGGTCACCCGCTGCCGCATCGCGGTCAGCCCGTACCCGCCGCCCGGCTCGCGGGGCGCCGGCTGCCCGGTGACGTCGAAGCCCGTCCCGTCGTCACGGACATCGAGGGTGACCACGTCCGTCATGTACGACAGGGTCAGCCCGACCCGTGACGCGGCAGCGTGCCGGGCCACGTTGGCCAGCGCCTCCTGGGCGGCCCGGAGCAGGGTCACCTCGACCTCCGGATGCAGGGGGCGGGGCGTTCCGGTGGTGGCGACCTCGGCCCGTACCCCGTTCAGAGCCGACCAGCGCCCGCCCAGCTCGACGAGCGCGTCTGGCAGCCGGGCTGTCTCCAACGTCTCCGGGCGGACGGCCCGCACCGAGCGGCGGGCCTCGGTGAGGCTCTCCCGCGCCAGTGCGAGCGCGTTGTCGACGTGCCGCCGCCAGTCGGCGGAGCGGTCGCGGGTCTGCTCGGCCGCCTCCAGTTGGGTGATGATGCCGGTCAACCCCTGGGCCAGGGTGTCGTGGATCTCTCGCGCCATCCGCTGCCGCTCGTCCAGCACGCCGGCCTCCCGTGCCTGGGTGAGCAGTTGGGCGTGCAGCCCGGCGTTCTCCTGGACCGTCTCGGTGAGTTGACGGTTGGCCTCGCCGAGTTCCGCCATCAACCGCCGACGTTTGACGTCCTCCTGTTCGGCGATCATCGCGAACCAGCTCACCGAGCCGGCCACCAGCAGGTTGAAGAGCACCAGCACCAGCCAGAGCAGCCAGTGCGACACCACCACCGACAGACCACCGCCCTGAGACGTGGCGACGAGGGCCGCCGTGGTCACCATCCCGGCGACCCGCCAACGCCCGGGCAGCACCGGGAAGGCGTGGATGTAACCGATCCAGGCGAAGAAGCCGTACCACGGACTGGCGGCCACGAGAGCGGCGGCGAACGTGAGCAGACCGGCGTAGTAGACCGCCATCGGCCTGCGCCGACTTTGCCAGCCGGGGTGCAGGGTCACGAACCAGGCGACCCAGCATCCGGCCGCCACGGCCACAGCGAGGGTCGGCACCGCCCCGGGGCTGGCGGGCGCCGGTGCGACGAGGGCCAGCAGGGTGCCCAGAGCCAGCCCGCCATACGGGAACACGCGATAGAGGGCAGCCTCGCGCTCTCGCCAACTGGTCAGACGGTCGTGCCCACCGCTGCTGGTCATCGCATCTCCGCTCACTCCCAGCGGAACAGTTTCGCCGCGCTGGCGCCGGCCGCCACGGCGATCACCGCCATTATCGCCAGGTGCAGCGGCTGCGGCGACGTGCCGGTCCAGGCGTCCAGAAGCGCCTGCACCCCGGGCGGCGTGTAGTCGCCGATCCGCGCCACGGCGTCCGGAAGCAGGAACCGGGGCAGGTAGACCCCGCCGAAGAACATGGTGACCAGGAACAGCGGCACGGCCAGAGCCTGCGCCGCCTTCGTCGTGCGGGCCACGGCGGCGACCAGCAGGCCGAGCGCCAGCAGCGCCGCCGTGCCGAGGACGAACGCCAGGGTGAAGCCGAGCGGGTGCCGAGGGAACGGCACCCCGAACGCCAACCGGCCGACGACGATGAGCAGCAGCGCGCTGGCCAGGATCCCGGCCAGGGCCAGCACCAGTTGCGCGGCGAGCAGAGCGGCCGGATGCGCCGGAGTGGTCGCCAGCCGACGCAGCACGCCGCGTTCCCGGTAGGTGGCCAGCACCGTGGGCAGCGTGTTCACCCCGACCATGGCGAGGGTGACCACCAGCAGCGACGGTGCGAAGTAGCTGACGAAGGTCTGCCCATCGAAGGTCGGATCCGGCTTGCGGAGCGAGGGGACCAATCCGAGCACCACCAGGATCACTGTGGGCAGCCCGATGGTGGTGAGCAGCGTCGGTATGTCCCGCAGGTAGAGCCGCGCCTCGATCCTCAGGATCTGACGGAAGGCGTGCATGCTTGCCCCTTTTCAGTCGACGGGCCGGTGCCCGGTCAGCTCGACGAAGGCGTCGTCGAGGGTGGACTGCTCCAGCCGCAGGTCGGCGGCGACGATCTGGTGGCGGGCGAGGACCGAGGTGACGGCGTGCAGCAGGTCACCGGTGCCGGTCACCACCACCTGGCTGCCGGTGCGCTGCACGGCGGAAACCTCGGGCAGGTCGGTGAGGAGCCGGTCGTCGACCGGGGCCGACGGCCGGAACCGGATCCGCTGCTCCGGAGCCACCGCCGACACCAGGCCCGCCGGGCTGTCCAGGGCGACGACGCGCCCCCGGTCGATCACCGCGACCCGGTCGCAGAGCCGCTCCGCTTCCTCCATGAAATGGGTGACCAGCACGATCGTCACTCCGCTGTCCCGGACCTGTTCGATGAGACCCCAGGTGTCCCGGCGCGCCTGCGGGTCCAGCCCGGTGGTGAGCTCGTCGAGGATCGCGATCTCCGGGTTGCCGACCAGGGCCAACGCGATGGAGAGTCGCTGCTTCTGACCGCCGGAGAGCTTCTTGTACGCGGTGTTCCGCTTCTCGCCGAGGCCCAGCTTGTCGATCAGAGCGGCCGGGTCGGCCGGGTTGCGGTAGAACGAGGCGTACAGCTCCAGCGCCTCCGCCACCCGCAGCCGGTCCGGCAGTTGGCTCTCCTGGAGTTGCACCCCGACCCGCTGCCGGAGCTGCGCCGCGTCCCGGCGGGGGTCGAGCCCGAGGACCGACACCCCGCCCCCGTCGGGGACACGCAGCCCGGCGACACACTCGACGGTGGTGGTCTTGCCGGCGCCGTTCGGGCCGAGCACGCCGAAGATCTCCCCGGGCTCCACCGTGAACGACACGTCCTGGACGGACACCAGATCGCCGTACCGCTTACTCAGGTGGGTCACCTCGATGACCGACATCGTGCCGCCCTTCCGCCGCTGGCTTCGTACCCCTCAAGGGTTGTCGGGGTGACCCGCCGGCGAATCGACTGGTCGGCGATGTTCGCCGGCGTTCCCGGTGGATCACTCCCGTCCGCCAACCGGTTGATGTGGACGCGAACAGTCGCTGCTACGGCTCCACCCGGCGGACCGGATCATCGCTCGATAGGCTGCTCGATCGTGGATGTCAGCAGAGTCGCCAGCCCGGTCACCGGAGTCGTCGGCCGTTTCTTCGCCGGGGCGGGGCTGCTCGTGCGGGGGCTGGGTCTCTATGTCCGCAGCCCGGGGTTGATGCTGCTCGGGGTCGTGCCGGCGCTGATCTCCGGCGCGTTCTTCCTGGCCGCGCTCGCCGCCCTGGTGTACTTCGTGGACGACCTCGCCGCGCTGGTCACCCCGTTCGCCGACGACTGGTCGAGCACCACCCGCAGCCTGGTCCGGGTGATCGCCGGGCTGGCCTTCCTGGGGCTCGGCGGTCTGCTCGGCGTGCTCACCTTCACCGCGGTCACCCTGGTCATCGGCGACCCGTTCTACGAGAAGATCTCCGAGCAGGTCGAGCAGCGGTACGGCGGCACGCCGGGCGCGGTGGACGTGCCCTTCTGGTCGTCGTTGCGGCGCAGCCTCGCCGACTCGGTACGACTGGTGGCGCTCACCGCGCTGGTCGGGATTCCGCTCTTCCTCGCGGGCTTCATCCCCGTGGTCGGCCAGACGGTCGTCCCGGTGATCGGCGCGGCAGTGGGCGGCTGGTTCCTCGCCGTGGAGCTGGTCGGGGCACCGTTCTACCGGCGCGGTATGCGGCTGCCGCAGCGCCGGACGATCCTGAAGGCCGATCGACCCACCGCGCTCGGCTTCGGGGTTGCCGTCTTCCTCTGCTTCCTCATCCCGCTCGGCGCAGTGTTGATCATGCCGGCGGCGGTCGCCGGCGCCACTTTGCTGGCCCGCCGATCGCTCGGCCAGTCCATCGAGAAGGACTGACATGGAGATCACCCTGGTCGAGGGGGACATCACCACGCAGCAGGTCGACGCCATCGTGAACGCCGCCAACTCGTCCCTGCTCGGTGGGGGCGGGGTCGATGGCGCCATCCACCGACGTGGCGGGCCGGCCATCCTGGCCGAGTGCCGGGCGCTGCGGGCATCCCGCTACGGCAGGGGTCTGCCCACTGGCCAGGCGGTGGCGACCACCGCGGGGGAGCTGCCGGCATGCTGGGTGATCCACACCGTCGGGCCGGTCTGGTCCGCCAGCGAAGACCGGTCGGCGCTGCTGCGCGACTGCTACGCCAACAGTCTCCGCGTGGCCGACGAGGTGGGCGCGACAACCGTGGCCTTTCCGCTGATCTCCGCCGGCATCTACGGCTGGCCGATCGACGACGCGGTCCGGCAGGCACTGACGGTGCTGCGCGCGGCCACGCCCGCCACCGTCGTCGAGGCCCGCCTGGTGCTGTTCGGGGCGGCGACCCATGCCGCGGCCAGCCGGGTCTTCGACGACGCCTGAGCGGTACGCCCGGCCACTGTCCCCCAGCAGGCGAGGCTTTGCCGACAGCGTGTTGATAAGATGCCGACATGATGTCGACAATCCACGAGGGCGGGCGCTGATGTTCCTCGCAATTCGTGAGCTGAGCTTCGCCCGGTTGCGGTTCGCTCTGATGGGCGCCGTGATCGCGCTGATCGCCGTGTTGATGGTGATGCTGTCGGGGCTGTCGGTCGGCCTGGTGCGCGACGGCGTTTCCGGGCTGCAGAACCTGCCGGTCACGTCGTTCGCCTTCGCGCACGGCGTCCAGCGGGACTCCGCGTTCTCACGGAGCGTCGTGGACATGTCGGCGGTCGACAGCTGGGGCGCCCAGCCGGGCGTCGCGGACGCGGCGCCGTTCGGAAACACGCTGGTGAATACTCGTACCGATCGGGGAACTGAGGTCGACCTCGCGCTGTTCGGAGTGCAACCCGACTCGTTCCTGTCGCCCCGGGTCAGCCAGGGTGAGCGGTTGGGCACCGCGGACGGGATCGTGGTGAGTCCCACGGCGCTGGACGCGGGGCTGCGGATGGGCGACACGGTCACCGTGGATCGGGTCGGTACGCGGCTGCGGGTCGTCGGTGTCACCGAGCAACAGGACACCTTCGGGCACGTGGACGTGGCGTACGTGCCGTTGGCGGCGTGGCAGGCGATCAAATCCGGCACCGCCCCCGACGCGGATCTGCCGTCAAGGGCCGCAACGGAGATCACGGCGGTTGCGGTCCGCGCGGACGATGGGAAGTCCGTCGATCTGACTGCGGGCGACGCCGCCACCGGAACCGAGAGCCTGACCCTGAAGGAGTCCTACGGGGCTTCGCCCGGATACACGGCCGAGACGACGACACTGCAGTTGATTCAGGGATTCCTGTACGCGATCTCGGCGCTGGTGGCCGGAGCGTTCTTCGCGGTGTGGGCGATCCAACGCAAGCCCGAGGTGGCCGTCCTGCGGGCGCTGGGCGCCTCGACCGGCTGGGTGCTGCGCGACGCGTTGACGCAGGCGTTCGTCCTGTTGGCGGTCGCTGTCCTCGTCGGCGTGGGGCTGGGGCTGGCTCTCGGTGCCTTCATCACCGGCAGCGGTGTCCCGTTCGCGTTGAGCATGCCGAGCATCTCCGCCGCCGCGATCGGCCTCGTTGTCCTCGGCCTGGTGGGAGCCGCCGCGGCGGTCATCCGCATCACCTCAGTCGACCCGGCCACCGCTCTGGGAGGAAACCGATGAGCAGCAGTCCCGCTCCGACCGCTTCGACCGCACCCGCTGACTCGTCCGAGCGGCTCGGCCTGGTGATGCGTGCGGTGTCCCTGCGGCACGGCGACGCCGCCGAGACCGTGCAGGCGCTCGACGACGTCGACCTGACGGTGCGACCCGGTGAGCTCGCCGCGATCGTCGGCCCGTCCGGTGCCGGCAAGTCCAGTCTGCTGGCCGTCGCCGGCGGCCTGGCCCGGCCCGACCAGGGGACCGTTACCGTGGCCGGTCAGGACATGACAGTGCCGAGCCGCCGCACACGGACCGCCCTGCGCCGCCAACATGTGGGCTTCGTGTTCCAGTCGGGCAACCTGCTGCCCGCGCTGACCGCCGTCGACCAGTTGCGGCTGCCCCTGCGGCTGGGACCACGGTCGACGCGGTCCGGCCGAGACCCGCTGGAGCTGCTCGCCGACGTCGGCATGACCGACAAGGCCGACCGGCGCCCGCACCAACTGTCGGGTGGCGAACGTCAACGGGTCGGGATCGCCCGAGCGCTGGTCACCGAGCCCAGCGTGCTGCTGGTCGACGAACCGACAGCGGCGCTGGACCGGGCGCGCAGCCACGACATCGTGCGACTGCTGGCCCACGAGGCCCGGCAGCGGTCGGTCGCGGTGGTCATGGTCACTCACGACCACGATGTGCTGGAATACTGTGACACCGTCTACGAGATGGTCGACGGCAAGCTCGCGGCCAGCAGCTAGCCACGACGGCAGGGTGCGGGCGCGGCGCACGACCAGGCCGGCCACGTCCGTCCGGAACAAGGGGGGCGGCGTGCCGAAGATCCAGGCCGCGACTGTCGCTGAGCACCGGGCCTCCCAACGCGCCGCGCTGCTCGACGCGGCCCGCACCCTGCTGTCGAAACACCCCGAGCAGATCCCCGGGCTGGCCGAGGTCGCCCAGCATGCCGGCCTCGCCCGATCCAGCGTCTACTCGTACTTCAAGTCCCGCGCCGACATGTTCGACGCACTCGTCATCGACACGTTCCCCCGCTGGTCGGCGTACGTCGAGAAGCACATGGACGAGGCCGCCGCCCCCGGGCCGAAGATCCAGGCGTACGTGGAAGCCAACCTGCAACTGGTTGCCCGAGGCGATCACGCACTGGCCCGTGCGCTGGCATCGGCCGGCAGCAGCGAGACACTCGCCTCGTCCAGTCGGCTCATGCACGACAGCCTGGAAGCCCCGCTGCGGGCCGCGCTCACGGACCACGGCTCGTCGGACCCGGTCCGCATGGCAGAACTGGTCCAGTCGATCGTCTACGCCCTGAGCCGGATGATCGAGGGAGGGCTTCCCCTGCGGACCGCAACCGGCCTCGCCCGCGAACTTCTCAGCCCGTACCTCGATCCCGACAGCGGCTGAAGGGCTCGGCCCGACCGGGCGACGACGATCAGCTCAGGTTGGCCAGACAGGACCACTGGGACGTCACCGGCCGGTAGCCCAGCCGGGCGTTGATCGCCAGCATCGGCGCGTTCGCCTCGTCGTTCGACGTGTACGCGACGCGTACGCCGTTCGCGGCGGCCCGGTGCAGCGCGGCCACCTTGGCCAGCCGCGCCAGCCCTCGGCCCCGGTAGGTCGGGATGCTGCCGGTGTAGTCCGACCACATCCGGTCCCCGTCCCGCTTCACCAGGCTGAACGCGACCACCTCACCACCGACCTCGGCCGCGATGCTGGACGCCTTGTCCAGCCCGAGGTTGTCCCACACGTCGTACTGCCAGCTCTCGTAGCTCTTCGCGTCGACGGGCACATCCCCCGGTTCGTCCGCCGCCGAGGCCACGTCCGCCGCGTACAGGAGGTGCGGGTCCAGGTCGGCGATCGGAAGCAGCCGCACCCCCGGAGGCGGGTCGGGCAGTGCGGGTGCCGGATTCAGGTCGAGCGCCGAGTAGCGCACCTCCCGGCTGGGCTCGTAGCCGTGCCGCCGGGCGTACGGCAGCGCGTCGGGCTGCGCCATGGCACGCACCCGGCGGATTCCCAACGGGCGGAGGAAGTCGGTCGCGGCGGTCAGCAGGGCGGTGCCGATGCCGTGCCGCCGGTGTTCCGGGTGCACGTGCAGCAGGTTGATGCCACCGACGTCCGCCGCCGATGTGGTGCCGATGCGTTCGGCGGACACCCAACCGACCACCCGCTCGTCGACCTCGGCCACGAACGCGGTCCAGTCCTCCTCGGGCGGCGGTTCGGCGATCATCTTCCGGGTCGACTCGACCCCGCGCACCAGGTACGGGTAGACAGTCGCCCGCAGGGCCACCACGGCCGGGGCGTCGTCGGGTCGCGCCACACGGATGCGCATGTCAGGCCTCCGTCCGTACGGCGGCGACGGCCTCTACCTCGACGAGCTGGTCGGTGTAGCCGAGCACGGCGACCCCGAGCAGGGTGCTGGGCGGGTCGTGGTCGCCGAAGAAGTCCCGCACCACCTCCCAGACGGTCACCAGGTCCTTCTGCTGCGACGATGCCACGTAGACGGTGGTCTTGACGACGTCGGTGGGCGTGGCGCCGGCCGCCGCGAGGGCGGTCTCCAGGTTCGCCATCACCTGCCGGGCCTGCGCGGCGTGGTCGCCCGGCGCGACGGTGCGGCCCTCGGCGTCCAGCGGGCACGCCCCGGCGGTGAACACCAGCCGGGCGGGCGGCTCGACGATGGCCGCGTACGCGTACTCGGCGACGTCGGACAGGGCGGGGACGTGCAGCAACGCGACAGGATCCGGCATGCCGGCGAGGCTAGCGACGATCACAGACCTGGGCGAACCATTAACCCCTGAAGTTGCGCGGATCTTGCCGCGGGCGGCGTGGTCAGGCGGAGGCTCGTCGGATCAGCTCGGTGGGGAGCATGACCGCCTGCTCGATCTCCTCCCCGGCGGCCAGCCGGAGCAGTTGGCGGGTCATCCGGCGGCCGAGTTCCACGATCGGCTGCCGGACGGTGGTCAGCGGTGGCTCGGTGTACGCGGCCGTCTCGATGTCGTCGAAGCCGACCACCGCGACGTCGTCGGGCACCCGCCGGCCTGCTTCGCGCAGCGTCCGCAGGGCGGCGTGCGCCATCAGGTCGGAGGCGGCGAAGACGCCGTCCAGGTCGGGGTGCTCGGTGAGCAGGCGCCGCATCGCCGCCGCACCGGACTCGCGGGTGAAGTCGCCGACGGCGATCAGCTCGGGCAGCCCCGCGTCGGCGACCGCGCTGCGGTAACCGCTGAGTCGCTCGATGCCGGCGACCATGTCCTGTGGGCCGGCGATGGTGGCGATCCGCCGCCGACCGATGTCGATCATGTGTCGGACGGCTGTGGTCACCCCGGCCACGTGGTCCACGTCGACGTACGGCACGGGCACGTCGCCGAGCGGCCGACCGCTGACCACCACCGGGATGCCGAGCCGCGCCAGCGTGCCGGGCAACGGGTCGGCGCCGTGCAGCGAGGCGAACAGCACCCCGTCGACGTGCCGACCGGTGGTGTACCGCTCGACCCGCTGATGCCCGGCCGGCGAACCGGCGAGCATCAGCACCAGTTGCTTGTCGGCCGCCTCCAGCTCCTGGCTGACGCCACGGATGATGCCGGGGAAGACCTGGTCGTCGGAGAAGACCCGGGTGGCCGCCTCCGGCATGACCAGGGCGATCGAGTCGGTGCGCTGGGTGACCAGGCTGCGGGCGGCCAGGTTGGGCACGTACCCCAGCTCGGCGACGGCCCGGGTGACCGCCTCCCGGATCGGCTCCGCGACGGTGGTGGAGCCGTTGACCACCCGCGAAACGGTGGCGCGGGACACCCCGGCCCGCGCCGCCACCGCTTCGAGCGTCGGCCGCTGTGCCGTCGTCATCGCGCCCTTCCCCCCGCTTGTCACAGCCCGTTCCGGGAGATCACCTCCTGGTACCACCGGGCGCTGGCCTTCGGTGTGCGCCGCTGGGTCAGGTAGTCGACGTGCACGATCCCGAACCGCTTGCGGTAACCCTCCGCCCACTCGAAGTTGTCCAGCAATGACCATACGAGATAACCGCGCAGGTCCACGCCCCGGGAGATCGCCTCGTGCGCCGCACGCAGGTGCCCGTCGAGGTAGGCGATGCGATCGGTGTCCATGACCTGCGTCGGCCCGTCGGGCGAGTCGGCGCCCGGCTTGTCAGGGAACGCCCCACCGTTCTCGGTGATCAGCAGGGGCACGCCGGGGTAGTCGATGGCGATCCGTTCCAGCAACCGGGTCAGCCCGGCCGGCTCGATCATCCAGCCCATGTCGGTCAGTGGCCCGGTCGGTGGCACGAAGTGCACAGCGCCCTCGGTGCCCGGGTAGGCGTCGTTGCCGGCACCGTCGGGTCGGCCTGCCACGTAACCGGGCGCGTAGTAGTTGATTCCCAGCAGGTCGATCGGTGCGGCGATCAGCTTCTCGTCACCGTCGCGGATGAACGTCGGCTCGATGATCCGCGCCACGTGCTCGCGGACGTCGTCCGGGTAGCCGCCGGCCAGCAGCGGGTCGAGGAAGATCCGGTTGTGCAGGCCGTCGACCAGGCGCACCGCGGCGGCGTCCGCCGCGCTCTCCGGGTCGGCCGGTCGCACGTCGGCCGGGTTGACGGTGATGCCGACGCTGCGCGCGCCGGCGGACCGCAGCGCCCGCGCCGCCAGGCCGTGGCCCAGCAGCAGATGGTGTACGGCGGTGAAGGCCGCTCCCGGGTCCTGCTCGCCCGGGGCGTGCACCCCGTTGCCGTAGCCGAGGTAGGCCGAGCACCACGGCTCGTTGAGCGTGGTCCACACGTCGATCCGGTCGCCGAGGCGGGCGTACACGGCGGTGGCGTAGGTGGCGAAGTGCTCGGCGGTGTCCCGGTTGGTCCAGCCACCACGGTCGCCCAGGGCCTGCGGCAGGTCCCAGTGGTAGAGGGTGACGATCGGGTCGATTCCCCGGTCGAGCAGCGCGTCGGTGAGGCGGTCGTAGAAGTCCAGCCCACGCGGGTTGGCCGGGCCGGTGCCGTCGGGCTGGATGCGGGGCCAGGCGACCGAGAAACGGTACGCCCGCAGGCCCAGTTCGGCCATCAACGCCACGTCGTCGGCGTACCGGTGGTAGTGGTCGCAGGCGACGTCGCCGGTGTGGCCCTGGTACACCTTGCCCGGCGTACGGCTGAAGGTGTCCCAGATGGACGGACCGCGACCGTCGTCGCGGGCCGCGCCCTCGATCTGGTACGCGGCGGTGGCCGCCCCCCAGAGGAAATGGTCGGGAAAACGGAGTTCGTCGACGCCACCGCTTCGCGGCGTCGTCGACGCCTCGTTGCTGTGCCTGCTGGTTCGCTCGCTCACGCCTTGACCGCACCTTCCATGATCCCGCCGATGATCTGCCGGCCGAACAACACGAAGACCAGTAGCAGGGGCAGCGTCGCGATCGCTGTCCCGGTGAACACCTGCGACATGTCCTGGTAGTAACCGTCCGACAGCGCCCGCAGGGAGAGCTGCACTGTGGGATTCGCCGGGTCGTTCAGCACAGCGTACGGCCACAGGAAGTCGTTCCAGGTGGTCATGAACGTGAGCAGGCCGAGCACGGCGGCGGCGGGGCGCAGCGCGGGCACGACGACGTGCCACCAGATCCGGGCGGTGCCGCAGCCGTCCATCCGGGCGGCCTCGATCAGCTCGTCGCTGATGGCCTGGCCGGCGTACTGCCGCATCATGAACACCCCGAACCCGGTGACCAGCACCGGGACGATCACCGCGGGCAGCCGGTCGTTCCACTGCAGCCGGGTCATCAGCAGGTAGAGCGGGATCAAGCCGAGCTGGGTCGGCACCATCATCGTCGCGATGATGACCAGCAGCAGCGCGTTGCGGCCGCGGAACCGCAGCTTGGCGAACGCGAACCCGGCCAGGCTGGAGAAGAACACCACGGACACGGTGACCGTGGTGGCCACGATCGTCGAGTTGATCAGGCCGGTGGCGAAGTACGCGTCGGTGTTGTCGAACAGCCGGGAGATGTTCGCGCCCAGGTTGCCGCCGGGGGTGACCGGGGGTGGCAGTTGGCCCATCGCGTCGTTGGAGCGGCTGGCGACGACGATCATCCACCAGATCGGGAAGATCGACAGGCCGGCCGCGACGACCAGGGCCAGGTAGGTGAGCGGGCTGGCCCGCCAGAGCCGGCTCATCGCGCCGATCCCTTCCGTGCGTCGGGGCGCGATCCGCCGCCGAGGCGGCGCAGGATCAGCACATTGACCACCGCGACGATCGCGATGAGCGCGAAGAGCAGCCAGGCGACCGCCGAGCCGTAGCCGAAGTTGTAGTGCGGGGCGAAGGCGTTCTCGAACATGTACATGGTCAGGGTCTGCGACTCGCGCAGCGGCCCGCCGCGGATCGGGTTGGTGCCGGAGTGGAACATCCGGGGCTCGGTGAAGAGCTGCAACCCGCCGATGGTGGCGATGATGGTGCAGAAGATGATCGTCGGCTTGAGCAGTGGCACGGTGACCGACCAGAACTGCCGCGCCCGGTTGGCGCCGTCGATCGCCGCGGCCTCGTACAGGTCCCTGGGGATGGCCTGCATGGCGGCCAGCAGGATCAGCGCGTTGTAGCCGGTCCACCGCCAGTCGACCATGGCGGAGATGGCCACCCAGGAGGCGAACCGGTTGGACTTCCAGCCGATCGGGTCCATCCCGACCAGGTCGAGCAGCCAGTTGATCATGCCGAACTCACGGCCGAAGAGCACTCCGAACACGATCGCCACGGCGGCGGTGGAGGTCACGTTGGGGACGAGCACCGCCATCCGCCAGCCGGTACGCGCCCGCAGGCCCCGGTTGAGCAGATTGGCCAGCCAGAGCGCGGCGAGCAGCTGTGGGACGGTGGAGATCACGAAGATGCCCAGCGTGTTGACCAGCGCGTGCCAGAAGTCGGTGTCGGCGAGCAGCCGCGTGTAGTTCTCGGCGCCGACGAACGGGTGGTCGGTGCCGAGCAGGTCCCAGTCGTGCAGCGAGACCCAGAAGGTGTACGCCAGCGGGTAGGCCCCGAAGATCGCGAAGATCAGGAAGAACGGGGCGATGTAGAGGTACGGCGAGAACCGGGTGTCGAGCCGGCTGAAGCGACCTGTCGGACGCGGGGGTGCCGGTGCGACCGGCGGGCGGGCTTCGAGCTGGGCGGTCATGCCCGGGGACTCCTTTCGCCGTGCGGGCGGGACTCCGGGGACCGGGGCCCGCCCGCACGATCGCTCGGGCTACTTGGCGGCGGCCTTCTTGGCGTTGGTCACCGCGTCCGTCCAGCCCTGCGCGGGGCTGCGCTGGCCCAGCTCCACGGTCCGCACGGCGTTCTCCACCTCGGTGCGGACGGCCTGGTTCTTCGGGCCCATGTAGACCGGCTTGAGGCTCTTCGCGCCGGTGCCGAAGATCGAGCCGACGGGCGCCCCGGAGAAGTACGTGTTGGTCGCGCCGGTGATCGCCGGGTCGTCGAGCGCCTGCGGGGACGAGGGCAGCGGGCCCTTGGCCTTGAACGCGCCGATCTGACCCTTGGCGCTGGTGAGGAACTTGGCCAGCTCGATCGCCTTGGCCTGGTGCTTGCTCTGCTTCGGCACGGCGAGGTGCGACCCGCCCCAGTTGCCGCCGTTGCCGGGCACCCGTGCGATGTCCCACTTGCCCTGGGCGGTCGGGCCCGCGTTGGCCTCGATGACGCCGGTCATCCAGGCGGGGCAGGCGATGGTGGCGAACTTCGACTGCTTGAAGGCGGACACCCACTCCTCCGACCAGGAGCCGTACTTGCCGGAGAGGCCCGAGTCGATGATGTCCATGGTGGTGTCGTAGGCCTGTCGCACGGCCGGGTTGCTGTCGACGACCAGCTTCTCGCTGGTGTCGTAGTAGCTGTAGCCGCTGCTGTTGCCGGCGGTCTGCAGCAGGATCGTGTTGAACGTGTTGGTGGCCGCGTCGAGGAAGGACGCCCCGGTCTTGGCCGCGGCGAACTTCTCACCGGTGGCGATGTAGTCCGGCCAGGTGGGCCAGAGCTTGGAGACCTCGTCGCGTTCGGTGGGCAGGCCGGCCTTCTCGAAGAGGTCCTTGCGGTAGCACATGGCGATGCCGCCGACGTCGGTGCCGAGGCCGATGAGCTGCTTGCCGTCGGCGGTCATGCCGGCGTTCCACTTCCATTCGAGGAAGTTGCCCTTGAGGTCGGCGGCGCCGTGGTCCAGCAGGTTGACGAAGTTGCCGGGGTTGGCCTTGTACTCGACCATCAGCCCCTCCTCGATGGCCACCACGTCGCCGGCGCCCCGGCCGGCGGCGAGCCACTGGGTGAGCTTCGGTGAGTACTCGTCGAGGTTGGTGCCGGTGCCGCGCTCGACGATCTTCACGTCGGGATTCGCGGTCATGTACTCCTGGTAGAGCTGCTCGTAACCGAACTGACCGAAGACGTCGACGGTCAGGGTGACGGGCCCGTCCCCGCTCTGCTCGTCGCCGCCACCGCAGCCGGCGGTGACGAGCAGGGCGGTGGTCGCGGCGAGGGCTACCGCGGCGAGCCGGCGGCGCGGGAAGACAGCCATGGGTTTCGACCTCTCTCAAGGTGGTCGGTGGTGGCAGATGGTTAAGAGAGCGCTCTCACGGACAGGGTGCTGGGACGTGTCCGGCCCTGTCAAGAGAGCGCTCTCTTTGATATTCGGACGTGACCCACGACGAGTTCGAGGGCGCCCCCCGTCAATGGGTGACGCCCTCGTCGAAGAGGCCCGCTCAGTCGGGGCGCAGACCCTCCAGCAGGCCCCGGTCGCCGGCGACATCCAGCGTCTCGAAGCTCACCCGACCCCAGAGCGCCAGCAGCAGGTCGCTCGCGTTGCCGCTGACCTGCGCCCGGGCATGGTGGTCGTCGTGGTCGAAGATGGTCGCGGTGTCGAGCAGCGCCACCCCCTCGCCGCGCAGCCGCAGATACCAGTCCTGGGCCGCGTCGGTCGCGGAAAGCTGCACCACCCCGTGCCAGTCGCCCGGCACGTGCCGCCGGCCCGCCGGCAGCCAGGTGTCCAGAACCTCGCTCACCCCGTCGGCCGCCAGCTTCGCCTCGACCGGGTCACCGGCCCCGATGGCGAGCTGGGCGTCCCAGCGGTGCACCGCCGTCTCGTGAGCCATCCGACGCGGCCAGAAGCCGGCCTTCTTCGGCTGCGGCGCCCAGTTCCACGCCGGTGCCTCCGGGTCGAGGCCGTCGAAGACGGTCAACAGCCGGTCGTACCCCTGCTGCCAGAGCTGGAGCGGGCTCACGCCCGGGTCCGCCTCGAGCGGCTCGCGGCGGGCCGGCTGCGCGGTCGCGCCGGAGCCGACGAACGACGACACCCAGTGATAGATGCCAGCGAGGTGCAGTGTCAGGTCGTTGACCGTCCAGCCCGGACAGGACAGCACCGGTGTCTCCGGCGGCGCCTCGGCCACCGCCGCCGCGAATGCCGGACCCTCCGCCCGGAGCGCCCCGATCCAAAAATCCTTGCTGCCCTGCAGTCTGCTCATCGCCATCCTCCCGGGGGTGCCGGGCGACCAGTGGGTGCCACGGCTACTACTCAGCCTAAGGTGAAGGGCGTGCCAGACGCCTCCGCCCAGCCGACAACCGCAGCCGATCGTGCCATCCCTGGTCCACTGGCCAGCTACACGACTCTAGGGATGGGTGGGTCGGCCGCCCGCATCGTCGCCGCCGGCAGCGCCGAAGAGATCATCCGCGCGGTCCGGGACGCCGACGAGCAGGTCCTGGTCCTGGCCGGTGGCAGCAACCTGGTGATCGGCGATTCCGGCTTCCCCGGCACCGTCGTCCTGGTGCGCTCCCGGGGCCTGCGCGTCGTCGCGGAGGACGCCGGGTCGGTCACCGTACGGGTCGAGGCCGGCGAACCGTGGGACGACCTGGTCGCCGCCACGGTCGCCAACGGCTGGGCCGGTCTGGAGTGCCTCTCCGGCATCCCCGGCTCGACCGGGGCAACCCCGATCCAGAACGTCGGCGCGTACGGCCAGGAGGTCGCCGAGACGATCACCGGCGTCGAGGTGTACGACCGGGTCGAGGGCACCCGCCAGATCATCCCCGCCGCCGACTGCGGGTTCGCCTACCGAGGCAGCATCTTCAAGTACGCGGACCGCTGGGTGGTGCTCTCCGTCGACTTCCGGCTCACCCGGTCCCCGCACTCCGGGCCGGTGCGCTACGCCGAGCTCGCGAGGGCGCTCGGTGTCGAGGTGGGCGACCAGGTGCCGCTGGCGGACGCTCGGGCGACGGTGCTGCGGCTGCGTGCCGGCAAGGGCATGGTGCTCGACGCCACCGACCCGGACACCCGCTCCGTCGGCTCCTTCTTCACCAACCCGGTGCTCGACGGGGCGACGTACGAGCTGCTCCGGGAGCGCGCCGCCGACATCGGTGACCCGCCCGCCTGGCCGGGAGCCGACGGCATGGTCAAGGTCAGTGCGGCCTGGCTGATCGACAAGGCCGGCTTCACCAAGGGTCACCCCGGCCCGGGCGGGACGGCCATCTCCAGCAAGCACACGCTCGCCCTCACCAACCGCAGCGGCACCGCCCACACCGCCGACCTGCTGGCCCTGGCCCGCGACATCCGCGACCAGGTCCACGCCCGCTTCGGCGTAACCCTCCACCCCGAACCAGTCCTGGTGAACTGCGCCCTCTAACCGACTCGCGCCGGGAGGGGCCAGGGGAGGGTCAACTCGCCCTGGCGCCAGCGGCTGGGGCCGTCGAGGATGGGCCAGCCGGTTTCGCGGAGGCGGCTCACCGCTCTGAGCCAGCGTTGGCGGGGGCCGAAGGTGGCGTACGGGGCGGCGGCCTGCCAGGCGTCGTCCAGCGCGCGGATCAGATCGTGCACCGGCTCACCGGGAACGTTGCGGTGGATCAGCGCCTTGGGTAACCGCTCGGCCAGCTCCGCGGGGCTGCCCAGCGTGGTGAGCTTCGCCGCGAGAGTCAGCGTCCGGGGGCCGTGGGCGTCGATCAGCAGCCAACTGGCGAGGCGGCCCAATTCGTCGCACGTGCCCTCGACGAGCGCCCCACCCGGGGCGAGCGCGGCGGTCATCGTCCGCCAGGCGTCCGGCACCTCGCTCTCGTCGTACTGTCGGAGCACGTTGAACGCGCGGACCAGCACCGGCCGGAGCCCGGCCAGCTCGAACCCACCCCGGGCGAACGTGAGGCCGGGTGGGTCGGCGGCCGGCGCCGCCGCGGCCACCCGGGCCGGGTCGATCTCCAACCCGACCAGCCGTACGTCCGGACGCACCCCCGCCGCCAGCCGAGCGCGCAACTCCACGGCGGTCACCGGGGTGGCGCCGTAGCCGAGGTCGACCACCAGAGGGTCGGCCGCCGCCGACAGCCGGTCGGCACAGGTGGCGACGATCCAGTTGTCCACCCGACGCAGTCGATTCGGGTTGGTCGTGCCCCGGGTGACCACGCCGAGCGGCCGACGCCGCGCCGCGCCGCTCATACCCGGCTCACTCCTCGCGCCTCACTGGCCGCTGGTGTTCGCGACTGCGGGGCTCGCAAACCCGGCTCACTCCTCGCGCCTCACTGGCTGACTCGGTGCACCTTGTGCTGGGCGGCCTGCGCCCGTGGCCGGACCACCAGCCGGTCGATGTTGACGTGCTCCGGGCGGGTGGCGCACCAGGCGATGCAGTCGGCGACGTCCTCGGCGACCAGCGGCCCCGGCACCCCGGCGTAGACGGCGGCCGCCCGTTCCGCGTCACCCTCGAAGCGGACCAGCCCGAACTCGTCGGTCTTCACCATGCCCGGGTCGATCTCGATCACCCGCAGCGGGCGGCCGCACAGCTCCAGGCGGAGGGTGCCGGCGATGGCGGTCTGCGCGTGCTTCGCCGCCGTGTAGCCGCCCCCACCTTCGTAGACGGTCAGGCCGGCGGTGGAGGAGACCACCACGATGGTGCCGGAACCGGACGCCTCCAGCGCGGGCAGCAGCGCCTGGGTGACCCGCAGCGTGCCGAGAACGTTGACGTCGTACATCCACTGCCAGTCGGCGACCGAGCCGGACTCCACCGGGTCCAGTCCACGTGCCCCGCCGGCGTTGTTGACCAGCAGGGTGACCGGCCCGGGTGCCTGGGCGGCGGCCTCGGCCAGCGCGGCCACCGACTCGTCCGAGGTGATGTCGCAGGTCACCGCTGTGGCCTGCCCGCCGGCGGCGGTGATCTCGGCGACCAGGTCGGCGAGGCGTTCGGCGCGGCGGGCGGCGGCGAGCACGTGGAAACCCTCGGTGGCGAGCCGACGGGCGGTGGCCGCGCCGATCCCGCTGGATGCTCCGGTGACGATGGCGACAGAGGTCATTTCGACATTGTCCCCCGGCCGCACGACCCACCCCGACCGGGCGCGGGGGCAACCGTTGACGGCGTCCCGTTGATGAGGTCCGTCACCCGTGGGGGCCGCGCCGGGAATTTCCGAAGCCCGATGGGGAAGATGACATCCGGCGTACAGGTTGACCGAGAAGCGCCGGTCGTGCGGACGGCATCAACCGTGGCAAAGGAGCGGATGTGGCGGAAATGCACACCGGTGTCGGGCGTCAGCGAGGTGCCCAACCGTGGCCCCGGCCTCGCCGCATCGCCACCCTGTCGGTACACACCTCCCCCCTGCACCAGCCCGGCACGGGCGACGCCGGCGGAATGAACGTCTACATCCTCGAAGTCGCCCGGCGGCTCGCCGAGGCCAACGTCGAGGTGGAGATCTTCACCCGGGCCACCTCCGGCGACCTCCCCCCGGTTGTCGAAATGGCGCCCGGCGTGCAGGTCCGGCACATCACCTCCGGGCCCCTGGAGGGCCTCACCAAGGAGGAACTGCCCGGCCAGCTCTGCGCCTTCACCGCCGGGGTGCTGCGTGCCGAGGCGTCGCGCCCGCCCGGGCACTACGACCTGATCCACTCCCACTACTGGCTTTCCGGCCAGGTCGGCTGGCTGGCCAAGGAGCGGTGGGGTGTGCCGCTGGTGCACACCGCGCACACCCTCGCGAAGGTCAAGAACGCCCAGCTCGCTGCCGGTGACCGACCAGAGCCGAAGGCTCGGGTGATCGGCGAGGAGCAGGTGGTCGCCGAGGCGGACCGGCTGGTCGCCAACACCCGGGTCGAGGCCAGTGACCTCCTCGATCGGTACGACGCCGACCCCGCCCGCGTGTCCGTCGTACAGCCGGGTGTCGACCTGGGCCGGTTCCGGCCCGCGCCGGGCGAGCGGTCCGCGGCTGCCCGCGAGGCTCGCCGCCGGCTGGGGCTGCCGGCCGAGGGGTACGTCGTTGCCTTCGTCGGTCGGATCCAACCGCTCAAGGCCCCCGACGTGCTGATCCGCGCGATCGCCGCGCTGCGGGAGCGCGACCCGGCACTGGCCGACCAGGTGACAGTGGTGATCTGCGGCGGGCCCAGCGGCAGCGGCCTGGACCGGCCGACCGCCCTGATCGAGCTGGCCGGCGCGCTCGGCGTCACCGACGGCGTGCGGTTCCTGCCCCCGCTCACCGGCGACGACCTGCCCGCGTTGTACCGGGCCGCCGATCTGGTCGCCGTGCCGTCACACAACGAATCGTTCGGGCTGGTCGCCCTGGAGGCGCAGGCCTGCGGTACGCCGGTGCTGGCCGCCGCCGTCGGAGGACTGGTCACCGCCGTACGGGATCACGTGAGCGGCGTACTGATCGACGGCCACGACCCGGTCGACTGGGCCCGTGCGCTGGGCCGCCTGCTGCCGGACCGGGCACTCCGGGCGGTGCTGGCCCGCGGCGCCGAGCAGCACGCCCGGCAGTTCTCCTGGGACCGCACGGTCACCGGCCTGCTCGGGGTGTACGGCGAGGCGATCGCCGGGCACCGCGCCCGACTCGCGGCGGACCTGGCCGGTGATCCGGCGCTGTCCTGCTCCTGGTGACCGGGTACACCGGTCGCCAACCGGTGCGTCGGCCGGGTCGGTCGTAGAGTGGGTCCGGTGAGCCCGAAGAGCGATCTTGCGACCCTGATCGAGTCGGTCTGTGCCGAGCGTGACCTGGCCTGGGAGTCGACCGGCCCCGGCTCGTACGCGGTGACCCTGCCGGGCACCCACAAGCTCAAGACGATCTGCAACCTGATCGTCGGCGAGCACGCGCTGCGTATCGAGGCGTTCGTGATGCGTCAGCCGGACGAGCGCCGCGAGGAGCTGTGGGCCTGGCTGTTGCAGCGCAACGCCCGCATGTACGGCGTCTCCTTCTCCACCGACGCGGTCGGCGACGTGTACCTGACCGGTCGGGTCAACCCGGCCGGCGTGGACGCCGACGAGTTGGACCGGCTGCTCGGTTCCGTGCTCACCTACTCCGACGAGTCGTTCGACACGATGCTGGAGATCGGCTTCGGCAGTTCGATCCGGCGGGAGTACGAGTGGCGGGTCAAGCGCGGCGAGTCGACCGCCAACCTGGCCGCGTTCGCCCATCTCTTCGAGCCCTCCGGCTCCGGTCCCGACCCGGCCTGACCACACAGCTGCACCGCGCTCGGCGCCCGCGCCTTCCGCGCCTCCGACATGAGGGTGGTTCGGACTGCTCCTGACGGGTATGCCGCACCGCGCGGTGCGGCAAGGGACCCCCGCGCGCCGAGGACGGAGTGCCAAGGAGCGGAGCATCCCATGGCTCAGCGGAACAGCTCAGGTCGCGGCGCGACTGCGACCAGGACGAAGCGACAGGCCGGCAACCAGACGCCGGGTACCCCGGGAGTCTCCGAGTCGGAGATCTCCCGGATGCGGGTGGACGACATCCGAGGGCAACTGCGCAAACGCGGGGTCTCCGGGATCTCCGCGCTGCGTAAGCCCGACCTGGTGAAACAGTTGGTGCGCTCGATGCGGGCCGGCGCGGGTCGGAGCAGCACCGGCCCGTCGGGTCGGGCCACCGGCACCAGGGCGTCGGCGGGTCGTGCCGCCGCCACCAAGAAGTCGGCGGCCAGGGCGGCGCCGAGCCGGGCGAAGGCCGCGCCGGCGAACAAGAGCGCACCGGCGAAGCGGGCCGCGGCGAAGAAGACGACCGCCGCCCGCAAGTCGACGGCGGCCAAGCGGACGACGGCGGCGAAGAAGACGACAGCCGCGGCGAAGAAGACGACAGCCGCCAAGAAGACGACGGCGGCGACGTCGACGGCCGCGCGCAGGACGGCGACGGCCCGTACGGCGCCAGCCCGCAAGGCGCCGGCGAAGAAGGCACCGGCGCGGCCGGCGGCGAAGCGTACGGCAGCGGCGAAGCGCACGACGGCGAAGCGGGCGGCGCCCGCCAAGCGCACCACGGCAAAGCGTGCGGCCCCTGCCAAGCGCACCGCGCCGGCCGGTGGCGGCGCGGCAGCCGGCGGGATCCGAACCGGACGGGGAACCGGACGGTCGGTCCGCAGCTCGCAGGTGATCTCGTCGTTGACGGATCGGCCGGAGCGGCCCGGGCGGAGCCTGATCACCGCGAATCACGAGGTGATCCAGCGCTGGGCCCGGGAACGCGGGGCAAAGCCGGCGACCATCGCCGGCACCGAGCGGGATGGTCGAGCGGGTGTGTTGACCTTCAACATCCCCGGATACCGGGAAAGCAGCCGGATTCGGGAAATCACCTGGGATGACTGGTTTTATACTTTCGACCTGCGCAAGCTGAACCTGATTTATCAGGAACAGATGCGTGACGGCCGGCAGAGCAACTTCTTCCGGACCGAGTCACCCGATCGGGAAGACGGTTAGGCGTTTGCGGGAATGGCTGCCGGGTACGCGGCTGTTGCCAATGACCGAGGCCGGAACAGCGGATACTCGCCAGTTGTGACGGGCGAGACAGCCGATCTGGGTTGAATCCAGAATCCGGGCGAACTAGCTTTATTGCACCGCACCACGCTTGGAAACGTTCGGGGGAGCGGCGGATCGATCAGATCCGCGCACCAGGCGAGGTGCGAGGGGACGGGTGGACAACCGTTGGGGGACGGTTACCACCTGTTTGGACCGGCGGCGTGAGCGGGCGACGCTTACGGGGGTGAGTGTCTGCCCGCCGCCGCCGGCCCCACCGGCGGGCGCCCACCATGACTTTCGGTCGTGGTGGGCGCTTTGCCGTGGAATGCCGATTACGCCGTTGGGACGCGGTCTGCGGTTGTTGTCGATTCCGGCAGGGCGGCCTGACGCAGCGCCGCGACGTGTCGTTCCCGCGGTGGCCCGGCCAGCAGATGCCCGAGCGCGGCCAGCAGGCCCACCCCACCCACGATCAGCCAGTGCAGGTCGCCGAGGTGCTGAAGGCTCACTCCGCCGAGGGTGGGAGCGATGAAGGCGGCTGCCGGGAACGTCAGGTAGAAGACCGACTGGTAGCGCGCGCGCAACTGCGGCGGTGCCAGGTCGGCGTTGATCTGCGCGTTGGGCGGGGCGGCGAGCATCGAGCCGATCGTCCAGACCACCGCTGCACCCAGGTAGACGGCCAGTTCGTCGGCGACGGCGAGCACCCCGAAGCCGAGCGCCAGCAGTGCGGTGGAGGCGGCCAGCACGACGTCCTTGCGGTGCCGGTCGATCAGCCGGGGCACGAACAGTTGCCCGATCACGATCAGCGCGCCGCCGAGTGCCACCACCACCCCGTACGCCGACGGGCCCAGGCCGTCCGCCCGCATGGCCAACGGCATGATCGTCGACGTCTGCATGGTGAGGACGGCCAGCACGAAGGTGAGCCCGACGAAGACCAGGAACGTGCGGTCGGTCAGCGCGGTGTGCAGCCCTGGCCGGCGGGGCCGGACGGACCTGGTGGCCGGACGAGCGGCCGGCGGACGGTCGGCTGTGGGCTTGGCCAGCCGCAGGGTTTCCGGCACCTTCCAGCCGATCACGGCGGCGGCGGTCAGAGTGGCACCGGCGTCGACCAGGAACAGCGCGGTGAAGCTCGCCTCGGCCAGCACCCCGGCGAGCAACGAGGCGACAGCCATGCCCAGGTTGAACGCCCAGAACTGGAGGTTGAAGGCGCGTGAGCGGCGTTCGGCGGGCACCACGTCGACGATCGCCGCGACGAACGCCGGGCTGGGCATCGAGTGGACCACGCCGACGAGCGCGGCGAGCACCGCGATCAGGAGAAGGGGTCGGCTGAAGGCGAGCGCCACCATCAGGGCGGCCGTTGCCAGGTGCGCGGCGAGCAGCGTCGCCCGGCGACCCCACCGGTCGGCGAGCACCCCGCCGAGCAGCACTCCGGCCGCTCCACCGGCCCCGTACGCGCCGACGACAGTGCCGGCCAGCCCGACGCTCGCCCCGCGTACGTCGGTGAGGTACAGCGAGAGGAACAGCATGGCGAAGGCGCCGGCCCGGTTGATCAGCAGGCCGGCCCAGAGGTACCAGAAGGTGGCGGGGAGTCCGCCTGCGGTGTCGTGCCACCAGCGCCGCGCGGCGTACAACCGGCCTCCCTACAGTTCAGTTTCTTAACCGTTTCACCTGCACGGTAGAAAACCCGGGCCGCCTCGCGCCAGTTGAAGCCCGAACCTCGGGCGTGTCGTCAGACGGCAGCCTCGGCGGGCTGGGACCCCCGGGTGGCGGTGACCGGTGTCAGCGCCTCGCCGGAGCGGCGCAGCGCGGCGGCACGCCGCTCCCGGGCCGGCCCCGACACGAGGTGGGCCACCGCGGTCACGACGCCGAGCGCGGCGCAGCCGTACCAGAGCGCGTCGTTGCCGATGTGCTCGCGCACCAGGCCGCCCAGGATCGGCGCGCTGGCCCCGGCGATCTGCCAGGAGAGGGAGAAGACGCCCTGGTAGCGGCCGCGCAGCTCGGCGGGGGAGAGCTCAGCGATCAGAGTGGAGTTGGACGGCGAGTTCAGCATCTCGCCCACCGTCCAGATCAGCACGGTCAGCCCGTAGAACCAGGCGGTGCCGGCGAACGCGGTCAGCCCGAACCCGACGCCCATCACCACGGACGCCAGCGCGAGCACGTGTGAGCGGCTCCGGCCCCGGATCAGTCGGGGCACGAAGAGCTGGCCGACCACGATCAGGATGCCGTTCAGCGCGATCACCGAGCCGTAGGTGGCCGGGCTCAGGCCGTCGTCGCCCATCGCGATCGGCAGCATCGAGATGTGCTGGAGGAAGACCAGCGCGGCGAACAGGTTGAGTGCCACGAAGCCGAGGTAGACCCGGTCGGTGAGGATCGTGCGCAGGGCGCCGCGCGGAGCCGTGGTGGTTGCGGTGGCGGTGACCGAACGGGCCTGTCGGGTCTCCGGCACCCGGCTGAAAATGATCAGCGCGGTGATCAGCATGGTGGCCGCGTCGACCACGAACAACAGCAGGTAGTCCGCCTGCGCGGCGAGACCGGCGAGGACGGCGGCGCAGGCGAAGCCCAGGTTGATCGCCCAGTAGTTGAGCGAGAACGCCCGCAGCCGGTCCTTCGCCGGCACCACGTCGATCATCATCGCGCCGAACGCGGGTCGGGCCGCCTCGGCGAACATGCCGAGCAGCAGGGCGCCCAGCGCCACCGCCCAGAGGTCCCGGGCCAGGCCGAGGCCGAGCATCATCGCGGCGGCGCCCACGTGTGCGGTGAGCAACGTCGGTCGCCGGCCCCACCGGTCCGCGAGAGTGCCGCCGGCGGTGGTGCCGAACGCGCCGCCGACGCCCCACAGGCCGATCACCAACCCGGCCTGCGAGGCCGAGAAGCCGCGTTCCTGGGTCAGGTAGATGGCGAGGAACACGAGGACGAACGAGCCGAGCCGGTTGATCAGGGTGCCCGACCACAGGTACCAGAAGGTGGTGGGCAGGCCGCCGGTGGTGTCCCGGAACCAGCTCCGCATCGTCCGCATATGGCGCCCCGCTTGCAAGTAATGACCGATATGACTGTCGCGCCTTACAACCCTAGTGGCGGGCCGAGCCGCTGGTCACCCGGATTTTCACGTGGTGGTCGTCACGACGGCTGCCCGCGTGTCCCCTCGGCGGTTGAGGCAGGATGATCCGCATGACTGCGAGCGAAGGGCCCACCGTCGGGACGCTGGTCCTGCTGCGACACGGTGAGAGCGACTGGAATGCCAAGAACCTCTTCACCGGTTGGGTGGACGTCGACCTGACCGAGAAGGGCGAGGGCGAGGCGAGGCGCGGCGGTGAGCTGATGCGCGAGCACAGCCTGCTGCCGGATGTCGTGCACACCAGCGTCATGCGCCGTGCGATCCGCACCGCCGAGCTGGCGCTCAACGCCGCCGACCGGCACTGGATCGCGGTGCGCCGGTCGTGGCGGCTCAACGAGCGGCACTACGGCGCCCTGCAGGGCAAGAACAAGAAGCAGACCCTCGACGAGTACGGCGAGGAGCAGTTCATGCTCTGGCGCCGGTCGTACGACACGCCGCCGCCGCCGATCGCGGACGACGACGAGTGGTCGCAGGTGGGTGACCCCCGCTACGCGCTGCTGCCGACCGAGCTGATGCCGCGTACGGAGTGCCTCAAGGACGTCGTCGACCGGATGCTGCCCTACTGGTACGACTCGATCGTGCCGGACATCCTGGCCGGCCGGACGGTGCTGGTGGCCGCGCACGGCAACTCGCTGCGCGCCCTGGTCAAGCACCTCGACCAGATCTCCGACGAGGCGATCGCCAAGCTCAACATCCCGACGGGCATCCCGCTGCGCTACGACCTCGACCCGCAGCTGCGCCCGCTCACGTTGGGCGGCACCTACCTCGACCCGATCGCCGCGAAGGCAGCCGCCGCGGCGGTGGCCAACCAGGGCCGCTGAGCTGTCGGAAAGGGCCCCCTGTCACGCGCCAAGCGATGACCGGGGGCCCTTTCTCGTCTCGTACGTCAGTTGCTGGTGGGCGCGCTCTGCCCGGTGATCAGGTAGATCACGTGCTCGCCGGCGTTGACCGCGTGGTCGGCGAAGCGCTCGTAGAAGCGACCCAGCAGGGTGGCGTCGATCGCGGTCTCCACCCCGTACGGCCAGTCGTCGCCGAGCAGCACCGCGAACAGGTTCTTGTGCAGCTCGTCCATGGCGTCGTCGTCGCCGTCCAGCTCGCTGGCGAGGTCGACGTCGGGCTTCGCCAGCACCGAGCCGATCTTCACCGCCATCCGGTCGGCGATCTCGGACATCTCGGTGAAGACCGTCCGTAGCTCGGCCGGGACGGCCGGGGAGGGGTGCCGGCGCAGCGCGGTCTTCGCCACGTGCTCGGCCAGGTCGCCCATCCGTTCGAGATCAGCGGCCACGTGCAGCGCGGTGATCATCGCCCGGAGGTCGGAGGCGACCGGCGCCTGTCGGGCGAGCAGGTCACAGACCCGCTCCTCGACGTGCCGGTAGAGGTCGTCGATCTCGGCGTCCCGCTCGATGACCGTCTCGGCGGCCTGCCGGTCGGCGGTGAGCAGGGCCCGGGTGGCCTGGCGCATGGCGGCGCGGACGCCCTCCGCCATGTCCACCAGCAGTTGGCTGACGATCTGGAGGTCGGCCCGGAACTCGTCGCGCATCATCACGTCCTGTGGTCGGTCGCCGCCGACGGGTGCCGGCGCAGGGGGTTGAGCAGGTGCGACGCCAACGGTAGGGCGCTCGGACGGACCCCGGATGAACCACGGTGAACGACGCCAGACGCGGGGGTGAACAGTTCTGAAAGTGAGGGTGGTTCGTCCCGATCTGTGTGGTAGCCAGGTTAACAATGACCCTACGATCGCCGGGTGGAGTGGGCAGTGGCGGTCGTGGTCGCCGTGGCGTTGGTGGCCGGGTTGGCCGCCGGTTTCCTGCTGCCCCGGTTCCTGCCTGCGCGGGACGGCCGCTCCACGTCGACGGGCGGCGCGAGCTCCCGCTGGAGCAGGGGGAGGCCCGCGATAGCCGACGAGCAGCAGACCGGCCTCGGCCGCCGGACGATCGACTCGCTCCGGGCTGGTGTCGTGGTACTCGACAACGACGACGAGCCCGTGCTGATCAACCCGGCCGCCCGCGCGATGGGGCTTCTCCGTGCCGGCAGCAGCCCCGGCTCGATAGCCGCGCACCCGCTGATCCGTACCCTTGCCGGCCAGGTGCGACGCACCGGCGTGCGGCGCGAGATCGAGCTTGACCTGCCCCGAGGTCGCGACAGCGCGGGCGAGAACCCGCTCGGCGTGCACCTGCGGGCGATGGGTCTGGGCAACGGTTTCGTCGCCGTCGAGGCGGTCGACGTGACCGAGTCGCACCGGCTGACCCGGGTGCGACGCGACTTCGTGGCCAACGTGAGCCACGAGCTGAAGACCCCGATCGGCGCGCTTCAACTGCTGGCCGAGGCCCTGCTGGACGCGACCGAACCGGCCGACGCGGCGGCGCCCGACCTCTCCGAGGACCTGGTGGCCGCCCGCCGGTTCGCCGAACGGATCCAGCACGAGTCGACCCGGCTGGGCCGGCTGGTGCAGGAGTTGTTGGAGTTGACCCGGTTGCAGGGCGCCGAACCGCAGCCGCCACCGGAGCCGGTCGCGCTGGACTGGGTGATCGCCGAGGTCGTCGATCGGACCCGCACCACCGCCTCCGCCCGAGGTGTCGCGGTGACCGTGGACGGTCAGCGGGGCCTCACCGCGTACGGCAGCGACTCGCAACTCGCCACGGCGGTGGCAAACCTTGTGGAGAACGCCATCAACTACTCCGGCGCGGACACCGCGGTGCGGGTCACCCTGCGCGGCGACGACGAGCACGTCGAGATCGCCGTCGCTGACCAGGGCATCGGCATCGCGCCCACCGACGTGGACCGGATCTTCGAACGGTTCTACCGGGCCGACCAGGCCCGCTCGCGTGCCACCGGTGGCACCGGGCTCGGGCTGGCGATCGTGAAACACATCGCGAGCAACCATGGCGGACGGGTCGAGGTGTCGAGCACTCTTGGTGGTGGATCGACGTTCACCCTCCGGCTGCCTGCCAGTCCACCGGACGACCTCCTGGCGACACTGCCGCCGGTTGGGATCGAGTCCGGTCCGACTGGGCTACGGCAGGTCTGACAGCAATGGAAAGGAAATCCCCGTTGAGCCGCGTTCTCGTGGTCGAGGACGAGGAGTCGTTCTCCGACGCCTTGTCGTACATGCTCCGTAAGGAGGGTTTCGAGGTTTCGGTCGCCGCGACCGGAACCGACGCCCTCACCGAGTTCGACCGGACCGGCGCCGACATCGTGCTGCTCGACCTGATGTTGCCCGAGATGTCGGGGACCGAGGTCTGCCGGCAACTGCGGCAGCGCTCGGCCGTGCCGATCATCATGGTCACCGCCCGGGACAGCGAGATCGACAAGGTGGTCGGGCTGGAGATCGGCGCCGACGACTACGTCACCAAGCCGTACTCGCCGCGGGAACTGGTCGCCCGGATCCGGGCGGTGCTGCGCCGGCAGAGCCCGGAGGTGGCCGAGGCGGGTGCCCCGACGCTGGCCGCCGGGCCGGTGCGGATGGACATCGAGCGGCACGTGGTGACCGTCGACGGCGGCGCTGTGCAGCTGCCGTTGAAGGAGTTCGAGCTGCTGGAGCTGCTGCTGCGCAACGCGGGCCGGGTGCTGACCCGTGGCCAGCTCATCGACCGGGTCTGGGGGGCCGACTACGTCGGTGACACCAAGACGTTGGACGTGCACGTCAAGCGCTTGCGCTCCAAGATCGAGCCGGAGCCGTCCGCGCCGCGTTTCATCGTCACCGTCCGGGGCCTGGGCTACAAGTTCGAGCCGTGATCGGCGTACCTGAAGGGGCCTGCGCTCGGCGCGGGCCCCTTCAGGCTGTCCGCCGATGTCGTAGACGAGTCAGCTCCAAAGGCGTCCCACCCGATGCCCCGGGCTCCTCGTCCGCAGCCGTCGTGGCGTCGCTCTCCAAGCGAGCGAGCAGCGCGGCGTGGCGGTTGATGATCTCGTCCGCGAGGCCGCCGAAGTCGGTGGCGTCTCGCCGTGCAGGGTCGTCGTCGCGTGGCCGCGTCACAGTTGGTCGGCGGGGTGCGGGGCGACCATCCCCTGATTCGTCCGGGCCGCGCACAGCTCGGCCAGCCGCTCGTACGCGGCGGCGCCGATCAGCGCGGTCAGCTCCGGCCCGTACGACAGGTACATCGGCTCGGCGCCGACGTGCGCGTCCGTCGAGGAGGTGCACCACCAGTCCAGATCGTGCCCGCCGGCTCCCCAGCCCCGCCGGTCGAACTCGGACAGGGTGGAGACCAGCACCTTGGAGTTGTCCGGGCGCTTGACCCAGTCCTGATCGCGGCGGATCGGCAACTGCCAACAGACGTCCGGCTTGTATTCCAGCGGGTGCACGCCGTCGCGCAACGCCTGGCCGTGCAGAGCGCAGCCACCGCCGCCGGCGAAGTCGGCGTCGTTGAGGAACACGCACGGGCCCTCGGCGCCCTGCGTGGCGGTGCGGCGGGCCGGGTTCTTGCCGTCGATGGTGTCCTCGTCGGTCCAGTTCTTGAACCCGCGCCGGAAGTGCTGCCAGGTCTCCGGGGTGAGCCGCTTGACGGCGTTGCGGACCCGCTTCTCGTCGTCCGGGTCGGTGAAGAACGCCCCGTGCGAGCAGCAACCGTCGGAGGCCCGACCGGCGATGATGCCGTGGCAGCCCTTGCCGAAGATGCAGGTCCAGCGGGAGAGCAGCCAGGTCAGGTCGGCCCGGATCAGGTGCGTCTCGTCAGCCGGGTCGGCGAACTCGATCCACTCCCGGGGAAAATCCAGTGGCACCTCGCGACTGCGCGGATCGCCCGGGTCGTCCACCAGCACACGGAGCTCCATCGTCACCCGGCCCAGCGTACGCGCGGTGACGTCCGCAGGCCGGCGAGCCGCGCAAACGTGTTGCGCCTAGGGTCTTCACCATGCGACTGGGTGTCCTCGACGTTGGATCCAACACGGTGCACCTCCTCGTGGTTGACGCGCACCACGGCGCGCACCCGTGGCCGGCGCACTCCGAGAAGGTGGTGCTCCGGCTGGCCGAGCAGATCGGCCCCGACGGTGCGCTGACCGAGGCGGGCGCCGACGGGCTGGTCAAGGCCGTCGGCATGGCGAAGGCGGCGGCCGCCGGGCTGGAGGCCGACGACCTCATCGCGTTCGCCACGTCCGCGGTGCGCGACGCCACCAACGCGGCCGACGTGCTCGCCCGGGTCCGGGACGAGACGGGGGTACGGCTGGCGGTGCTCTCCGGCGCGGACGAGGCGCGGATGACGTTCCTGGCCGTGCGGCGGTGGTTCGGCTGGTCGGCCGGTCGGCTGCTGGTGCTGGACATCGGCGGTGGCTCCCTGGAGATCGCCGCCGGGATCGACGAGGACCCTGCCGCCGCGGTCTCGCTGCCGCTCGGCGCCGGCCGGCTGACCCGGGAGCGACTGCGGGTCGACCCGGCCAGCGCGGCCCCGCCGTCGGCGGAGGCCGTCGAGAAGCTCCGCGAGTACGTGGACGGCCGGCTGGACAAGGTGGTCGACCAGATGACCGAGGTCGGCTGGGATCGGACGGTGGCCACCTCGAAGACGTTCCGCACCCTGGCCCGACTGGCCGGGGCGGCACCGTCCGGTTCGGGGCTCTGGGTGCGTCGCAGCCTGACCCGCGCCGGGTTGCGGCAGGTCATCGGTTTCATTCGGCACATCCCACCGGCGCAGCTCATGGAGCTGGAGGGTGTCAGTGCGGGTCGGGCCCACCAGTTGCTGGCCGGCGCGGTGGTCGCCGAGGCGGTGATGCGCCGCCTGGATCTGGACTCGCTGGACATCTGTCCGTGGGCGCTGCGCGAGGGGGTCATCCTCCGTCGGCTGGATCAACTCGAACCGATCTGAGCGGGCTCCCGGTTTCGGTCGGTTTGCCGGCGCTCGTCACGATGTCCCGGGCGCTGCCGGGCTACGCTGGTTGATGTGACTTCCCGCGTTCCCGTGCTCCTGTCCAGCTCGTCGGTCTTTCCCGAGCCGACCGCGGCGGCGTTCCAACTGGCTGCGGCACTCGGCTACGACGGCGTCGAGGTGATGGTCTGGACCGACGTGGTCAGCCAGGACGTTGGCGCGCTGCGCGGCCTCTCGGAGCACTACGGCGTGCCGGTGCTCTCGGTGCACGCGCCCTGCCTGCTGGTCACCCAGCGGGTGTGGAGCCCGGACCCGTGGGAGCGGTTGCGCAAGGCCGCCGAGCTGGCCGAGACGCTGGAGGCGCCGACCGTCGTGGTGCACCCGCCGTTCACCTGGCAGCGGGACTACGCGCGCAACTTCACCGAGGGGTTGGCCACCGTCGGGGACCGGTTCCCCGGGCTGCGCTTCGCCGTGGAGAACATGTACCCGGTGCGGATGGCAGGTCGGCAGTTCGTCCCGTACGTCCCGGGTTGGGATCCCACCGACACCGGCTACCCGTCGTACACCCTGGATCTGTCGCACTGCGCGGCCTCGCACAGCGACCCGCTGGAGATGGCCGACCGGATGGGCGCCGGCCTGGCGCACGTGCACCTCGGCGACGGCACCGGTGAGGGCCGCGACGAGCACCTGGTGCCCGGTCGTGGCACCCAGCCGTGCGGTGAGCTGCTCTCCTCGCTGGCCGGGCGCGGCTTCACCGGGTCGGTGGCGGTGGAGGTCGCCACCCGGGGCGCGAAGAGCCGCGCGGTGCGCGAGGCCGACCTGCGCGCCGCGCTGGAGTTCGCCCGCCAGCACCTGACCGCGCCGTCGCCTGTCGACGTCTGACCCGTCCGCCCGAACCGGGCGGGGCGGTGTCAGCTGACCGGCGAGAGCGAGTCGACGCCGGCGGTCGGCTGCGCGGCGACCGTCACCTGCTCGCCGATTGCCGCCCGCTTGCGGGCCCGGTGCGCCGCCACGTGCGAGCGGGTGGCGCACCGCTCCGAGCAGAACCGCCGGCAGCAGTTGGACGACGTGTCCAGGTAGACGTTGCCGCACCGCTCGTCGGCGCAGACCCCGAACCGGGCGCTGCCGTACTCGCAGAGCCAGACCGACAGCCCCCAGACCGCGCCGGCCAGGTATTCGGCACTGACCGAGGCGCCCCGGCTGGTGACGTGCATGTGCCAGTCGCTGGAGTCGTGCCCGGAGATGCGCGGCTGCACCGGAAACGCCTCCAGCAGCGCGTTCAGCTCGGTGACCGCCTGGCCGTCACGCCCGGAGGTGCCGTACTCGAAGACGTCGCGCAACCGCTTCTGGGCCCGTCGGAAGATCGCGACGTCCCGGTCCGCGACCTCGTCGCGCATCCAGGCGTTGTCGTCGGGGAAGAGGGCCCGCAGGTCGTCGAGGTCGTCCAGGCGGGCGTTGACCAGGTCAACACCGGTCCGGGCGTACGCGTCGAAGTTCACGCCCCCAACGGTAGACGACTCACGGGGTGCGCGGCGCGTCGATGTAGTGCGGCAGGAACCGCGCGTAGCCGTCGGTGATCAGGCTGGCGCTCTCCCGCACCCCCACCCCGGCCGATTCGCCGTCGACGATCCAGCTGCCCAGCACCGTCCGGTTGCCCTCGAACTGCGGCAGCGCCCGGAACTCCTGGTAGCACCAGCCCTCGTCGCCGTAGATCCCCGGGTTGGTGATCTCCTCGTCGGCGGTGACGATGCGCACCGAGCCGCCCTCCCGGCCGAGCAGGGGCTTGGCCACGTACTCGGACATGCCGCGCGGCGAGTCGAGGTACGCCGGGAGCAGGTACTCGTGGTCGGGGTACAGCTCCCACAGGACGGCGAGCAGCGCCTTGTTGGACAGCAGCAGCTTCCAGGCCGGCTCGATCCAGGTGGTCGGCGTGCCCGGGGCCAGCGCCGCCGGCCCGTACGGCTCGGCCAGCATCCACTCCCACGGGTAGAGCTTGAAGCACGTGGTCACCGGAAGGTCGTCGGCGTCGACGAAACGCCGGCCGTCCCAGCCGATCTTCTGGATCGGGAGCAGCTCGACGTCGAGGCCGGCCTGTCGGGCGGTCTCGGCGAGGTAGCCGGCGGTCATGTGGTCCTCGCCGGACTCCTCCTCGTTCGACCAGAGCACGTGCACCCGGCGCTCGTGCAACCCGGCCCCGATCTTGGCCCAGGCGCCGACCAGCCGCTCGTGCAGGCTGTTCCACTGATCCAGCTCCGGCCGGGTCTCCTCCAGCCAGTACCACTGGATGATGCTCGCCTCGACCAGTGCGGTCGGGGTGTCCGCGTTGTATTCCAGCATCTTCGGTGGCCAGGTGCCGTCGTACGCCAGGTCGAAGCGCCCGTAGAGGGTGGGTGGCGCCTCGCGCAGTGACCGGGCCACCGCGTCGGCCGCCCACTCCGGGATGCCGAACTCGGCGTACCGACGGTGGGTCACCACGTACTCGGCGGCGGCCACGGACATCCGGTGCAGCTCCTCGGTGGCTTCCTCCAGGCGCAGCACCTCGTCCAGGTCGAAGGCGTACGCGGCGGTCTCGTCCCAGTACGACATGATCCCGCCGTCCGGCAGCTCGGTGTCGACGTAGACCAGCCCCTGCTCCCGGATGGTGGTGTCCCAGTCGGGTCGGGGTGTGACCGTCACACGGCGCATGTCAGCCGCCGCAGGAGGCGAGGTGGGTGCCGAACCCGCCGCGATCGGGCAGAGCCGCGGTGGTCGGCTCCGGGGCGGCGCGACCGGCGGCGGAGTCGGGGACCCGCATCGCCAGCGCGACAGTGTCGCCGCCGCCGACAGGCCCGAGGGCGCAGTCGTCGTCATCGTCGTCGTCCGAGGTCATGTTGCAGCCGGAAAGGGCGAGCGCGAGAGCGGTGAGCGCGCCGAGCTGCACGGAGGCCGACCGGAGCCGGCGGCGGGGGCGTTGGTCCACGGCATCGTTGTAGCCGATCGGCGCCACCGCCGCCGTCCCGCCCCTGGGTCAGGAGGGGTTTTGTTGTGGAACGGACCCTTCCCGGCATCCGGGCGGGCCGCACCGCCGCCCCTCGGCGGGGGCCCTGGCAGGGGCGTTACGCTCGGCTCATGCTCCGTTCCGTCATCCTCGCCGCCTCCCGGTCATCCCAGGTCGAGCGGCTCGTCGCGACTGCCCCGTACACCCGGGACGTCGTCCGCCGGTTCGTCGCCGGCGCTGCCACCGACGACGCGTTGCGCGCGACCCGCGGGCTCGTCGACGACGGTCTCGCGGTCACCCTCGACCATCTCGGTGAGGACACCGTCACCCCCGAGCAGGCCGTCGCCACCCGCGACGAATACCTGAAGCTGCTGAAGATGCTCGCCGCCGCGGGGCTGACCCCGGCCGCCGAGGTGAGTGTGAAGCTGTCCGCGCTCGGCCAGATGTTCGACGAGCAGTTGGCGTACGACAACGCGCGGGCGATCTGCGCGGCGGCCGACGCGGCGGGCACCACTGTCACCCTGGACATGGAGGACCACACCACCACCGACTCGACGCTGGAGGTGCTGGGCAGGCTGCGCAAGGACTTCCCGTCGACCGGCGCGGTGCTCCAGGCGTACCTGCGCCGGACCGAGTCGGACTGCCGGGAGCTGTCCTCGGCCGGGTCGCGGGTGCGGCTGTGCAAGGGCGCCTACAAGGAGCCGGAGTCGGTGGCGTACCAGTCGGCCCGTGAGGTGGACAAGTCGTACGTGCGCTGCATGAACATCCTGATGTCCGGCGACGGCTACCCGATGCTGGCCACCCACGACCCTCGGATGATCGCCATCGGTGAGGACCGGGCCCGGTGGTTCGACCGGGGGCCGGAGCGCTTCGAGTTCCAGATGCTCTACGGCATCCGCCCCGAGGAGCAGGCGCGCCTCGCGGGCGAGGGTTACACAGTGCGGACCTACGTCCCGTACGGCGACGAGTGGTACGGCTACCTGATGCGCCGGCTCGCCGAGCGCCCGGCCAACCTGGTCTTCTTCGGCCGCGCTCTGATCTCCAAGAAGTAACCCGACATCGGTCGACGGGCCGGCGGTGACCCCCGGGGCCGCCGCCGGCCCGTTTCGCGTGATCCGGGTGACGACCTTGACCAGGAGCCTTAGCTTCTGAGCTGTGACAAGTGGCCAGGTGCGGCGCGACGGCGGACACATCGCGTACGAGGCGCACGGGCAGGGCCCGCTGGTCGTCCTCGTGCACGGCATGGGGGAGAACCGGGCGAGCTTCCGGCACCTCACGCCACTGCTGGTGGCAGCCGGTTACCGGGTCGCCTCGGTCGACGTCCGGGGGCACGGGGAGTCCAGTGCCGGCTGGCCCACGTACGCACCGGCCGAGGTCGGCGCCGACCTGTTGGCCGTGGTCCGCGACCTCGATGCCGGGCCGGCCGTGCTGGTCGGCAGCTCGTCCGGCGCCGCGGCGGTGGTCTTCGCCGCCACCGACGCCCCGGAGCTGGTCTCCGGCATTGTGCAGATCGGCGCGTTCGTCGGTCAGCCGAAGCTCAACCCGCTGCTGCGGTTGACGCAGGCCGCAGTGCTGCGCAGCCCGCGACTGTTCGGGAGGTTCCACAACACGCTCTTCCCGGTGCACCGGCCCGCCGACGACGCCGCGTACCGCCGGTCGATGGTGGCCAACCTGCGTGAACCTGGCCGGATGGCCGCGACGCGCGGCGTGATCGCGCCGACCGAGCCGCGCTGGACGGCCCGCGCCCCCCAGGTCCGGCAACCCGTGCTGGTGCTGATGGGTTCCAAGGATCCGGACTTCCCCGACCCGGGCGCGGAGGCCCGGGCCGCCCGCCGGCTCTTCCGCACCGCCGAGGCCCGGATGATCGAGGAGTCCGGCCACTACCCGCACGCCGACCGGCCGCAGCGCACCTCCGAGGAGCTGCTCGGCTTCCTGGCGGTGTGCACCGACGCCTAGGGTCGGCCTCGCCCCTCTCAGCAATTGGTCGTACCCTTCGGCGGGTGACTGACGGGGTGCAGCAGCCAGCACCACGGCGGCTCTGGCCGCTGTGGACGGTGCTCGTGGTGGTCTTCCTGCTGCTGGGCTGTGGCCTGCCGGCGCTGCTCGTCGTCGGAGTGATCCGGGAGAACGGCACCCGGTCCACGATCAGCCGGGCCGGCGTCTCGACGGCCGACGATCCCGCCACCACGGTGGCCCGAGGGCGGGCCGACCGGATGACCGCCCAGCTTCAACGGCAGTCCACGGCCCTGCTCGGCGGCGACCGCGCCGGTTTCCTCGCCGTCGCCGACCCCGCCGCGCACAGCGACCTGCGCCGCCGCTTCGCCGCCCTACGCGGGCTGAAGGTCACCGTCTGGCGGGCCGAGCCGAGCGGTCTGCCCGCGCCGATCACCGACAAGCCGGGCGAGTGGCGGCTCCTGGTGCGGTTCCAGTACTGCTTCGTCGCACCGAACTGCCAGCCCAGCCCGGTGCTGATCGGCACCCGCTGGCGGGAGAACGGCGACCAGCCCCGGTTGGTCGCCATGGAGGAATCCAGGTCGGTGGAGACCGGCACCCGCCCCTGGGAGATCAGCGACCTGGCCGTGGCGATCGGCGCGCGGACCATCGTCGCCACCACCCCGGCGCTGCGCGGCAAGCTGCCCGGCCTGCTCGCCCAGGCCGAGGCGGCGGCCAGGGTCGCCGACGGATACGCGGTGACCGGCTCGCCGCCGGACCGCTACCGGATCTTCTACGCCGGCCGGAACGAGTGGAAACGCTGGTACGGCGGCGACCGGCCAGAATGGACCGGCGGTTACGCCGTGACAGTGGGCGGCGGGCACCACGAGGTGGTGCTCAACGCCGACGGGCTGTCCAGCAGCGGCACCGACGACCTGCTCCGGCACGAGTTGACCCACGCGGCCTCACTGCCGGAGCGCGGCTACCCGGGCAAGGACACCTGGTGGCTGGTGGAAGGGCTGGCCGAGTTCGCCGGCGCCGGCGGCCAGGCGGTCGACCGGTACGAGGGGATCGCCGACGTACGGAAACTGGTCCGGGGCGGCTGGGATGGCCAGTTGGAGGGCATCAACCCCGCCGACGACGCCTCCGCCGAGCGGGTCGCCGCCAGCTATGGCATCGGCTACCTGGCCGTTCGGCATCTCGTCGACCGGTACGGGCCGCTGCGGTTGCTCACCTTCTTCAAGACCGTGGTGCACGATCGCAGGACCCTCGACGTGGCCGCCGAGAAGGCGTTCGGCGAACAGTGGTCGACGTTGCACGACGAGTGCGTCGCGTACGTCCGCGCCGCCACCGCCTGACCGACACCTCGTCGTCCAGGGCCTTCGGGCGGGAGTGACCGAGCGGCTCGCGGTCGCCGGGACGGCTGGTCGTACCATCGATGGGTGCGCCGCCCTCAGTTGTCGCGGCCCGCCAGCACCACGCGGCCCCGCCTGCTCATCGCCCTGACCGCCGTCGCCGTCCTCACCGCCACCACCGCCGCCTCGTGCGGTGACGACCAGCCCCCTGTCGCGCTCGCCTCGGCGGCCCGCAACCCGGTCAGCGAGGTCATCGACGCGCCGGCGACGGTGACGGCCCGGGCCGCCGCCACCCTGACCGCTCCCGCCGACGGCACCCTGTCCAGCCTGCGTGTCCAACCGGGACAGTCGGTGAAGCGTGGCCAGGTTCTCGCCGTGGTCGACTCGCCCTCCGCCCAGCAGCGGCTGCGGCAGGCGAAGGAGGCGTTGGACGCGGCGAAGCGCGCCGGGCGGGGTGTCTCGACGGGTGACCTGACCGGCAGCCGGCGCGACACCGACAAGGCCGCGAACGAGGCGTTCGACGCCGCCCGGAAGGCCGCCGAGAAGATCGCCGACCCGCAGTTGAAGAACGCGCTGCTGACCCAGGTGACGTCCGCCCAGCGGCAGTACGCTGCCGCCGCCCGGAGCGCCGACCAGGCCGTCCGCGCGGTGCAGCGGGGGATCAGCGGGCTGAACTCCGCCGTCGGCGCGCTGTCCGCGGCGCAGCGGCTCCAGGCACAGCAGGGGTACGACCTGGCGAAGTCGACAGTCGACGCGCTGACCCTGCGCGCTCCGATCGCCGGTGTGGTGCAACCCGGCGGCACCCGGGCCGGCGGCGGCGGGACCGGCGGCCTCGCCGGGCTGTTGGAGCAGGCCGGTGGCGCTCAGGCCGCAGGCCTCGACCCGTCGGTGCTGGCTCCCAGCCAGGGTGGACCGCCGGCCGGGGTGGACGACGCGGTCGCGGTCGGCGGCCGGGTCACCGCCGGCACGCCGGTGCTGACCGTGGTCGACACCGGGCAGTTGGGGCTGCTCGCCGAGGTGGACGAGACCGACGTGCTGCTGGTCAAGGCCGGTGTGACGGCCACTGTCGAGCTGGACGCCGTCACCGGCGCCAGCTACGACGCCACCGTCCGCTCGGTCGACGTGCTGCCCACCAGCTCCGCGCAGGGCGGGGTCAGCTACCGGGTGCGCCTCGCACTGGGCGCCGGGAAGCTGGCCGAGGACGAGCCCGCGCCGACGCCCCGCCCGGGCATGAACGCGATCGTCCACCTGCGGGTCCGCGAGGCAGCCGACGCGGTGACCGTTCCCGCCTCGGCGGTGTTCTCCGCCGACGGCCGGGACGCGGTCTGGGTGGTCCGCGACGGCAGGGCCGGCCGGGCGGCGGTGACAGTGGGCGTCCAGGGGTCGGATCTGGTGCAGATCCTCAACGGTGTCCAACCCGGTGACCGGATCGTGGTGCGCGGCACCGACCAGGTGCGCGACGGCCAGGAGGTGCGGTGACCGGCGCCCCGCCGGCGATCGAGGCGGTGGACGTGTCCCGGACGTACCACCTCGACGGGGTGTCCGTGGAGGCGTTGCGGGGGGTGTCGCTGGTCGTGCAACCGGGGGACTACGTGGCCCTGGTCGGCCCGTCCGGCTCGGGCAAGTCCACGCTCATGCACCTGCTCGGTGGGCTGGACCGCCCGACCGGTGGCCGTCTGGTGATCGGCGGGCGGGACGTCAACGCGCTGGCCCCGCCGGAGATGGCGACCCTGCGCAACGAGACGATCGGGTTCGTCTTCCAGGCGTTCCACCTGCTGCCGCGTACCTCGGCGGTGGAGAACGTGGCGTTGCCCCTGGTCTACCGGGGGGTGTCGGCCCGGCAGCGGCGGGAGCGGGCCGCGGCGATGCTCGGCCGGGTCGGCCTCGGGCACCGGCTCGACCACCGGCCCAACCAGATGTCCGGCGGTGAGCAGCAGCGGGTGGCGATCGCCCGCGCACTGGTCACCGAGCCGACGGTGCTGTTGGCCGACGAACCCACCGGCAACCTGGACAGCGTCACCGGCGCGGCGGTGCTGGAGCTGTTGGAGCGACTGAACGCGGAGTCCGGGGTGGCGCTGGTGATGGTCACCCACGATCAGGAGGTGGCGGCGCGGGCGCGTCGCCGGATCACGATGCGCGACGGCGCGGTCGTGGCGGACAGCGCCGCGGCCGTACGCCCGGCAGACGCGGACGGCGACGACCCGCACTCCGACCATGATCGACCGCCGTCCGTTGATCACGGTCGACCTGCGACACTGGTCCCCGCTCCCAGCGCGGAGCCCCGGTCCGCGTCCGGAAGCGGTCCGGGGCACCCGTCCGGTGGCTCCGGTGGCGCCGCCGGAGCCACCGGGCGCCTTCCGCGCGGGGCCGACCCGGGCGAGCCCGGTGTCCAGCGGCCCGGAGGTGCGATGTGAGGGTCGCCGAGGCGTGGCGGGTGGCACTGGACGCCCTACGGGCCAACCGGCTGCGCAGCGCGCTGACCATGCTCGGGGTGATCATCGGGGTGGCCTCGGTGGTCCTGCTGGTGGCCATCGGCACCGGCACCAAGCAGAAGGTCGAGCAACAGGTCGAGGGCCTCGGCTCCAACCTGCTGCTGGTCGTCCCCGGCCGGATCGAGGTGGGCAACGCGCCGGTGGTCTCGCCGCTGACCCTCAAGGACGTGGACGCCGTCACCAGGGTGGTCGGCGACCCGGACCGGGTGGCGGTCACCGTCGCCTCCGGTGCGACCGCGCGAGCCGGCGCCCGCTCGGACTTCACGACCGTGCAGGGGGTGCTGGAGACCACCCCGGCGGTGTTCACCCGGTCGCTGGCCCGGGGCCGCTACCTCACCGGCACCGACGTGGACACCAGTCGGCGGGTGGCGGTGCTCGGCGACTCGGTGGCCCGCGCGCTCTTCCCCGACCGGGACCCGCTCGGCCAGCAGGTGGCGCTGGCCGGGGTGCGGTTCCGGGTGATCGGCGTCTTCGCGCCACTGGGGCAGAGCCTCGGTGTCGACCGGGACGACGAGGTACACGTACCGGTGACCGCCGCACAGCGACTGTGGGGCACCCAGCGGGTGGACGGCATCGCGGTGAAGGCACCCGACCGGGAGCGCATCGACGAACTGGGCGAACGGATCGTCGCCGAACTCAACCGCCGCCACCCCGACACCGAGTTCAGCGCGGTCACCCAGCAGCAGATCCTCGGTGTGCTCGGCGACATCCTCGGCGTCCTCACTGGCGTCCTGGCCGCCATCGCCGGCATCTCGTTGCTCGTCGGCGGCGTCGGCGTCTCCAACATCATGCTGGTCAGCGTCCGGGAGCGGACCCGGGAGATCGGGCTCCGCAAGGCCGTAGGCGCGCGCCCGCGCGACATCGGGGTGCAGTTCCTGCTCGAAGCGGTGCTGCTCACCACGATCGGCGGGCTGACCGGGATGGCGCTGGGCGTGGGGACCGCCCTGCTGGTCAACGCGCTGTCGCCGATCCCCGCCGCGATCACCTGGTGGTCGTTGGCGCTCGCCTTCGGCGTCTCGGCGGTGGTGGGCATCGTCTTCGGGGTCGTGCCCGCGCAGCGCGCCGGCCGGCTCGACCCGGTGGTCGCGCTGCGCGCCGAATGAGCAGGGTCGGAGCAATCGGACGGCAGTCGCAGGCGGGCAGATACCGGAAGCACGGATCGGGTGAACCAGCGATCGAAGCATGATCAGTTGTACGAAGGGATCGCGCCGGTCACAACCGCCCCGCTACCGTACTGGTAACACGCGCGTCGCCGGCCCGGCCCGGAGCATCCGTCGGGTTGGCACGCGCCGGGCATGGGATGGGTCGGTGAGCCATGGCCGGGTCGCAGTCCGACGGACGGCTGTCGGAGGTCAAGTTCCTGACCGTCGCTGAGGTGGCGACGGTCATGCGGGTGTCGAAGATGACGGTCTATCGACTGGTGCACAGCGGTGAGCTCACCGCCGTCCGGGTCGGCCGCTCATTCCGGGTGCCTGAGCATGCGGTGCACGAATATCTTCGGGGTGCTTTTCAGGAAACCGCCTGAGCCACCGTTCCGCCCTCCAGGTGCCTTGTGACCGGCATCGGTGAGCGCGAGGAGTGAGCTTGCGAGCCCCGCAGTCGCGAGCGAAAGGTGGCCTCGACGGGGGCGCGTTGGTCCGGCTGACGCTCTCCGGCTACCCTGGAGCCCGACCGAGACCCCACCGGTGCGTCCCGCCGCCCAGACTGGTCCGGTCCGTTGTCCGCAAGCGGTCGCCGTCGCCACCTGCGTGGTGTCATCCGGTCCGCCCCGAACGTTGTATCGAAAGGCTGTCGTATGGGCTCGGTGGTCAAGAAGCGCCGTAAGCGCATGGCTAAGAAGAAGCACCGCAAGCTGCTGCGCAAGACCCGCGTCCAGCGTCGCCGTCTCGGCAAGTGATCGCCGCCGGGCTCGACGGACAGGCCGGCGGCGCATGCTACGCCGGAGCGCCCCCGGCCCATCCGACTGCCCGGCGTTCGGCCTCACTTGCCAAACTGTCGACCCCCGGAGGCTCAGGTGATCAGGCCGTGGTCGTCCCGGCTCGGTCCATCCTGCCGGGGTAGGTGCGTCAGATGACCCCCGGTGGCACCTCAGGTGCTCCGGGGGTCGTCGTCGTCACCGGGGTCGGCCGCTATCTGGGTGCCCACGTGGCGGCCCGACTCGCCGCCGACCCGCGGATCGAGCGGGTCATCGGCGTGGACGCACCGGACTCGGGCACCGAGTTCACCGACCTGCTCGACCGGGTCGAACGGATCCGCGTCGACAACGATGCGCTCGGTGGGCTCCTCGCCGACCTGGACGTCGACGCGGTGGTGCACCTCGCACTGGTCAGCTCTCCCGACCCGCAGCACGGTGGCCGGTCGGCCATGAAGGACCAGAACGTCATCGGCACCATGCACCTGCTGGCCGCGTGCCAACGGGCACCTCGGCTGCGCAAGATCGTGGTCCGCTCGTCCACCGCCGCGTACGGGGTGTCGTTCCGGGACCCGGCGGTCTTCACCGAGGAGACCGAGCCACGCGAGGTCCCGCGCGGCGGTTTCGGCCGCGACATCCTCGACCTTGAAGGCTACGTCCGCGGTTTCCGGCGCCGTCGGTCCGACGTCACCGCGACGGTGCTGCGCTTCGCGCCGTTCATCGGCTCGACCGCCGACACCACGTTGACCCGCTACTTCGCGCAGCCCTTCGTGCCGACCGTCTTCGGCCGTGACCCCCGTCTGCAGTTCCTGCACTTCGACGACGCGTTGGAGGTGCTGCACCGGTCGATCGTGGAAGATCACCCGGGCACGTACAACGTCGCCGGCCCAGGGGTGTTGTCGCTGTCCCAGGCGATCCGGCGAGCGGGACGGGTGGCCGTGCCGGTGTTGGAACCGGGCCTCTCCGGTGCCGCCGCGCTGGCCCGCTCCATGGGCTTCGGCCGTTACGGTCTGGACCAGGTCGACCTCTTCGTGCACGGCCGGGTGGTCGACACCAGCCGACTTGAGCAGGAGTACGGCTTCACGCCCCGCTCCACCGCCAAGGCGTTCGAGGACTTCATCCGCGCCCACCAGGGTGGGGTGGTGGTCACCCGGGGTCAGTTGGCCGTTGCCGAGCAACTCGTCCTGGACGGCATCCGGCAGGTCCGCTCCGCGGTTCAGGAGCGGCCATGAGCGCGAGGAGTCAGCCGGTTGCACGAGCCGCGCAGTCGCGAACCGAGGTGGCGTCATGACCGGGCCGGCAGAGGGGCGTGACCCGCAGGGGGTCGGACGCTTCGACGTACCCCAGCAGTCGCCCGCAGCGGACGCGGACCCGGCGCGGCGCAACGGTCATCGGCCGGCGGCGCAGGTCGCCCCGACACCGACGCCCACGCCGGCCGACGAGGTCGACACCGCAGCCACCGACGAGCCCGTCGGCGCGGACGCGGGCGCCCCGGTCGACGCATCGACGCCGGGTGGCACCCCGCCGGCCGTGGCGGACCGGCCGGGGGATCACTGGGACCGCAAGGTCGCCAACGGCCTGGCGTTCCTGCGCCGACGGCTCGCCGGCGACTACGAGGTTGACGAGTTCGGCTTCGACCCGGAGTTGACCGACGCGGTCTTCCACCCGCTGCTGAGGCTGCTCTACCGGGACTGGTTCCGCACCGAGGTCAGTGGGGTGGAGCACGTGCCGGTCGACGGGCCCGCACTGGTGGTCGGCAACCACTCGGGCACGGTGGCGCTGGACGCGTTGATCCTCTCGGCTGCGCTGCACGACAAGCACCCTGCCCACCGCTACCTACGGCTGCTCGGCGCCGACCTGGTCTTCCGGATGCCGGTGGTGTCCGAGCTAGCCCGCAAGACCGGCGGCACTGTGGCCTGCAACCCGGACGCCGAGCGGCTGCTCGGTGGGGGAGACCTGGTCGGTGTGTTCCCCGAGGGCTTCAAGGGGATCGGCAAGCTCTACGCCGACCGGTACAAGCTGCAACGGTTCGGGCGGGGCGGTTTCGTCTCGGCGGCGCTGCGCACGGGCACCCCGATCGTGCCGGTCGCCATCGTCGGTGGCGAGGAGATCTACCCGATGCTCGCCGACATCAAGCCCCTGGCCCGACTGCTCAAGCTGCCCTACTTCCCGGTCACGCCGACCTTCCCGTGGCTCGGCCCGCTGGGCATGGTGCCGCTGCCCAGCAAGTGGCTGATCGAGTTCTGCCCGCCCATCCCGACGGCCCACCTGACCGACTCGGCGGACGACCCGCTGGTGGTGTTCAACCTCGCCGACCAGGTGCGGGAGACCATCCAGCAGACCCTGCACACGTTGCTGGAGCGACGGCCCGACCCGTTCGGTCCCTGAGTCAGTCGGCGCGGCGGCGACGCTGCAACGCCAGGCCGGCGGTGACCGCGCCGGCGACCAGACCGGCCGCCGCGGTCGACGGCACGGCGATCTTGACCGCGCGCCGGCCGGTGCGGAAGTCCCGTACCTCCCAGCCGTGCTGGCGGGCCTGCCGCAGCAGGCTGCCGTCCGGGTTGACGGCCACCGCCCGGCCCACCGCACGGAGCAGCGGCAGGTCGTTGGCCGAGTCGCTGTAGGCCGCGCAGCGGGTCAGGTCGAGCCCTTCCACAGCGGCGAGCTGGGTGACCGCTTCGGCCTTCGCCGGCCCGTGCATCAGGTCACCCACCAACCGCCCGGTGTACGCCCCGTCGACGATCTCGGCCACCGTGCCGATGGCACCGGTCAGGCCGAGCCGGGCGGCGATCACCCGGCCGATCTCCACCGGCGCCGCGCTGACCAGCCACACCCGCTGGCCGGCGCCCAGGTGACCTCGGGCGAGCTGGTGGGTGCCGGCCCAGATCCGGGGAGCCATCATCTCGTCGAAGATCTCCTCGGCGAGGTGCTCCACCTCGTCGACCCGCCAGCCCTGGACGAAGGCCAGCGCGGCCTCCTTGGCCAGCGACATGTCACCGGCGTGCTCCCGGGCCAGCAGCCGGAACCGGAGCTGCTGCCAGGCGAACCGGGCCAGGTCGGAGGTGGTGACGTAGTTGCGGGAGGCGAGCCCACGGGCGAACCAGTAGATCGAGGCGCCCTGCATCATGGTGTTGTCCACGTCGAAGAACGCCGCGGCCGTCGAATCCGGCGCGGTGGCCGGGGCCAGGTCGGTCTCCGCCCAGCCCGCAGTGTGCCCCTCGGCGTCGGTGCTGACCGTCACCTTACGGCTGCGCGCCACGCGACTCCCTTCCTCACCGGTACGACGGATGCCTCCCAGCGAAGGGTAGCCGCCGGATACGGTCGACCGGCCGAGCACAGAACGAACTGTGGCGCGGCCGGTCGGACCTGCGGTATAGGGGGTGCGGGTCAGCGCGCCCCGGGGCAGGCGCTCGGGTTGGGGCCGAGGGTGTCACTGGCGGTCGGGGCCGGGAGGCCGCAGGCGATTGCCGCACGCAGTGCATCCGAACGTTCCCGGATGGTGTCCAGGAGGACCAGCGACCGCTGGGTCCGGGCCCGGTCGGCGCGGGTGCCCCCGTCGAGCAGGCCACTCACCGCCCGGCGTTGCCCCGAGACGAAGGTGTTGAGTGTGTCCAGGCTGCCCGGCTCGGCCCGCTGCACGGCGGCGGCGGTCAGCAGGCGTACGCCCTGCCGGGTGTCGGCGTCCATGTCGTCGAGGACCGCGCTGTAGCCGATCCGGTCGCCGCGCAGCTTGGCTGCCTCACCGACCCGGGTCCGGGCGAAGTCCAGGAAGAGCTGGCCGCGGCTGATGTCCGAGCTGGCCAGGGCGAGTTGCGCGCGTTCGGTCGAGCGCTTCATGCCGTAGAGCGCGTCGCCGGGCACGGCGTTCTCGCTGGCGGCGGAGATGCCGGAGACCGCGATGGCGCCGGCCGCGATGCCGATCAGGATCGCGCCCCGGGCTCGGGCCCGCCGAGCGGTGACCGCCGGAAGCAGCCGCCCGCGGGTCGTCGTCGTGGTGGTTGGTTCGCTGGCCGCCGGTGCGGTGCCCAGTCCTTCGCGTTCGGCGGTCGCGAGCAGCATTGCCCGCAGGCCGGTACGGAAGTCCGGGTTCACCTCGACAGCCGGAGGGTCGACGGTGAGCTGCTGACCCACCGCGACGAGCGGCGCGAGTTGACCGTCCACCCGGGATCGCACGTGGTGTCGTCGAGCGCCGTTGGCCTCGTCGAGAAGCTGCGCGAAGCGCTCGGCGCGCCGGCGGGAGAAGAGGATGTTGTCCACCGCAGGCACCTCCCTCTCGCTGGTCACGGCCGGTCGGCCGCGGTCGTTGCCAGCGACCGGGCGGCAGTGTGACACCACGGAGGTGAGGTGCCGCCGGCGTGCCGGTCGGACCTCGGTGTCCCGGGCCTGCCAGGACATCCACCGGTCGCACCCGGAGAAACGCGGCGGACCGGGCACGGGTTACGGGCCTGGCGGGCCGGAAATTACAGAAAGTGATCGTCGTCACCGGGCGGGACCGACTCTGACCTGCAAGGACGTTGAACGGCGTCCATCGGCCCCGCCGAAACAATCTACGGCTGGAAGCCGTCGGGCAGGAGGCGGGCCAGGGCGCGAACCGCCCGGTACTGGAGGGCTTTGATGGCGCCCTCGTTCTTGCCCATCGCACGGGCCGTCTCGGCGACCGAGAAGCCCTGGAGGAAGCGGAGCACGATGCACTCCTGCTGCTCCGGGTTGAGCTGTTTCACGGCGGTGAGCAGCGCGACGTTGGTGATGTGCTCCACCACCGCGGCCTCCGGGCTGCCCTCCGGGCCCCGGTCCTCCCGGTCGGCGTCGAGCACGTCGCCGGTGGTGACCTCCAGTCGGTAGCGGCCCGACTTGAAGTGGTCCGCGACCAGGTTGCGGGCGATCGTCACCAGCCAGGCACCGAGGTCGCGGCCCTGCCAGGTGAAGCTGCCGATCCGCTTGAGCGCGCGCAGGAAGGTGTCCGAGGTGAGGTCCTCGGCGAGTTGCCGGTTGCCGACCCGGAAGTAGACGAACCGGAACACGGTGTCCACGTACCGGTCGTAGATCAGACCGAACGCCTCGGACTCGCCGGCCTGGGCCCGCTCGATCAGCGTCCAGACCTCGGTGGCCGGGTCGGACGGGTCCGGGCGGCTCGGGAAGCCGGTCGGGGTGGTGGCGGTGGTGGCCGGCACTGCCGGGATCACCGCTGTCTCACCCGCCGCCGGGTCGGTGGTCACCGCTGGTGTGTCGCTGACCCGTCGACCCTGCGCTGGCAACGGCCGGGGCGGTACGGCGACGCGACCCCCGGGCGGTCCACCGTTTCCGCCCGGCACCGCGGGCCGTGGCGTCGGTTCGTTGTGGTGTGGTCGGCTGCGTGTCCGATGCGCCGCGCCGTCGCCCCGCACGGCGGTGCCGTGTGATTCGTCCAGCGGGGAACGGGCCATGGGCCGCTCGTTGACGTGGGAGCGGGCCGGCTGGCCGGTCAGGCCGAGCGGGCGTTCCGCGTAACCGAAGGTGGTCACCGGGCTGCCCCCGTCCCGTTGGCCACCGGACGGGCCGGTTTGTAGGTCATCGGGACGGGCCGACCGGGATCCCGGTCGGGCAGGACGGTCATGGGAGTTGCCGACGGGCGGCAATTCCCCTGGAGGTGCTGGTCCAATGCGCTCACAGGCACGGGGGCCTCCTCGGGCTGAGGGGTGTCGACTCACGGCAAATGGGGTGAGCCGACCCGAGTGATGATAGGGCCAACGTCACCCGCGCGTGGCAAGTCCGTTACACAAGGCGGAAGTATTTCCCGCTCCGCCGCACCGGTGGCGGACCGGTTGTCCGTCGTGTGCGTTTGACTTTGCATCGGCGCGGTGTTCCAGGATGGATCACCTGGTCGGGGGCTGATTGCCCGTTCGGCTGGGCCGCCGCGTCGAGTGGCGCGCCTGCTTGGCCGAGGCGTCTGTGGACGGTGCCGCCCGTCCCATCGACAGGACCTGGACGGCCCGCCGATGGCACACAGGTGAGTCCCGTTCATGGGACTTTCGCAGTGCGGCGCCGCTGGAGCCCGCCGCCGCGGCGCGCTTCGCCATAGGTCACCGGCCAGCAGGTGCTCACCGGCCACCCCGGGGTGGCCGAGTCGGCGGTACGGGGTGTGCCGCACCCGAGGACCGGCGAGACTGTGCGGGCGTACGTGGTGCCGGCGCCCTGCCGCCGTGCTCGGCAAGGTAAAAAGGTCCAGCTCCGGCCGGCGACGCCAGCCGACCCACCCGCACCCGCCGACACCCGCACGGAGGTAACCGATGGCCACTGACGCCCGGCTCGCCCTGATCACCCGACCCGGCTGCCACCTGTGCGACGACGCCAAGGCCGCACTCGACCGGGTGGTGGCGGTCACCGGCGACAAGTGGGTCGAGTGGGACGTCACCGGCGACGAGGGGCTGGAGCGGGAGTACGGGGACCGGCTGCCCGTGGTGATGCTCGACGGCAAGGAGCACGGCTACTGGCGGGTCGAGGAGGACCGGCTGCTGCGGGACCTGACCACCCCGCAGCTCTGAGCGGTGCCTAAGGTGCTCTGATGACCCCTGCGCACCCCCACCTCGTGTGGGACTGGAACGGGACCCTGCTCAACGACCTCAGCCTGGTGGTGTCCGCCACCAACGTCGTGTTCGCGAGCCTGGGCGGGCCGACGGTCACCCTGGACGAGCACCGGGTGCGTTTCCGCCGACCGATCGCCGAGTACTACGCCGAGGTGCTCGGCCAGGCCGTCGACGACGACGAGTTCGGCCGACTGGACCGGATCTTCCACGACGCGTACCGCACCGGGTTGACCACCTGTGAGCTGGCCGCCGACGCACGTACCGCGATGGCCGCCTGGCCGGGCGGCCAGAGCCTGCTCTCCATGTGGTTCCACGAGGAGCTGGTGCCGACCGTGCACACGTACGGGCTGACCGGCCACTTCGCCCGGGTCGACGGGCTGCGGGCCACGGTCGGCGGCGGCCGTAAGGCCGAGTCGCTCCAGCTGCACCTCACCGAGCTGGGCGTGGACGGCGCCTCGGTGGTGCTGATCGGTGACTCCATCGACGACGCGGACGCGGCCCTCGCGGTGGGCGGCCGTGCGGTGCTCTACACCGGCGGGTTCACCGACCCGGCACGGCTGCGTGACTCCGGTCACCCGGTGGCCGACACGCTCACCGACGCGGTGACCCTGGCCCGGGAGATCAGTTCCGCAGGTAGGTGAGGACGGCCAGCACCCGCCGGTGCTGCTCGGTGTCGGGCGGCAGGGTGAGCTTGGTGAAGATGTTGCGCACGTGCTTCTCCACCGCGCCGTCGCTGACCACCAGGGAACGGGCGATGGCGGTGTTCGAGCGGCCCTCGGCCATCAGGGCGAGCACCTCGCGTTCGCGGGGAGTCAGCTCGCTCAGCGGGTCGTCGCGGCGGCGCCGGGCAAAGAGCTGACCGACCACCTCCGGGTCGAGCACCGTGCCGCCGGCCGCCACCCTGCGCAGCGCGTCCAGGAACTCGTCGATCGCGGCCACCCGGTCCTTGAGCAGGTAGCCGATCCCGCCGCCGGCACCGCCGGTGGTGGCGAGCAGATCATCGGCGTACGAGACCTCGACGTACTGGGAGAGCACCAGGATCGGGGTACGCGGCACCAACCGGCGTGCCTCCACCGCTGCCCGCAGCCCCTCGTCGGTGTGCGACGGCGGCATCCGGACGTCGACGATCGACACGTCCGGGCGGTGCTCCACCACCGCCTCGACCAGCGCGTCGCCGTCGCCGACGGCGGCCACCACCTGGTGGCCGCTCTCGGTGAGCAGCCGGACCAGCCCCTCCCGGAGCAGGACGGCGTCGTCCGCGATCACGATGCGCATGGCTGTGTTGTCTACCACGTCCGGCCCGTAGTGGGGGCGCGGCGCGGGACTGATCACAGCATCTCCTTCGTTCGCGACTGCGGGGCTCGTAAACCCGGCTCACTCCTCGCGCTCACAGGGGAAGCTCAGCGCGGATCTCGGTGGGGCCGCCGGCCGGGCTGACCACCACCAGTTCACCGCCGGCGGCCCGGACCCGGTCGGCGATGCCAGCCAGCCCGTGCCCCTTGGCCAGGTGTGCGCCGCCCTGACCGTCGTCGCCCACCCGCACCTGGAGGTGGGTGCCCTGCCGGGCGACGGCCACCACGGCCTCGGTGGCTCGGGCGTGCTTGGCGACGTTGGTCAGCGCCTCGGACACCACGAAGTACGCGGTGTTCTCCACCGCCGGGTCGAGCCGCCCGCCCGGCGTGCCGAGCTGCGGATCCACCTGGAGCTCGATCGGGATCAGCCCACGCGCGGCGATCGCGGCCAGGGCGCTGGGCAGGCCCCGGTCGACCAGGATCGGCGGGGCGATGCCCCGGGACAGCGCCCGCAGCTCGGCCAGCGTGTCCCGGGTCTGGGTGACCGCCTCGTCGATGGTCCGGCCGGCCGCCTCCGGGTCGGACGCGAGCTGCATCCGGGCCCGGCTGAGGTCCATCGCCAGGCGGACCAGGCGCTGCTGGGGGCCGTCGTGGATGTCGCGTTCCAACCGGCGCAGCGCGGACGCCTCGGCGGACACGGCGGCCCGTTTCTGCTCCTCCAGCACTGTGATCCGGTCGCGCATCTCGGCCACCCCGGTCAGCATGGCCTTGGCGAAGCTGGCCTGGAGAAGCGCGCAACCCCGGATCACGATCGGCAGGGTGATCAGGAAGAACACCCCGATCGCGGTGTTCAGGCCGATTCGGGCGGTGGTCGAGTCGCCCAGGCCGAGCAGTTGGGCCAGGTCCTTGTCACCCTCGCCGTCGGCTCGGGGAAGGGCCCAGTCGTAGGCCCAGTACAGCGAGCCGGCGATCGCTCCCGCCCACCACACCAGGGCCACCACGAAGGTGCCGGCCGCCGCGATCAGCCGCAGGATGCCGTGCGCCAGGTCGAGCCAGGACTGGGCGTCCCGCATCGGCACGAAGATCCGCCGCCAGGCGTTCGCGCCCGCCTCGGGCAGCCGGTAGTGCGGCCGGATCCGGGGCTGCCGGAGCACCGCGGGCAGCCGCAGCCGCTCGATGTCGGCGAGCCCACGGGCGGCGTACAGGGTGCCGCTGAGGATCGGCAGGCCGACCACCGTCACCACCAGGCCGATGCCGACCGCGGTGCCGACGATGAGGACCACGAAGCTGGCCACCGCCAGGGGCAGGCCGAGCAGCACGTACCCGGAGTCGACGAAGAGTTGGCGGGGGATGCTCGGTGCCAGCGTCGGTTGGTCGCTGGTGGCGGCAACGGCGGTCATGCCCAAAAGGCTAGGCATTCGGGCTTCGGGTCCCCATCCCGAAGCCCTGCCTCTCCCCCGTAGTGCTGCCCCTACCACCTGGGGGGACGGTCCCTGTGAGGCTCGGCGCGGGATTGGTCAGAGAAGTCGGGATTGAGCAATAATCGCCCGGGTGGCGTGAGCGGAGGCCCGTCGGATCGATCTTGCGGAATGGAGGTGCTGGTGAGGTTGCGTGGCGCAGCGGCAAGATCGCGATTTGTGCACGTCTTCACAAGCGCCTACTCTGTGACTCCGACGCGCCCTGCTAGCACAGCCGGCAATCTCGGTCGCCAGCGGGAGTCCATAAGCGGCCGACCAGCGGAGTTGGCCGAGGATCGCACCGCACGGAGTCTCATGAGTCAGCACCGTCACCCAGGCGCGCCCGGCCGCGCCGGTGCCGTACCGGCGCTACCGGATCTGCCCGAGGCGACCGTCGCTCGGCTCCCGGAGTACCTGCGCGCGCTGCACAACCTCGCCGACACCGGGCACGAGACTGTCTCCAGCGAGGGCCTCTCCGCCGCCGCCGGTGTCAACTCCGCCAAGCTCCGCAAGGACCTCTCCCACCTCGGCTCGTACGGCACCCGGGGCGTCGGCTACGACGTCGCGCTGCTGATCGAGCAGATCGAGTTTGTGCTCGGGCTCACTCAACGCCGGGCGGTCGCCCTGGTCGGCGTGGGTAATCTCGGTCACGCCCTGGCCGGCTACGACGGCTTCGCGAGCCGGGGCTTCCGGATCGCCGCACTGCTCGACGCCGATCCCTCCCGGGTCGGTGAGGAGATCAACGGCCTGGTTGTCCGGCATGTCGACGACCTGCCGACGGTCGCCGCGGAGGAATCCCTGGCGATCGGCGTGATCGCCACCCCGGCCGCAGCCGCCCAGCAGGTCGCCGACCAACTGGTCGCCGTCGGTGTGACGAGCATCCTCAACTTCGCACCGTGCGTACTCTCGGTTCCGGAGGGGGTCGACCTACGCAAGGTCGACCTCGCCATCGAGCTGCAGATTCTGTCCTTCCACGAGCACCGCAAGGCATCGCTGACCGCGCTGCCCGCCACCGGCGGGTCCGCTCTCACCGCCCTGCCGGGCGGGTTCGCGGCCACCGACACCCAGGAGGCGATCGGCACGTGAAACTGCTCGTCGTCGGCGCGTCCTATCGGACCGCCCCGGTCGCCACGCTGGAGCAGCTGGCTGTGCCCCCCGCCGACCTGACCCGCACCCTGGACCGCCTGATCGCCCAGCCGTACGTGGCCGAGGCGGTGATCGTCTCCACCTGCAACCGGGTGGAGGTCTACGCCGCCGTGTCCGGTTTCCACGGCGGGCTCGGCGACGTCTGCGCCGTCCTGGCCGAGCAGGCCGGCAGTCCGCCGGCGGCGCTCGCCAGCCACCTGTACGTGCACTACGACACCGCCGCCGTCGACCACGTCTTCCGGGTCGCCACCGGCCTGGACTCGATGGTCGTCGGTGAGGCGCAGATCCTCGGGCAGCTGCGCGACGCGTACCACTGGGCCACTGGCGCCGACTCGGCCGGCCGGCTGCTGCACGAGCTGATGCAGCAGGCGTTGCGGGTCGGCAAGCGGGCCCACGCCGAGACCGGCATCGACCGGGCCGGCCAGAGCGTCGTCACCGCAGCGCTGGAGCTGGCCGCCGGGCACCTCGACGGCGACCTCGCCGGCCACCCGGCCCTGGTGGTCGGTGCCGGCGCGATGGGCTCGCTCGGGGTGGCCACGCTGTCCCGGCTGGGCGCCGGGCCCCTCACCGTCAGCAACCGGGGCGCCGACCGGGCCGTCCGGCTCGCCGAGTCGTACGGGGCGAGTGCGGCGCCGATGACCGAGCTGGCCAACACCCTCTCCACAGTGGACATCGTAGTGGCCGCCACCGCGTCCACCGAACCGGTCCTCACCCGTCCGGTGGTCAGCGCGGCGCTGGCCGAGCGGGACCCGGCCCGGGGCCCGCTGGTCCTGCTCGACCTGGCCGTCCCGCGCGACGTCGAGGATGGTGTCGCCGAGCTGCCCGGCGTCGAGGTGATCGACATCGACCGGATGGCAGCGCTGCTCGCCGACGGTCCGGCGGCTGCCGACGCCGCCGCCGTCGAACGGATCGTGCTGGCCGAGGTGGAGGGCTTCCTCACCTGGCTGCGCGGCGCCGACGTGGCACCCACCGTCGCCGCGCTGCGCGGCCGGGCCGACGACGTGGTCACCGCCGAGCTGCGCCGGCTCGCCCAGCGCCGCCCCGACCTCGGCGACGACCTGCGGGCCGAGGTGGCCCGCACCGTGCACCGGGTGGTGCAGCGACTGCTGCACCAGCCCACCGTCAAGGTGCGCCAGTTGGCCGCGGAGCCCGGCGGCGACCAGTACGCGGCCCTGCTGCGCGAGCTGTTCGACCTCGAGGTCCCGCAGACCTCTCCGGTGGACACCGTCCCGGACGTGCTGACCCCCGACCTCGGCGCGGCACTGCTCGGCACCGACCCGGTGTCCGGAGCCGACGCCACCGAGCCGACCCCGCCCACCGGAGGTGCGCGATGACCGCCCCCCTGCGCCTCGGCACCCGGGGCAGCGCCCTGGCGATGGCCCAGTCCAGCCAGATCGCCGAGGCGTTGACCGCCGCCACCGGCCGCCCGGTCGAGCTGGTGGAGGTGATCACCGCTGGCGACCGCTCCAACGCGCCGGTGCACCGGCTCGGCGTCGGGGTGTTCGTCTCCGCGCTGCGCGACGCGCTGACCGCCAGGACGATCGACTTCGCGGTGCACTCCTACAAGGATCTGCCCACGGCCGCCGCCGCCGGGCTGCACATCGCGGCGGTGCCGGCCCGACAGGACCCGCGCGACGCGCTGATCGCCCAGGGCGGGCGGACGCTCGCCGAGCTGCCGCCCGGTGCCACAGTGGGCACCGGCGCGCTGCGCCGTATCGCCCAGCTGCACGCCCTCGGGCTGCAACTGGAGGTCACCCCGATCCGCGGCAACATCGACACCCGCCTGGCGCGGGTGCTCGGCCCCGAGGCCGACCTCGACGCGGTCGTGCTGGCCCGGGCCGGGCTGGCCCGGATCGGTCGGACCGACACGATCACCGAGACCCTCGACCCGATGCTCATGCTGCCCGCACCCGCCCAGGGTGCGCTGGCGGTCGAGTGCCGGGTCGATGACCAGGACCTGGTCGAGCTGCTCGCGCTGCTCGACCACGCACCGTCGCGCGCCGCGGTCACCGCGGAACGCGCGTTGCTGGCGACCTTGGAGGCCGGGTGCAGTGCACCCGTCGCCGCCTACGCCGAACTCGCCGAAGGTGACGACGGCGATGAGATCTACCTGCGCGGGGCGGTGATCAGCCCGGACGGCACTCGTGACCTCCGGCTGTCCCGCACCGGAACGCCCGCCGACGCGGCGGAGATCGGTAAGGCACTCGCCGCCGAACTCCTCGACCTCGGCGCCGACTCGATCCTCGGCCACGAAGGACACACCGGCCCGGGGACCCAGCAATTTGGGAGCACAGAATGACCCGCACCCGTAAGCCCGTCGGCCGTATCGCGTTCGTCGGGGCTGGCCCCGGTGACCCAGGTCTGCTGACCCGTCGGGCACACGACGCCCTGGTCGACGCCGACCAGGTGATCTACGACCGGGGAGTCCCGGAGTCGTTGCTCGCCGTCGTTCGTGCCGATGCCAGGGACGATGCCGAGTTCACGCCGGCCGAGGGCGCGCCCGGGGACGTGGCGAAGGTGCTGATCTCCGCGGCCCGTTCCGGGTTGAACGCGGTGCACCTCGTCGCCGGCGACCCGTTCGGCCACGACTCGGTGGTCAAGGAGGTGCAGGCCGTCGCCCGCACCGCCGCCCACTTCGAGGTGGTGCCCGGCGTCGGCCAGGCCGAGGGTGTGGCCACCTACGCCGGTGTGCCGCTGCCGGGTGTGCGGACGGCTGCCGACGTCGAGGACGTCAGCACACTGGACTTCGAGGCGCTGGCCACGGCCGTCGGCCGGGGTTCGCTCGCGCTCGCCGTGGACGCCGGTGACCTCGCCGCCGTCCGGGACGGGCTGCTCGCCGCCGGGGTCGACGGCACCACCGGCGTCGGCGTGACCGGCGACGGCACCGGCGAGACCCAGTACACGACCACGTCGACAGTGGACAGCTTCGTGGCCGCCGCGCTCGGCTTCACCGGCCGGGTGGTGCTCACCGTCGGTGTCGGGGTGGGTCAGCGCGACAAGCTGAGCTGGTGGGAGAACCGCCCGCTGTACGGCTGGAAGGTGCTCGTACCCCGCACCAAGGAGCAGGCCGGCGTGATGAGCGCCCGACTGCGCGCGTACGGGGCGATTCCGTGTGAGGTGCCGACCATCGCGGTCGAGCCGCCGCGCACCCCGGCGCAGATGGAGCGTGCGGTCAAGGGCCTGGTCGACGGCCGGTACGCCTGGGTGATCTTCACCTCGGTAAATGCGGTCCGCGCGGTCTGGGAGAAGTTCGCCGAGCACGGTCTCGACGCCCGGCACTTCGGCGGCGTCAAGATCGCCTGCATCGGTGAGGCGACGGCGGACGCGGTCCGCGCGTTCGGCATCCAGCCGGAGCTGATCCCCACCGGGGAGCAGTCTTCCGAAGGGCTGCTGGCCGAGTTCTCCCCGCACGACGAGATCCTCGACCCGGTGGGCCGGGTGCTGCTGCCGCGCGCCGACATCGCCACCGAGACGCTCGCCGCCGGGCTCACCGAGCGCGGCTGGGAGGTCGACGACGTGACCGCGTACCGGACGGTGCGGGCCGCGCCGCCGCCCGCCGAGATCCGGGACGCCATCAAGTCGGGCGGCTTCGACGCGGTGCTCTTCACCTCGTCCTCCACCGTGCGCAACCTGGTCGGCATCGCCGGGAAGCCGCACGCCCGGACCGTTGTTGCCGTCATTGGGCCCAAGACGGCGGAGACCGCGACGGAGTTCGGCCTGCGGGTCGACGTCCAGCCGCCACACGCCTCGGTGCCCGACCTGGTGGAGGCGCTCGCCGCCTACGCCGTCGAGCTGCGCGAGAAGCTGGCTGCCATGCCGGCCAAGCAGCGCCGCGGCTCGAAGGTGCAGGGCCCGACCGCTCTGCGCTTCCGGTAGTCGTTCGAGGAGGCCCTTCCATGTCGTACCCCGAGATCCGGCCCCGCCGGCTGCGCCGCACCCCGGCGATCCGCCGGCTGGTGTCGGAGACCCGAGTCGACCCGGCCGAGCTGGTCGTGCCGATGTTCGTCAAGGAAGGGCTGACCGAGCCGCGGGCCATCGGTTCGCTCCCGGGGGTGCTCCAGCACTCCCGGGACTCGCTGCGCAAGGCGGCGGCCGAGGCGGTCCAGGCCGGCGTCGGCGGGATCATGCTCTTCGGTGTGCCGGAACGGCGCGACCCGACCGGCTCCGGCGGCATCGACCCGAACGGCATCCTCAACGTCGCCATCCGCGACGTGGTGGCCGAGGTGGGTGACGACACGGTGGTGATGAGCGACCTGTGCCTGGACGAGTTCACCTCGCACGGGCACTGCGGCCTGCTCACCCCCGACGGCGAGGTGGACAACGACTCCACCCTGGCCGCGTACGCCGAGATGGCGGTGGCCCAGGCCGCCGCCGGGGCCGGCATGGTCGGGCCGTCCGGGATGATGGACGGCCAGGTCGGCGTGGTGCGCCGGGCGCTCGACGCCGCCGGGCACCAGGATGTCGCCGTGCTGGCGTACGCCGTGAAGTACGCCTCCGCCTTCTACGGCCCGTTCCGGGAGGCGGTGGAGTCGGCGCTGGAGGGCGACCGACGCACCTACCAGCAGGACCCGGCCAACCTGCGCGAGTCGCTGCGTGAGGTGGCGCTGGACGTCGCCGAGGGCGCCGACCTGGTGATGGTCAAGCCGGCGCTGCCCTACCTCGACGTGGTGTCGGCGGTGCGGGCCGCGGTGGACGTCCCGGTCGCCGCCTACCAGGTCTCCGGTGAGTACGCGATGGTCGAGGCTGCCGCCGCGAACGGCTGGATCGACCGGGAGCGCGTGATGTTGGAGACGCTCACCTCGATCAAGCGGGCCGGCGCGCAGGTCATCCTCACCTACTGGGCGGTCGAGGCCGCCGGGCTGCTGCGCCAGCGCTACTGACCCCAGGTCCAACTCTGACCGCGCTGTCTTCCTAGCGTGCGGGGGCGGGCGCGGCACCGGCTTGCGCACGGCCGGCGCGTCCTGACCGCGTGTCCCGTCGGCGGGCGGCGCGGTTGAGCTTCCCGGCCGTACCGGCTCGTGGACCGACCGACCTGCGGACCGACCGGCCTGCGGCCTGCGGTCCTGCCGGCAATAACGGTTAGCGGAGCGTAACCATCTGACGAGCCGCCACCACCACCTCCCCTCCCGCCTTTGCTCTGCACCCCCGACGGCGACGCTCACCCTCCGCTCTCGGCGCATATTGAACTGCAGAGCAAAGGGGGCGGGCGGGGGATGGTGTGTCTGCTGGCGAGGTTGGGGATTCCCCTGGTCAGCCCGGTGGCGTGTCTGGCCTGGTCTGGGCTGCTCGACGGAGCAGCGTAAAGCCCCGTGACGCGCTGTAGTGGCGGTGCAATTGGTGCCGCGAGCACGGAGAGTGATCCGCCGGCCGTGGACGATATCCACAGGTCAGCTGGTTATCCACAGGCACGGTAAGCGGGATTGCGGCCAGCTCCACCAGGCGGGACGGTGGCGGCATGAGTGATTCGTCAACCTCAGCTGAGCCGGTCCTGCTCAGCGAGCCTTCCGACGCGCCCTGGCCCGCCGCCGGTATCGTCCGGGCGGTCCGCCGTCGCGCCGACCTGAGCCAGCGCGAGCTGGCCCGGTGGGCGGGTGTGCACCATGCCACCATTGGTCGGATCGAGGCCGGCCGCATGGTGCCGAGCATCGTCCTGCTCCGGCGCATCATCGGTGTGCTGGGCTGCCGGCTGGCCGTGGTGGACGAGTTCGGCCGGGTGCTCAAACCGATGCAGGACTGGCAGGACACGTACAACGGCGCGGAGCGTCGCTACCCGTCGCACCTCGACACCATTCTCGACCCTGAGCCGGGCGAATGGTGGGCGGACATCTACGGGCTGGCCCGCCCGCCCGAGACGTTCTACCGCAACCGGGCAGTTCGGGACGCGATGCGGCGCCGAAGCCAGTGGGAGGTGCGTGTGGCTCAACACCGGCACCTGCCCCGACCGCCGTGGCCCCCGCGCGGGGTGGTCTCACCTTGACACCAGCGAGGCCCGCCGATCCGGAACGGATCTGCGGGCCTCGCCGGGAAAACGCGACGTCAGTCGTCGTTGGTGATCGTGCCGACCGCGAGCGGGTCGGCCAGCCGTAGGCCGGGAACCCCGGCCACCAGCAGCGTCAGCTTCTCGTCCGTCTCCCGCTTACGGTCACCGCGCACCGACACCGGGAACACCACCGACGTCTGCCCGGCCGCCAACACCTTGCAACCGACGTACGGGTCGAAGTCCGCACCACCCTGAGCCGTGAGGCCGACCGTCGTGGCGCAGAGCAGCACCGGCTGGGACAGCGGCCGGGACACCGTGGCGGTGAAGGTGAGCTGCCTGGTGCCCTGGTTGCCCTCGACCACCGCCGTGTCGGCGACGGTCAACGACGCCCGGGACCGGAACCGGGCCACCTGCGGGTCGTGGTCGCTGGAACCCCGCGACCCGTCGCCGGTGAACTCGGCCGGCCAGTCGGCGTTGATGTGCGCGGCCCGCACCTGCACCAGGTCGCCGTAGAGCGCGTCGTTGACGAACAGGTGGTCGAGCGTCTGCGCCTGCCCCTCGAAGCTGTACGAGTATGCCGACGCCGGCACGTCCGCCACCAGGTTGTCCCACAGGTTGTGCAGGCCCGCCTCGTAGAGCGGTGCGAGCTGGTCCGAGGGAGTGGGCTGGCTGCCGGTCGCGATGGGATCGTCCGGGCGGGGGAAGACGTTCAGGTCCCCTCCGTAGACCACCCGGGCGGTCTGGTCGGCCGCCTCGATCGCGGTGACGATCGCGGCGCCGTAGCGCGCCTGCTCCCGCCGCTGCCCGACCCGGCTGTCCGGGCCCGAGGAGTAGTGGTTGCTGAGCGCGTAGAGGGTGAACCGCTCCGTCGAGCCGGGTGCGGCGGCCACTGTGAACTTGCCCAACTGGGGAGCGCGGGTGAAGACGTTGCTGCCGTCCCGACCGGTCGACGTGTCCACATCCGACGGCAGCACCGCGTTGAGGGCCTTCGGGTTCTGCACGTCCGCGTTGGCCGGCAACCCCGCAGCTCGGTACTGGACGGTCGGTGCCGAACCCAGCAGCGGGTCGTCCGCCGTCGCGGCCGCCAGCGACAACCGGTCCGTGCGGTAGAGGAAGGCTGCGGTGATCCCGCGGGCGTCCGCGCCGGTCCGGTCATAGGCAGCGGCGTACGCCGGCCCACCGGCTGCCGCCACCGCCAGCGCCAACTCCTGGATGCTGTCCGGAGCGCCGTCCGCGTTGTCGGTGTCACCGCAGCTCAACGTGGTGCCGGAAACCGTGCAGATGTCCTGGTCCTCGGCCTCCTGCACCAGGATCAGGTCCGGTGCGTGCAGATCCTTGACGATCTGGTCGGCGAGAGCACCGAGCTGCTGCCGGTAGTCCGCCTCACTGCTCGGCACGTAGTCGAACGGCGGGTTGACGCCCGGGCAGCCGGCATTGCCGGTGAAGTCACAGCCGTCGAACGGGTCGTCCCGGTAGTCGTACAGGTTCTCCACGTTATAGGTGGCGACGGCCACCTCCTGCGACCGGTCGGCCGGCTTGGGCGGGTTGTTCTTCGACGGGTCGGCCCCGGCGTCGAACTCCGCCCGCTCGACCTGGACGCCGTACTTCTCGAACGAGTAGTAGACCCCGCCCACCGCGTCCGCGCGCAGCGTGTCGAAGGTGTGCGCCGGCGGGAGCAGCGCGGCGCTGTCCCCGGCGGTGGCCTTCACACCCATGCTGCCGAGCAGCGTCCGCTGGCCGTTGCCGTCGTCGAAACGGCGGGTCGGGTCGTTGTCCAGCGGGTGCGAATCACGGAAGACCCGCCGGGTGTACGGGTCGGCGCGGTCCAGCAGTGGATCGTCCCGGTCAACCACCCACAGCTCGGCGTCGGCAGTGGACGAGAAGACGTCCCGCCCGCTCACCGCGCCGCTGCCCGCGCGTACCCGCATCCGGGTGCCCTCGTGCCGCTCCCAGAAACGCTGCGCGTCGGTCACCTCGATCGGTGGCACCGCGTCGGTGACCTCGACCGCGGTGTCCACGGCCAGCCCGCCGGCGATCCGGCGGACCAGCGAGGCGCCGGAGAGCTGGGTGAAGCCGAAGTACTCCGACACCCGGGCCCGCAAAACCACCTCGTCGCCGACCGTCGGGACATAACCGCCGACCAGTGAGGTGAACGTGCCCATGAACACGAAGATGCCGTCGGAACTGGTCGGGTCTCCGTCGGTGTCGCCCGTGCGGCTTTGGAGGAAGAAGCCGTGCTGCTCCGCCCCCGCCGAGGTACGCGCCAGGGTCAACTGGGTGATCACGCCGCGGACGTCGTACATCGTGCTGCTCGTGCCGTTGCCGCTCGCCGGTGCGAGCGGCGACCGGTCGCTCGGGCCGGACTCGGCGTCGGTGGTCGGACCCTGCACCTCGCCGACGGTCAGCTCCCGGGTCACCTGCACGACCAGCGCGCAGCTGGCGGTGCCACCGTCCGCGTCGGTCGCGGTCAGGGTGACGGTGTACGCCCCGGCGGTCAGGTCGGCGCTGGTGCCGACCGTTGCGCGGGCGGTGCCGCCCAACCCCTCCGCGGGGGTGAACGCGGTGCGGGTGATCGAGCCGCTGGTCGGGGTCGGGCTGACCCCCGTCACCGCCAGGTCGACGACCGTGTCATCGGGGTCGGTGGCGGTGACCTCGCGCGTCGCGGCCGTGCCCGCCGCGGTGACCAACGGCCCCCCGCAGGTCAGCGTGGCCGGCACGTCGACCGGGCCCCCGCCGTCGACTGTGTGCGCGCCGAGCCCGTCGAAGGTGTCGACCGGGAAGCCCGCCCACTGCGCGGCCGGGTCGAACGCGTCCGACGGGTCCGTGTCGCCGGCGGCCACGGTTGGCAGCCGGCGCAGGGTGTTGTCGGCGGTGCTGGTCGTGCCGGCCCCCCACTCGGCGCCCGGGTCGACCCCGACCTGACCGATCGAGTCGAGCACTGTGGTGCCCCGGCGCAGCACGACCGCGTCGTCACCGTTGAACAGGCTCGCTCCGCTGGTCTGGTCGGCCTGGGCGAGGATGGCGGCCCCGGCCGAGGCGCTCGCGAACACGAACGCGTCCCCAGCGGCCACGCTCCCGGTCAGCGCGATCGTGGTGGCCGTGGTGGAGCCGTTGAAGTAGAGCTGCAACTGGTAGCCGCCGGCCGTCAGGTCCACGGCGGCGCCGGTGCCGTTGAACAGCTCGATCGCCTTGTTGTTCGACGAGCCTTCGACGTACTCCGAAATGAACAGGTCGGTGGGCGCGGCGCTGGCCGCGGTGGGTGCGACGCCGAGCGCCGTGATGGTCACGGCGGCGGTGGCGGTCGCGAGCGCGGCGATTGAGCGGCGCGGGCGCATAGGGCCTCCACGATGGGTGGATGGGGTCGAACGCACGTTAAGGTGCGCGGCTGTCCGCCGTCCATCCCCAAGTGGACAGTTTCGTGAATTCCCTCAGCGGGGTGGGTCGAGGCGGTGCACCAGCTCAGCGACGTCGACGCTGTATTCGCACCAGTCCCGGTCGGACCGGTAACCCAACTCCGCGTTGACCTTCAGCATCGCCTCGTTGGCCTGCGCGTTCCAGGTCTGCACCTCGATCAGCTCCGGCTCGGCGGAGCGCAGCTCCAGCAGCATCCGAGCCTTGATCGCCCGGTCGATGCCGTAGCCCCGGTGGTCCTGCGCGACGATCGTGTCGTACTGGTCGGCACGGGTGGGGTGCTGCGCCGGGACCACCACCTCGGTCAGGCCGGCCACCTCGCCGCTCTGCTCGTGCCGGGCGAGCACGATGTACGGCTTCATGCCCCGCCGGTGCAGGGTGTCGAGGCTGTCGCGCAGCCGCTCCGGATCGTAGGAGCTGGGGCGCAGCTCACCGTCGTCGACGTCGCGCACCTCGGCCTTCGCCCGCGCGTACGCCTCGATCAGGTCATCCGGTGGCCCGCCGGGGAAGAACTCCAGGTGGTAACCCGCCCCGATGCCGGTCGCCATCTCGGCCAGCTCGGCCCAGTCGACAGCGGTCAGGTCGAGCACGCTGCGGGTCTCCACGTATTCCCGGGCGAAGCCGAGCGCCTCGTAGAAGGCCACCGCCGGCGTGTCGCCGACCACCTCCACCCCGATCGACTGGAAGCCCTCCTGGTAGACCCGGCGGGCGGCGCGCAACACCAGATCACGACCGAGACCGCTGCGCCGCACGGACGGGTGCACCAGCACCTCGAGCACGCCGATGTCACCGAGGAGCAGCACGTGCACCTGGCCGAGCACCGCGCCCGGGTCGCCGGGGTCGGTCGGCTCAGCCTGGGCGATCCAGGAGATCCGCCGCTCGCCGGGCATCACCTCGGCGAGGTATTCCCGCAGCGAGGTCTCCCGCCACGGCGGGTCCTGCGGCAGATCGGCCGCCAGGACCGCGTTCAGCGTCGCCAGCAGCGAAGCGATCTCGGCGGACGACGCGGTCCTGGGGTCCCACTCGCGCACCATCACCCGTCTAGCTTGCCGCTAACAGAGGCCGGGGGGAAGTGTCCAGTTCTCCAACGTATCGAGACGATCACTTCACTAGCGGCTGGCCCGTCCGTACTGGTTCGCGGTGTCGAAGACGTCCTGGGCGTAGCGCCGCACGTCGTTGTAGGAGAGGATCGCGTTCCACCAGTCGCCCGGAATGCTCAGGTTCCGGCCACCCTTGCAGAGGTAGTTTCCCGCTGCCAGGGCGGCGTCGTCCAGGTCGTGCGGGTCCTTCTTGCCGTCGTTGTCGGCGTCCGCGCCGATCTCCTGCCAGGTGGTCGGGATGAACTGCATCGGCCCGATCGCCTTGTCGAGGACCGGGTCTCCGTCGAGCGCCCCACGATCGGTGTCGATGATCCGCATCCGGCCGTCCTTGCCGTCCAGAGGCAGCCCGATGATCTTCGGCAGTGCCATGCCGTCCGGTCCCAACCGCGCGCCGTTGGCCGAGCCGTGCCCCGACTCGACCTTGCCGATCGCGGCCAGCGTGGTCCAGCTCAACGCGCAGCTGCGGTTGGTCTGGGCGAGCACCAGCTCGGCGTACCCGTACGCCTGCATGGCGGTCGCGGGGACACCGACCTTGGCACCGACCTGCTGAGCCCAACCGGCCAGAGCGTCCGAGGGTCGACCCCCGACCACCGGGCCGATGGCGGGCCCGGTCGGCAGCCCACTGCCGGGGAGGCCACCACCGGGCAGCCCACCGCTGGGCAGCGGGCCGGTCGGCACCGGTCCGGTGGGCAGCGGGCCGGTGGGGAAGCCGGACGGGGCCGCTGGCGGTACGGCCAGCGTAGCGGAGGAGTCGGCCGCGACCGGGCGCGGTGCGCGGATGGTGGCCGGCACGAGCAGCGCACCGGCCGCCGCGGTCGCGGCCACCAGTGCCAGCAGGAACACACCGGGCAGGGTGAGCCGACCGCTCGGCCGACGAGCCCAGGCGCGGGTCGCGTGGGCCGCGGAGGCCGCTGCCCGGCGTGGCTCCAGCCGTACCGCGTGCGCGAACGGCACCCGCCGCCGCCGGGCGGAATCGGACGCCGGCACGACGGGTACGCCGTCCACCATGGTCTTCGCCGGATCCGCGGTGGCGGCCTTCGCATCGTCGGCCACGGCGTCCGCCTTCGCGTCCTCCACCGTGGCGTCCGCGGTCTTCTGGTCCGCTGTCTTCGGGGTTGCGGTCTTCGGGTCCGCGACCGTGGTGGCCTCGACCTTCGCGGCCGGGTCGGCACCGGGGGCGGTCGGTGCGGGTGTTGCCGCTGGTGTGGTCGGCCCAGCCCCGGACCGTCCGCTCAGCCATGGCCTGCGGGGACGGGGCACCGCGCGCACCGGATCGGGCGCAGCCCCCGAGCCCTTTAGTGGGCCGTCCAGCGGCGCGGCCGGTCGTAACGGTTGCACACGCGTGTCGTCCTCACCGTCCACCACCCTTCGAGTATCACCCATGCCCCGCCGAATGCCAGATCCACGTACCCTGGGTGCCATGCCCCGGTACGAGTTCCGCTGCCGCGCCTGCGGAGACACCTTCGAGGTCAACCGTTCGATGGCTGCGGCCGGTGAGCCGGCCACCTGCCCACAGGGACACGCCGACACGGTCAAGCTGCTTTCCGCCGTCGCGGTCACCGGCCGGGGTGGTTCCGCCGGTGGTGCTCCGGCACCCGCCGGTGGTGGCTGCTGCGGTGGCGCCTGCGGCTGCTGATCGGGGCAGTTCTCCGCCGCCTGGTGGACAGTCCTTGCCGGGAGCGGGTCCGAGTGGCACCTTGAGGCGGCACCTGCCCGGCCGTTCTCACGATGCGTGATCGCTCGGATTCAGGCAGCATGAATCCGACGTCACGGGCGGAGGTTCCACGCATGTCGCCACGGATCCAGCTCCCGAGCGGTTGGGTGACTTTCGTGTTCACCGATATCGAGGGCTCGACCCGGCTGGCCCAACTGCTCGGTCCGGACTACCGACCGGTGCTCGCTGAGCATCGGCGGTTGCTGCGCCGGACGCTGGCCAGCACGGGGGGCGCGGAGCTGCTGACCGAGGGCGACTCGTTCTTCCTGGCCTTCGAGGACCCGGCGGCGGCGCTGACCGCCTGCCTGACCGCCCAACGGGCATTGTCCAACCACGACTGGCCCACAGCGGAAGCCGCACCCAGGGTGCGGATGGGCCTGCACACCGGTTACGCCGAGCCGCGCGACGGCGAGTACGCCAGCCCCGAGGTGCACCGGGCCGCCCGGGTGGCCGCCGCCGCCCACGGTGGGCAGGTGCTCTGCTCGGCGTCCACCGCCCGTCGGGCCGAGCCGTTGCCGCCCGGTGCGACCCTGCTCGACCTGGGCCTGCACCGGTTGCGCGGCTTCGACGACCGGGAGCGGCTGTTCCAACTCATCGCACCGGGCCTGGAGCGGCAGTTCCCCCGGCCCCGCACCGCCGACACGGTGCCGCACAACCTGCCGACCCAGGTGACCTCGTTCGTCGGTCGGCAGACCGAGCGCGTCGAGCTGGGCCTGTTGGTGCGACAACACCGCCTGGTCACCGTGCTGGGGGCGGGCGGCGCGGGCAAGACCCGCCTCGCTGTGGAGTTGGCCAGCGGCGTCGTCGAGGCATACCCGGACGGGGTCTGGTTCGTCGACATCGCCGCGGTGACCGACCCGGGGCTGGTGGCGTTCGCGATCGCTGCGGTGCTCGGCCTGCGACCCGAGCCGGGCCGGCCGATGCTGGACACCCTGGTCGAGTACGCGGCCAACCGCCGCATGCTGGTCGTACTGGACACCTGCGACACCCAACCGGCCGCCTGCGCGGAGGTGATCGCGCGGCTGCTGTCCGGTGGGAGCGGCGTACGGGTGCTGGCGACCAGTCGGGAGTCGTTCAGCCTGCCGGGCGAGGTGGTGTGGCGGATCCCGCCTCTCTCGGTCGACCCACGGCCGGACGGCGCGGAGAGCGACGCGGTGGCGCTCCTGCTGGACCGGACGGCGGCGGCGCGCGGCGGTCGGCAGCCGGATCCGGCCGAGTCGGCTGATCTGCGCCGGGTGGTGCAGCGGCTCGACGGGTTGCCGCTCGCCATCGAGTTGGCCGCAGCCCGGCTGCGGGTGCTCTCCGTCGGCCAGCTCGCCGAGCGACTGGACGACGTGCTCGGCACCTTGGACGCCGGACGGGAAGACCCGGAGCCGCCGCCGGTGGAGCGGGGCTGGTCCGGCAACCAGCAGGACACCGTGGACCTGGTCGCGGCGGCGGCCGGCGCGACACCGCCCAGCCCGGCGACCAGGGCGGTGCATCGCTCGGCCACCGAGCGGCACCTGACCATGCAGGCCACCGTCACCTGGTCGTACCGGACGCTGGGGCCCCGGGCCGCCCGCCTGCTGCGCTGGCTGGCGGTCTTCGCCGGGCCGGTTGACCTCGGCACGGTGGAGTGGCTGCTGGGCGACGACCCGCTGGACCCGCTGTCGGTGCTGGTGGACAAATCGATGGTCCTGGCCGAGCCGCGTGCGGCGGGCAGCACCTACCGGATGCTCGACCCCATCCGGGCGTACGCGGCGCGGCGGTTGGCCGAGGCGGGTGAGGAGCAGGCCGCCCGGAACCGGCACGTGGCCTGGTCGGCGCATGCGCTGGGCCAGGCACACCTGGGCCAGGACGGCCGGCCCGTCACGTTGTCGTTGTACGCCCTGGACCCGTTGGCCGGGGAGTTGCGCGCCGCGCTGCGGTGGTGCGCCACCGGTGGCAGTGCCCGTGCCGGTCTGGGGCTGGCTGGTGGCCTGGACCAGTGGTGGCTTGAGCGGGGCCTGGCCCGGGAGGGGCGGCTGTGGTTGTTCCGGCTGTACGGGCGGATCGCCGAAACGGGCGAGCGGATCCCGGAGGCGGAGCTGGCGGCGGCGTACCACATGCACTCGCTGCACGCCGGCGCCGACGGCGAGTTCGCGGAGGAGCTGCGCTACTCCCAGCGCGCGGAGGCAGCCGCCCGTCAGGCCGGTGACGCCGGGTTGCTGGCTCGGGTGCTCGCCGGCAGGGCCGCGCCACTGGTGGACATGGGGCAGTTCGTCGAGGCCGAGCGGGTGTGCCGGGAGGTCATCGACTGGGCGCACGGGCAGGACGTGGTCGGCGAAGCGCTGTTCGCGGTGTTCAGCCTGGCCGAGCTGCTGTGGCGGCGGGGCGCCCTGGAGGAGGCGGCCGACCTGCTCGGGGCGGTCCGCCCGGTGGAGGCGGCCCGGCCTGTGGAGCGGGGTCGGCGTTCGGTGGACATGCTGCTCGGGATGGTCGCGCTGGCCCGGGGAGACGTCGTCGCCGCACACGAGCACCTGCTGGTGGCGCTGCGTTCCCGGATGGGTCACGGCTACCACGGCCGGGCGTGCGACACGTTGAACGCGGTCGCGGTGCGCTGCGCCATCGGCGGGGACCGGTTGACCGCGGCTCGCCTGTTCGGGGCGGCGCAGGCCACCCGGGCGAGCATGCGGGCGACCCCGGGCATCTACGGCGGCTACTGGGCGGAGCAGCAGGCGCAGCTGCGTACGGTGCTGGGCGACGCGGCCTTCGACGACGCGTACGGCGAGGGTGCCGAGTTGGGGCTGGACGAGGCGGCGGCGCTGGCCCTCGACGTGGAACACCCGGACCTGGCGGCCGACTCGACCCGCTTCAGCACCGGCCTGTCCCAGCCAACCCCCCGTCGTCCCGCCGACCCGGACCGCCACCCGGCAACCCGAACCGAACGCGCCTAACCAACCCACCCAACCCCCAATCCCACCCGGCCCACCCCCACCCGCCGTCGTTGACCATGAAGTTATTGCTGCGACACGCCGGGCGGACGGGCAATAACTTCATGATCAACGGACGAAGGGGGTGGGGGTTGGGTGGGGGTTGGGGTTGGGGGGTTAGGCGCGGGCGGCGGCTGCGGCTTCGGCCTTGGCCTTCATTTTCGCGGCGCGGTCGATGTCGGCCTGCTGTACGGCCGCCACGGAACCGAAGACGCTGACCGCCTGGTAGTAGGTCCAGGCCAGGCTGTAGCAGGCCGGTCGGACGACTGCGTTGTACGTGGTGCAGACGCGCTTCAGGTCCTCGTAGAAGGCGCTGTCCAGTCGGGACTTGTTGGCGGGGAACTGGCCGACCGCCTTGTAGTTGCGGTAGCCGAAGTCGTGCCGGTAGCAGCCCAGGTTGAAGGTGAACCCGAGCGGGTTGTCCGGGCTGGACGAGCAGTAGTCGGTGGACCAGTTGAAGTTGTACTCGGCCCAGGGGGCCCGGTTGACCCGGGCGCTGTTCCAGGCGTTGTAGCTGGAGGCGCTGGTCTGCGTCCAACTGGACAGCACGGACAGCTTCTGCGCGGGGGTGACGGCGGCGGCGGGGGAGGCGATGGCGAGGGTGGCGAGCAGCGCGAGCGCGCCCGAGGCGAACAGGGTGGCGAGACGTCGGGGCACGGGTTACCTCCGCGGGGGTGGGCGGGTGGGACGGAAGTTACCGGCGGGTCACCGGATGTCGATCAGTTTCGATCAACTGATCAACTGCGCGGTATGTGCCTCGCCAACTATTGGTGACATCCGTTCAAACAGACGAATGCCCCGGGCACGCGAGGCGCCCGGGGCATTCGGGAGAACGGGTCAGCGCAGGACGAATGCCGGCGGGCTGGCCGGGCTCTCGTTGGCCGACCGGTCCAGCGCGGTCACCTGGTAGGTGTAGCGCTTACCGGGCACGGCCGAGGTGTCCACCCAGGACTGTGCCCCGCCGGGCGTGGCCCGGACGGTGTCGACCAGGTGCGTGGCGTCCGCCGTGCCACACCGGCCGGGCACTGTGGTGCCGTCGAAACGGTAGATCGCGTACGAGGTGGCGGTGCCGAATGGCCCGGCGCCGTCCGCCGGCTGACGCCAGGTCAGCCGTACTCCGTCTACCTGTCGGGCCGCCTTGGTGACCACCGGGAAGAGCAGTGGCTTGGCCGGCAGGTGCGTCATGGCCGGCACCAGCGCGGGCCGGGAGTAGTGCTCGGCCGCGTAGATGTCGGTGGCGCCGAGGCGGTTGGCCCGCACCTGGACGGCGGAGAAGTGCACGTTGCCCTGCACCTCCGGGTACGACCGGTTGAGCGTCAGGTGGTCGGACAGCTCGCGCGGGTTCTGCCAGAACGGCCCGTACGCCGGGTCGCCGCTCTTGTAGTCGGCCTGGCCGATGTAGAGCTGCACGCGGGTGCCGCGCACCGTCTCGGCCCACCACGGCACGAGCCGCGCGTAGTCGGCGGCCGGGTACTGGCCGATGTACCAGTAGAGCTGCGGCACCACGTAGTCGATCCACTCCTGCTTGACCCACTTGCGGGTGTCGGCGGAGATGATGTCGTACGACTGGCTGCCGGTGGTGTCCGAGCCGAGCGGGTCGGCGGTCTGGTTGCGCCAGATGCCGAACGGGCTGACCCCGAACTTCACCCACGGCTTCGCCGCCTTGATCTTGCCGTTCATCTCCTGGATCAGCAGGTTGATGTTGTCCCGCCGCCAGTCCGCCCGGTCGGTGAAGCCCCGGTTGTGTGCGGCGAAGGTGGCGTCGTCGGGCACCTGGTAGCTGCCACTGGGGTAGGGGTAGAAGTAGTCGTCGAAGTGCACGCCGTCGACGTCGTACCGGCTGACCGCGTCCATCATCGCGGTCTGCACGAACTCGCGTACCTCGGGGACTCCGGGGTTGTAGTAGAGCCGGCTGCCGGCCACGCCGGCCGGCGGGTAGGCGAAGGTCCAGTCGGGGTGCTGCCGGGCCGGGTGGCCGGGAGCGAGCAGGTTGAGGTCCGCGCCGGCGCCGCCGGGGGCCGGCATGGAGACGCGGTACGGGTTGAACCACGCGTGGAATTCCAGGTTGCGCTTGTGCGACTCGTCGACCAGGAACGCCAGCGGGTCCCAGCCCGGGTCCTGCCCACGGGTGCCGGTCAGGTACTCCGACCAGGGCTCGTACGGCGACGGCCAGAGCGCGTCGGCGGTCGGCCGGACCTGCACCACGACGGCGTTGTGGTTGAGCCGCTCGGCGAGGTCGAGCAGTTCCCGATATTCGGCCTGCTGTGCGGCGACCCGGTCCGGGCTGGTCTGGGACGCCTTGCTGGGCCAGTCGATGTTGACCACCGACGAGATCCACATGGCTCGGAACTGTCGCTTCGGTGTGGCGGGGTCGGTGGTGCAACTGGTGCTGGAGGTGCTGGTGGCGCTGGCCGTGTCGGGCGCCGCGTTCGCGGGGGCGGCGGCGACGAGGCTGCCGAGCAGGGTGGTGATCAGCCCGGCGGCTGCGAGGCGAGTTGGCTTCATGCGGTGTGTCCCTCCGTTGGGGCTCCCGTGTGATGAGCGCGGCACCCTCGGCAAGATTCGCCGACGGCTATCTACCGCTGGTAGGAAATTTTCACAGTCGGGCCGTTACCGCAAGGGCTCGTGGTTGACCATTCCCGTCGCTGGGTAGCAACGCCGGTCACCGGCCGCCACGGGGGTGGTCGCACGGTGGTGGGAGGGGTGAGCGCATGTCCGTGCTGCGCACAAAACCGATCAAGGACGTGATAGCTCAAGGTGAGGCGGACGGCAGCGACGGCCAACTGGGGCTGAAGAGGCGGCTCGGTGCGATCGACCTCACCGGCTTCGGCATCGGCATCGTGATCGGCACCGGCATCTTCACCCTCACCGGAATCGAGGCCCGCGACAGCGCAGGCCCGGGCGTGGTGATCTCCTTCGCCATCGCCGGCATGGTCGCCCTGCTGGCCGCGCTCTGCTACGCCGAGCTGGCCTCCAGCGTCCCGACCGCGGGCAGCGCCTACACCTACGCGTACGCCACGATGGGCGAGATCGTCGCCTGGATCATCGGCTGGGACCTGCTGCTGGAGTTCGCGCTCGGCGCCGCCGTGGTGGCCCGCGGCTGGTCCGGCTACCTGGCCGAACTGCTCGACCTGCCGACCCGCTGGTTCGGCGAGGAGGGCAGCACTGTCAACATCGGCGCCATCGCCATCGTGCTGATCCTCGGCATCGTCGCGATCGTCGGCATCCGGGAATCCGCCCGGATCACCAACCTGCTGGTGCTGGTCAAGGTGGCCATCTGCGTCTTCGTGGTGGTCGCCGGCCTGTTCTTCGTCAAGGCCGCGAACCTCACCCCGTTCATCCCACCGGCCGAGCCCGCCGGCAGCGGCGACGACGGCATCAAGCAGCCGGTCACGCAGGCGCTCTTCGGGCTGGAGCCGTCGGTCTTCGGCTTCGTCGGGGTGCTCAGCGCCGCCGCGGTGGTCTTCTTCGCGTACACCGGCTTCGAGGCCGTGGCCAACCTGGGTGAGGAGACCCGGAAGCCCAAGCGGGACCTCACCCTGGGTCTGCTCGGCACGCTGTTGATCTCCACAGTGCTCTACATCGGTGTCTCGCTCGTGGTGGTCGGGATGGTGCCCTACACGGAGATCGACCGGGGCGCCCCTATCGCGTCGGCGTTCGAGTCGGTCGGCGCGGGCTGGGCGGCGGTGCTGGTCTCCATCGCCGCGGTCGCCGGCCTGACCAGCGTCATCCTGGTCGACCTGGTGGCGATGGGCCGGATCGGGTTCGCCATCGCCCGCGACGGGCTGATCCCGCCCTCGATCGCGAAGGTGCACCCGCGCTGGGGCACCCCGTACCGGATCTCCGCGATCATGACGGTGGCGGTCGCGTTGCTGGCCGGTTTCCTGCCGCTGTCCGCGTTGGCCGACCTGGTCAGCATCGGCGCGCTCTGCGCGTTCGTGCTCGTGTCGGTCGCGGTGCCGATCCTGCGTCGCAAGCGCCCCGACCTGGAGCGGCCGTTCCGGGTGCCGTTCTCCCCGGTGCTGCCGATCGTCTCCGCGCTGGCCTGCTTCTACCTGATGCTCAACCTGTCGGTGGAGACCTGGCTGCGGTTCCTGGCCTGGATGCTGCTCGGCGCGGTCATCTACTTCGGCTACGGCCACCGCCGCAACCGGCTGGCCCAGCACGAACCGGCGGTTGCCCCGGCCCCCCGCGAACCGACCGCCTGACGGACACGTGCGGAAGGGCCCCAGCCTCGGGACCCTTCCGCACGGCCAGCTCAGGGGCGGGGTTGCGGCGTGGCCGTCGGGCCCTTGACGACCGGCTTGCCGTCTACCCAGGTCACCTCGTCGAGCCACACCTGCCGGCCCGGGTCGGTGCTGCCCTCCTGGCCCGGCGGCCAGGCGTGGTACAGCAGCCAGGTCCGCCCGTCCTTGACCACCATCGACGCGTGGCCGGGGCCCGAGGCGGCCTCGTTGCTCTTCAGGATCGGGTTCTCGCCTGCCTTCACGCACGGGCCGGTCGGGCCCTCGCAGACCGCGTAGCCCTCGGCGTACTCCGCCCGGTCGTACGCGTTGGCGGCGAAGAAGAGCAGCAACCGACCGTCCTGACGGTGGAAGAACGGCCCCTCGATCAGGGTGCCCTCCCACGGCTCGGTCTGCTTCAGCAGCTTCGTCGGCTCACCGACCAGGGTCAGGCCGTCGTCGGCGAGGCGCTGCGACCAGAGCCAGGTGTCCACCCCGATCGCGTTGCCGTCGTTCTTCCACAGCAGCCACAGACTGCCGTCGGTGTCCCGGTACGGGCTGGCGTCGATCGCCCCGCCCAGGTCGGCCTGGCAGATCAGCGGGCCGGCCGCGTCGTCGGAGTACGGCCCCTGCGGCGCGCTCGCCACCGCCCGCCCGACGCACTGCCGGCCGGACTCCCGGCCGGCGACCGTGTAGTAGAGCAGGAACACCTCCGGTGCGAGCTGGATCGCCTCAGGTGCCCAGGTCTTCCCGGCGTCCGCCCAGTCCGGCAGCGTCGGCAGGGCATCCCCGGCCTCGGTCCAGTCGACCAGATCGGTCGAGGTGAGCACCGGGACGTTGCGGCCGCCGGAGTTGGTGTGGAACAGGTACCAGGTGTCGCCCACCTGGATCGCCTGCGGGTCCGGGGCGTCGGTCTTCACGACCGGGTTGGTGAACACGCTGGAGTCGCTCCCGCTGCTCGTGGGGGTGGGTTCGGTGCCGTCGGAGCAGCCCGCGACGAGCAACGCGGCGGCGAGAACGATCGCCGCCGCGCCACGTCGCCGGACGGTCGTACGCGTCATCCCTTCAGACCGCTGCGGGAGACACCCTGGATGATGTGCCGCTGGGCCAGCACGAAGAGAATCAGCACCGGCAGGCTGGCCAGCACCGCGCCCGCCATGATCACCGGGTAGTCGGTGACGTACGAGCCCTGGAGCAGGCCCAGGCCCGGCGGCAGGGTGAGATTCTCCGGGCTGAACAGCACGAAGATCGGCCAGAGGAAGTCGTTCCAGTTGGTGAGGAACGACAGCACGGCCAGGGTGGCCAGCGCCGGCCTGGACAGCGGCAGCACCACCTTGTAGAAGATCTGCCACTGGTTGGCGCCGTCCAGCGTGGCGGCCTCCTCCAGCTCGTTCGGCAGGGAGAGGAAGAACTGCCGCAGGAAGAACACCCCGAACGCGCTGGCCGCGCCGGGCACCACGACCACGGCGAGGGTGTCGATCCAGTTGAGCTGGTCGACGATCAGGAAGTTCGGGATGATCAGCGAGGTCGGCGGGATGAACAGCGTCCCGACGATCAGTGCGAAGGTCACCCCACGACCCCGGAACTTCAGCCGGGCCAGGGAGTACGCGGCCATCGAGGCGGTGACCAGCACCAACGCCGAGTGCAGCGTGGCGGCCACCATGCTGTTGAGGAACCAGCGCAGCACCGGGTTCGCCGAGTTGTTGAGGATCTGCTCGTAGCCGTAACCGGCGAGCGGGTTCGGCAGCCAGCTCGGTGGGATCTGCTGGGCGGCCGTGTAGGTCTTCAGTGAGGTGATGACCATCCACACCAGCGGGACCAGGAAGATCAGGGCCAGGGCCACCAGGGTGGCGTAGAGCCCGACCCGGCGAAGCCCCGGTGCGGAGCCGTCGGTGGTCGGCGTGGGCGTCGTCATGGCGGTCCCCTCAGTCTTCCTTGTAGCGGAAGAGGCGGAAGTTGGCGATGCTCACGACCGCCAGCAGCAGGGCGAACACGATGCTCATCGCGGCGGCACGACCGGCGTTGTTGTTGCGCAGGCCCTCCTCGACGATGAACCACACCACAGTGCGGGTCTCCGTGCCGGGCGTCCCCTGGGTGATCAGGAACGACTGGCCGAACATGTTCGCCGAGGCGAGCACGGTCGTCGTGATCACGAAGAGCAGCACCGGCCGCAGCCCGGGCAGCGTGACGTTGCGGAATCGCTGCCACGCGTTCGCGCCGTCCATCCGGGCCGCCTCGTACAGCTCCGGCGAGATGTCCTGGAGGCCGGCCAGGTAGATCACCGCGTTGAAGCCGGAGGTCCACCAGACGGTCACCCCGACCAGCGAGATCCACGCCCACGGCATGTTGGTCACCCAGGGGGTGTCCGACGGCAACCCGACCACGCCGAGGAGCCGGTTGACCAGGCCCAGGTTGGCGTCGAGCAGGAACCGCCAGAGCAGGCCGATCACCGCGACACCCAGCACGTACGGAGCGAAGTAGATCGCCCGGAAGAACGTCCGGCCCGGGAAGGACCGGTTGAGCAGCAGCGCCAACCCCAGCGGTACGACCACCAGCAGCGGCACCGACAGCACAGTGAAGATCGCGGTGGCCCGGATGCTCTGCCACCAGTCGCCGTAGACGGCGGAGTCGCTGGAGAAGAGCTGCTTGTAGTTGTCCAACCCGACGAACGGCCGGTTGGGCAGCTGGAAGTCCCACTGGTGCACGCTCAGCCAGAGGCCGAGGATGATCGGCAGCAGGCCGAACACCCCGAACAGGACCAGGTAGGGGGCGAGGAACAGATATGGCGTCGCCCGTCCGGTCCGACCCGCCGAGGCGGCCCGGCGGGCTGCCTCGGCCGCCGGGGGCGGCGCGTCACCGCGCGCCGCCCCGACCTCGATCACGTCCGCCACGGGTTATCAGCTCCCGTACTTCTTGCGGTTGTCCTCGAGCTGCTTGTTGGCCTTCGCCACACCGTCGTCCAGCGCCTGCTTGGGCGACTTCTTGCCCAGCGCCGCCTCGTTGAAGGAGTTGTAGAAGGTGGTCATGACCTCGCCGAGACCCGGGGCCGCCGGCGGGAACGCCGCGTACTCCAGCTCGGGGGCGAGCGACGAGATCTCCGGCAGCGCCTTGAACTCGGCGCCCTCGCGGACGGCCTTACGGGCCGGGATCTGGCCGCCCTTCGCCCAGTCCAGCGAGTGCTCGCTGAGCCAGTTGATGAAGACCTTGGCACCGGAGACCTTGTTGGCGTCGTTGGCCCGCTGCTTCACGATAGTGAAGTTGTGCGAGTTGGCCCAGGCCGCCGGCTTGCTGCCGATCTGGGGGAGCGGAGCGACGCCCCACTGCACCTCGGGGCTCTTCTTCAGATCGTTGATCTGCCAGATGCCGTTCCAGGTGAAGGCGTTCTTGCCGCTCTTGAACGACAGGTAGTCGGCGTCCTGACCGACGTTGGCCGGCGAGAAGCCCTGCTTGATCATGTCGACCAGCCAGGTGCACGCCTCGACCGCCGGGTCCGAGTTGAAGGTGGCCTTGGCGACCTCGGCGTCGAACAGGGTGGCGCCCCACTGGTTGAGCAGCGAGTAGAAGGTCATGCCGCCGGTGAACTGGAACGGGCTGACCCAGAAGCCCTGGATGCCGGCCTTCTTCAGCTCGGTCAGCGCGGCGACGTAGTCGTCCTTGGTAGTCGGCGGCTTGTTCGGGTCCAGGCCGGCCTTCTGCATGACGGACTTGTTGTAGTAGAAGCCCAGCGGGTGCATGTCCAGCGGGATGCCGTACCGCTTGTTGTTGTAGAGCCCGCCCTTCCACACGGTGGGGGCGAAGTCGCCCTCGGCGAGCTCCAGGTTCTTGGCGACGTCGTCCAGCTCGGTGATCACGCCGCGGGCGGCGAAGGTGGCGAGCTGGTCCATGTGCATGACCGCGATGTCCGGGCCGTTGCCGCTGGAGGCCGCGCCGGGGAGCTTGTTGTAGTAGTCCTCCCACTGGTACGTGGCCACCGACACGGCGATGTTCTTGTGCTCGGTGTTGAACTGGTTGACCAGCGTCTTGAAGATCTCGCCGTCACCGCCGGTGAAGCCGTTCCACAGCTTCAGGTCCACCTTGGGGCCGGTGTACTCCTTGCCCCCGTTGCCCGCGGCCGGGCCGGAGGCGCTGTCGTCGCCGCCACCGCAGCCCGCGAGGGTCAGCGAGGCCGCGGCGCCGAGTCCGAGACCGAGGCCGAGCAGGCGACGCCGGCTCATGTCGTTCTGGATCATGCTTTATCTCTCCTTGAGGGGGACGGATGAATTGTGCCTGCTCAGAACCGGTGTGACACCTACGCGTTGGCCGGGCCGAAGCGGAGCACGCTCCAGGACACGGCGGGCAGGCGCACTGTGCACCGGCCGCCGTCGGGGGTGGGGGTGGGAAGGTCCCGAGGCGTCACCCGGTCGGGGTCGGCCTCGGTGTTCGTCGCCGACGGGTCAGACCCGGCAGCGATGCTCTGGAAGGACAGGCCGGACATACCCGGCAGCCCGCGCAGATCGATCTCCAGCGGGAGATCGGTGGAGCCCCGGTTGACCGCGAAGACGGTCAACTCACCGGTTTCCTCGTCGTGCACGGCGACGGTGTCGAGCACCGGCACGTCCCCGTACTTCTTCGTGTCGTAGCGCGGCGACACCGGGTCGGTGCGCAGCACGGTGCCCCGGGCGTACCGGGCGGTCAGCGCGAACGGGTGGAAGATGCTCTGCCGCCAGGCCGGGCCGCCGTTGCGGGTGCGGATCGGCGCGATCACGTTGGCGAGCTGGGCCTGCGCGGCCACCCCGACCCGGTCCGCGTGGCGCAGCAGGGTGATCAGCAGGTCGCCGACGACCACCGCGTCGACCGCTGTGAAGTCGTCCTCGATCAGCGCCGGAGCCTCGACCCAGCCGCGCCGGTCCAGGTCGGCCTGGAGGCGGGACTCGTACCAGACGTTCCACTCGTCGAAGGAGATCTTCAGCTTGCGCTTGTGCCGCTGCTTGGCGGCCACGTGGTCGGCGGTCGCGACGACCTCGGTGATGAAGTTGTCCATGTCGACGGCCGAGGCCAGGATGCTGGCCTGGTCGCCGTCGGACGGGTCGTAGTAGGTGTGCGCCGAGATGTAGTCGACGTGCTCGTAGGTGTGCTCCAGCACCGTCGCCTCCCAGGAGGCGAAGGTGGGCATCCGCCGGTTGGAGCTGCCGCAGGCGATCAGGCTGATCGACGGGTCGATCATCTTCATCGCGCGGGCGGCCTCGGCGGCGACGCGGCCGTACTCGTCGGCGGTCTTGTGGCCGACCTGCCACGGGCCGTCCATCTCGTTGCCCAGGCACCACAGCCGCACCCCGTACGGGTCCTCGGCGCCGTGCTTGCGCCGCAGGTCGGAGAGCTCCGTGCCGCCCGGGTGGTTGGCGTACTCCAGCAGGTCCAGTGCCTCCTGGACCCCGCGCGTGCCGAGGTTGACCGCCATCATCGGTTCGACGCCGGCCTCGGCGGCCCAGGTCATGAACTCGTCCAGCCCGAACGCGTTGGTCTCGATCGTCTTCCACGCCAGGTCGAGTCGGCGGGGCCGGTTGCCGACGGGGCCGACCCCGTCCTCCCAGCGGTAGCCGGAGACGAAGTTGCCGCCCGGATAGCGGACCACCGAGACGCCCAGCTCACGGGTCAGGTCCAGCACGTCGCGGCGCAGGCCCCGGGAGTCGGCGCTGGGGTGGCCGGGCTCGTAGATGCCGCCGTAGACGCACCGCCCCATGTGCTCGACGAATGAGCCGAAGAGGCGTCGGTCGGCCGGGCCGATGGAGAAGGCCGGGTCGATCGTCAGCTGCGCGGTCCGCAAGGGGGTGCCACCTTTCCTCGTGCCGATGCCGGGTGAGCGCGGTCACCGTTCACCCGGTGTCCATCGTTTCTACAACGTTGTAGGCAACGTTGTAAAGAGCTGATGACGAGGTATGGTGCGCTGGGTTACATCGGGGAGGTTGCGGAGTGCGACACAGGCTCAAGGACGTGGCTGAACGGGCCGGGGTGTCGGTGAAGACCGTCTCCAACGTCGTCAACGGCTACGTGCACGTTCGGCCGGACACCCGTGCCCGCGTCGAGGAGGCGATCGCCGAACTCAACTACCGGCCCAACCTCTCGGCCCGCCACCTGCGCAAGGGCCGCACCGGCGTGATCGCGCTGGCCGTTCCGGAACTGGACATCCCGTACTTCGCCGAGCTGGCCCGCTACGTGGTCAACGCCGCCGCCGCCTACGGCTGGACGGTGCTGATCGACCAGACCGGCGGTCGGCGCGAGCAGGAACGGGTGGTCGCCTCCGGCATCACCGACCACCTGATCGACGGGCTCATCTTCAGCCCGTTGGCGCTGACCGCTGAGGACCTGGCCGGCCTGGACGGCACACCCATGGTGCTGCTCGGCGAGCGGGTCGAACACGGCCCCGCCGACCGAGTGGTGATCGACAACGTGACCGCGGCCCGGGAGATCACCGCTCACCTGATCCAGCTCGGCCACCGCCGGATCGCCGCCATCGGCTCCCAGCGCACCGACGAGGGCGCCAGCGCCCGGCTGCGCCTGGCCGGCTACGCCGACGCGCTGCGCGCTGCCGGGCTCGACTACGACGAAACGCTGGTGGCGCCCGCGTCGGCCTGGCACCGTGCCGACGGTGCGGCCGCCATGCAGGGCCTGCTCACCTCCGGCGTACGCCCCGACGCCGTCTTCTGCTTCAACGACACGCTCGCCCTGGGTGCCCTACGCGCCCTGCACGAGGCGGGTCTGCGGGTGCCCGAGGACGTGGCGGTGGTCGGCTTCGACGACATCGAGGACGGCCGGTTCTCCATCCCCACCCTGAGCACCGTCGCCCCGGACAAGGAGAAGATCGCCCAACTGGCGGTCGAACTTCTCGCCAACCGCCTGGACGGCGACCGCACCGCCCCGGCGAAGGAGGTCTCCGCCCCCTACCGCCTGGAAATCCGCGAATCCACCCGGACCCCGTAAGCCGGTCGCCGGGCCGGTCAGTCGAAGAAGCGGGCCAGGTGGGACTTCGGGGCGGTGTCGGCGTCCGGTGGGAGCGGAGTCAGGTCGGCGAAGATCGAGGCGCCGTCGCAGCCGGCGTGCAGGGGATACCACCGTGGGGTGCCCGGTGGGCGGCCCTGGCAGATCCCCTTGAACGTCTGCACGTCCATCAGCCGGACGTGGGTCGGGTCGGCCACCGCGTTCACGTGCCCCCACCAGGGACTCATCACGTGCAGCACGCCACCCGGCCGCAGCACCCGGTGACACTCGTCCACCAGCGGCAGGAAGTCGATCAGGTGCTCCAGGATGTGCACCGCGAACAGGACGTCCACCGAGTTGTCCGCGAGTGGCAGCGAGCCGGACAGGTCCGCGACCGCGTTCACCCCCGGCGCCGGATAGATGTCCAGCCCCAGGTTGCTCGACCACTGCTTGGTCGGCCCGCAACCGAGGTCCACGACCACCGGCGCCCGCCCACCGATGCCGACCCGGCACCAGATGCCGTAGACGCCGGCCAGCCGGCCCACCAGGTCCCGTACCAGCCGTAACTGGCTCGGCTCGGCGACGTCTCCGCTGAGATGGGCCACCCCCCGGTCGAACCGCACCTCCACGGCGAGGCCCCGCAGCCGGTCGTCGTGTCGAGCCTGGTCCGCCCATGCCTGGGCGAGGGAATCGTCGATCGCCCGCAGCCGGTCGGCCGAGGGCGGAGTCAGTGCCAAAGCGACCATTCGGGCCACCTCCCGCCGCGCGATACCCGCAATCGCGCCCGGTATGCCCCGCTCGTCCGCGTCGTCGCCTGCCCCGGCGCGGCGGGCCATGGGCGTGTCGCGGGCCGGCGGGCAGAAGGCGATGAGCCCTATACCTGTGAGGCATAAATATGACTCACAGGTATAGCGGTCAACAGGGACACCAGCTCCAGCCCCGCGCGGGCCGGGTCAGCCCGAGAGGGTACGGCGACCGCCGCGCATCCGTTGGCGGGGTGGCGGCTCCGCGGGCTTCGGCCGCTTGAGGTGATAGCGGTGCAGCTCGTTGTTGCCGGGCAAGGACGGGTCCTCGCTCATCGCGACCAACTCCCAGCCCTGGTCACCGGCCCGGTTCAGGTGGGCCAGGGCAGTGTCGCCGTACGGCGTCACGTCGACCATCGAGCCGTCCGGGCCGTACCAGACGAAGACGACCTCCCAGCCGAGGTCGTTGGTCGCGGCCTGGCGGCGGCGGACCAGCAGGGCGTACTCCCACTTGAGCATGGCGTCATTCTCACCCCGCGCTGGCTCGCCGGCACGGATCAATCCTCGGCGATCCGCCCGCCGTCGACGCGGAGCCGCCGGTTCGTCTCGATCGCGGCCAGCATCCGCCGGTCGTGGGTGACCAGCAGCAGCGTTCCGGGGTAGCTGGCCAGCGCCGACTCAAGCTGCTCGATGGCGGGCAGATCCAGGTGGTTGGTGGGCTCGTCGAGCACCAGCAGGTTGACCCCGCGACCCTGGAGCAGGGCCAGCGCCGCCCGGGTCCGCTCGCCGGGGGAGAGGGTGGCCGCCGGTCGCGGCACGTGCGCCGAACGCAGCCCGAACTTGGCCAGCAGGGTCCGCGCGTCCGCCGGCGACATGTGGGGTACGGCAGCGTGGAACGCGTCGATCAGCGGCGCGTCGCCGAGGAACAACCCTCGGGCCTGGTCCACCTCGCCGATCACGACGCCGGGCCCGAGTGTGGCGGTGCCCGCGTCCAGCGGCAGCCGCCCCAGCAGCGCGGCCAGCAGGGTGGACTTGCCCGAGCCGTTCGCCCCGGTCACCGCCACCCGGTCCGCCCAGTCGATCTGGAGGTCGACAGGGCCGAGGGTGAACCCGCCTCGGCGTACCACAGCACCTCGCAGCGTGGCCACGACGGCGCCGGCGCGGGGGGCGGCGGCGATCTCCATCCGCAGCTCCCATTCCTTGCGCGGCTCCTCGACCACGTCGAGCCGTTCGATCAGCCGCTCGGTCTGCTTGGCCTTGGCGGCCTGCTTCTCGCTCGACTCACTGCGGAACTTGCGGCCGATCTTGTCGTTGTCGGTGGCCTTGCGGCGGGCGTTCTTCACGCCCTTCTCCATCCACCCACGCTGGGTGCGGGCACGTGCCTCCAGGCCGGCCTTGGTGTCGGCGTACTCCTCGAAGTCCGCGCGGGCGTGCCGGCGCGCCACCTCGCGCTCCTCCAGGTAGGCCGCGTAGCCACCGCCGTAGTGGTGCACCTGCTGCTGGGGCAGGTCCAACTCCAGGATCCGGGTCACCGTGCGGGTGAGGAACTCGCGGTCGTGGCTGACCAGCACCGTGCCGGCGCGCAGCCCCGTGACGAACTCCTCCAGGCGCTCCAACCCGGCCAGGTCCAGGTCGTTGGTCGGCTCGTCGAGCAGGAACACGTCGTAGCGGCTCAACAGCAGCGACGCCAGCCCCGCCCGGGCCGCCTGACCGCCGGACAACCCGGTCGTCGGGTGGTCCAGGTCCACCGCGAGCCCCAGGTCGGCGCTCACCTGCTCGGCGCGCTCGTCCAGGTCCGCGCCGCCGAGGGCGAGCCAGCGCTCCAGCGCGTCGGCGTACGCGTCGTCAGCACCCGCCGCCCCGGCGGTCAACGCCTCGGTCGCCGCGTCCAACGCCGCCTGCGCGGCGGTCACCCCGGTCCGCCGGGCCAGGAAGTCCCGTACCGTCTCGCCCGGTCGCCGTTCCGGCTCCTGCGGCAGGTGCCCGACGCTCGCGGAGGGCGGGCTGAGTCGCACGCTGCCGGCCTCGACCGGCAGCAACCCGGCGAGGGTACGCAGCAGCGTCGACTTGCCGGCCCCGTTCGGCCCGACCAGGCCGATCACGTCACCGGGGGCGACCACCAGGTCCAATCCGGCGAAAAGCGGGCGGTCGCCGTGCCCGGCTGCCAGGTCCTTGACGATCATCGTGGCGCTCATCAGGACGGCAGCCTATCCGGCCCCCCGCATACGAGCGGCCGGCAGCGGGCAGACTCAACGACGTGGTGACCACACTCGCGATCGACTGCGGCGGCGGAGGCATCAAGGCCTCCGTGCTCGACGAGGCGGGAACGATGCGGGCCCGGCCGTTGCGGGTGCCCACGCCGTACCCGTTGCCGCCTGAGCTCTTCGTCCGGACCCTGCTCGATCTGGGCGGGCGCCTGCCAACGGCGGACCGCCTGACCGTCGGCGTACCCGGAATGATCCGGCACGGGGTGGTGGTCGCCACGCCGCACTACGTGACCCGCAGCGGCCCCCGCAGTCGCGTCGACCCGGATCTGCTCGCCGAGTGGTCCGGCTGGGACGCGCGGGGCGCGCTGGCCGACGCGTTCGGGGTGCCGGCGCTGGTGCTCAACGACGCCGAGGTGCACGGCGCCGGGGTGGTCGCCGGCACCGGCTGCGAGCTGGTGCTGACCCTGGGCACCGGGCTGGGCAGCGCGCTCTTCGACGGCGGGGTGCTCGCACCGCACCTGGAGCTGTCGCACGCGCCGGTGCGGTGGGGCACCACCTACGACACGTACGTGGGTGAGCCGGAACGTCGGCGGCTCGGCGACGCCTTCTGGTCTCGCCGAATCCGGCAGGTGGTCGACGGGCTCCGCCCGGTGTTCCGCTGGGACCGGCTCTACCTGGGCGGGGGCAACTCCCGGCTGATCCGACCCGAGCAGCTGGCCCGGATGGGCGACGACGTGGTGGTGGTGCCGAACACGGCCGGGATCGTCGGCGGTGTCCGTGCGTGGGAGCTGTCCGTCGGCCGCCGGGACGCCCGCACCTGACCTTGTCGGTGCCGCAACTGACCCGATCGCGACTGCCGGGAACAGTCGCCAAACGCCCGGTGTTGTGCCAGCGTCGGAACAGGTGACGGTGCGACCCGAGGGGGTGGGCAGATGGATCTTCTGGCGGACTACCGGCGGGCGACCATGTTCTTCGAAACCGGTGACCCGAGCGGAGCGGCCCGACTGCTGGAGCCGATCATCGACGCCGAACCCGGCAACACGGCCGTACGGCAGTTGCTGGCCCGGGCGTACTTCCAGTCGGCGCAGCTCAACCGCGCCGAGGAGCACCTGCGGGAGCTGGTCGACCGGGACCCGAGCGACCACTACTCGCACCACGTGCTCGGTCGGACGCTGGAGCGGCTGAACCGGCACAACGACGCGCTGCGGCACCTGCGGATCGCCGCGGCGATGTACGCGACCAACGACGACTACCGGATCGCGCTGGAGCGGGTGGAGACCCGGGTGGGCAGCGCACGCTGAGCGTGGAACGGTGACATGGCAGGGGCGGTCCTCCGGGGCCGCCCCTTCGCCGTTCCGGGCCCGCCGCGGGCCGGCCGGTCCTCGTGAAACGGGCCCTAGGATGGCGGACATGGGACCTGACCGGCCGGGGACTGCGGCATGAAGCTCAAGCTGGACCTGCACGAGATCTTCAACAAGGGCCAGGACATCGACCGCGCGCTGCGCGGGATCATGGACGAGGCGGTGGCGAAGAAGGCCACCCTCGTCGAGATCATCCCCGGCAAAGGGTCCGGTCAGCTCAAGAAGCGCGTGCTGCGGTTCCTCGACCAGAAGGACGTCAAGCAGCTCTACCACCGCGTGGAGAAGGACTCGAAGAACTTCGGCAGGCTCTTCGTGCACTTCCGCTGGAAGTAGCGACGGCATTAGCGGCCTGTGCTTTAGATAGACCGCTCCGAAGTAAGAATCAATCTAGCTTCGGGTCCTGGTGATCATGGCTGGGATGCCTGAATGGCCGCGTCGGTCCTAGGATCGGGATGATGCAGGAGTCACCGCTGACGGTTCGGCCGGCGCGCTTGGCGGACGTTGCTTCGCTGGTGGAGTTGCGCCTCTCCAACGCTCAAGCGCACCTTGCTCTCGACGCCGCCATTTACCGCGTTCCGCAACGTGACGCGGTAGTGCGCCACTTCACCGCGATGCTGACCGACGAGGCCGGACAAGATGGCGTCCTCGTTGCTGAGGCTCGTGACGGCCAGGTCGTCGGGATGGTCGAGGTGCTGCGGCATTCCGATCCGCCCGAGCATCAGATCCTGCGTCCCGAGCCGTCGGCCCAGGTGCACACGGTTGTGCTGCCCGATGCCAGAGGACTTGGCGTCGGATCAGCGTTGCTGACGGCGGCCGAGCGGTGGGCAAGCGGCCGGGGGATCACGTATGTGTCGGCCGGCATCCACCACCGCAACGTCGATGCCGTGCGTTTCTACAGCCGGCACGGCTACACCGACGCCGGTCTTTCCCTCGGTAAGAGAGTGGATTAGCGACTGCGGTCTCGGTCATTCGAGCGAGATGATGACGGCGACGAGCAGTGACGAGGGCAGGGATCCGCGTGGCTACCAGGTTTCGGGGCACGTCAAGTGGACCGGCGCGCCGCCGCCCCGGATTTGGGTGGCTGGCCCGCAGGCTGCCGACCCGTGCGGTTGAGGCGGCGTCCCACCTCCAGGCGTTCGTGCTCTCCGGCGTGGTCACCGTGCTGGCCTTGCGGGCGTACCTGGAGGCCACCAACTATCCGCAGCTCGGCGGCGGTGGGCTGCACATCGCGCACGTGCTCTGGGGCGGCCTGCTGCTCGCGGTCGGCCTGGGGATCCCGCTGGTCTTCCTCGGCGAATGGCCGCGTACCGCTGGGGCGGTGGTCGGCGGCGTCGGGTTCGGGCTGTTCATCGACGAGGTGGGCAAGTTCGTCACCACCGGCACCGACTACTTCTACGCCCCGGCCGCCGCCATCATCTACGTCGCGTTCGCCCTGCTCGTCCTGCTCACCCAGGCGGTACGCGGACGTACCGGCCGGTCCCGGCTGACCTCGGCCGAGCGCACCGCCAACGCGCTGGACATGGTGCTCAGCGGTCTGCCCGCCGGGCTGACCGACCGGCGCCGGGCGGACGTACGGCGTCTCGTGCGGGGCGCCGGGCCGGCCACCGAGGCGGCCATGGAGCAGTTGCTGGACACGGTGCCTCGGCGGGAACCGTCCCCGGTCCGGTTCTGGCAGCGCGCGGCGGACCGATTCCGGCATCTCGCCGTCTGGGCGACCAGGCAGCGCTGGCTGGTCTGGCTGGTGGTGGCCTATCTGGTCGTGGAGCCGGTGCTGATCATGGTGGCGGTGCTGCTGGACGGTGTGACCGGAGAGCTGGACCAGGAGCGCGAGTGGGGTGCGGTGGTCGGTGTCACCGCCACTGCGCTGGTCACGGCGGTGCTCAGCCTGCGGGCGGCGTGGCTGCTGCGCCCGAACCGGCCCGAGGCGTTCCGGTTCTTCAAGCTCGCGCTGCTGGTCAACCTGCTGTTCGGGCAGGTTTTCAACTTCACTGTCAACCAGTTCGGTGCGGTTGCCGTGGTCGCGCTCGACCTGGCCCTGCTGGGGGTGGTGACCGCCGAACACCGCCGGCTGCGGCGCGCCGCCGACCGCGGTGACCATCCACCGCGCTGACGTGGGCGGACCTCGCCACTGTCGCAGAGGGCATCGGCGAAGGATGGCCGGCGAAGCTCCATAGGATGGCTCACCGACGACGGTCGTAGTGAGGGGCGTTTCCCATGGTGAACAGAAGCGACGTCGAGGCGGCGGCCGCGTTGGTGCAGGGGCGGGTGCGGGAAACCCCGGTCATCGCTGTCGACGGTGCTGACCTGGGCGTGTCCGGGCAGCTCAGCCTCAAGTTGGAGTTGCACCAGCACACCGGCTCGTTCAAGCCGCGCGGCGCGTTCAACCGGATGCTCCAGGGGCCGCTGCCGCCGACGGGGGTGATCGCCGCTTCGGGCGGAAACCATGGCCTCGCGGTCGCGTACGCGGCCCGGTCGCTGGGCGTGCCGGCGGAGGTGTTCGTGCCGGTGACCTCCTCGCCGGTGAAGGTGCAGCGGTTGGCCGGGCTGGGCGCCCAGGTGCGGCAGGTGGGCCAGCACTACGCCGAGGCGTTGGCCGCGAGCACCCAGCGGGCCGACGAGACCGGCGCGTTGGTCGTGCACGCGTACGACCAGCCGGAGGTGGTGGCCGGTCAGGGCACCGTCGGCCGCGAGCTGGAACGGCAGGTGAACGGGATCGACACCGTGCTGGTGGCGGTCGGCGGCGGCGGGTTGGTGTCCGGCATCGCCAGTTGGTTCGACGGGGCGGTACGTGTCGTCGCCGTCGAGCCCGAGCAGATCCCCACCCTGCACTCCGCGCTGAAGGCGGATGGGCCGGTCGACATCGAGGTGGGCGGTATCGCCACGGACTCGCTGGGCGCCCGCCGGATCGGTGACATCGCGTTCGACACCGCCCGCCGGACCGGCGTGGTGTCCGTGCTGGTCAGCGACGAGGATCTGGTGCGGGCGCGTCGGCTGCTCTGGTCGGAGCTGAGGGTCGCCGCCGAGTTCGGTGGCGCCACCGCGCTGGCCGCGCTGGTCGGCGGCGCGTATGTGCCGCAGGCGGGGGAGCGGGTGGCAGTGATCGTCTGCGGCGGCAACACCGACCCCAGCGACCTGGGCCCGGCCGCGCCGCACTGACGCCGAAGAGCGGCGGCCCGGCGGAGGAGGAACTCCGCCGGGCCGCTTCGGGTCAGATCGGATAGGTGCGGGCGACCGCCAGCATCTCGGAGCTGTGCGACCCGACGACGCCGACGGCCGGCGGCCGGGCGCGGAAGCCGGGCAGCGCGTCCAACCCGTCACTGGCGTCCATGACCCGGATCGGCACCGGTCCTGCGGAACGCTGGAGCGTGAGCGTGATCTCGACACCTTCCGGTGGCGGAGCATGGAAGACCAGTCCGAAGCCCCACCGGCGGCCACCCTGCTGCACGGGCACCACGCGGCCTGCCACCTCGGCCCGCAGCACCTTGGCGGTGACCGTCTCGACGTGCAGGGTGGCGACCCGGACCGCCCGCTGCGGGGTGAGTCGCAACCGCAGCGTGCGCTCGTCGCGGAAGGCGTTGTCGGCGAGCACGTCCAGCTTCGGGGCCGGCAGGTTCGCCGGCTGTGCCGGTCCGGCCCGCAGCTCACCGTCGCCGAGCCCGGGGAAGTCGTCGCCGACGTCGGCCGTCCCGTCCACGTAGCCGTCCGTCCACGACTGCGGGTCACTCTCGTGGCTGAGCCAGCGGGCCTGGCCGGTGCCGGCGTCCATCGCGTACATCAGGTGGGTGGGCGCGGGATGGTCGGCGTCGAAGCGGTCGACGCCCAGCCCGACCCCGGCGAGCACCACCGCCGCCACGGCCGTGGCGGCGGCCGGCAGCACGCCGAGCCGTCGGGCCCGCAGTGCCAGCAGGCCGCGCTGGCCGCCGGCCTGCGGGTGCAGCAGGTCGACCACCGGCAGGGCGGTCAGACCGAGCAGCACCGCGACCAGCGCGGCAACCCCGCCCATGCCCATCCCCAGCGCGGGGAAGAGCAGCACCACGGTGGGCAGCAGGATGACCACACCAACGGCCGCGGCGGCGGTCACGGCCACCACCGGCCACGGCCCGGTCTGCCGGGTACGCAGCGCGACCAGCCCACCGAGGGCGCCGGCCAGCGCCGGCACTGTGGTGAGGTACGCCCCGCCGGGCACCGCCACGGCGAGCAGCACTCCGAGCAGCGCCAGCCAGGCCAGCCCGCCGACCGCGAGTGCGGCCGGGCCGATCCGGCGGCGGGTCAGCGCGTACCAGGCGAACAGGATGGCGGCGGCGAGCGCCACGACGGCCAGGCGGTACCAGATCGGCCGGTACGGGTCGAGCAGCTCCGCGTACCCCGGTCGGATCGCGGTGATCGCCAGCCAGAGCAGTTGGGCGGCGACCGGCGCGACCACGATCGGCACCAGGGCCAGCCCGAAGCCGGCGGCGAGCCGGCCGACGCTGGCCCGGCCCTGCCGACGGGTCAGCCAGCCCAGTGCGGCGACCGCGGCCACCGCGAGCAGGGCCAGCGGCAGGGTGAGCGTGCCCGGGTAGCGGACGAGGCCGCCGGGGACCGGGAAGTAGGTCGCGTCGTGCCCGGAGCGCAGCTCGGTCAGGTCGGTCGAGCCGAACTCCCGGGCCAGGCCCAGCGCGTTGTCCCCGTGCTGCTGGAGGCTGCCCCGGTCCATGGCCTCCGGCGTGTCCAACGGTGTGTGGTAGATCGCGCCACCGTCGATGTACGCCGAGTTGAGCCCGATGAACTTCTGGTCCAGGAAAGCGGTGAAGTCGGTGTCGTTGGGCAGCGCCCGGTAGATCTCCACCGCGAACGAGGTGCCGACCGGGTGCGGTGCGGCCCGGCCGAAGATGTCCACCAGTTTCGCGTTGTTGCGGGACGTCTCGAACATGATCACCGGCCCGGTGGAGCCCCGCGCCTCCAGGTTGAGCACCACCCCGCCGTCGGCGGCCAGCGGGTGACTGGTCGCGAACGCCGCCGCGCCGCACAGACACGCCTCCTCGGCGTCGGTGAGCACGAAGACGATGTCGTTGCGCGGCCGAGGGCCGGTGGTCAGCGCGCGGGCCACCTCCAGGATGGCCGACGTGCCGGCGGCGTCGTCGTTGCCACCCGGCCCGGTCTGCACCGAGTCGTAGTGGGCGGCCAGGAAGACCCGACCGGTCGAGTCGGTGCCGGGCAGCCGGGCCACTACGTTGCGTACGCGGGCCACTGTCGCCCCGCCCGCCGCCCCGCTGAGCTGGCCGGCCTCCGGTGCCACAGTGTCCTGCACCTCGGTTTCCAGGCCCAGGCCGCGCAACTGCTGCTCAAGGTGCGCGCGGACCTGGTCGTTGGCCGGGCTGCCGGCGACGTGCGTCCGGGCGGCGATCACCTGGACGTCCTCGTACGCCCGGCTGGCGCTGAACTCACCCGCCGGCGCATCCGCCGGCTTCGGCGTCGGGGTGCGCAGGTCGAGCAGGCTGCCGGCGCCGACGGCGGCCAGCGCGACCAGAGCCGCAGCGGCGGCCAGGAGCCGCCGGCGAGGTCGCGTCAGGGCCCGGTCGGCAGGGGGTACGCCTGGAGCCGGACGGGCCGGCGTGCCCGTCGTGGCCGGGGTGGTGGGTGCGCCCACGGGAACTCCTCGGGGGGTGGTGGGGCCTGGGGTGGCACCATCCTGCCCGTCAGCGGTCACCGATGGGACGGCCGGTAGGCCCCCCATCGACCGCCCGCCCGGTTTGTCATCCGACGGGCAGTGATCCGCACCGCCCCCGCCCGCGCCGGAGCCATCGTGTTGTGTGCGACCGTTGTCTAATACAGGATCAGCAGGGCACTCGGAAGGAGCCCGACATCACCAGCGAACTCCCGCGCCTCGCGGCGGTGACCCGGCCGACCCGGGGAGCCGGTCTGACCGGTTCCCCAGTAGTGCCGTACCCGCACGGTGGTCTGGCGCGGCATGCCAACCTGCCACCTGGCGAGCGGTTGCGGGTGCTGCTGGTGGAGGACGACGAGGGCGACGCCTTCCTGGTCGGCGAGCTGCTCGCCGAGACGAACTCGATGATCGATCTGACGGTCGCCACCAGCCTCCGGGAGGCGCGACAGCGGATCGTCGACGTCGACTGCGTCCTGCTCGACCTGGGCCTACCCGACGCGCAGGGGTTGGACGGGCTGCGCCAGGTGCTGGAGATGTCCAGCGGCGCCGCGGTCTGCGTGCTGACCGGCCGCTCGGATGAGCACCTGGGCGTCGTGGCGGTCGCCGAGGGCGCACAGGACTACCTGGTCAAGGGTCAGGTCGACGGTGTGCTGCTGACCCGGGCGCTGCGCTACGCCGTTGAGCGTAAGCGCGCCGACGAGAACGCCCGACGGCTGCGCGAGGTCGAGTTGCGTCAGGCCGAGTCGGCGCGACTCGAACGCGGCCTGCTGCCCCAGCCGCTGATGACGACCGACCAGGTGGCGGTGCACACCTTCTACCGGCCCGGCCGGCACGCCGCGTTGATCGGCGGGGACTTCTTCGACGTGGTGCAGACCCGCCCGGACCGCATCGACCTGATCGTCGGTGACGTCTGCGGGCACGGGGTGGACGAGGCCGCGCTCGGCGTCGAGTTGCGGGTGGCCTGGCGGGCCCTGGTGCTCGCCGGAGTGCCGGACGACGAGGTGCTGCCCGCACTGGAGCAGGTCCTGATGAGTGAGCGCCGCCTCCAGGAGATCTTCGCGACGGTGGCCACCACCCGACTGGACCTGGATGCCAACCGGGCCACTGTCCGACTCGCCGGGCACCCGCCGCCGCTGCTGCTCTCCGGCGGCCGGGTCGCCCCGGTGCCCGCGCCCGGCGGCCGACTGCTGGGCGTACGACCCCGCCGGCCGATCGCCTACGACCTGGAGTTCGACACCGATGACTGGTCCCTGCTGATGTACACCGACGGCCTCATCGAGGGGCGGGTGGGAGCGGGCAACGAACGCCTCGACGTGCCGGGGCTGACCGGGCTGCTCGACGAGCCGGCCAACCGGTCGGTGTCGCTGCCCGAGCTGCCGGCCTGGCTGGTCGGCCGGGCCGAGCGGCTCAACGGTGGCGCGCTCGCCGACGACGTGGCCATGCTGCTGGTCAGCCGGGGTGGTGGCCGGTGAAGCCGGTGGTCGGCGGCTGGAGTCTGCGCCGCCGGGTCATCAGCCTGCTCACCGTCGTGGGCTTCCTGTTGATCGCCCTGGCCGGCGCGGAGGCGGCGATGGCCGCCCGCAACCGCACCCAGATCGACGCCGTCCTGAACGAGACCGGCCCGTTGCGGGTGCAGTCCCAGGAGCTGCTCAACGCGTTGCTCGACCAGGAGACGGCGATCCGCGGCTACGCGGTCAGCGCCGACCAGGACGACCTGATCCCCTATCGGGAAGGGCTCGCCCAGGAGAAGAGCGTCACCGCCTCGATGCGAGGGCTGCTCGACAACTATCCGCAGATCAGCCAGGAGCTGCGGACCGTCGAGGACCGCATCGCACAGTGGCGGCAGTCGGTCGCCGAGCCGGTGATCACCACCACCGAGCGCAGCGGCACCAGCGCGGGCCAGGCACTGGTCACCGAGCAGGCACGGCAGCAGTTCGACGACGTGCGCACGGCGGTCAACGACCTCCAGGAGGAGGTCCTGGCCGCCCGGGAACAGACCGCCAGGAACGTACGCACCAGCAGCAACGTGCTGGTCGTCCTGCTGATCGTCGCCGCCCTGGTGGTGGTCGTGGCCGGTGCGGTCCTGCTGCTCTCGCTGGACCGGATGGTGGTCCGGCCACTGACCGCCCTGGCCATCCAGGTCCGCGAGGTCGCCGAGGGCGACTACCAGCACCGCATCGCCACCGTCGGCCCGCCGGAGTTCATCCAGCTCGGCGAGGACGTGGACGCGATGCGTCAGAAGATCGCCGCCGACCTGGCCGAGGTGCGGGCTGCCCGCGAGCGCATCGAGTGGGTCAACAGCCAGCTCCAGAAGCAGGCCGAGGAGCTGACCCGGTCCAACCGTGACCTGGAGCAGTTCGCGTACGTGGCCTCGCACGACCTCCAGGAGCCGCTGCGCAAGGTGGCCAGCTTCTGCCAGTTGCTCCAGCGCCGCTATGCCGGGCAGCTCGACGAGCGGGCCGACCAGTACATCGCCTTCGCGGTGGACGGCGCGCAACGCATGCAGCGCCTGATCAACGACCTGCTCGCGTTCTCCCGGATCGGCCGGCTCACCACCGGTTTCGTCGAGGTCGACCTCAACAAGGTGATGGGCGACGTGGCCGGCCAGACCGAGGCCGCGCGGCAGTACGCCGACGCCGAGCTGACCTGGACGGACATGCCGGTGATCTCGGGTGAGGAACCCCTGCTCACCAACCTGCTGGCCAACCTGGTCAGCAACTCGATCAAGTTCCGGCGCGCGGACGTCGCGCCCAAGGTGCACATCTCGGCCCGGTTGGTGGGCGCCGAGTGGGAGATCACCTGTCAGGACAACGGCATCGGGATCGAGCCGGAGTTCGCCGACAAGATCTTCGTGATCTTCCAGCGGCTGCACTCGAAGGACGCGTACCCGGGCACCGGGATCGGGCTGGCCATCGTCAAGAAGATCGTCGAATACCACGGTGGCCGGGTGTGGGTGGACACCGACGTACCGGAGGGCACCGCGATCCGCTTCACCCTGCCGGCGCTCCCGGCGGACGTGCAGGCGGCTGCCGCTGTCGACTCGGCCGAGGCGCCGCCGGCCCTGGCGGCGGGCGACACGACGGCCTCGAACGAGGATCCGGCAGACTCGGCGGAGCAGTCCGGAGGGTCGGACCAGCCGGACCGGGCCGACGGGGCGCCGGAAAGCGGTAGAACGGGTGACATGAGGGAGACGGTGGGATGACCGCGCCGGCGGATGGCAAGAGCCCGATCGAGGTCCTGCTCGTGGAGGACGACCCGGGTGACGTGTTGATGACCCAGGAGGCGTTCGAGGAGCACAAGCTGCGTAATCGGCTGACCGTCGTCTCCGACGGCGCCGAGGCGCTCGCCTACCTGCGGCGGGAGGGCCAGTACGCCGACGCGGTGGCCCCCGACCTGATCCTGCTCGACCTCAACCTGCCCCGCCGCGACGGCCGGGAGGTGCTGGAAGAGATCAAGAAGGACGAGGAACTGCGCCGGATCCCGGTCGTGGTGCTCACCACCTCGCAAGCCGACGAGGACATCCTGCGCAGCTACCAGCTGCACGCCAACGCCTACGTGACCAAGCCGGTGGACTTCGAGCGCTTCATCTCGGTGGTCCGCCAGATCGACGAGTTCTTCGTCAGCGTGGTCAAGTTGCCGCCGCGTGGCTGACACCCTGCTCGACGACGTTGGCGACCTGCTCCGGGAGGCCGCCGACCAGGTCGTGCTGCCACTGTTCCGCAAGCTCGACGACGCGGACGTTTCGGAGAAGGCGCACGGTGAGGTGGTCACCGTCGCCGACCAGCGGGCCGAGGAGCTGCTGTCGGCGGGGTTGCGTCGACTGCGTCCGGGCTCGATGGTGGTCGGCGAGGAGGGCGTCGCCGACGACCCGGCGCTCCTGCGCCACCTGGGCGACGGTGGGGACGTCTGGTTGGTCGACCCGGTCGACGGCACCGCCAACTTCGCCGCTGGTCGCCGGCCGTTCGCCCTGATGGTGTCTCTGCTGACCGACGGGCGGCCGAACGCCGGCTGGATCCTCGACCCGCTCGCCGACACCCTCGCCGTGGGCTCGGCGGACGACGGCACCCTGCTCAACGGCCGACCGGTCGACACCACCGCCTCGCTGCCGCCGCTCGGCGATCTGCGGGGCGCGGCGATGACCAAGTTCCTGCCGCCGGAGATCCGGGACCGGGTCCGCGCCGGCGGTCGACACCTCGGTGAGCTGCTGCCCGGCCAGCACTGCGCCGGCCGCGAATACCTGGACATCCTCACCGGTGAGCAGCAGTTCGTCCTCTTCTGGCGCACCCTGCCGTGGGACCACGCCCCGGGCACCCTGCTGGTCCGCGCGGCCGGTGGCGTCGCCCGCAGGTTCGACGGCGCCGACTACCACCCCTCCGACGACGGCCGCGGGCTGCTCGTCGCGGCCAACGAGCAGATCTGGAACGAGGTACGCGACGCCCTACTCAGCCCCTGATCCGGGCACTGCGCGGGCTCCTGGACGCTCTGCGCGAGGCTTCTGGACGCTCTGCGCGATGGCGCTGGCACGCTCTGTCAACATCTGGGCGGCCCGGAGGTCAGGGGGATGGTCAGCAGCCCACAGTCCGGTATCGTGACCGGCGGTCTCCGCCAGCAGGCCGCCGACCGGCGCCGGCGGGGACGCCGCCGCGCAGTGGTTCACCGGGGGCCGGCGGTCGACGGAAGGACGCTTTCGTGCCCAGGACCATGCTCCGCCCGCGGCTCGGTCGCCGCACTCTGTTCGCTCTGCTCGCCGCCGTCGCGCTCGTGCTCGGCGGTGCCGCCGTGCCCGCGTACGCGGAGCCCGGCGAGGGGGGCAGCAAGAAGCTGCAGGACGCGTTGGAGCTGACCGCCAAGGGGCACATCGAGGCGAAGGCCAAACTGGACAACTCCAAGCGTCGCCAGACGGCGCTGACCGGTGAGTTGGCGGCGGTCGAGGGTCGACTGGTCGGGTTGAGCGCCCAGGTCGGCGAGGTGGCCGCCCAGTCGTACCGGGTCGGCCGGCTCACCCCGGCGACCATGCTGCTCAACACCAGCACGCCCCAGGCGTTCCTGGAACGCGTCAGCGACCTCGACATGATGGCCCAGCGCGACAGCAAGCGGCTGCGTGACCTCGTCGAGACTCGGGAGCAGGCGCAGCAGGCCAAGATCGCCATCGACGCCGAGGTCCGTGAGCAGCAGAAACAGCTCGCCGTGATGGCGAAGAAGAAGAAGGAGGCCGAGGCGGCGCTCGCCGAGGTCAGCTCGGGCAGCAGCAACGGGTTCAGCGGCGGCAGTTCCACCTCGGCGAAGCCGGCCCCGCGCAACTCGGACGGGTCCTGGCCGTCGGAGTCGTGCTCGGTGAAGGACCCGACCACCTCCGGCTGCATCACCCCGCGCACCCTGAACGCGCTCAAGCAGACCCAGGCGGCCGGCTACAAGCGGCACGTCTCCTGTAAGCGTGAGGGCGGCGGCGGCGAGCACCCGAAGGGGCGTGCCTGCGACTTCGCGGCCGCCACGAACGGCTTCGAGGATCGCAACGCGACCGGTGGCGACAAGGCGTACGGCGACAGCCTCGCCGCCTGGCACGTGCGAAACGCCGACCGTCTCGGCGTGCTCTACGTGATCTGGTACAGGCAGATCTGGCACCCCGGCACGGGGTGGCGTTCGTACAGCGGCAGCGGCAGCCCCGCCGCATCCCACACGAACCATGTTCATCTCTCGATGTACTGACCCGGAGCACCAGCTTCGCTGCGTACCATCGCGACGATGAGCACCCCACCGTCCGACGTAGCGGCCCCGCCGGCGTCCTCGGCCCCGCCCGTTGCGGTCACCGGCCGGGCGCTGCCCAACGGCCTGGCCGCCTTCCTGGTCTTCTTCTCCAGCGGCGCCGTGCTGGTGCTGGAAACCGTCGCGTTGCGCCTGGTCGGCCCCTACGTCGGGGTGACCCTCCAGGTGACCAGCTCGGTGATCGGCATCGCGTTGGCCGCGATCGCGTACGGGGCGTGGTCCGGTGGTTGGCTGGCGGACCGGCGCAACCCGCGTGGCCTGCTGGCACCGGCGCTGGTGCTGGCCGGCATCGCCACCGCCATCACCCTGCCCGTCGTCCGGTACGCCGGTGAGGTGCTGCGGGGCGGCGCGGCCAGCGCGATCCTGCTGCTGGTGGCGCTGGCCGTGTTCGTGCCGGCCGCCTTGCTGGCGGCCGTCACCCCGCTGGTCGTGAAGCTCCAGCTCGCCGACCTGCGCCGCACCGGCCAGGTGGTCGGTCGACTCTCCGGGATCGGCACGCTGGGCGGCATCACGGCGACCCTGCTCACCGGCTTCGTGCTGGTCGCCGCGCTGCGCAGCACCGTCATCCTGCTGACCCTCGCGGTCGCGCTCGGGCTGGTCGGCCTCGGCCTCGGCTGGTACCTGCGCCGGCAGGAGCCCACCGAGCTGCCCGGTCCGGCCCGGACCCGGGCCGCGCTGGCCGTGCTCGGCCTGGTCGGGGCAGGGCTGACCACCGTGGCGCCCAACCCGTGCGACATCGAGACGGCGTACCACTGCGCCCGGGTCACCGCCGACCCGGACCGGCCCACCGGACGGACGCTGCTGCTCAACTCGGCCCACCACTCGTACGTGGACCTCGCCGACCCGAAACACCTGGAGTACGCGTACACGAAGTGGATCGGCGCGGTCGCCGACGTCGCCGCGCCGGCCGGTCAGCGGCTGGACGCGCTGCACCTGGGCGGCGGCGGGTTCACCGTGCCGACCTACCTGACCGCGACCCGGCCGGGCACCGAGAACGTCGTGTTCGAGATCGACGGCGGGCTGGTCGAGCTGGGCGAGCGGGAGCTGGGCGTACGCCCGGGGCCGCAGCTGCGGACGGTGGTGGGCGACGCCCGCATGCTCGTCGTCGGCGAGCCGACGGACAGCCGCGACCTGGTGGTCGGTGACGCGTTCGGTCACCTGGTGGTGCCCTGGCACCTGGCCACCCGGGAGATGGCCGCCGAGGTCCGGCGGGTCACCCGCCCCGGCGGCGTATACGTGCAGAACGTCATCGACTACCCGCCGCTGCGGTTCATCCGTGCCGAGCTGGCCACCGTGGCGGCCGAGTTCCGGCACGTCGCGTTGATCGCGCCGCCGGAGGCGCTCGCCGAGGAGCAGGGTTCCAACTTCCTCATCGTCGGCTCCGACGCGCCGCTGCCGCTGGACGCCGTCCGCACCCGACTGAGCGAGGTGGACCCCAAGGTCAGCCTGCTGTCCGGCGCGGAGCTGACGGATTTCGTCGGTGGGGCGATGGTGTTGACCGACGACTACGCCCCGGTGGACCAACTGCTGGCGACCGCCTGAACGAGTGACAATCCTGACCGATTCCGATCCTCCGGGTGTAGGTCGGTTCCTTGTGGGCAACAACGCACACCATGGGTGGTGGGGACCGAAAGGGCGCGCAACTGCTCGATCAGCGGTACCGGCTGATCGAGCAGCTCGGCGCGGGTGGCATGTCGGTGGTCTGGCGTGGGTACGACGAGGTGCTCGGTCGCCAGGTCGCGGTGAAGGTGCTGGCCTCCCGGCTGGCCAGCGACCGGGCCTTCCGCCACCGGATCCGGATCGAGGCGCAGGCCGCCGCGCGGCTCTGCCACCCCAACATCACCAACGTGTACGACTACGGCGAGTCCGAGCAGGTCGGGCTGACCGTGCCGTACGTGGTGATGGAACTGATCGACGGCACCTCCCTGGCCAGCCGGCTGGGCCGGGAGAGCCAGCTTCCCTGGCGGGAGGCCATGACCATCGGCGCGGAGGTCAGCTCGGCGCTGGCCACAGCGCACGCCCGCGGTGTGGTGCACCGTGACGTGACACCGGGCAACGTGATGCTCACGTCGACCGGGGTCAAGGTTGTCGACTTCGGCATCTCCGCACTGGTGGGGGAGAGCGAGAAGGGGCCGGACGGCACGCTGCTGGGCACCCCCGCGTACCTCGCCCCGGAACGGCTGGACAACGGTCAGGTGTCCCCGGCCACCGACGTGTACGCCGTCGGGCTGCTGCTCTACCGGATGCTCACCGGCCGGCTGCCGTGGCAGGCCAACACCACGACCCAGATGTTGCGGGCGCACATGTACACCGACCCGGATCCGATGCCGGAGGTGCCGGGGCTGCCCGACGAGGTGACCGACCTGGTGCGGCGCTGCCTTGCCAAGCAACCCGCGGACCGGCCGGCGACCGCCGAGGTGGCCCGGACCCTCGCCGACGCGGCGGGGATGCTGGCGGCGGTGCCGGTCTCCCCGGCCGGAGGGCCGCTGGACCCGGCCGCGCTCGCCAGCGCGGGCACCACGATCCTGCCCTGGTCGGCGGAGACCGACGCGTTGCCGATCTCCCGTACCCGCCAACGGGACCAAAGGGTCCGCCAGCGGGTGAGCCGTCGTCGGCGGGTGGAGGCCGGGGTGGCCGCTGTCGGGCTGATCGCGGTCACCGGCGTGATGTGGGGGTTCACCTCGCGTACCCCGGCCAGCGGCGAGGGCCGGCCGACCACCGAGGCCCGGATGGGCCTGCCGGAGAAGGTGCCGTGCGAGGTGGCGTACGCGCTGCGCACGGACTCCGGCACCGACTTCGCCGCCGAGCTGACGTTGACCAACACCGGTGAGAGTGAGCTGCGGGACTGGGCGATGAGTTTCACCTTCCCCGGTCAGCAGACCGTCACGAAGGCGGAGCCCGCGCCGGTGCAGCAGCAGGGCAGCACCGTGCTGGTCCGGCCGGTGGCCGAGCGCACCACGCTGGCGCCCGGCGCGGCCGAGAAGCTCACCCTCACCGGCACGTACAGCGGGGCGAACCAGCTGCCGGTCGAGTTCCGGCTCGGCGACGTGGCCTGCGGCGTACGCGTCTCCGGGGTGGCCGGCAGCACGCCGTCCACCGCACCGGCGCGCACGGCGGCCACCACGACGAAGACACCACCCAAGGCCCCGCCGAAGGCGGCGACAGCTGGCGGCGGCCCGGGTTCGGGTGGCCCCAAGGCCAAGCCTGAGAAGCCCGGCAAGGGCAAAGGGCCGGGTGGTGGTCCGGGAAAAGCGGGAAAGTGACAAAGGGCAAGGGGAAGGGGCCTGGCGGTAAGAAGTGACGGTCAGCGTCGCCCCGCGAACCGTTGCACCTGGTCGATCCCACCCTCCACGACCAGCAGCCCACCCTGCGCCAGCGCTGTGTCGTCCGAGGCGTACCGGAAACGCTCACCGGGTGCCTTCGCGCCGATCACCCGGACCCCGGAACGCTCCTCGGGGCGCAGGTCGAGCAGGGTGCGCCCGACGAGCGACTCCGGCACCCGGACGGTGGCGATGGCGAAGTCGTCGTCGAACTCGATAAAGTCGAGCAGCCGGCTGACGATCAGGTGCGCCACCCGCTCGCCGGTCTCCGCCTCCGGGAAGATCACGTGGTGCGCGCCGACCGACGACAGGATCTTGGCGTGTTTCTGCGAGGTGGCACGCGCCCAGATCTGCGGCACACCCAGCTCGACCAACGCCAGCACGGTGAGGACGCTCGCCTCCACCGACGCCCCGATGGCCACCACCGCCCGGCCGAAGCTGGTGACGCCGAGCTGCCGCAGTGCACCGTCCTCCGTCGCGTCGGCCTGGACCACCCGGTCGAGCTGCGCCGAGAAGCGCTGCACCTGATCCGGGTTGCGGTCGACGGCCAGCACCTCGCGGTCCATCCGGTTGAGCGACGCGGCCAGATGGCAGCCGAAGCGACCCAACCCGATCACCACGATGCCGCCGCCGCCGCCGCCGCCGCCGCCGCCGCCGCCGTCCGATCGTCTCGCCGACACCTCGACCCTCCTCGCGCCTAGCCGACAATGGGTTGTTCCTGGGGGTAGCGGTAGAGCCTGCGCCGGGTGTTCAGGGCGATCGCCGACCCGAGGGTGAGCGGCCCGACCCGGCCGATGAACATCAGCACGGTCAGCACCAACTGGCCGCTGGCCGGCAGCTCGCTGGCCAGACCGACGGTGAGCCCGGTGGTGCTGAACGCGGAGGTGACCTCGAACAGGGCCGCGACGAACCGCACGCCCTCGGTGAGCAGCAGCAGGAGCATGGTCCCGGCCGTCACCAGCGCGACGCTGAGCAGGGCCACCGTCACGGCCTGCCGCTGACTCGCGGTGGCCACCCGGCGGTGCCCGACCGTCACGTCGGGCTCGCCGCGCAACTCGGCCCAGATGGTGAACGCGAGCAGGAAGAACGTGGACACCTTGATGCCGCCGGCCGTGCTGGCGCTGCCACCGCCGATGAACATCAGCACGATCAGCAGCGGGTAGCTCTCCTCCTGGAGGTCGGCGATGTTCAGCACGTTGAAGCCCCCGGTGCGGCTCAACGCGATCTGGGTGAACGACGCGAGCACCTTGCCCCCGACGTCGTACGAGCCGATGGTGCTGGCGTTGGTCCACTCGGCGGCGAGCAGGCCGACGAAGCCGAGCAGCAGCAGGACCACGCTGCCCCAGATGGTCAACTTGGTGGCCACCGCCCAGCCAGCCGGCTTGCGCCATTCCCGGGCGGCCTCGAACAGGGCGGGAAACCCCAGCCCGCCGACGATGGCCCCGAACGCCAGAGGCAGCGACACCCACGGATCACGGTCGAAGGCCAGCAGACCCTCGGTGTAGAGCGCGAAACCACCGTTGTTGAACGCCTGGACGGCGTGGAACACGCCCGACCACAGGGCCCGTCCGGGCGGATAGTCGTACGCCCACCAGAGGCGGCCGGCGACCACAGCCGTCATCACCGCCTCGCAGGCGAAGACGGTGATCGCGATCCGGCGCAGCAGCCGGCCCACGTCACCGATGCCGAACTCCGCCGTCTCGGCCTGCACCAGCAGCCGATTACGCAGGCCGAGCTGGCGTGAGACCACCAGGATGACCAGCGCCGCCGCCGTGAGGATGCCGAGACCACCGAGCTGGGTGAGCACGGTGATCACCACAAGGCCGGCGCCGGACCAGTAGTTGGGGGTGTCGTTGATCGCCATCCCCGTCACCGACACCGCCGACGTGGCGGTGAACAACGCGGTGACCAGGGGCGGGCGCTGATGCTCGATGGTCGACCAGCGGGTCATCAGCAGGCCGGTGCCCAGCAGGATCGGCACCAGGAACCCCAGCGGCACCAGCCGCACGGGGTTGCGGAAAAACCGGCGCACCAGACAATCTTCCTTTCCCGCCCGTCGCCCGGAGCGGGAACGCTCATTCCGGAGATTCACCTCCCGGCCAACCCTCGACCAACTGCCGGCCAATCCGGGGCGGTCTCCTGAAGCGGCTCACCCCCACGACAGGAGACGGCGTTGCGACGTACCCTTTCGACCCTCGGCCTGGCCGGCGTGCTGCTCGCCGCCGCCGCCATGGCCGTGCCCACCATTGCCGCCGCCGAGCCCTCGACCGGCGCGGACCGCACCCGGGCGAACGACCGGCCGATCGTGATCGGTCACCGAGGTGCCAGCGGCTACCGGCCGGAACACACCCTGGAGGCGTACCGGCTGGCGATCCGGATGGGCGCCGACTACATCGAGCCGGACCTGGTGTCCACCTCCGACGGCGTCCTGGTCGCCCGGCACGAGAACGAGATCTCCGGCACCACCGACGTGTCGACGCACCCGGAGTTCGCGGCCCGCAAGGCGACCAAGACCATCGACGGTGTCGCCGTGACCGGCTGGTTCACCGAGGACTTCACACTGGCCGAGCTGAAGACGCTGCGGGCCAAGGAACGGCTGCCGCAGGTCCGCGTGGCGAACACCGCGTTCGACGGCCGCTTCGAGGTGCCCACCCTCCAGGAGGTCATCGACCTGGCCCGGACCGAAGGGCGGACACGGGGCCGCACCATCGGCATCTACCCGGAGACCAAGCACCCGACCTACTTCACGTCGATCGGCCTGCCGTTGGAGGAGCCGCTGCTGCGGGTGCTGCGGCAGAACAAGCTGGATCGCAGGAACTCGCCGGTCTTCATCCAGTCGTTCGAGACGGCCAACCTGCGCAAGCTGAGCCGGATCACCGATGTGAAGCTGGTCCAACTGCTCGACGCCGCCGGCCGCCCGTACGACTTCACCGTCGCCGGTGACACCCGCGGCTACCAGGACCTCGTCACGCCGGCCGGGCTGAAGTGGATCGCCGGGTACGCCGACGGCATCGGGGCGAACAAGAACCTGCTCGTGCCCCGGGACGCCACCGGCGCCCTGCTCGCCCCCACCAACGTGGTGCGCGACGCGCACCGTGAGCGGCTGCTCGTGCACTCCTGGACGTTCCGCGCGGAGAACCAGTTCCTCCCGGTGGACTTCCGGATCGGCACCGACCCCAACGCGCGCGGCGACATCACCGCCGAGTACGAACTCTTCCTCGGCCTGGGCCTGGACGGCGTCTTCAGCGACCATCCGGACACCGCCGTCGCCGCCCTAGCCGGTCTCGCCGGGAACTGACCTCTCTGCCCGTCGGCGGGGAACCCGCCCGCCGAGCCGACCTCGGCCCGGAGCTGATCCGCTCCGAGCCGACCGCCGGGCCGATCACGCCCGGCCCACCCGCTGGCCCGCCGTCCGCCACCCGGACGGCGGGCCAGCGACACGTCCGGGGTCCGGACGCGGCAGCAACTTCACCGATGTTGCTGCCTTGCGGCGGGTTGAGACAGCAACAACAGGGATGTTGACGCGATCTTCGCCTGCTCGACGGTCATCGGCGCTGCCCGCGCGCGGTGGCCCACGACGGTCCCTGTGGTTGACCGATCGGGGCAGATGGGGCGAGGCGACACAGACCTCGGGTGGTCCGTGGAGGTTCAGGCCACCGGGAGCGCCGGCTCTCCGGTGACCGCGCGGCCCGTTGTAACCCCCGGCCACCTCATTCCTGTTACTTGTGTGTTTCCGCCACATAGCTCGTGGGTGACGTCACTTCTAGCGTGAGCCGTCACGAAGAAGTTCTCTCCCTCCGAGTCCTCATGTGGAGTCGCAATGACGGTCCGGACGACGCGGCGGGTGTTCCTCTCCGCCGCCACGATGATGGCCGCGGCGCTGGCCGCCACGGCCTGTGGTAGCCCGCAGGACACCGCCACCGGCGGCGGCGACAACGCCGCGCCGGTCAAGGTCGGCCTGGTGTACTCCCAGTCGGGTGCCCTGGCCAGCTATGGAAAGCAGTACATCGAGGGTTTCAAGGCGGGGCTGGACTTCGCCACCAAGGGCACCGGCAAGGTCGGTGACCGGAAGATCGAGTTGACCGAGGTCGACGACGCGGGCGACCCGGCCAAGGCGGTCTCCGCCGCGAAGGACCTGATCGGCAAGGGCGCGAAGATCATTGCCGGTTCCACCGCCTCGGGCGTGGCGCTCCAGGTCGCGCCGATCGCCGCGCAGAACAAGGTGCTGTTCATCTCCGGCCCGGCCGCCACCGACGCGGTGACCGGCGCGAACAAGTACACGTTCCGCTCCGGCCGGCAGTCCTACCAGGACGTGGTGACCGCCAAGTCGTTCATCGGCGACCCGGCCGGCAAGAAGGTCGTGGTCTTCGCCCAGGACGGCGCGTTCGGTGACGCCAACGAGGCAGCCGTCAAGGCCGTCATCGGCAGCGCGGGCGCCACCGTGAGCAGTGTCCGGGCGCCGGCCAGCGCCACCGAGTTCACCCCGTTCGCCAGCCAGATCAAGGCAGCGAAGCCGGACCTGCTGTTCGTGGCCTGGGCGGGCACCACCGCCCCGGCGATGTGGCAGACCCTCGACCAGCAGGGCGTGCTCTCGTCCACCACTGTCGTCACGGGCCTGGACATCCGCGCCTCGTGGCAGACCTTCGGCACCGCCGGCGCCAAGATCTCCTTCCTGTCGCACTACTTCGACGGTGCGAGCGACACCGAGGCCAGCAAGGCCCTGAAGGCGAAGGTCACCACCATCGACCTGTTCCACCCGGACGGCTTCGCCGCCGCCCAGATGGTGGTCCGCGCCGCGCAGGAGGGCGGGGACGACGTCGACAAGATGGTCACCGCCCTGGAGGGCTGGAGCTTCGACGGGGTCAAGGGCAAGATGACCATCCGGGCCGCCGACCACGCGCTGCTCCAGCCGATGTTCCAGGCCAAGCTGACCGGCAGCGGCACCGAATTCACGGCCACCGCGCAGAAGAGCCTCACCGGTGACGAGTCCGCGCCACCGGCCGTGGCGATGAAGGGCTGACCCATGCTCGCCACCCGCGGTCTGACCTGGCGGATCGGTGAGGTCGCCATCGTCGACAGCGTCTACCTCGACCTCGCGCCCGGGGAGTTCCTGGGCGTGATCGGGCCGAACGGCGCCGGCAAGACCTCACTGTTCAACCTGATCACTGGCCTGCGCCGGGCCACGGAGGGCCGGATAGTTCTGGACGGTCAGGACATCGGGGCGCTCCCGCCGCACCGGCGGGCCCGCCTCGGACTGGGCCGTACCTTCCAGGCGTCCTCGGTCTTCGGCTCGCTCAGCGTGCGGGAGAACGTCCGGCTCGCCGTGCAGGCGCACCGCGGGGGCTCGATGGCACTGTGGCGGCGGGCGGCGGCCGACCGGGAGGTCGCCGCCGCCGCCGACGCGGCGCTCGACCGGGTCGGTCTCGCCCACCGGGGTACGGCACTCGCCGGCACCCTGGCCCACGGCGAGAAGCGCAAGTTGGAGATCGCCCTGCTGCTCGCCGGTGAACCGCGGGTGATGCTGCTGGACGAACCGATGGCCGGCGTCAGCGCCGAGGACATCCCCGAACTGGTGGCCGTCATCAAGTCGCTGACCGGCGACAGCGGCCGGGCGGTGCTGATGGTCGAGCACCACATGGACGTCATCCTGGAGCTGGCCGACCGGATCGCCGTCATGCACCACGGCGCGCTGCTGGCCTGCGACACGCCGGAGACGGTGATGGCGAACCCCACGGTGCAAGAGGCCTACCTGGGGGAGTCGCTGTGAGCGCGAGGAGTGAGCCGGGTTTGCGAGCCTCGCAGTCGCGAACGGAGGCGGGCCTGATGGAACCAGTTCTCACTGTGGAGGACCTGTCGGTCCGGATCTCCGGGCTGCACATCCTCCAGGGGGTGTCCTTCGCGGTCGCCCCGACCGGCGTGACCGTCCTGCTCGGTCGCAACGGCGTCGGCAAGACCACCACGTTGCGCGCGATCGTCGGCCTCACCCCGCCCGCCGGGGAGGTCCGCGGCACCATCCGGATGGGTGCGCAGAACCTGCTGGCCCAGCGCACGCACCGGCTGGTCCGCGGTGGGCTCGGCTACGTGCCCGAGGACCGCTGCGTGTTCGCCGGCCTCACCGTCGCCGAGAACCTGCGGCTCGCCGAGCGGCGCGGCACCAGCCCGGCGTACGACAAGGTTTTCGCGCTCTTCCCGGAGCTGGACCGGCGCGGACGGCAACGGGCGGGCTCGCTCTCCGGTGGGCAGCAGCAGATGCTCGCGATCGGGCGGGTGCTGCTCAACGACAACCGGCTGCTGCTGGTCGACGAGCCGACCAAGGGGTTGGCGCCGAAGGTGGTGACCGAGGTGGCCGAAGTGTTGGAACGGGTCGCGGAGTCGGTGCCGGTGCTGCTCGTCGAGCAGAACCTGGCCGTCGTACGCCGACTGGCCCGCGATGCGGTGGTGCTGGCCGCCGGCAAGGTGGCCTGGACCGGCGACGCCCGTGAACTGTTGTTGGAGACGGCGCTGACGAAGTCGTTGCTGGGTGTCGGCTCGGCGGAGGTGTCCCACTGATGGGGACCGTGATTCTGTTGGCGTTGACCGGGCTGGGCCTGGCGGCGCTGTACTTCCTGGTCGCGTCGGGCCTGTCCCTGGTCTTCGGTCTGGCCGACGTGCTCAACTTCGCCCACGGGCTGTTCCTCGGCGTGGGCGCGTACGGCACCTGGTGGGCGGCGGGCAACCTGCCGGGCGCGGGCTCCGACGGATTCGGCTTCGTGCTCGCTGTCGCCTTCGGGGTGGCCGCCGGCACGCTGGTCGCGATCCTGGTCGAGCTGGTGCTGATCCGCCCGCTCTACTCCCGCACCATCGAGCAGGTGCTGGTGACCGTCGGCCTGTCCCTGGCCGGGGTGGCGTTGTTGCAGGCCACCTGGGGTGCGGACGCACGCCCGTTCCCGCGTCCCGACTGGACTCGGCAGGTGACCGGGATCCTCGGCGCGCAGGTGCCCAACGGCGGCCTGCTGCTGATCATCGCGGCGGTGCTGGTGCTCGGCGCGATCCTGGCGTTCCTGCGCTGGACAAGGTACGGCCTGGTGATCCGGGCCGGGGTGGAGAACCGGGAGATGGTGACCGCCCTCGGCATCGACGTCCGCAAGGCGTTCACGCTGGTCTTCGCGATCGGTGGGGCGGCCGCCGCGCTCGCCGGTGCGCTCGGCGGGGTCTACTTCGGCACCGTCTCGCCCGGTCAGGGCAGCTCGCTGCTGATCTTCGCGTTCATCGTGGTGGTGATCGGCGGGATGGGCTCGGTGGTCGGCTCCGCGTACGCGGCGGTCGTGGTCGGTCTGGTGCAGCAGTTCGTCAACTACTACGGCACGTCCGGGCTGGGCGACATCTGCGTGGTCGGGCTGCTGGCCGTGGTGCTGCTGCTGCGCCCGCAGGGCATCGCCGGAAAGGTGGCAACGGCATGACGGTGATCGACGCGCCTCCCGCGCAGGTGCCCGACGAGTTGACCCCGCAGCGGGGGCGGTGGCACCGGGTCCGCCCGTTCCTGCCGCTGGTCGCGCTGGTCGTGCTGGCGATCCTGCCGTACTCGACGATCTCCCTGCCGGGGATCTTCGAGGGACCGGTCAACTCGCCCGGCACCCTGCAACTGCTCGCGATCTGCCTGATCTTCGGCGGTCTGGCGGCCGGGTACGACCTGCTCTTCGGCCGGACCGGCATGCTCTCCTTCGGGCACGCGCTGTACTTCGCGGCCGGTGTGTACGGCACCGACATCCTCATCACCCGGGCCGGTCTGCCGCTGTGGCAGGCGGCGTTGCTGACCATCACCGGCGGGACGATCCTCGCCGCGCTGCTCGGCGCGGTGGCGCTGCGCACCGTGGGCATCGCGTTCGCCATGGTCACGTTGGCCTTCGCCCAGGTCGGCGCGATCCTGGTGGCCCGGGACTTCGGTGGGCTCACCGGTGGCGAGGAAGGTCTGCCGCTGGACGTGTCCGGGCTGCCCGCCGGGCTGGTGGGGGTGACGAACACTGTCAACCTGTACTGGCTGGCGCTCGCGTACCTGACGCTGGTGGTCTTCGTGGTGCACCGGGTGAGCGGTTCCCCGACCGGTCGGGTGCTCGCCGGGCTGCGTGACGACGAGCGGCGGATCGGTGTGCTCGGGCTGGACCCGTACCGCTACAAGCTGGTGGCGTTCACCCTCGCCGGCGGGCTGGCGTCGGCGGGCGGGGTGGTCTACGTCCTCATCGTCGGCGGCGCGTCGCCGCACATCACGTCCTCCGAGCTGACCCTGTCGCTGCTGGTCATGGTGGTGCTAGGCGGACCGGGCACCCGGTGGGGGCCGGTGCTCGGCGGTGTCCTCTACATGTACCTGGACCACCGGCTCACCGCGTTCGGCACGAGCGACGCGGTGGACAACCTGCCGGCTGTCCTCAGCCACCCGCTGAGCCAGCCGCTGTTCGTCCTGGGCACGGTCTTCATCCTGGCCGTCTACTTCTTCCCAGGAGGCCTGACGAGCCTGGCCCCCCGCCTGTCCCACCTAACCCGCACCCTCCGCCCCCCAAGCTGACCCCAACCCCAACCCCCCACCCCAACCCCCAACCCCCCTTCTGACCCCGTCGATCATGAAGTTATAGCCACGACACGCCGCGGCGGATGGCGATAACTTCATGATCGACGGGGTGTTGTCGCGGAGGGGAGGCTGGGGAGATGGACTCTCGGGTTGCTGTTGTCAGTGGGGGCGGGACCGGGATCGGGGCCGCCGTGGCGGAGGCGCTCGTTCGGGACGGGTACGACGTTCTGATCGTCGGGCGGCGCACGGACGTGCTGTCGGCCGCCGCCGAACGGATCTCCGCCGAATGTGGTCGGGCCGACGCCGTCAACGCGGTCACCGCCGACCTGACCGACCCGGAGCAGCTCGACCGGGTGCTCGCGGCGGTCGGCGGTCGGCCGGTCGACGTGGTGGTCAACAACGCCGGCGGCTATCTGGGCGGGGACACCGGCACCCTGGCCGGGACCGCCGCACACTGGCGGGCCAACCTGGACGCCAACGTGCTCACCGCCGTACTGCTGACCGAGGCGTTGCGGCCGGCACTGCGTCGCCCCGGCGGGCGGGTGATCCTGGTCAGCTCGATCGCCGCCCAGCGCGGCGGCGGCGGGGCGTACTCGGCGGCGAAGGCGGCCCTGCACGGCTGGGCGTACGACCTGGCGGCTCAGCTCGGCCCGGACCAGATCACGGTCAACGTGGTGAGCCCCGGCTATGTCGCCGAGACCGAGTTCTTCGGCGACCGGATGACCGCCGAGGGGCACGCGAAGCGGGTCGCGGCGACCCTGGTCGGGCGGGCCGGCCTGCCGGACGACATCGCCGAGGCCGTCCGCTATCTCGCCAGCCCGGCCGCCGGTTACGTCACCGGTCAGGTCCTCGGCGTCAACGGGGGCTCGGTCCTCGGTCGCTGATGCACGCGCGCGCCCATGAACGACGGAAGGGCGGCGGCCCCCCGTGTGGCCGCCGCCCTCGTGCGTCGTGGGTCAGCCGTTCAGCATCTCGTAGGCCATCGCCGGCGCCTTCGTCGCGGCGGAACCGGTCGGCACGCTGATCTTCGGCGAGGTGCCGTAGTCGGCGTAGGTGACGACGTAGTCGTACGCCTTCGCCTTGCCGGCGGCCGGGATCTTCAGCGTCAGCGAGGTCAGGTGCTTGTCCGGGTCGACAACTGCGGTGAACGGCACCGACTTGGCAGCTTCGCCGAGCGCTGCCGCCTCGCCCTCCTCCAGCACCTGGGCCGCGTTGCCAGTGCTCACGTCGACGACCCCGGCGTACTGCCCGGGGCTCTGCTCCTTGACGGAGGTGGCCGCCTCGATGAGCGGGCCGGCGTTGCCCTGGTCCGCACCGTCGTAGGCCGGGATGGTGTCGCTCTCGGCCAGCTTCGTGCGGTCCAGCTTCATCCACTTGTCCGGGAACTTCGGCAGGCCCGGCTGGCCGCTGAACTTCGCCTTCAGCCAGACCTCCTCACCGATGAGCAGGAACGACATCTTCGTGGTGATGCCATCGGAGCCCGGTGCGCCAGTGGTGTTGATCTCGACAGCCTTCGAAGCCGGGTCGACCCGTCCGCTGTGCGTGCTGGAGGAGTCCTTGCCGCTGAACTTGAACGTCCCCTCGGTGCCGTCCGGGACGGCGTCGAGGAGCGCCTGCTTCGGGTCGACGGTCGGGCTGGCGCTCGGGCCGTTCTGCGGTGCCGAGGCCGGTTCGCTCTTGGGCCCGCACCCAACCACCAGGGTGGTCGTGGCCAGCATGGCGGTGACCGCGCCCACCGTCCGTCGGATGGTGCTCGCGCTGCCCGTTGCCTGTGTCATCACATTTCTCTTTCTCGCTGCTTGGCTTGTGCCGATGACCATGTTGCCGCCGGGCACGGCGGTACGGCTGCCGATATGCTGCCGTCCGGCTGCCGGGCACTGCCGTCCGGCGATCGTCGGGGGTGTCAGGAGCGGAAATTCGCATGTCAGGAGCGCTGCGTTTCGAGATCCTCGGGCCCCAGCGGGCCTGGTTCGCCGACCGTGAAATCGACCTCGGTCCCGGCAAGCAGCGTGCGGTGCTGGCCGTGCTGCTGCTCTCCACGGGTCGTCCGGTGGCCACCGGGCAGATCGTCGAGGCGGTCTGGCCGGACGATCCGCCCGCGAACGGCCCCAACGTGGTGCAGAAGTACGTCGCCGGGCTGCGCCGGGTGCTGGAGCCGGACCGGTCGCCGCGTACACCGGGGCAGGTGCTCAGCCTGACCGACGCCGGCTATCTGCTGCGGGTGGATCCCGAGGCGGTGGACGCGGTCCGTTTCGAGCGGGGCGTCCAAGCCGCCCGGCGTCGGCACGAGTCCGGCGGTACGGAGCAGGCGCTCGCCGAGCTGACCGCCGCTCTGGACCTCTGGCACGGGGAGCCGTTCACCGGCTTCTCCGGTGCGGTGTTCGAGGCTGCCCGGCACCGCCTGGTGGAGTTGCGGGCCGTCGCCCTGGAGACCGGCGCGGAGCTGAAACTGGACAGCGGGCGGCACCGCGAGCTGGTCGGCGAGTTGGTCGAGTTGGTGGCCGAGTTCCCGGTCCGGGAGCGGCTGCGCCACCAGTACATGCTGGCGCTCTACCGCAGCGGACGGCAGGCCGAGGCGTTGGCCGCTTACCGGGATATCGACAGCCTGCTCCGGGAGGAATACGGCATCGGGCCCGGCGAGGCGTTACGCGAGTTGCACGGTCGGATCCTGCGCGCCGACCCGACCCTCACCGCCGGCGTCCCGGAAACAGGGTGGCCAGCTTCGGCTTCCGCCGCGCGGCAGGCGGAGAACAGGGTGCCGGCGCACCCGTCCGCCGACTCACATCCGGCTGCCCCGGCCGCACCGCCCTCCGCGCCACCGCCCGCCCAGGCCGTCCCGGCCCAGGCGTCGACCCCACCGCCCCAGGCGCCCCCACCGCCCCGGGCCTCTGGCCCATCGCCCCAGGCGACCCCACCGCCCCGGGCCTCGGGCCCATCGCCCCAAGCGTCGGGCCCGCTGCCCCAGGCGGCCGTCCCGCCGTACGCGGATCTGCCCTCGCCGCTGTACCCCGCTCTGGCCGGCCTGCCCGCCGGACAGCCGTCCCCGTTCGCGGTCGACCAGCCGCGCCGGGAGCGGCACCCGCTGCCGACGTGGGTGAGCGCCACCGCCACCGTCCTCGGCAGCCTCCTGCCGCTCCTGTCGTTCGGCACCGGGACCTGGCTGGTGATGCTGGTGTACGCGGTGCGGCGGCGCAGTCGATGGCTTGGCCTCGCGGCCGTCGGCTACCTTCTCGACGCGACACTGATGGTCGTCATGATGGCCACCGACGACCTCGAGCAGGAGGACTCGGCGGGGGAGGCCTTCCTCTGGCTCGGCGTGCTCTGCCTCTGCTGGCTGGTGGGCACCGCGCACGTCGTCCTGCTCAACCGCTGGGTCTGGGAACGCATCACCGGACGGCCACGCGTGGCGCAGGCCCGCGAAGAAGATCGCCGGATTCGCCGCGAACAGGCACGCAACCTGCTGCACCGCTATCCCTCGGCGCGTCTGGAGTTCGCGATCGGCCGCCCCGACCTGCCCCGCGCCTTCGACGACGGCGGGCTCGTGGACATCAACGCCGTACCCGACCACGTGCTCGCCACACTGCCCGGGCTCACCGACGCGCAACGCCGGCAGGTGGCGATGGACCGGTGGGTACGCGGCCCGTACGCGTCGATGGAGGAGTTGGCCGCGCGCTGCCCGCTGCCTCTCGCGGTTGTCGACGGTCTCCGCGGCGTCCTGCTGTTCCTGCCGCCGCCCGTCCTGCCGACGGACACGCCGGCGGCAGTGGAGGCGGGGCCCACTGTGCCCCGCTGATCGTGGGGGTTATCCGACTTGGGCTGGTAGAAATGCCGGGTGGAGACAGCAGAGCGGGCGGCAATCCGGGAGCGGGCCGAGGCGGTGCTGCGCCGGCTGGCCGGTGACCACGCCCGTCTGCGTGAGGACCAGTGGCGGGCCATCGAGGCGCTGGTCGTCGACCGGCGACGGGTGCTCTGTGTGCAGCGGACCGGTTGGGGCAAGTCGGCGGTCTACTTCGTGGCCACCGCCCTGCTGCGCGAGCGCGGGGAGCACGGCCCGACCGTCATCGTGTCGCCGCTGCTGGCGCTGATGCGTAACCAGGTCGAGGCGGCGGCCCGGGCGGGCATCAAGGCCCGCACGATCAACTCGGCGAACCTCGACGAGTGGGACGAGATCACCGCGGAGATCCAGACCGGTGCCGTGGACGTGCTGCTGATCAGCCCGGAACGGCTCAACAACCCGGACTTCCGCGACGGGGTGCTGCCGAAGCTGGCCGCCACCACCGGGCTGCTGGTGGTCGACGAGGCACACTGCGTTTCCGACTGGGGGCACGACTTCCGGCCGGACTACCGGCGGCTGCGCACCTTCCTCGCCGAGCTGCCCGAGCGCACCCCGGTGCTGGCGACCACCGCCACCGCCAACTCCCGGGTCACCCAGGACGTGGCGGAGCAGTTGGGCGACGCCCTCATCCTGCGCGGCACCCTGGATCGCGAGTCGTTGCGCCTCGGGGTCCTCGACCTGCCCAGCCCGGCACACCGGCTGGCCTGGCTCGCCGACCACCTCGATCAGCTCCCCGGCTCGGGCATCGTCTACACGCTGACCGTCGCGGCAGCGGGGGAGACGGCCGAGTTCCTGCGGTCCCGGGGTTACCCGGTGGCGTCGTACACCGGGCAGGCCGAAGACGCCGACCGGCGCGCCGCCGAGCAGGACCTGCTCGACAACAAGATCAAGGCGTTGGTCGCCACCAGCGCCCTCGGCATGGGCTTCGACAAGCCTGACCTGGGCTTCGTCGTCCACCTCGGCGCGCCGCCCTCGCCGATCGCGTACTACCAGCAGGTCGGCCGCGCCGGCCGCGCCGTCGAGCACGCCGAGGTGCTGCTGCTGCCCGGCGTCGAGGACGCCGCCATCTGGCGATACTTCGCCTCGCTGGCGTTCCCACCGGAGCAGCAGGTGCGCGCCGTGCTGGCCGCCCTGCACCCCGACCGCCCGCTCTCCACCCAGGCCCTCGAACCGCTCGTCGACCTGCGCCGTACCCGCTTGGAGCTGATGCTCAAGGTGCTCGACGTGGACGGCGCGGTCCGCCGGGTGCGCGGTGGATGGCTCGCCACCGGCGAGCCCTGGGTCTACGACGAGGCCCGGTTGCGCCGCGTCGCCGAGGCACGCACCGTCGAGCAACAGGCCATGCGGGAGTACGCGACCACGTCCGACTGCCGGATGCGGTATCTACGGGAACGCCTGGACGACACCGGGGCGACCGACTGCGGCCGGTGCGACAGGTGCGCCGACCCGCTCTTCTCCGCCGACGTGTCGACAGCCGCGCTCGCCGCCGCGCAGACCTTCCTCGGCCGCCCCGGCGTGGAGATCGCCCCGAAGAAGCTCTGGCCGACCGGGTTGGACGCGGTGGGCGTACCCCTCAAGGGCCGGATCGCCCCCGCGGAGCAGGCGTTGCCGGGCCGTGCCGTCGGGCGCCTCTCGGACCTCGGTTGGGGTGGCCGGTTGCGTGATCTCGTCGGCCCGGAGGCGCCGGACGCGCCGGTGCCCGACGACGTCGTCGGCGCGGTGGTGGAGGTGTTGAAGGCGTGGGCGCACGGCGACGACCCGTGGCCCCGCCGGCCGGTGGGGGTGGTCGCGGTCGGTTCGCGGCGACGGCCCCGACTGGTCGGGTCGCTCGCCGAGCGGATCGCCGCCGTGGGCCGGCTGCCGCTGCTCGGCGAGGTCGTCCCGGCCGGTCCGGGCGGTCCGACCGGGCCGCGCGGCAACAGCGCCCAACGGGTACGCGCGCTGCACGACACCTTCACCGTGCCGACCGACCTGGCGGACGCCCTGACGGGCCTGGACGGCCCGGTGCTGCTCGTCGACGACCTGATCGACTCGGGTTGGACGATGACGCTGGTGGCTCGGGCCCTGCGCCGGGCCGGCGCGCCCGACGTGCTCCCGCTCGCCCTCGCCGTCGCCGGCTGACCCGCCGGGCGCGGGGCGGGTGGGAAAGTTCCCGGGCGGCGTCGAATGCGACCGTCGCCACGCCGTCCGGGCGTCGGCCTGGGCCGCCCCGACGCGGCGGTACCGTGGGCGGTATGACCGACCAGCAGCCCGTCACCCGCGCCCACGACGTCACGGGTAGGACCGCCGTCGCCGAGGCGGGCCACGTGCTGGGTGTCGGCGGTGCCTGACCAGGTCTCCGCCGCGCCGGACCGGAGCACGCTCCGGCTGGCGCTGGTGGTCGGTGGGCTGGTGCTGGCGGTGCTGCTCGGTTTCGGCCTCGGCCGGATGAACACGACAGGCACCGCCACCGGCAGCCCGTCGTTGGCCGCCGATCACACCGACCCACCGGGGACCGGGCCGCACAACCACGGCAGCGCCGCGAGCACCGATCAGGGCACGGCCACCGAACCGGGCGGTCTGGCGGTCAGCTCAGCCGGGTTCACCCTGGCGCCCCTGACGACCGAGTTCGCGGCCGGCAGGCCCGGTCAGCTCCGCTTCCAGGTGCGCGACGTGCAGCGCCGGCCCGTCACCCGCTTCGCCGTCGTGCACGACAAGCCGATGCACCTCATCGTCGTCCGCCGGGACCTGACCGGTTACCAGCACCTGCACCCGACCATGGCGGCGGACGGCACCTGGTCGGTGCCGTTGACCCTCGCGCAGTCCGGGGTCTGGCGCGCGTACGCCGATTTCACCGTCGTCGCCGACAACGGCGCGCAGACCGCGGTGACCCTCGGCGCGGACCTGGTCGTGCCCGGTGACTACCAGCCCCGTTCGCTGCCGGGTCCGGCCACCTCGACGACGGTGGACCAGTTCACGGTCGGCTACCAGGGCATCCCGCAGGCGGGGGCGACAGTGCCGCTGACGTTCCGGGTCGACGGTGCTGGCGGCGCCGCCCCTCTGGAGCGGTACCTCGGGGCGTACGGGCATCTGGTGGCGTTGCGCGAGGGCGACCTCGGCTACCTGCACGTGCACCCGGAACCAGAGCTGGTGGACGGCCAGATCAAGTTCTGGCTGACCACCCCCGGCCCCGGCCGCTACCGCCTGTACCTGGACTTCCAGGTAGGGACCGAAGTCCACACCGCCGAGTTCACCCTCACGGTCCCCTAATCCCACCCGGCGCCCGACCCCGACCCGACCCTGTTGATCATGAAGTTATTGCCATGCCCTGCGGCGTGTCGCGGCAATAACTTCATGATCAACGCGGGGCTGCGGGGTGCGTGGGGCGTGGGGGGTTAGCCGGCTCGGCGGATGGGGCGGCGGGCCAGGTAGCGGAGCAGGTCGCGGATGTGGTGCTTCTCCTCGGCGGGGACCGTCGGGTCGGCCAGCCGGTCCAGGATGGCGCGGACGTCGGCTTCGACGGGGCCGTCGTCATGGCGTCGACGGGGGGTGGGGCCGGCGTCGGGCAGCCCGAGCGCGCGGAACGCGGCAGCGACCGGTAGGTCCAGTGCGGCGCAGAAGCCGCGCACCTTGGCCAGCTCGGGATAATCCTGCCAGTCACCCGCCAACCAGCGGAACACGGTGGAGCGTCCCACGCCCGTGTGCGAGGCAAGATCGGTCACGGTCCAGCCACGTTCGTCACGAGCGTCATCGATGGCGCGCCGGACGAAGCGGGCGAAGGCCATCTGCGGTGATACCTCGGCTGATCCCATCCCTGTGTGTCTTTCCCCCTGCCGCAGCACCGGGACGATGCGCCTTTCCGAGGGTAGTACGCCCACAGCCGGAAACAATTGACTGACCGCACAATCTGTCCCGTGGACGAGACTTTTCCGCGACAGCATGATGCCGACCGAAAATTGCATCAAGCGATCACTATCGTTCTTCCACTAAGCTCGGTGCCCGTCCCGGCATGGTCTCGTCTGCCGCGTCCGACCGCACCACCGCCCGAGGAGCACCATGGCCGAACCGAGCCGCCCCCAGCCGTACCAGCCCGGTGCGGTGAGCCTGTTCTTCGTTGCCAAGGCCGGCGTCTTCGCTGCCGCGTTCTGGATCTGGCTGCTGGTTCTGGTGCTCCGCACCAGTTCCGCGACCGGTCTCCAGGTGCTAGCCGCCACCGGCGCGATCACCACCACGCTGGTCGCGGTCGTGCTGGGTGCCCGGATGGCGTTGCAGCACAGCGCTGCCATTCGGCACGCCGAGACCAAGAAGCTGCTGGTGGACATCTCCTGGAACGCCTTCGCCGCCGCCGGCAACGCCGAGAGCGCGGGCAAGGTCGTGCCCTTCCCGACCGTCCTGGGCGACGGTGAGCGGGCCACTCAGCGCAACGGCGGCGACCGGATATCGGTCCTCGACCGTGGCGCCGGTGAGCGCAACGGTGCCCGGGACCGCAGTGGCGGCAGCGATCGCCGTCGCTAGGCGGCGGTTTCCTCGGCGGCGGAGAGCAGGGTCTCCAGTCGGGGTGTGACCTGCCACTGGTCCACCAGTTCGCGGTACTCCGCGTTCTGCTGTTCGCTGGCCTCGCTACCGGTGCGGCGGGCACGGATCAGCAGGTTGCGTGGCGTGTGCTGGGAGTCGACGAACTCCACCACCTCGGCCCGGTACCCGTGCACCCGCAACAACCCGGCGCGCAGTGCGTCGGTGAGCACGTCGGCGAACCGCTCGCGCAGGATGCCCTGCCGGGTCAGCAGCTCGTACGGTGCCGGGGTGGGGTGGGCGCGGAGCTGCTTCGCCAGGTCGTGGTGGCAGCACGGCGCGGCCAGCACCCAGCGGGCCTCCCAGCGCACTGCGCGGGCCAACGCCTCGTCCGTGGCGGTGTCGCAGGCGTGCAGCGCCAGCACCAGGTCGGGTGCGGGGTCGACGACGGCGTCGGCGATCGTGCCGGCGACGAAGCTGATCTGGTCGGCCCAGCCCAGCCGCTGCGCCAGCTCGGTGTTGCGTCGCCGCTGGTCCTCCCGGACGTCCACGCCGATCAGTTGGACGTCGAGCCCTCGACTTGCCAGGTAGCGGTACGCGGCGAACGTGAGGTACGCGTTGCCGCAGCCCAGATCGACCACCCGCAGCGAACCGGTCAGATCGTCGGGCAGGGTCGCGGCCAGGGCACGCAGGAACGCGTCCACCTGGCGGCGTTTGGCCGCCGAGCCGCCGATCTCGGCGAAGATCGGGTCACCGGGGTCGAGCAGGTATTCCTTCGCCCGGTCGTTCCCGCTCGGTGTGGCCGCCGGGCGGGACGTCGCGGCGCGGTGCACCTGCGCCTCGCCGGACTTGGTCACCCGGAGTTGGAGCGTCGCGTCGGCCGTCTCCACGTGCCAGTTGCCGAACGGTTCGGCCAGCAGCTCGTCGATCGCCTGGATCGCCTCCGGACCGGGGGCGACGTTGCGGGTGTACGGGCGCGTGCCGTCGGAGGTGGCGATCTGCAGTCGCGGGCCGGCCTTGAGCCGTACCGGCCGCAGTTCGGCCCGAGCCACCACGGGATGGCGCCCACGGCGTCGTCCGGCGGCGACCGCCCGGGTCAGCGCGGGGTCGAGCAGCAGCGCCCGAACCTCGGTCAGGGCAACATCCAGTGGTTCCGGCATCGTTCCATCTTCGGCAGGTGGGGTGGGAAGGGAACATCCCCCGTACCGCGCGAGGCGGTGCGGGGGATGTCAGGTGTGGCTGTGGGTCAGTCCGCGGTCGCCTCGGCCGGCGTACCCGCACCGGAACCGCCACCGCGGCGGCGCCGGCGGCGGCGCGGCTTCGACGGTTCGCCGTCGGACGCGGCGGCCGGCTCGGCGTCACTGCCAGGATCGGCGGAGATCACCGCGGTCGGCTCGCCCACGACCGTCTCGCCGGCCCGGCGGCGACGCCGGCGGCGCGGGGTACGGGTGCCTTCGTCGGTGGTGTCGCCAGCCTCGGCGATCGCCGGTGCCTCGGCCTCGGCCGCTGCCGGCGTGCCGGCGTCGGAGCGGTCGCGGCGGCTGTCGCCCCGACCACGGCGCTCCCCTCGCCCCTCGCCACGGCTCTCACCGCGTCGGGGGCTCCGGCCGCCACCGCTGTCGCCCCGACGGGAGCGCGTCGTCCCGCCCAGGTCCTCTTCGATCTCGGCGGACAGCCCGGCGCGGGTGCGCTCGGCCGTCGGCAGGGTGCCGCTGACCTCGGTCGGGATGTGCAGGTCGGTGTAGAGGTGCGGCGACGTGTGGTACGTCTCCGGCGGCTCCGGCATCTCCAGACCCAGGGTCTTGTCGATGATCCGCCAGCGCGGCATGTCGTCCCAGTCGACGAAGGTCACCGCGACACCCGTCGCGCCGGCCCGGCCGGTCCGACCGATCCGGTGGGTGTAGGTGTCCTGGTCTTCGGGGCAGTCGTAGTTGATGACGTGGGTGACGCCGGTGACGTCCAGCCCTCGGGCCGCCACGTCGGTGGCGACCAGAATGTCGATCTTGCCGGCCCGGAAGGCCCGCAGCGCCCGCTCGCGGGCACCCTGGCCGAGGTCACCGTGCACCGCGGCGACCGCGAACCCGCGGAAGTCGAGGTCCTCGGCGACGCGGTCGGCGGCCCGCTTGGTGCGGGTGAAGATCATGGTCAGCCCACGCCCCTCCGCCTGGAGGATGCGCGCCACCACCTCGACCTTGTTCATCGAGTGGGTGCGGTAGACCAGCTGCTGGGTCTGCGGCGACGGACCGGTCTCGGCGGTGTGCCCGGCGTGGATCGTCATCGGCTGGCGCAGGAAGCGCCGGGACAGGGTGACGATCGGGTCCGGCATGGTGGCCGAGAAGAGCATCGTCTGCCGGTCTTCCGGAAGCATCGCGAGGATCTTCTCGACGTCGTCGAGGAAGCCCAGGTCGAGCATCCGGTCGGCCTCGTCGAGGACGAGCGCGTGCACCCGGTCCAGACGGAGGTGCTTCTGCTTCTGGAGGTCCATCAGCCGGCCCGGGGTGCCGACCAGGATCTCGACGCCCTTGCGCAGCGCGTCGATCTGCGGCTCGTACGCGACGCCGCCGTAGATCGGCAGCACCCGGACGCCCCGCGTCCGGCCGGCGGCGGCCAGGTCCTTGGCGACCTGGATGCCCAGCTCACGGGTGGGGACGACGACCAGCGCCTGGGGGACGCCGTCGCTGCCCTCGCCCGGCGCGAAGACGCGATCCAGCAGGGGCACGCCGAAGCCGAGGGTCTTGCCGGTGCCGGTGGGCGCTTGACCGATCAGGTCGACTCCGCGCAGCGCGATCGGGATCGCGTATTCCTGGATGGCGAAGGCGCGGGTGATGCCCGCCGCGGCCAGGGCCTCGACGGTCTCGGCGCGGGCGCCGAGTGCGGCGAACGTGGGGGCCTCCGGTCGAACCGGGGCAGTGGGGGCCAGTTCCTGGCCGTCCATCAAATCTTGAGTCAGGTCGCTCATGTGGATGTGGGGGTGCCCTCTCGTGGGTGCGCCCGTCATGTCCTCAGGGCGCGTTCGGTATGACGCGGGCCACACGGTCGGCGGCAGATTGCCGAGCCGGACCGGGCCGCACGCGCGCCGCGGGCTGAGCTTCGATCAGATCGGCGCCCACGGCAACTGCTCCATGCTACCTGAACAGGGATGCGCCCGTCCCGATTCCCACCCGGCCACTCGTCACGCGGGGCAAGTAATTGTGACCTACGTCACGTCGATCCGCCTCGTGGGATGCCCGTTGGCCTGCGCTCGTGTCCACGCCGAGCATCCCCGGTCCCGCGCTGGAAGAACCGGACCGGGCGGCTGGCCGGCTCTCCATGTGAGGGCGGCGGCTGGTCGGCGAGGCGTTGTCCCAGGCGAGCCCGTTTCGCCGCCGAGCGGGTCGCAATCACCGCGCTGATCGCGCGGGGCGACCGGGTCGACGTGCCGGGGCTGTTCGGCAGGCTCACCGCCGCGCACACAGCGCGGATGGCCGCCGCCGGGCTGAACAACTGACCGCCCGGGAAGCCGGTGCCGGCCTGCGGCAGGTGGGCCGATGCCGACCTGCCGCGATGGCCGGACCGGTCAGCGGACGGTGAAACCGACCGCCCGGGACGACGCCTCGGCGATCTCGACGTAGGCGACCTTCTCGACCGGCACGATGACCCGTCGGCCCTTCTCGTCGGTCAGGGAGAGCGTGCCGCCGTTACCGGCGAAGGCGTCGGTCACGATCTGCTCGATCTCGGCCGGCGACTGCGCGCTGTCTACTACCAGCTCACGCGGCGCGTACTGCACGCCGATCTTGACCTCCACTGTGCCTCCTCAACTGGGGCGAAAGAACCGCCCTGCGAAGGCTATCCGATCACGGGGTCGGCGGTCAGGCTGACTCACCTTGCAGCGGGAAGCTCGCGATGCCCCGCCACGACAGCGCGGCCACCAGCGCCTCGGCCTCGGCCTTCGGCACCTGCCGGCCACCGGCCAGCCAGAACTGCGCGGCCGTCTCCGCGGCACCGACCAGCCCGGAGGCGAGCAGCTCGGCGTGCGACCGGCTCACGCCGGTGTCCGAGATGATGGTGTCGGTGATCGCCGCGATGCAGCCCTGCTCGACCCGCTCCACCCGTTGCCGCACCGCCGGGTCGTTGCGCAGGTCCGACTCGAAGACGAGCCGGAACGCCTCGCTCTCGTGGTCGACGAAGTCGAAGTACGCCCGCACCGACGCGCTGACCCGTTCCTTGTTGTCGCTGGTGCCGTGCATCGCGTCCTGCACCTGAGCGACGATGGCGTCACAGTGCGTGTCGAGCAGCGCCAGGTAGAGATCCATCTTTCCGGGAAAGTGTTGGTAGAGCACGGGCTTCGAAACCCCGGCCCGCTCGGCGATGTCGTCCATCGCGGCGGCGTGGTAACCCTGTGCGACGAACACCTCCTGCGCCGCAGCGAGAAGCTGCTTACGACGCGCGGAGCGGGGCAGACGGGTGGGTCGTCCAGCGGTCTGTGCACCGTTGCCCGCAGCGGTCATGGGTTCCTCCGAGTTCTCCGTACGAGCCGGCATTTTCCCCCCAGACCGGGCGAGGCCCGCGACCACCGTCGTGGAAATGGCCCGCCGCTGTAACTTATCGCCACTCTCGGCACACGGTAGCCTCAGCGGGGGCGACCAAGGAGCGCGCGGTGAGTGAAACAGGTCAACCCGGAGCCGCTACCCCGGGAGAGCACGGTGACGGAGCGGGTCAGCACGACGACCCGACCCGTTCCGTCAGCGGGTGGGCACCCCCGGCGGGTGGGTGGCCGCGAGCCGCCGACCACGAGGATGCCCGGGAACAGGCGCCGCGTTGGCAGCCGGACCCCGCGTCCGGCTGGCGCACCTCCTCCACCAGGCATGGCGACCTGCCGTCGCCGCTGGCCGGGCTGCCGGGTGACCTCGATCCGCCGACCCGGGTCAACGGCCATAACGCCAACGGTGTGCACCATCCCGATGACGCCAACGGCGTCCGTCGCCCCGGCCTCGAACCGACAGTGGGACGTCCCACGCCGGTGAGCGCACCCCCCGGGCTGCCCGTCGAGGGCCGGCCCGAGCCGGCCAGCGACCGACTGGTGGTGCCTGCCCAACGTCCCGCCCCGCGTGTGGAGCAGGGGGTCGACGAGCCCGACCGCTCCGCCGCCGATCCGGCCGCCGCCCACCGCGCCCGCTGGGCCGAGCCCGGCCTGCCCACCTCCGCGCCGCCTGCGGTCCAGGTGCCGCCCGTCGGCACCGCCGCGTCGGGTTTCGAGGTGCCGCCCGGCTTCCACGCGCCCAACGCCGAGCGGCTGGCCGCCGAGGACCCACCGGCCGCCGGGTCACGCGACCGGCGGGACCCGCTCGCTCCGGAGCACCAGGCAGCACCGGGACGCACCTCGGGGCCGGCCGGGCCCGCCGACGCGACCGAGCCGGCTCGCGCCGCCGAAGGCCCCCGCCCGGGTGACGCGCACCGGGCCGGGGAATCGTCGGCCATCGAGCCGGACTGGTCGGGGCCGAGCTGGAACCGCCCGAGTTGGGGCGGTGGCTGGGCGCCGCCCTGGTCCCGTCCGGACGACGAGCCGGCTGGTCCGCCGACCACCGACGAGTCCGCGCCGGGTTGGGTCGCCGAGCCCATCCAGCCGTACGAGCCGGTGCGGGCCGGGTCACCCCGCCCGTACGAGCCGGTCCGCGCCGAGCCGCCCCGCGGGTACGACCCCGTCCGGAGCGACGTCGCGTCCGAGGCGGCGCCGGAGCGCCCGGCCGAACCGACCAGCGGGCCGCCGGCCGGCCGGCCGACCTGGGCAGCCCCGCCCGCTGTCCCGCCCACCGATCGCCCGCTCCGGGCTGTCGACCCGGACCAGCCCCCGACCGGCGAGCCGGGCGTGCCGTCGTCAGGCACGCCGCCGCTGGTCCCGCCGGGCACGCCGCCACCGGCCGTGGAGCGCCCGGCCTGGGCAGGCGGCCCGACGCCGACCAGCGGTCCGCCGGCCAACCGGCCGTCCTGGGCCGGGTCCGGCGCCAGCCGTACGCCCCGGATCGACCGGCCGTCCTGGGCTGGCGGTGCGGCCGATCCCGAGCCCACCAGTGGCCCGCCGGCGCGGCCGTCCTGGGCCGGGGGTTCCGACGCGGCCTCGACCGGTACGCCGTCGGTCCGCCCGTCGTGGGCTGGCGGTGCCGCCGAGTCCGAGCCGACCAGTGCGCCGCCGGCGCGGCCGTCCTGGGCTGCCAGCCCGGCATCGGCCGACGCGCCACCGCCAGCGCCCGCCGGGCCACCTCCCGCACTGGCCGAGGCGCCACCGGCTCCGGCGGGCCCGCCCCTGGTCGCCGAGCGCCCCACCTGGGCTGGCGGGCCGCCCACCAGCCCGGTGAGCACCGCGCCGGAAGAACGGCCGGACTGGTCCGAGGGCCGCATCCCCGCCACCCCCGTCGACCGTCCCTCGTGGGGGGCGATCCAGTCGTCCATGCCCCGTGGGGGTGACGACGGCGAGGCCCCGGGCATGCCACGGCCCGAGATCCGACCAGCCACCGCGCCATTCCGGCTCCGCCCGGCGACGCCAGACCTGCCCGGCCCGTCTCCCGTCGACTCGCACCGCCCGGCCGCGCCGACCAACGCCCCGTCACCCGGCGACCTCACGTCGTCCTCGACGGGCTCGACTCCGCCCCCTGCCACGAACGGGTCCGAGCCCCACGACCGGCCAGGACCCGTGTCCGCCTCCCCCTATGCGGCTCGCCGATCCGCACCCGACCCGACGTCGTCGTCCGAACCGGCCGACGACGCCCGGCAGTCGGACCCGAAAGCGGTGGTGCTGCCGCAGCGCGTCCCCGCAGAACCGGACGTGCCCGTCGTGCCGGAGCCGCCAGCTGTGGAGCCACCCGCCGAAACTCCGGAACTCGCCCGCATCGCCACCCACCTTCGTCGGGACGACGAGCCAGCCCCGTTGCGGGAGCGCCCCGAGGGGTTCGACGTCAACGCGATCCTGGACGCCGTCCGCGAGGTGGCCGGTGTCCGCGACGCTGCGCTGCGTCGTACCCCGGCGGGAGCGCACAGTCTCCGGCTCGACCTGGCCGACGGCGCCGACCCGGCGGAGGTGAGCCGGCAGGTGGCCCGGCTGCTTCAGGATCGGATGGGGCTGGCCGCCGCCCCGCAGAACGTGCCCGGTCTGCCCAGCACGCCGCCCCCGCCGGTTCGCCGTCGCGTTGCCGAACCCCGGGCCGCCGAACGGCGTACCCCGGAGCAGAGCGTGACCGTACGCGATGCCGCCGCCGAAGCGCGTACCGGTGAGGTGCGGGCGGTCGAGACGCCGACGAGCGGTCGTCCGTCGGGTGCTCGGGTGGAGGCCATGCCGGCAGGCATTGAGCAGAGGCCCGCCACCGACATCTCGCGCCGCCGCCGGTCGAACGCCCCACACCGGGGTCGCGCCACGGTAGAGGAGCCGGGATCGGTCTCGGCCGCGCCGGCCGGTGGCGCGACCGGGAGCCCGGCGACGCTCGGCACGTCGTACTCCGGTGGTCAGGTGACCACGACGGAGTCGGCGCCGTCCCGACCGCTGGACACCGGCGGCACGCCGGGGCCCCGGGTGGTGATCGACCACGTGCAGGTCAGCACCTTCGGCCTGGACGCGAACGTGGAGGTCCGGCTGCTGGCCGGGGGCGACAGCGCCTCCGGGTACGCGACCGGGCCGGCGGTGGACGGCTACGTGCTGCGGCTCTGCGCGGTCGCGGCCGCCGCCGCGGTGGACGAGTTGCTGCGCGGCGCCGAGAACGCCGAGCGGGGGCGCTGCTTCGTCGAGCACGCGGCGGTGGTGCCGTTCGGCAACTGCGAGGTGGCCACCGTGGTGGCACTGCTCGTCTGTGAGGGCTGGGTCGAGCAGCTCGCAGGCTCGGCTCTGGTCGCCGGTGATCCCCGGCAGGCGGTGGTCCGGGCGACCCTCGCGGCGGTGAACCGTCGGCTGGAGGCGCTGCTGTCCTGAGTGGTCCGAGGCAGACTGGAACGATGAGACGCGCCACCCTCTGGCCGGACCACCTGCTTCCCGACCACCATGTCCCGCCACCGTGGCCGGGCAGGGAGGTCCGCCTCGACGGCCGGGTCACCTACGTACGGGACACCCCGGCCACCGCCGCCGGCGCGGAGCCGGCACTGTACGTGCACGGGCTGGGCGGGTCGTCGCAGAACTGGACCGACCTGGCCGGGTTGCTCGCCGACCGGCTCGATGGTCAGGCCATCGACCTGCCCGGCTTCGGCCGTAGCGAGCCGGGCCCCCGCTACACGATTCCGGCGTTCGCTGATCTGGTGGTCCGCTGGATCGAGCACTCGGGTCGGGGCCCGGTTCACCTGTTCGGCAACTCGCTGGGCGGCACGGTCGCGGTCCAGGTGGCCGGGCTCCGGCCCGACCTGGTCCGTACGCTCACCCTGATCTCCCCGGCGCTGCCGTTCCTCGACTTCCGTCGCTCGTTGCAGGGGCGGATGCTGCCGGTGCTCGCCATCCCGCGCGGCGAACGGCTGGTCGCCCGGCACCTCACCCAGCTCGCTCCCGAGGTGATGGCCCAGCAGGTGCTGGAGGCGTGCGTCGCCGATCTGAGCCGCATCTGCGACCAGCGCCGGGCCGAGGCGCTGGAGGAGATCCGGGTCCGGTACGAGGCGGAGCACTACGCCGCCGCGTACGTCCGGACGTTCCGCGGTCTGGTCTCCAGCTTTCTGCGGGCGTACCTGCCCGGGCCGGGCTCGCTGTGGCGCCTCGCCGAGGCGGTGCGCGCACCGACCCTGGTGGTGGGCGGCCGAGCGGATCGCCTGGTCGACGTGCGGGTCGCGCCGCAGACCGCCCGGGTCATCCCGGACAGTCGGCTGATGATGCTCGACGGTGTCGGTCATGTGGCGCAGTTGGAGGTGCCCCGGCTGGTTGCCCGGGCGGTGGTCGGCCTGCTCGCCGAAACGGGGGACACCGTTAGGCGGCCTGATCTGGCAGGCTGACGTGGATGCCCAGCTCAGCCCCCCTCCCCGGTCGCCGTCAGCGACGCTTCGCGCTGTTCGCCCAACTGGTGGCGGTGGTGTTGGCGGTCGGCGCGGTGGTGACAGTGGTCGCCGAGGGGCCGGGTGGGCACCCCGCTGCCGACCGGTTGGCCGCCGACGAGATCGCCTCGCTGCCGCCGCTGGTGGCCGCGCCACTGCCGCCGTCGGTCAGCCCGTCGCCCTCCGAGGCGGTTCCGTCGAGCCCGTCTCCGGTGCTGCGGGCGCCCGGTGCGGTCCCGAGTGCCGGCACGGGGAGTTTCGGCTATGACGCCCGTTCCGGCCCGGTGCTGGGTCGTGCGGGTGAGCTGCGGCGTTACCGGGTCGCTGTGGAGTCGGGCAGCAACGAGGACGCCGCCGAGTTCGCGCTGGCGGTGCAGACGGCGCTCGCCGGGCCGGGCAGTTGGGTCGACAGCGGCAGGTTGCGGCTTCAGCAGGTGCCCGGGGCCGCGCCTCGTGACTTCACCGTCTATCTGGCCACCGCCCGTACGGCGGGTCGGATGTGCGCCGACGGTGGGGTGGACATCCGGGTCGGGGGTCGGCCGTACACGTCCTGCCGCGCGCCCGGCCAGGTGATCATCAATCTGGATCGGTGGCGGCTGTCCGTGCCGCACTTCGTCTCGGCCGGAGTGCCGCTGGCGGTCTACCGGACGTACGTGGTGAACCACGAGGTGGGGCACCAGCTCGGGCATCGGCACGAGCGCTGCCCGGGGGCGGGCAGGCCGGCGCCGGTGATGATGCAGCAGACGCTGTTCCTCAACGGGTGCCGGGTCAACCAGTGGCCGTACCTCGACGGGCGTCGTTACGCCGGTCCTGCCCTCTGAGCGACGGGCCGACACGCCGACCTTCCAGCCCTCCATGAGGCGTCTTGCGGCAATAGTGGCAAATCCGGAGAAATGCCCGAATAATCTGGCAGGCTCGACGTCATGACGCCGTCGTCCCGTTACGGCCCACCCCAGCCGCCCGACCCGTCGGGCCGTTCGGCGTACGTGCGTCCCACGCTCGTCCGGATGCACCGGCGCCGCCGCCGCAGCCTGCTGCTCGGCCTTCTCGTCCTCGCCACCGCGATCGGCGTTACGGTCTACCGCACCGGCGAGCCGCCAGCTGAGACTCCCGCCACGACCCAGGGCGGCATGGGTCACGGGGGCGGTGTTCCCGCGCACCCGGTGCCCACCAGCTATCCGTCGGTCGGAGCGGGACGATTTACCGCAGTCGACGGCGAGACACCCGAGCACGGTGCGGACGGTCCGCTGCGCCGTTACCGGGTCGCTGTCGAACGTGGCACCGGCCAGGACGCCGACGCGTTCGCCGCCACTGTCGACGAGGTGCTGGGTGACCCGCGCAGTTGGATCGCCTCCGGCGACCTGCGGGTGCAACGGGTGGCCGACGCGGGGGCCGCCGACTTCACCATCTACCTGGCCACCCCGGTCACGTCCGAGCGGATGTGCGCCGAGGGCGGGCTGACCACCGAGCGCTACACCTCCTGCCGCCTGCCCGGCCAGGTCATCATCAACCTGGCCCGCTGGATGGAGGCGGTCCCCGACTACGGCGCCTCGCTGGACACCTACCGCACCTATGTGATCAACCACGAGGTGGGCCACGAGTTCGGCGAGGAGCACGAGGCCTGCCCCGGGCCGGGGGAGCCCGCGCCGGTGATGCAGCAGCAGACGTACGGCCTGAACGGCTGCGTCGCCAACGCCTGGCCCTACCTCGACGGCCGTCGCTACGCGGGTGACATCGTCCCCTGATCGACCGGGTCGTCGGTTATTCCCGCTCCCGCATCGCGGGCCACGTGTCGTCCCTCATGGCCGAGCAGGGCTCCGGCGAGCAACAATGGCGCGGTTCACACCGCCGATCCCGGGGAGTCCACCGTGTCGTTGCCCCCGCTCGTCGAGCCCGCCGCCGAGCTGACCGTTGACGAGATCCGCCGCTACTCGCGCCACCTGATCATCCCGGATGTCGGGGTGACCGGGCAGAAGCGGCTGAAGAACGCCCGGGTGCTCTGTGTCGGCGCCGGTGGCCTCGGGTCACCCGCCCTGATGTACCTCGCCGCGGCCGGGGTCGGCACCCTCGGCATCATCGACTTCGACACCGTCGACGAGTCCAACCTCCAGCGTCAGATCATCCACGGCGTGTCCGACATCGGCCGGTCCAAGGCCGAGTCCGCCGCCGCGTCGATCCGTGAGATCAACCCGCTGGTCAACGTGGAGATCCACAACACCGCGCTGGACCGGGAGAACGTCCGCGAGATCTTCGCGCAGTACGACCTGATCGTCGACGGCACCGACAACTTCGCCACCCGCTACATGGTCAACGACGCGGCGGTGCTGCTCGGCAAGCCGTACGTCTGGGGCTCGATCTACCGCTTCGACGGCCAGGCCTCGGTGTTCTGGGCCGAGCACGGCCCCTGCTACCGCTGCCTCTACCCGGAGCCGCCGCCGCCCGGCATGGTCCCCTCCTGCGCCGAGGGTGGCGTGCTCGGTGTGCTCTGCGCGTCGATCGGCTCGATCCAGGTGAACGAGGCGATCAAGCTGCTCACCGGCATCGGTGAGCCGCTGGTCGGCCGCCTGATGGTCTACGACGCCCTGGAGATGGAATACCGCAAGATCAAGGTCCGTAAGGACCCGAACTGCGCGCTCTGCGGCGAGAACCCGACGGTCACCGACCTGCTGGAAGACTACGAGGACTTCTGCGGCGCGGTCTCCGAGGAGGCCCAGGAAGCGACGCTCGACGCGACGATCACGGCACTCGAACTCAAGGAGTGGCAGGACGCCGGCAAGGATATCTTCCTGGTCGACGTCCGGGAGCCGGCCGAGTACGAGATCGTCCGCATCCCCGGTTCCACGCTGATCCCCAAGGGCGACATCATCTCCGGCGAGGCCCTCGCGAAGCTGCCGCAGGACCGGCAGATCGTGCTGCACTGCAAGTCCGGCGTCCGGTCCGCGGAGGCGCTCGCCGCGCTCAAGGCGGCGGGTTTCCGGGACGCCGTGCACGTGCAGGGCGGCGTGCTCTCCTGGATCAAGCAGATCGACCCGGCGCTGCCCGCGTACTGATCGATGTGCCGGGGTGGCCCACACCGCCGCCCCGGCAATCGACGCACGTGACGCCGCTCTGCCCTGGCACCCGGAGCGACGCAGCCACTCCGGGCCAACCGATTCTCCGAGGCGGAATCGCGTCTGCGCAGGTAGCGTTCCTGCCGTGGTCGACTTGGAAGCGGCGATCGGGTTCGTCGTGGCGCATGGGGACGCGGTGGAACGAGCCCGCCTCTCCTGGCTTCGCAACGGCACCGCCGTGCCCCCCGAGCTGCTGGAGACGGCCGAGATCGGCCAGTCACCCGACGGTGGTTGGCCGGCCACCTGGGGCGGTGCGATGGCCTCGATCGACGCCACCTGTTTCCGGCTCGCCGAGTTGGACGACCTGGGTGCGCTCGGCCGCCCCGCCGCTCGCCGGGCGCTCGACTGGCTGGCGTCGCGACAGCAGGCCGACGGCAGTTGGGACGAGGACGCGTCGCTGGCCGACTCGGCCCCGGAGTGGGCCCGGCCCGGCGATCCGGAGGCCGGGTTCCTCCAGTCGGCCAACGCCGGTTTCTGGCTCACCGTCGCCGGCCTGGACGCCCGCGCGTCGGGCCCGCTCGACCATCGGGTCGGTGGGGCGTACGCCGGGGTGGTGCAGGCGGCGGCCCACTCGCTCGCCGCGCGGCTGCGCCCGGACGGTAGCTGGCCCTCGTACCTCGCCGCCGGCTGGCTGAGCGCGGCCGTGCTGCACCGGCAGGAGATGTTCCAGGAGTCGGCGCGGATCCAGGTGGTGCTCGCCGAACGGATGCCGAAGATGTCCCCGGGGGACGTGGCGTGGTTGGCATCCACGCTGCGCCGGGCCGGCATCGACCCGCAGGACTGGATCATGGTGCGGGCGTTGCGCCGGTTGACCGAGACGCAGCGCAGCGACGGCGGCTGGGAGAGCGACGACGGCCACCAGTTCGACGTGCACGCCACGTTGTCCGCGATCCGGGCCGCCCGGCCCGCGACGGCCGGAGCCGCCTCGCAGCCGGGCTGAGGCCGGCCTACAGCCTGCCCAGATCCTCGGTCGGGCCGAGGACCTGGACACAGGCCTCAGCGCAGGTGCCCGTCCCCGGTGACGACGTACTTGGTGCTGGTCAGCTCGGGCAGACCCATCGGGCCGCGGGCGTGCAGCTTCTGGGTGGAGATGCCGATCTCCGCGCCGAACCCGAACTCGCCCCCGTCGGTGAACCGGGTGGAGGCGTTCACCATCACCGCCGCCGCGTCCACCCGGGCGACGAAGTCGCGGGCCGCGCTCGCCGAGTCGGTGAGGATCGCCTCGGTGTGCCCGGTGCCGAAGCGGCGGATATGTGCGACCGCCGCGTCCAGCGAGTCGACCACGGCGACCGAGATGTCGGCCGACAGGTATTCGGTGGCGAAGTCCTCCTCGGTGGCCGGGACCACGGCGGCGGAGTAGGCGGCCACCTCTGGGGAGCCGTGCACTGTCACCCCGGCCTCGGCGAGAGCGGCCAGCATCGGCGGCAGGAACGCGTCGGCGACGCCCGCGTGCACCAGCAGTGACTCGGCGGTGTTGCAGGTGGAGAGGCGCTGCGTCTTGGCGTTCAGCGTCACCGCGACGGCCTTGGCCACATCGGCGGCGGCGTCGACGTAGACGTGACAGTTGCCCACCCCGGTCTCGATCACCGGAACGGTCGACTCCTCGACCACCGTGCGGATCAGCGACGCGCCCCCGCGCGGAATCAGCACGTCGACGAGCCCACGGGCTCGCATCAGCTCCTTGACCGAGTCGCGGGAGCTGGCGTCGAGCAGCTGCACCGCGTCGGCCGGCAGCCCGGCGTCGGCGACCGCGTCCCGCAGCACCGCAACCAGCGCGGCGTTGGAGTGCGCCGCCGAGGACGACCCGCGCAGCAGCGCCGCGTTGCCGGACTTGAGGCAGATCCCGGCGGCGTCCACTGTCACGTTGGGTCGCGCCTCGTAGATGATGCCGACCACGCCGAACGGCACCCGGATCTGGCGCAGCTCCAGCCCGTTGGGAAGGGTCGAGCCGCGGACGACCTCGCCGACCGGATCGGGCAGCGCGGCCATCTGGCGCAGCGCGTCGGCGATGCCGGCCACCCGGCCGGCGTCGAGGGCGAGCCGGTCCAGCACGGCCGCGCTCAGCCCGGCCTCCCGGCCGGCTGCCAGGTCCGTCTCGTTGGCGGTCAGGATCTCCGGGGTACGCGCCACCAGCGCGTCGGCCATCGCCACCAGCGCGGCGTCCTTGGCCGTACGCGTGGCCACGGCCAACGTCTCTGCCGCCACCCGGGCGCGTCGGGCCTGCTCGCTGACGCTCATGCCGGCACTCCGCTGCGCTCCGTGCCGCCCTGAGGCACCACCGCCCTGAGCCGATGATTCGTTCGCTGACGCTCACTCACTGTTGACTCCTTAGAGCAGCACCAGGTCATCGCGGTGGACGACCTCTCGTTCGTACGCCGGGCCGAGCGCCGCGGCGAGTTCGGAGGTGGAGCGGCCGAGCAGCCCGGGCAGCTCCACCGCGTCGTAGTTGACCAGCCCTCGGGCGACCGGCGCGCCGGCGGTGTCCACCAGATCCACCGGGTCACCAGCGGTGAACGTGCCGTCCACGGCGGTGATGCCGGCGGGCAGCAGCGACTTGCGCCGCCCGACGACGGCGGCCACCGCACCCGGGTCGAGGTGCAGCCGCCCTCGGGGCGAGGTGGCGTGGGCCAGCCAGAACAGCCGGGCCGTCGGGCGCTGCCGCTGCGGGTGGAACAGGGTGCCGACCGGCTCGCCGGCCAACGCCGCACCGGCCAGGTCGGCGGCGGTGAGCACCACCGGGATGCCGAAACCGGTGGCGATCCGGGCGGCCTCGACCTTGGTCACCATGCCGCCGGTGCCGACACCGGACCGGCCGGCCCCGCCGATGGTGATTCCGGCGAGATCCGCGTCGCCGTGGACCTCGGTGATCCGGGTCGACTGCGGCTTGGCGGGGTCGCCGGTCCAGAGCGCGTCCACGTCGGAGAGGAGCACCAGCAGGTCGGCGTGCACCAGGGCGGCGACCAGCGCGGCCAGCCGGTCGTTGTCGCCGAACCGGATCTCCTGGGTGGCCACCGTGTCGTTCTCGTTGACGATCGGCACCGCCCGCAGGTCGAGCAGCTTGCGCAGCGTTCGGTACGCATTGCGGTAGTGCGCGCGCCGGGTCACGTCGTCGACGGTGAGCAGCACCTGCCCGACAGTGCGGCCGTGCCGGGCGAAGCTGGCCGCGTACCGGCCGATCAGCAGGCCCTGCCCGACGCTGGCGGCGGCCTGCTGGGTAGCCAGGTCGCGCGGGCGTCGGATCAGGCCGAGTGGGGCGAGGCCGGCGGCGATCGCGCCGGAGGACACCAGCACCACCTCGCGGCCTTCGGCGGTGAGCCGACCGAGGGTGTCGACCAGCGTGTCGACGCGCTCGTCGGCCAGGCCGCCGGTGGCGGTGGTCAACGAGGATGATCCGATCTTGACGACGACCCGCCGGGCCGTCGTGACTGCGTCGCGCACCCGCCCATTCTGCGTGGTCACGGCCGCATCGCCCGGCGGCGTTCCCATATGGTGGCCGATTGTGACACCTGACGAGTACGTCGAGGCGGTGCTCGACCTGGTCGAGCGGATCCCGGAAGGCCGGGTGATGTCGTACGGCGGGGTCGCCGACGCCCTGGCCGAGCGCTCGGGCCGTGCCTCGGCTCGGCTGGTGGGCAACATCATGGCCCGCCACGGCGGTTCGGTGCCCTGGCACCGGGTGGTGACCTCCGCCGGCCGGCTGCCGCCGGGCCACGAGAGGGAGGCGCGGGCCCGGCTGCGCGCCGAGGGGGTGCCGTTGCGCGGCGAGGGCGTGGACATCAGGGCGGCCCGTTGGTCGCCTGATGAGGGGATGTGACCGCCGTCCAAACGTGAGTAGCATTCGGCCCCATGAAAACGCAGCCGGGCGCCGGCTCGTCAGCCAACGGCCGGCTGCCCCGTGGCGTGCACGCCGGGTACGCGCTCGGCTCGCTGGCCACCGGCGCGTTCGGCACCGTGCCCGGACTGCTGCTGCTGCCGTACCTGACCGACACGCTGGGCGTGGCCGCCGGCCTGGCCGCCCTGCTGGTGCTGCTGCCCAAGGCGTGGGACGTGCTGGTCAACCCGGTCGCCGGGCGGATCTCCGACCGCACCCGGTCACGCTGGGGCGCTCGCCGGCCGTACCTGCTCGTCGCCGGTCTCGGGCTCGCCGTGCTGTTCGCGGCCATCTTCGCCGCGCCCTTCGGCAACGGTCCGGCCGCCGTGGCGTACGTGGCGCTCGCCTTCCTGGCCACCGCCACCGCGTTCGCGTTCTTCCAGGTGCCGTACGTGGCCATGCCGGCCGAGATGACCGACGACTACGCCGAGCGCACCCGGCTGATGACCTGGCGGATCGCCGTGCTGGCGCTGGCCATCCTGGTCTCCGGCGCGGTTGCCCCGCTGGTGGTGACGGCCGGCGGCGACGGCGTGCCCGGGCACCGCTGGATGGGGCTGTTCGTGGCGGCGCTCATCGTCCTCGGCGCCCTCGGCGCGTTTCTCGGCACCCGGTCCGCGCCGAGGGGTGTGGTGGGCGGCAGCGAGCCGACACTGCGCGCCCAACTCGCCGTGGCCGGCGCCAACCGGCCGTTCCGGGCGCTGCTGATCTGCTTCGTGGTGCAGTCCGCGGGCGTGGCGACCATCCTCGCCGGGGTCAATTACTTCGCCGGGCAGGTCCTGCGCGACGAGCAGAGCGGCCCGACCCTGCTCTTCGTCTGCTTCGTCGGGCCGGCACTGCTGGTGATGCCGCTCTGGTCCCGGGTCGGCGCCCGGTTGGGCAAGCGGGTCGCACTTGTCGTCGCCGCGCTGATCCTCACTGCCGGGGCGCTCGCCCTGGTCGCCGCCCCGGTGCTGCCACCGGTCGCCGTCTACCTGGTGGTCGCGGTGCTCGGCGTCGGGTACGCCGGGCAGCAGGTGTTCGCGCTGGCCATGCTGCCGGACTGCATCGCGTACGACACGGCGCGCACCGGACGGCGGCAGGCTGGCGTCTTCACCGGCCTCTGGACCGCCGGGGAGACCTTCGGTCTGGCCCTCGGCCCGGGCATCTACGGCCTGGTGCTCCAGCTCTCCGGGTACGTCTCCTCCGACACGGGCACGGCCGCCACCCAGTCCGACACGGCACGGCTGGGCGTCCTCCTCGGGTTCACGGTCCTCCCGGCCCTGCTGATCGGCCCTCCGATCCTCCTCCTCCGCCGCTACACCCTGACCCCCGCCGTGCTGGCAGCCGCCACTAGCAACGGACGCGTCGATCATGGAAATGTGGTGGGGGATGAAAGCGGCAAAACCTAAAAAGAAAGGCACCACGACTCCATGATCGACGAGAGCAGGGTTGCGGGCGGGGCACTGTCGCCCGACGGGGTGGCCGCGGATGTCGCGCTGGCGGAGGTTCGCCAACTGCGTGCCGCCGACCGGCCCACGCACGGCGGGCGTCTGTTCGCGTACGTCTATGACCCGGCGGTGCCTGGGCTGGACGACCTCGCTGCCGCCGCGCACCGGGAGAGCGCCCACGTCAACGGGCTCGACCCGACCGCTTTCCCGTCCCTGCTGGCCATGGAGAACGCGCTTGTCGGCGCTGCCGGCCGGGTGCTCGGCGGCGGGCCGGGCACGACCGCGCCGGACGTCGTCGGCAGCGTCACCAGCGGCGGCACCGAGTCGCTGATCCTCGCGGTCAAGGCGGCCCGGGACGCCCACCCGGAGATCGCCGAACCCCGGATCGTGGTGCCGTCGAGCGCGCACGCCGCGTTCGCCAAGGCGGCGCACTACCTGCGGGTGGCGCTGGACGTGGTGCCGGTCTCGGTGGACACGTTGCGCCCCGACCCGGCCGCGATGGCCGCCGCGATCCGCCCGGAGACGGTGCTGGTGGCCTGCTCCGCGCCGTCGTACGCGCACGGGGTGGTGGATCCCGTCGCGGAGATCGCAGGCGCGGCCGCCGAGGCCGGGGTGCGCTGCCACGTGGACGCCTGCTTCGGCGGCTGGACCCTGCCGTACCTGCGTCGCCTCGGTGAGCCGGTGCCGGCGTTCGACTTCGCGGTGCCCGGCGTCACCTCCATGTCGGTGGACCTGCACAAGTACGCGTACGCGCCGAAGGGCGTGTCGGTGCTGCTGCACCGCGACGCCGCGCTCCGTGCGCCGCAGTACTTCGCGTACGCCGACTGGCCCGGCTACACGATGATCAACCCGGTGATCGCGTCCACCCGTTCGGGAGGGCCGATCGCGGCCGCGTACGCCACCCTGCGACACCTCGGCGACGCCGGCTACCTGCGGCTGGCCGGCGTCACCCGGGACGCGGTCGCCGGCCTGGCCGACGCGGTCCGCGCCGTTGACGGGCTGCGGCTGATGGCCGAGCCGGAGTCCACGGTGGTCTGCTTCACCGCGACTGACGACGGCCCCGACCTGTTCGTCCTGGTCGACGAGCTGACCGCACGCGGCTGGCACACCCAACCCCAGCTGTCGTACGCCGGCCTGCCGGCAAGCGTGCACCTCACGGTGACCGCCTCGGTCGCGCCCCGGGTGGCCGAGTTCGGCCCGGACCTGGCCGACGCGGTGACGGCGGCTCGGGCGACCGGCCCGGTCGCCCTCCCGCCCGAACTGCGGGCGCTGGCGACGTCGCTGACCCCGGACGCGCTCACCCCGGAACTGGTTGCCGGCCTGGCCGCCGGGCTGGGCCTCGGCACCGGGGCCCTGGATCGGATGGCGGCCGTGAACACCCTGCTCGACGCGGCCCCGGCGCGGTTGCGGGAACGACTGCTTGTGGAGTTCGTGGGCTTGCTTCAACGTCCCGCCTGGTGACGCGGCGACGACCGTGTGCCCGTCGTCCGGAGCAGCCACGGACGGTGGTACGGCACGCCGGGAATTCGGGCGTGCTGTACCACTGGATGGTTCATCGGTAGCGGTAGCGGTCCTCGTTGTCCTCCTGCGCCGACTCGAACAGCGGGTTGTCAGCGGCACCGATCGGCCTGACCCGGGCGATGCCGCTGCCGCTCATCGTGCTCTTGTCCCGCAGCCCGAGCTGGAGGGTGCGCGTAGCACCGGGAGCGAGGGGTCCGATGCGGCAGGTGAGTGGCGACTTCGACGGGGGTCCGCCCGCGCAGACGGACCAGCCTCCGCCCTCGGCGACGGCACCGGGCTGCAAGCCCAGGTTCAACTCGACGAGGGCGGCGGGCGTCGTACCGACGTTGCGGACAACGACCTCCATCGTGCCGGTTCGGGTCCCGTCGGGCTCCTTCGGACCCCAGGAGAAGTCGGCGGCCGTCACCGAGAGGTTCACGAGGTGTGGATTCGGACCGAAGGTCGTCGGCCCGGAGGTCTGCGCGAAGGCGTCACCCGTCCAGCGATAGCTCCGCCACTGCCGCTGCGACCACCTGGCGTCCCAGCCGCCCCCGGGCGCGAGGTCGCCGACCTGCACCCTAACCGTGCCGCCGTCCACCACATCAAGTGCGAACAGCCACTGTGGCTTGTCGCGGGTGCTCGCCACCACGCGGCCGAGCGTGATCACCTCGTTGTCCTCGTTCCGGTCGAAGGCGACCACCTGCATCGGTCCGCCCGTGCCGAGCACGCACTGCACGAGCGCCACGGTTTCCACCGCACCATCCCCGTCCACGTCCCCGTGGTCGAGCACCATGAGCCAGTTCGTGCCCTCACGAGCGTCAGCGGTGAGCCGGATCTGTGACGTCGGGCAGCCCGGACCGGCCCGCCACGCCGGCAGGGTCACCGGAGTCTCCAACAGCTTGGCTCGACTGATGCGACCGTCGGGCACTGTCGAGGTCGGGCTGGCGCTGGTCACGGAGGGACTGGGGATGTCGCTCGGCGTCGGCGACGCCGACACGCTCGGCGTCGGCTCGACCGGGCCCGGCTGAGGGTCCGGGCCGTTCGTCGCCGCGTACCCGATGGCGGAACCGCTGAGCAGCGCGAGCGCCGCCGTGGTCGTCGCGGCCAGCCGGCGCCGGCCGCGCTGCCGTGCGGCCCGACGGACGGCGGCGGGCCCGGGCGCCTCGACCTCCGCCAGCACGGTACGGCGGTAGCGGGCGAATTCCTCGGCGATGCCGAGGGGCTCCTGCTCAGACATCCCGCACCTCCTCGTTGGGGTCGTGCAGGTGGGTCGCGAGTGCCGCCCGGCCCCGGTGCAGCCAGGACTTGACGGTCCCTTCCGCGACCCGCTCCTGGTCGGCGATCTCGGCGACCGTCAGGTCGGCGAGGTAGTGCAGGATGACGGCCCGCCGCTGCTTCGGCGGCAACTTCGCCAGTGCGGCGTCGACCGCGACCCGGTCGGGGCTCGGCCCCGCGACGTGTGTCTCCCGCTGCCGCAGCAGCCACGACTGGGCGGTCCGCAGTCGCCGCCACCGGTTGTGGCCGAGGTTCCAGGCGACCCGACGAACCCAGGCCAGCGGATCCTCGTACCCGGCGAGCCGGTCCCAGCGGGTGTAGGCCCGGCAGAACGCCTCCTGGACGAGGTCCTGCGCCTGCCCACGGTCGCCCGTGTATGCGGTCAGCTGCACCACCAGCCCGCGAAAGTGCGCGTGGTAGAAGTCGTCGAAGACCAGCTTCGTCGGTGGTAGGACGGCGGTGCCCGGCCAGTCCGGTGGACGCCCGCCCACACCTTCGTCTCTCGTCACAACCACCCGTCCTCCCCCGCGGTAGCCACGGGCGTACGTCCGCCCGCATCGATCACACAGCCGGACGCGCCAGCCGGTTGCGGGGTACCGGCGGAACTGTCTGTCGGGTCCCGGACAGCTGCTCGGGTGCGACCCCGGCGACGACGAGGGCCCGGGACCGCAGTGGTCCCGGGCCCTGGTCGGGCGGTGCCGCGTGATCAGGCGGCTGCCACGGTGAACGAGGCGGTGTTGTCGCTCGGGTCGGCGTCCGCCACCACGGGGCCGTCCCACTGGGTGTCGAGCTGGAAGGTGGCGGCACCGAGATCACCCGGGACGGTGCCGGGCTCCGCCCGGAGCAGCACATCGAAGCTCCGCTCCTCGCCGGCCATGAAGCGCCCGCCCGGGACGACGAAGTTGGTGAAGAAGCTCGGCATGTCCTGCGGGTCGGTGCCCCAGATCTGCACGCCGGCCGGCAACGTGGTCGCTTCGCCGAAGAGGAGATCGTGTGCGGCGTCACCGGCCCACCGGACGGTCACCGGCAGTCGGCCCTGGTAACTGCCGTCCTCCTGCCGCACCAGCGTGGCCGCGGCGGCCGTGCTGATCGACGCTCGTGCCTGGCTGTCCTGCACGTACGGCACGGGGTTGCGCAGAGAGCCCGAGGTGGAGCGGAAGCGCGCGGCGAAGCTCTCCGCGTCCCCGATCGCCTCGCTGCCGTCGCCGACGTTCACCTCGACCCTGCCTCCCCTCGCGATCATCGCCACGCCGCGTGGCGTGGTGAGCGCCTGGAAGGCGACAGTGAACGACCGCCGCTCGCCCGGCTTGAGGTTGTCGCCGGGCACCGAGCAGTTGACGACCCGGCGGTTGTCCTGCAGGCCCTGGAACCCGCACGCGCTGTCCGGCGACAGGTTGCCGATGGAGCCGGCGACCGGCTCGACGATCGTGACGCTGAAGTAGGTGTCGGCTCGACCGCGGTTCGTCACCGTGATCGGCAGGTTGCCCTGGTAACCGCGCTCGGTCGGGTTGAGCACCAGCTGGCCCACCGAGACGTCAGCGTCGAGGCCGTGGCCGGCAGGTGCCGCCGCGGCGGGTGCGCTGAACGCCAGCAGCGCCGCTGCCGGGCCGAGCACAAGGGCGGCCAGCCGCCGTACGGTGCGTGTGGTCATGTCGAAGTCCTCCCGTGGATCCCCGTTGCTGGGCGGCGGCATCTCCGTCGCCCGATGGTGTGCACACGTCCTATGTGGATGGTTGGTTGCGGCTGCGCCTGTCGCCAATCTGACACCGCGGCCCGGGTCGTCGCGCGGCTAGCCGGCCGTCTTCAGCTCGACCTCGTTGTCCTTCCATTTCAGGTCGCTCCACCACCGCTCCTGGGAGTCGTAGTGGATGACCTGCAGGTTCGGCGGATTGTCGATGCTCGGCGGCGCGTAGCGGAACGTGAAGGTGTACGTCTTCCGATCCCCGGCCGGCAGGCCGTCCAGGACGCAGGCGTCCGGCCCATCGGAGCGAACCTCCCGGCACCGGGCCAGGTCCCCGCCGGCGGGCTCCCCAACTGTGTAGAAGTTGCTGAACCCGAGCAGGGGCACGTCCACGGGTCCCTTGTTCACCACCGTGACGGTCAACGTTGCGGCCCGCTTGCCCTTCGCGTCCGGTGCCCCGACGATCAGGTCACCGGCCGTCAGGGTGAGGTCGGTCAGCCGGGGGTCGACCCCGAACTTCGTCGGCCCGGCGGTCTGGTCGAACCGCTCGCCGGTCCAGGCGTACGTCCGCCACTGCCGCTGCGGCGCCCACTCCGGAATGCTGCAGCAGGGCTGGATGTCCGCCACGTGCACCCGGATCTCTCCGTCGGCCTGCACGGCGAAGTCCGTGACGTCGTCCATCCCCTCCCGGGTGCCGACCACTCGGCCCATCGTGACCACGCGGCCGGCCCCGTCCCGGTCGAAGGCGATCACCTGCTTGGCCGAGGCCTCGCCTTGGCGGCAGGCGACCAGGGCGACCGTCTCAGTGGCACCGTCGCCGTCGAGGTCGGCGTAGCGGGGTTCGCCCAGCAGCGTCGGCACCGAGTCCTGTTGCGACCCGGACCGGAGCCGGACTTCGTCGGTGAGGCAGGTCGTCGGGGCGCCCTGCGGCCAGCGCGGCAGGGCGAGTCGGGCGGCGAGCAGCTGCGACCGGGTGATCCGACCGTCCGGCGCGGCCGAGGTGGGGCTGGCCGTGCTCGGTGCGGGCGAGGTGGGCGGGGTGGGCGAGGCGCTCGTCCCCGACGGGGTCGGAGTCACGGTCTGAGCCGGTCCGGGCTCCGGCGGCCGGTGCAGGGCTGCGTTCGCGCCCACCGGGATCGCCACGGCGAGCACCACGGCCGCCGCGGTGACCATCGAGGTACGCCGGCGCCGACGGCGGATTGTCTCCCGCACCGCAGCCGTCCCGGCCGGGCGCACCGCCGGGGCGTACGCCTCGCGGAACGCGGCGAACTCGCCGCCGACCAGGATATCGTCGAGCTCAGTCATTGTCGTTCACCTCGTCTGTGGTGGCCAGGCTGACCGCCAGAGCCGCCCGGCCTCGGTGCAGCCAGGACTTGACAGTGCCTTCCGGCACTCCCTCCTGCGCCGCGATCTGCACGACGCTGAGATCGGCCAGGTAGTGCAGCACCACGGCGCGGCGCTGGTTGGTCGGCAACTGGGCCAGGGCGGCGGTGAGCGCGACCCGGTCCGGCCCCGGCCCCGGCATGTGCTCCTCGCGCTGCCGGTGCAGCCACGACTGGGCTGTCCGCAGCCGCCGCCAGCGGCTGGTGGCCAGGTTCCAGGCGACCCGACGCACCCAGGCCACCGGATCGTCGTAGCGGGACACCCGCGACCAGCGGGCGAACGCCCGGCAGAACGCCTCCTGCACCAGGTCCTGTGCCTGCGACAGGTCACCGCAGTAGGCGGCGAGTTGCAGCGTCAACGACCGGAAGTGCGCATGGTAGAGCCCGTCGAAGTCGATCACCTCGCGCTCCTGCGAGCGCGCCGACCGCTCCGCGGTCCCCTCGGGTGGCGGCTCGTCGAGCCGTGGCTCCCTCATCACCGTCATCTGGTCCTCCCCGTACGCGTGCCGCCAACGCGGTCACGTCGGTCACACGCCCCGACGCGGGTATCGGTTGCGCGGGTTGCCGCCGTGGTGCCTGTGATTGACTGTCGACTCGGAGACAGTTGAGGGAGGCCCGAGGTGCAGCTACCGGCAGTGCTCGGTGAGCCGATCCGGTTCGTGCTGAACTGGGGGCGCCGCTACTCGCTCTGGGTCTTCAACTTCGGGCTGGCCTGCTGCGCGATCGAGTTCATCGCCACCAGCATGGGTCGACACGACTTCATCAGGCTAGGCGTGATCCCGTTCGCGCACGGCCCCCGGCAGGCCGACCTCATGGTCGTCTCCGGCACCGTGACCGACAAGATGGCCCCGGCCATCAAGCGGCTCTACGATCAGATGCCCGAGCCGAAATATGTCATCTCGTTCGGCGCGTGCTCCAACTGCGGCGGCCCCTACTGGGACTCGTACTCGGTGACCAAGGGCGTCGACCAGCTCATCCCCGTCGACGTGTACGTGCCCGGCTGCCCGCCGCGCCCGGAGGCGCTGCTGCACGGCATCCTGCGCCTACAGGAGAAGATCGCCGCCGAGCAGTCCGGCATCGGGGGAGTGCCCCAGCGCGATGTGCTCGCCGCGCCGCTGGACGCCCCGCCCCGCGAGGCCGCCGCGCCACGCTCGGTCGACTCGCTCACGGCCGCGCCGGTGCGCCCACCCACCGCGAGCTGACGCCGGTGCTCGCCGGGCCCGGCTAGCCTGCGCACTATGAGCAATTCCGTGGACCAGCGGTCCGCCCACATCATCGACGTGCTCACCGAGGAGTTCGGCGCGTCGATGGCTGTCGACCCGGCCGCCTTCCGCCGCAAGTTTCGCAAGATGGCCGCGTCGCCGTTCGCCTTCTACCGGGGCAGCGCGGCGCTGTTCTACGCCGACCAGCTCGGCGACTTCGCCGACGACCGGTTCCTGGACGGACGGACCAGCCGGGTGTGGATCCACGGCGACCTGCACGCGGAGAACTTCGGCACCTACATGAACGCCTCCGGGCAGCTGGTGTTCAACGTCAACGACTTCGACGAGGCGTACGTCGGGCCGTTCACCTGGGATCTGCGGCGGCTCGCGGCCAGCGTGGCGCTGCTCGGCTACGGCAAGGCGCTCTCCGACACGGCGATCGGCGATCTGGTGGCCGGCTTCGCCCGGTCGTACCTGACCGAGCTGCGGGCGATCGCCGCCGGAGGGGACGACGCGATCGGCTCGATCACCCTGGAGAACGCCGACGGTGTGCTGCGCCGGGTGCTTCAGCAGGCCCGGCTCAACACCCGCGTCGACCTGCTGGCCGCGCAGACCACCATCGACAACTACGAGCGACGGTTCTCCATCGGCGACGGGGTCTTCGAGATCGACGACGCCACCCGGGACCGGGTGCGTGCCGCCTTCCAGGACTACCTGGGCACCCTGCCGAACGCTTCGACGCAGCTTCGGCCGGTGGCGGCGCGGATCAAGGACGTGGTGCTGCGCAAGGGGGTGGGCATCGGCTCGGCCGGGCTGCCGTCGTACAACCTGCTGCTGGAGGGGCACACCCAGGCCCTGGAGAACGACGTCGTGATCTACATGAAGCAGGCGCAGGTGCCGGCGGTGGCGCGGTACGTCACCGACGAGTCGGTCCGCGGCTACTTCCAGCACCAGGGTCACCGGACAGCCGAGTCGCAGCGCGCGTTGCAGGCACACGCCGACCCGTGGCTGGGCTTCACCGAGCTGGACGGGGCGGGGCAGCTCGTCGCCGAGGTCTCCCCGTACGCCGCGGACCTGGACTGGTCGGACGTGAACGAGCCGGAGGAGCTGACCGGGGTGCTCGTCGACCTCGGCCGGGCGGTGGCCCGGATGCACTCGGTCGCCGACGACGAGTCCAGTCACGACCTGGTGGACTATTCCACCGAGGAGGCGATCGTCGCGGCGGTGGACGCCGACGAGCCGGGCTTCGTGGCCCACCTGGTGGACTTCGCCCACGCGTACGGGGTGCGCGCCCGGCAGGACCACCAGCTCTTCGTCGACCTGTTCCGCAACGGCCGGCTGCCGGGCATCTGATCGGGCGTGGCGTCGCTCAGGACGCGAACTCCAGCACCACCTTGATGTCGTCCGGCCCCGGGGTGTACGCGTCGGCGTACCTGTTCACCGGCACCCGACGGGTGATCAGCGACTCGAGCCAGACCTGGTCGGCGCCGGCCAGCGCCTGCGCGGCCATGTCCCAGTGCCGCCGGTTGGCGTTCACCGAGCCGAACACCACGTTGTTCTCCAGCACCAGCTCCCGGTTGAGTGCGCCGGCGTCGAAGTTGATGGTCCGGCCCCCGCTGGAGACTCCGGCCAGGCAGACGATCCCGGTGGGGCCCGCCTTGCACATGACGTCGAGGACCACGGTGGGCGCACCGGTGCACTCGATCACCACGTCCGGCTCGAAGGGCAGGTCGTTGACCGGCACCGTGTGGTAGGTGGCGCCGAGCCCGGCGACCAGCTCCGGCTTCGGCCCGTCGGTGTTCCGGTCCAGCACGTGGACGGTGAGCCCGCGCTGGGTGGCGAGCAACGCGGCCAGCAGCCCGATCGGCCCGGCCCCGGTCACCAGGACGGTCTGCGGCTGCCACTCGGCCCGGTGCCCGATCCGCTCGATGTGGTCCCAGGCCTTCGCCACCACAGTGGTCGGTTCCAACAGCACGCCGACCTGGGCCAGCGCCGGGTCGAGCGCGACCGCGAACTGGGGCTCGATCCGCCAGCGGTCACGGGCGAACCCGGGTAGCGCCTTGATGCCGTGTTCGGTGTACTGGCCGTTGCGGCACATGTCCCACTCGCCGACCGCGCAGTTGGGGCAGGGGACCGGGTCGGGATGCCGGACGATGCCGGCCACCAGGTCGCCGGGTTGCATGGTCCCGCTCGGGTCCTCGATCACCCGGCCCAGTGACTCGTGCCCGATGACCAGGCGGTCCCGCCCCGGTGGCGCCTCGCCGTACTCTCCGGCGATGATCTCGTGGTCGGTGCCGCAGATCCCCACCGCCAGTGCCTCGACCAGGACCGAGCCTTCCTCGGCAGCCGGCTCCGGCTGATCCTCGACGAGGCTCAGCGAGTTGGCGACCCCGGGTTTCACAGTCACAGCGCGCACGCCCTCATCTTTCCCCGCCGAGGGCTGCGCCGCGCCCAAAGCCGGCAGATCATCTGGCATCGGCGGCGGCCAGGGCCCGGGCCCGGTCGGCACTAGGATCAGCGGCATGACTCCCGAAGCCATCGGTGCTCGGCTGGTGGCGCTGCTCGCGCCGGTCGAGGCGACCCCGTCGGTCTCCGGCGGGCAGCGGTTCGCCCGGGCCACCGTCGACGTGCCGCCGGAGAGCTGGCTGGTCGCCGTTCGCGCGGCCCGCGACGACACCGAGCTGGCCTGCGACTTCTTCGACTGGCTCTCCGCCGTCGACGAGTTGGCCGAGGGCTTCGACGTGGTGGCGCATCTCTGGTCGACGCGGCTGCGGCACGGTGTGCTGCTGCGTACCCGGTTGCCGCGTGCCGAGGCCACTGTCGCCTCTGTGGTGGACGTCTACCCGGGTGCCGCCTGGCACGAGCGGGAGACGCACGAGATGTTCGGCATCGACTTCGCCGGCCACGGCGAGCTGCGTCCGCTGCTGCTGCCCCCGGAGTTCGAGGGTCACCCGCTGCGCAAGGAGTTCGTGCTCGCTTCCCGGGTGGCCAAGCCCTGGCCGGGCGCGAAGGAACCGGGCGAGTCGGAGGCCGGCGGTGGGCGTCGACCGATCCGCCCGCCGGGTGTTCCGGCTCCGGGTGAGTGGGGCCCCACGCCCACCCCGGCCGGCGCGGGTGGTGTGGGGGAGGGGCCGCGTGGCGGCACCCCGGCCAGACCCGCCGGTGACCGTCCGGCGCGGCCCGCTCCGGGGGCCCGTCCGGCGCGTACTCCCCGGTCTGGCGCGGCCGACGACGGACCGGCCGTGCCCGAGCAGCCCGCGTCCGCTGCCGGCCCGGGCTCACCCGACCAGCCGGCGCCCGGCCCGGTCGCGGACCCGCCGGCCCGCGCCGAGCGCACCGACGACGATGGGGGTACGACCTGATGCCGCTCTGGGTGGAGCTGGTGCTGCGGGTGGGTGGCGTGCTCGTCGCGTTCCTCACCCTGCCGTTGCTGGTGGGCCAGGCCGAGCACAAGGTGATGGCGCACATGCAGGGCCGGCTCGGCCCGATGTACGCGGGCGGCTTCCACGGTTGGGCCCAGCTGGTCGCGGACGGGGTCAAGTTCGTGCAGAAGGAGGACGTGACCCCACGCGAGGCGGACCGGGCGGTGTTCCGGCTGGCCCCGGTGGTGGCCCTGGTGCCCTACCTGCTGGTGCTGCTGGTCATCCCGCTCGGCCCGAACGACCTGGTCGGGCAACCTCTGGACATCGGCTTGTTCTTCGTGCTGGCCGTGGTCGGTGTCGGGGTGGTGGCGGTGCTGATGTCGGCGTGGGCGTCGGCCAACAAATACAGCCTGCTCGGTGGGTTGCGGGGTGCCGCACAGCTGCTCGGTTACGAGCTGCCGCTGGTGCTGGCCGCCGCGTCGGTGGCGATGGCGGCGGGCACGCTCAGCCTGTCCGGCATCGTCGAGGCGTGGCAACCGTGGTGGCTGCTCTGGCAGGCGCCCGCGATGATCATCTTCTTCGTCGCCGGGGTGGCCGAGATTCGCCGGCCGCCCTTCGACATGCCGGTGGCCGACTCGGAGCTGGTCTTCGGTTACATGACCGAATACACCGGGCTGCGTTTCGCGTTCTTCCTGCTCGCCGAGTACGTCGGCATCGTGGTGATCGCCGCGCTGACCACTGTGCTGTTCCTCGGCGGATGGCAGGGCCCGTTCGCGGACGACCAGTTGGGTTGGCTCTGGACCCTGCTGAAGGTCTTCGCCGTGTCCTTCGTGATCATCTGGCTCCGGGTGTCCTACCCCCGGCTGCGTGAGGACCAGCTCCAGCGGCTCTGCTGGCTGGTGCTGGTGCCAGCGTCCCTCGCCCAACTGGTCCTCACGGCAGCCGTCCGCGTCGCCCTGTAGGAGCGCCGCTCAGCGCAGCGGGGTGTGTGCGGGGTCGACGGGCTCGGCCGGCGGCGGGGGTGGGGTGCCGTCGCCGAACGGGCGGCCACCCAGCGTTTCCCGGCCGTGCGGGGTGAGCCAGTTCGACAGGTCGGGGCCGAGCGGCACGATCCCGGTCGGGTTGATGTCGCGGTGCACCTCGTAGTAGTGCCGCTTGATGTGGTCGAAGTCGATGGTGTCGCCGAAACCGGGGGTCTGGAACAGGTCCCGGGCGTACGCCCACAGCACCGGCATCTCGCTCAGCTTCTGCCTGTTGCACTTGAAGTGACCGTGGTAGACGGGGTCGAAGCGGACCAGGGTGGTGAACAGCCGCACGTCGGCTTCGGTGATGGTGTCACCGACCAGGTAACGCTGGTCGGTCAGCCGCTCGGTCAACCAGTCCAGCCGGTCGAAGAGCTGGTGGTACGCCTTGTCGTACGCCTCCTGGTTGCCGGCGAAGCCGCACCGGTAGACGCCGTTGTTGACGTCCCGGAACACCACCGCGTTGACCTCGTCGATCTGCGCCCGCAGGTGCTCCGGGTAGAGCTGCGGAGCGCCGTCGCGGTGGTACGCGCCCCACTGCGTCGACAGGTCGAGGCTCATCTGCGAGTAGTCGTTGGTCACCACCTGCCCGGTCGGCACGTCCACGATCGCCGGCACGGTGATGCCGCGCTCGTAGCCGGGGAAGCGCTTGAAGTACGCCTCCTGGATGCGCTCGATGCCGAGCACCGGGTCCCGGCCGTCCGGGTCGAGGTCGAAGGTCCAGCTCCGGGCGTCGTGGGTCGGGCCGGCCACCGCCATCGAGATGGCGTCCTCCAGGCCGAGCAGCCGTCGCACGATGATCAGGCGGTTGGCCCACGGGCAGGCCCGACTGACCGCCAGCCGGTACCGGCCCGGCTCCACCGGGTACCCGTCCCGCCCGTCCTCGGTGATCCGAGTGGCGATGTACCGCTGGTCGCGGGTGAACTCGCCACCCGGCTCGACGTACTTCCCGCCTGTTTCCTCGCCCACGTCACCCTCCCGGTCTGGTCAGTGTCTCTACCCCATCCTTACGGATCTACCGCTCAGCGACGCGGAGTGGACCCGGTTACCCTGCCGGCATGACGGATGTGGAGGCCGCGGCCCGCCGGTTCATCGCCGACGTGTGGAACGCTCGCCGGGAGGAGTCCGCGTACGAGTTGATCGCCGACGACTGCCCGGGGCTGGGCGGCACCGGGCCGGAGGCGACGCTGGCCTGGCACCGCGAGCGGCGGGCGGCCTTCCCGGACCTGCGCTACAAGATCGTGGACGTGGTGGCGGCCGGCGAGCGGGTGGCCGTGCACTGGCGGGCGGCCGGCACGCACGCCGGGCAGTTCGGGCCGGTGCCGCCGACCGGGCAGGTGGTCAGCTACTCCGGTGCGACGTTCCTGCGCTTCGACGCGGCGGGCCGAATCGTCGAGGTGTGGAGCTGCAACGAGCTGTTCCAACTGCTCCAACAACTCGGAGTCGAAATGCTGCCCCCGACCGGCGTCAGCGGACCCGGGGCGTGATCCGACTGATCGCCAGGTTGATCGGGAAGGGCTCGCCGGTGTCGACGAACTTCGTCCACCGCCCCGTCTCGCTGTAGACCTCGTTCACCGCGTCGATCCGGTAGGTGACGACCTCCAGCGCGCCACCCTGCGTCTCGATCCGCCAGTAGAACGGGATCCCTGCCTGGGCGTACAGCGCCGGCTTCAACACCCGGTCGATGGAGCGGGTGCTCGGTGAGACGATCTCGACGGCAAGGACCACCTCGTGTGGCTCGTACTTCGACGGCTCCCGCGCCGCTGCGGTGGCCGTGGTGATCAGCACGTCGGGGATGAAGGACCGCGTGCGGTTGATCCGCACCTCGACGCCCTGGGTCACGTCGTAGCCCTCGGGGCAGTCAGCGTGCAGCTCGGCCATCAGTAGCCCAGCGATGATTTGGTGCGTGCGGGTGGGGGAGGGGGACATCAGCAGCACTCCATCGAGCAGTTCCCGGCGGCGGCCATCCTCGGGCAGCGCATCCAGATCGTCAGTCGTCCACTCGCTCTCGGGCGGGTAGTCGCTCTGCAGCGCGGCGGTCATGGCAGGTCCTTCCAGGTGCGTTCGTTCTCCCCGCGACCACGGTACCGCCCTGGACCTGTGGGTGGTGGTCGCGCGCGCCGGGGCCACAGGGCAGGATGGTCGGCATGAGCGACCCCAGCGAGCACGGCGACCCGGCCAGCGCCACCGGTGCGCGTGGCCTGCCCGGCGCGGGCCTGGTGAAGGGGTTGGCGGTCACCCTCAAGACGATGACCAGCCGGACGACCACCCAGCAGTACCCGGACGTCGCCCCTGAGCTGCCACCCCGCTCGCGTGGCGTGATCGCGTTGTCCGAGGAGAACTGCACGGTCTGCATGCTCTGCGCCCGCGAGTGTCCGGACTGGTGCATCTACATCGACTCGCACAAGGAGGAGGTGGCGGTGCCCGGCGCCGCCCGCCCCCGCCAGCGCAACGTGCTCGACAAGTTCGACATCGACTTCTCGCTCTGCATGTACTGCGGCATCTGCATCGAGGTCTGCCCGTTCGACGCGCTCTACTGGTCGCCGGAATTCGAGTACGCCGAGTACGACATCAAGGACCTGCTGCACGACAAGGACCACCTGGGTCAGTGGATGGCCACGGTTCCGCCGCCGCCCGCGCACGACCCGAACGGTGAGCCGGCCAAGGAGGAGACCGCCGCCGCGCGCAAGGCGGCCGCCGCCCGTCCGGCCCCTCCATCGGTACGCCCCGACGCCGACCAGGACCCCGCGTCGTGACCGCCCGAGCCGGAGAGGCGGCCCGGTGACCGGAGCGGATGTGCTGCTGCTCGCCCTCGGCGCGGTGGCGGTTGGCGCCGGCGTGCTGGTGGTGACCACGAAACACCTGGTCCGGGCCGGGCTCTACCTGGTGGTGTGCCTGGGCGCGCTGGCCGGTGACTTCCTGGTGCTCAGCGCCGAGCTGGTGGCCTGGGTGCAGGTGTTGATCTACGTGGGCGCGGTGGTGGTCCTGCTGCTGTTCGCGGTGATGCTTACCCGGGCCCCGATCGGTGCCTCCGACGACCTGGACCGGCCCGGTTGGCCGGCCGCCCTGATCGGTGGCGGCGCCGGGCTCGGGCTGACCGTCCTGCTCGTCGACGCGTACCGCTGGAGCAGCGTCGCGCTTCCCGCCGCGGGCACCGCCGAGCGGCTGGGGGAGCAGATCTTCCAGTCCTGGGTGCTGCCGTTCGAGGTGCTGTCCGTGCTCCTGCTCTCCGCGCTGGTGGGCGCGATCGTGCTGTCCCGGCCGGACATCGGCCGACCCGTCCCGCAACGCGACGCCACGGCAGCACCGGATGCCCGGGTCGACGTCGAGCCCGGGGGGCGCCGGTGAGGCCGGTCATCCCGTACGTCACCGCCGCGCTGCTGTTCGGCCTCGGCGTCTACGGCGTGTTGCGCCGCCGCAACGCGGTGCTGGTGCTGATGTCGGTCGAGTTGATGCTCAACGCGGTCAACCTGATCCTGGTCACCGCGGACACCACCGCCCGCGCCGTGCTGCCGCACTCGGGGCAGGTCTTCGCGTTGTTCGTCATCGTCCTCGCCGCCGCCGAGATCGGCGTGGGGCTGGCGATCGTCCTCCAGCTCTACCGGTTGCGGGCCACCGTCGTGGTGGATGACGTGCCGCTGACCGAGCCGGCGCAGCCCGTCGACGGGCGAGAGCCGGCCGTCCTGGACACGGAGGCTCGCCGGTGACCGGGCTGATCGGGGTGCTGCTGCCCGCCGTCCCGCTGGCCGCCGGCCTGCTCGGCCTGCTGCTGCCACCGGCCCCACGGGGCAACAGCGCGACCGGCGGCGATCGGGCCCGCAACGCGGCCGTCGCGCTCGGCGTCAGCGGTGCGGCCGTCGCGCTGGCGTTGGCCGTCGCGCTGCTGCTGACCGTCGACGGGCCGACGGAGACGTCGACCACCTGGGTCGACGTCGGCGGGCTGATGGTGACCCTCGGCGTACGGCTGGACGGCGCCGCCGCACTGGTCGCCGTGGCGGTCACCGCGGTCGCCCTGGCGGTGCAGGTCTACTCGATCGGCTATCTGCGACGCGGCCCGCACGACGACATCGACGTCGACCACCGCTACCCGCCGTACGCGGCCCAGATCAGCCTCTTCACCGGTGCGATGCTGCTGGTGGTGGTCGCCGGCGACCTGATCATGCTGCTGGTCGGCTGGGAGGTGATGGGCCTCTGTTCGTACCTGCTCATCGCCCACGACCGTCGACTGCCCGGCGCGCCGGCCGCCGCGATGAAGGCGTTCCTGGTGACCCGGGTGGGTGACGTCGGGTTCCTGCTCGGCATCGCGCTGCTGGGCGTGTCGACGGGCAGCTTCCGGATCGCCGACGTGCTCGCCCACGACCACTCCGGCGTGACGTTGACCGCTGCCGGCCTGCTGCTGCTCGCCGGTGTCGCCGGCAAGAGTGCGCAGTTCCCGCTGCACACGTGGCTGCCGGACGCGATGGCCGGTCCGACGCCGATCTCGGCGCTGATCCACGCCGCCACGATGGTCGCCGCCGGCGTGTACGCCGTTGCCCGCCTCTACCCGTTGTTCACGGCCGCGCCGGTGACGCTGACCGTGCTCGGGGTGGTCGGCGCGATCACCCTGCTGCTCGGTGCGCTCGCCGCCACCGCGCAGGACGACATCAAGCGTGTGCTGGCCTGGTCGACGGTGTCCCAGTTGGGTTACATGACCGGCGCGCTGGCGGTCGGCTCCCCGTCTGCGGCGCTGTTCCACCTGCTCACCCACGCCGCGTTCAAGGCGCTGCTGTTCCTCGCCGCCGGCGTGGTCATCCACGCGGTCGGCACGACCCTGATGTCGGAGATGGGCGGGCTGCGGCGCAGCATGCCGGTGACGTTCTGGTGCACCGTGGTGGGCCTGGGTGCGCTGGCCGGGGTGCCGCCGCTCGCCGGTTTCTGGAGCAAGGACGGCGTGTTGACGGTCGCCGAGTCCGCCGCGTTGGAGGGCACCGGCCCGGCACCGTCGTGGGTGGGCTGGCTGGTGTGGATGGCCGGGCTGCTCGGCGTGGCGATCACCGCCTGGTACGCCGGCCGGCTGCTGCTGCGCGCCTTCTTCGGCACACCACGCCTGCCGCTGGTCCGCCCGCACGACCCGCCGGCGGTGTTGCGCTGGCCGGTGCTGCTGCTGGCCGTGCCGGCCGCGCTGCTCGGTCTGGCCGGGTTCGTCGGGGCGTTCGCCGATCGCCTGCGCTTCCCGACCGTGCCGGTGGCGGGCTCCGAGGACGGCCTGGTCCACGTGGGGCCGGGGATGCTGCTGCCGCTCGCGTTGCTGCTGGTCGGCGCCGGGCTGGTCACGCTGGGCTGGCGTCGGGACCCGACCGCCGACCCGGCGGTCGCGCTGGGCCCGCTGCGGCCGGTCTTCGCCCGCGCGTTCCGGCTCGACGACGTCCAGCACACCCTTGTCGTACGTCCCGTCCGCGCGCTGGCCCGCGTAGCGCGCACCGGCGACGAGGTGGTGGTGGACGGCGCGGTCGATGGCAGCGGCCGGGCCGCGTCCGGTCTGGGCGCGGGGCTGGCCACGCTGCACCGAGCGGCGTTGCCCCGGGCCGCCGCCGGTGTGCTGGCCGGCGCGCTGCTGATCGGGCTGGCCGCCGTAATAGGGGTGAAGCTGTGAGCGCGAGGAGTGAGCCGGGTTTGCGAGCCCCGCAGTCGCGAGCGAAGGCGATCCAATGACGTTTGGGCAGGTGTTGCTGGTCGCCGTTCTGGCGGTGCCGGCGCTCGGCGCGGTCGCAGTGGCGGCGACTCCCCGGGACCGGGCGGCCCGGCTGGTCGGCACTGTCGCGGCGGCCCTGACCCTGCTGGCCGCGGTGCCGCTGGTGTTCCGCGGTCGGGGTTGGGTCGCCTGGTCGGCCGGTGCGCCGGCGGTGCGCCCGTGGCACCAACTGGACCTGCCCTGGGTGCCCGGCCTGGAGTTGCGCTTCCACCTCGGCGTGGACGGCATCTCGTGGCCGCTGGTGGTGTTGACCGCGCTGCTCACGTTGCTCTGCTGCGCGTACACGATGTGGCGGGTTCCGGACGGCGGCAGTGGCCGGGCGTTGGTCGCGTTGCTGCTGGTGGTCGAGGTGGGCATCCTGGGCACCTTCCTCGCCCTGGACCTGGTGCTGTTCTTCCTGTTCTTCGAGGTCGTCCTGCTGCCGATGTACGCGATCATCGCCGGCTGGGGTGGCGCGGACCGGCGTCGGGCGGCCCGCAAGTTCGCGCTCTACACCCTGTTCGGCTCGGTGTTGCTGCTGGTCGGCGTGTACGTGGTGGTCGCCGCCGCCGGCACCGCCGACGTGGTGGCCCTGACCGGCGGTGCGGGGATGTCCAGGGGCACCCAGCTGGCCGCGTTCACCCTGCTGGCGTTGGCCTTCGCGGTGAAGAGCCCGCTGTGGCCGTTGCACTCCTGGCTGCCCGACGCGCACACCCAGGCGCCAACGGTGGGCAGTGTGGTGCTGGCTGGCGTGCTGTTGAAGATGGGCACCTACGGTCTGATCCGGGTGGCGGTGGGGGTGGCGCCGGAGGGCGCCCGCTGGGCGGCGCCGGTGCTCGGCGTGCTGGCCGTGGCCGCGATCCTGGTCGGCTCACTGGTCTGCCTGGCCCAGTCCGACGTCAAGCGGCTGATCGCGTACTCCAGCGTGGGGCACATGGGCTTCGTGCTGCTGGGCGTCGCCACGCTGACCACCATCGGCATCCAGGCGGCGTTGATCGGCAACATCGCGCACGGGGTGATCACCGCTCTGCTGTTCTTCCTGGCCGGGGCGGTGAAGGACCGGACCGGCACGGGCACCCTCGCCGAGTTGTCCGGGCTGCGGGAGACCGCGCCCCGGTTGGCCGGTCTGCTGGCGTTCGCGGCTGTCGCGTCGCTCGGTCTGCCCGGGCTGGCCGGTTTCTGGGGTGAGGCGTTCGCGGTGATCGCGGCCGTCCAGGTGGGCGGCCCGCTCTGGACCACCCTCGGGGTGCTGGCCGCGATCGGCGGTGCGCTCACCGCGGCGTACTTCCTGCGGTTGCTGCGCCAGGTCACCCACAACCGTCCGAGCCCCGCCGTGGGGCGGGTCGGCCCCGGCCTGGCCGGTGCGGAGCTGACCGCGTGGGTGCCGCTGGTGCTGCTCGCGTTGGCCATCGGGCTGGCCCCGGCGCTGGTCCTCGGCGTCGCCGAGGCTCCCGTCGACGCCCTGATCGGGGTGGTCTCCCGGTGAGCGCCAGGCGTACGGCGAAGCGGAGCCCCGCAGTCGCGAACAGAGGCAGGCTCACATGAACGTGGTGCAGAGCGTGGACAGCGTCGCGCTGCTGCCGGCCTACCTGGCCGCCGGCACCGCAGTGCTCGTGCTCCTCACCGACCTGCTGCTGGCCCGGCCACGGGCCACCATCGTGGTGGCCGCGCTGGGCGCGCTCGCCACCGCCGTCGGCGCCGCCCTGGTCGGCGCGGCTGGGGAGCGGCGGACGTTCTGTGTCGGCGCGGACTGCTCCTGGATCTTCGGCGGCCGGGCGGCCCTCGTCGGCGCGGTGGTGGCCCTGCTCACCCTGGGCGTGCTCGGGCTCTCCGCACCCGCGTTGCGGGCGGGGCGGTCGCCGGTGGGGGAATACTGCTTCCTGCTGGCCTGCTCGATGACCGGCGGCGTGGTGCTCGGCGCGGCCGGCGACCTGATCACTCTGATCGTCGCCCTGGAGACGCTGACCCTGCCGCTGTACGTGCTGGTGGGCCTGCGTCGGGGGAGCCTCGCCAGCGCCGAGGCGGCGGTGACGTTCTTCGTGGTCAGCGTGGTGGCGACCACGCTGACCCTGCTCGGCGCGGCGCTGCTGTACGCGGTGACCGGTGGGCTGCACCTGGACCGGCTCGGCGCGTTGCTCGCCGAACGGCCGGAGTTGCGGGACCTGCCGCTGACCACGGCCGCGGTGGCGGTGCTGCTGGTCGGGCTGGCCTTCAAGGTGGCGGCGGTGCCGTTCCACGCGTGGGCGCCGGCCACCTACGACGGCGCGCCGCTGCCGGTGGCCGCGTACCTGTCGACGGCGTCGAAGCTGGGCGGCCTGGTCGCACTTCTCGCCGTCGTGCAGCGGGCACTCCCGCCGGATCAGACCGGCCCGGTGCTCGCCCTGCTCGCGGTGCTCACCATGACCGTCGGCAACCTGGTCGCGCTGCGCCAGCGGCGTACCGTCCGGCTGCTGGCCTGGTCGTCCGTCGCGCAGGCCGGCTACATCCTCGCCCCGCTGGGGGCGTTGGCGCTGGCCGCCGGTCGCACCGACGAGGCACGCTCCGCCGCGTACGCCGCCGCGATGGCGTACGCCGTCTTCTTCGTGGTGTTGGAGTTGGCCGCGTTCGCCGCTGTGACCGCGCTGCGCCCGGCCGGTGCGGACGGCGGCACGCTGGACGACCTCCGTGGGGCGGCCCGCAGGCACCCCTGGCGGGCTGCGGCGCTCGGTCTCGCGCTGGTGGGCCTGGCCGGCCTGCCGCCGGGGCTCGCCGGCCTGTTCGCGAAGGTGACAGTGGTCCGGGCGCTGCTCGACGGTGGGGCGGCCTGGCTGGCGCTCGTGGTGGCGCTGAACGCGGTGATCGGGCTCGCCTACTACCTGCGGGTGACCGCCGCGCTCTGGGCACCGGCGACGACGCCCGGCCCGGCCGCGGCGCAAGCCGGTGGCGGTGCGGCTGCCGTACCCGTGGTGGGTGTGGTGGCCGTGGTGCTGGCGGTGGCGACGGTGGCCGCCGTGGTGCTCGGCGTCGCCCCGCAGTTGGTGCTCGATCTGGCCGGCCGCTGACCTGACCTGCGCTTCGTCTCAGTGAACTCTCAGCGTTGAGACGGATGGTTGGTGGGTACCGGGTTGTTACACCGGTCAGCGGATCCCGGCGATCCGTGCACCGAAGGAGACATCGTGCACCACAACCGTCTGAAGACCGCAGCGCTGCTTGGCCTGCTCAGCGCCCTGATCCTCGCGGTGGGCTACTGGTTCGGCGGCAGTGGCGGTCTGGTCATCGCTGTCGTCGTCTCACTGGTCATGAACGGCGTCACCTACTTCTACTCCGACAAGCTCGCACTGCGCTCGATGAGGGCGCAACCAGTCACCGAGGCACAGTTCCCCGAGCTGTACCGGATGGTGCGGGAGCTGGCTACCGACGCCCAGCAGCCGATGCCGCGCCTCTACGTGAGCCCGACCTCGCAGCCCAACGCGTTCGCCACGGGTCGTAACCCGCAGCACGCGGCGGTGTGTGTCACTCAGGGGATCACCGAGATCCTCGACTACCGCGAGCTGCGCGGTGTGATCGGGCACGAGCTGTCACACGTCTACAACCGGGACATCCTGATCTCCAGCGTGGCGGCGGGTCTGGCCAGCATCATCACCCTGCTGGCGAACCTCGCCTTCTTCATCCCGCTGGGCGGCGGGGACGACGAGGACCGGCCGAACCCGGCCGTGCTGCTGCTCACACTGATCCTCGGCCCGATCGCGGCCACGGTGATCCAGTTGGCGATCAGCCGGAGCCGTGAGTTCCAGGCGGACGCCTCGGGTGCCGAGTTGAGCCGAGACCCGCTGGCCCTGGCCAGCGCGCTCCGCAAGATCGACGCGGTGGCCCGCCGCCGGCCGTTGCCGGCCCAGGGCCAGCTCACCAGCACCGCGCACCTCATGATCGCTAACCCGTTCCGGGGCGGCGGCATGGCGGCGCTCTTCTCCACCCACCCCAAGATGGAGGACCGGGTCGCCCGGCTGGAGCAGATGGCCGCCAACGCGGGGCCGGTGCAGTTCCAGCGCTGACCCGCTGCTGATTCACGCCTCCGCCCGTACCCGGTCACGCCGGGTACGGGCGGAGCGCTGTGTCGAGGCTGATATCCGGTGTCGTCCCGTCCGGCGGCGGCGTTAGGGTCGTAACGGCTCACGCTCATTACATTTTCGGAGGTTTCGGTGGCCGCGCTGCGTCAGTACCTGGGTGTGTGGCGGATCCCGGGCGCACCGATGCTGCTGATCACCGGCATCATCGGGCGACTCGGGATCGGCATGACCCCACTGGCGCTGCTCCTGGTGGTCGAGCAGGTGACCGGGCGGTACGCGCTGGCCGCCATCGCGGGCGGGATCTACGCCGTCGCCGGCGCCGCGCTCAGCCCCGTGGCCGGGCGGGTCGCCGACCGGGTCGGCCCCACCCCCGTCCTGCTGGTCACCGCCGTGGCCCACCCAGTGGCGCTCATCGCGCTGCTGCTGGCCAGCCGCTCGGGTGACGACGTCCTACCCACCATCTACCTCGCCAGTGCCGTGGCCGGCGCCACGTACCCGCCGCTCACCGCCGCCATCCGTAACGCCTGGAACGACCTGACCAGCCCCAGCTCCGGCCGGTATGCCCTGCGCAACACCGCGTTGGCCGCCGAGACGTCGCTGTTCGAGATCGTCTTCGTGCTCGGCCCGCTGCTCGTCGCCGGCTTCGTGCTGTTCGCCGACGCGGCAGCCGCGCTGATCGGCGCGGCAGTGGTCACCCTGGTCGGCACGACCGCCGTGGCCCTCGGCGAGGTGATGCGCGGCTGGCGCCCGCACGCGAAGGAGCACCACGCCAGAGGGCTCGGGCCGCTGCGGGTCGGTGGATTCCCGGCCCTGCTGGTCTGCGTGGCCAGCCTCGGCATCGCGTTCGGCGCCGCCGGGGTCATCGTCCCGGCGTACGCGAGCGGCCACACCACCGACGACCCGGAGAGCCTGGCCGGCATTCTGCTCGCCGTCTGGGGGGTCGGCAGCGCCATCGGCGGGTTCTGGTTCGGCGTCCGCAAGCCGGCACCGAACATGACCCGCCAGTTCGCCCTGCTGCTCTCCGCCGTGGCCGGCACCTTCGTGGTGTTCGCGGTGATGCCCACCCCGCTGGCGCTGGGCGTCGCGTTGGTCGTCGGCGGGGCCGCCATCGCGCCCGCGCTGACCCTGGAGAACACCCTGGTCGGCCGGATCGCCCCGGCCGGAATGCTGAACGAGGCGTACACCTGGGTGGTCACCGTGGCGGTCGCGTCGAGCGCGGCCGGCGGCTCGGTGGCCGGCCTGATCGTGGACCACACCGGCGGCGTCAGCTGGGCGTTCCTCTTCGCCGGAGCGGCCGTCGCAGTCGGGGCCGCGGTCGCCGCGCTGCCCGCCGGGCCCATCGCCCGTGCGGAAAACACGGCGGTACGCGCCGAACAGCCCGTGGCGGTCTGACCCCGCTGCATTCCGAGGGCGTGCGTTCCGTGCGGTCTTGATCCACTCGGGTTCCTTGAATTCGGGGTGTTCCTGCGCGGCGGATACCCCGAATTCAAGGAACCCGAGTTCCGCCTACCCTGGGCTCATGGCCAAGGTTCTATATTCGGCGACGGCGTCACTCGACGGCTACATCGCCGGCCCCGGCGGCGACATGTCCTGGCTGACCGACCACCTCGGCGGCGAAAACCCGACGGCGGAGCGCCTGCTGCACAGCGTCGGCGCGATCCTGGCCGGCAACGGCACCTTCGGCGGCGACGACCCGAACCGCGGCACCGACAGCGAAGGCGCGTTCGGCGGCCAGTACCACGGGCCGGTGTTCGTCCTCACCCACCAACCACCGGCCGAGCCACCCGCCGACGTCACGTTCGTCGGTGACCTGCACACCGCCGTCGCCCAGGCCAAGGAGGCCGCCGGGGACCGGTACGTCAACATCCTCGGCGCGAATGTCGCCAAGCAGTGCATCGAGGCTGGTCTGCTCGACGAGATCCTGATGTTCTTCGCCCCGGTGCTGCTCGGCGACGGGGTGCGCATGTTCGACCACCCGGGCGGCACCAAGGTGCGGTTGGTGCCACTGCCCGGCGAGACCGAGCACTGGTACAGCGTCGTCTACTGAACCCGACTATCCATGCCTTGTCGTCGATGGACTCCCGCCTGACGAGCGGAGCGAGCCGCCGCCAGGCTGGGGCGGTCGACGCCGACCCGGTGGTTGACGACGGCCTGGGTGGGTCCATGCCGACCCGGAGGTTCATACCTGCATGGGCGTTTCGACGGCCGACCGCTGAACCCCGCCGCTCGGCAACTGAATCCGTTTCAGGTCGTGTATCCCGGGAACGACGCTGCCATGCCCGACCCCGACCCCGATCCCATGGAAGAGCGTGCGAAGAGCGCGGTGCGCAAGGTCCATCGGGCCGCTACCCGGCATCAGGACGACGACCTGCATCAGGCGGCGGTGGAGATCAGCCGCATGGCTGGTGAACTGGGGCACGACCCGGGCTCGATCGAGGATTGGCGGCGCTGCCCGGTGTGCGGGGCAGAGCCGGGGGCGCTCTGCATCCAGGTGCCGGGGCACGCCATGGTCGACGGTGTGCATCCGGAGCGGATCAGGCAGTAGGACACGGCGGCACGGCGCGCGGTCTGCGCCGTCACGGTGATCGGCGATCAGCCGTACCCGCTCTGAGACGTGTGGGTCGACGATTCCGAGCATCCGGCGCGGGAACTGCGCCGGCTGCACGGCGTCTTTCGGGAAGAGGTGCTGCCGACCATCCGGGGGATGCCGACCCGCGACGACCCCATGGGCGAACCGCCCGGCAGGCGCTCGGGGCAGAGATAGGGCAGCGACCAGTTGGCGTCAGTGCCGGAACGTGAAGATGGTTCCCGCAGGGTCCAAAGGTTGTGGAGAACCTTCGAACCGGTGAACGCCCACCGAGAATTGCACATCCTCTGGAGCGTGGAATGCGTGCTCCACGAAGCCGGCATCCCGGAGCCACTCCCGTACAGCTGGCGTCAGGTCCGGGTCTCGCCGGGTCCTGGTCCAGATCACGGTGGCACCCTCAGCGCACAGCCGCGGCAGGGCAGCAACGGTTCGCTCCACGTCTGCGTCTGAGATGTTGCCGAAGACCCCGACCATGAGCACCAGGTCGGCCGGAACGATCCCCGCATACGCGGAGAGTTGGCCCCCGTCGGTATGCCTGATCACGATGTTGGAGATCCCGGCCTGATTGGCGGCGGCCTGAGCGGCAGTCACATTGCCCGAGTCGAACTCAAGCAGGGTTCCGCGTACACGCTGAGCATCAGCCCTTGAGGCGAGGACGCCGATTAGGTCATGACCCTGCCCTGCGCACACGCTTATCGCAGTCAGCCGTTCGTCGAAGCGCTGATCCAGCCACGAGACAATGTGCTGCTGGACCAGCCGCAGCCGACGAGACAGCGGGGAGTTTTCGTCGGCGTACGGCTCATGCCATGCCTGCCAGTGACTCTGGGCGGTCATCTGGGTCAGCTTTGCAGAGCGCCGACGGCTCGGCCAGGGATCCTGTCCGGGCCGTGACCAAGCCGTCGGGAGCCGATCGTGAGCGACCGATACCGACCAGAAGTGACGGCGTACGCCCAGGTGACTCGCACTGTCGACCCGTTACCAGGCCGGCGGTCGCCGCCTTACCTGTAGTTGTTGAACTGGAGGGCGACGCCGAAGTCCTCGCCCTTGAGCAGCGAGATGACAGCTTGGAGGTCGTCCCTCTTCTTGCCGGTGACCCGCAGCTGGTCGCCCTGGATCTGCGCCTGCACGCCCTTGGGGCCCTCGTCGCGGATCTTCTTGCTGATCGCCTTGGCCTTGTCCGTCTCGATGCCCTGGATCACCTTGCAGTCGATCTTGAAAATCTTGCCGGACGGGCGCGGCTCGCCAGCGTCCAACGACTTCAGCGAAATGTTCCGCTTGACCAGCTTCTCCTTGAACACGTCCAGTGCGGCGAGGACCCGCTCCTCGGTCTCCGCCTGAAGACCGATCGCCTCCTCGCCGGACCAGGAGATCTCCGCACCGGTGCCGCGGAAGTCGAACCGCGTCGCGAGCTCCTTTTCCGCCTGCCGAAGGGCGTTGTCGACCTCCTGGCGGTCAACCTTGCTCACGATGTCGAACGACGGGTTCGCTGCCATGTTTCTGCTCCTGCTGTCCGGCGGTCTGGGCTTGCCGTCGGCCGCCGACCAGCGGCACGACCCCCTGACCGTACCCGGTTGCGGAGGTCCCGGGGGAAGCCGCTATCCTTGCTTCCGCCGCCGCGTTACGACGCGGTGGGGTGCCCTGGCGGGTTGCCCGAGCGGCCAATGGGAGCGGACTGTAAATCCGTCGCGAAAGCTTCAGAGGTTCGAATCCTCTACCCGCCACCAGGTGCAGATACGGCCCCTGACCAGCAGAGATGCTGATCGGGGGCTGTTGTCGTTTGTCTGGCCGGGTCCGGCTGAGTCCAGCCGTCGACAACTGGTTGTGGCAGATAGTGGGCGGGCAGATCGGTCTGGGCGCTCGACGAGCCGCGGCGGTCGACCTGCGCCGCCCGGCTCCGGTGATGCCGCCGGCATCAGCCACGGTGCTGCCTCTCGTCGGCGTCGTCCAGCACAACAGGCCCCAGGCCGTCGGGATCATCCGATGACGCCCCCGCCGCCGGCTGGCGGCTACCGGAACTCGTGTACGACCTCGATCAGCCCGACGATGTGAGCGTTGAACTCGTCCAGTTCCTCGGCCGGCACCCACAGCTCCAGAATGGTCTTTCCGCCTGCCTGGCGGACCGGGTAGCGGCTCAGGAAGTCCGACTCCACCCGGAAGCGGGTCACGTAGCCGACGCCCGACGCGGGCACGTTCCAGTCCCGGGCGATCATCACCGCGTAGTCCTCGTTCAGGACCGGGTAGAAGATCGGCTGATCCGGCAGGCGCGGCGGCCATGCCCGCCATCCGGACTCGCGGACGAGAGCCAGCTCGTTCGGCCCGGTTGGGCGCCACAGCACCGTCGTACCGTCATCGCTGTTCATGTCGACCTCGCCGTTCGGATTCTTGGTGAGCCCGGACAGTATCGGCGGGCCGGCACCCGAGACCACCCCATTCGACTCGCGCTCGGGGTGGGCCAATGACGGCTCCGACCCTGGCTGGCCTCCACCGGATCGCCCGGACTCGGCCGGGGCTCTGGGCGTAGTCCATCGATGCCTGTCGTGGTGAGTCATCCCGCCGACAGCTCTCCGAGGGGCTGCTATCGCCCTCGGCGTCGGCGTGTGGCTTGTCCGTCTAGGCCACTTGTGTCCAAGGCGTAAACGGGTATGGTGGTCGATGTATTTGGCTGCCCGGGGTGCGAGGCGGTCGGTCACGGGGAGTGATCACAAGCAACGAGCCAGGTGGTGCGCCGCAGCATGGGTGAAATGTGCTGATGGTCGTATCAAGCGCCGACCGAATTGCCTGACGCGCGGAACGGGCCCTGATCTGGCACTGCACGACACAGCGGGCTGTCCGAAGGGCGCGACCTAGTCAACGCTCGGACCGGTCCCGCACCGAGCGCTTCTCCGCATACGGGCCGTGTGGCACGATCGTGGAACCTCCACCATCCCTGTGACACTTCCCCGACAGGAGCAAAAATGTCTGGTCGAACGCTGGGCCGGCTGCTTGGCTCGTTCTTGGTGCTTTCCGCCCTCGCGGCCGGCGTCTTCGTCGGTGGCCCTTGGGACGGGTACATGCACACGGCGGACTTCATCTGGAACATGCCGGCACCCCACTGAGGAACACAATCTCGACGATGTAGACCAGCGGGGCGGTGAGGGGGCTTTGCATGGCGGGTAGCGGCCGCGCGGGCCCCCGCTCCACCGAGCGTGCCTGGCTCATCACCGGGCCAATGGCGCTGCTGGCCGTCGTCTGCTCCACAGTCGTCGGCCTGGTTGCTCCTGAGCCGTTCGGGGAATGGCCGCTCGCAGCCGCCCTGCTGGTCGGCATGGTGGCCGCAGGCCTTCCGGTGCTCAACTTCACCGTTCGCCGTCAGTCGATCGGGGTGACCCTCACCGAGATTCCGTTGGTGATGGCGTTCTACCTCGTCCGGCCACTGACGGTGGTCACCATCTACACCCTCGCGGCCGTCATCACGCACCTGCGGCATCGCTTCGGTGCGACGAAGTTCTGGTTCAACGTCGCTCGAGCCGCTGCCGGCTCGTCACTGGCGGTCCTGGTGCTGCAGGTCCTGCCGTCCGTGCAGGGTATCGGCCCCGGCACCTGGCTGATACTTTTCGTCGCGGCCAGTATGGTCAACGTGGTGAGCCTGCTCTCCGTGGCCGGAGTGCACACGCTCCTGCAGGGATGGCAGGTGGGCTGGGAGGCCATCCGACGGTGTCCGCCGGCACTGCTCACCGCTGCCATCAACATCGCCAGCGGTCTGGTCGTCCTCATTCTCATCGCGGTCACCTGGTGGTCGCTGCTGCTGTTGGCGGCCCTCGTCGTCGCCCTCTCCATCGTCTATCGCGCGTACGCGCAGTTCTTCCGACAGCACCGCACCCTCGCCGACATGTACGAGCTGAGTCGGGCGGTGGTCGAGAGCGGCCAGGACGGCACCCTGGCGGACGCGCTCCTGCTGCGGGTGCGCGCGCTGATGCAGGCGGAGTACGCCACGCTCTGGTTACCCGCTCAGGGCCGGCATCCGGAGGTGCTGCTGACTGCGCGCAATGACGATCCCGGTCTGCTCGACCTCGCCAAGACCCCGGCGGTCCTGCGGAAGCGGGCTCGCGACGAAGGTCGCGTCGTCGCGGTCGGGCGTGGCATGACCACCGACGCCGACCTGCGTGGCGAGTTGGCCGGGCAGAGGGTCAAGGACGTGATCGTGCTGCCACTGCGGTCTGGTCAGGTCATCATCGGCACCCTTGAGGTGGCCAACCGGCTCGGCGACAGCAACTACTTCGTTCGCAAGGACGTGCCGTTGTTCGAGACGGTGGCTGCGCACGCGGCCGTCGCCCTGGAAAACTCCCGGCTGGTCGACCGACTGCGACACGACGCGTACCACGATGCCTTGACGCGGCTGCCCAACCGGCGCCGAATCACCGGCGCGCTGGAAGAGGCGGTCAAGATCCGTGCGCCCGGTGAGGTGGTGGCGCTGCTGCTGTTCGACGTGGACGGGCTGCGGCAGGTCAACGAGTCGTTGGGCCACGCCGCGGGGGACAAGGTCCTGGCCGAGGTCGCCAACCGGTTGCGCGCCAATGCTCCGTCGTCGGCGCTGGTCGGCCGTGCGAGCGGCGACGAGTTCCTGGTGACGTTGCGGTTGGAGAGCGCCGAGGCGGCACTTGAGCTGGCCGGCCAGTTGCGTGAGCAGATCCGCGACGAGATGGTCTTCAACGCGCTCACCCTCGACGTCAACACCGCTGTCGGGGTGGCCGTACACCCCGATCACGGCAGCGATGCGGCGACCTTGCTGCTCCGGGTCGACCTGGCGGCCACCGCGGCCAAGTCGGTGCCGGGCAGCGTGCAGCTGTTCACCCCCGCGCTGGAGTCCCGTTCACTGCGCCGGTTGGGTCTGGCCGGCGATCTGCGCCGAGCACTGGACCAGAACGAGCTGGAGGTCTACTTCCAGCCCAAGGTGACTCTGCGGGACCGCCGCCTGGTGGGTGTGGAGTGTCTGGCCCGCTGGGAGCACCCGGCGCACGGCACTGTCGCGCCCGAGGACTTCGTGGCGGTGGCCGAGCACACCGGCCAGTTGAGCCGGCTCACCGAGGTGGTGCTCCGGGAGGGCCTTCGGCGCAGCCGGGACTGGGCGCTGGCCGACCAGCCGCTGCCCATCGCGGTCAACCTCTCGGCTCGTACGCTCACCGACCAGCACTTCCCGGACCGGGTCCAGGAGTTGTTGACCGAGTACGGGGTGCCGGCGCAGCGGCTCACCCTGGAGATCACCGAGTCGGGGGTGCTGGACGGCACGGACCGGCCGATCCCCACCCTGCAACGGCTGCGGGATCTCGGCGTACGGCTGTCGGTGGACGACTTCGGCACGGGTGACTCGTCCCTGGCGCACCTGCGCCGGCTGCCGGTGCACGAGGTGAAGGTGGACCGTTCCTTCGTGCAGGGCATGGCGACCGACCCGGGGGACCTGGCGATCGTCAACGCCGTGGTGACCCTCTCACAGCAGTTCGGCCTGGCGGTGGTGGCCGAGGGCGTGGAGAGCGAGTTGACCCTGGAGCTTCTCCAGGACATCGGCTGTGAGATCGGGCAGGGCTTCCTGTTCAGCAGGCCACTGCCGTACGAGCGGTTGGCTGCCTGGTTCGGTGCCCAGGTCGAGCCGGAGACGGTCGCCAGCGGGGAGCTTCCGCGCCTGCGTGTTGTGCCCTGAGCAGTGCGCGGACGATCACCGGGGATCCGATTTCACCTGTCGAGCCGGGCCGTGTACTCTTACTCCTGCGCGCCCCACGGGGAGATCGCGCAGGCCCCCTTAGCTCAGTCGGCAGAGCGTCTCCATGGTAAGGAGAAGGTCTACGGTTCGATTCCGTAAGGGGGCTCGAGGGTTCAGCTGGACCCATCGCAGCGGTGTAGCTCAGATGGTAGAGCAAGCGGCTCATAATCGCTGTGTCGCCGGTTCAAGTCCGGCCACCGCTACTCTCGTCTTCCGGGCTCGTTGCCGGTGGTCGTAAGAAAATGGGCGCTTCTGGCGCCCACTTTGCATGTCCGCGCTGTCAGCGTCTAGGCTGGCGCGTCGTAGTTGTTTCCGTTAGCGAGGAAGGCACTCCGCCGTGGCGAAGGCTACCGATGTCCGGCCGAAGATCACTTTGGCGTGTGTGGAGTGCAAGGAGCGCAACTACATCACGCGCAAGAACCGGCGTAACGACCCCGACCGCATCGAGCTGAAGAAGTTCTGCCCGCGCGACGGTCGGCACACGGTCCACCGCGAGACCCGCTGACCCGGGGCCGGCTTCGCGCCGGCCGCTGTCGAAGCTTTCAATCGCCGATCTGACCGGTTTGGCGCGGCTCCGCCGCCGCCTGCCGACCGGATCGGCGATTGTGCTTTCCGTGTAGGTTCGCGGCATGTCTCTGGACCCTTCCTTCGTCGGCCGGACCTATCCGCCGACCGCCCCCTATCAGGTGGGCCGAGAAAAGATCCGTGAGTTCGCGAGCGCCATCGGCGCCACCGACCCGGCTCATCACGACCCGGAGGCCGCTCGGGCGCTGGGCCACTCCGACGTGGTTGCCCCGCCGACCTTCCCGGTGATCATCACGATGGCCGCGAGCAGCCAGATCATCGAGGATCCGGCCCTGGGCGTGGACTACAGCCGGGTGGTGCACGGCGACCAGCGGTTCGCGTACACCCGGCCGGTGGTCGCCGGCGACGAGCTGGTCTGCACCAACACCATCGAGGACGTCAGCACCCGGGGCGGGCACGGTTTCCTGACCACCCGCACCGACGTGAGCACCGTCGGCGGTGACCCGGTCGTGTCCGTCTGGGCCAAGTACGTCGTACGCGGGGAGGCCTGAGATGGAGTTGGCAGCACAGACGTTCCGGGTGACCCGCGCGGACCTGGTCCGCTACGCCGGCGCCTCGGGCGACTTCAACCCGATCCACTGGAGCGACCGGGTCGCCACCAAGGTGGGTCTGCCCGGGGTGATCGCCCATGGCATGTTCACCATGGCGCTGGTCGGCCGGGCGATCACCGAGTGGGCCGGGGCACCGGACGCGGTGGTCGAGTACAACGTCCGTTTCACCCGGCCCGTGGTCGTCCCCGACGACGACCAGGGGACCGAGATCGAGGTCACCGCGCGGGTCCGTGAGGTGACCGAGGACGGCCTGACCCGGATCGATGTGACGGCGGTCTGCGGGGGCGAGAAGGTGCTCTCACAGGCACGGGCGACCATCCGTTCGACCCGCTGAACTCTCCCCGCCACGCGTGGCGGGGAGACCGGTTGGGAAAGTCGGGTGGCTACCCGTACACTGGTCCGCCGTGGGGCAAGTGACCCCTGCTCGGTCGTCTGTGGCCGCGTGGGGCGAGTGTTGCCACATAGGGGTGTAGCTCAATTGGCAGAGCAGCGGTCTCCAAAACCGCAGGCTGCAGGTTCAAGTCCTGTCACCCCTGCGCCTCAGGCCTGACCGTTCCCGTGGGTCGCGCCGCCAGCTTGGCGGCGTCCGGCCCGTGGTGGTGGCATCGGCGGGGTGGTTCCGAGGCAATCGGGGCCCTCCGGATGATCCACCGGCCGCGGCCCGTCGCGGGACGGTTAGGCCCGGCCGGCGTGACCAGCGCCGCGTACGCCACTCGGCGTGCGACCCGAGATTCCGCGACGGAGGGCGAAGTGGCCGACAACAAGCGGCACGGCGAGGACGCCGGCGACGATCGTCTGGACGACGAGGTCGTCGACGACGTAGCCGACGACGACGCCTCCAGCGCGGACGAGCCGGTATCCCGGGGAGGCACCGCCACGCGGTCCCGCGCCCGGGCAGAGTCGGCAGACAGCCGACCGACCACCCGGTCGGAAACGGGTCGGGTGGGCGTGTTCGGCCGCATCGCCCGGTTCTTCCGCGAGGTCGTAGCCGAACTGCGTAAGGTCATCTGGCCGACCCGCAAGGAGTTGCTGACCTACACCGCCGTGGTGGTGACGTTCGTCGCGGTCATGCTGACGATCGTCGGTGTGCTGGACTACGGCTTCGCCAAGGTCGTGCTGTTTGTCTTCGGCAACTCGGACTGACCGGCTGCCTCCAGCCGATAGTGACGGAAGTGAGCGAGCGTGCCTGAGTACGACGAGACCGCCGGACAGGTGGACGAGCAGTCCACGGTCGCGACGGCGGCTGGTGACGAGTCGGTTGAGGCCGCCAGCGAGCCGGAGTTCCCAACGACCGAGCCCGCACCGGACGAGGAGTTCGACGCAGTTGCCGAGCTGAGGCAGAAGCTGCGCTACGCGCCGGGTGACTGGTATGTGGTGCACTCTTACGCCGGCTACGAGAACAAGGTCAAGACCAACCTCGAGACCCGGATCACGAGCCTCGACATGGAGGACTTCATCTACCAGGTCGAGGTGCCGACCCGGGAAGAGGTCGAGGTCAAGAACGGTAAGCGTTCCCAGATCCAGGCCAAGGTCTTCCCGGGCTACATCCTGGTCCGGATGGAGCTGACCGCCGAGTCGTACTCCTGTGTCCGTAACACCCCGGGCGTGACCGGCTTCGTCGGCGCGACCGACCGGGCCGACCGGCCCGCCCCGCTCTCCCTCGACGAGGTGCTGAAGTGGCTGGCACCGGCCGTCGAGACCGAGCAGAAGAAGTCGAAGCCGGAGATCAAGGTCCTCGACTTCGAGGTGGGCGACTCCGTCACCGTCACCGACGGCGCGTTCGCATCGCTGCCGGCCACCATCAGCGAGATCAACGCCGACCAGCAGAAGCTCAAGGTGCTGGTGTCGATCTTCGGTCGCGAGACCCCGGTGGAGCTCAACTTCAACCAGGTCGCCAAGATCTGACTGGTCGTCGGCGGCGGGCCTGCCCGCCGCCGACGTCGGCGTATGCCCTCCCGCTCGACCTCGGCGGACGAGTGGGCTGCGGCCTGCGCTACTCTTGAATGTCGCCGCTGTCGCACCGCGCTGACCGTGCGCGCTCCGAGGGCGGCGACAGCCGCATTTTCCCAGCTCCAAGCCCCAGGAAGTGACATGCCTCCGAAGAAGAAGCTCGTCAAGACGTTCACGCTTCAGCTGCCGGCGGGCCAGGCCACGCCGGCGCCGCCGGTCGGCCCCGCGCTCGGCCAGCACGGCGTGAACATCATGGAGTTCTGCAAGTCCTACAACTCGCAGACCGAGTCCCAGCGGGGCGACATCGTCCCCGCCGAGATCAGCGTCTACGAGGACCGGTCCTTCACCTTCGTGCTGAAGACCCCGCCCGCTGCCCGGCTGCTGATCAAGGCCGCCGGTGTGCAGAAGGGCTCGGGTGTTCCGCAGTCCGAGAAGGTCGGCTCGGTCAGCCGCGCCCAGCTGCGTGAGATCGCCGAGAAGAAGATGGCCGACCTCAACGCCAACGACCTGGCCCAGGCCGAGAAGATCATCGCCGGCACCGCCCGGTCGATGGGCATCACCGTCAACGACTGACGTCGGCCAAAGCCTTCGACCCGACCGTGGGAGGGCTCGCGCCGAGCGGCCCGCCAGAGACCACAGGAGTAATCAGCAATGCAGCGCAGCAAGAGCTACCGCAAGGCCGCCGATGTCATCGACCGGTCGAAGCTCTACACCCCCTCCGAGGCCGTGAAGCTGGCCAAGGAGACCACCAACGTCAAGTTCGACGCCACGGTTGAGGTCGCCATGCGCCTCGGCGTCGACCCCCGCAAGGCGGACCAGATGGTCCGCGGCGTGGTCAACCTGCCGCACGGCACCGGTAAGACCGCCCGCGTGATCGTGTTCGCCAGCGGCGCGAAGGCCGAAGAGGCCGCCGCCGCGGGTGCCGACGAGGTGGGCACCGACGAGTTGGTCGCCCGGATCCAGGGTGGTTGGCTGGACTTCGACGCGGCGATCGCCACGCCGGACCAGATGGCCAAGATCGGCCGGATCGCGCGGATCCTGGGCCCGCGCGGTCTCATGCCGAACCCGAAGACCGGCACTGTGACCATGGACGTCACCAAGGCGGTGCAGGACATCAAGGGTGGCAAGATCACCTTCCGGGTGGACAAGCACTCCAACCTGCACCTGATCATCGGCAAGGCCTCCTTCACGGAGAGCCAGCTGGTGGACAACTACGCTGCGGTGCTCGACGAGGTGCTGCGTGCCAAGCCGTCCGCGTCCAAGGGCAAGTACCTCCGCAAGGTCATCCTGACCACCACGATGGGCCCGGGCGTCCCGGTCGACCCGAACCTGGTGAAGAACCTCCGGGAGGACCAGGCCGAGGCCTGAGCCGACAGTTCGCTCCGCCGGGGCGTCGCCACGATTGTGGCGGCGCCCCGGCGCGTTTGAGATGTGGCAGGCTCGGCCCATGCGGCTGGAAGACGTCTGGTTGCGGTACCACCGGCGCGGGCCGTGGGTGCTGCGAGGCATCGACGTGCACATTGGTCCGGGCGAGGCGGCTGTCGTGCTGGGCCGCAACGGGGTGGGCAAGTCGACACTGCTCCAGGTGGCCGCCGGCGTGCTCCGGCCGGGCCGGGGCCGGGTCACCGGCCGCCCGACGCGGGTGGGCTGGGTGCCGGAGCGTTTCCCGGCCGACCAGCCGTTTACCGTGGCCCGTTATCTCACCGGCGTGGCCCGGGTCGCGGGTTTGCGCGGAGCGGCGGCCGACGAGGCGGTGACCTCCTGGACCGACCGGCTCGGGTTGTCCGCCTTCCGCTCGGTCCGACTGCCCGAGCTGTCCAAGGGCACCGCGCAGAAGGTGGGCCTGGCCCAGGCGATGCTGCGCCCGCCGGGCCTGCTGGTGCTCGACGAGCCGTGGGAGGGGCTGGACGCCGCCACCCGCGAGCTGGTTCCCGAGCTGATCGCCGAGGTGCTCGCCGCCGACGGCGCCGTTCTGGTCAGCGACCACCGTGGCGAGACGATCCGGCTGCCGGCCGCGCGCCGCTGGCTGGTGGCCGACGGTTCGCTGACCGAGGAGACGTCGTCGGCGGACGAGACGTTCGCCGTGGTCGAGGTCGCGGTGCCGGCCGCGCGGGTCGCCGGCACCGTCGCCCGGTTGCGCGCCGAGGGCCACCACGTCCTGGGAGTACGCGCCGACGCCTCCACCGCCGCCGTGCAGGCGCGACCCGCCGCACCGTCGATCCGATCGGCGGCCGGTGAGCCGACACCCGCGCAGTCCGGGGCCGACCAGGGCGTCGACCCGATGATCGAGCCAGCAGCGGGGGAGGCCCGGTGATCCCCCTGGTGCGGATGAGGTTGGCCGGTTTCCTGCGGACCGGGCGAGCGGTGGCCCCGTTGCTCGCCGGCCTGGTCGTTCTCGGCACCCTCTACGGCGGTGGCCGTGCGCAGCCGGCGGAGGCGTACGGCGTCTCGGCCGTGGTCCTCTTCCCGGTCGTCGCCTGGCAGACCAAGATCCTTCTGGACGTGGAGCCAGACGTGCAGCGCCGCCTGGCGCAGGTGGCGGTCGGGGTGGCTCGCGAGCGGCTTGCCGGGCTCCTCGCCGCCGGTGTGGCGGCTCTGGTGACGGTGGCCGTGGCGCTGCTCTTTCCGTGGCTGGTCGGCGGGGTCTCCGGCCCGGTCGACCCGGGGGACCGGTCGATCCCGGTCGGGCTCGCGCTGGGAGTGTGGGCGCACCTGCTCGCCGTACCCGCTGCGGTTGCCCTCGGCGCGCTGGCCAGCCGGGCGTCGGTGGGCGGTGCCGGTTACGGCGTCGCGGTGCTGGCCCTCGGCGGGGTCGGCGCGGTGGTGCTCGGCCTGAGTGGGTCGGTGGCCCCCTGGCTGGCGCCGCCGATCATGGCCGCCGCACGCACCACCGGCGGCGACGCGGCCGCGCTGACCCTGCTGGGGTTGAGCGGGTGGGCGCTGGCCTGGAGCGCTGCGGTGCTCGGCGGCTATCTGTGGCGGCGGCGGGCCCAGGGCTGACCGCTGCCAGCGTCCGTGGCGCGGCTCACCCACCGCGATTTGGCGCTGGTGGCCGGGGCGCGTACTCTTCAACCGTCATCCGTGTTCTCACGGATGAGGAACCACCCAGAGACCGCTGGTCACCGTGCTTCGGCACGGTCGAAGGCCCCGCGACATCGGGCGACCCGCGTAGGGCGGCAAGCGTAACTCGGCAGTGTTCATGGTCCGCCGACCGTGATGATCTGTCGGCCCTCGCCCCGTGCGCCCTGCGCCGGGGCTTTTTCGTTGTCGCGCTGCCTCCGCCCCCGTTCCCGCCTCGGCGGTGACGGGGACCAGCCTCGAGTAACGAGAGAGGAGGGACATGGCGGACAAGCCGATCCGGGCCGACAAGGCCACGGCCGTTGCTGAGCTGACCGAGAGCTTCCGCAGCTCGGGCGCCACCGTGCTGACCGAGTACCGCGGTCTGACGGTTTCCCAGCTCACCCAGCTTCGGCGCTCGCTCGGCGCCGACACCAGCTACACGGTCGCGAAGAACACGCTCGCGAAGCGTGCTGCGACGGACGCGGGCATCACCGGCCTCGACGAGCTGTTCACCGGTCCTACCGCGCTGACTTTCGTTTCGGGCGACGTCGTCGAGGCGGCGAAGGGGCTTCGCGACTTCGCGAAGGCCAACCCGAAGCTCGTCATCAAGGGCGGTGTCTTCGAGGGCAAGGCCATTTCCGCGGCCGAGGTCACGAAGCTTGCCGACCTGGAGTCCCGCGAGGTGCTGCTGGCCAAGCTGGCCGGCGCGATGAAGGGCAACCTGAGCAAGGCCGCGGCCCTGTTCCAGGCCCCGCTGTCGAAGACCGCCCGCCTGGCGGCAGCTCTGCAGGACAAGCGCGAGAAGGAGGGCGCCGAGGCGGCCTGATGGCCCCCACGGCGCACCAGTTCTTACTTAACAGAATCAGGAAAGGACGCCAGATATGGCGAAGCTCAGCACTGTCGAGCTGCTCGACGCGTTCAAGGAGATGACGCTGATCGAGCTCTCTGAGTTCGTGAAGCAGTTCGAGGAGACCTTCGAGGTCACCGCCGCGGCTCCGGTCGCCATGGCGGGCCCGGGTGGCGGCGGCGGCGCTGCTGCTGCTCCGGTCGAGGAGGAGAAGGACGAGTTCGACGTCATCCTCGAGGCTGACGGCGGCAAGAAGATCCAGGTCATCAAGGTCGTGCGTGAGCTGACCGGCCTGGGCCTCAAGGAGGCCAAGGACGCGGTCGAGTCCGCGCCGAAGGCCATCCTGGAGAAGGTCAACAAGGAGACCGCCGACAAGGCGAAGGCCAAGCTCGAGGGCGAAGGCGCCAAGGTCACCCTCAAGTGACCTGAGCTCCACCAGCGCGCGTGTCCCGGCTCGTGAGCCGGTACACGATCGCATCGCGGCGGGCGGTGATCCGACACGGATCGCCGCCCGCCGTGTTGGTGGATCCGGCGCCGACCGGCCCTGAGCTGGGCTCCGACGACCGGCACCATTGACCCGAACGAGCGTGACGGGTCGCCCTCCGGTGGGAAACAAGGGACAACCCGGATACCGGCTCTTGACGCGGCCCGGGCTGCCAGGCACGCTGACACCAGCAAGACACCGCGCTTGCGACGGCCATGATGTGGGTATGACAGCGGTGGCACCATCGCCGCAGTAACCCGAGCGGCCCAGTGGGGACGTTGCGTTCTGAGCGGCCCGGCAGACCCCGGTTGACGGGGGCCGAGGCACGTTCCGCAAACTACCTGCGGGGTGGGCTGGACAGCGGTTAGCCTCTCGGCTACACTGCTAGTTTGCGCTGCCTTCCGACTTGACCCCTGCTCGGAAATGTCCGTTTACGGATATTTCTGGTGGGGTCATTGGAGTGCACGCGTACCAGCCGTTCTGCAGCACCGGTCCTCGGAAGGACGCATCTTGGCAGCTTCCCGCCCTGCGAAGACCAGTCGTACGTCGAGCGCATTCGCTCCCCGCCGAGTTTCATTCGGCAGGATCACCGAACACCTCGAGGTCCCCAACCTCCTTGCCATCCAGAACGAGTCCTTCGACTGGCTCGTCGGCAACGAGGCTTGGCAGGGCCGGTCGGCGGACGACCCGCACGCACGCTCGGGTCTCGCGGAGATCCTTGAAGAGATCAGTCCCATTGAGGACTTCTCCGGCACCATGTCGCTCTCCTTCTCGGCGCCACGCTTCGACGAGGTCAAGGCCTCGATCGAGGAGTGCAAGGAGAAGGACCTGACCTACTGCGCTCCGCTCTTCGTGACCGCGGAGTTCACCAACAACACCACTGGCGAGATCAAGAGCCAGACGGTGTTCATGGGTGACTTCCCGATGATGACGCCCAAGGGCACCTTCGTCATCAACGGCACCGAGCGCGTCGTGGTGAGCCAGCTCGTCCGGTCCCCGGGCGTGTACTTCTCCAAGGAGCCGGACAAGACCTCCGACCGCGACCTCTCCAGCGTCAAGGTCATCCCGAGTCGGGGTGCCTGGCTGGAGTTTGACATTGACAAGCGCGACACGGTCGGCGTTCGTATCGACCGTAAGCGTCGGCAGGCCGTCACGGTCCTGCTCAAGGCCGTCGGATGGTCGGCTGAGCGGATCCGCGAGCGGTTCGGCTGGTCCGAGCTGATGATGACCACGCTCGAGAAGGACCACATCGCCGGCGCCGACGAGGCCCTGCTCGATATCTACCGCAAGCTGCGCCCTGGCGAGCCGCCGACGCGCGAGAACGCCCAGACCCTGCTCGACAACCTCTTCTTCAACCCGAAGAGGTACGACGTCGCCAAGGTCGGGCGCTACAAGTTCAACAAGAAGCTCGAAGTTGGCGTGCCGATCACCACTGGCACGCTGACCGAGGACGACATCGTCGCCACCGTGGAATACCTGTGCCGGCTGCACGCCGGTGAGGACGGCTACGAGGCCGACGACATCGACCACTTCGGCAACCGTCGTCTGCGCACCGTGGGTGAGCTGATCCAGAACCAGGTTCGGGTCGGCCTGTCCCGCATGGAGCGGGTCGTCCGCGAGCGGATGACCACGCAGGACGTCGAGGCGATCACGCCGCAGACCCTGATCAACATCCGCCCGGTGGTGGCGGCGATCAAGGAGTTCTTCGGTACGTCGCAGCTGTCCCAGTTCATGGACCAGACCAACCCGCTGGCGGGCTTGACCCACCGGCGCCGGCTGAGCGCGCTCGGCCCGGGTGGTCTGTCCCGTGAGCGGGCCGGCTTCGAGGTCCGCGACGTGCACCCGTCCCACTACGGCCGGATGTGCCCGATCGAGACGCCGGAAGGCCCGAACATCGGCCTGATCGGCGCCCTGTCCACCTTCGCCCGGGTCAACCCGTTCGGCTTCATCGAGACGCCGTACCGGAAGGTCGTCGAGGGTCGGGTCACCGACCAGATCGACTACCTGACCGCGGACGAGGAGGACCGGTTCGTCAAGGCCCAGGCCAACGCGCGCCTGAAGGCTGACGGCACGTTCGCCGAGGAACGGGTGCTCTGCCGTCGTAAGGGCGGCGAGACCGAGGACGTCGTCCCCGGTGCCGTCGACTACATGGACGTCTCGCCCCGGCAGATGACCTCGGTCGCGACCGCCATGATCCCGTTCCTCGAGCACGACGACGCCAACCGGGCACTGATGGGCGCGAACATGCAGCGCCAGGCAGTGCCGCTGGTCAAGGCCGAGGCGCCGCTCGTGGGTACGGGCATGGAATACCGGGCCGCGGTCGACGCTGGCGACGTGGTTGTCGCCGAGGTCGGCGGTGTGATCGAGGATCTCTGCGCCGACTACGTCACCATCCACCAGGATGACGGCCACCGCCGGACGTACCTGCTGCACAAGTTCCGCCGCTCCAACGCCGGCTCCTGCGTCAACCAGAAGCCGGTGGTCTTCGAGGGCGACCGCGTCGAGGCCGGTCAGGTCATCGCCGACGGTCCGTGCACCGACGAAGGCGAGATGGCACTCGGACGCAACCTGCTGGTGGCGTTCATGTGCTGGGAGGGTCACAACTACGAGGACGCGATCATCCTGTCGCAGCGCCTCGTGCAGCAGGACGTGCTCACCTCGATCCACATCGAGGAGCACGAGGTCGACGCCCGGGACACCAAGCTCGGTCCGGAGGAGATCACCCGCGACATCCCGAACGTCAGCGAGGAAATGCTCGCTGACCTCGACGAGCGCGGCATCATCCGGATCGGTGCCGAGGTCGTCCCCGGTGACATCCTGGTCGGCAAGGTCACGCCCAAGGGTGAGACCGAGCTGACCCCGGAGGAGCGACTGCTCCGCGCGATCTTCGGTGAGAAGGCGCGTGAGGTTCGGGACACCTCGCTGAAGGTGCCGCACGGCGAGACCGGCACGGTCATCGGTGTGCGCACGTTCTCCCGCGAGGACGGCGACGAGTTGCCGCCGGGTGTCAACGAGCTGGTCCGGGTCTACGTCGCCCAGAAGCGCAAGATCCAGGACGGCGACAAGCTCGCCGGCCGGCACGGCAACAAGGGCGTCATCTCGAAGATCCTTCCGATCGAGGACATGCCGTTCCTTGAGGACGGCACCCCGGTCGACATCGTGCTCAACCCGCTCGGTGTGCCGAGCCGGATGAACATCGGCCAGGTTCTGGAGACCCACCTCGGTTGGGTCGCCAAGACCGGTTGGAAGGTCGAGGGTGACGACGCCGACTGGAAGCGCCAGCTCCGCTCGATCGACGCGCACGAGTCCGAGGGGGACACCAACGTGGCCACCCCGGTCTTCGACGGTGCCCGCGAGGAGGAGATCTCCGGTCTGCTCGAGTCGAGCCTGCCCAACCGGGACGGCAAGCAGCTGATCGGGCGTACCGGCAAGGCGCAGCTGTTCGACGGTCGTTCCGGCGAGCCGCTGCCCGACCCGATCGCGGTCGGCTACGTCTACATCCTGAAGCTCAACCACCTGGTCGACGACAAGATCCACGCTCGTTCGACCGGGCCGTACTCGATGATCACGCAGCAGCCGCTGGGTGGTAAGGCGCAGTTCGGTGGTCAGCGTTTCGGTGAGATGGAGTGCTGGGCGATGCAGGCGTACGGCGCCGCGTACGCCCTGCAGGAGCTGCTCACGATCAAGTCCGACGACGTGCTCGGCCGGGTGAAGGTCTACGAGGCCATCGTCAAGGGCGAGAACATCCCGGAGCCGGGCATCCCGGAGTCGTTCAAGGTGCTGCTCAAGGAGCTGCAGTCGCTGTGCCTCAACGTCGAGGTGCTCTCCAGCGACGGTGTGGCCCTGGAAATGCGCGAGACCGACGACGAGGTGTTCCGGGCCGCTGAGGAGCTGGGCATCGACCTGTCCCGGCGCGAGCCGAGCTCGGTCGAAGAGGTCTGAGGTGAGCGGTCGGGGGCCGGTTCGCCGGCCCCCGACCCCGCCCGAGAATTAGCAGTACAGACGACGACATAGGGGACATAGTGCTCGACGTCAACTTCTTCGACGAGCTGCGCATTGGTCTCGCCACCGCCGACGACATCCGTCAGTGGTCGCACGGCGAGGTCAAGAAGCCTGAGACGATCAACTACCGCACCCTGAAGCCGGAGAAGGACGGGCTCTTCTGCGAGAAGATCTTCGGTCCGCAGCGCGACTGGGAGTGCTACTGCGGTAAGTACAAGCGCGTTCGGTTCAAGGGCATCATCTGTGAGCGCTGCGGCGTCGAGGTGACTCGCTCCAAGGTCCGTCGTGAGCGGATGGGGCACATCGAGCTCGCTGCTCCGGTGACCCACATCTGGTACTTCAAGGGCGTTCCGAGCCGGCTGGGCTACCTGCTGGACCTCGCCCCCAAGGACCTCGAAAAGATCATCTACTTCGCCTCGTACGTCGTGACGAGCGTGGACGCGGAGTCGCGTCACCGTGACCTCTCGACGATCGAGAACGAGATCCTGGCCGAGAAGCGGCAGTCCGAGAACAGCCGTGACTCGGAGATCGAGAAGCGCGCCGCCAAGCTCGAGGCCGACCTGGCCGAGCTGGAGGCCGAGGGCGCGAAGGCGGACGTCCGGCGCAAGGTCAAGGAGGGCGGAGAGCGCGAAATGCGCCAGATCCGCGACCGGGCCCAGCGCGAGATCGACCGCCTGGACGAGGTGCTGGACACCTTCCGCAAGCTGGAGCCGAAGCAGCTCGTCACCGACGAGCTGCTCTACCGCGAGCTGCGCGACCGGTTCGGTGAGTACTTCACCGGTTCCATGGGCGCGGAGGCGATCAAGGCGCTGGTCCAGAACATGGACCTCGACGCCGAGGCCGAGAGCCTGCGGGAGACCATCCGGTCCGGTAAGGGCCAGCGGAAGATCCGGGCGCTCAAGCGGCTCAAGGTCGTGGCGGCGTTCCTGAACACCCGCAACTCGCCGCTCGGCATGGTGCTGGACTGCGTCCCGGTCATCCCGCCGGACCTGCGCCCGATGGTGCAGCTCGACGGTGGCCGGTTCGCGACCTCGGACCTGAACGACCTGTACCGCCGCGTGATCAACCGGAACAACCGCCTCAAGCGGCTGATCGACCTCGGTGCTCCCGAGATCATCGTCAACAACGAGAAGCGGATGCTCCAGGAGGCCGTCGACGCGCTGTTCGACAACGGCCGTCGCGGCCGGCCGGTCACCGGCCCGGGTAACCGCCCGCTCAAGTCGCTGTCCGACATGCTCAAGGGCAAGCAGGGCCGGTTCCGCCAGAACCTGCTGGGCAAGCGTGTCGACTACTCCGGCCGTTCGGTCATCGTGGTCGGCCCGAAGCTCAAGCTGCACCAGTGCGGTCTGCCCAAGCAGATGGCCCTGGAGCTGTTCAAGCCGTTCGTCATGAAGCGGCTGGTGGACCTCAACCACGCGCAGAACATCAAGTCCGCCAAGCGGATGGTCGAGCGTCAGCGCCCGGTCGTGTGGGACGTGCTGGAAGAGGTCATCGGCGAGCACCCGGTGCTGCTCAACCGGGCGCCGACCCTGCACCGCCTGGGCATCCAGGCCTTCGAGCCGCAGCTGGTCGAGGGCAAGGCCATCCAGATCCACCCGCTGGTCTGCACGGCGTTCAACGCCGACTTCGACGGTGACCAGATGGCGGTGCACGTGCCGCTGTCCGCCGAGGCTCAGGCCGAGGCTCGGATCCTGATGCTGTCGTCGAACAACATCCTCAAGCCGGCCGACGGTAAGCCGGTCACCATGCCCACCCAGGACATGGTCATCGGGCTCTACCACCTCACCCACCTCACCGCCGGTGAGAAGGGCGAGGGCCGGGCGTTCAGCTCGGACGCCGAGGCGCGGATGGCCTTCGACAACGGTGAGCTGCACCTGCAGGCGCCCGTCAAGATCCGCCTTCGTGGTGTGGTCGAGGTCGACAACGGTGCCGGCGCCGAGGCGTGGTCCGCTCCGGAGGGCTTCGTCGAGGGTGACGCGCTGACCGTGGAGACCACCCTGGGTCGGGTGCTGTTCAACGAGACGCTGCCGCAGGGCTACCGCTTCGTGAACTACGAGATCCGCAAGGGTCAGCTCTCCGCGATCGTCAACGACCTCGCCGAGCGCTTCCCCAAGGTGGCGCTGGCCGCCACCCTGGACGGGCTCAAGGAGGCCGGTTTCCACTGGGCCACCTGGTCCGGCGTGACGATCGGCATGGAGGACGTCATCGCTCCGCCGCGCAAGGCGGAGATCCTGGCGAAGTACGAGAAGGAAGCCGACCGGATCGACAAGCAGTACCAGCGTGGTCTGATGACCGCCGAGGAGCGTCGCGGCGAGCTCATCGAGATCTGGACCAAGGCGACCAACGAGGTCGCCAAGGAGATGGACACCGCGCTGCCGCAGGAGAACCCACTGTGGAAGATGATCCACTCGGGTGCCCGCGGTAACCTGCTCCAGCTCCGGCAGATCGCAGCGATCCGTGGTCTGGTGGCCAACCCGAAGGGCGAGATCATCCCGCGGCCGATCAAGGCCAGCTACCGGGAGGGTCTGTCCGTGCTGGAGTACTTCATCTCCACGCACGGTGCCCGTAAGGGTCTCGCTGACACCGCGCTGCGGACCGCCGACTCGGGTTACCTGACCCGTCGTCTGGTGGACGTCTCGCAGGACGTCATCATCCGTGAAGAGGACTGCGGCACCGACCGGGCGATCCCGATGCAGATCGGCGAGAAGCTGGACGGCAAGCTCGTCGTCCACACCCACGCCGAGACCAGCGTGCACGCCCGGACGCTGGCCGACGACATCAAGGGGCCGGACGGCACCGTGGTGGCCGAGCGCGGCCAGGACATCAACTCCATCGGGGTCGACAAGATCGTCGCCGCCGGTGTGGAGACGGTCCGGGTGCGCAGCGTGCTCACCTGCGAGTCCAAGCTGGGTGTCTGCGCGGCCTGCTACGGCCGGTCGCTGCCGACCGGTAAGTCGGTCGACATCGGCGAGGCGGTCGGCATCATCGCCGCCCAGTCCATCGGTGAGCCCGGTACGCAGCTGACGATGCGTACCTTCCACACCGGTGGTGTCGCTGGTGAGGACATCACCCAGGGTCTGCCGCGTGTTCAGGAAATCTTCGAGGCTCGGGTCCCGAAGGGTAAGGCGCCCATCGCCGACACCCCCGGCCGGATCCGGATCGAGGACGGCGAGCGCTCGCGCAAGATCATCGTGGTGCCGGACGACGGCAGCGAAGAGATCGTCTACGACAAGATCTCGAAGCGCGTCAAGCTCCGGACCCACGACGGCGGTCACGTCGCGGTCGGCGAGAAGCTGACCGAGGGCACCATCGACCCGCACGAGCTTCTGCGGATCATGGGTCCGCGGGCGGTCCAGGTCCACCTGACCAGTGAGGTCCAGGAGGTCTACCGCTCGCAGGGTGTGCTCATCCACGACAAGCACATCGAGATCATCATCCGCCAGATGCTCAAGCGGGTGACGGTCATCGACTCCGGCTCGACCGAGTTCCTGCCGGGTGTGCTGGTCGACCGGGCGCTGTTCGAGTCGGAGAACCGCCGACTCGTCTCGGAGGGCGGCGAGCCCGCCGCTGGTCGTCCGGTGCTGATGGGTATCACCAAGGCCTCGCTGGCCACGGACTCCTGGCTCTCGGCGGCCTCCTTCCAGGAGACCACCCGGGTGCTGACCGACGCTGCGATCAACTCGCGCAGCGACTCGCTGGTCGGCCTCAAGGAGAACGTGATCATCGGAAAGCTCATCCCGGCCGGTACGGGCATCAGCAAGTACCGCAACGTCCGGGTGGAGCCGACCGAGGAGGCCAAGGCCAAGGTCTACTCGATGACCGGGTACCCGGAGACCGACTACGGCTTCGGGCCGGCCGGCGGGCAGGCTGTGCCGCTGGACGACTTCGACTTCGGGTCGTACCGCTAAGCACCGATCGCACGACGAGGCCCCCGGTTTCCGCCGGGGGCCTCGTCGTGTCCGGACCCACCCACCCCCGGGCCGAGTTCGGCATGATGGGGGTATGACGACCGCACCCGGGCAGGTGCCCGTCGCGCAGCAGGGCCTGCGCCACCCGCTGGACCCGGATCCGGCCCGTGCCACGAAGGCGCGGGCGGTCTTCGCGCTGGGGTTGCTCGGCATGCTGACCGGGCTCTTCATCGGCGGGGTGGTGCCGGCGACGGTGGCGCTGCAACTGGCCCGGCAGGCGCGCCGTGAGGCGTACGCCTCGGGGGGTTTCCTGACCGGCGGCGCCTGGCTGCGACGGGGGGAGCGGATGGCCTGGACCGGCCTCGTGCTGGTCGCGGTCACCGTGGTGGCCGCGGTGGTGATCGGGGTGGTGCGGTTGGCCGGCGCGCCGTTCGGCCATGACTACCCGGCGAACATGGACTGAGCCGCCCGTGGCCGCGCCGGGCGCGGACGGCGGTGCCCTCGGCGGTAGCCTGGCCGGTGTCCGCCGTGCGGCGGCGGTGCCCTTTCGACAGGAGGACCTCGTGACGGAACCGGCGCGGCCCCCTGCGGACGAACCGGCCGGTCATCCGGACGCGCCGACCCCGCCCGAGCCGAGTGACTGGGCGCGACCGGACCCGAGCAGCGAGCCGCACCCGCCCGCGGCCACGCCGAGCGCGCCGTCATCGCCGGCGCCGTCATCTCCCGCGCCGCACCCCGGCTGGGGCGCGACCACCCCGACCGGCTCCAGCCAGCCGTACCCGGTCTCCGGTGCGCCGACCCCGCCGGGTTGGGGTCCGCCGTCGTCTGGGCCTGGCGCACCTCCCGGTTGGGGTCCGCCCTCGTCCGCGCCTGGCGTGCCTGCGGGTTGGGGGCCGCCGTCGTCCGGACCTGGTTCGCCTCCCGGTTGGGGGCCGCCGCCGTCCGGGCCCGGCGTGCCTGCGGGTTGGGGTCCGCCGCCACCGGGTCACGCACCCGGTTGGGGTGGCATGACCGGGCATCCGGTGCCGCCGCCCACCGATGACCAACGCCGGCCGCCGAAGCGGGTGGAGATGGTTCCCGGCACGCCGTTCGGTGTCGTGCACCTGGACGTGGCGCCGGTCACCTCCGGGTTGGCCGTCGGGGCGCTGGTGGCCGGGGTGGCCTCGGTCCTGGTCTCGCTGCTGGTGATCTGCTTCGGGGTGAGCTTCAAGGACGACGGCGGGGCCTGGGCCTCCGGAGCGTTCACCGTGCTCGGGGTGCTGGCCGGCGTGGCGGCGATCGTCACCGGTCTGCTCGGTCAGCGGCAGATCCGTCGGCCGGTGGCGCCTCCCGCGGTCCGGTTCACCGGCCGTGGGCTTGCCGTGGCCGGAATCAGCTGTGGCGTGGCGGGAGGAGTGCTCAGCCTCCTGGGCCTGGGCCTGGCACTGCTTCTCACCCTGGCCTGAGGCCCGTCACCGTCCGGTCCGCGATGCGGAGGCCCCGCGGTGACTGCCCGGTGCCGGCCTGGTGCCGGCCCGGGGCCGACGGGTGGCCGCGCGGGGAAGCCGGTACACTTGTGTCTGCAGGTGCCCATCGCGGGCGACGGGGCAGGACGAGATCCGGCCGGCGGATGTGAGACAGTCGCCGGGCCATTCCGTTTTGACCTGGGCGGTTGTGGTAGGTACTCTTTCCCCTTGTGCCCGGGCATGCCCGGGCAACTCGTGCGTGCGCTGTCCCCGGAGTCCGGGCGGCGGCACGACAAGCCAAAGATCCGGGGCGGGGCGACCCGCGCACCGGTGAACAAACCCGGTACGCACGCGAAAGCGTCGCAACGGGGCCGTGACGAGGGCGACACGCCCGACCGCGGGTGCCGGGGTCTCCGCAAGGTGACCCTGGTCGGAATGTAGGAGAGCCGGTCATCAGGCCGGCTAACGAGCGACGGCGCGGCCGCGAATGCGGCCGAAGGGAGCGGAGAAACCCGGTGCCCACGATCCAGCAGCTGGTCCGAAAGGGCCGCCAGGCGAAGACGACCAAGACCAAGACCCCGGCGCTGAAGGGTTCCCCTCAGCGGCGCGGCGTGTGCACCCGCGTGTACACCACCACTCCCAAGAAGCCGAACTCGGCGCTGCGCAAGGTCGCTCGCGTGAAGCTCAGCAGCCAGATCGAGGTGACCGCCTACATCCCGGGCGTCGGTCACAACCTCCAGGAGCACTCGATCGTGCTCGTGCGCGGTGGCCGGGTGAAGGACCTCCCCGGCGTGCGTTACAAGATCGTTCGCGGCTCGCTGGACACCCAGGGTGTCCGCAACCGCAAGCAGGCGCGCAGCCGTTACGGCGCGAAGAAGGAGAAGAGCTGACATGCCGCGTAAGGGACCCGCTCCGCGGCGGCCACTGGTCGCTGACCCGGTGTACAACTCGCCGCTGGTCACCCAGCTGGTGAACAAGATCCTGCTCCGCGGCAAGCGTCAGCTCGCCGAGTCGATCGTCTACGCGGCCCTCGAGGGCTGCCGCGAGAAGTCCGGCACCGACCCGGTCGTCACCCTCAAGCGGGCGATGGACAACGTCAAGCCGACCCTCGAGGTACGCAGCCGTCGTGTCGGTGGCGCCACCTACCAGGTGCCGGTCGAGGTCCGCCCGACCCGGGCGACCACGCTGGGCCTGCGCTGGCTGGTCACCTACTCCCGCGCTCGTCGCGAGAAGACCATGGTCGAGCGGCTGATGAACGAGCTGCTGGACGCGAGCAACGGCCTCGGTGCCGCCGTCAAGCGGCGCGAGGACACGCACAAGATGGCCGAGTCGAACAAGGCCTTCGCGCACTACCGCTGGTAACACCCTGGTTCCGGCGCCCTCGCGGCGCCGGAACCGCCACCAGTTGAGTCGAGACGACGATAAGTAGGGATTGAAGTGGCCGCCGCAGACGCGCTCGCCAACGTACGCAACATCGGCATCATGGCGCACATCGATGCCGGTAAGACCACGACCACCGAGCGGATCCTGTTCTACACCGGCATCACGTACAAGATCGGTGAGGTCCACGAGGGCGCTGCCGTCATGGACTGGATGGAGCAGGAGCAGGAGCGTGGCATCACCATCACCTCCGCTGCTACCAAGTGTGAGTGGAAGGGCCACACGATCCAGATCATCGACACGCCGGGCCACGTCGACTTCACGGTCGAGGTCGAGCGGTCGCTGCGGGTTCTGGATGGTGCGGTCGCGGTCTACGACGGTGTCGCCGGCGTGGAGCCGCAGACGGAGAACGTCTGGCGGCAGGCCGACAAGTACAACGTCCCGCGTATGTGCTTCGTCAACAAGCTCGACCGGACCGGCGCCGACTTCTTCCGCTGCGTGCAGATGATGATCGACCGGCTGAACGCCACCCCGCTGGTGCTCCAGATCCCGATCGGGCTCGAGGGCGACCACATCGGTGTCGTCGACCTGATCGGCATGCGCGCTCTCACCTGGCGTGGGGAGACCCAGAAGGGTGACGACTACGCGATCGAGGAGATCCCGGCCGAGCTGGCCGACTCCGCGGCCGAGTGGCGCGAGAAGCTGATGGAGACCCTGGCCGACGTCGACGACTCGGTGATGGAGAAGTACCTGGAAGGCGAGGAGGTCTCCCCCGAGGAGATCAAGGCCGCCATCCGGCGTGCCACCATCGCCGGCAAGGCCAACCCGGTGCTGTGCGGCTCGGCGTTCAAGAACAAGGGCGTCCAGCCCATGCTCGACGCCGTGGTCGACTTCCTGCCGTCGCCGCTGGACGTTCCGGCCATCGAGGGCACCGCGCCGGACGGCGAGACGCCGCTGCTCCGCAAGCCTTCCAAGTCGGAGCCGTTCTCCGGTCTGGCCTTCAAGATCCAGACGGACAAGCACCTCGGCAAGCTCACCTACGTCCGGGTCTACTCCGGTCTTCTCGAGTCCGGTTCCCAGGTGGTCAACTCCACCAAGGACCGCAAGGAGCGGATCGGCAAGATCTACCAGATGCACGCCAACAAGCGCGAAGAGCGTCCGACGGCGCAGGCCGGCGACATCATCGCCGTGCAGGGTCTCAAGCAGACCACCACCGGCGACACGCTCTCCGACCCGGCGAACCCGGTGATCCTGGAGTCGATGACCTTCCCGGAGCCGGTCATCTCGGTGGCGATCGAGCCGAAGACCAAGTCCGACCAGGAGAAGCTCGGCACCGCGATCCAGCGGCTGGCCGAAGAGGACCCGACCTTCCGCGTCCGCTTGGACGAGGAGACCGGTCAGACGGTCATCTCCGGCATGGGCGAGCTGCACCTGGACATCCTGGTCGACCGGATGCGGCGTGAGTTCAACGTCGAGGCCAACGTCGGCAAGCCGCAGGTGGCGTACCGCGAGACCATCCGCCGCAAGGTGGACAAGGTCGAGTACACCCACAAGAAGCAGACCGGTGGTTCCGGCCAGTACGCCCGCGTCATCGTGAGCGTCGAGCCGCTGCCGCTGGACAACGAATCGCCGACCTACGAGTTCGCCAACGCCGTCAGCGGTGGCCGCATCCCCCGGGAGTTCATCCCGTCGGTGGACGCCGGTGCGCAGGACGCGCTTCAGTACGGCATCCTGGCGGGCTTCCCGCTGGTGGGTGTGAAGCTGACGCTGCTCGACGGCCAGTACCACGAGGTCGACTCGTCGGAAATGGCATTCAAGATCGCCGGCTCGATGGTGATGAAGGACGCGGCCCGCAAGGCCGATCCCGCGCTGCTCGAGCCGATGATGGCCGTTGAAGTCACCACTCCTGAGGAGAACATGGGTGACGTCATCGGTGACCTCAACTCCCGCCGCGGCATCATCCAGGCGATGGAGGAGCGCAGCGGCGCCCGCATCGTCCGGGCTCTGGTGCCGTTGTCGGAGATGTTCGGCTACGTCGGCGACCTGCGGTCGAAGACCCAGGGCCGGGCTAGCTACAGCATGCAGTTCGACTCCTACGCCGAGGTTCCGCAGAGCGTCGCGAAGGAGATCATCGCCAAGGCAACGGGCGAGTAACGCCCTGAGCAGGTGATTCGTGGTTGGTCGCGGGAGGTTTCACCCGCCCGCGGCCACCACGATCGGATCGCGTGAGACCGGGCCTGTAGGCTTCATCGCCGCAGAACCCACAATGGCTTCCCGGCCTTCTGGCCGGAAAGGCTGTCGACAGAGTCCTAAGCGCCGACCGGCGCGCCGGGCGTACGAACCAAGAAGTCCACAGGAGGACACCAGTGGCGAAGGCTAAGTTCGAGCGGACTAAGCCGCACGTCAACATCGGCACCATTGGTCACATCGACCACGGTAAGACGACGCTGACGGCGGCCATCACCAAGGTCCTGCACGACCAGTACCCGGACCTGAACCCCTACACGCCGTTCGACGAGATCGACAAGGCGCCGGAGGAGAAGGCCCGCGGCATCACGATCTCGATCGCGCACGTCGAGTACCAGACCGAGTCGCGGCACTACGCGCACGTCGACTGCCCTGGGCACGCCGACTACATCAAGAACATGATCACCGGTGCCGCGCAGATGGACGGCGCGATCCTGGTGGTCGCGGCGACCGACGGCCCGATGCCGCAGACCCGCGAGCACGTGCTGCTGGCCCGTCAGGTTGGTGTGCCGTACATCGTCGTGGCGCTCAACAAGAGCGACATGGTCGATGACGAGGAGCTCCTGGAGCTCGTCGAGCTCGAGGTCCGTGAGCTGCTCTCGTCGCAGGAGTACCCGGGCGACGACCTGCCGGTGGTTCGGGTTTCGGCGCTGAAGGCCCTCGAGGGTGACCCCGAGTGGACCGGCAAGCTGCTGGACCTGATGACCGCGGTCGACACCTCGATCCCGCAGCCGGAGCGCGAGGTCGACATGCCGTTCCTGATGCCGGTTGAGGACGTCTTCACGATCACCGGTCGTGGCACCGTCGTCACCGGTCGCGTGGAGCGCGGCGTTCTCCTGCCGAACGAGGATGTTGAGCTCGTCGGTATCAAGGAGAAGAGCTTCAAGACCAAGGTCACCGCGATCGAGATGTTCCGGAAGACCCTGGACGACGCCCGCGCAGGCGAGAACGTCGGCCTGCTGCTGCGTGGCACCAAGCGCGACGAGGTCGAGCGCGGCATGGTCGTCGTGAAGCCGGGCTCGAACACCCCGCACACGGAGTTCGAGGCGACGGTCTACATCCTCTCCAAGGAGGAGGGCGGCCGGCACACCCCGTTCTTCCAGAACTACCGCCCGCAGTTCTACTTCCGGACCACGGACGTCACCGGTGTCGTCACCCTTCCCGAGGGCACCGAGATGGTCATGCCGGGCGACAACACCACCATGTCGGTGAAGCTGATCCAGCCCATCGCCATGGAGGAGAACCTCAAGTTCGCGATCCGCGAGGGTGGCCGCACCGTCGGCGCCGGGTTCGTCACCAAGATCATCAAGTGAACTAGGTAACCCCGATTAGACCCGCCGCCGGTCGTGCGGCATACTAGTCAGGTTGCGTAACGACAGTTCGTCGCCTGTGTTCGGCTTTCGCTGAACCTCCGGGTGGCGAGGCAGTCGAGCGTAGGGTGGTTGGCGGCCCAGTCGCCAACCACCCTCGCACGGCGTTCAGGTCGCGGTAATGCGATCGGCGCCTTGACCCACCGCGCGGTCAGCACCGCTCCGGAACCACGGGGCGGAGCCCGATCCGAGGGCGCGACACGCCCGACCGCGGGGGTCGGCGAAGTGGGCCTGTACCAGCCGGTACAGGCGCCCGCAACACAGCGGCATCGAGAGAAGGAACAGAAGCCACCATGGCGGGACAGAAGATCCGCATCCGGCTCAAGGCCTATGACCACGAGGTCGTCGACTCCTCGGCTCGGAAGATCGTCGAGACGGTGACGCGCACCGGGGCGCAGGTCGCGGGCCCGGTGCCGCTGCCCACGGAGATCAACCGTTTCTGCGTTATCCGCTCGCCGCACAAGTACAAGGACTCGCGCGAGCACTTCGAGATGCGCACGCACAAGCGGCTGATCGACATCATCGACCCGACCCCGAAGACGGTCGACTCGCTCATGCGCCTCGACCTGCCGGCTGGCGTCGACATCGAGATCAAGCTGTAGGGACCGGACAAATGGACAGGCAAGTCAAGGGGATCCTGGGCGCCAAGCTCGGCATGACCCAGGTCTGGGACAACAACCGTGTTGTTCCCGTGACCGTGGTCGAGGCCGGCCCGTGCGTCATCAGCCAGGTTCGTAGCGCCGAGAAGGACGGTTACTCAGCGGTCCAGCTGGCGTACGGCATCATCGACCCGCGCAAGGTCAAGAAGCCGATCAGCGGCCACTACGCCAAGGCGGACGTGGCGCCGCGCCGGCACATCGTCGAGCTGCGCACCACGGACGCTGGGGAATACTCGCTCGGCCAGGAAGTCACGGTCGAGGAGTTCCCGGCCGGCCTCACGATCGACGTCACCGGCAAGACCAAGGGCAAGGGCTACGCCGGCCCGATGAAGCGGCACGGCTTCCACGGTCTGGGCGCCGGCCACGGTGTCGAGCGCAAGCACCGCTCGCCCGGCTCCATCGGCGCCTGCGCCACTCCGGGTCGTGTCTTCAAGGGCACCCGGATGGCCGGCCGGATGGGTGGCGTGCGGTACACCGTGCAGAACCTCACCGTCCAGGCGGTCGACACCGAGAACAACCTGCTGCTCGTCCGGGGTGCCATTCCTGGTCCCAAGGGCGCGCTGGTTCTGGTCCGGACCGCGGCCAAGAGCAAGGTGAAGAAGGGCGGTGCGGCCAAGTGACCACCGTTGACGTGCGCACCGTCGAAGGCACCACCAGCAGCTCGGTCGAGTTGCCGGCGGACATCTTCGACGTGCAGGCCAACGTCGCGCTGATGCACCAGGTCGTGGTGGCCCAGCTCGCGGCGGCCCGACAGGGCACGCACAAGGCCAAGACCCGCGGCGAGGTCGCCGGTGGCGGCAAGAAGCCGTACAAGCAGAAGGGCACCGGTCGCGCCCGCCAGGGCTCGATCCGCGCGCCGCAGTTCGCCGGCGGTGGCGTCGTGCACGGTCCCGTGCCGCGCGACTACAGCCAGCGGACCCCGAAGAAGATGAAGGCCGCCGCTCTGCGGGGTGCCCTCTCCGACCGGGCACGCGCCGGGCAGGTGCACGTCGTCGAGGCGTTCGTCTCGGGCGAGAAGCCGTCGACCAAGGCGGCCCTGGCCACGCTGACCAAGCTCACCGAGGCCCGTCGGGTCCTGGTCGTGCTGAGCAGCACCGACGAACTGAACTGGGTGTCGCTGCGCAACGAGCCGCGGGTGCACCTGATCGAGTCCGGCCAGCTGAACACGTACGACGTGCTGGTGGCCGACGACGTGGTCTTCACCAAGGACGCCCTGGACGAATTCCTGGGCGTGCCCGCCGAGACCACCGAGGAGGGTGGCAAGTGAGCACCATCGCCGACCCGCGCGACATCATCGTCGCGCCGGTCGTCTCGGAGAAGAGCTACAGCGAGCTGAACCGGAACTGGTACACCTTCCTGGTGCACCCGGACGCGAACAAGACCGAGATCAAGATCGCTATCCAGCAGATCTTCAACGTCCGCGTCCTGACGGTCAACACGCTCAACCGCCAGGGTAAGCGCAAGCGCACCAAGACCGGCTTCGGTCAGCGCAAGGCGACCAAGCGGGCGATCGTGAAGCTGGCTGACGGTGACCGCATCGAGGCCTTCGGCGGCCCGGTCAGCTGAGGGGTGTAGACAATGGCTATCCGTAAGTACAAGCCGACGACGCCGGGCCGACGTGGCTCCAGCGTCGCTGACTTCGCCGAGATCACCCGGTCCACGCCGGAGAAGTCGCTGCTGGCTCCGTTGCCGAAGAAGGGCGGGCGTAACGCCCACGGCCGGATCACCACGCGGCACCACGGCGGCGGTCACAAGCGCCAGTACCGTCTGATCGACTTCAAGCGGGTCGACAAGGACGGCGTGCCGGCGAAGGTCGCTCACATCGAGTACGACCCGAACCGCACGGCGCGCATTGCGCTGCTGCACTACGCCGACGGCGAGAAGCGGTACATCATCGCGCCGAAGGACATGAAGCAGGGCGACCGCGTCGAGTCCGGTCCGGGCGCCGACATCAAGCCCGGCAACAACCTGCCGCTGCGCAACATCCCGGTCGGCACCACGATCCACAACGTGGAGCTGCGTCCGGGTGGCGGGGCCAAGCTGGCTCGTTCCGCCGGCGTCGGCATCCAGCTGCTCGGCCGCGAGGGCGCGTACGCGACCCTGCGTATGCCGTCCGGCGAGATCCGGCGGGTGGACGTGCGCTGCCGCGCGAGCGTCGGCGAGATCGGCAACGCCGACCAGTCGAACATCAACTGGGGCAAGGCCGGCCGGATGCGGTGGAAGGGCAAGCGCCCGACCGTCCGTGGTGTCGCCATGAACCCGGTCGACCACCCGCACGGTGGTGGTGAGGGTAAGACCTCCGGTGGTCGCCACCCGGTCAACCCGCAGGGTAAGCCCGAGGGCCGCACCCGCCGTAAGGGCCAGCCGAGTGACCGGCTGATCGTCCGCCGCCGCTACGCCACGCGTAAGCGCGGCTGAGGGAGATAAGACATGCCTCGCAGCCTGAAGAAGGGCCCGTTCGTCGACGACCACCTGCTCAAGAAGGTGGAAGTACAGAACGACAAGGGTTCCAAGAACGTGATCAAGACCTGGTCGCGGCGCTCGACGATCATCCCCGAGATGCTGGGGCACACGATCGCCGTGCACGACGGACGTAAGCACGTCCCGGTGTTCGTGACCGAGGCGATGGTCGGGCACAAGCTCGGCGAGTTCGCGCTGACCCGCACGTTCAAGGGTCACGAGAAGGACGACCGGAAGAGCCGTCGGCGCTGACGCCGCGGGCATACGGATAGAGGGAACAAGGGGTTACAGCGATGCCAGGAAAGGGCGACGCTCCGGTGCTTCCGGGCGCGCGGGCGGTTGCGCGGCACGTGCGCATCTCGCCGATGAAGGCGCGCCGGGTGGTCAACCTCGTCCGCGGCCTGCCCGCGAAGGAGGCGCTAACGGTGCTGCAGTTCGCGCCGCAGGCTGCGAGCGAGCAGGTGTACAAGGTGCTCGCTAGCGCGATCGCCAACGCGGAGAACAACGAGCGGCTGGACCCTGACGCGCTGCTCGTCAGCGAGGCCTTCGTTGACGAGGGCCCGACGATGAAGCGGTTCCAGCCGCGGGCGCAGGGTCGGGCGTACCGAATCCGCAAGCGCACCTGCCACATCACTGTGGCGGTCGAAGCGGTCGCGCCGGCAGCGCCGAGGAAGGCCGCGGCGAAGAAGGCCGCCCCGGCCACGGAGGCCGCACCGGCCGAAGCGCAGAGCAAGACGGAGGACGCCGAGTAATGGGTCAGAAGGTTCACCCCACTGGGTTCCGGCTCGGCATCTCGACCGACTGGAAGTCCCGCTGGTTCGCGGACAAGCTCTACAAGGACTACATCGGCGAGGATGTCAAGATCCGCCGCATGATGTCCAAGGGCCTCGAGCGTGCCGGGATTTCCAAGGTCGACATCGAGCGCACCCGCGACCGGGTTCGCGTCGACATCCACACCGCCCGGCCGGGCATTGTCATCGGCCGTAAGGGCGCGGAGGCCGACCGGATCCGCGGCGAGCTGGAGAAGCTCACCGGCAAGCAGGTTCAGCTGAACATCATCGAGGTGAAGAACCCCGAGTCGGACGCCCAGCTGGTTGCGCAGGGCGTGGCCGAGCAGCTGTCCAGCCGGGTCAGCTTCCGTCGGGCGATGCGCAAGGCGATGCAGTCGGCGATGAAGAACCCGGTCTGCAAGGGCATTCGGGTTCAGGTCTCGGGTCGCCTCGGCGGCGCCGAGATGAGCCGGACCGAGTTCTACCGTGAGGGCCGGGTTCCGCTGCACACGCTGCGGGCCAACATCGAGTACGGCTTCTTCGAGGCCCGTACGACGTTCGGCCGGATCGGTGTCAAGGTCTGGATCTACAAGGGCGACGCCGTTCCGGGCCGGGAGGCTCCGGCCGAGGCCGGTCCGTCCCGCCCGCGTCGTGGTGAGCGTGGCGACCGTCCCGAGCGTCCGCGCCGTGGTCGGTCGGGTTCGTCCGGCACCACGGCTGGTGGCACCGAGGCCGGCCGGGCTGCTGCGACCACCATCGCGCAGCAGGCCGAGACGCCGAGTGGCGAGCCGGTCGACAGCGCAGCTGTCGCCGCAACGGCTACCGCTCCGGCCGCGACTCAGCCGGCAGAAACGCAGCAGGAGGGCTGACAGATGCTGATGCCGCGCAAGCCCCCGAAGGGCTTCCGCAAGCCGCACCACCCGGACCGCAGTGGCGCGTCCAAGGGTGGTAACCGGGTGGTCTTCGGCGAGTTCGGGATCCAGGCTCTCGAGCCGGCGTACGTGACGAACCGGCAGATCGAGTCGGCACGTATCGCGATGACTCGCCACATCAAGCGTGGTGGCAAGGTCTGGATCACGATCTTCCCGGACCAGGCCCTCACCAAGAAGCCTGCCGAGACCCGGATGGGTTCCGGTAAGGGTTCGCCCGAGTGGTGGGTCGCCAACGTCAAGCCGGGGCGGGTTCTCTTCGAGATGTCCTTCCCCAACGAGCAGATCGCGCGAGAGGCCATGCGTCGCGCGATCCACAAGCTCCCGATGAAGTGCCGCATTGTTACGCGCGAAGTGGGTGAATCCTGATGGCAGCGGGCGTTAAGGCGACCGAGCTGCGTGAGCTCTCCGAAGAGGAGCTGGTCACGAAGCTGCGGGAGGCCAAGGCGGAGCTGTTCAACCTCCGCGTGCAGGCCGCAACCGGGCAGCTGGACAACAACCGGCGGCTGCAGGTCATCCGTCGGGAGATTGCCCGGATCTACACGATCATGCGTGAGCGTGAGCTGGGGCTCTCGGCCGCGCCGACTGAGGTGACTGCATCATGACCGAAGAGACCGCCACCGCCGCCGCGCGGTCGCGCCGCAAGGTCCGCGAGGGCCTGGTGATCAGCGACAAGATGGACAAGACCGTCGTGGTCGAGGTCGAGGACCGGGTTCGGCACGCGCTGTACGGCAAGATCATGCGCCGTACGGCCAAGCTGAAGGTGCACGACGAGCAGAACGCCGCTGGCACCGGCGACCGGGTTCTCATCATGGAGACCCGGCCGCTGAGCGCCACCAAGCGTTGGCGGATCGTGGAGATCCTGGAAAAGGCCAAGTAGCGAAGGCTCGAGCCCGGCGTTGCGTCGGGCGTAGGTTCCGCCAGGCTCCGGCCGGCCGCTACGGCGGCCGGAGAACCGGCAGACATAGGAGATAGACGTGATTCAGCAGGAGTCGCGACTGCGCGTCGCCGACAACACGGGTGCTCGGGAGATCCTGTGCATCCGGGTTCTCGGTGGCTCGGGTCGGCGCTACGCGAGCATCGGCGACGTCATTGTGGCCACGGTCAAGGACGCGATCCCGGGTGCCGGTGTGAAGAAGGGCGATGTCGTCAAGGCAGTCGTCGTTCGCACCGCCAAGGAGAGGCGTCGGCCGGACGGCTCGTACATCCGCTTCGACGAGAACGCCGCCGTCATCATCAAGGACGGCGGGGACCCGCGTGGTACCCGCATCTTCGGCCCGGTGGGCCGGGAGCTGCGGGACAAGCGGTTCATGAAGATTATCTCCCTCGCGCCGGAGGTGTTGTGACCGTGAAGGTCAAGAAGGGCGACACGGTCGTCATCATCGCCGGCAAGGACAAGGGTGCCAAGGGCAAGGTCATCGCGGCCTACCCGCGGCAGGACAAGGTCCTGGTCGAGGGCGTGAACCGGGTCAAGAAGCACACCCGTATCAGCACCACCCAGCGTGGCGCCAAGACCGGCGGCATCGTCACTCAGGAGGCCCCGATCCACGTCTCGAACGTGCAGGTCCTGGACTCCGACGGCAAGCCGACCCGCGTCGGTTACCGGTTCGACGACAACGGCCAGAAGGTCCGCATCGCGCGTAGCACCGGTAAGGACCTGTGATGACCACGGCTACCGAAAAGACCCTGCCGCGCCTCAAGGAGCGGTACCGCAACGAGATCGTGGCCCAGCTGCGTGAGCAGCACAGTTACGGCAACCCCATGCAGGTGCCGCGGCTGGTCAAGGTCGTCGTCAACATGGGTGTCGGCGAGGCTGCTCGCGACGCCAAGCTGATCGACGGCGCGGTCCGTGACCTCGCCACGATCACCGGCCAGAAGCCGCAGGTGCGGCGGGCGACCAAGTCCATCGCGCAGTTCAAGCTCCGCGAGGGCATGCCGATCGGCGCGAAGGTCACCCTTCGTGGCGACCGGATGTGGGAGTTCCTGGACCGGCTGCTCTCCATCGCGCTGCCGCGTATCCGCGACTTCCGCGGCCTGGACGGGCGCAAGCTGGACGGGCACGGCAACTACACGTTCGGTCTGACCGAGCAGTCGGTGTTCCACGAGATCGACCAGGACCGGATCGATCGCCAGCGGGGCATGGACATCACGGTGGTCACGACCGCCACGACCGACGACGAGGGCCGGGCGCTGCTCAAGCTCCTGGGCTTCCCGTTCAAGGAGAACTGAGATGGCCAAGAAGGCGCTGATCATCAAGGCGGCCGCGAAGCCGAAGTTCTCGGTTCGCGCGTACACCCGCTGCCAGCGGTGCGGGCGTCCGAAGGCGGTCTACCGCAAGTTCGGGCTCTGCCGGGTCTGCATCCGGGAGATGGCTCACCGCGGTGAGCTGCCGGGCGTGTCCAAGGCTTCCTGGTAAGGGCGACCGCGTCCCGGCCGTCGGCCGGGAACTCCTGCACCGATTAGGTATTGCTCTTCGCCGTAGGCCCGGGGCTGATGCCCGGGGAACCCCGGCGAGAAAGGCTGACGAAATCCATGACGATGACCGACCCGATCGCAGACATGCTCACGCGTCTGCGTAACGCCAACCAGGCGTACCACGATCAGGTGAAGATGCCCTACTCCAAGATCAAGGCGAACATCGCCGAGGTCTTGAAGGCCGAGGGTTACATCGCTGCCTGGTCGGTCGAGGAGCCCGAAGAGGGCGCCGTCGGCAAGCGACTGGTCGTCGAGCTGAAGTACGGCCAGAGCCGCGAGCGGAGCCTGGCCGGCATCAAGCGCGTGTCCAAGCCCGGTCTCCGGGTGTACGCCAAGTCGGACGGGCTCCCGCGGGTGCTCGGTGGGCTGGGCGTGGCGATCATTTCGACGTCCCAGGGGCTGCTGACCGACCGGCAGGCCCGCAAGCGGAGTGTTGGCGGGGAAGTCCTCGCCTTCGTCTGGTAACGGGAGACTGGTAGAAATGTCGCGAATTGGACGTAAGTCGATCCCGGTGCCAGCCGGCGTCGACATCACGATCGACGGGCAGACCGTCAAGGTCAAGGGCCCGAAGGGCCAGCTTGAGCACACCCTCGCCGAGCCGATCACGGTCGAGCGGGCCGAGGATGGGCAGCTGAGCGTCAACCGGCCGAACGACGAGCGCAAGGCCAAGGAACTCCACGGCCTGAGCCGTACGCTGGTCGCCAACATGATCGTCGGTGTCACCGAGGGCTACCGCAAGAGCCTGGAGATCGCCGGCACCGGTTACCGGGTCACCGCCAAGGGTTCGGACCTCGAGTTCGCGCTCGGGTTCTCGCACCCGGTGGTCGTCCCCGCCCCGGCGGGCATCACCTTCACGGTGGAGCGGCCGACCCTGTTCCACGTGGCTGGCATCGACAAGCAGCAGGTCGGTGAGGTCGCCGCCAACATCCGGAAGATCCGCCCGCCGGAGCCCTACAAGGGCAAGGGCGTGAAGTACCAGGGCGAGGTCATCCGCCGCAAGGCTGGAAAGGCAGGTAAGAAGTGAGCGCCACGCTGCTCAAGCGCCGCCGCGGCGTTGCCGCCAAGCGCGCCGTCGGGCGTGCGCGTCGGCACTTCCGCGTCCGCAAGAACGTCAGTGGTACGGCCGAGCGTCCGCGCCTGGTCGTCACCCGCTCGCTGCGGCACATGGTTGCCCAGGTCGTCGACGACACCAAGGGTCACACCCTGGCGTCGGCGTCGAGCCTGGACGCCTCGCTGCGTGGTACGGAGGGCGACAAGAGCGCCCTGGCCGGCAAGGTGGGCGCGCTGCTCGCCGAGCGGGCCAAGGCCGCCGGCGTCTCCAAGGTCGTCTTCGACCGCGGTGGCAACCGGTACGCGGGGCGAGTCGCCGCGCTTGCCGACGCCGCCCGCGAAGCCGGGCTCGAGTTCTAACAACCCCGTCACGAGAGATAAGGAAGGCTGCTGATGCCAGGTCAACAGCGCCGTGGCGGCGGGTCCGGTGGCAACGAGGGTGGTCGCCGCGACAACCGCCGTGAGGGCGGCCGCGGAAACGCGCCCGTCGAGAAGACCCCGCACCTTGAGCGGGTCGTCGCGATCAACCGCGTCGCCAAGGTCGTGAAGGGTGGTCGTCGCTTCAGCTTCACCGCCCTGGTGATCGTGGGCGACGGCGACGGCACGGTCGGCGTGGGCTACGGAAAGGCCAAGGAGGTGCCCGCGGCCATCGCCAAGGGTGTCGAGGAGGCCAAGAAGCACTTCTTCAAGGTTCCGCGGATCGGCCAGTCGATCCCGCACCCGATCACGGGTGAGGACGCCGCTGGCGTCGTGCTGCTCAAGCCGGCATCGGCCGGTACGGGTGTCATCGCCGGTGGTCCGGTGCGCGCCGTGCTGGAGTGCGCCGGGATCCACGACGTGCTCTCGAAGAGCCTCGGCTCGTCGAACCCGATCAACATCGTGCACGCCACCGTGGCGGCCCTGAAGGGGCTTGAGTCCCCCGAGCAGGTCGCGGCGCGTCGTGGTCTGCCGGTGGAGGACGTCGCGCCGGCAGCCATGCTGGCGTCGCGTGCGGGGGTGGCTCGCTGATGGCACGTCTGAAGGTCACCCAGCTCCGGTCCGGTATCGGGACCAAGCACAACCAGCGTGAGTCGCTGCGTTCGCTCGGTCTCAAGCGGATCAACGACGTGGTGGTCAAGGAGGACCGGCCCGAGATCCGCGGCATGATCTTCACTGTGAGCCACCTCGTGAAGGTCGAGGAGGTCGAGTAATGACGATCAAGGTTCACCACCTGCGCCCGGCGCCCGGTTCCAAGACCGCGAAGACCCGTGTGGGTCGCGGTGAGGGTTCCAAGGGCAAGACCGCTGGTCGCGGTACCAAGGGTTCCAAGGCCCGTAAGAACATCTCGGCGGCGTTCGAGGGTGGGCAGATGCCCATCCACATGCGCCTTCCGAAGATGAAGGGCTTCAAGAACAAGTTCAAGGTCGTCTTCCAGGTGGTCAACCTGGACCGGCTCGCTGAGCTGTTCCCGAATGGTGGTCAGGTCGGCCCGCTGGAGCTCGTCGAGTCCGGCGCGGTCCGCAAGGGTCACCCGGTCAAGGTCCTCGGCACCGGGGATCTCGGCGGTGTGGCGCTCCAGGTGTCTGCGCACGCGTTCAGTGCGTCGGCCAAGGAGAAGATCGCTGCTGCCGGTGGCTCCGCCACCGAGCTGTAAGGCGTACAACCCATGGCGCCCGTTCAGTTGTGAGCAACTGGACGGGCGCCATGGTCTGCCTGGGGCCTTAGCGCCCGGTAATATCGGAATCGATTTATGTAGTCGGGCGCATCTGCCCGGACCGGGGTGGGGCTGTTAGAGTCCCATCCCAGCCATGGATTGCGGGCGCTCGCCCGTGATCCACCCCGACCCGCCAGGGATCACCGGCGGCCCGCCTCGCGCAGGAGGAAGAAGTTGCTGTCCGCCTTTCTCAGTGCGTTCCGTACGCCTGACCTGCGCAAGAAGCTGCTGTTCACAGTAGGCATCATTGCGGTCTACCGGCTGGGCGCGACGCTCCCCAGCCCGGGCGTCTCGTACGGCAACGTGCAGAAGTGCCTCGACACCATCCAGGGTGACACCACCGGGGTGGTGAACCTGCTCAACCTCTTCTCCGGCGGAGCGCTGCTACAGCTCTCGGTCTTCGCGCTGGGCATCATGCCCTACATCACCGCGTCGATCATCCTGCAGCTGCTGACCGTCGTGATCCCGCGTCTGGAGCAGCTCCGCAAGGAGGGCCAGGCCGGTCAGGCGAAGATCACGCAGTACACGCGCTACCTGACCCTCGGCCTCGGTGTGCTCCAGGCCTCGGCCTTCGTGGCCCTGGCCCGCTCCGGGCAGCTGTTCCAGAACAAGTGCGACCAGTTCCCGATCATCCCCACCGGCACCGGCATCCCGGACTGGCTGACCCTGACCATCCTGGTGATGACGATGACCGCCGGCACCGGCATGGTCATGTGGCTCGGTGAGCTGATCACCGACCGCGGCGTCGGCAACGGCATGTCCGTCCTGATCTTCACCTCGATCGCGGCGCGGCTGCCCAGCGAGGGCTGGCAGATCAAGACCAGCAAGGGCTGGGACATGTTCGCCCTGGTCATCGCGCTGGTCCTGGTGGTCATCACCGCGGTCACCTTCATCGAGCAGGCGCAGCGCCGCATTCCGGTGCAGTACGCCAAGCGGATGATCGGCCGGCGGATGTACGGCGGCACCTCGACCTACATCCCGTTGAAGGTCAACCAGGCGGGTGTCATCCCGGTCATCTTCGGCTCGTCGCTGCTCTACCTGCCGCAGCTGGCCCTGCAGTTCTTCGATCAGACCGACCCGGGCAAGACCCAGGCGTGGATCCAGAACAACCTGGTCAACCCGAGCAGCCCGATCTACATCGCGGTCTACTTCCTGCTGATCATCTTCTTCACGTACTTCTACGTCTCGATCACGTTCAACCCGACCGAGGTCGCGGACAACATGAAGAAGTACGGCGGGTTCGTGCCGGGCATCCGCCCGGGCAAGCCGACCGCCGACTACCTGGACTTCATCCTCAGTCGGATCACCCTGCCGGGCGCGCTCTACCTGGGCGTCATCTCGATCCTGCCGAACTTCTTCTTCATCTGGCTGGACAACCAGCAGTACCAGAACTTCCCGTTCGGCGGCACCGCTGTGCTCATCATGGTCGGCGTCGGTCTGGAGACCGTTAAGCAGATCGAGAGCCAACTCATGCAGCGGAACTACGAAGGGTTCCTGCGGTAGATGAGACTCGTTCTGGTTGGCCCGCCGGGGGCGGGCAAGGGCACACAGGCCGAGTTCATCGCCGCGCACCTCTCGGTGCCGAAGATCTCGACCGGAGACATCTTCCGGTCGAACGTCACCCAGGGCACGCCGCTCGGGGTCGAGGCGAAGCGCTACATGGACGCGGGCGAGCTGGTTCCGGACGAGGTCACCATCAACATGGTCCGGGACCGGCTGGCCGAGCCCGACGCCAGCGAGGGTTTCCTTCTCGACGGTTTCCCGCGGACCACTCCGCAGGCGGCCGCTCTGGACAAGCTCCTCGCTGACCTGGGCACCGCGCTCGATCTGGTCCTGGAGCTGGTGGTCGACGACGACGAGGTGATCCGGCGGCTCTCCGGCCGGCGCACCTGCCGGGGTTGCGGCAAGATCTGGCACGTCGAGTTCGACGCCACGACCAGGCCCGGCATCTGTGACCGGTGCGGCGCCGAGCTGTTCCAGCGCGACGACGACAAGCCGGAGACGATCGCGACGCGGCTCCGCGAATACAGCGAGAAGACCGCACCCCTGGTCGACTACTACGGCGCTCAGGGCAAGTTGGTCGGGATCGACGCCACCGGCCCGGTGGAGGACGTGACCACCCGGGCCATCGACGCCCTGCGGTCGTACGGCGGCTGAGGTCCGGCCGGGCCACGGCGGATAGAGTGCGAACAGCGGGGTACGCGTTATGTGCCCCGCTGTTCGGCAACGAAAGGTAATCGCTCCATGCGTCGTCCCCAGCTGGACATCCAGCTGAAGACCCCTGACCAGATCGAGAAGATGCGGGCCGCCGGGCTGGTGGTCGCCGAGGCGCTCCGCCGGATGCGGGAGGCTGTCGCCCCCGGCGTGAGCACCGCCGATCTGGATGCCATCGCCGAGTCGACCATCCGCGAGGCAGGTGGCGTTCCGTCGTTCAAGGGCTACCACGGTTTCCCGGCGTCGATCTGTTCCTCGGTCAACGAGCAGATCGTGCATGCCATCCCGTCGCCGAAGCAGGTGCTACAGGCCGGTGACCTGATCTCGATCGACTGCGGTGCGGTCCTGGACGGGTGGCACGGCGACTCTGCGATCACCGTCGGGGTCGGCGAGGTCGACCCGGCTCTGCTGAAGATGGCCGCGGTCGCCGAGGACGCGATGTGGGCCGGCATCGCCGCCGCCGCTCGCGGTGCGGCCAGCGGCAAGGGCCGACTCACCGACATCTCGCACGCGGTAGAGACCGCCGTCCGCAAGGGTGGCCGGTACGGCATCGTCGACGGCTATGGCGGGCACGGCATCGGCACCGAGATGCACCAGGACCCGCACGTGCTCAACCACGGTCGGCCGGGCAAGGGCCCACGCCTGGTCACCGGCATGGCGTTGGCCATCGAGCCGATGATCACGATGGCGTCCCCGCGTACTGTCGAGTTGTCCGACGGGTGGACGGTGGTGACCCGCGACGGCTCGGTGGCGGCGCACGTCGAGCATTCGATGGCTCTGCTGCCGGACGGGGTCTGGGTGCTGACCGCGTTCGACGGCGGCCGGGCCCGCCTGGGCGACCTGGTGACCGCCCGCCAACCCGCCGCCTCCAAAACCCCCTGAAAACCTCCCACACCCAGGGCCTCCACCCCCGGCACCGCCCGTTGATCATGAAGTTGTGGTCACGACACGCCGGCGCCGGTGGCGATAACCTCATGATCGACCGAGCCCTGGGGTGGGACATGACTGGCGTGACGGTGGCATGCTTGCCGGCATGGACGGGCGCGACGGGATGCGAGCCTCGGACTCGGACCGTACGGCGGTGGCCGACCGGTTACGGGTCGCCCTCAACGAGGGTCGGCTGGATCTGCACGAGTATGACGAGCGGTTGCAGCGTGCCTACGCCGCGCGCACGTACGCCGAGTTGGACGGGCTGCTGACCGACCTGCCGCCGGTTGCGTCGGTGGAGCGTTCGGCGCTGTCGCCGCTCACCCCGGCTGCCCCCGCCGAGTGTCGGTGACCAGCCTGCGCCGGTGGCGCGCGGCGTCACGGCCCGCTGGCTGGCCGAGGTGTGGCTGCCGTACCTGAAGGTGATCGCGATCGTGGTGACCATCTGGGCGGTGACGTCGCTGCTCAGTCAGGACCTGCTCTACTTCTGGCCGGCCTGGGTGGCGGGGCCGTGGGGCGCGGTGCTGGCGGTGCAGACGGTCACCGGGCTGGCCGGGGGAGAGCCAAGGCGCCAAGCGGTCAAGCGACAGCGCAAACGGGCAAAGCGCAAACCCCCCACCACCAACCCAGAAAATCCCCCACCAACCCCCTGACCCCCAACCCCAACCAATCCCCCAGACCCCACACACCCCGCCCGTCGATCATGAGGTTATCGCCGCCGTTCCCGGCGTGTCGTGACGCTAACTTCATGATCAACGAGGCTACGGGTGGGGCCCCGGGGGTGGGGGGCGGGGGTGGGTGGGTGGCCGGTTTGGCGTGCGAGTGCAGGCCGGCGTACACTTTCAGATCGGCGCACAGCGTCCACTCCGGCATGCCCACCCTGCGCTTCGGTGGGACCTGGAGCCGCGGCTGGCGCGGTCTTCTGATTCTGATCAGATTTCCGTGTAAGACGTTGTGGGCCGCCCGGAGCAATCGACGTCAGGACAGCGGAGGACATGCCGAAAAAAGACGGAGCCATTGAGATCGAGGGTCGGGTCATCGAGCCCCTGCCGAACGCCATGTTCCGGGTGGAGCTCGCGAACGGCCACAAGGTGTTGGCTCACATCAGCGGCAAGATGCGGCAGCACTACATCCGCATCCTTCCGGAGGACCGGGTCGTCGTCGAACTTTCGCCGTACGACCTGACCCGCGGGCGCATCGTCTACCGCTACAAGTAGTCCTGACGACGACCGGGAAGTCCCGTGTCCGTCTTCGACGTCTGGTGTCGTGCAACGCGCGTCCCCGGGCCAGATGGGAAGTAAGGCAACCGTGAAGGTCAAGCCGAGCGTCAAGAGGATCTGCCAGAAGTGCCGGGTTATCCGCCGGCACGGCCGGGTCATGGTCATCTGCAGCGACCCGCGCCACAAGCAGCGCCAGGGCTGACTCAGCCCGTCCGGCCGTAACACCGGCCGGGTGGCGTTGGTCCAGGCGGATCCTCAGCGACACACACATCACACATGCTCGTCCCAGCCACGAGCGGTACGCGAGACGTACTCCTGCGTGGCTGACCCCCGGTCGGAGGCCGGGGCCCGCTCGGGCAGCGACCGTTCCCGGTCGCCGGCGCTCACCGCGTCGGAAGGACGGGACAGTCGGTAGCGGGATGGGACGGGTCCACACCTCCGCCACACATCATGAGGAGTACGCCCGCACATGGCACGTCTAGTCGGCGTGGATCTCCCCCGCGAGAAGCGGATGGAAATCGCGCTCACCTACATCTTCGGGCTCGGTCGCACCCGCGCCCAGGAGACACTCGCCGCTACCGGCATCTCGCCGGACAAGCGCGCTCGGGACCTCACGGACGAGGAGCTCGTGCAGCTCCGCGACCACATCGAGGGCAACTACAAGGTTGAAGGCGACCTGCGCCGCGAGGTCGCCGCTGACATCCGCCGCAAGGTTGAGATCGGCTGCTACGCCGGCATCCGGCACCGCCGGGGTCTGCCCGTGCGTGGCCAGCGGACCAAGACCAATGCACGGACCCGCAAGGGCCCGAAGCGGACCGTCGCCGGCAAGAAGAAGCCCGGCAAGAAGTAGTTCTTAACCGGATGACGGGGTCGGCCGCCGCCGAGGTGGGTCAGGCCGCAACCCAATCCGGAAAGTCAACTAGGAGCGCACAGACTTATGCCACCGAAGGCTCGTGCCGGAGCCGCTGTCAAGAAGGTCCGGCGCAAGGAACGCAAGAACGTCGCCCACGGGCAGGCGCACATCAAGAGCACGTTCAACAACACCATCGTGTCCATCACGGACCCGACCGGTGCGGTCATCTCCTGGGCCTCCGCTGGCCAGGTGGGCTTCAAGGGCTCCCGCAAGTCGACTCCGTTCGCCGCGCAGCTGGCCGCCGAGGCTGCCGCGCGTCGCGCCATGGAGCACGGCATGCGCAAGGTCGACGTGTTCGTCAAGGGCCCCGGCTCCGGCCGGGAAACCGCCATCCGTTCGCTGCAGGCCGTGGGCCTCGAGGTCGGGCAGATCGCCGACGTCACCCCGCAGCCGCACAACGGGTGCCGTCCGCCGAAGCGTCGCCGGGTCTGAGAGGTAGAGAGAGATGGCTCGTTACACCGGTGCAGACTGCCGCCGTTGCCGGCGGGAGAAGATGAAGCTGTTCCTCAAGGGCAGCAAGTGCGATGGTCCGAAGTGCCCGTTCGAGTCCCGGCCGTTCCCGCCCGGGCAGCACGGCCGCGGCCGCACGAAGGAGACGGAGTACCTGCTCCAGCTCCGCGAGAAGCAGAAGGCCCGTCGTGTCTACGGCGTGCTGGAGAAGCAGTTCCGCGGTTACTACGAGGAAGCCGTTGGCAAGCAGGCCAAGACCGGTGAGGTCCTCCTGCAGATCCTCGAGTCGCGGCTGGACAACGTCGTTTACCGGGCCGGCTACGCCCACTCGCGGGACATGGCCCGCCAGCTGGTCAAGCACGGTCACTTCACGGTGAACGGCAAGAAGGTCGACATCCCGTCGTACCGCGTCAAGGAGCACGACATCATCGAGGTTCGGGGCAAGAGCAAGGAGCTCACCCCGTTCATCGTCGCGCAGGCTCAGGCCGGCTCGAAGACGGTTCCGGCGTGGCTTGAGGCCATCCCGAGCCAGATGAAGGTGCTCGTGCACTCCCTCCCGGCCCGGCAGGTCATCGACACGCAGGTCCAGGAACAGCTGATCGTCGAGCTCTACTCCAAGTAGTCCGAGCTCGTTCGGTGGCCCGCCCTCCCGGGGGCGGGCCACCGGAACAGTTTGTGTCGTGGGCGTCAAATAGCGGGCGCCCCGGAAGAGAAGAGAAAAGATGCTCATCAGCCAGCGACCCTCCCTGTCCGAGGAGTCGATCAACGAGACCCGGTCCCGGTTCGCCATCGAGCCGCTGGAGCCGGGCTTCGGCTACACCCTGGGCAACTCGCTGCGGCGCACGCTGCTGTCGTCGATCCCGGGCGCGGCCGTCACCTCGATCAAGATCGACGGCGTGCTGCACGAGTTCACCACGATCCCCGGTGTCAAGGAGGACGTGGTCGAGCTCGTCATGAACATCAAGGAGCTGTGCGTCAGCTCCGAGCACGACGAGCCGGTCAGCATGTACCTGCGCAAGCAGGGCCCGGGCGACGTGACCGCGGGGGACATCCAGCCGCCGGCCGGCGTCTCGGTGCACAACCCGGATCTCAAGCTCGCCACCCTCAACGGCAAGGGCCGGCTCGACATGGAGCTGACCGTCGAGCGGGGCCGGGGCTACGTGACGGCGGCGCAGAACAAGCAGTCCGGCGCCGAGATCGGCCGCATCCCGGTCGACTCGATCTACTCGCCGGTGCTGAAGGTGACCTACCGCGTCGAGGCGACCCGTGTCGAGCAGCGCACCGACTTCGACCGGCTGATCATCGACGTCGAGACCAAGCCGTCGATGGGTCCGCGTACCGCGCTGGCCTCCGCCGGTTCGACGCTGGTCGAGCTGTTCGGGCTGGCCCGGGAGCTGGACGAGACCGCCGAGGGCATCGACATCGGGCCGTCCCCGCAGGACGCCCAGCTGGCGGCGGACCTCGCACTGCCGATCGAGGAGCTGGACCTCACCGTCCGCTCCTACAACTGCCTCAAGCGCGAGGGCATCAACTCCGTTGGTGAGCTCATCGGGCGTACCGAGGCCGACCTCCTCGACATCCGCAACTTCGGGCAGAAGTCGATCGACGAGGTCAAGATGAAGCTCGCCGGGATGGGTCTCGGGCTGAAGGACTCGGCTCCGAACTTCGACCCGGCGCACGTCGTGGACACCTTCGGCGAGGCCGACTACGACACCGACGACTACCGCGAGACCGAGCAGCTCTAGTCCGCGCTGCCGCCACAACTGAGGAGCACCAAAAATGCCCACGCCCACCAAGGGCCCCCGCCTCGGCGGCAGCCCCTCGCACGAGCGGCTGATGCTCGCCAACCTGGCGACCGCGCTGTTCCAGCACGGCAAGATCCAGACCACCGAGACGAAGGCTCGGCGGCTGCGTCCGCTGGCCGAGCAGCTCATCACCAAGGCCAAGCGCGGTGACCTCGCCTCGCGGCGGCGGGTGCTGGGTGTCGTCAAGGACAAGGACGTGGTCTACGCCCTGTTCGACCAGATCGCGCCCCGGTACTCCAACCGCCCCGGCGGTTACACCCGGATCGTGAAGACCGGTCCGCGCAAGGGTGACAACGCGCCGATGGCCATCATCGAGCTGGTGGAGGAGCTTCAGGTCGCCGAGCCGAAGGCGAACAAGAAGACCGCCGCCCGCAAGGCCGCGCAGCAGGACAAGGTCGAGGCGCTCGCCCCGGCCGACGAGACCCCGAAGTCGGCCCCGGCCGACCAGGACTCCGAGGCGCCGGTGTCGGCGTCCGGTGACACCGACGCCGCTCGCGAGGACAGCGACGAGGCCACCGAGAACAAGGCCTGATCAAGGGCAACGTCGGGCCCGGCACCCCATCGGGGTGTCGGGCCCGACCCATGACAGGAGGTACGAGGTGGACGAGCGGATCCGGCTGCGGCTGGACGTCTCGTACGACGGCACGGGCTTCTCCGGCTGGGCCGCCCAGCCCACCCGGCGCACCGTCGCGGGGGTGCTGGTCGAGACCCTGGACCTCGTCCTCGGCGCCGGTACGGCCACCGGGCTGACGGTGGCCGGGCGGACCGACGCGGGAGTGCACGCCACCGGGCAGGTGTGCCACCTGGACCTGCCCGTCGACGTGTGGCGGGAGCACGAGGGGCGGCTGCTGCGTCGGCTGGCCCGCCTGCTCCCCACCGACGTACGCGTACGGGCGATGACCGAGGTGCCGTCCGACTTCGACGCCCGGTTCTCGGCCACCTTCCGGCGCTACGAGTACCGGGTCACCGACGCGCCCTTCGGTGCGGAGCCGCTGCGGCGGCACGAGGTGCTGGCCTGGCCCAAGCCCCTGGACCTGGCCGCGCTGAACGCCGCGGCGAGCGGTCTGGTCGGTGAGCACGACTTCGCCGCGTACTGCCGGCGCAAGGAGAACGCGACCACACTGCGTGAGGTGACCCGGCTGGACTGGCGTCGCGACCCGGACGGCATCCTGGTGGCCACCGTGCAGGCCGACGCGTTCTGCCAGGCGATGGTGCGCAGCCTGGTGGGGGCGATGCTGGTGGCGGGCGACGGCCGCCGCCCGGTCGAGTGGCCAGGCAGCCTGCTCACCAGTGAGGTTCGCTCCAGTGAGGTGACAGTGGCCCCGGCGCGCGGGTTGACCCTCGTCGCGGTCGGCTACCCGGCCGACCCGGCCGACTACGCCCGCCGTGCCGACCTCACCCGCCGGCTGCGGGTCCCGGTCGAGGGCTGACCGTCGACGGCGTGCCGGTCAGTTGCCCGGCAGTTCGCCGTCGTCGGTGCTGCCACCCTGGGTTCCGCTGCTGCCGGTCGGCGCCGCCGTCGGCTGTCCGGCGCTGCCACCGTCGGCCCGCTGTTGCAACACCCCCCGGCTGAGGTGCAGCTCGATCATGTCGAACAGGATCTCGCCGACCTTGGCGTCTCCCGCCTTGATCGCCGAGCCGTCCTTCTGGACCACCAGCGCGTACGCCAGGTAGTGGCCCCGGACCTGCCAGCCCACCCGCGCCGGGGCGCTGGCCAGCACGTCGGTGCCGTCGCCCTCGCCGGCGGTGAGGCCACGGAACCGGCCCTGCCGTTCGTCGAGCAGCGGCCGGATCCGGTCCCGGGCCCGTTCCGCACTGACCTTGTCGGTGAGGTTGAACAGGCCGGCGGTGACCAGGTGGTCCCCGTCGGGTGTCCGCAGCGTGGCCCGGACGATCTGGTTGCAGCCGAGTCGGACCAGCAGGTCGGCGACCTCGCCGGTGGCGGCGACGGCACAGCTGGCGCTGGACTGGGTCTTGACGACCTCGTAGCTCGGCTGGCCGTCGTTGAGCTTCAACTCCTTGCCGGCGAAGAGTTCCTTGGCGGTGAGCGGGGCCTGGTCGGTGTCCCGGGAGTCCAGGGTGAGCCGTTGCGCCGCGGCGGACGTCGGGGCGGCGTTCGGCTGGAACGTCGGGGTGGCCTGCGGTTGCTGGTCGCGGTTGTCGAGCAGCGCGGCGGCGCCCAGGCCGCAGAGGGCGAGCAGCACCAGGACGGCTGCGCCGCCGATCAGCACCTGCCACAGTCGGCCGCCGCCGCGTCGGGCTGATGGCTCGATCGGCGACGCGGAGCTGTAGACGTGGCCGCGGGGCGTGGCGGGCGGCGTCTCGGCACGAGCCGGCCGTGGCGGTGGTGGCGGGGGTGGCGACGACGACGGCAGCGAGAGCTGGTTCGCTCGCGGCAGCGACGGCGTGGGGAAGCGCGACGGAGAGGGCCCGGCGGGCGGGGGCGGACCGGCGCCGAGCACCGACAGGTCGGACCCGGGCTCCGGGTACTCCTCGAAAGCGTCCTCATCGGACTCGTACCGATACACCATGTCGCCCAGAGTAAGAGCCATTGTCCCTTTTGGGGATAATATCCAGGAAATGTGTGCGTAGGCCGTGTCATGGCCGGCCCGGGCCGGTGCGAGAATTGCCGGCGTGACCGGCGACCACTACTTCACCGCGCAGCCTGCCAGCGACGCCCCGGCGCGCGAGATCGAGTTCTCCGTCGCCGACCGCGACTACCGGCTCGCCTCGGCCGGCGGGGTCTTCTCCGCCAGCCGGCTCGACCCGGGCACGGCGGTCCTGCTGCGCAAGGCCGAGCTGCCCGCAGCCGACACCAGCGGCGACCTGCTCGACCTGGGCTGCGGGTTCGGGCCGATCAGCTGCGTGCTGGCCGACCTCGCGCCCGCGAGCACCGTCTGGGCCGTCGACGTCAACGCCCGGGCCCGCGAGCTGACCGCCGCCAACGCGGTCCGGATCGGCGCCGGCGACCGGGTCCGGGTCAGCGCGCCGGACGACGTGCCGGCCGACGTCTCGTTCGCCCAGATCTGGTCCAACCCTCCCATTCGGATCGGTAAGGACGGGCTGCACGACCTGCTGCTGCGGTGGCTGCCCCGCCTCGCGCCGGACGGTGTCGGCTGGCTGGTCGTCGCCCGGCACCTCGGCGGCGACTCGCTGCAACGCTGGCTCACCGAGCAGAGCTGGCAGGTGGAGCGGCACGCCAGCCAGAAGGGCTTCCGGGTGCTGCGAGTCACCCGGTAATTGGATATACCCTCCGCCCCTCGCTGGGGCAGGATCCCCGCGTGGGATACGTGGACGTGGCAGGGGTCGGGCACATCCTGCCCGACGGTCGGGAACTCTTCGCCGACGTGTCGTTCCGGGTCGGGGAGGGCGCCAAGGTCGCCCTGGTCGGCCCGAACGGCGCGGGGAAGACGACGCTGCTGCGAATGGTCGCCGGTGACCTGCCGGTGCGGAGCGGTGTCGTCGCGCGCGCCGGTGGGCTGGGCGTCATGCGCCAGTTCATCGGCATGATCGGGGACGAGTCGACGCTCGCCGACCTCGCCCTGTCGCTGGCCCCGCCCGCGCTGCGCGACGCCGGCCGCCGGCTCGGCGAGACCGAGACAGCCATGCGGACGGCCGAGGCCCACGGCAAGTTCAGCAACGCCGCGGGCAAGGCCCAGTTGGCGTACGCCGACGCGCTCGGCGCCTGGGGCGAGGCCGGCGGGTACGACGCCGAGGTGCTCTTCGACACCGTCGCGACAATCGTGCTCGGCCTGCCCTGGGACACCGTGCGGGACCGGCCGGTGCGCACCCTCTCCGGTGGCCAGCAGAAGCGCTTCGCGTTGGAGCTGCTGCTGCGCGGCCCGGACGAGGTGCTGCTGCTCGACGAGCCGGACAACTTCCTCGACGTGCCCGGCAAACGCTGGTTGGAGGCGCGACTGCGCGAGTCGACCAAGTCGGTGCTCTACGTGTCGCACGACCGCGAGCTGCTGGCCCAGAGCGCCGACCGGGTGGTCGCCGTCGAGGGTGGCAGCGCCTGGGTGCACCCGGGTGGCTTCGCCAGCTGGCACTCCGCCCGGGTGGCCCGGCACGCCCGCCTCGACGAGCTGCGTCGTCGCTGGGACGAGGAACACCAGAAGCTGCGCGAGCTGATGCTGATGTACAAGCAGAAGGCCGCGTACAACGACGGGTTGGCCTCGCGCTACCAGGCCGCGCAGACCAGGCTGCGCAAGTTCGAGGAGGCCGGGCCGCCGCCCGTACCCCCGAAGGACCAGGACATCCGGATGCGGCTGAGCGGCGGGCGGACCGGCAAGCGCGCTGTCATCTGCGAGCGGCTTGAGCTCGACGGCCTGACCTTCCCCTTCGATCTGGAGATCTGGTACGGCGACCGGGTGGCGGTGCTCGGTGCCAACGGCAGCGGCAAGTCGCACTTCCTGCGGTTGCTGGCCCGGGGCGGCACCGACCCCGACCCGGCGAACGGGCCGGTCGACGGGGCGGGCGCGCTCGCCCCGGTGGCGCACGACGGCACGGCCCGCCTCGGTGCCCGGGTCCGACCCGGTCACTTCTCCCAAACCCATGACCGGCCGGAGCTGATGTCGAAGACCCTGGTCGAGGTCCTCTGGCGGGGTGACGAGCATCGCACCGGGATGGACCGGCACGCCGCGATGGGGGTGCTCAGCCGCTACGAGTTGGCCGCGCAGGGCGACCAGCGCTTCGGCACGCTCTCCGGCGGGCAGCAGGCCCGGTTCCTGGTGCTGCTGCTGGAGCTGTCCGGGGCGACCCTGCTGCTGCTCGACGAACCCACCGACAACCTCGACCTGGCCAGCGCGGAGGCACTGGAGGCGGGTCTGAACGCGTTCGACGGGACGGTGATCGCGGTCACCCACGACCGTTGGTTCACCCGCTCGTTCGATCGGTTTGTGCTGTTCCGGGGCGACAACGAGGTGGTCGAGACTCCGGAGCCAGTCTGGGACGTGGGCTGAGCGGTCCCCGGGCCCGCCGCGTCCGGCGGGCATAGGGTGGATCTCGTGACTGAGATGACCTATCGCCGGTTGGGCGACTCCGGGCTCGTGGTGTCCGTGGTCGGCATCGGCTGCAACAACTTTGGCCGCAAGCTCGACCTCGACGGCACGCGCGCGGTGGTGGACGCCGCCCTGGACGCCGGGATCAACCTCTTCGACACCGCCGACATCTATGGCGAACCGCAGGGCGGCTCCGAGGAGCTGCTCGGGCAGGCGCTCAAGGGGCGCCGGGACGACGTGGTGGTGGCCACCAAGTTCGGCATGGACATGAACGGCCTGAACGGGCCGGACTTCGGTGCCCGGGGTTCGCGGCGCTACATCGCCCGTGCCGTGGAGGCGTCGCTGCGCCGGCTCGGCACCGACCACATCGACCTCTACCAGATGCACGAGCCCGACCCGGGCACCCCGATCGACGAGACCCTCGCCGCCCTGGACGACCTGGTCCGCGACGGCAAGGTGCGTTACCTGGGCAACTCCAACTTCGCCGGCTGGCAGATCGCCGACGCGGACTGGGTCGCGTCGTCCAACGGTCGGGCCCGCTTCATCAGCGCCCAGAACCACTACAGCCTGCTGGAGCGCTCGGTGGAGACCGAGGTCATCCCGGCCTGCGAGCGGTTCGGCCTTGGCATGCTGCCGTTCTTCCCGCTCGCCAACGGGCTGCTCACCGGTAAGTACAAGCGCTCGGGTCAGCCGCCGGCCGGCAGCCGGCTCTCCGGCGGTGGCCGGTACGCGGAGCGGCTCGCCGCAGCCGACTGGGACACCATCGAGGCGATCGAGGCGTACGCGGCCGAGCGGGGTCTGAGCATGCTCCAGGTGGCGATCGGTGGGCTGGCCGCCCAGCCGGCGGTGACCTCGGTGATCGCCGGTGCCACCACGCCCGAGCAGGTGGTGGCCAACGCCGCCGCCGGCACCTGGGAACCCAGCGACGAGGATCTGACGGCGCTGCGCGCCATCCTCTGAGCGAGGCGGGCGCCCGCCGGCGCGTGATCCACTCGCGTTCCTTGAAGTCGGGGCGTCCTGCGGTCCGGGAAGCCCCGACTTCAAGGATGTCGAGTCGATCAGTCGTTCTGCGTACCGGTGCGGCGGCGGCCGAAGAGCATGGCCACCCCCATCGCCGCGGCGACGAGCACGAGGCCGGCCGCCGCGAACGGCCACCAGCCGGCACCCGCCCCGGCGGTTCGGTCCGGCGCGGTCACCGCGACCGGCGCGGGCACCGGTGGGGACTGCGCCACCCGGGCCTGCACCGTGGCGGTGGCCTCGCTCTGCAACGGAGCGGGGGACTTGACCGTGACCTTCCACTTGCCGGCGGAGAGCACCGGGCCGCTGCTGTAGAAGCCCTGCCCCTCGGGCTGTGGCTCCAGTTGCACCGGCCCGACCTTCTGCCCGTCCGGGCCGGTGGCGGTGAGGACCAACCGCACCACCTGGTCCAGCCGGCGGCCGTCGGCGTAGACGGCCTGGATGGTGACCCCCTCAGCCCCGTCACCGGCCACCGTCAGTTTGAGCTTGTCGGCCTGAGCGGCCGCCGGGGCAGCGGAGAACAGGGTCAGGGCCAGCCCGACGAGAACGGCGGCCAACACCTTGCGGATACCCGTCACGGACATCTCCTCACTACCTACGAGGGAGGCCCCTCCCCGACGTCGTGACGTCGGGGAGGGGCCTCGTCGGATCAGAGCTGGCGACCGGGTGCGAGCCGGGTGGCATCCTCACCCAGGCGTCCGGTGCCCTTGATCGGAGCGCCGTCGTTCGCCTTCACCCCGGCCTTGCTGGCCGCGCCGCCGAGCCGGACGATCATGGCGTCGGCGTCCCGGATCAGGACGTCCCGGATCTCCGCCTCGGCCACCAGTGTGGCGTCGGCGGCCAGCGTACGGAAGGCGGTCAACTGCTTGATCGCCTTGTTGTCGTTGCCGGCCGCCTCGGCCTGACGGGCCGCGTCCAGCTTCGCCGTCAACTGCTTGTGCGCCTTGGCCGAGAGTCGACCCGTCGCCTTGAACCGGTCCAGCAGGCCCTGCATGTCCCGGAACGAGGTGGTGACGAAGAACCGGACCGCAGAGGTGGTCTGGTTGCCCGCCTTGTCGGTCGCGGTCACGGTCAGCTCGTGCAGGCCGAGCGGCAGCTCGTACATGGCCTGCAGAGTGCCGCTGGCGTACGCCCTGCCGTCCAACTGGCCGACCACGGACGCGATGCCCGAGGTCGGGTCGACGGCCTGCCAGGACACCCGAACGTCCTGGCTGTCACCGTAGAGCTGGCCATCGGCGATCCCGGACACCAGCAGCGTCGGCTTCGTGCCGTCGATGCGCAGCACCGCCGACTTGAGCGTCTCGGCGTTGCCCGCCTTGTCGGTCGAGCGGAACAGCAGCTCGTGCTGGCCGTCACCGGTCACCTCGACCGGCGTCGTGTACGGCGTCCAGGTGCCACCGTCCAGGGACCACTCCACCGTCTTGACGCCGGAACCGGCGTCGGTCGAGGCCAGCACGACCGGGATCGTCCCGTTGTGCCAGCCGGCGTCGTTCGCCGGAGCGAACGTCGCCGTGGTGACCGGCGCGGTGGTGTCGATCTTGACCGAGACGGTCTTCGTCGACTCCACGTTGCCCGCCTGGTCGGTCGAGCGGAACCGCAGCTCGTGCTCGCCGTCCCCGCTGACCGCCACCGGAGCGGTGTAGGCCGTCCAGGTGGTGGCACCGTCCAACTGGTACTCGGTGCTGGCGAGCCCGCTACCGCCGGCCTCGTCGGCGGCGGTGAGGGTCACCGTCACCGGCCCCGTGTACCACCCCTCGGTCGGGGTGCCGGACACCGTCGCTGTGGTGACCGGCGCGGTCTCGTCGGCGACCTTCGTGCTCAACCGGAAGTAGTCGAACACGGCGGTCTTCGAGGCGGTCTGGTTGGCGCCGAGGGTGAACAACCCAACCTTCGGGGTGGCACCCACCGCGCTGTTCGTCAGCGCCTCCAACGCGGTCCAGGTCGTCCCGTCGGCCGAGTACGACGCGGTGAACGTGTCACCGGTGCGGGCCAGCCGCAGGTGCCACACCGCCGAGGTGAGGCTGGCCGCCTCCGGCTGCGGGTTCTGCACCGTCCCGGCGATCTCGCTGCGGAACTCGATCCGCCGCGTCACCGCCTGGCCGGCCTGGTTGTCCGCGATGAAGTCCAACTTCAGGTAGTTGTCGTCGTCGGCCTGCACGAGCAGACCGGCCTGCTGGTACTGCTCGTTCAGCAGACTGCCGTCGACCTTCGTCTCCAGGGTCCAGTCGCCGGACGGCGCGGTCTGGAGGATGAAGTTCTTCGGCCCGGTGTTGTCGGTGCCGTAGATGTCGCCGTTGGGCACGTCGATCCGCAGCGCGCCACCGGTGACCCGGTAACCGTTCGGGTCCTCCCGTGTGATGGCGTCCCAGCGGCACTTGTCCAACGTGGAACCGGTGAACTCGTCCGACGGGTCGACCGGGCCGGCCGGGGCGTCCGGCGTGACCTGGAACGAGTCGAACGCGGCGTCGACCACGGGCGCCTCGGTGCCTCCGTTGAGCGCGAAGACCCCGATCCGCGGGTTGGTGATGCCGGCGAGCGCTGCCGACTGGCCGACCGGGGTGAAGGTCTGCCCGTCGCCCGAGGCGGCGGCGGTCAGGTTCGTCCCGTCGCTGGTGATCCGCAGGTACACGGTGTCACCCGCCGGCGCGGCGGCACTGTCGGCGGCCTCGTTGCGAGGCGTACCGGCCGTCTCCCGGATGAACTCCACCCGCCGGCTGCCGTTGTACAGCAGGTCCAGCTTGGCGTAGTTGTCGTCGTCGCCGTACACCAGCACGCCAGCCTGCTGGTAGTTGGCCGTCACCGGCAGCGTGACCTTGGTGGTCATCTCCCAGGCGCCGGTCGGAGCCGCCTGTAGCACCAGGTTGGTGGCGTCGTTGCGCGCGCCGTAGAGGTCACCCACCCCGGTGGGCAGCCGCAGCGCGCCGCCGCTGAGCGAGTAGAGCTGGTTCTCCCGGACCACGCTGGTCCAGCGCTCCTTGTCGAGGCTGTTGCCGTTGAAGTCGTCCGAACGCGCCCCGAAGCAGGACGTGTCCGGAGCGTCGACCCGCACCGGCACCGTGGCGTACGACCTGGCGCCCTTGCTGTCGGTCACCGTGAGGGTGGCCGTGAAGGTGCCCGCGTTGGTGTAGGTGTGGCTGGCGTCCACTGTGGTCGCCGAGCCTCCGTCACCGAAGTCCCAGGCGTACGTCAGCGGGGTGTCGCCCTCGGCGTCGGTGGCCGTGCCGTCGAACTCGACGGTGACCGGCACGGTGCCGGTGGCCGGGGTCGCGGTGGCGGTGACCACCGGCGGCGCGTTCTCGGTGACGCCGCGGCCGATGAAGTCCATCCAGTTGACGTTGAACAGCGAGCCCGTCCCGCCGTTCGGGTCGCGGGCCACGAAGTACAGCGAGCCGCTCGCGGCACCGGTCACCGGCGCGCTCACGTCTGTGTACGTCTGCCACGCGCCGGTCGTCGGAACGGTGGCCGTGGCCACGATCGGTCCGTCGACGGCGCCCGCGTGGACCTCGATCCGACCGCCGGCGGCTGCCGAGGCGGCCCGGAACCGGATCTCGGTGATGTTGGTCAGGTCCGCCGGAGCGACCGACCACCAGTCACCGTCCTCGATGAACGCGATGCTCTGGCCACCACCGGCGGTGTCGGCGCCGGCCTCTCGTTGCACGCCGGCGTCTCCGCCGCCGGTGCTCACCGGGGCGCGCCCGGTGGCGGTGAAGTACTCGGCCTGCTTCTGCTTGGGCTGCAGGATCTCGATGTCCCGACCGGTGAGCGGGCCGGACCCGCCGGCGCCACCCTCGTCGGTGTAGGTGGCCTCGAAGACAGCGAACACGTTCGCCTCGGCGCCGTGCCCGGAGGCGAGCGACGTCTGGACGGTGCCGGTGCAGCCGGTGTGCTGCTCCAGCGGGTGGGCGTGCTCGTCGTGACCCAGCAGCACCTGGAGCTGCACCTTGTCGCAGTCGACCTGCCCGTCCTCGGGGTCGGTCACCTTGACGGAGTAGCGGACCTGGTTACCCCAGTTGAAGAAGCCACCGTCCGGCGGGAACTCGATGGTCACCGTCGGCGCGGTGTTGCCCACGGTGATCGGCACGTTGGCCACCGCGGTACGGCCCTTCGGGTTGGTGACGGTGAGCTGGGCGGTGTAGCTGCCGGCCGTCGCGTACGTGTGCGTCGGGTTGGCCTCGGTCGAGGTCTGCCCGTCGCCGAAGGTCCACGAGTAGGTGAGCGCGCCGCCGTCCGGGTCCCGGGAGCCGGCGCTGGAGAAGGTGACAGTCAGCGGCGCCGGGCCCGAGGTCGGGTTGGCGGACGCCGCGGCGATCGGTGCGCGGTCACCGGCGGTGTAGTCGATCCGGTAGATGCCGGAGTCGTCGTTGTTGCCGCCGAACCCGGTGCCCCACTCGATCAGATAGAGCGCGCCGTCCGGACCGAACTCGAAGTCCATCGGCCGGACCATCTTCATGCCGGTGAGCAGCTGATTGATGTCCACCAACGACTTGCCGTCGGGGGTCACCTGCATGGTGTACATCTTGTTCTGGTTCCACTCGCCGAGCAGAGCCTTGCCGTCGTAGTACGCCGGCCACTTGCGGTTGGAGTTGAGGTCCGCGTCGTAGCGGTAGGCCGGGCCGCCCATCGGGGCGCCACCGCCGCCGATCTCCGGGTAGCGCGCGTCACCGGCGTAGCCGTAGTCGACGGTGGCCGGGACGACCGGCGGGAGGTTGGTCAGGCCCGTGTTGTTGGGCGAGTTGTTCACCGGTGCGGCGCAGTCGAACTTCGGGCCGCTCGGGCCGGACGGGAACGTGTAGTCGTTGTACGCCTCGTTCGTCCCGGTGCAGTACGGCCAGCCGTAGTTGCCGGGGGTCACGACGTTCCACTCGACCAGGCCCCGGGGGCCCCGGTCCGGGTTGTTCGCGTTGGCGTCCGGCCCGTAGTCCCCGACGTACAGGGTGTCGGTCTTCGGGTCGGTGCCGATCCGGAACGGGTTGCGGAAGCCCATCGCGTAGATCTCGGGGCGGGTCTTCTCGGTGCCCGGCGCGAAGAGGTTGCCCGTCGGGACGGTGTACGTGCCGTCGTCCTCCGGGTGGATCCGGATCACCTTGCCGCGCAGGTCGTTGGTGTTGGCCGAGGTGCGCTGCGAGTCGTAGTCCTGGCGGCCCGGCCGCTCGTCGAGCGGCGAGTACGCGCTCGACTCGAACGGGTTGGTGTTGTCACCGGTGGCCAGGTAGAGGTTGCCGGCGCTGTCGAAGGCCATGCTGCCGCCAGCGTGGCAGCAGGTGTTGCGCTGGGTGTCGACCCGCAGCACCTGCTTCTCGCTGGCAGGGTCGATGGTGTCGCCGGTGACCGTGAAGCGGGACAGCAGGTTGCGGGTGACCCCGTCGTTCGGGGCGTAGTAGAGATACACCCACTTGTTGGTGGCGAAGTCCGGGTCGAGCCGGATGCCGATCAGGCCGTCCTCGTTGCCGGTGAAGACGTCCAGGTCGACGGCGGTGACGGTGCTGCCGGTGTCCGGCTTGACGATCTGCACGCGACCGTCGCGCTCGATGTAGAAGACCCGCCCGTCTCCGGCGATGTCCAGCTCCATCGGGTTGCTCGTGTTGCTGTCCAGCGCGACCTTCTCGAAGTTCGAGGTCTTCGAGGCGCCGCAGTCGGCGTTCTCGACACCGGCCGCGGTCCGGATGCCGCCGAGCAGGTGGGACAGGAACTCGGGCTCGGCGTACGACTCCCGGGTGTGGCCCGCCCCGGTGTACCAGGATCGGCCGCCGTCGAAGTCCTGACACCAGGCGATCGGGTGGTCGGCGCCCATGGCACCGGCGCCTGCCGTGTAGCTCTTCTCGTCCAGGCTGGCGAGCACGTGCACGTCCGGCCGGGGATTGGTCTGGTAGTTGTACCACTCGTCGAACCGGGACCATCGGTCCGGCAGCCCGGTCGTGGACGGGTGGGCGTGGTCCTCCACCTTGACCGTGGCCTGCTGGTTCTGCGGGTGGTTGGCGAAGTACGCGCCGACCAGGTCGCCGTACCAGGCCCAGCTGTACTCGGTGTCCGATGCGGCGTGGATGCCGACGTAGCCGCCGCCCGCCTTCACGTAGCGCTCGAACGCCGCCTGCTGCTCGGCGTCGAGCACGTCACCGGTGGTGGAGAGCCAGATCACCGCCTTGTACTTCGCGAGGTTGGCGTCGTTGAATGCGGAGCCGTCCTCGGAGTTGTCCACTGTGAATCCGTTGGCCACACCGAGCTGTTGGATGGCAGCGATGCCGGTGGGGATGGAGTCGTGCCGGAAGCCGGCGGTCTTGGAGAAGACGAGGACGGAGAAGGGATCGGCCGCGGCCTTTGGCGCCTTCGGCACCACCTGGCTGACCGGGGCTGCGGCTTTCGCATCCCGTGGGGGGACCTGGGCGGCCGCCTGGGCGGGCGCGCCGAACAGGGTGGTCGAGGCCATGGCCAGGGAGATCAGGGTTGCGGTGATGGGTACGCGGGCACGACGAGAACGGGACACGCCGCCTCCTATGTCGTAGTGACAGGGATCGCGGGAGCCGGCTCGCCGAAGACCCTCCCAGATGGAGCCGGTGGTGACACCGCGTCACGGTGCCCCCGCCAACATTTTGTCGAATCGCTGAACAAATTAATTCGGCTGGCTCAATGTCCGGCAAGATGCCGGCAGGTAACGGTTCTGCAACGGGGGGCGACATTCCGAATAGGACCGGGATGAAGCGCCCAACCTAATCCGCCATTCCGGCCCGTCGACACCCGCCTTGGCAGACCGGCGGATCTGTCGTACGGTGACACGCAAGTAACCCACGGGAGCCCGGTGTACCGGGCTGAGAGGGGGGCTGACAGCCCCCGACCGTCGAACCTGATCCGGATAATGCCGGCGCAGGGAGGAGCGTTGCCGTGCCGTCCCTGGGGCGACTGCATCTGATCACCGACACCCGACCCGGGCGAGACCCGCTCACCGTGGTCCGGGCCGCCCTCGCGGTGGCCCGAGCCGACCTGGTGGTGCAGGTCCGGGTCGAGGATTCCGCCACCGACCGCGAGGCGTACGAGCTGGCCCAGCGGGTGCTGGCGCTCTGCGTGCCGTACGGGGCGACCTGCCTGGTCAACGATCGGCTGCACGTGGCGCTGGCGGTCGGTGCCGCCGGTGGGCACGTCGGGGCCGACGACCTGCCGGTCGCCGCCGCCCGTCGGGTGCTCGGCCCGGCCGGCGTGCTGGGCGCCACCGCCCGCGCGCCGGGAACAGCGACCGCGGCGGTCGCGGCGGGAGCCAGCTACCTGGGCGTCGGGCCTTGCCACGCCACCAGCACCAAGTCCGGCCTGCCGGACCCCATCGGGCCCGTGGGCGTACGTGCCGTCGTCGACGCCGTCGACGTGCCGGTCATCGCGATCGGCGGCGTGACCGCCGAGCGGGTGCCGGAGCTGCGGGCCGCCGGGGCGTACGGGGTGGCGGTCGTCGGGGCGGTCTCCGCTGCCGCCGACCCGGGGCGGGCGACCGCCGAGCTGATCGAGGCCCTGGCGTGCTGACCGGCCGGTCGGAGTCAGCGCGATCGAGTGACCGGGGCCGGCCGGACGTCGCGGTGGTGGGGGCGGGGCCGATCGGGCTGGCGATCGCCTGGCGCTGCGCCGCCCGGGGGCTGCGCGTGGTGGTGCACGATCCGGAGCCCGGCTCGGGGGCGTCGGCGGTGGCCGCCGGCATGCTCTCGCCGGTCGCCGAGGCGTACTTCGGTGAGTGGCAGCTGACCGGGCTGCTGCTGGCGTCCGCCGCCCGCTGGCCGGCGTTCGCCGCCGAGCTGACCGCGGCGAGCGGCACCGGGATCGGCTACCGGACCGAGGGCACCCTGATGGTCGGGCTGACCGGCGACGACCTGGCCGAGGCGCGCCGACTCTGGGCGTACCAGCAGGGGTTGGGCCTGCCGGTGACCCCACTGCGCCCCAGCGAGCTGCGCGACCGCGAGCCGGCGCTCGCACCACGGCTGCGCGGCGGCGCGCTCGCGCCCACCGACCACCAGGTCGACCCCCGGCGGCTGGTGCCGGCGCTGCGCACGGCCGCCCAGCGGGCCGGCGCGGTGCTCGTGCCGCAGGCGGTCGCGCACCTGTCTGATGTGGACGCTGCGGTCACGGTGGTCGCCGCCGGCTGTGGGGCAGCCGCCCTCACCGGCCTGCCCGTCCGGCCGGTGAAGGGCCAGATCCTCCGGCTCCGCGCGCCCGACGGCGTCGCGCCGGGCTTCCGGCACGTGATCCGGGGGTACGCCGACGGCGAACCCGTCTACCTGGTGCCCCGCGCCGACGGCGAGGTCGTGCTCGGCGCGACGGTCGAGGAACGGGCGGACACCACTGTCACCGCCGGTGCGGTGCAGCGCCTGCTCCGCGCCGGAGTCGACCTGCTGCCCGAGCTGGCCGAGTACGACCTGGTCGAGGCGGTCGCCGGGCTGCGCCCGGGCACGCCGGACAACGCACCGATCCTCGGGCCGCTGCCCGACCGGCCGGACGTGCTGGCCGCCACCGGGCACCACCGGCACGGCATCGTGCTCACCCCGATCACCGCCGACCTGATCACCGAGCTGGTGCTCGACGGCGTGCCCCACCCGCTGCTCGCGCCCTTCGGACCCGAACGGTTCGTCGGTGCCGGCTCGGCCGGTCGCACACCGGCCGCGACGGGTGGCGGCCTCGGTGGCCTCCGCGGCCGGCGAGGAACTGAACCGACGATGGAGGGGGACCTGTGGAGTTGACGGTGAACGGGGCCGGACGCAGCGTCCCCGGCGGCGCGTCGGTGGCCGACCTGGTGCGCGACGTCGTGCCCGAACAGCGGGGGGTGGCGGTCGCGGTCAACGGCGAGGTCGTGCCCCGGGCCGGCTGGCCGGCCACTGTGCTGCGTGACGGCGACCGGGTCGAGGTCCTCACCGCGGCGCAGGGCGGGTGAGCGGCGTGACGTTCGAGCTGGGTGGGGAGACGTTCACCTCGCGGTTGATCCTCGGCACCGGCGGCGCCGCGAACCTGCACGTGCTGGAACAGGCGATCCGGGCGTCCGGCACCGAGCTGGTCACGCTGGCGCTGCGCCGGGTGGGCACCGCGCCGGGCTCCACCGGTGGGCTGCTGGAGCTGCTGGACCGGTGCGGGGTGCGACTGCTGCCGAACACCGCCGGCTGCCACACCGCGACCGAGGCGGTGAAGGTGGCCCGGCTGGCCCGGGACGCGTTCGACACCGACTGGGTCAAGCTGGAGGTGATCGGCGACGAGCGGACGCTACTGCCCGACGGGGTGGAACTGCTCCGCGCCGCCGAGGAGCTGGTGGCCGACGGCTTCACCGTCCTGCCGTACACCAGCGACGATCCGGTGCTCGCCCGCCGGCTCGCCGACGTGGGCTGCGCCGCGGTGATGCCGGCCGGTTCCCCGATCGGCTCGGGGCTCGGCATCGGCAACCCCCACCACATCCGGCTCATCCGGCAGGGGGTGGACGTGCCGGTGATCCTCGACGCGGGCATCGGCACCGCCTCCGACGCGGCCCTGGCCATGGAGCTGGGCTGCGACGCGGTGCTGCTGGCCAGCGCCGTGACCCGGGCCGAGGACCCGGTGGCGATGGCGACCGCGATGCGGTACGCGGTCGAGGCGGGCCGGCTGGCGGCAGGCGCCGGCCGGATCGCCCGACGCTTCCACGCGCTGCCCTCCACACCCGACGAGGGAAGACCCGACCTGTGACGCCGCCGTCCGGTGTTGTCCTGTTGACCGACCGGCTCGTCGCGCGGGGCGGGCTCGACCGGGTCGTGGCGGGAGCCGTGGCCGGGGGAGTGCGCTGGGTGGTGCTGCGGGAGAAGGACCTGCCCCGCCCCGAGCGCACCGCCCTAGCCGTCGAGCTGCGCGCGATCCTCGCCGACGTCGGCGGAACTCTCGTCGTGGCCGGCCCCGACCCGCTCGGCGGCGCCGCCGTGCACCTGCCCGCCGCCGGCCCGTACCCGCCGCCGACCCACAGCCTGGTCGGCCGCTCCTGCCACAACGAAGCCGAGATGAACCGCCTGACCACCGAGCACTACGCGACCGTCTCCCCGGTCTGGCCCACGAAGACAAAACCGGGCTACGGCCCACCCCTGGGACCGGCCGGCCTGCGAAAACTGATCAGGACCAGCAACGTGCCGGTCCTGGCGCTGGGCGGAGTCGAATCCCCGGAACAGGTAACCGCCTGCGTGAAGGCGGGAGCCACCGGAGTAGCCGTACTGGGCGCACTCATGCGAGCAAAAGACCCCACCCAAACAGCCGCAACCCTGACCAGAGCCTTCCAAGAGGCGGTCACCCCTGTGCTGACCCAAACCCGGCGCGGGGTCACCCAGGTCTCCACGTCAGGGCTGCGGCCGACCGTGCCCACGCAGGGATCAAGCCTGACCGCCCGGAGTGGGCACGGTCGGCCGCAGCCCCCAACCGCAACCAAAGGCCAGGGAAAATGACCCCGCGAACACTGCTGACAATCGCAGGCTCAGACTCCGGCGGCGGCGCGGGCATCCAGGCCGACCTGAAGGTCTTCGCCGCGCTGGGCGCGTACGGCACCAGCGTCATCACGGCGGTCACCGCACAGAACACCCGAGGCGTCGACGCCGTCCTGCCGTTGCCTCCGCGCACGGTCACCGAGCAGTTGGACAGCGTGCTCGCCGACTTCACCGTCTCGGCGGTCAAGACGGGAATGCTCGGCACCCCGGCGGTCGCCGACGTGGTGGCGCAGGCCGCACGTGCCGGCCGGCTGCCCCAACTCGTCGTCGACCCGGTGCTCGTCGCCACGAGCGGCCACCGGCTCGGCGTGGTGGGCGCGGTCGAGCGGCTGCTCCCGTACGCCACTGTGGCGACGCCGAACTGCGCGGAGGCCGCGGCCATCACCGGACGCCCGGTGGACGACGTGGCCGGGATGGTCGTGGCCGCCGAGGCGCTCGCGGCCGGCGGCCCCGACCACGTCGTGGTCACCGGGGGTGATCTGGACGGCGGCGAGGCGGTCGACGTGCTGCACGGCGACGGTGTCACCACGCTGCTGCGCGCCCCCCGGGTGACGACCCGGCACACCCACGGGACCGGGTGTTCGTTCTCGGCGGCGATCGCCGTGCGGCTCGCGCTGGGTGATCCGGTGCCGGCGGCGGTGGGTGCCGCCAAGGAGTACGTGCTCCGGGCGCTGACCGGCGCACGGGGTTGGGAGCTGGGCGCGGGGCGCGGACCGCTGAACCACTTCGGCTGGTCCGCTTGATCACCAGGGAGGCTGTCATGCACGCACGAGGCAAGGTGTACGTGGAGGGTTCGCGACCGGACGTCCGGGTGCCGTTCGCGGAGGTGGGGCTGACCGGGGATCTTCCGCCGGTGCGGCTCTACGACACGTCCGGCCCCGGGTCGGACCCGGAGGTCGGGTTGCCGCCGCTGCGGGGACCGTGGATCGCCGAGCGTGGTGACGTGGCGCCGGTACGGGGTGCGGGCACGCCACTCGCCGGGGTGGACGGTCGCCGGCCCACGCAACTCGCGTACGCGCGGGCGGGTGTGGTGACGCCGGAGATGGAGTTCGTGGCGATCCGGGAAAACGTCGACCCGGAACTCGTACGGGCCGAGATCGCCGCCGGCCGGGCGGTGCTGCCGCTCAACGTGAACCATCCGGAGTGTGAGCCGGCGATCATCGGTAAGGCGTTCCTGGTCAAGGTGAACGCCAACATCGGCACCTCGGCGGTCAGCTCGTCGGTCGCTGAGGAGGTGGAGAAGCTCACCTGGGCCACCCGTTGGGGCGCGGACACCGTGATGGACCTGTCCACCGGGAAGCGGATCCACGAGACCCGCGAGGCGATCGTGCGGAACTCCCCGGTGCCGATCGGGACGGTGCCGATCTACCAGGCGTTGGAGAAGGTCGGCGGTGACCCGGTGAAGCTGAGCTGGGAGGTGTTCCGGGACACCGTGATCGAGCAGGCCGAGCAGGGCGTGGACTACATGACGGTGCACGCCGGGGTGCTGCTGCCGTACGTGCCGCTGGCCGTGGACCGGGTCACCGGGATCGTCTCCCGGGGCGGCTCGATCATGGCGGCCTGGTGCCTGGCGCACCACGAGGAGAACTTCCTCTACACCAACTTCGCGGAGCTGTGCGCGCTGCTCGCCAAGTACGACGTGACGTTCTCCCTCGGCGACGGGCTGCGCCCCGGCTCGATCGCGGACGCCAACGACGAGGCGCAGTTCGCCGAGCTGCGCACCCTCGGCGAGCTGACGACTGTCGCCTGGGAGTACGACGTCCAGGTGATGATCGAGGGCCCGGGCCACGTGCCGATGCACAAGATCAAGGAGAACGTGGACCTCCAGCAGGAGTGGTGCCACGAGGCGCCCTTCTACACGCTCGGTCCGCTGACCACCGACATCGCGCCGGCGTACGACCACATCACCTCGGCGATCGGCGCCGCGATGATCGGCATGTTCGGCACCGCGATGCTCTGCTACGTGACTCCGAAGGAGCACCTCGGCCTGCCGGACCGGGACGACGTGAAGGCGGGCGTGATCGCGTACAAGATCGCCGCGCACGCGGCCGACCTGGCCAAGGGCCACCCTGGCGCGCAGGAGTGGGACGACGCCCTGTCGAAGGCGCGGTTCGAGTTCCGCTGGGAGGACCAGTTCAACCTCTCGCTGGACCCGGAGACCGCTCGGTCGTACCACGACGCGACCCTGCCCGCCGAGCCGGCGAAGACGGCGCACTTCTGCTCGATGTGCGGCCCGAAGTTCTGCTCCATGAAGATCACCCAGGAGCTGAAGGAGTACGCGGCCCGCGGCATGAAGGACAAGTCGGAGGAGTTCGTCTCCGGCGGCAGCCGGGTGTATCTGCCGCTGGCCTGAACCGGCGCGGTGCGCGCTCTTGGGTGATCGGGTCGGGGTGATCGACTCGGGTTCACTGATGTCGCGGTGTCCGAGCCGGTGGGACAGGCCGACATCAGTGAACCCGAGTGGATCAAGCAGGTAGGCAGGTCGATCGGCGTTCCGACGTGCCCGCGGGTGGGGTCACTCGCGGTGGTGCCGACCGGTGGAGCGCAGCGACCGGCGACCGTTGTCCTGCTCCGGCTCGTTGTCCGACACCGGCTTGCTCAGCCCGGCGACCCAGTCGACGAACTCCTCGTCCTTTGCAGGCAGCGGCTCCACGTTGTCTGCCGCCTGCTGGCTCTCCTCGTCGGCCCGGGACCGGTTGCGGCGGAAGAGGCCACCGAGCCGTCCTCGGCGGGAAGGCTGCTCGGCAACCTTGCCCGGCTTCGACGCGGCCGGTGTGGCGTCGGTGCTCGCCGTCTCGTCGGTGCCGGCGTCGGTGCCTGTGCCAGCGTCGGAGGACGTGCCGGCTGCGCCCGGCACGACCGGTGCGTCCGGCCGGCTCGGGCTTTCAAGGTGGGCGGCTGTCTCGCCGGTCGCGGCCGCGCTGGTCGGCGTAGTCCGATCCGCCGAACTGTCCGCTGCCTCCGCCTGTCCGGCGCGCCGGGTGGTGTCGAAGGCGTTCCAGGAGCTGGCCCGGCTCAGGTCCGGCAACGGCGCCCGGTGCCGGGGCCTCGGCGTCGGCCCGGTCGCCTTGTCCGACCCGGTCGGCGTCTCCGATGTCGCTGGCCCCGGTGCGGAGGTCTGCGGCGGCACCGTCCAGGCCGCGCTGACCGGCCAGGCCGAAGGTGCTGGTGTCCACCGGTCGGCGTCCGGGTCACCGGCGGCAGTGCTCCCGAACAACCCGGTGCCGGGACCGTCCTCGGTGGCGGCCGGCTCGTCGTCGGCTTCGCCCGCCAGCTGGGTTGCGGATGCGCTGGCCGGGTCGGCGGTTTTCGCCTTCGGGCTGGTTGCGGTGGTCGGGGTGCGCGGCGGGTTGGCGGCGTCGGCCTTCGAGCTGGTTGCGGCGGCCTCGCTGCGCGGCAGGTCGGCTGCCCCCGCCACTGCGCTACTCGCGGCCGGGGCGCGGGGAGGCTTGGTCGCTTCCACCTTCGGGTCGGCTGCTTCCGCCTTCGGGCGGGGTGCTTCCGCCTTCGGCACGGGCGCCTCGGCCGGGACGCGGGACGACTGGGCTGCTGCTGCCGCCGTCGGGTCGGCTGCTTCCGTTCCGGCGGTTGCGGCCCGGGTGCGGGGCGGCTTGACCGCCTCGGCCTTGGCGCCGGCCGGTGTCGCCGTCGAACCGCTTGCGGCGGTCGGGGCGGCTGCTGTCGCGCCGCTTGTGGTCGGGACCACCGCCGTCGCGCCGCTCGTGGTGGTCAGGGCGGTTTCGGTGGTCGGATCGGCGTCGGTGCCCGGGCTCTGCTCGCTCGGAACGGGAGCGGCGGTGACCGTGCCAGAACCGGTGCTGTCGGCGGACCTGCCCGCCCGGGTGACCTTCCTGGTGCGGCCGGTGGCCGCCTCGTCGGCGGTATCCGACTCGGATGGCGCGGCGTCATCGACCGGGTCAGAGATCGCGGCACCCGGGCTGACCTTCGGCTTACGGACCCGGCGCGGCTTGCTCGGCACCGCCGCATCACCCGTACCGGCGTCGGCCGCGCTTGCGCTGGTCGTGCCGGTGCTGGCCGCGCCCGGGCTGGCCGCGCCCTTACTGGCCGCTTCGGTGGCGGTCGTGCCCGCACTGGCCATGCCGGTGCTGGTGGTTCCGGTGCTTGCCGTTCCCGCACCAGGCGCGCCCGTGGCGGTCGTGAGCGTGTTTGTTGCGCTGTCGGTCGGGGCGCTGGCATGGCCGACTGTCGGGGTGGCGGCATCGGCGCGGCCGGCCTTGGCGCTGGCCGGGGTGGCGTCGGTGGGGCTGCTGACGCTGGTCGCGGCTGAGCGCTCGCTCTCGACCGGGGAAGTGACATCGTCCGGGATCGACCGGCGCGTCTGCGCTCCGGCGGTGAACTCGCCGGTCGGATCGGTCAGCCAGGCTGCGGGTTTCGCCGCAACGGCGGGGGTCGGGCCATCCTGGCCGCCCGTGGTGGACGCCGGCCAGTCCCAGTGGGCCGGGGCGGTGCGTACGCCATCGGAGCCGGCTGCGGCCCTCGGGCCTGCGACGACACCACCGGCGGGCTTGGTGTCGGCGGGCAGCTCCGCGTCGGTGCGTTCGGTGGTGTCCGGGTCGTTAGTCGAGTTCGCCGACGCGGTGCCCGGCAGGGCCGGGCCGGGGGGCAGTGGGCGCAGGATGTCGGACGGCTCGATCGCCTGCGAATCCGCGCTGCGAGCGCCGGTCGGCCAGCGCAGTAGCGCTGCGGCCGCCGCGCCGAGCGCACCGGCGAGGATCGCGATCAACGAGCCGTAATAGGGAGTGGCCTGGTAGCGATCCACGGCGTCACCCGGGCCGGCGGTCAGGTACGCGAATGCCACCAGCACCGGACCGGCGACCCCGGTGGCCCCGCTGATCAGGGGTGCCTGGCCCCGCCAGCGAGCCAGCGCGGCGGTCGCCACGCCGGCCAGCAGCGCCACGATGGGCAGCAGGAGCAGCGACAGCCGTTGCGCGGCGTCGTCGGCCAGCCAGCTCGGCTCCAGGACGCCGAGCCGCACGGTCGGCATCGGGCCGGTCGTGCCGAGCGACGGCAGGACCGAGATCAGCGCCAGCAGCCAGACCGCGCCGGCCACCGCGGCCATGTTCCAGCCCAGCTCGGGCCGGAGCAGAACGGCGATCGCCGCGCCCGCCCCGATGACGGCACCGAGTACGGCGCAGATGCCCACCGCCCAAACCGGGTCGACGGAGATCAACTCGGCGGCGCGGGCGGGCTGCATGCAGAGGGGAGCGATGACGGTGGCACCGAGCGCCGCCGCGCCACCGATCGCCAGCTGGCGGCCGGTGCTGACCGCCGGTGCGTCGCGGCGAGCGAGGCGTCCGGTCAGGACGGCGCCGACGACGGCGGCGTTCGCGGCGAACCAGCCCACCCAGACGAGCTGGGTGGGCCACTGGTTGACGGTCGTACCGGTGAAGGCGCCGGTCAGCCGGACGATGCCGAAACCGTACGCGACGCCGAGCTGGCCGGCTCCGGCCAGCACGCTCACCCCGAGCGCCGTGAGCAGCAGTCTGCCCCAGGTCCGAAAGGCCATGTCGGGCACGTTACGCACCCGGTACACCGAATCGCCACCGGCACGCCGCGCGACGCGCAGGCCCGCGCTCGGCGGGTCTACTTGAGTTCGACCAGCCGAGCCAGGTAAGTCGTGTCTCCGACATTGGTGAGCATATGTACCGCGCCCGGATCACGGTAGACCACGCCGCCGGTGGGCTCGTCGGCGTCGATCCGGGTGCCGTCGATGGTCTGCACGACGTTCTTCGCGCCCTCGATCGCCACCACGAGGTAGGGGTGGTCGTGCCGGTGCAGCGGCTGCCGCTCGCCGGGTTCGAGGCGGATGTGCCAGACCCGGACCCGGTCGTTCTCGTACACGATCTCCTGGCCCACCGGCCCGAGTTCGGTCCCGTCGATCACGTCGGTCATCGTTCTCCGTCCAGTTGGGGGAGCACCTCGGCGGCGATCAGTTCGAGGTGGTCGAGGTCATTGAAGTCGATCAGACGCAGGTGGACCCGGGTGGCGCCGGCTGCGGCGAACTCGCCGATCCGCTGCGCGAGCTGCGCGGGTGAGCCGACCACCGGGTCCTCCGGCGGCAGCGCGCTCTTCTCGTGCAGGGGTGCGGCCCGCCGCTGGGCTTCGGCGTCGGTCCGGCCGATGGCCACGACGATCCCGGCGGAGAGCACCAGCGGGTCGCGCCCGGACTCCGCCCGCCCGGTGCGCTCGCACGCCTCAAGCACCCGGTCGTACGCCTTGGCGGTGTCCGCCACGGACTTGAACGGCATGTTGAACTCGGCGGCGTACCGGGCGGCCAGCTCGGGGGTGCGCTTGGGACCGCGACCGCCAACGATGATCGGGGGCCCGGGCACCTGCACCGGCTTGGGCAGGGCGGGCGCGTCCACGAGCCGGTAGTGGTCGCCGGTGAAGCTGTAGGTCTCGCCGGACGGGGTGCTCCACAGCCCGGTGATGACCTCAAGCTGCTCGGCCAGCCGGTCGAAGCGCTCGCCGACCGGCGGGAACGGGATGCCGTACGAGGTGTGCTCGCGCTCGTACCAGCCGGCGCCGATGCCCAGGTCGACCCGGCCGCCGCTCATCTGGTCGACCTGCGCGACCATCACCGCGAGCGGGCCGGGCAGGCGGAAGGTGGCCGACGTCACCAGGGTGCCGAGCCGGATCCGCTCGGTCTCCCGGGCCAGCGCGGCGAGGGTCAGCCAGGCGTCCGTGGGGCCGGGGAGGCCCGGGTCGGCGCCCATCGACTGGTAGTGGTCGGCTCGGAGGAAGCCTTCGTACCCGCAGGCCTCGACCAGCCGCGCGAACCGGAGTTGGGTGTCGTAGGTGGCGCCCCGGTTGGGTTCGGTGAAGACCGACACCCGCATGCTCATCGTCCTTCCGTGCTGGCCGTGGCCGGTTCGTCGCGTTCCATCAACAGCTCGTGCAGGTCGGCGCTGACTCGCGCGACGTCAGCCAGGTGGGCGTTGCGGCCGAGGGTGCGGGGCCGGGGGATGTCGACGTCGAGCACCTTGCGGATCCGGCCGGGGCGGGGGCTCAGCACGACCACCCGGTCGGCGAGCAGCACCGCCTCGTCGATGGAGTGGGTGACGAAGACGATGGTCGGCTTGTTCTCCATGTGCACCCGCTGGAGTTCGCCGGAGAGTTCCTCGCGGGTGAGCGCGTCCAGCGCGGAGAACGGCTCGTCCATCAGCATCACGCGGGGCTCACCGATCAGCGACCGGCACAGCGAGACCCGCTGCTGCATGCCGCCGGAGAGTTCGTGCGGCAGCCGCTTCTCGAACCCGGCCAATCCGGCCACGTCGAGCAGTCGCCGGGCCCGCTCGCGGTGCTTGGCGCGGCTCCAGCCGAAGATCTCCACCGGCAGGAGGACGTTGTCCAGCACGGTGCGCCAGGGCAGCAGCGCCGGCTTCTGGAACAGCATGGCGATGTCCTGGCGAGGGCGGGTGATCGGCGTACCGGCCACGGTGATCTCGCCAGCGGTCAGCGGGAGCAGCCCGGCGATCAGCCGCAGCAGGGTGGACTTGCCGCAGCCGGAGCGGCCGAGCACGGCGACGAACTCACCCTCGGCGACGTCGAGGTCGATGCCGCGCAGCGCCTCCACCCGGCCGGATCGGCCATCGAAGGTACGGGACACCCCGGACAGTCGGATCATCTCCGGCGCACCTCCGCTGAGTGGACGGTCAGGAATCCGACAAAGGCTAGCGGGCGTGTCTACGTATCGCACCGTCCGGGGTGGTCGTCAGGTTGTTTCCGTTCCGCAACCCGATATGCCTGGCGTCGCAACTGTGGGTTTCTCGTACGCTGTGCCCGCGAAGAGTCCCCTCACGACGGCGGTGCCCGGCTTCCACCCCGACCGCCGGCCCGTCACGACAACCCCCTCCGGTGGCCCGTCGGCCCCGGTAGGAAAGGACATGGTGCTACTGATGAGAAGGCTGACCCGTACGGTCGCTACGGCCGCGCTGGCCACTGCCCTCGCTCTCGTTTCCGCCTGCAGCAGCGGGTCGGACTCGTCAGACGACGCCAAGGGCGGCAACGGTGGTTCGCTGGAGAAGGTGACCTACCTCACCTCTTTCGGTAACTTCGGCCGTGACTCCTACGCCTGGGTGGCAAAGGAGAAGGGCTTCTTCAAGGACGCCGGTTTCGACGTCGAGATCAAGCCCGGTCAGGGCACCGGTGGTGTGATCCAGACCATCGTCGGTGGCCAGGCCCAGTTCGGCCCGATCGACCTCACCGGCGGTCTGCTCCAGGTCGGCAACGGCCAGGCGAAGGACTTCACCGTGGTGGCCGCGATCCAGCAGCGCACCATGGCCGGCATCGCCACCGTCGAGGGCAAGAACATCGCCTCCCCGAAGGACCTGGAGGGCAAGAAGCTCGCCGACACCCCCGGGTCCGTGGTCCGCAACCTGTTCCCGACGTACGCCCGGCTCGCCGGTGTTGACGAGAAAAAGGTGACCTGGGTCAACGGTGAGGCGCAGAACCTGATCAGCACGCTGGCCACCGGCCAGGTGGACGGCATCGGCCAGTTCGTCGTCGGTCAGCCGACGATCGAGGCGGTGGCCAAGAAGAAGGCCGTCATGCTGCCGTACAGCAACGTGATGCAGGACCTCTACGGCAACGTGCTGATCACCTCCTCCAAGATCGCCAAGGAGAAGCCCGAGATGGTGAAGAAGTTCACCGCGGCGCTGCTCAAGGGCCTGGAGTACAGCCTGGCCAACTCCAAGGAGGCCGGCGAGATCCTGAAGAAGAACGTGGAGGCCTCCAACCCGGTCGCCGCCGCCGCCGAGCTTGAGCTGATGGCCGCGTACGTGCGCTCCGGCAACACCGGCACCGCGATCGGCACCCTGGACAGCGGTCGGGTCGCCAAGAGCATCGCCATCCTGCAGGGCGCTGGCGCGCTGAAGCAGAACATCACCCCCGAGCAGATCATCGACTTCAGCCTCGCGCCGAAGGCCTGATCGTCCGGTCGTCACCAGGGGGTACGTTCCGCCGACTCCGGTGGGACGTACCCCCGTCGCTCGTCGGCCCCCCGGGGGCCGAGGATTTCGAGGAGGACAAGATGACCGACGTCCGGTCAGCGGATCCGGCGGTGGCGCCATCCCCACCCCCGGGCGCCGGCCCCGAGGCGGGGCGCGCGGGTCGAGGTGCCAGCCTCCGGGCCGGGGCCGGGGCGGCGCTGCCCGCGGCCGGCCTCCTGGTCGCCCTGGCGGCGTGGTGGCTGATCGCCCGGTTGGAGCTGGTCCACCCCGCGGCTCTGCCACCGCCCGGTGGTGTGCTCGCCGCGTTCGTCGACAAGCCCGCCCAGATGCTGGAGCACACCTGGGACACCCTGCTGGAGATCCTGATCGGCTTCGCGCTCTCGGCGGTGGCCGGTGTCCTGATCGGACTCTCCCTGGCCAGCTCCCGCACGGTGGAGCGGATGTTCACCCCGCTGCTGGTCGCGGTGAACGCGGTGCCGAAGATCACGCTGGGCCCGTTGTTGGTGGTGGCACTCGGCTGGGGTCAGAAGCCGATCCTGACCATGGTGTTCCTGCTCTGCTTCTTCCCGATCGTGCTCTCGACCGCGACCGGGCTCACCACCACGCCGGCTGACCTGGCCGAACTGGTGCGCTCCTGGAACGCCTCCCGCTGGCAGGCGTTCCGCAAGGTGCGCTTCCCGGCCGCGTTGCCGCAGATCTTCGTCGGGCTCAAGGTGGCCATGCCACTGGCCGCGATCGGCGCGGTGATCGGTGAGTTCCAGGCCGGCGAGAGTGGCCTCGGCTATGTGATCACGCAGTACGCCGGTATTGGCGACACCGCCACCGCGTGGGCGGCGATCATGTTGGTGGCGCTGGTGAGCATCCTGCTCTACTCGGCGCTCGTGCTGAGCGAACGGATCGCCCTGCCCTGGGTCCGCGAAACCACCAGCAGCCGCTGACCCGCCGCACGGTCAGCAACCGCAACGAAGAGGGCCGGCCTCCCCATCGGGAGGCCGGCCCTCTTCGTGCACGGTGGCCGGGAAGCGTTACCCCGCCAGGCGCCAGCGGCCGTTACGGGCCACCAACGTGGTGAGCGCCTGCGGCATCAGGCCGCTGTGGTTGTCCGGCGTCATTCGGATCGGGCCGGACAGGCCATCCATCTGGGACGTTTCGAGCACGTCCCGAAGGCCGTCGCGGTCCATCTTGCCGACCTCACCGCCGGCGCGCAGTTCCGCATCGGCGATCAACTGCATGGCGTCCGCGGCGAAGGACGACGACCCGTTGTAGCCGCCGAAACGTGCCGTGTAGTCCTGGAACCACTGTCGTCGCGCCGCCTTGGCCGGCGTCGTCGCGATCACGTCGTCGATCACCATGGTCTGGGTGAAGATCAGCGTGGCCCGCTCGGTGGCCCTGGCTGCCTCGCCGAGGAAGAGGTCACCGGCCGCGCCCGCGTCGAAGAACAGCGACCCGCGGAAGGTGGTCTGCGAAGCGCTGGTGGCCGCCAGCGTCGCCTGCTCCGGCGGCGTCCAGAAGACGAGCGCGTCGGGCTTGCCTGACGTCAGCTGCCGGACCTGCTGACTGACGTCGGTGTCGGTGGTCTTGACCTTCTGCTCGCGCAGCGTGATTTTGGCCTTGTCCAGCTCGCTCCTGAGTGCGGTCGCGCCCTCCCGGCCATAGTCGTCGTCGCTGACGAGCATCCCCACCTTGCGGAGGTTGTTGCGACGCAGTTCGGTGGTGAGTGCGGCGGCGCTGTCCACGGCGTTGGGGCCGAGCTTGAACACGTAGCGCCGCTCGGCGACCGGGCTGGCGATCGCGCCGGAAGCGGCGAGCGCAATGGTGGGAATCCGCTTCTCGTTGATGGTGCCGACCGCACCGACCGCGCATTCGTTACAGCCGCCCATGATGATGGCGCTGACTTGGGAATCGCTGCTGAAGTCGACGATGTTGCGAAGTGACTCGGCCGAGTCGGAACGGTTGTCCTTCACCTTCAGCTCGATCTTCCGGTTGTTCAGTGCTCCGGAGGAGTTCAACTGGTCCCTCTTGAGTTCCAGTGCGCGCTGGTATGCCCGCCCGACGGGGGCGGCGGCGCCGGAGAGTTCGAGGTCGGCAGCGATCACGATCGGACTCGTGTCCTGCTCCGCCCCGCCAAACTGGCAGCCGGTGAGCGTGGTGGCCACTACGGCCGATGCGAGCGCCGCGATGGTCGCGGAGCGGATGGGGCTCAACTCAGTCCTCCAGGTGCGGGCGCGGGCGCTGCCCGGTCACCGCCGCTAATCCGTCCTCAGTGGAGGACGGTATCTCCTCTGCCGTACGGTGTGCGCGAAGCCTGCAAAACCTTGCCAATGGCCGGCGCTGTGGTCAAGCGCGGACCCCGGCAGCATTTTCGGGACGGTCATCCCACATGCTGGGGTAACGCAATGTTTGCAAAAGCTCACTTTGCACACACGCGTGACCACTCTGGAGTTACATGCCCTGTTCAGGGGCTTGCGGAAATGAAGGTATCAGTTGCCCGGATCACGGGATGCGCTCCGTCCGACCGTTTCCTACCTCACTGCGGCTTCCCAAACCCGATCTTCTCTGATGAAATCGCGGCCGTGCCGCGCGTGGTCCCCTCCGCTTACGGCATGGCTCGGCGGCTCAGGCGGGGAAGAAACGACGGAGGCGATGTCGTGAGCACCGGACCGACGACCCTGCCCGCGCTCGGCGACAGCGCTCGGCGTCCCCGCCGAGGGTTGCCGAGACTGCGCGACGCCCGGATCCGGTCCAAGCTGGCCCTGATCCTGGTTGTCCCGGTGGCGGCGGTGATCGCGCTGGCGACGGTCCGCCTGATCTCCATTGGCGAGGGTGCCTTCGACGCCACCCAGGCCCGATCGCTGACGGCCCTCTCCATCGACGTCAGCGCCCTCACCCAGGACCTTCAGGCCGAGCGGATGGCCGCCGCGGCCTACCTGGCCACACCGCAGCAGCCGGCCGACGCGTACAACCTGCGGGTCCGCCAGACGCAGCAGAAGGTGGACGAGTACCGCGCCGAGCGAGGCCGGGTCGGCGAGGTGCCGACCGCCCTGCGCGAGCGGCTGGTCGCCATCGACGACCACCTGGCAACCCTGGACGGCACCCGCCAGGAGGTGCTGGACCGCCGGCAGATGGCCGTTGCCGAAGCGGTTCTCCGCTACGGCGTGATCCTCACCGACCTGGTCTCGTACGGTGACGGCCTGGCCCAGTTGCCCGGCGACGAGAGCCTGGGGGACAGCCGGCGTGCGGTCTCCGCCTTCGCCCGCGCCAAGGCCTCCGTCGCCGAGGAGCAGGCGGTCGCCTACACCGCGTTGACGGCGGGTCAGCTCGACTCGGAGCAGTTCTCGTCCTTCGTGGCGACGCTGACCGGTCAGCAGGAGGCCCTGGTCGCGTTCTCGCTGGCCGCCGACCCGGTGCAGCGCGCCCTGGTCGACAGCACCGTCTCCGGTGACGCGGTCGGCCTGGCCGACCGGGTGGCCACCGACATCACCCGCTCGGTCGGGCAGCGCCCGCTGGTCACCGCGCAGGACGCCACCGCCGCCATCGGCGCGGTCAACGACCTGATGCGCTGGGCCGAGATCCAACTGCAGGACCGCCTGCTCCAGCAGGCCGACGAGGCACGCTCGGACGTCATCCGGCAGGCCGTGGTCGAGTCGATCCTGGTGCTGCTGACCCTGATCATCGCCATTTCGCTGGCCGTGGTGCTGGCCCGCTCGCTCAACCACTCGCTGCGCCGGCTGCGTGAGGGCGCCCTCTCGGTGGCCAACCACGACCTGCCGGACGCGGTGCAGCGGCTGCAGACCATGGGCAGCGTGGGCGACGGCGGGGTGGAGGAGATCGTCCGACAGGTCCGGGACCCGATCCAGCTCAACACCCGCGACGAGGTCGGTCAGGTGGCGTTGGCCTTCAACGTCGTCCACCGCGAGGCGGTACGGGTCGCCGCCGAGCAGGCTGCGCTGCGTACCAGCGTCTCGGCGATGTTCCTCAACCTGGCACGTCGTAGTCAGACCCTGGTCGACCGGATGATCGGCGAGCTGGACGCGATCGAGCGCGGCGAGGAGGACCCGAAGCGGCTCGCGCAGCTCTTCGAGCTCGACCACCTGGCCACCCGAATGCGCCGCAACGACGAGAACCTGCTGGTCCTGGCCGGCGCCGACTCCGCCGCACCGCGCCACGACAACGCGCTGGTGGTGGACGTCCTGCGCGCCGCCCAGTCCGAGGTCGAGCTGTACAACCGCATCGAGTTCGGGACGGTCGACACCGACATCTCGGTGGCCGCGCACGCGGTCAACGACGTGGTACGCCTCGTCGCCGAGCTGCTCGACAACGCCACCCGGTTCTCGCCACCGAACACCACAGTTGTGGCCGACGGTCGCCGCATCCGTGACTACGTCCTGATCCAGATCGAGGACCGCGGGCTCGGCCTCACCGACGAACAGCTCGACTCGCTCAACCGTCGGTTGGCCGCCCCGCCGAGCGTCGACGTCGCCGCGTTCCGGCTGATGGGTCTGGCCGTGGTGAGTCGGCTCGCCTCCCGCTACGGCATCCGGGTCGAGCTGCGCCGCAACGTCGAGGGCGGCACCGTCGCCCAGGTGACGCTGCCCGCCGCCACGGTGGTGCTGCCCAGCAACCGGGGACGCGACCAGGCGCTCACGCGGCCGCGTCAACCGATGGCCGTGGAGCAGACGCCGCTCACGCCGGTCGGTCACAGCGAGCAGTTCGCCGGTGCCGCGACCTCGGCGGCGACGCTGCCCGACCAGTGGCGGAGCAGCCCACCGGCACCCGCCCAGTGGCAGTCCCCGCTGGACTCGCGGGACACCAACTCTCCGGTACAGGCGGGTGGCTACGCCGGCACCCGCTCGGCAGCGCCGGCCCCCGTCGCCCCGCTCCCGCCGGCGCGGCCCGCGTACAGCAACGGCGCGGGCGCCTCGGCGGGCAGCCCGACAGTGGCCTACCCGACCATCGATCCGCTGCCCCGGCGCGGCTCGACCCCGGACACCGCCGACGGGCGTGGCGCGACGCCAGGTCTGCCGGTCGGGCCGGTCGCCGGCCTCGGCGCGGTGGCACCGCCCGCCGCGCCCCCGGCACCCGCTGCCCCGCCGGTACCCGCCGCACCGGTCAGCACTCGGCCGGACTTCCCGGCCGAGGCGCCGATCTTCCGGGAGATGGAGGCGGTCTGGTTCCGGTCGCACGGCGACGACGCCACCGCGATCTTCACCCGACCCAATTTCGACGAGCCGCCGGCTCCGGCCGACGCCGGCCTGCGCTCGGGCAACGGCGCTCAGTCGAGTGCCGGGTCCGTGCCGCCCGCCGCGCCGGCCCGGCCGAAACTGCCGACCCGTACCCCGGGCAGTTCCAACACCGACGGGACCAGCACGTCGGGTGCCGCTGGCCATGGCACCAGCACGTCGGGTGCCGCAGGCCATGGCACCGCGACCGGCGGCGGCTTCGGCGCGCCGCCCGCGGCGCCGCCGTCGTACACGCCGCCTCCGGCGGCCCGACCGGCACCGGCCGCGCCCAGTGCGCCCTCGGTGGACCCGGGCGCCTGGCGGACTGCGGCCGACGAGGGCTGGTCCCGTGCGAGCAGGGCGGCCGAGCCGGCTCCCGCCGGGACCACCCGTTCCGGATTGCCCAAGCGGGTGCCGCAGCAACAGCTCGTGCCGGGCGGCATCGAACCGAAGAGCGGCCGGGACCGCAGCCGGCGGACCCCGGATGAAGTACGAGGTCTGCTGTCGGCCTACCACCGCGGTGTGCAGCGGGGTCGGACGGCCGGGACGGACCTGAACAGCACCTCGACCAAGGAGAGCCGATGAACAGGCCAGCTGCCATGCAGGACATGGGTTGGCTGCTCACCAACTTCGCCGACAGCGTGGCGGGTATCGCCCACGTGGTGGCGGTGTCCGCCGACGGGCTGCTGCTCGCGTCCTCCCGGGACCTGCCGGGGGACCGGGCGGATCAGCTCGCCGCGATCACCTCCGGTGTGGTGAGCCTGACCGAGGGCGCAGCCCGGATGTTCAGCGCGGGCGGGGTGTTGCAGACAGTCATCGAGATGGACAGCGGGTATCTCTTCCTGATGTCGATCAGCGACGGATCGTCGATGGCCGTGCTGGCCGCGCGCAGCTGCGACGTGGGCCAGGTGGGCTACGAGATGGCCCTGCTGGTCGAGCGGGTGGGTGCCGCGCTGGTGCCGCTGCCGCGTGACGCGGTGCGCTCCTAGCACCGGAAGACGGCGCTCGAACCGCGCGCCGAAGCAGGACGAAAGGCGGCACTGGCCGGGCTCTACAGTGGACGGGGAGGTGATCGGGAATGGACCAACGGCGCGTTGACCCGCGTGGCGCGCTGGTGCGTCCGTACGCGGTCACCCGGGGTCGTACCGAACCTCGACAGGACATCGCCCTGGAGGCCGTCCTGACCGCGTCGCTCACCCAGGTTGCCGAGTCCCGCTTCGCCGGGCATGACAAGCACCGAATCGCCACGGTCTGTGAGGGCCGAGCACAGTCGCTGGCGGAGATCGCCGCGTACACCCGGATGCCGCTGGGCGTCGCCCGGGTGTTGGTCGCCGACATGGTGGCCGAGAGCCTGCTGACGTTACACACTGCTGCTCCCGCCGAGGGGTTCGAGGAGCGGATGGAACTGCTTGGAAGGGTGCTAAGTGGACTTCGCAGGCTATGACCCCGCTAGGGGGCGGCCGGGCCGGGGAATCGTCTCCGCGAAGATCGTCGTCGCGGGCGGCTTCGGCGTCGGTAAGACGACACTGGTCGGGGCGATCTCCGAGATCACACCGCTGACCACAGAGGCGTTGATGACAGCGGCGGGTGTCGGCATCGACGACCCGTCCAAGGTGCCGGGCAAGGAGACCACCACGGTCGCCATGGACTTCGGCCGTATCACGATGGCCCAGGACCTGATCCTGTACCTCTTCGGTACACCGGGTCAGACTCGGTTCTGGTTCATGTGGGACGAGATCATCCGAGGTGCGGTGGGTGCCGCCGTGCTGGTGGACACGCGCCGGATCACCGACGCGTTCGCCCCGCTGGACTACTTCGAGAACCGCAACCTGCCGTACGTGGTGGCCCTGAACCGGTTCGACGGTGCTCCCCAGTACGAGCTGGAGGAGGTCCGCGAGGCGCTGGCCATCTCGCCGCAGGTGCCGCTGGTGATGACCGACGCCCGGCACCGGGACTCGGTCAAGCAGGTGCTGGTGACGGTGGTCGAGCACGCCATGCTCCGCCTTGAGGCCGAGCACGGGCGGGGTTTCCCCACGCCTGTCGGCTGAGCCGTCGGGTCATGGCCGGCCGGCGCATGCCGGTCGGCCATGACGCGTCAGTCCACCCGGAGTCGGTAGCCGCGCTTCACCACGGTCTGCACCACGCGGGGCGCGCGCAGACCGGCCCGTAGACGGGCCACCGCCATCTCCACCGCGTGCTCGTCCGCGCCCCGGGGCAGCGTCCGCAGCAGCGCCGTGCGGGACAGCACCCGACCGGGCGACTGGGCCAGGGCGCGTAACACGGCCATCGGGGCGGGTGCGAGCGGTCGCAACTCGCCGTCGATCACCGCAGCGTGCCCGCGCAGCGTGAGAAGGTGCCCGCCGGCCTTGAACGTCACGGTCCTGCGGGGCAGCTCGTCGACGATCGTCCGCACCAGCGCCCCCAGCCGGGCCCGGCCCGGCGCGCTCACCGGCACCCCGCGCCGGAGCAGCGGCTCGGCGGTCACCGCGCCGACGCAGCTGGCGAGCACGTCGCCGCGGAACGCGGTGAGCAGCGCGTCGGTGCGGTCGCCGGCTGCCCGCAGCAGCGCCTCGGCCGCCGGTGCCGAGGTGAAGGTCACCGCGTCCACCAGTCGGCCGGCGATCAGGTCGATCAGCCGGTGCAGCGGCGCCGGGTCGCTCGGTGGGGCCCAGCGATAGACGGGCACCTCGATCACTGTGGCACCGGCCGCCTCCAGCGCGAGGGTGCACTCGGGCTGTCGCTCACCGTGCAGCTGCATGGCGATCACCTGCCCGGCCACACCTCGCCGGCGCAGGTGGTCGACCACCTCGTCGCAGCTCTCCGAGGCCGGCGACCACTGGTCGTGCAGCCCGGCCGCACGGATCGCGCCGCGTGCCTTCGGGCCACGGGCAACCACGTACGAGCTGGCCAGCACCGAACGCAGCGGCTCGGCCAGCCCCCAACCCTCGGCCGCCTCCAGCCACCCGCGCATGCCGATGCCGGTGTTGGCCATCAGGATGTCCGGCGGCTGGTCGAGGCACGCGCGGGTCGCCTCGCGCAGCTCGGTGTCGTCGGACAGCGGCACGATCCGCAACGCCGGGGCGAGCACCACCCGGGCGCCCCGGCGTTCGAGCAGCGCGGCCAACTCGTCGCGCCGCCGGTCGGCGGTCACCCCGATGGTGAAGCCCGCCAGTTCTTCCCGCATCAAGCCTCCTGTCGCAGCCGCACCTCGACCAGCCCGTCGCGGCAACGCGCGTCGTGCCGTGCCACGGCCACCCCGGGCAGGTCGAGGCAGTGCCCGCTGCGCAGGTCGTACACCTGCTTGTGCAGCGGCGAGGCGACCGTCGGCACTCCGCCGCGGCTGCCGACGATGCCCCGGGACAGCACGTACGCCCCGGAGACCGGATCGCGGTTGTCGATCGCGAACAACCCGTCCTCGGTGCGGAAGAGGGCGATCTGTGCCCCCTCGACCAGGGCGGCGACCCCTCGGTCCGGTTCCAGGCGGTCGAGGGGGCAGACAGCGGTCCAGCTCAGCGTGGTGGTCAGGTTCATCGCCGTACCTCCGGTAGGCCCAGGGTGACCGGTTGCCGACGGTGCTCGAATCCGCCCGGGGGGTGCTCGCGCACCGGCACCGGTTGTCCGCGTTCCCGGGCGAAGGTGATGGACGGGTCGGGCACGTCGGGCGCGTTGACGAAGGAGGTGTAGCGGCGGAGCCGGTCCGGGTCGTCGAGCACGTCGCGCCACTCGTCGGAGTACGACGACACGTGCTGGGCCATCGCCGCGTCCAGTTCGGCGCAGAGCCCGAGCGAGTCGTCCACGATCACCGCGCGCAGGTGGTCGAGGCCGCCGTCCATCGCCTCGATCCAGCCGGCCGTGCGTTGCAACCGGTCGGCCGTGCGGATGTAGTAGATGAGGAACCTGTCGATCAGCGAGATCAGCGTTTCCGTGGACAGGTCGGTGGCGAACAGGTCGGCGTGCCGGGGGCGGAAGCCGCCGTTGCCGCCGACGTAGAGGTTCCAGCCGGTCTCGGTGGCGATGATGCCGAAGTCCTTGCTGCGCGCCTCGGCGCATTCGCGGGCGCAGCCGGACACCGCTGACTTGATCTTGTGTGGAGCCCGTAGCCCTCGGTAGCGCAGCTCCAACGCGACGGCCAGCCCCACCGAGTCCTGTACGCCGTACCGGCACCAGGTCTCGCCCACGCAGGACTTCACCGTCCGCAGCGCCTTGCCGTACGCGTGACCGGACTCGAAGCCGGCGTCCACCAGCCGCCGCCAGATCTGCGGCAACTGCTCCACCCGCGCCCCGAACAGGTCGATGCGCTGCCCACCGGTGATCTTCGTGTAGAGCTGGAAGTCCCGGGCCACCTCACCGATCACGATCAGCTTCTCCGGGGTGATCTCACCGCCCGGGATCCGGGGCACCACCGAATAGCTGCCGTCGCGTTGCAGATTGGCCAGGAAGTGGTCGTTGGTGTCCTGCAACGACGCCTGCTCACCGTCGAGCACGTGGCCGCTGCCCAGCGAGGCGAGGATCGACGCCACCACCGGCTTGCAGATGTCGCAGCCGCGCCCCCGGCCGTGCTCGGCGACCAGTCGGGAGAAGGTGCGGATCCCGCGCACCCGGACGATCTCGAACAGCTCCCGTCGGCTGACATCGAAGTGCTCGCAGAGGGCGCTGGATTGCGCCACACCGGCCGCGTCCAGGAGCTGCTTGAGCATCGGCACGCAGGAACCGCAGCTGGTGCCGGCCCTGGTGCACGCCTTTAACGCCGGCACGTCCGCGCAGCCGTCGGTGATGGCGGCGTCCACGTCGCCCCGGGTCACCGCGTTGCAGGAGCAGACCTGGGCGGCGGCGGGCAGCGCACCAGCGTCCGCCCCACCGCCGTCCGGGGCGAGCAACGCCAGCGGCGCGGCCGGCAGCGGGCCGCCCACGCTGGCCCGCAACGTCGGGTACGCGCTGGCATCACCGACCAGCACCCCGCCGAGCAGCGTGTGCGCGTCGTCGGAGAGCACCAGCTTCGCGTAGACCCGGGTGGCCGGGTCGGTGAACGTGACGTCCAGGCAGCCCGGGGTGGTGCCGTGGGCGTCGCCGAACGAGGCCACGTCGACACCGAGCAGCTTGAGCTTGGTGGCGGTGTCCGCGCCGGGAAAGGTGGCCGCGCCACCGACCAGCCGGTCGGCCACCACCTCGGCCGTCGCGTACCCGGGTGCGACCAGGCCGTGGCAGGTGCCGTCGACCGCCGCGCACTCGCCGATCGCCCAGATCCGCTCGTCGGCGCTGCGGCAGGTCGCGTCGACCAGCACCCCGCCACGCGGGCCTAGCGGCAGCTCGGCGTCCCGGGCCAGCTGGTCCCGGGGCCGGATGCCGGCGGCCACCACCACCAGCTCGGCGTCGAGCACGCCACCGTCGGACAACTCCAGTGCGGCGACCGCCCCGTCCGGGCCGGGTCGGATCGCGCTGGTCGCCACCCCGAGGTGGGTCCGTACGCCCAACTCGTCGACGTAGCGCCGCAGCATCGCGCCACCGGCCTGGTCCACCTGAACCGGCATCAGCCGGGGCGCGAACTCGACCACGTCGGTGCTCAGGCCGAGCAGCCGCAGCGCGTTCGCCGCCTCCAACCCGAGCAGCCCGCCACCGATCACCGCGCCGACCCGCCGGCCGGAGGCGTACGCCCGGATCGCCGCCAGGTCGTCCAGGGTCCGGTAGACGAAGACCCCGGGCAGCTCCGCGCCGGGCACCGGTGGCACGAACGCGTACGAGCCGGTGGCCAGCACCAGCGCGTCGTAGTGGTACTCGCCGACGCCGGTGGTCACCACCTGCCGGGCCCGGTCGATGGCGGTGGCCGGCTCGCCCAGCCGCAGCCGCACCCCGTCGTGCGGCGTGTACAGGTTGAGCTCGCTCTCACCCACCCCGTCGAAGTACGCCGAGAGCCGCACCCGGTCGTACGCCGGGCGCCGCTCCTCGGCCAGCACTGTCACCCGCCAGCGGCCCTCCGGGTCACGGGCGCGCAGCGCGTCGACGAAGCGCTGCCCGACCATGCCGTTGCCGATGACGACCAGATCGCCGCCGCTCATCGCGTCACCTCCACCGATTCCGCCTGGCTCAGCCAGTCGACGATGCCGCCCACCGCGTCCCGGCACCCGCCGCATCCGGTGCCGGCGCGGGTCGCCGCCACCACCGCGTCGACAGTCCGGGCCCCGGAGCGCCAGCTCCGTACGAGTGCGCCCTTGCTCACCGTGTTGCACTGACAGACAGTGGCCGCGTCCGGCATCAGCGCCGGTGACGCGGCCGGAGTCGCGCCGACCGTGCCGAGTGCCCGGCCCAGCAGGAGCGCCCGCCGGTCGGCCGGCACGGGGTGACCACGGTCGAAGAGCTGGATCACCGTGCCGACGGCCGGGTTGTCGCCGAGCAGGATCGCGCCGATCAGCCGCTCGTCGCGGATCCGCAGCCGGGCGTACGTGCCCCGGGCCGGGTCGGTGAAGGTCAGCTCCTCACCCGGCCCGCCACTGACCGCGTCACCCATCGAGGCCAGGTCGATCCCGGCGGCCTTGAGCCGGGTCACCACCGGCTGGGGCCGGTACCGCGCGAGCGGGTCCGTCCCGGTCAGCACGTCGGCGAGCACCCGGGCCTGCGCCCAGGCGGGTGCGACCAGCCCGGTGAGCACACCGTCGTGCTCGGCGCAGTCACCGATCGCCGAGATGGACCGGTCGTCGGTGCGGAGCCGGTCGTCCACCACCACGCCGCGCCGGACGTTCAGCCCGGCGGCCCGCGCGAGGGCGGTGTCCGGGCGTACGCCGCAGGAGAGCACCAGCAGGTCGGCGCGCAACGTCCGGCCGTCGGCCAGGTCGAGGCGTACGCCGGTGGCGTCGGCGGCCACACCGGTCGCCGGCACCGCGAGCTGCACGGTGACGCCGAATCCGGCGAGGGTGCCGGCGAGCACCGCACCGGCCGCCCTGTCGAGCTGCCGTTCCATCAGGTGTTCCCTCGGGTGCACCACTGTGGTGGCGAGCCCTCGGCTGGCCAGCCCTCGGGCGGCCTCCAGGCCGAGCAGCCCGCCGCCGAGCACCAGCGCGGTGCGTGCGCCGTCAGCCGCGGCGAGGATCCGCCGGCAGTCGTCCAGGGTCCGGAACGGGACCACCCGCTCCGGCAGGTCCGCCGGGTCGAGGCCGGGCAGAGGCGGCACCACCGCCCGTGCGCCCGTGGCCAGCACCAGGTGGTCGTATCCGATCCGTTCGCCGTCGTCGGTACGGACCTCCCGGGCGGACCGGTCGATCGCGGCCACCGGTACGCCGGCGCGCAGGTCTATGCCGTGCCCGGCGGCCTCGGTCAGCTCCACGTCCGGCTCGTCGATGCGGCCGGCTAGCAGGGTGGAGAGCAGGATCCGGTTGTACGCGCGGTGCGGCTCCGCCCCGAGCACTGTGACCTTCCGGTCCCCTTCGCGGGCGTGCAGCTCGCCGGCGAGGCGGGCGCCCGCCATCCCGTTGCCGACGATCACCACCCGGGCCGTCATGCCTTCTCCACCCGTACCGCGCAGATCTTGAACTCGGGCATCCCGGAGATCGGGTCCACCGCGTCGTTGGTGACCGAGTTGGCCCGTCCCGCACCCGGGTAGTGGAACGGCGCGAACACGGTGTCCGGTCGGATCCCGGCGCTGAGGCGCGCCGGGGCGCACAGCTCACCCCGGCGTGAGGTCACCCGCACCGGGTCGCCGTCGTCGATGCCCAGGCGGGCGGCCAGGTCGGGGTGCAGCTCGACGAACGCCTCCGGGGCGGCGCGCCGCAGCGCGGGCACCCGGCGGGTCTGGGTGCCGGACTGGTACTGCGCCAGCACCCGGCCGGTGGTGAAGTGCAACGGGTACGCGGAGCAGACCTCCTCGGCGGCCGGCCGGTGGTCGACGGGGTGGAACCGGGCCCGGCCGTCCGGGGTCGCGAACCGCTCGGCGAACAGCCGGGGAGTGTCCGGCCCGTCCTCGGTCGGGCAGGGCCACCAGACGCCGTCGTCGCCGTCGATCCGGGCCCAGCTGATGCCGGCGTAGTCGGCGATCCCGCCGGCGGAGGCGCGGCGCAGCTCGGCGAAGACGGCGGCCGGGTCGGCCGGGAACCGGGCTGCCGCCTCGGTGGCCGAGGCCTCGTGGGGGGCCAGTCTCGCCGCGAGGGCGGAGATGATGTCCAGGTCGGTCCGGACGTCCGGTGGGGGTGGGCGCAGCGCCCGGCGACGCAGCACCCGACCCTCCAGGTTGGTCATGGTGCCGTCCTCCTCCGCCCACTGCGCGGTGGGCAGCACCACGTCGGCCAGCGCGGCCGTCTCGGAGAGCAGCAGGTCGGCGACGACCAGCAGGTCGAGATCCCGCAACCGGCCCTCGATCCGGGACGCCCGAGGCGCGGAGACCACCGGGTTGGAGCCGAACACCAGCAACGCGCGGGGGCCGTCCGGTGTGCCGAGCGAGTCGAGCAGTTGGTAGGCCGGCACACCCGGGCCGGGCAGCTCGTCGGCCGGCACCCCCCAGACACCGGCCACGTGCTCCCGGGCCGCCGGGTCGTCGATCCGCCGGTAGCCGGGGAGTTGGTCGGCCTTCTGCCCGTGCTCCCGCCCGCCCTGGCCGTTGCCCTGGCCGGTGAGGCAGCCGTACCCCGAACCGTCGCGGCCGGGCAGGCCGAGGGCGAGGGCGAGATTGACGTACGCGGTGACCGTGTCGACGCCCTTGGCGTGCTGCTCGGCGCCCCGCGCGGTCAGGATGATCACGCGACCGCCGGTGCCCAACGCGCGGGCGGTCTCCTCCAGGTCGGCCACCGGCACACCGGAGAGCTGCTCTGCGCGGGCCGGCCACCAGGCGGCGACGCTGCGGCGGACCGCCTCGAAGCCAGTGGTGCGTTCGGCCACGTAGGACCGGTCGACCCACCCCTCGGTGAGGGCGATGTGCAGCAACGCGTTGGCCACCGCGAGATCGGTGCCGGGCAGCGGTTGCAGGTGCAGGTCGGCCTGGCGGGCCGTGGCGGTGACCCGGGGGTCGACGACGATCAGCCGGCCGCCGCCCCGGCGCTGTTCGGTGAGCCAGCGCACCAGCGGCGGCATGGTCTCCGCCGGGTTCGCGCCGACCAGCAGCAGGGTGTCGGCCCGGCCCAGGTCGGCCAGCGGGAACGGCAGCCCACGGTCGATGCCGAAGGCGCGCATCCCGGCGGCCGCCGCCGAGGACATGCAGAACCGTCCGTTGTAGTCGATGTGCCGGGTGCGCAGCCCGATCCGGGCGAACTTTCCCAGCGCGTACGCCTTCTCGTTGGTCAGGCCGCCGCCACCGAAGACGGCGACCGCGTCACGGCCGGCGTCCTGCTGGACCGCGCGGATGCCGGTGACGACCCGGTCGAGCGCGGCGTCCCAGCTCGCCGGGCGCAGCTCACCGGTGGCCGGGTCGCGCAGCAGGGGAGTGGTCAGCCGCTCCGGGTGGTCGAGCAGTTCGGCGGCGGTCCAACCCTTCTGGCAGAGCCCGCCCCGGTTGGTGGGGAACTGGCGGGGGTGGACCGAGACCCCGGTGTCGTCCTCGCGCAGCGTCATGCCGCACTGCAGCGCGCAGTACGGGCAGTGCGTCGCCACCTCCCGGGGCGCCAGCCCCGGTCGAGTTGCCGACCATGCACCGTCTGTCATGTCGGCAAAGCGTGCCGCCGGGCGGTTTCCGGTCCGGGTCTCTTCTGTTTCGGTCCTGTCAAGTGGGGCTCACACCGCACGCGGGCACGGCAGAGGACGGATGGTCGCCAGCGATCACTGCCCCGGCGCGGCTCGACCCCGGACACCGCCGTTCCGGCTCCGTTGCGGCGGAATCCGCTGTGACTTCGCGTGCGGTGGGAGGTGCGAGCCGGAGCCTTTGGAGCTGAATCGCTGACGACATCAGCGTCGTTCATTGGCTTACAATATGGGAAATCTGTCTCACTAATTGGGAGAGCGCGATGAGCGTGACGGACGTCTTCGACGCGGTGGCCGGCACCTACGACGAGGCGCGCAGGCGGCTCGTGCCCTGCTTCGACGCCTTCTACGGCACGGCGGTCGAGGTGACCGCGCCACCGCTGCGGGCCGCGCTCGCCGCCGGTCGTACGCCGGAGGTGTTGGACCTGGGCGCCGGCACCGGCCTGCTCTCGCTGCTGCTGGCCGCCGCGGTGCCCGGTGTCCGGCTGACCCTGGTCGACGGGGCGCCGGCGATGCTCGCCCGCGCCACCGAGCAGTTGGACGCCCGGTCGGTGCCGCACCGGACGGTCCGGGCCGACCTGGCCGATCCGCTGCCCGCCGGCCGGTACGACGCGGTGGTCAGCGCGCTGGCGATCCACCACCTCGACGACGAGGGCAAGCGGACGCTGTACCGGAGGGCTGCCGGCGCACTCGCGCCCGGCGGGGTGTTCGTCAACGCGGAGCAGGTCGCCGGCCCGACTCCGGAGTTGGACCGTCGCTACGACAAGGTGTGGATGCAGCGGATCACCGAGCTGGGCGCGTCCGGTGAGGAGATCGCCGCATCCCGGGAGCGGATGCGGCACGACCGGCCGGCGACGGTCGCCGACCAGTGCCGGTGGCTCGCCGAGGCGGGCCTGATCGACGTCGACTGCTACTTCAAGGAGTGGCGCTTCGCGGTGTTCGGCGGCCGGGCCCGGTGAACATCGCCGGTATGTGCGTTTCGGCGGCGGGGGGCGAGCCGGCGGTCGCGTGGATGACTGTCGGTCACACCGGTGGGTAGTCTCAGCGGCATGACTGCCAAGGTGACTCTGTCGTTTACCGACGAGACGATCGAGGAGGCCCGGCGGTTCGCCAAGCGCGAAGGGCTGTCGCTCTCCGCATGGATGGACCAGGCCGCCCGCGAGAAGGCGCTGCGCGAGGTGTTCACCGCGCACGCCGCAGCCGTGGGCCGTGCCGGTCTGGACCTGGAGTCCGCCGCTCTCGCCGACGCCCGCGAGGTGGGCATGGTCAACGACCTGCTCTCCGGCGGACGACCGCGTGCTGCGTAGGGGAGAGGTCTGGCGCATCGAGGGCGCCCGGGAACGCCTCGGCCTCGTGGTCAGCTCGGACGTCTACAACTCCACCGACGTACCCATCGTGATCGTGGTCGAGGTGGTGGAGGAGTCGCTGCTGCGCGACTCGCCGCTCGCCGTGTCGATGGGCCGGTACGTGGTGATGCCCGACCGCATCTCCTCGCCCATGAAGAAGTGGTTCACCGACTGCGTGGACGTCGCCGACACCGACACCATGATCCGGGTCGGCCGCGCGCTGCGCATCCTGCAACAGCTCTGAGCACCGACCTCACCACCGCCGCCGGCCCGTGGTGCGGTCCCCGTTTCCGGGCCGACCCGCGACGGGCACTGCCAGGTAACCGGGCGTTCCTAGCGTTCCTCCTCGTCACATCGACGAGGAGGAGCCGCCGTGAGCACGCTCACCAGCACCGCAGTCACCACCCGGCCGCCGGCTGCCACCGGGCGCGCGCGCCGGCTCGACGACTGGCGCCCCGAGGACCCCGACTTCTGGCGGGTGACGGGCGCGCCCATCGCCCGGCGCAACCTCTGGGTCTCGATCTTCGCCGAGCACGTCGGCTTCTCGGTGTGGAGCCTCTGGTCGGTCACCGTGCTCTTCCTCGGCCCCGCGTACGGCATCGACCCGGCCGGGAAGTTCCTGCTCACCGCCGTGCCGGCCGCACTGGGCGCGGTACTGCGCCTGCCGTACACGCTGGCGGTGGCCCGCTTCGGCGGGCGGCGCTGGACGATCATCAGCGCGCTCCTGCTGCTGGTGCCCACGGTGCCGATGACGGTGCTGCTGGAACCCGGGGTGTCCTACTCCACGCTGATGGTGCTCGCCTGCCTGACCGGCGTCGGTGGCGGCAACTTCGCCTCCTCGATGGCGAACATCAACCTGTTCTACCCACAGCGGCTCAAGGGCCGGGCCCTCGGGCTCAACGCCGGCGGCGGCAACCTCGGCGTACCCGCGGTGCAGTTGGTCGGGTTGGCGGTCCTCGCCACCGCCGGTGCCGCGTACCCCCGTCTGGTGCCGGCGGTCTACCTGCCGCTGATCGTGCTGGCCGCGCTGGCCGCGGCCCGCTGGTTGGACACCGTGCCCGGGGCGCGCAACGAGCCGGGCGCGCTGCGTGAGGCGGCCCGCGACCCGCACACCTGGGTCATGTCGGTGCTCTACGTCGGCACCTTCGGCTCGTTCATCGGGTTCGGTTTCGCCTTCGGTCAGGTGCTCCAGCTCCAGTTCGCCGAGCGGTTCCCCACCCCGGTCGACGCCGCCTGGCTGACCTTCCTCGGCCCGCTGGTCGGTTCGCTGATCCGCCCGCTGGGCGGGCACCTGGCCGACCGGTTGGGCGGTGCCCGGGTGACCTTCTGGAACTTCGTGGCGATGGCGGCCGGCGCGGGCACCGTGCTGTACGCCGCCCGGGAACGGTCGTTCGGGCTCTACCTGGCCGGGTTCCTCGCCCTGTTCGTCTTCTCCGGCATCGGCAACGGATCCACCTACAAGATGATCCCGGCGATCTTCCGGGCCCGGGCGGCGGACGCCGTGACGTCGGGTCGCCGCGATCCGGAGGCCGCCGCGCGGTGGGCGCGGCGGATGACCGGCGCGCTGATCGGCATCGCGGGTGCCGTCGGGGCGTCCGGCGGGGTGCTGGTCAACATCTCGTTCCGACAGTCGTTCCTGGGCTCCGGCAACGCCGACGCCGCCTACCTGGCCTTCATCGGCTGGTACGCGTTGTGTTTCGCGGTCACCTGGGTCGTCTACCTCCGGCCGAGGGTCGATCGGCTCGCCAACGTGTGAGCTGGGCCACGGCTGGCGTGTCGCCGCGCACGAGCGCACCCCCGTTTTGACCTGCGGATGGGGCGCCGGGTATCGTTGCCTGCTGTTGTACGACATCCAGAGGCGTGCCCCATCAGGTACGCTTGGTCGTTCGTGCGCGCTGGTCCGGCCTGCAAGATCTGGTCACCTCGGCGCGCGACCCCAGACCGACGACGAGACAAGGTAGACCTGTGCGTACGTACAGCCCGAAGCCGGGTGAGATCGAGCGTCAGTGGCACGTCATCGACGCCTCTGATGTCGTGCTGGGCCGCCTGGCCACCCACGCCGCCACGTTGCTGCGTGGTAAGCACAAGCCGACTTTCGCGCCGCACGTCGACACGGGCGACTTTGTCGTCATCGTGAACGCGGGCAAGGTTGCGTTGACCGGCAACAAGCGCCAGACCAAGGTTGCTTACCGCCACTCCGGTTACCCGGGTGGTCTGAAGCAGATTGGCTACGAGGAGCTGCTGACCAAGCGCCCCGAGCGGGCCATCGAGCTGGCCGTGAAGGGGATGCTCCCGCACAACAAGCTCGGCCGTCAGCTGATCAAGAAGCTGAAGGTCTACGCCGGTGCCGAGCACCCGCACCTCGCGCAGCAGCCGGTGCCGTTCGAGATCAAGCAGATCGCGCAGTGAGCGCGGGCGAAGGAAGCAGCATGACCGACATCACCGAGACCGAGGTCGCCCCGGAAGCCCCTGAGGCCACCGAGGCGCCGGCGCCCGTCGCCCGCGCGCCTCGCGGTGACCGGCCGATCCAGACCGTGGGCCGCCGCAAGCAGGCCATCGTCCGGGTCCGTATCGTCCCGGGCACCGGCAAGATCACCTGCAATGGCCAGGACCTCGAGGCGTACTTCCCGAGCAAGGTGCACCAGCAGCTCATCAAGGACCCGCTGGTCACCGCCGAGAAGCCCGAGCAGTTCGACGTCATCGCCAACCTGCATGGCGGCGGCACCACCGGGCAGGCCGGCGCGCTTCGGCTGGGCATCGCCCGCGCGCTGATCATCAACGACCCGGACGACCGCCCGGCCCTGAAGAAGGCCGGCTTCCTGACCCGGGACGCCCGGGTCAAGGAGAGCAAGAAGTACGGCCTCAAGAAGGCCCGTAAGGCTCCTCAGTACTCGAAGCGCTGATCTTCAACAGCGCGTTGTACTTCTGACGGACGGCCGGTCCGCCTCCCCGCTAGGGGGAGGTGGGTCGGCCGTTCCGCTTTCTCCTCATTGGCAGTGCTCATCGGAGGTTGGCGGGTATGGGTCGGTTGTTCGGCACGGACGGCGTACGCGGGCGGGCAAACGCGGATCTCACACCGGAGTTGGCGTTGGCGCTCGCTGTGGCCGCCGCGCACACGCTCGCCGAGACGGACCGCAGCCACCCGCCGCTCGCCGTCGTCGGTCGGGACACCCGGGCCAGCGGCGAGATGCTGGAGGCGGCCGTGGTCGCCGGTCTGACCAGCGCCGGCGCCGACGTGGTGCGGGTCGGCGTGCTGCCGACCCCCGCGGTGGCGTTCCTCACGGCAGAGACCAAGGCCGACCTCGGGGTGATGCTCTCCGCGTCGCACAACCCGATGCCGGACAACGGGATCAAGCTCTTCGCCGCCGGCGGGCACAAGTTGCCCGACGAGATCGAGATGCAGATCGAGGCGGCCGTCGAGACGAACGCCACCACCGCCTGGGACCGCCCGGTGGGTGCCGGCGTCGGCCGCGTGCACGACCTTCTCGACGGCGCCGACCACTACGTCCAGCACCTGGTCAGCACCGTGCCGCACCGGCTCGAAGGCATCAAGGTCGTGGTCGACTGCGCCAACGGCGCCGCCGCCGAGGTCGCCCCGGTCGCCTACCAGGAGGCCGGCGCGGAGGTCATCGCGATCCATGCCGAGCCGAACGGCCTGAACATCAACGACGAGTGCGGCTCCAACCACATCGAGGCGCTGCGTGAGGCCGTGGTCGAGCACGGCGCCCACCTGGGCATCGCCCACGACGGCGACGCCGACCGTTGTCTGGCGGTCACCGCCGACGGCGACGAGGTGGACGGCGACGAGGTGATGGCGATCCTCGCGCTGGCCATGCGGGATGCCGGCACGCTCACCCAGGACACCCTGGTGGCCACCGTGATGAGCAACCTCGGGCTGCGGCTCGCGATGTCCGCGCAGGGCATCCGGCTGATCGAGACCAAGGTCGGTGACCGGTACGTGCTGGAGGAGCTGCGCGCCTCCGGGCTGGCGCTCGGCGGTGAGCAGAGCGGTCACATCGTGATGCCCGCCCACGCCACCACCGGCGACGGGGTGCTCACCGGCCTGCACCTGATGGCCCGGATGGCGGCCACCGGCAAGTCCCTCGCCGAGCTGGCGTCGGTGGTCACCAAGCTGCCCCAGGTGCTGATCAACGTGCCGGTCGGCGACCGGACCGTCGGTGCCGCCGCGCCGGCCGTGCGCGCCGAGGTCGAGCGGGCCGAGGCGGAGCTGGGTGAGACCGGCCGGGTGCTGCTGCGCCCGTCGGGCACCGAGCCGCTGGTCCGGGTGATGGTCGAGGCGGCCACCGAGGCGACCGCCCGTGAGGTCGCCGAGCGGATCGCCGAGCTGGTCCGCACCGCCAGCCCCGCCACGTCCTAGCGGGCGGGCGCGGTCAGTTCGGACGCTGTGGAGCTGAGTCGCTCACGACATCAGCTCCACAGCCTCCCGGACAGCCGGCCCGTCGATTCAGCGGCTCAGAGCGCGCAGCCGGCTGACCGCCTCGGTCAGCACCTCGGGACGCTTGCAGAACGCGAACCGGACCAGCCGTCGGCCCGCCTCCACATCGTCGTAGAAGACCTGCGTCGGCACCGCCACCACACCACAGCGCTCCGGCAGCGAACGGCAGAACTCCACCCCGTCCCGGCCGCCGAGCGCGGTGATGTCGGCGGTGACGAAATATGTCCCCTCCGAGTCGAGCACCTCGAACCCGGCGTCGGTGAGACCACCGACGAGCTGGTCACGGCGCTGCTGGAGCCCGTCGCGGAAGCCGGTGTAGTAGTCGTCCGGCAGGGCCAACGCCACTGCCACCGCCGGTTGCAGCGGTGCCGCGTTCACGAAGGTGAGGAACTGCTTCACCCGCAGCACCGCCGAGACCAGCGCCGCCGGGCCGCTCGCCCAGCCGACCTTCCAACCCGTGCAGGAGAACGTTTTGCCGGCCGAGGAGATGCGCAGCGTCCGCTCCCGCATCCCCGGCAGGCTGGCCAACGACACGTGCGGGCTCGACGCGTCGGTGAAGACCAGGTGCTCGTACACCTCGTCGGTGACCGCGTACGCGCCGAACTCCTGACACAGCTCGGCGACCAGCGCCAACTCGGCCGGGGTGAAGACCCTGCCGGTCGGGTTGTGCGGTGAGTTGAGCAGCACCAGTCGGGTGCGCGGGCCGAACGCCGCGCGCAGCGCCGCCGGGTCGAAGGCGTACCGGCCGTCGGCCGCGGGCCGCAGGGTCACCGGTCGCCGGACCGCGCCGGCCAGGGCGATCGAGGCAGCGTACGAGTCGTAGTACGGCTCGAAGCACACCACCTCGTCACCCGGTTCGCAGAGGGCGAGGATGCTGGCCGCGACCGCCTCGGTGGCACCCGCGGTGATGACGATCTCGCCGTCCGGGTCGTACGACAGGTCCTGGAACCGCTGCTGGTGGGCCGCGACCGCCGCGCGCAGGGCGGGAATCCCCGGGCCGGGCGGGTACTGGTTCTGCCCGCCGCGCAGCGCCTCGGCGGCGGCGGCCAGCATCTCCGGCGGACCGTCGGTGTCCGGGAAGCCCTGCCCGAGGTTGACCGCGCCGGTGCGCACGGCGAGGGCGGACATCTCGGCGAAGATCGTCGTGCCGAACGGCCGCATCCGGGCCACCAGCGGGTCGACATCGGTGCTCGTCACCTGCGCCAGCCTAAGGCCACACCATGGCCGAACCCCAGCCTCACTCGGGCGCGCACCAGATGCTGCCGTAGCTCCGCTCCTTGAGGACCACCGGCGTGCCGGTGCCGGTGATCGTGACGGTGCATTCGAGGAGACCGTGGTATTCCATATCCAGCCAGTCGGCCTCCAACCTGACCCGGCTCTGGCCGTTGGTCCGGATGGTGGTGCGCCAGGGGAGCTTCGCGCCGACGACGTGGATCAGGTCGCTCTCGGCGTCGAAGTACGCGATGTCGGCCTCGCCCGATCCGGTGACCTCGTAGACCACCGTCACCGGGGCCGGCCCCGACGTCGGTCGGGTGACCGGCTGCTTACTCGGGGTCGGGGGCGCGGGGCTGGGTCGCTCCGGAATGGGCGCACGTGTGGTGGGTGCGGTCCAACCGTCGTCGGGAACAACCCACGGCTCCTCGGCGATCGGCTCCGAGCCGGGTCTGTCCAACAGGAAACCACTCGCGCAGAGGCAACCGCAGACGGCCAGGACCAGTGCCGCGAAGACCGCGACGACGATGCCGACGATCCGGCCGCTGCTCGTGGTCGGGCTGCTGCTGGCACGCGGCTGGCCGGGGTAGGTGTACGGCGGCGGATAGCCGTGGGGCGGCCATCCGGCTGACGGTGGCCAGTGCGCGGGCGGTGGCGCGCCGGCAGGCGTGGGCCATCCTGCTGCCGGAGGCGGCCCGGCGGCAGTCGGATCCGACGGGTCGGGCGGGGACGGCGACCACGGCGACGCCGGTGGCCCGGGCGTCCACGGGGTCGGCGGCGGTTGAGGCGTCCACTGGGTCGGGGGCGGCGACGGGGTCCACGGCGCGGCCGGAGTCCACGGGGCTGGCGCCCACGGCGCCGGCGGTGCCCACGGCTGAGCCGGTGCCAGTGGGTCGGGCGCCGGGAGCCCCGCGGGGGAGGGCGGTGCTGTCGGATCCGGTGGCAACGGAGAGGCCGGGCTCAGCGGGGACGGCTCGGGTGCCGACCCCGACGTGCCGCCGGGTGCCGGGTCCGATGGTGAGGTGGGGGACGGATCGGGCGGGGGCGCGTCGGACATGGCTGCTCCGGGCGGGAGTGGGTATGGGACGAACGGGCCGAGGGCGGGCGCGCCGAACCCGCCGAGAGACTGTCGTACCCGACGGCGCGCCGCAACCCCCGTCACCTCCGGGCGGCCCCGCCCGGCCTGCGATGCTCGTCCCGTTGCGCCCCGCCAACCCCCGATCGCTCAGATTCCGTGATTGATAACCCGACTTTCGAGCACCCATCATGAGTGAAACTGGGTTAGGCTGCGGGCCATGTGTGGAATCGTGGGATACGCGGGCGCGCGCCCCGCACTCAGCATCGTGCTCGACGGGCTGCGGCGGCTGGAATACCGCGGCTACGACTCGGCGGGCGTCGCGATCGTCTGCGACGACCGGCTGCTGACCGAGAAGAAGGCCGGCAAGCTGGCCAACCTTGAGAAGGTGCTGTCCGAGCGGGCCGCCGACGACCCGACCTCCTGCGCGGCCAGCCCGATCGGCATCGGTGACGGCACCACCGGCATCGGGCACACCCGGTGGGCCACCCACGGCGGCCCGACCGACCGCAACGCCCACCCGCACGTCGCCCCCGACGGCCGGGTCGCGGTGATCCACAACGGCATCATCGAAAACTTCGCCAAGCTCCGTAACGAGCTGGAGGCCGACGGCGTCCAGTTCACCAGCGACACCGACACCGAGTGCGCCGCGCACCTGCTCGCCGCCGCGCTGGCCGACCTGCGCGCCGCCGGCCAGCCGGACAGCCCGCAGCTGCTCGCCGCCGGCATGCGGGTGGTCTGCCAGCGGCTGGAGGGCGCGTTCACCCTGCTCGCGGTGGACGCCGGCGTGCCCGGTGCGGTCGTCGGCGCCCGGCGCAACTCGCCGCTGGTCGTCGGCCGCGGCGACGGTGAGAACTACCTGGCCAGCGACGTGGCCGCGTTCATCGAGCACACCCGGGAAGCGGTCGAGCTGGGCCAGGACCAGATCGTCCTGATCACCGGTGACAGCATCGAGATCACCGACTTCGACGGCCAGCCCGCCGCCGGCAAGGACTTCCACATCGACTGGGACTCCTCGGCCGCCGAGAAGGGTGGCTACGACTGGTTCATGCTCAAGGAGATCGAGGAGCAGCCGCAGGCCATCGCCGACACGCTGCTCGGCCGGCTCACCGAGACCGGCGAGATCGCCCTCGACGAGGTCCGCCTCAGCGACCAGGACCTGCGCGACGTCGACAAGATCTTCATCGTGGCCTGCGGCACGGCGTACCACGCCGGCATGGTCGCCAAGTACGCCATCGAGCACTGGACCCGGATCCCCTGCGAGGTGGAGCTGGCCAGCGAGTTCCGCTACCGCGACCCGGTCCTCGACCGGTCCACGCTGATCGTGGTGATCTCGCAGTCCGGCGAGACGATGGACACCCTGATGGCGCTGCGCCACGCCAAGGAGCAGAAGGCCCGGGTGCTGGCGATCTGCAACACCAACGGCTCGACCATCCCCCGTGAGTCGGACGCCGTGCTCTACACCCACGGCGGGCCGGAGATCGCCGTCGCCTCCACCAAGGCGTTCCTCACCCAGGTCGTCGCCTGCTACCTGATCGGCCTGCACCTGGCCCAGGTGCGCGGCATCAAGTTCGCCGACGAGGTGGGCGCGGTGGTCGCGCAGTTGCAGGAGATCCCCGGCAAGCTGCGCGAGCTGCTCGACCGGATCGAGCCCGTCCGCGAGCTGGCCCGGGAGCTGAAGTCCGAGCCGACAGTGCTGTTCATCGGTCGACACGTCGGCTACCCGGTGGCCCTGGAGGGCGCGCTGAAGCTCAAGGAACTGGCGTACATGCACGCCGAGGGCTTCGCCGCCGGCGAGCTGAAGCACGGCCCGATCGCCCTGATCGACAAGGGCACCCCGGTCATCTGCGTGGTGCCCTCGCCGGTCGGCCGGGGCATGCTGCACGACAAGGTCGTCTCCAACATCCAGGAGGTCCGGGCGCGCGGTGCGCGGACCATCGTGATCGCGGAGGAGGGCGACGAGGCGGTCGTCCGGTACGCCGACCACCTCATCTACGTGCCGCGTACGCCGACGCTGCTGGCCCCGCTCGTCACCACGGTGCCGTTGCAGGTGCTGGCCGCCGAGATCGCCGCCGCCCGTGGACACGACGTGGACCAGCCCCGCAACCTGGCCAAGTCGGTCACCGTCGAGTAGGCCCCTCCACGACCTGGCCCAGCACGACCCGGGCCATCCCGTCCAGCGCGGGATTGCCCGGGTCCCAGTAACCGGTGTGGCCTCCTCGCCCACTGCCGAAGACCCGACCGCCGAACCCGGGATCCGACGGGTCGTGACCGAACCACAGCTCGTGGCCGGTCCGGTCGGGCCAGGCCAGCGCGGCGGCCAGCGGAGCCGCGCCGGACAGCGCACGACGGCCCATCTCGTCCACCGGAAGGGCCCCGCGGATCACGTCGTCGGGAGCGCTGCTCGCCCAGACCTCCCGGGTGGGCACGCCCAGCTCGGCGGCGTGCGACGCACCGACCCCTGGGGAACCGACAAAGACCAGCGCGTCGGCGGCCAGCCCGTGCTCCCGGGCGGCCATGCCCACCACCAGTGACCCGTAGCTGTGCCCGAGCACGGTCTGCCGGGCCGGTGGCCCCTCGTGGGTGGCCCGCAGCCCCTCCTGGAAGCGGTGCAGCGCCGGGCCGGCATCGCGTGCCAGACCTGCCGAAGTCGCGTCGGTCACGAAATCCGGGGCGTCGTAGTCCAACCAGAGCACCGCAGCGCTGCGTTCAGTCGGGGCGAGCGTGGCGCACCGGTCCAGCACCCGCGCCGCCCTGCCCAGCTCACCGGGGGCGTCGTCCAGCCCGGAACCCATCCCCGGCACGTAGGTGAGCACCCGGTCGGCCTGGTCCGGGTCGCCGAGCGCCAGCACCACCCGACCCTCACCGGCCGTATCCAGCCCCAGCAGGTATGCCCGCGGCTCCCCGCCGCCCGCCAGTCGTCCGCCCAGCGCGTCCAGACCGGCCAACCGCTCAGCCACCCCGCGCAGCCGGAGCGACGCCAATGCCCCCGGCGGCACCCGGGTCAGCAACCGCCGCCGCTCGGCCAGCAGCTCCTCCCGCCAGACCCCGAGCCGCAGCCGGTTGGCCTGGTCGCGGGCGGCCACCGGCACCCCGTCCAATCGGCCGACCAGCGCCGGCTCGTGCCCGATCAGCCACCGTCGCTGCGCCGGTGTCAGACCCGCCCACCAGGCGCGGACCAGGGTCGGCGCCGCGCCGGGGGCCGGCCGGTCCGGCGGTGGCGGGGAGGCCCAGCCGGTGCCGGCGGCCAGGGCCAGCTCGTCCAACCGGTCGGCGGCGGCCCGGTCCGCGGCACCGGCCTCGTCGAGCGCGTCCCGCAGGTCTGCCGCCACCCGGGCCGCTGCCACGCCGGCCCGCTCGGTCGGCCGGGCCCGGGCGGGATCGACGTGCACCCCACCCGAGCGGTCCACCAGCAGGCCGGCCGCGTCCGCCAGGGCGACCGCATCGGCGAGCCGTGCCTTCGCCACGGTCAGCCGGCCGCCCAACTCGGCCAGCACCTGGTCGACCTCGATCAACACGGGTGCGACCGACGTCAGCTCGTCACGAAGGCCGACGAGCCGGGCGTCCGCCGCCGTGGCCGCCGCGCCCGACCAACCGCCCCGCAAGCGCCCGTCCGCCGTACGCAGCTCACCGACGCGTCGGTCGACCAGCCCGGTCAACCCCGCCCAGGCCGTCCCGGCGGCCCGCCACCCGCTCGGATCGGCTGCCCACAGGTGTCGGTAGGCGACGCTGCTCACCGGTGCAGGGTGGCGAACCGGTCGGCCGCCCGGTCGTCGACCGACTCGTACGCCTCGGCCGCGGCCCGCACCCCGGCGGAGGCCGCCGTGACCCGAGCACCCACCAGGCACAACCAGGAGTGCATGGCTGCCTCCACCCCGGCCAGGGCCGCGCCGGCTCGCCACTCGGGTGCCGTCACCAGCAACCCGGGCACCCCCGCGAGGCCCAGCGCCAGCCGGTGCGCCCCGTCGTCGAGCACTACGGCGACCGCGCGCAGCTCCTCCGGCCGGACGACGAACGGCTTATCGGTCATGACCACACCCCCACCGACGATCGGGATCGACGCGCTGACGCTAGGCGCGTACCGGAGGTCGTCGAGTGCCCTGTGGACAGCCGGCGTTGAGGCGTACCCCGGCCTGTCCACAGGCGTTGCCCACCGCGGCCCCGACGGCTAATCTGCGGCCCCGGCCGCCGGTAGGGTGAAGTGGTGATCGTCGCTGTCGGCATCGACGTCGTCCTGGTCGACCGGTTCGCCCGGGCCCTGGCACGGACGCCGCTGCTCGCCGACCGGCTCTTCACCGCGGCCGAGCGACACACGCGCGCCGGTGCCCCGCGATCGTCGGAGTCCCTTGCCGCCCGCTTCGCCGCCAAGGAGGCCGTGGCCAAGGCGCTCGGCGCTCCGGCCGGGCTGAGCTGGCACGACTGCGAGATCGTGCCCGACCCGGACGGCCGTCCCTGGCTCGCCGTCTCCGGCACGGTCGCGGCGGCGGCCGACGCGCGTGGGGTCAACCGCTGGCATCTCTCGTTGTCGCACGACGGGGGGATCGCGTCGGCGATGGTGGTCGCGGAACGGTGACGTCGGCTGGGCGGGCCGACCCGGTCCACCCGCGAACGAATGGGACACGGTGGCATGAGATCGGTGTGGCGGGTGGCCGACGTACGGGCGGCCGAGGCAGGGCTGATGGGCACGCTGCCGGACGGGACGCTGATGCAGCGGGCCGCCGCCGGGCTGGCCCGCCGGGCCGCGCTGCTGCTCGTCGAGCGGGGCGGGGTCTACGGCGCCCGGGTGCTGCTGCTGGTCGGTTCCGGTGACAACGGTGGCGACGCCCTGTACGCGGGGGAGCGGCTGGCCCGCCGGGGAGTCCAGGTGTCCGCCCTGCTGCTCACCCCCGGGCGTGCGCACGCCGCCGGGCTGGCCGCCCTGCGAGCGGCCGGTGGCCGGCTGGTGCCGCAGCCGGCCGGCCCGGTCGACCTGGTCCTGGACGGCATCGTCGGCATCGGCGGCACCGGTGGGCTGCGGGCGAGCGCGGACGAGGTGGTCCAACGCCTCGGCGAGTTGCGTGGGCGCGACGGCGAGCGCGCCACCATCCTGGCGGTGGACGTGCCGAGCGGGGTCGCGGTGGACACCGGCCACGTGCCGCTGTCCGCGTCCGGCCGACCGACAGCGGTCCGCGCCGACGTGACGGTGGCGTTCGGCGCGCTCAAGCCCGCACTGGTGGTCGGGCCGGCAGCCGCCCTGGCCGGGCAGGTGGAGTTGGTCGACATCGGGCTGCGCCCGTGGCTGCGAGGCTCTCCGGCGTTGCGGGTAACCGAGTGGTCCGACCTGGTCGACTGGTGGCCGGAGCTGGGCCCGGCGTCGGAGAAGTACAGCCGGGGCGTGGTGGGGGTGTCGACCGGCTCGGCGACCTACCCGGGCGCGGCGGTGCTCTCCGTCGGCGGCGCTCTGGCCGGGCCGACCGGCCTGGTCCGCTATGCCGGCGGTGCCCGGGCCGAGGTGCTGCACCAGCACCCCTCGGTGATCGCCAGTGGGCGGGTCGCCGACGCGGGCCGGGTGCAGGCCTGGGTCTGCGGCTCCGGCCTGGGCACCGGAGAGGACGCGGCGGCCGAGCTGCGCGCCGTGCTGGCTTCCCCGGTGCCGGTGGTGCTCGACGCAGACGCGTTGACCCTGCTGGTGGACGGCTCACTCGCCGACCGGCTGCGCGGGCGGGACGCGCCGATCGTTGTCACCCCGCACGACCGGGAGTTCACCCGGCTGTGCGGGGAGGAGCCCGGCGCCGACCGCGTCGGCTCCGCGCTGCGGCTGGCCGCCTGGATGAACGCGGTGGTGCTGCTCAAGGGGGACCGCACGGTGATCGGCACGCCGGACGGCCGGGCGTACGTCAACCCGACCGGCACCCCGGCGCTGGCCACCGGCGGCACGGGTGACGTGCTGGCCGGGCTGCTCGGCTCGTTGCTGGCGGCCGGGGTGCCCGCCGATCGGGCCGCCGCCTCGGCCGCGTACCTGCACGGGCTCGCCGGCCGGGAGGCGGCCCGGGGTGGGCCGGTGACCGCGCCCGACGTGGTCACCGCACTTCGCCCGGTTGTCGCCCGGCTGGGCTGATCGGCCCGTTCCGGCCGGGTCGTCGTCCGGGGGCGTGCGTCGCCGCCCCCGGTGATCACGGCGGAAAGTAGGCTGGGCGTATGTGGCAGGCCGAGGTACGCGTCGATCTTGACGCGATCCGCGAGAACGTGAGCAGGCTCCGCTCCGGCACCAGCGCCGAGCTGATGGCGGTGGTGAAGGGCGACGGGTACGGCCATGGCATGCTTCCGGCCGCCCGCGCCGCGCTCGACGCCGGCGCGGACTGGCTCGGTGTCTGCACCCTCGACGAGGCGCTCACCCTGCGGCGGGCCGGAGTGACAGTGCCGGTGCTGGCCTGGCTGCTCGCGCCGGGGTTGCCGCTGCACGAGGGGGTCACCGCCGGGGTGGACCTGGGCGCGGCCAGCCTTCCGCAGCTGGACGAGATGATCGAGGCGAGCCGGCTCGCCGGGCGCCCCGCCCGCCTGCACCTGAAGATCGACACCGGGCTGTCGCGGGGCGGGGCGACCGTCGCCGACTGGCCGGCGCTGCTGGACGCCGCCGCGAAGGCGCAGGCCGACGGCCTGGTCGAGGTGGTCGGCGTGTGGAGCCACTTCGTGTACGCGGACAGCCCCGGCCACCCCACCACCGATCGCCAACTGGCCGTCTTCCACGAAGGGCTGGCCATGGTCGAGCGGGCCGGGCTGCGCCCGCGCTGGCGGCACCTCGCCAACTCGGCGGCCACCCTGACCCGCCCGGACACCCACTTCGACCTGGTCCGCCCCGGCCTGGCCATCTACGGGCTCTCCCCGGTGGCCGGCGAGACGTACGGGCTGCGGCCGGCGATGACCGCACGCGCCCGGGTGATGCTCACCAAGCGGGTGCCCGCCGGCACCGGCGTCTCCTACGGGCACGCCTACACCACCGAGGCGGACGCGAACCTGGCCGTGGTGCCGCTCGGGTACGCCGACGGGGTTCCCCGGCACGCGTCCAACACCGGCCCGGTCCAGCTCGCCGGCGCAAGGCGGAAGATCTCGGGACGGGTCTGCATGGACCAGTTCGTGATCGACTGCGGGGACGACCCGGTGGCCGACGGTGACGTGGCGACCCTGTTCGGCAGCGGCGCCGACGGTGAGCCGACCGCCGACGACTGGGCCGAGGCGGTCGGCACGATCAACTACGAGATCGTCACCCGGTTCGGCAGCACACGCGTGCCTCGGATCTATGACGGCGAGCGACCATGAGCTACCGCATTCCGCGTCCGCGGACCGCGGCGGGCCGGGTCGCGGGGATCCTCGGGGCCGCGGTCGGGGTCGCGGCTGCGGGCCTGGCGGCCGGCGTCGCGACCGAGCGCACCCTGGTCCGCCGGCTCAAGGCAGACCCGGCCGACCGCTACGCGCACGAGGCGTTCGGCGAGCAGCGGTACGACGAGGCGTTCCGTCTGGAGCTGCCGGACGGCACGGACATCCACGTCGAGGTGGTCGAGCCGACCAGGCCGGTGCCGGGGCATCCGACGGTGGTGCTGGTGCACGGCTTCTGCCTGGACATGGGGACGTTCCACTTCCAGCGCCAGATGCTCGCGGCCCGAGGTGACTACCGGGTCGTGGCGTACGACCAGCCCGGTCACGGTCGGTCCGGCCGGTTGGAGACCGGGGAGTACGACCTCGCGGTGCTCGGCCGGACGCTGCGCCAGGTGATCGACCGCACCGCCCCGGACGGGCCGCTGGTGCTGGTCGGTCACTCGATGGGCGGCATGACCATCATGGCGTTCGCCGAGTTGTTCCCGGAGCTGTTCGGTGACCGGGTGGTGGGCACGGTCCTGATGGCCACCTCGGGCGGGCTCATCGCCGAGACCAAGCTGGTCGCGCCCGCGCTGCTCGGCCGGGTCGGCGGCCCGGTGCTGTACATGGTCAGCAACGCCACCCGGTACGGCGGGCCGGTGATCGACAAGGCCCGCAAGTCGACGTCGAACGTGGCCTGGCTGCTGACCCGCAAGTACGGCTTCGGCACCCGCAAGCCCAGCCCGTCGCTGGTGTCCTACGTGGAGACGATGAACTCCCGGACATCGGCCGACACGGTGACCCGCTACCTGCGGACCCTGGCCACCCACTCGCGCTTCCCGGCTCTCGCGGCGTTGGCCGCGACGCCGGTGCTGGTGGTGGTCGGCGACAAGGACATGATCACTCCGGTGACCCACTCGGAAGAGATCGTCCGGCGGCTGCCGCACGCCGAGTTCGTCAAGATCAAAGACAGTGGACACGTGGTGATGCTGGAGCACGCCGACGAGGTCAACGCCGCGCTCGCGCGGTTCCTCGAATCACTCGCAGAGCCGGAGGAACGGTGAGTCACGTCGTCAAGCTGCCGACCGTCGAGGACACCCGGGAGTTCGGCCGACGCCTGGCCGGGCTGCTGCGCGCCGGCGACCTGGTGCTGCTGACCGGCCCGCTGGGCGCCGGCAAGACCGCTCTCACCCAGGGCGTCGGCGCCGGGCTCGGTGTACTCGGCGACATCACCTCGCCGACGTTCGTGATCGCCCGGGTGCACCGCCCCGATCCGGCCCGGGGTGGCCGGGTCGCCCTGGTGCACGCCGACGCGTACCGACTGGGCGCCGCCACCGACCCCCGCGCCGAGATCGACGACCTGGACCTCGACGCATCGGTCGAGGACTCGGTGACCGTGGTGGAGTGGGGTGAAGGCCTGGTGGAGCAGCTGGTCGACGCGCACCTGCGGGTCCGGATCGACCGCCGCGACGACGACACCCGCATCGTCGAGCTGGACCCGATCGGTGGCGACTGGGCCCGTCGGCTCGCCGACCTGGGCTAGGGCGGCCGCTGTCGTACCCGATGCCTAGAGTGCGGGGGACCGACCCGCGCTGTGTGAGAGGTTCCTGATGCCCGACGACGCCCCCGCCCTGGATCTGCTGGCCCTGCTGCCGGAGCAGTGGCGTGCCGTGCTCACCCCACACCTGGATGCGGCGCGCACCGCCGCGCTGGCCGAGTTCGTCGCTCGGGAATACGCGACGCACACCGTCTTCCCTCCCCTGGAGGACCTGTTCTCGGCCTACCGGCTCTGCCCGCCGCAGGGCACCCGGGTGCTGATCCTCGGGCAGGACCCCTACCACCGGGCCGGTCAGGCACACGGGTTGAGCTTCAGCGTCCGCGACGGTGTGACGGTGCCGCCGTCGTTGCGCAACGTCTTCAAGGAGTTGGGCGAGGACGTCGGCGTTCCCAAGCCGCACAGCGGCAACCTCGACGGGTGGGCCGCCCAGGGCGTGCTGCTGCTCAACGCGGTGCTGACCGTCCGTCAGGCCACCCCGGGCTCGCACGCCAACGCCGGCTGGGAGGAGTTCACCGACGCCACCATCCGGGCACTGGACGCCTCGCCGGACCGGGTGGTCTTCCTGCTCTGGGGCGGCTACGCCCGCAAGAAGGCGGCCCTGGTCACCAACCCGCAGCACGTCGTGCTGGAGGCCGGCCACCCCAGCCCGATGAACCCGCGGGGCTTCCTCGGCAGCCGCCCGTTCAGCGCGGCCAACAAGGCGCTCGCCGACGCCGGCCTGCCCACCATCGACTGGGAGCGCACCGCCGGCTGACCTCTGCGGCTCGCGGCTCCCGGTCACCGCCCTGCTGTTGGCGTGGCCGGCGGGTGGCTCAGCTTCCGCTGGCCAGCTGCCGGTCACGGTAGCGGCGCAACAGCTCGCCGGCGCGCGGCTCGGCCACCTCCAATTCGACGAGCGGCACCACCTGGTAGCCCCGACCGCCGTGGCGCACCTCGATCGTCTCGGGCAGCTCGTCGCACATCGTGGCCCTGATCTCGCCGTACCGGGTCGACCAGCGGTGCTCGCCCGGCTCCTCGGGCTCCAGCCACACACCGCCGAACTCGCCCCAGCGAGCGTTCCACCGCTGCCCGTAGTTCCTTTCCAGCCAACGGGTCAACACCTTCGAGTCCTGCCACCGCACGGCGATCTCCAGCGCGTCCACCGGCACCGGCGCACCCTGCAACAGGGCAGCCGTGCTCCCGGTGAGCACCTGCGGGAGATCGCTGAGCCGGTCCAGCAGCCGATCCAGGCCCAGTTCGTCGATCCGCTCGGCGAGCGGCCGAGCGGCCAGGTCGTCCATCCGGGCGTCAAGGTGCGCGTCCAGCGGCTCCACCCCGACAGCCAGCTGCACATCCATCGCAGCGAGCAAGGCCTCGAGCATGGCGACGCTGGGCGCCCGCTCGCCACGTTCTATCCGGGCGACGGTCGCCTGGCTGATCGCGGCCAGTTCGGCCAACTCGCACTGGCTCAGTCCGCGCAACTGCCGTTGCTGGCGAACGACGGTGCCGAGCAGAGTGCCGAGACGGGTGGATGGCATCTCGGAATGGTGGACCACGCTGGGCGGTAGCCGGTACCGCTGAGGCGGATTCGCGACTGCCCAGGCCGTCGTGCGGGTTCGCGCGACGAACGGACGAGGTGCCGCGGTGACCGGACCGTTCCCTGTTGAGCGCTATACCTCTGGGGCATAAATATGACTCACAGGTATAGCGCTTGTTGAGGCATCCGCCGCTCAGGCCGGAACGTCCCCGAGAGCGGTCCGAGCCGCGAAGGCGCGAACGGGGGCGAGGGCGGGGCGTGGTCGAGGGCAGGGCGTGATCGAGGGCGGGGCGTGACCGGGGGCGGTGGCGGGGCGGCTAGGCTGGCTAACCGTGCTCGTACTCGTGGTGGACAGCTCGACCCCTGCGGTGACCGCAGCGCTGGTGGAGGTCTCGGCGGACGGTGTCGTATCCCGGGCGCACCGGTGCACGGTCGATGCCCGCGCGCACGGCGAACTGCTCGCTCCCCAGGTGGACGCGGTCCTCGCCGACGCCGACGCACGCCCACGTGATCTGAGCGCCATCGTCGCCGGGCTCGGCCCGGGGCCGTTCACCGGGCTGCGGGTCGGCCTGGTCACCGCCGCGACGATGGGTCAGGTGCTCGGCATCCCCACGTACGGCGTCTGCTCGCTGGACGCCATCGGCTACCCGGCGGCGTCCGGCGAGCCGGTGCTGGCCGCCAGCGATGCCCGGCGCAAGGAGCTCTACTGGGCCGTCTACGACGGTGCGGGCCAGCGGATCGTCGGGCCTGAGGTGTCCACGCCGTCGGTGGCCGCCGCGCGCGCCCGGGAGTTGGGCGCGACGATCGCGGTCGGGGACGGGGCACACCGGTACGCCGAGATCCTGGACCTGCCCGTGCGGGTCGAGCCCAGGTACCCGGACGCCACCGTGCTGGCGCTGCTCGCGGCCGAGCGGATCCGGGCGGGAGCGTCCAGTGAGCGGCTCACCCCGCTCTACCTGCGCCGTCCCGACGCGGTGGCGGCTGTCGGCCGCAAACCGGTCCTGCCATGACAGCGGTACGGCTCGTCCCGTTCCGCTGGTGGCACATCGACGACGTGCTGCCGATCGAGGCGGACCTCTTCGGCGCCGAGCAGTGGTCGCCGGCCATGTTCTGGAACGAGCTGGCAAACGGGCACCACTACCGGGTCGCCGTCGACGGGGATGGCGCGGTGCTCGGTTACGCCGGCCTCGCCGGGGCTCCACCGGACGAGGTGTGGGTGCAGAACATCGCCGTGCGCCGGGACGCCCAGCGGCGGGGCGTGGGCCGCGTCCTGCTGGAGGAACTGCTCGCCGAGGCGGCCCGGCGGGACGCCCGCAGCACCCTGCTGGAGGTCGCCGCGGACAACGCCGCCGCCCAGCGGCTCTACGCGACGTACGGGTTCGAGCCGATCGGGGTGCGGCGCGGCTACTACCAACCGAGCAACACCGACGCGCTGGTCATGCGGCGCGACGCCGAGCCGACCGGGGACGGACCACACGACCATGGCTGACGAACCGCTGATCCTGGGTATCGAGACCTCCTGCGACGAGACCGGCGTCGGCATCGTGCGGGGGCACACCCTGCTGGCCGACGCGCTCGCCTCCAGCGTCGAGGAGCACGCCCGATTCGGGGGTGTGGTGCCCGAGGTGGCCAGCCGGGCACACCTGGAGGCCATCGTGCCCACCATGGACCGCGCCCTGACCGAGGCCGGCGTCACCCTGGCCGACATCGACGCGATCGCGGTCACCTCCGGGCCTGGTCTGGCCGGTGCGCTGCTGGTCGGTGTCGCCGCCGCCAAGGGGTACGCGCTCGCCGCCGAGAAGCCCGTGTACGGCGTGAACCATCTTGCCGCCCACGTCGCGGTGGACACCCTTGAGCACGGCCCACTGCCCGAACCCGCCATCGCGCTGCTGGTGTCCGGCGGTCACTCGTCCCTGCTGCTCGTAGACGACCTGGCCCGGGGCGTCACCCCGCTGGGCGCCACCATCGACGACGCCGCTGGTGAGGCGTTCGACAAGGTCGCCCGGCTGCTCGGGCTGCCGTTCCCGGGCGGCCCGCCGATCGACCGGGAGGCCCGGGCCGGCGACGCCGCCGCGATCGCCTTCCCACGCGGCCTGACCGCCGCCAAGGATCTCGCCGCCCACCGGTACGACTTCTCGTTCTCCGGCCTGAAGACGGCGGTGGCCCGGTGGGTCGAGGCGCGTCAGCGTGCCGGTGAGCCGGTGCCGGTGGCCGACGTGTCCGCGTCCTTCCAGGAGGCGGTCTGTGACGTCCTGACCAGCAAGGCGCTCGCCGCCTGCCGCGCTCAGGGCATCGACACCCTGGTGATCGGCGGGGGAGTGGCGGCGAACTCGCGGCTGCGGGCGATGGCCGAGCAGCGGGCCGAGAAGTACGGCATCCGGGTCCGGGTGCCCCGTCCGAAGCTCTGCACCGACAACGGTGCGATGGTGGCCGCGCTCGGTTCGCACCTGGTCGCCGCTGGGGTCGCGCCGAGCCGACTGGACCTGCCTGCCGATTCGGCACTGCCGTTGACCACGGTCAGCGTGTGACGGGGGCGGCGGACATGATCGTGCGGATGTGGGAGGCGCGCGCCGAGGCGTACGGCGTCGCTGACCTGATCACCTGGGTGTGCGACATCGCCCTGCCCGAGTTGGAGCACGACCCGCTGCATGTCTCCAGCGAGGTCTTCTCCTCCACCGACCATCGCGTGGTGGTCATCTCCAAGTGGCGCAGCAACCCGCGACCGCTGCCCGATCCGCCTGCCCTGCTGGTGGCCCGCGCTCCGCACTCCTGGGATTTCACCCAGGTCGACCGCTGACGCGAGCCACCAACGAGGTCATCGCCGACGGTCAGCTGCGGCGCAGCATCCGGTAGGTGGCGATTCCACCGGTGCCCAGGGCGGCGAGGAAGACCAGCCAGACGACTGTGCTGCTGACCCCGACCTGCGGGCCGGCGTTGGCCGCCGCGGCGGCCAACAGGCCGTCGTCACCGGGGGCGGGCAGCGCCGCCGGGGGCAGCTCCGGCCAGCGGACCAGGCCCGTGCTCTCCAGCATCTGCATGTGGTGCATGACGAAGCCGTTGGAGTCGTCGCAGAGCTTGCGGACGGTGGCGTCCCGGGTGCTGGCGCGGACCGCGCCGATCACCGGGAAGATCTTGCCGTGGGCGACCCGGAGCCGGGTGACGAAGATCTGGTCGAAGCGGGCGCCGGACGCCTTCTGCATCTCCGCCAGCCAGCCCTTCTGCTCGGCGGTCGGCTCGCTGGGGATCGTCGCGCCCAACTTGTTGGCTGCTTCGACCACGAGCTCGTCGAGCTTCTGGTGCTCGCTGGCGATGCCGGCGCCGATCTCCCGTACCTTGGCCGACTGCCCCTTCTCGGCGGCCATCTGACCGGCTGGCATCTCCCACAGCCCGGCCAGCCGTACCCCGTTGAGCAGTGTCATGTCGGCGGCGTTGAGCTGCTGCCCGCCGCCGGCGGGCGCGGCCATGGCCACGCCGGGCAGGACACCGATCCCCGCGACGATCGCGATGAGCAGCATCGCCGCTCGGTGGGTCCGGTTGCCCAGCCGGCGATGGGCGGATCTGAGCGGTGCCATGTCTGTGGTGCCTCCTCGGTCCGGACCGAAACGCGTCTGGACCGGACAGCCATACGCTCCCGGCTGCCCGTCCGCCCACTGATACGGACTGATCGCTCGATCAGTTCACCGTTTGGCGACGTGGATCAGCGGGTGATGGCGAGGAAGCCGCCGAGCAGCAGCAGGGTGAGCGCCGCGGCGGCGAAGAGCATCAGCAACTCGCGGTGCCCGTGCCCGACGGTGTCGCGGTCGCCGGGCGGGTCGGACAGTGCCGGCAGATCGCGGGTCAGCGCGGCCAGGTCACCGAGGGTGCGTGCCGTCCACACTGCACCCGCCCGATCGGAAAACTCGTCGAGGGTCAGCCGGCCCGCTGCGGTGTGCCGGTGCAGCTCGGCGACCACCCGGTTGCGGTCGTCGTCGGAGGCGCGCAGCTCGACATCCACGCCGGACAGCGTACGCGGATCAGCCCACGTCGAGGGGGTCCGCGAGGAGTCGTTCGAAGGCCAACTCGGCGGCCCCGATCAGGGGGGCGTCCGCGCCCAGCTTGGGCGTGCGCAGCCGGACGTGCTCCAGGCAGGCTCCGAGCGCGTTGGAGTTGAGCCGGCTGCGGATCTGGGCCGCCGCCGCGAGGTAGAGGTCGCGCATGGTGCCGCCGAAGATGACCATTTCGGGGTTGAAGATGTTCACCAGGTTGGCGACGCCGAAGCCGAGCCAGTCGCCGGCCTGGCGGACCGCCGTCTGGGCCCGGGCGTCGCCCCGGTCGGCGGCGTCGAAGACCGCCAGCAGGGCGTCGCGACCCCGGGCGTCGGAACGTCCGGCAGCGCGCAGCAGACCGTGCTCGCCGATCTCGGTCTCCCAGCAACCCCGGGAGCCGCACTCACAGGGCCGGCCGTCGCGGACCACCTTCATGTGGCCGACCTCGCCGCCGTACCCACCGTGCCCGGTCAGCCGACGTCCACCGGCGATGATGCCGGCACCCACGCCGACGTCGCCGTACAGGTAGAGGACGTTGTCGCAACCGGCCGCAACACCCCGTGCGTGCTCGGCGAACGCGGCGACGTCGGCCACGTTGCCCACCGTGACCGGTACGTCGATGCCCAACTCGTCGGCGAGGGCCGAGCCGATCGGCTCGTCCACCCAGCCGGTGGTGGGGCCGAGCCGGACCAAGCCGTCGTCCCGGCGGACCATGCCACAGACCGCGACGCCGGCGCCGACGCAGATCGCGTCCGCCGGCACCAACTGCTGCATCTCCTTGACCGCGCCGGCCAGCAGCGGCGCGGCCTCCGCGGCCAGCAGCCCGCGTGGTCTGTCCAGGTCGCGGCGGTCCAGGACCGCCCCGCCCAACCCGATCCGGGCCGCGCGCAGTCGGTCCACCTCCACCGAGTACGCGTACGCGTAGACCCGGGCCGACTCGGGCCGGACGACAAGTGACGGTCGCCCGGCCCGGCCGGTCTCCTTCGGCGCGCCTTCGCTGACCAGCCCCACCGCGGACAGGTCGGCGGTGAGCGCGCCGATGGTGCTGCGGTTGAGGCCCAGCGTGGTGGTCAGTTCCGCGCGTGTGGTCGCCCCGTGGACGTGCACATGCCTCAGCAGAGCCCCGAGGTTCTGCCGTCGGACGTCATCCTGGCTCGGTCCTGGGCGCATGCCGGTGCTACCTCCCGCGTGGTCAGCGGGTGCCGGTGGCTGCCGCGCGGCGGCGGGAGAGCGCGTCGACGCTGGCCGCGAGCAGCAGTACGACACCGGTGACCACGTACTTGACTCCCGCGGTGTATCCCATCAGGCCCATTCCGTTCTCGATGACCGCGACCACCGCGCCGCCGAGCACGGCGTCGAAGACGCGGCCCTTGCCACCGAACAGGCTGGTGCCGCCGATCACCGCTGCGCCCACCGCGTAGAGCAGTACGTTACTGCCCCCGGTGTTCGGGTCGACCGAGTTGGCCCGGCTGGCCGCCACGATGCCACCAATGGCGGCCATGGACGAGCAGATCACGAAGACGGAGATCCGGATCCGGTCCACTCCGATGCCGGCCCGGCGGGCCGCTTCCCGGTTGCCGCCCACGGCGTAGATGTGCCGGCCGTAGCTGGTGCGCTGCAGCACGAAGGTCCAGATGACCAGCAGCACCGCGATGATCGGCACCACGATCGGCACACCCTTGAGCGAGACGATGAGGACGTTGCGGCTGCGCTCCAGGTTGAGCACGTACACAGCGGTGCCGAGGATGACGGCGAGCCCGGCGATCCGCAGCGCCACCACCGCGATCGGGTCGGTGATCAGACCACGTGCCGCCCGGTTGCGGTGGCGCAGCAGTTGCACCGCCGCGTAGCCGACGACCGCGAGGGCGGTCAGCGCCCAGCCCAACGTGGGGCCGAGGTTGCGGTTGGCGATGGCGACCAGCACGTCGTCGCGGACGGAGATGTTGGTGCCATCCTTGACGAGCAGCAGCACGACGCCCTGGAAGGCGAGGAAGCCGGCGAGGGTGACCACGAAGGACGGAATACCGATCTTCGCGACGAGCATGCCGAGCGTGGTGCCGATGACCACACCGGTGGCGACCGCGGCGAGCACCGCGACCCACCAGGGGTAGCCGAGCACGGTGACCACATTGGCCAGCACCGCCGCGCAGACGCCGCTGGCGAAGCCGGCGGAGAGGTCGATCTCGCCGAGCAGCAGCACGAAGACCAGGCCCATCGCGATCAGCGTGACCGCCGCGCCCTGGGTGAAGAGGTTGGCGAAGTTGCCGGCCGACAGGAACGACGACGGCCGCATGATCGCGAAGACGGTGCAGAGCACGATCAGGCCGAGCACGGCCGGCAACGCGCCGACGTCGCCACCGCGTACCCGACTCAGGTAGTTGCGGACGTGGCCCCCGACGGTCGGCGTCGGTGTGACGGCCGCCGGGCCGTCCTTCCGCACGGCGGTGGTGGTCATCGGACGCCTCCTGAGATCGAGTCGGCCGCCTGCGGGCCGTCGCCGTTGCTGCCCGGGTCGGTGGCGAGGCCGAGCCCGCCCGAGCGCCCGGCGGTGATCAGCTCGACCACCTGGGCGTGGGTGATGTCGGTGGTCTTCACCTGGGCGACCATCTGGCCGAGGTACAGCGCGGCGATCCGGTCGGAGACGGCGAAGACATCGTTCATGTTGTGCGAGATGAGCACCACGGCCAGGCCGTTGTCGGCGAGGCGGCGGACCAGTTCGAGCACCTGCGCGGTCTGTGCCACGCCGAGCGCCGCGGTCGGCTCGTCCAGGATGACCAGCTTGCTGTTCCACAGCACCGCCTTGGCGATCGCCACGGTCTGGCGCTGGCCGCCGGAGAGGCTGGACACGTGCTGGCGCAGCGACGTGACGGTGCGGATGGAGAGCCCTGCCAGGGTCTCGGCGGCGAGTTGTTCCATGGTCGGCTCGTCCAGGACGATGCCGCTGCGCCTCTCCCGACCGAGGAACATGTTCTGCACGATGTCCAGGTTGTCGCAGAGCGCGAGGTCCTGGTAGACGACCTCGATGCCGAGCGTGGCGGCGTCGCGGGGGCTGCCGATGTGCACCGGTTCACCGTTGAACAGGAACTCTCCGGCGTCGGTGGGGTGGATGCCGCTGATGCACTTCACCAGGGTCGACTTGCCGGCGCCGTTGTCGCCGACCAGTGCGGTCACCTCGCCTGGGTGGACGGTCAGGGCGACGTCGCGGAGCACCTGGACGGGACCGAAGCTCTTGTCGATCCCGCGGAGTTCCAGCAGGGGGGTCGCGGACACGGGGTCTCCTTCTCAAGGGAGGGTCGGGGCCCGTCCGGCGGGCGCCGCCCGGCACGGGAGGGTGCTCCCGTGCCGGGCGGCGGTGGTCGTTCCGGCGGGTACTGCAGCGTCGGTCAGCTGATGCCGGCTTCGGCGCAGAACTTGGCGTACGCCGCGGTGCAGACCTGCTCCTTGGTCGCGTAGCCGTCGGCGATGACGTCCTTGACGTTGTCCTTGTAGATGGCCTTCGGGGTGAGCAGCACCGAGGGGACGTCGCGGTCACCGTCCTTCACCGACTGGCCGGTGTCCTTCTTCTCGCCCTTGGCCAGCGCGATGGCCAGGTCCGCGGCGGCCTTGGCCTCTTCCCGGACTGCCTTGTAGACGGTCATGCACTGGTCACCGGCGAGGATGTTCTGCAGGCCCTCCACGCTGGCGTCCTGCCCGGTCACCGGCACCTTGCCGTTGATCTTGTTCTTCTTCAGGATCGAGATGGCGGCGTTGCCGAGAGTGTCGTTGGCGGCCAGCACGCCGTCGATCTTGCCCTTGGTCGCGGTGAGCTGCTGCTCGAAGATGGTCGCGGCGGTGGGGCCGTCCCAGCCCGGCACGGCGTCGTCCGGGCCCTTGGTGTATTCCTTGGAGTCGAACTTCGGCTTGAGCACCGAGTCGTATCCGGCCTTGAACAGGGTGGCGTTGTTGTCGGTGGGGGAGCCGTTCAGGTATGCCACGACCGGGTTCTTGGCGTTCTTCTCGGTCAGGCACTTCGCCAGACCCTCGCCCTGGAGCTTGCCGACGGACTCGTTGTCGAAGCTGACGTAGTACTGGGCGGAGCCGCCGAGGGTGAGCCGGTCGTAGTCGATGGTGGCGACGCCCTGCGACTTGGCCTTGTCGAGCACGGCCTTGCCGGTGCCGGAGTCCAGGTTGACGATCATCAGGGCGGTGACGCCGCTGGTGATCATCTGGTCGGCGATGGTCTGGAAGGCGGCCTTGTCGTTCTGGGCGTTCTGAATGTCGGACTGGACGCCGGCGGCCTTGAACGCCTCCTCCAGGAAGCGGCGGTCCGCCGTCTCCCAGCGGGGGGAGGACTTGCTGTCCGGAAGGATCACGCCGATCTTGGGGGTCTTTTTGGAGTCGGTCGAGCCGGTGCCGGAGTCGTCGCTGCAAGCGGTCAAGCCGCCGGTCGCGAGCAGGCCCACGGCGGCGATGGTGAGGATCCCCTTACGCATGTGCAGGGTCCTTTCGGAGGTGGGGGAGGTGTTGTTTTGTTGTGTCCGGCAACGTATTTCGCGTCACACCGGCTCCACAAGACCGCGCAGGTGCCTAGTTTGTTGGGAGCGATAACAATTCAGCAACGCGGCTGTTACTCCGCGGGTATCCCACGGGGGAGTCGACGTAACGAAGGTCGTCAGTGGGTCTGCAACGGCGCGGTGCGGGCGTCGGTCAGCGCCACCAGATCCGCCGCGGCCAGTTCGAGTTGCAGACCGCGCCGACCAGCCGAGACGTAGATCGTCGGGAATGCCAGCGCGGAGTCGTCCAGCACTGTGGGCAGTCGCTTGCGCTGCCCGAGCGGGCTGATCCCACCACGTACGTAACCGGTCGCCCGCTCGGCGACCGCCCGGTCGGCCAGCGCCGCCCGCTTGCCACCGACGGCCGCCGCGAGCGCCTTCAGATCCAACTCGCCGGTGACCGGAACGACCGCCACGGTCAGTGCGCCGTCGACCTCGGTCACCAGCGACTTGAACACGCGCTCCGGTGGCACGCCGAGCGCCACCGCCACCAACGCGCCGTAGTTCGGGGCGTCCGGTGCCACCCGGTACGGATGGGTGCGGTGCGCCACCCCACGCTTGACCACCAGTGCCGTCGCCGGAGTGCCCTGTCCTGCCACACCGGCGACGCTAGTCGACCGGCCTACCGATCAGCACTGTCGGTGCGCCGGCGACCCGGGTGAGCACCAGGCTCGCCGCCTCGTCGCCGGCCAGCCTAAGGTCGCGCCGAAGCTGCTCCGGGGTGAGCGCGGAACCCCGCTTGAGGATCTCCACCCGGCCCACCCGACGATCCCGCAGCAGTGCCCGCAGGCGCTTGAGCGAGAACGGCAGCACGTCGGTGATCTCCAGGCAGCGTGCGTACGGGGTGCGGATCGGCTGGTCGGCGTAGAGGTAGGCGATGCTCGGATCGCCCAGGGTGGCGTCCAGTTCGGTGGCCAATTCGGCCACGAGGTGCGCGCGCACCACCGCCGGGTCCGGGTCGTACAGGTAGCGACGTGGCGGCCCGACCGGCGCCTCGTCGGCACCCGAGCCGCTGAGCTGGTGGCGGCGTGTCTCGACGCCCCGCTGGCGGTAGAGGGTCGCGCGGCGGGGCACCTCCGCCAGGTCACCACACCAGAGCGCGGCCTCGACCAGGTCGCCATCGACGCCGACCCACTCGGCCTCCGCGCCGGCCGGAATGAGCGCGTGGTCCAGGCCCGGCGCCACCTTCACCACGGTGCGCGGCACCCGCTCGGCCAGCCCGGTCACGAAGTCCCACGGTGGCGAGTAGGCGCGCGGGTCGAAGATCCGTCGCCCGGTGCCGGTGGTGCGGCGGGCCGGGTCGCAGAAGACCCCGTCGACCCGGGAGACGTCGAACGCCGTGGCATCCCCGCACTCGACAGTGAACAGGTCGGCCAGCCCGGCCGCGTCGGCGTTGGCGGCGGCCATCGCGGCGGTCACCGGGTCGGCCTCCACCCCGTACACCCGGATGCCGGCGCGGGCGGCGGCCAGCGCGTCGGCGCCGAGGCCGCATCCAAGGTCGGCCAGGGTGCGCACGCCGGCCGCGTGGAGCCGGGCGGCCCGCCGGTCGGCGACCACCCGGCGGGTGGCCTGCTCCAGCCCTGGGCGGGTGAGGAACATCCCAGCGGCTGCCGGGCCGAACTTGCCGACCGCCCGGTGGCGCAGCTCAGCCTGGGTGAGCGCGGCCGCGGCGAGCGTCGGCGGCACCCCGGCCGCGCGCAGGGCCGACGCCGCAGCCAGTGGATCACCGCCGGCCAGCCCGGCCGCCGCCGTGAGCGCGGCCGACCCCTCGGGGGTACGCAGCGCCGCCAGCTGATCGAGATCCACCCGGTCATTGTCCGGGTAGACCCGGAAATCTGGGCTGGCGGGGCGCGACTCGCTGGCACTCTCCTTGACGGAGTGCTAGCCACGGAATAACCTGCGATTAGCACTCTCACCCTGAGGGTGCCAGCTTCCGGGTCTCGCGACCCGGGGGCGCACGCCAGGCGGACCGGCACCCGCGACGACGGCCCCGCCCGGTGGCATGAGGCAGATTGACGCTGGTCGGCCCCGCCGGCCAGCAACGAAACCAGTACCCCAGGAGGGTATGCCCGTGACTACCGCGACCAAGGTTGCGATCAAGCCGCTCGAGGACCGCATCGTGGTCCAGGCGAACGAGGCTGAGACCACCACGGCGTCGGGCATCGTGATCCCCGACACCGCCAAGGAGAAGCCGCAGGAGGGCACTGTCCTCGCTGTCGGCCCGGGCCGCGTCGACGACAACGGCAACCGGGTTCCGGTTGACGTGCAGGTCGGCGACACCGTCCTCTACTCGAAGTACGGCGGCACCGAGGTCAAGTACGCCGGCGAGGAGTACCTGGTGCTCTCCGCCCGCGACGTCCTCGCGGTCATCGAGAAGTAAGCAACCGATCAGTGCCACTGCCCCGGTCCGGCTCGCCGGGCCGGGGCAATGGCGCTTCGAAGGGACATAAATGGCGAAGATCCTGAGCTTCTCGGACGACGCCCGGCACCTGCTGGAGCACGGTGTCAACGCCCTCGCGGACGTGGTCAAGGTCACCCTCGGCCCGCGCGGGCGCAACGTCGTCCTGGACAAGAAATTCGGTGCGCCGACGATCACCAACGATGGTGTGACCATCGCCAAGGAGATCGAGCTCACCAACCCGTACGAGAACCTTGGCGCGCAGCTGGTCAAGGAGGTGGCGACCAAGACCAACGACGTCGCCGGCGACGGGACCACCACCGCGACCGTGCTGGCCCAGGCGATGGTTCGCGAGGGTCTGCGCAACGTGACCGCCGGGACCAACCCGGCCGGCCTCAAGCGGGGCATCGACGCGGCGGCCGCCAAGGTCTCCGAGGCGCTGCTCGGCCGTGCCGCCGAGGTCACCAGCAAGGAGTCGATCGCGAACGTGGCGACGATCTCCGCGCAGGATGCCACGATCGGCGACCTGATCGCCGAGGCGATGGAGCGGGTCGGCCGCGACGGTGTCATCACCGTCGAGGAAGGCTCCATGCTCACCACCGAACTGGACGTGACCGAGGGTCTCCAGTTCGACAAGGGCTTCATCTCGCCGAACTTCGTCACCGACCTGGAGAGCCAGGAGTCCGTCCTTGAGGACGCGTACATCCTGGTCACCACCCAGAAGATCTCGGCGATCGAAGAGCTGCTGCCGCTGCTGGAGAAGATCCTGCAGAACAGCAAGCCCCTGCTGATCATCGCCGAGGACGTGGACGGCCAGGCGCTCTCCACCCTGGTGGTCAACTCGCTGCGCAAGACCCTCAAGGTCTGCGCGGTCAAGGCCCCGGGCTTCGGTGACCGGCGCAAGGCGATGCTCCAGGACATCGCGATCTCCACGGGTGCCGAGCTGGTCGCCCCGGAGCTGGGCTACAAGATCGACCAGGTCGGCCTGGAGGTGCTCGGCACCGCTCGGCGCGTCGTGGTCGACAAGGAGAACACCACGATCGTCGACGGCGGCGGCCAGAAGGCTGACGTCGCCGACCGGGTGTCCCAGATCCGCAAGGAGATCGAGGCCTCCGACTCCGACTGGGACCGGGAGAAGCTGGCCGAGCGGCTGGCGAAGCTCTCCGGTGGCATCGCCGTCATCAAGGCTGGCGCGGCCACCGAGGTCGAGATGAAGGAGCGCAAGCACCGCATCGAGGACGCCATCGCGGCGACCAAGGCTGCGGTCGAGGAGGGCACTGTGCCCGGCGGCGGCGCCGCCCTGGTGCAGATCCGTTCGGTGCTCGACGACGACCTGGGCTTCACTGGCGACGAGAAGATCGGTGTCTCGGTCGTGCGCAAGTCGCTCGTCGAGCCGCTGCGCTGGATCGCCCAGAACGCCGGTCACGACGGCTACGTCGTGACGCAGAAGGTCGCCGACCTGGAGTGGGGCAACGGCCTCGACGCCGCCAAGGGCGAGTACGTCGACCTCGTCAAGGCCGGCATCATCGACCCGGTGAAGGTGACCCGCAACGCGGTCACCAACGCCGCCTCGATCGCCGGTCTGCTGCTCACCACGGAGAGCCTCGTGGTCGAGAAGCCGGAGCAGGCGGAGCAGTCCGCCGGCGGCGGCCACGGCCACGGTCACGGCCACCAGCACGGCCCGGGCTTCTGACCCGGTAGCGACACCCGTTCCGGGGCACACCGTCGCACGACGGTGTGCCCCGGAACGTCTTATGGGTCTGTTACCGACGCTGCCGTTGTTGGCGAGTGGACCGGATGATCGCGCACACTGGGCCGATGAGCACCACGTCGCGGCGCTACGCCGCGCTGGCCGGGATCACCGCCGCCGCCGTCGCGATCGGAATCGCCGAACCGGTGGCGGTCCTGACCGGCCCCCGGTCGGCACCGCTGGTCGCGGTCGGCGGGGTGGTCGTCGACGCCGTCCCCGAGTCGCTGAAGCAACTCGCCATCGACCTCTTCGGCACCGCCGACAAGATCGCGCTGCTGGTCGGTACGGGCCTGTTGCTGGGAGGGTTCGCGGCGCTGTTCGGTGTGCTGGCGGTCCGGCGGCTGGCATTCGGCCTGGCCGGCATCGCCGCGTTCGGCGTCATCGGTGTGGCCGCCGCGCTGACCCGTTCCGGTGCGGACACCGCCGACGCGCTGCCGTCGCTTGTCGGCGCCGGCCTCGGCGGCCTGGTGCTCTGGCTGTTCATCGACGGCCCGTTCGAGCTGGACCCCTGGCCATGGTCACCGCCCACGCCGATCGCGCCGCCCGCCGGGTCGGTGCCGCCTGCTGGGTCGGTGCCGCCTGCGGGTCCGGCGCGGGGGTCGCGGGCCGAGCCGCCTTCGCCGACGCCCGAGGGCCTGCCGGTGCCGGTGACTCCCGCCGCGCCGGTGTCGCCTGCTGGCCCGGTGGCGCCCGCTGCGCCGGTGGCTCCGGGCGGGCAACCCGCGGCCAGGGCTGCGGAAGTCGACCCCGAGTCGCGGCGGCGGTTCCTCACCAGCAGCGGGGTTCTGCTCGGAACCGCCGTGGCGGCAGGTCTCGGTGGGCGCTGGCTGGCCGGCCGACGTGGGGTGTCCGCCGCTCGGGACGCGATCCGGCTGCCCGCGCCGGTCGCCCCCGCAGCGGCCGTACCCGCTGGCGCGGACCTCTCGCTGGCGCAACTCGCGCCGTACGTCACCTCGAACCTCGGGTTCTACCGGATCGACACCGCGCTGGTGGTACCCCAGGTGGACCCGGACAGCTGGCGGCTGCGGATCCACGGGCGGGTCGGCACCGAGCGCACCTACACCTACGCCGACCTGCTGGCCCGGCCGCTGGTCGAGCGGTACGTCACGTTGGCCTGCGTCTCCAACGAGGTGGGCGGTGACCTGATCGGCAACGCCCGCTGGCTCGGCGTACCCCTGCGGGAACTGCTCGACGAGGTCGAGCCGGATGCGGACGCCGACCAGGTCGTCGGCCGGTCGGTCGACGGCTGGACCTGCGGCACCCCCACCGCCGCGCTGCGCGACGGGCGGGACGCGCTGCTGGCGGTCGGCATGAACGGCGAGCCTCTGCCCGTCGAGCACGGCTTCCCGGTCCGGATGGTGGTGCCCGGCCTCTACGGGTACGTGTCGGCGTGCAAGTGGGTGACCGAGCTGGAGCTGACCCGGTTCGCGGACTTCGACGCGTACTGGGTGCCGCGCGGCTGGTCGGTCGAAGGGCCCATCAAGACGCAGTCGAGGATCGACACGCCCCGGGGACGTAACCGGCTGACCACGGGGCCGGTGACCATCGCCGGTGTGGCGTGGGCGCAGCACCGGGGCATCCGCCAGGTCGAGGTCCGCGTCGACGACGGCGAGTGGCAGCAGGCCGAGCTGGCCCCAGCCGTGTCGGTGGACACCTGGGTGCAGTGGTCGTGGCGCTGGGACGCCACGCCAGGCGAGCACCGGCTCCAGGTCCGGGCAACGGACGCCACCGGCGAAACCCAGACCGAGCGTACGCAGGATGTCGTCCCGGACGGCGCCACCGGCTGGCACACGGTCACCGTCACCGTCCGCTGATCCGGCAGTGCCGGGCGGTCCGCTCCGGTCGGAAGCCGTCGGAGCGCTGTCGGGCCGGCCGGCCGGCCCGGCCCGGTGGGCGGCGTGTCGCGCCGGCCGAGTGAGCCCGACCGTGTAGATCTTGGACAGTTTCCGTTAGCGGCTAACGGAAAGTGTCCAAGGTCTGCCGGGCCTTGTTGTTGGTGTCCTTGTGGTTGTGCGGGATATGCCGCTGGCCGGCACCCCGGGTTGGGGTGCCGGCCAGTGGTCGGGTCGTTCAGTGTTTGTGTTGGTGTCAGCTGTTCCAGTGCTGGGCGACGAGGTCGGTGGCCTGCTGTTCCCACTGGGCGTAGGCGTCGGGGTAGGCGGAGACCTGGACGGTCTGCGCGGCGTCGGTCAGCGGCATGTCCTGCCACCCGTCGACCTGCTTGAGGCCCTTGAGGAACGCGGTGGTGGAGTAGGCGGGGTCGGTGATCTGCTCCGGCGTGCCCCAACCACTGGTCGGGCGCTGTTGGAACAGGCCCAGCGAGTCATGGTCATTCTTGTCGCCGAGGTGGCCCAGGTTTTCCAGCTTGGACTCCTGCAGGCTCGTCGCGATGGAGATGACCGCGGCGCGCTCGGGCAGGCCGGCCTTCTTCGTGGCGGCGATGATCGCCTTGACGTTGGCGGTCTGCTCGTCGTTGAGGGTGATGTGGGACTGGTCGCCCTGGGGCTTCGGGGCGGCCGACTGCACCGCCACCGGCTTGGCGTCGACGGGGTTGGCGTGGGCGGCGATCGGGCCGGCGAAGACACCACCGGCGAACGCGAGACCAGCAACAGACAGCATGCTCTTACGGAAGATCGTGTTCATGGGGGTAGCTCCTTCGGGGGTAGGAACACCCAGGCCGCCAATGGGGGTCGGCGACACAAGGGTGTGAGCACCTCGTCCGGCGCTGCATCAAACAAAGGGAAAAAGTCTGGGGGAGATCGGCACCAGTTAAGCCGGGGGGCTTGCGGGGGCCGGGTCGGCGGCCTGCGAGCGGAGGGCTCGGGCGCCGGGTCCATGTGTAACGACCGGGGGCCCGGAGTCATTCCGGAGGCCGGGCCATCCCGTGACACCCGATGGAGCGGGGTGCTGGGAAGGCTTCAACGATGCGGGCCGGGTCGGGCATTCCAACCCCGCTACCAACCCCGGTGGGCGGGGCGGCGAGCCGGTGGTCCTGCGATCGTCAGAGTGTGTAACGACCCCGCCCGGGCCATCATTCCGACCCACCGGTGCGACCGGTCACAGGCCAAACGCCCCGAAGGCCGCAACCCTCGTACCGGGGCCATCGGCGCTCTCGCCTTAACCCCTCAGACCGGACAAACCTCCCATACGGAGGCGCGGCCGGCCTCAGCCCGTTCCGTTCTGGGCATGATCCACTCGGCTTTGCCAAAATCGGGGTGTCCGAGGCGGCGGGACACCCCGACACCATTGAACCCGTGTCGATCATGCGGATGTTGGGGTTTTTGGCGAGACCGGGCGGGGAGGCCGAGCCCGCCTTAACCCGGGGATGTTGAGGCCGCCCAGGGGTGGGGACGTCGAAACCGCGCCCCCGAACGAGGGACGCGGTTTCGCGGACGTCAGGTATGTGTCGGGTCAGGCGACGTTGCGTTGGGCCGGGACGGTCGACTTGTGCGGGTGACCCAGTCGGGCCTCCAGCCGTGCGACGTCGACCCGGGCGTGCCGGCGGTCTGCCAGGTCCTCCCAGCCGACGGCGAGCAGTCGCAGTCGTTCCGACTCGCTGAAGCCGCCCCACACGCCGTACGGCTCGCGGACCGACAGTGCGTGTGCGGCGCACTCGGCCCGGACCGGGCAGGCGCGACAGACCGACTTGGCGGCGGACTCGCGACGCAGTCGGGAGGAGCCACGCTCGCCGTCCGGGTGGAAGAACTGGGCGCTGTCCCGCCCTCGGCAGGCACCGAGCCGTTGCCAGTCCCAGAGATCGACGATGGGTCCGGGCAGTCTACGTACGTTCGACATCAGCACCCCTCCTCCCGCGCGGCTCCGCGAGAATCCTTGTGGCCGGCATCCGTGCGGCGGGCCGCGCAGGCGCACCGTTCCCGGCCTGGACCTCCCGGTACCCGGGCCGCAGCCGACTCACACGTGTGTGATCGAAAACGTCCCACAAATTGCGGCTTTTGCCCTATCTGTCGGAAAAGTTCGAAGGATTGCCGGGAACCCCCTCCCGAGCCGACCCCGTCATGGTCTGCTCGTTGGCGGAGAGGAGACCACAGTGCGTACCGTCCTTGTGTGCGTTCGGACACCACTCGCGGCCCAGCACCTTGCTTCTGCTGCCGCGCGGCTGGGGTTGTCAGCAATTGTTCGTACCGCAGTCTCCGATCCTGAGGTGATGCTGCGGCTGGCCGAGCGACCGGCCGACGTGGTGTTGGCCGATACGGCCCTCACCCGGCCGGACAGCGCCGGCTTCGTTCGTCGGGTCCTGGCCCGCGCGCCGCAGGCCGCGGTGCTGCTGCTTGGTACCGAAGAGTCCGAGGCGGCGGCGGCCACCATCAGCGCCGGTGCCCGCGGTCTCATTCAGAACGTCGACCACGACCTGACCAGCGCGGTGGCCAAGGCCCTCCTGCTGCTCACAGCGCCCGGCCGGGCCTCCCGGCAGCGGATCACCGATCCGGCCCGGGATGCCGCGGCGGTGGGCGGTTCTGGTCGCTCCGGGCCGTCCCCGCGTGGCTCCGGCGAGCCCGGCTGGCCGGCAACGCCCGGCGACGGGTCGGCGGGGATGCCGTCGGTGCCGGTGCAGCGGGGGGACGACGAGGCCGAGTCGGCGACCGGCGAGTCGTCGGCGGATCAGACCGATCCGGCCCGGCCCGCTGCGAACACCCGGCCCACCCGGGCGTCGATCGGGCTCACCGAGCGCGAGCTTCAGGTGCTGCTCGGCATGGCCGAGGGTAAGAGCAACGCGGAGATCGGCCGGGAGTTGTTCGTCTCGGAAGACACGGTCAAGACGCACGCTCGCCGGTTGTTCCGCAAGCTTGGGGCCCGGGACCGGGCGCACGCGGTGGCAGCCGGCTTCCGCGCCGGGCTGGTCGCCTGAGGGTCACGCCACGGTCACCGGCACGCGCCGCACACCACGGTCACTGGTACGCGCACGCCGCACTCCACCGGCAGACGCCACGCCGCGCTGCGCCGCAGTCATCGGCACGCGCCACGCCGCGCGCACGCCACCGTCATCGCGCCGCGCCAGGCCGCACGCCACGGTCACTGGCAGGCGCCGCACGCCACCATCAAACGGCGTCCACGCACCCGACCGTCACTGCGTTGCGGTCGGGGTGCCCGGCTCGTCCTCGGTGCCCTCGGTCAGTGTGTCGTGCACGCCGTCGGCGTAGCCCCGGGCGTAGTCCCAGGTCACGTAGTGGTCCGGGTCGGGGTCGTACGCGGGCTCATGCACGCGGGGGCGGCCGGAGTTGAGCAGGTGGCGCAGGTTGCCCCGGAGCAGGTCCCAGTCGAAGTAGTGCGGCTCTCGGCAGTCCTCGCATTCGATCACCAGGCCACGGACCCCGATCGGGGCGAGCAGGGCCTGGTAGATCTCCAGGTCGGCGAGGTCTTCCAGCACGTCCTGGCGCTCGACGTCGGTCAGCGGATCCGGCGTCGGGTCATCGCCCGGCTCATCCAGACCCGCTGTGGGATCGGCCGGGTCGCCATTGAACGGGTCGATGGGCTCGTCGTGCACCCCTTCACCGTAGACCCAACGCGGCGCGGACGTCCGCCCCCCGGGCCGTGCGCCGGGCCGGGCCGCCACAGACGGGTCGCCCAGGTCACTGGGTACGATGAGGCGACGTGCCGGCACCGTGGCGCGCTCCGGTGCCCGCCCGCGCCACCTCGCTGAAGCCCATCCGAGCAGCTCAGGGGAGCAATCGTGGAAAATTCGCCCAGCACCGATCTTCCGGCCGGCGTGGAGCACGCCGACCTGGGCGGCCACCTGCCCGAGCTGCCGGCCGGCTCCGCCCGGGTGGTTCCGCTCGGCCTCACCTTCGACGACGTGCTGCTCCAGCCGGGCGAGTCGGACGTGGTGCCCAGTCGGGTCAACACCCGGACGAAGCTCACCCGCAACGTCGAGTTGTCCATTCCGCTGCTCTCCAGCGCGATGGACACGGTGACCGAGGCCCGGATGGCGATCGCCATGGCCCGCCAGGGCGGCATCGGCGTGTTGCACCGCAACCTCTCCATGGAGGACCAGGCGCTCCAGGTCGACCTGGTCAAGCGCTCCGAGTCCGGCATGATCACCAACCCGGTGACCGCCAGCCCTGACGACACACTGCGCGAGGTCGACGAGCTGTGCGGGCGTTACCGCATCTCCGGCGTCCCCGTGGTGGACGGCGACGGCCAACTGGTCGGCATCGTCACCAACCGCGACATGCGTTTCGTCTCCGAGCCGGACACCCCGGTCCGCGAGATCATGACCCACACCCCGCTGGTCACCGCCCGGGTGGGCGTGAGCAAGGACGACGCTCTCGCGCTGCTGCGCCAGCACAAGGTCGAGAAGCTGCCGATCGTCGACGAGTCGGGTCGGCTGCGTGGCCTGATCACCGTGAAGGACTTCACCAAGAGCGAGCAGTACCCGGACGCCAGCAAGGACGACGCCGGCCGCCTCCGGGTCGCCGCCGCCATCGGTGTCGGCGAGGACTCGTACAAGCGGGCCCGTGCCCTGGTCGACGCGGGCGTCGACGTGCTGATCGTGGACACCGCGCACGGTCACCAGCGGGCCGTGCTGGACATGGTCCGCCGGCTCAAGGCCGACGTCACTGTCGACATCATGGGCGGCAACGTGGCCACGTACGCCGGCGCGAAGGCGCTGGTCGACGCCGGCGCCGACGGCGTCAAGGTGGGCGTGGGTCCGGGCGCGATCTGCACCACCCGGATCGTCGCCGGCGTCGGTGTGCCGCAGGTGACCGCGATCATGGAGGCAGCCCGTGCCGCCCGGCCGGCCGGCGTGCCGGTGATCGGCGACGGTGGCATCCAATACTCCGGCGACATCGCCAAGGCCCTGGTGGCCGGTGCCGACACGGTGATGCTCGGCAGCCTGCTGGCCGGCTGCGAGGAGAGCCCCGGCGAGCTGATCTTCGTCAACGGCAAGCAGTTCAAGACCTACCGCGGGATGGGGTCGCTCGGCGCGATGCAGTCCCGGGGTCAGGCCAAGTCGTACAGCAAGGACCGCTACTTCCAGCAGGACGTGCTCAGCGACGACAAGCTCGTCCCGGAGGGCGTCGAGGGTCAGGTGCCCTACCGGGGGCCGCTCTCCCGGGTCGCCCACCAGCTGGTCGGCGGTTTGCGACTGGCCATGGGATACGCCGGTGCGGAGAACATCCCCGATCTGCACCGCCGAGGCCAGCTCATCCGGATCACCGCGGCCGGGCTGAAGGAGAGCCACCCGCACGACATCCAGATGACCGTCGAGGCGCCCAACTACCACACCCGCTGACCCACCACCCCCAACCATCTGGAGTCCCCCATGCGTGACGTGGTCGAGATCGGGCTGGGCAAGACCGCGCAGCGCGGCTACCACCTGGACGACATCGCCATCGTGCCGAGCCGCCGGACCAGGGACGTCGACGACGTCTCCACCTCCTGGCAGCTCGACGCGTACCCGTTCGGTATCCCGTGCGTCGGCCACCCCTCCGACGCCACCATGAGCCCGGCGTCGGCGGTGCGGCTCGGTGAGCTCGGCGGCCTCGGTGTGCTCAACGTCGAGGGGCTCTGGACCCGCTACGAGAACCCGACCAAGGTGCTGGAGGAGCTGGCCGGCCTCGATGAGGACGCCCGCGCCACCAAGAAGCTCCAGGAGGTGTACGCCGAGCCGATCCGTCCGGACCTGATCGCCGAGCGGGTTCGTGAGCTGCGCGCCGGTGGCGGCACTGTGGCGGTGCGGGTCTCCCCGCAGCACACCCTGGCGCTGGCTCCGGTGATCCTGGACGCCGGGGTGGACATCCTGGTCATCCAGGGCACCATCGTCTCGGCCGAGCACGTGTCGACCACCGATGAGCCGTTGAACCTCAAGGAGTTCATCGCCGACCTCGACCTGCCGGTGATCGTCGGCGGTTGCACGGACTACAAGACCGCTCTGCACCTGATGCGTACCGGTGCGGCCGGGGTCATCGTGGGCATCGGTGGCGACGAGTGGTCGACCACCGAGTCGGTGCTGGGGATCCGGGTGCCGATGGCGACCGCGATCGCGGATGCGGCGGCGGCCCGCCGCGACTATCTGGACGAGACCGGCGGCCGGTACGTGCACCTCATCGCCGACGGTGACATCCAGACCTCGGGTGACATCGCCAAGGCGCTCGGCTGCGGTGCGGACGCGGTGATGCTCGGTGAGCCGCTGTCGCTCTGCGAGGAGGCCCCCGCCGGTGGTGCCTGGTGGCACTCGGCGGCGAGTCACCCGTCGCTGCCTCGGGGCGCGTTCGAGGTTGCCGGTGAGCCGCTCGGTTCGATGGAGGAGCTGCTCTTCGGGCCGGCTGACGAGGCCGACGGCCAGCTCAACCTGTTCGGTGGGCTGCGTCGGGCGATGGCCAAGTGCGGTTACCGCGACCTGAAGGAGTTCCAGAAGGTCGGCCTGGTCCTCGACCGCTGACCCTTCTCTCAGACGCCGGACGGCCGGCCCCGCGGTGCTGCGGGGCCGGCCTTCGTCGCGTCAGCCGGGAGTCACTTGTCCAGGTAGATGGTCAGGTCGGACATGTTGCGGTAGCTGGTCGCCGCGAAGTCCAGTGACTGGCCCTTGTTGTCGGCACCGCCGGGGGCGGTGTCCATCTCCCAGTTGGCGTGGTGGAAGTTCCGCTCGCCGATGGTCTGGAAGAACTGCTGGAAGTTGAGGTCACCCTCGCCCAGCGGGGTCATCTGGTATCCGTTGGGAACGCTGGTGTCCCGGTCGCCGTCCTTGGCGTGGAAGAGCGGGAACCGGGTGGTCCGGTCGGCCACGGTGAGGATCGGGTCGAACAGGTCGGTCACTTCCTGGCCGGCCGGGTCGACGTACTTCTGGTGCTTGTAGCGGGCCACGTAGGCCCAGTAGATGTCGAGCTCGAAGAAGACGTACCGCGGGTCGGTGATCTCGAAGAAGTACTCCAGCCGGCGGATGCCGGACGACCGGGTCTGCCGGCCCTGCGCGTCGCGCGGGCCACGGTCGATCAGGAAGCTGTACGCGGCGTCGTGGTTGTGCGTGTACAGCCGCATGCCCCGGGCCCGGGCCTGCCGGCCCAGCTCGTTCCAGATGTCGGCGGCGGCGTCCCACTCGGCCTTGTACGCGCTGCTGGTCGGGTCGCTGCCGGTGCCGATGTTCTTCATGCCGAGTTCCTGGGCGATGTCGAGCTGCTGCTGGAAGGTGGCCGGCTGGATCGAGGCGTGGGTGCCGTTGGCCACCAGACCGTTGTCGTCGAGGATCTTGCGGATCTCGGTGGGGGTGATCTGCCGGCCGAGGATCTCGGTGCTCTGCGTGTAGCCGGCGAACTCGATCTCCTTGTAGCCGATCTCGGCGAGCCGGGCGAGGACGCGCTCGAAACCGTAGGGCACTCCACTGTCGTCGGGCGCGGCGGTGATCCGGTCACGGACGCTGTAGAGGATGATGCCGCGGTTCTTCGCCGGGATCAGCGGCTCGACCCGCAGCTTGCTCTTGGGTTTGGCGAGCGCGGGGGTGCCGGTGGCGAGGACCGGTAGGCCGGCCGCGCCGATCGCGGCGGCTGCGCCGGCGGACGCGGCGAGCAGGGACCGACGGCTGAGTCGGCCGGTGGGGGTGGCGTCGGGTGCGGTGTGGTCTGGCATGGTTCCACCTTTCGCGACGGTGGTCGGAGATCGACACTAACGTCGGTCAAAGTCGAAAGAAAGTATCGATCGATGGTAACTTTTGTTTGATTCAACGAAAGTTACTGATGATCGTCAATACGGACCGCGTCGCCTGCGGCGCTGACTACGCTCGTCCTCACCGGAGGTACCGCAGGGGGTGTGCATGGTCCGGACCGGACGGAGATCGGCCGGCAGTCGGTTGACCGCCATCGCCGCCACGCTGACCTGCGTCGTCGGACTGGCCACGACCGGCTGTACGGGCGACAGCGACGGGTTCCGCCCCGGCGCGGCCGACTCGGGCGACCCGTACGTGCCGGGGCGCGGCAACGGCGGCTACGACGTCTCGCACTACGACCTCGACGTCCGCTACGACCCGTCGACGGACCGGCTGACCGGTCGCGCCGTCATCACGGCCACGGCCACCCAGGACCTGTCCCGGTTCAACCTGGACCTGGCCGGACTGACCGTCAGCGCGGTCACCGTTGCCGACGCACGAGCCGACCACCGGCGCGGCGACGGCGAGCTGGTGGTGACCCCGCGCGCCGGGCTCCCGCGCGGCCGGCAGTTCACCGTGGCGGTCGACTACGCGGGTGTGCCCACGGCTGTGGTCGACGGGTCGTTGGGCAGCGGGGGTTTCCTGCACACCGCCGACGGCGCTGTCGCGCTCGGCCAACCCGACTCGGCCGCCACCTGGTTCCCGGTCAACGACCACCCGTCGGACAAGGCCACCTACGACCTGGCGGTGACCGTCCCGGACGGCCTGGCCGCACTGAGCAACGGTGTGCCCGGCCCGAAGAGCAGCGCCGACGGCTGGACCACCTGGCACTGGTCGGAGCGCGCCCCGATGGCCAGTTACCTGAGCACCCTGGTGATCGGCGACTACCGGGTGGTGACCGGCACGCACGCCGGCCGACCGATGGTCACGGCGGTGGCGGCGAGCCTGCCCGCGAACGGCGGCGCGGCCAGCTCACTGGCCCGCACCGGGGCGATCGTCGACTTCCTGGCCAGCCGGTTCGGCCCGTACCCGTTCGACTCGTACGGCGGGATCGTGGTCGCCGACGACCGGATCGGGTACGCGCTGGAGACCCAGTCCCGCCCGGTCTACGGGCCCGCATTCTTCGCGGACGACCAACCCAACCCGAGCGTGGTGGCGCACGAGCTGGCCCACCAGTGGTTCGGCGACAGTGTGTCGCTGACCAGGTGGAGCGACATCTGGCTCAACGAGGGCTTCGCCAGCTACGCGGAGTGGCTGTGGGAGGAGCACGACGGCGGCCGGACCGCGCAACGCAACTTCGAGCTCCAGTACGCGGCGACCGACTGGTCGCAGCCGTCGGTCGAGCCGGGCCGGGAGTCGATGTTCGGCACGGCCGTCTACAAGCGGGGGGCACTCGCGGTGCACGCGCTGCGCCGGACCGTCGGTGACGACACGTTCTTCCGCCTCCTGCGGACCTGGACCAGCGAGCAGGCGGCGGGCAACGCGACCACCTCGGACCTTGTCGCGCTGGCCGAGCGGGTGGCGGGTCGGCAGCTTCGACCGCTCTTCGATGCCTGGTTGGTGGGTGGATCAGCGCCCACACTGCCGTGACGGAGCCGTGATGGCCGGTCGATATGCTCCCGCCTGCGGACGGCGGGGGACCGTCCGTGCGCGCGGAGCGGTGGACGCCGTCACCGCGACCGTACCGGGGAGGGTTCGAGATGCGGGTGACGCGGCACGACCTACGGATGGGCGTCGGTCTGCTGGTGACCGGGGCGCTCGCACTGTCCGGATGCGACTCGTCGGCCCCGGAGGCGGCGTCGGCGCCGAGCGCGTCGCCCACCCCGGCACGGACGTTCACCGCCGGTGCCGAGGGGGTCGGGGACGCCTACTTCCCGACCTACGGCAACGGCGGCTACGACGTCGGGCGGTACACGGTCAAGGTGCGCTACGACCCGGCGAAGGACCGGTTGACCGGTACGACCACGGTGCAGGCCACCGCGACGACCGACCTGTCGACGTTCAACCTCGACCTGGCCGGCCTGACGGTCACCACGGTCACCGTGGACGGCGCGCCGGCCACCCATGAGCGGAAGCGGAACGAGCTGGTGGTCAAGCCGGCCTCCGGCCTGATCAACGGCAACGGGTTCGTCGCCGAGGTCACCTACGAGGGTGTGCCGAAGCCGCTGAAGAACGAGACGCTCGGTGAGGGCGGGTTCCTGCACACCCCGGACGGTGCCATCGCCCTGGGTCAGCCCGAGTCGGCCAGCACCTGGTACCCGGTCAACGACCACCCGTCCGACAAGGCGGCGTACGACTTCGAGGTCACAGTGCCCGACGGTCTGACCGCGGTCAGCAACGGCGTGCCGGGCGGCAAGGCCAGCAAGGACGGCTGGACCACCTGGAAGTGGTCGGAGAAGTCGCCGATGGCCAGTTACCTGAGCACACTGGTGATCGGCAAGTTCCGGATCACCACCGGCGAGCACAAGGGCCGCCCGGTCTACAACGCGGTCGCCACCAACGTGGCCAAGGGCGCGGCCGACACGTCGATCGCCCAGACCGTCAAGGTGGCCGACTACCTGGAGAGCGTGTTCGGGCCGTACCCGTTCGACGCGTACGGCGGTGTGGTGGTCACCGACAGCCGGATCTCGTACGCCCTGGAGACGCAGAGCCGCCCGGTCTACTCCGCCGGCTTCTTCCGACAGGGCGAGAACACCGAGGTGGTCGCGCACGAGCTGGCGCACCAGTGGTTCGGTGACAGTGTCGCGCTGGCCAGGTGGGAGGACATCTGGCTCAACGAGGGCTTCGCGACGTACGCGGAGTGGCTCTGGGCCGAGCACACCAGGACGTACACGGCCAAGGAGGCCTTCGACAACCGGTACGCCCGGATGTCCGCTCAGGTGTGGAAGACGCCGCCGGGCAAGCCTGGTGCCAAGGAGTTGTTCAGCGAGTCTGTCTACCAGCGCGGCGGCATGACCCTGCACGCCCTGCGGGTGGCTGTGGGCGACAAGGCGTTCTTCGAGATCGTCAAGACCTGGGCGGCGGAGAAGCGCAACGGCACCGCCACCACTGCGGAGTTCGTCGCCCTCGCCGAGCGCGTCTCCGGCAAGCAGCTCGACGCGCTCTTCGACGCCTGGTTGTACGGCACGAAGAAGCCGGCCCTGCCCAAGCGGCTCTGAGCGGGGTCAGTTCTTGACGACCAGGGTGGGGTTGGCGGCAAGGTAGGCGTCGGCGCGGCCGGCGCGGAGTTCGGTGATGAACTTCCGGCCGACGGCGGTGAGCTGTTCGCCGCGGTAGGCGCTGCCCTTGCCGACGCCGGACCCGGGCAGGCCGACGAGCACGAACTTGTTCTCCGGCATCCCACCGAGGGCGTACGCGATGTCGACGATCCGCCGCCCACCCACGTAGATCAGCGTGTTACCCAGCGCCGCGACGACCTGGTCGACCCGCTCCGGTTGCCGGGCCAGGCCCTCGTCCAGGATCTTGCTGGTCATCGCCTTGATCAGTTGCTGCTGGTGACGCTGCCGGGCGTAGTCGCCGCCGGGGATGTAGCGCTGCCGCGCGTAGTCCAGTGCCTGCCAGCCGTTGAGGTGCTGCTCGCCCTTCTCGTAGACCTGCTGCGGACCGGTGTAACCGCCCGGCACGCTCTCCCGGTATTTGCCGTCCGGTCGGCGGTGCATCGACTCGACCCGCTGGTCGACGTAGATGTCCACCCCGCCCAGCGCGTTGACCAGCTTGTCGAACCCGTTGAACGTGAGCACCGCACCGGCGTCGATCCGCAGCCCGGTGTACCCGGCGACCGTGCTGCGCAGCAGCTCGTACCCCTGGGCGGTGCTCGGCTCCTTGGGTTTGCCCGGCACCCGGCTGCCGAAGCTCATCGCGTGGGTGAGCTTGGTCTTGCCGCCCTTGTAGCCGGCCTTCGGGAACGCCGGGATGTCCACCAGCAGGTCGCGGGGGAGCGAGAAGAGGTACGCCTGGCCCAACCCCTTCGGCACGTGCAGGACCAGCACGGCGTCCGAGTGCGGTTCCCATCCGGGCACGCTGACCCGGGTGTCCACACCGACCAGCAGCAGGTTGAGCGGGCCGGTGATGTCCGCGCCCGGCGGTGGGCCGCTGGGGCTCGGGGTGGGCGTCGGAATCGGCGTCGGCGTCGGCGAGCCGGCCACCGGAGCGCCGCCCGGCTTGTTGTCGCTGGTCAGCCGGGTGATCACCACCGCCCCGGCCGCGATCAGCGCGACGGCTGCGAGGGCCGTCAACCCCAGCAGCAACCACCGTCGGCGCGGTGCCATCGACCCGAGGATCATCTGAAAATTCCCTCCACCCGTCTGGTGAACAACGCTCCGACGGGTGCTCCGGGTTGCGGCCGGAAGGCGCCGGGTCGGTCGGCCGGAGCATGATCGCGCGAAATCGGGCGCTAGCGCGAGCGCTACTGGCGAGTAATGATGCATCCATGCGGTATGACGTGGTCGTCATCGGGTCCGGCTTCGGCGGCAGCGTCACCGCGCTCCGCCTCTCCGAAAAGGGCTACTCCGTCGCTGTGCTGGAAGCCGGCCGACGCTTCGCCGACGACGAGTTCCCGCAGACGTCCTGGCGTGCCCGCCGGTTCCTGTGGGCGCCGAAACTGGGCTGCTACGGCATCCAGCGGATCACCCTGCTCCGCCCGGCCGCGAAGCGCTCCGGCGGTGGTGTGCTGGTGCTCTCCGGAGCCGGGGTGGGCGGCGGCTCACTGGTCTACGCGAACACCCTCTACGAGCCGCTGCCGCCCTTCTACACCGACCCACAGTGGCGGGACATCACCGACTGGCGCGACGAGTTGGCCCGCCACTACGACCAGGCGAAGCGGATGCTCGGCGTCACCACGTACCCGGTGAACACCGGCGCGGACCGTGCCATGCGGGCGGTGGCCGAGCGGATGGGGGTGGGGCACACCTTCCACGCCACCCCGGTGGGCGTGCACATCGGCCGCCCCGGCGAGCGGGTCGCCGACCCGTACTTCGGCGGCGCCGGCCCGGAGCGCACCGGCTGCTCGCACTGCGGCGGGTGCATGACCGGCTGCCGGCACGGTGCGAAGAACACCCTGGTCAAGAACTATCTCTGGCTCGCCGAGCGACTGGGCGCCGTCGTGCACCCGCTGACCACTGTGACTGCCGTCAAACCCGCCGCGGAGGGCGGGTACGAGGTGCACACCGTCCGCACCGGCGCCTGGGTGCGTCACCGACGCCAGGTGATCCACGCTGACCAGGTGGTGTTCGCCGCCGGAGCGCTCGGCACCCAACGGCTGCTGCACGCGATGAAGGACGACGGCGTGCTGCCCGGGCTCTCGCCCCGCCTGGGCGAGCTGACCCGGACCAACTCGGAGGCGATCCTGGGTGCCTCGGTGGCACGCCAGCAGGCCCGGGCCGAAGGGCTGGACTTCACCGACGGCGTGGCGATCACCAGCTCGTTCCACCCCGACCCGCAGACCCACATCGAACCGGTCCGCTACGGGCGCGGCTCCAACGCGATGGGGCTGCTCCAGTCGCTGCTGGTCGACGGCGGTCCCCACCGGGTACGCCGCTGGCTGGGCAGCATCGTGCGCCAGCCACGGCTGGCCGCCCGGATGCTGTCCGTGCGCGGCTGGTCGGAGCGGACGGTGATCGCCCTGGTGATGCAGTCGGTGGACAACTCCCTGACCACCCGGTGGCGGCGCGGCCTGTTCGGTCGTCGACTGGTCACCGGCCCGGGCCACGGCACCCCGAGCCCGACCTGGATCCCGGCCGGCAACACCGCGGCCCGACTGCTCGCCGACGAGATCGGCGGCACCCCCGGCGGCTCACTCACCGAGCCGTTCGACATCCCGGTGACCGCGCACATCCTCGGCGGGGCGCCCATCGGCGCCACCCCGGCCGACGGGGTGGTCGACCCCTGGCACCGGGTGTACGGACACCCCGGGCTGCACGTCGTCGACGGCGCTGCGGTCTCGGCCAACCTCGGCGTGAACCCGTCGCTGACGATCACCGCGCAGGCGGAACGGGCGATGTCCTTCTGGCCCAACCGGGGCGAGGAGGACCCCCGACCGACGCTCGGGTCCCCGTACCGCCGGCTGGCACCCGTACCCCCGCACCACCCGGCGGTGCCGACGGACGCCCCGGGCGCGCTGCGGCAGTGAGGCCGGCGGGCGCGGGGGGCGAGCCGGTGCCGGGCGCGGCCGTGACTGTCGGTAGGATTTGCGCACATGAGCCTGCCTCGCCCCGTCCTCGTGGTGGACTTCGGAGCCCAGTACGCCCAGCTCATCGCGCGCCGGGTCCGTGAGGCGAAGGTCTACTCCGAGATCGTGCCGCACTCGATGCCGATCGCCGAGATGCTGGCGAAGAACCCCGCCGCGATCATCCTCTCCGGTGGCCCCGCCAGCGTCTACGCAGCCGACGCACCGCAGATCGACGCGGGCGTGTTCAGCGCCGACGTGCCGGTCTTCGGCATCTGCTACGGCTTCCAGGCGATGGCCCAGGCGCTCGGCGGCACTGTCGCGAAGACCGGCAACCGCGAGTACGGCGGCACGCCGCTGCGCCCCCGCCTGCTCGAACCCGGTGTGCTGCTGCGCGACCTGCCGGCGGACCTGCCCGTCTGGATGAGCCACGGTGACGCCGTCACCGAGGCCCCCGCGGGCTTCACGGTGACCGCCGAGTCGGCGGGCGCGCCGGTCGCCGCCTTCGAGGACCTGGCCGGCCGGCGTGCCGGCGTGCAGTTCCACCCGGAGGTCGGGCACACCGCGCACGGCCAGGAGATGCTGACCCGCTTCCTGTACGACATCGCCGGCATCGAGCCGACCTGGACGCCCGAGAACATCATCGACGAGCAGGTTGCCCGGATCCGCGCCCAGGTCGGCGACAAGGAGGTCATCTGCGGCCTGTCCGGCGGGGTGGACTCCGCGGTCGCCGCCGCGCTGGTGCACAAGGCGGTCGGTGACCAGCTCACCTGCGTCTTCGTCGACCACGGTCTGCTGCGCGCCGGTGAAGCCGAGCAGGTGGAGAAGGACTACGTCGCCGCCACCGGCATCAAGCTGAAGGTGGTCGACGCCACCGACCGGTTCCTCGGCGCGCTGGCCGACGTGACCGACCCGGAGCAGAAGCGCAAGATCATTGGCCGGGAGTTCATCCGGGTCTTCGAGGCCGCCGCCCGCGAGATCGCCTTGCACGGCGATGTCGAGTTCCTCGTCCAGGGCACCCTCTACCCCGACGTGGTGGAGTCTGGCGGCGGCACCGGCACCGCCAACATCAAGAGCCACCACAACGTCGGCGGTCTGCCCGAGGACCTGAAGTTCGCCCTGGTCGAGCCGCTGCGCACCCTCTTCAAGGACGAGGTCCGGGCGCTCGGCCTCCAGCTGGGCCTGCCCGAGGCGATGGTCTGGCGGCACCCGTTCCCCGGCCCCGGCCTGGCCATCCGGATCATCGGCGCGGTCAACCAGGAGCGCCTCGACCTGCTCCGCGAGGCCGACCTGATCGCCCGCGAGGAACTGACCGCCGCCGGCCTGGACCGGGGCGTCTGGCAGTTCCCGGTGGTGCTGCTCGCCGACGTCCGCAGCGTCGGTGTGCAGGGAGACGGGCGCAGTTACGGGCACCCCGTGGTGCTGCGCCCCGTCTCCAGCGAGGACGCCATGACCGCTGACTGGTCACGACTGCCCTACGAGGTGGTTGCCCGGATCTCCACCCGGATCACCAACGAGGTGGCTGAGGTGAACCGCGTGGTCCTGGACGTGACCAGCAAGCCGCCGGGCACCATCGAGTGGGAGTAGGCGCCGCTCAGGCGGCCGGCGGCGTGTTGAACGGGGTCGTCGGCGGGTAGGGCGGCGTCGGGGCGGTGGGCTGCGGCGCGGTGCCCGCCGGGTGCGGCCAGGCCGGCGCGCCGGTGGGCTCCTCCGGCATCAGGAACCACATGATCGGGTACGCGAACAGCGCCAGCCCGCCGGTGAGCAGGCCGCTGACCGCGAAGAGCACCCGGACCAGTGTGGGATCGATGGCGAAGTAGCGGCCGACGCCGCTGGCGACCCCCGCGACCATGCGGTCGGTGGTGGGTCGCCGGAGCTGCTTGTACGGGGCGTGGGGAGCGGTGGTCGATGTCATGACCCCACTGTCCGCGCTGGCGGCCGGCCCGCCCTCGGTGACCGCCCGGATCCTTACCCTGACCGATCCCTGATCGGTGTCAGACAGTCAGGAATCCGACTCTTTTCCGTTCCGGTAACCAGGCGCGGGGAGAATTTGGTCCCGTGACCACCTTGCTGGAGCCGCTCCGCAGGATCGCGGCATACGCAGTTTGTGCTGATTCAAGAGGCCGAGTCTTGCTGGTCCGCGCATCGGAGCGCTCCGGCACCCCCGGCACGTGGTCGCTGCCTGGCGGGGCGGTCGACCACGGCGAGGACCCGAACCACACTGTCGTCCGTGAAACCGCCGCCGAAACCGGCCTCTCGGTCGCCGTCTCCGGCCTGGCCGACGTGCTCGCCGACATGCGCGCACTGCCGGACCGCGGCATCACCATCCACACCGACCGGTTGATCTACCGGGTGGCGGTGCGTGGCGGCACACTGGCCGACCGGGTCGGCGAGCGTCCCACCGACCTGGCCCGCTGGTACACGCTCGACGAGGCGCGCGAGCTGCCCCTGCGCTCGTTCACCGCACGCGCCCTCGGGCTGCCCGCCTCCTCGGCCGACGTGGTGCCCGACGAGGCACCCGAGTTCCCCTCGTTTTACGCGGTGCCCGGCCCGGACGGGCTGCACCGGGCGCAGCGCTTCGCCGCGTACGCCGTCTGCACCGACCCGGCCGGCCGGGTGCTGCTCACCCGGGTCTCCGACGGCTACCCCGGCGCCGGCTGCTGGCACCTGCCTGGCGGCGGCACCGACTACGGCGAGCAGCCCGGAGCGGCCCTCATCCGCGAGCTGGTCGAGGAGACCGGGCAGACCGGCCGCCTGGTCGAGCTTCTCGGAGTGGCCAGCCACCGCGACGCCGCCTCACTCGGCCCCGAGGGCTACCCGATCGACTGGCACGGGGTGCGCGCCTTCTACCGCGTCGTCGTCGACCAACCCAACCCGCTGACCGTGGCCGACGTGGGCGGCTCCACCTGCGAGGCCCGCTGGTTCGGGCGCGAGGAGCTGGGCGCTCTCCCCGCCCACCACCTCACCGAGGTGACCGCCGAAGCAGTCCAAGCCGCCCAGCTCACCTGATCCGTGGTCATCCCGGCCTCGTTCTGGCGCCGGTGTGACCTGCGGTGATGCGGGGTTCGGTGCATCTCGCGTCAGGCGCGCGCAGGTGACCGTGGCCGCGCTGCCTGGCGTCGGGGATGTCCTTGCTGCCTGCTGCCTGCTGCCTGCTGCCGGCGGTCGTGTGGTCGTGTGGTCGTGTGGTGGTGTGGTCGTGCGCGCTCAGCAGGCCGATCGGGTGTGGATACCCGGCAATCCCACGGCGAAGTGCTGCGGCCGAATGATCGACTCGGTTTCATTGAAGTCGCGGTATCCCAGCACCAGGACACCCCGATTTCCGCAAAACCGAGTCGATCATTGCTTGAGCGGCCTCGTAGCCACACGGTGACGCAGTACGGACATATCCCCAGAAAGGGCCCCCTTCGGCAAAAGGGCGGTCCTTCGGACCTGAGGCCGGCTTGAACGCAGCCCGGTGCGGAGGGTCGGCGCCACGGGTCGAGGTCCGTCGGGGCGCCGCTCCTGCCCGCCTCACCCCGTTGATCATGAAGTTATTGTCAGGACACGCCGAGATGGACGGCTATAACTTCATGATCGACAGGTTTGGTGGGCTTCGTGGGCGGGTGGGAGTGGGCGGGGATGGGGTTCTTGCGGCGGGTTGGGGTTTATGGGGTTCTGTGGGATGGCGATCGGGTGCTGGTGGTTCGGGACGGGGTGGGCGGTGAGTTTCCCGGGGTGTGGCGGCTGCCGGGAGGTACTGTCGCGCACGCCGAGCATCCCGAGCGTGCCGTGGTTCGTGCCGTCGCCGAGCAGACCGGGCTGACCGTAGCGGCGGGTCGACTGCGGGCGGTGGTCGCAGACGTGACCAGCTATCCGGAGGACGTCTCGCTGCACACCGACCGGCTGTTCTTCGAGTTGACCCAGCGTGACGGGCCGGTGGCTGAGGCTGGTGGTGGGTTGGTTGATCGCGTTGCTTGGCTCACCCTGGCCGAGGCGGCGGGGTTGTCGCTGACACCGTTCACCGCCGAAATGCTCGGCCTGCCGGTCACGCCGCTGCCGCCCGGGTCGCACCGGCCGGGTCAGTCCTTTCCGCCGCCGCACCCCGATCGCCGGCTGCGCTTCGGGGCGTACGGGCTGGTGACCGATCCGGCAGGGCGGATCCTGCTCACGCAGATCGCGGACGGCTATCCGGGGGCTGGCTTGTGGCACCTGCCCGGTGGGGGTACCGATCACGGTGAGCAGCCGACCACCGGGTTGCTCCGGGAGCTGGTCGAGGAGGGTGGTCAGCTCGGTCGGGTGGTCGAGCTTCTCGGGGTGGACAATCTGCACAACCCAGCCGCGCTCGGCCCGGAGGGTCGGCCGTTGGACTGGCACGGCGTACGGGTGATCTATCGGGTGTTGGTGGACGTACCTACCGATGCGGTGGTCACCGAATCCGCAGGGGGCTCGACGGCGAGGGCCGGCTGGTTCACCCGCGCCGAAGCTGTTGACCTGCCGTTGAGCGACATCGCTACGCTGGCAATCGGACAGAGTGGCCGATAGCACGCCGCTCGGTGAGCCGAACTGGTGACCCTCCGGTACAGTCAAAGGCGGGAATGGTGGAGGAAACGGGCGATGAAGCCCGGGATGGGAACAAGCGAGCGGTTCGAGCGGTTTAAGCCAGATATAAGTACCGCCGGCAGCTATCGCCAAGCCATGTTCCCCTATGCGATGGTGTACTCCGCAAAACGGCTGCCGGGCCACGCAAGGTCCGGCACGAGACAGCCGGACACCCGCCCCCCACGGCGGTCAGCCGATCCGGTGATGGAGGAAACGTGCCGAGAGCCCCATGGCGCCGGCGTCGTACTACTGACAGTCCGCGCCCCGCAGGGCGTCGCTGGGCGGGCAGGTTGCGCCGCAGCAGCACGTTCGCCCGCCAGGTGCTCCTGGTCCGGGTCGGTCGTCGTGACGACGACCTGCACGGGACCGACCTGGTTCCTACCGAGCACCGGTACGCCGACCGGCAGCGCCGTCGTTACGGCCTGGACCGGCTCAGCCGGCCGGCTGACAACGTCGGTCGGGCGGAGATCGAGGCGGTGATGCCGGTCAGCCCGGCGATGCCGCCGATGGCGTACGCCGACGAGGCGTCCGCCGCTACCATCCCGCTGCTTCCCGGCGAGCGCACCATCGCCCGTCGGATGAAGTTCGGCCTGGTCAACGCGTGCACGCTGGCCAGCCTGATGCTCGGCATGCTGGCCATCTTCCTGGCCATGCAGGGCGAGGTGCGCATCGCCGCGCTCTGCCTGATCGCGTGCGTCGCCTTCGACGGTCTGGACGGCGCACTGGCCCGCCGACTCGGGGTGGCCAGCCCGTTCGGCGCGCAGATGGACTCGCTCGCCGACATGTGCTCGTTCGGTCTCGCCGCGCCGGTCGTGGTCTACGCCTCGCTCGCCGGCTCCGTCTCCACCGCCGCGGCGGCGGTGGCGTGCGCCCTGGTCGCGGCCTGTGCCGCTATTCGACTGGCCCGCTTCAACGTCTCGCCGAAGGACGGCCGCTTCTTCTGCGGCGTGCCGACCACGATGGCGGCTGCGGTGCTCGCCCTGACCGTGGCGATCGGCCTGCCGGTGCCCGGGGCCGTGCTGGTCGCCGGGGTGGCGCTGCTGGCCTTCGCGATGGTTTCGAGCTTCCCGTACGCCAAGCTCGCCCGCCTGGTGAAGCTGCCCCCGTGGCTCTGGCTGGCTCCGGTGATCGGCGCGCTGGTCGACATCCGGATCACGTTCGCGCTGATCGTGGTGGGTTACCTGGTCAGCGGGCCGGTGCTCTGGCTGCGGCAGCGTCGCACCGCCTGAGCACCGCACATCGCGGCAAATGAGCACAGCACATCGCGGCAAATGAGCACAGCACCACGTACCACTTGATCGCAGCAACGAGAAAGGGGCGCCGCGGACAGCGGCGCCCCTTTCTCGTTCGTGGGTCAGCGCCAGCGGGCGATGACCGTGGAACCGCCGACGACCTTGTCGCCCGGCCCGACCAGCGGGTCAGCGGCATCGGCCGGCAGGTAGACGTCGGTCCGGGAGCCGAACCGGATCAGCCCGAAGCGCTCGCCCCTGGCCAGCAGCGCGCCGATGGGCGCGCGCTGCACGATCCGGCGGGCGATGAGCCCGGTGCGCTGCGCGACCACCACCGTGCCCCGAGCGGTGTCCAGCACGGTGTACGCCGCCACGTTGTGCTCGGCGTCCGGCTTCATCGCGTTGACGAAGCCGCCGTCAGCGACGAAGTAGTCCACCACCTTGCCGGCGACCGGGGACCGGTTGACGTGCACGTCCAGCACCGACAGGAAGACCGCGACCCGGAGCCACTCGCCGTCGCCGAAACGCTCGTCGTGCAGCCGCTGCACCGACAGGACCTTGCCGTCCGCGCTGGCGACCACGGCGCTCGGGTCTTCCGGCACGTCCCGCTCGGGGTCGCGGAAGAACGCGGCGACCGGCCCGGCGGCCAGCGCCGGCAGCAGCCAGAGCTTGGACGACGGACGCGCCACCCGGGCCAGCGCCGCGAGGCCCAGCGCGATGCCCGCCGCGGCCACGCCGTTGGAGTCGATGTGCATGCCGCGGGTCAGCGGAACGCTCGACGGGCGGTGCGCGGGGGCCAACCTGTCGGCCGTGGCCGGGCTGGCCGGGGTGAACCGCAGCCGGTAGACCCGCACCGGTGGCGAGTTGCGCAGCACCAGGTCGGCGCCGACGCCGTAGAGGGCGTCCTGTCGAGCCAGCTCGGTGGCCGCGCCGGTGGTCCGGCCCGGCATGGCGATGGTCGCCACGCTCAACACCGCGCCGTCGGAGAGGTATTTGGCCAGGCCCTCGATGCCGCTGCGGGTCTCCTCGGCGGTGCCGGCGAACACCTCGCCGGCAATGACGACCCCGGCGGGCTCGGCCTCGGCCAGCGAGTCGACGATGCTCACCCGGTCGGCGACCCAGCGACCCTGGGCGGTGATGTGCTCGCGGAGCGCGGCAGCGCCGAACGGCTCGGCGGGCACCACGGTGAGCCGGTCACCGGGGAGCAGCGCGTCGATCGCCGCGGCCAGCACTGCGGACTCCGGGCTCGCCCCGACCAGCAGGGCGGCCTTGGGATCGTTGATCCGGGCCAGCTCGGTGACGAGGGTACGGGCGGCTCGCTCGCCGATGCGGACCGGACCGGACCGGCCGGTGGTACGCACGGCGGGGGACTGGGTCATGTCGGGCGGGCTCCTGACGGGGTAGAGACGGGAATCGCGGCGGGACCGCCATGGCGGGACGGGCCGGCCGGCGGAGGCGAGATCTCCACCGGCCAGCATATGCGTCCGTTCGCGTCAGCCGCACCGCCGTAGCGGTGGAGTACGCCGACGCCGGCAGGCGCCCAAGGTCATCCCTGCCCGCGCCGGCCGTCCCGCTCGTCGGCCGACTGGTCGTCGACGGCCTCGACCGGGTGGTCGGGGCGGGTCGGCTCGTCCCCCTCCGCCGGGGCCGGTCGGGTGTCGATCCCGAGGGTCGGCTCCTCGTTCCGGTCGTCGGGCGGGCCGGAGACCGGTGCGGTCTGCTCCTCGGAGGGCGGATGAGCCAGCCAGGCGGGGTGGATCACCTCGGCGGTCGGCGCCTCCGGTGTGGGACCCGAGGCGGGAACGTCCCACGTTGTCGGACCCGAGGGGGGAACGTCCCAGGTGGACCGTTCGGCCTCCCAGACCGGCAGCGGGGCGCCGGAGGTCGGTACGGCGGCACCAGCGGTTGGTACGGCGGCACCAGCGGTCGGCGCGGCCGCACCGGAGACGGGGGCAGCGGTCTCGGGGGCAGCGGTCTCGGTGGTCACCTCCGGTTGCGGCGACCGACCCGAGCGCAGCGCTCCGACCAGCCCGAAGACCCCGATCAGGATGAGTGCGCTGGCCAGGAACCAGCCGACCGCGGGGAGCGCGAGCCCGAGCAGTTGGGCGAGCAGCCACCAGCCGGACAGCGCCAGGAACACGAGCCCGAAGGCGAAAGACACCAGATCAGTGCGGTGAGCCTTCACCGGGTCACCTCCAGATTGCCGGCATTGACGTGGACGTAGAGGCGCAGGGTCCCGCCGCCGGGCCCGTCCGCGCCGACATCGGTGGTCTCCCGCAGGCGACCGTCCAACCCGCCGGACCGGTTGCCGAAGATGTTGGCGTCGCCGGCGTTGACATCGGCCACCGTGGTGACGTCGACGTTCGGCGGTACGACAACGGTCGCCTGGCCGAAGTTGATTGCGACGGTGACCTGGCTGTCCCGCTTCGTGAAGTCGATACCGCGCAGGTCGAGCACGGCGTCACCGAAGCTGTTCTCGTATCGGTCGGCGAGGTCCCGATAGTCGGTGGGCGCCCAGGTCACCGCACCGTCGACTCCCCGGATCCGGTCGTAGGACTCGGCGACCGTCGCCGTGCCCAGCGCCGCCGCGGTCACCAGGCCGAGCGCGATGAGCCAGCGGGCGCGGCCGAACCACGTGCCGACCAGCAGCCCCAGCGCGATCGTGGCCAACGCGGCCGCGAAGTATGACGAGGCGCTGATGGCGAAGACGTCCAGCAGGTCGAGCAGGGCGACCACACCGAGGACCAGGAAGATCAACGAGAAGGTCACCGCGCCGAGCGGCGAACGCTCCTTGGGGCGCTTCGGCGGCTTGGGTGGCTTGGGTGGAGGGGGCGCGGCCGGAGTCGGCGAGGCGTACGGGCCGTGCGGCGCGAACGGAGGCCGGTATCCGGACGGTGGAGGGGCGGTCGGATAGCCGGACGGGGCAGCGGGTGCGCCGGTCACGGGTGCCGACGGCCAGCCGACGCTGGGGGCGGCGGTGCTCGGCCAGCCGGTGGAAGGTGTCGGCCAGTCGGACTGGACAGCCGTCGTGCCGGCCGGTTGCCCCGACACAGGACCAACTCCGGACACGGGACCGACGCCGGACACCGGCTGCGTGGGGGCGGAGAGCTGCGGACCAGCGGTCGGCTGCACGTCGTACGCCATGGTGGGTGTTCCCCCCGTCGTCGCGGTGACGTACGCGGGATCGCCGCCGGCCCCCGGTGTCGTCGTCAGCGGGCCGGTCGACGGCGCGACGCCGTACGACGGCGCTGGCCAGGTCACCGGCGGAACGGGACCGGGCGGGGAGCCGGTCGGCGCGGACGGCGCCGGCCCGCTCGGAGCACCGGGCTGCGAGTTGCGGCTGTCCCGGTTGAGCAGCAGCGCGCCGGCGACCAGGATGGCCGCGCCGAGCAGCACCGCACGGAAGGCGTCGGTGACGATGTAGCCGAAGCTGGCCGCGACCAGGATGCCCAGGACGATCACGGTCACCGGCGACATGCTGGAACGCCCGCGCCCGAGCATCGACTCGACCGGGGACGCGGTGTCGCCCTCGTTCGGGATGATCAGCCAGGCGGCGACGTACACCAGGATGCCGATGCCCCCGAAGAACCCGAGCACCGCGAGCAGCACCCGCCACAGCACCGGATCGGTGTTGGTGGCTCGCCCGATCGCCGCGCAGACGCCGGCCAGATACCGTCCCTCGCGTGGCCGGACCAGCCCGTACCGCGAGGTGAAGCCGGTGCCGCCCAGCGGTGGTGGCGGCGCGGACGGGCCGGGACCGCCACCCTGCCCGGGTGGTGTGCCCGCGGCGCCGCCGGCTCCGTAACCGGTGCCGGCCGCGAAGCTGGGGCCCGGGCCGGTGGGCGGCGGGTAGCCGCCGTAAGGATCGGTAGGTGCGGCGCCGGGGTGCGGACCGGACGTGCCGGGCTCGGTCCATCCGCCGGCCGTCACGGCCGGCGTGGGCGGCGACGTGCCTCCCGGTTGTGCCGACCCGGGACGGGGTGGCGGGGCAGCTTCCTCGGTCATGCTTCGATCCTGCTGCCCGGTGCACCCGTTCGACCTCAGGACCCGACCCTGACCCCACCCTGAGATCCGGCGGCCGGAATGTCGGGGGCGTCCCCGTGGTCGTGGACGCCGCAGCGTGTGACGATCGAGTCACCGACCTCGACCATCCCGCCACCGTGACAGGGAGCCTCCGATCAGCACCGTGACTTCGCCTCCGCGCCTCTACCGCGCACCCGAGCACCGGATGGCCGCCGGCGTCGCCGCCGGCATCGCCGACCATCTGGGCATCTCGGTGCTGCGGGTGCGCGTCGCGTTCATGGTGCTGCTCGGGCTGAGTGGGCTCGGCCTGCTGCTCTACGCGGCCTTCTGGGCCGTGGTGCCGCTGCGGCCCGGTGACACCGCGGTGCCGCTCCGGCGCGACGTGGCCCAGCTCCTGCCGTTCGTGGGGATCGGGCTCGGTGTGCTGTTGATCCAGGTGATTGTCTTCGACTCGGTCGGCGCGGCGGGCACCGCCGGCTGGCTGGTGGCCATCATCGCGGTCGGCGCCGGGGTCATCTGGCACCAGTCCGCGCCCGAACGGCGGCGGCAGTGGGGCGACACGATGCCGGTGCCGTGGCTGGGCGCGGTCGTCGAGGAGAGTGACCGGCGGGCCTTCGTGCTCCGGTTCATCGGCGGGGGAGTGCTGGTCGCGGTCGGCATCATCGGCGTCGCGGCGGTCTACTCGCCGGCACAGAACTTCGACGCGGTGATCAATGGCGTGATCTTCGCGCTGGTCGGGCTGGCCGGGGTCGGCGTGGTCGCCGCGCCGGTGCTCTGGCGGACGTACAGCCAGCTCCGCTCGGAGCGCGAGGGGCGCATCCGCGAGCAGGAGCGGGCCGAGTTGGCCGCGATGGTGCACGACCAGGTGCTGCACACGTTGGCGCTGATCCAGCGCAACGCCGGTGACGTCAAGACGGTGCAGCGGCTGGCCCGAGGGCAGGAGCGGTCCCTGCGCAACTGGCTCTACAAGCCCACCGCGTCGCCCAGCGAGCGCTTCGCCGCCGCTCTGGAGCAGGCCGCCGCCGAGGTCGAGGACACCTTCGCGATCACCGTGGAGGCCGTCGTGGTGGGGGACCGGGAGACCGACGAGAAGGTCGGGGCGCTGGTCGCGGCCGCGCGGGAGGCGCTGGTGAACGCGGCCCGGCACGCCGGCGTGCAGACCGTGTCGCTCTACGCCGAGGTGGAGCCGGATCAGGTCAGCGTCTTCGTCCGGGACCGGGGCAAGGGCTTCGATCCGGATACCGTGGAGGACCACCGGCACGGCGTACGCGGCTCGATCATCGGGCGGATGAAGCGGCACGGCGGACGGGCCGAGATCCGGTCCGGCCCGGGGGAGGGGACCGAGGTTCGGTTGATCCTGCCGATCTCCCGGGACTCGTCCGCAGCGGAGAGGAACAGATGACCATGGCCGAGCAGTCGACCGAGCACCTCGACCCGGCGGAGGCCCGCCCCGAGCGGCTGCGGGTGTTCCTGGTGGACGACCACGCCATGTTCCGGGCCGGGGTGCGCGCGGAGCTGGGCGCCCACGTCGAGGTGGTGGGCGAGGCGAGCACTGTGGCCGAGGCGGTCACGCGGATCGCCGCCGTCGGACCGGACGTGGTGCTGCTCGACGTGCACATGCCCGACGGCGGCGGACGCGCGGTGCTGGAGGCGATGCGCCGCACCCACCCGCAGGTCAAGTTCCTCGCGTTGAGTGTCTCCGACGCGGCGGAGGACGTGATCGGGCTGATCCGCGCCGGTGCCCGGGGGTATGTCACCAAGACCATCTCCCCGGACGAGTTGGCTGCGGCGATCCGCCGGGTGGCGGACGGGGACGCGGTGTTCAGCCCGCGGCTGGCCGGCTTCGTGCTGGACGCCTTCGCGGCCCGACCGGACGCACCGGTGGCCGACCCCGAGCTGGACCAGCTCACCAACCGTGAGCGGGAGGTGCTGCGGCTGCTGGCCCGGGGGTACGCGTACAAGGAGATCGCGAAGGAGCTGTTCATCTCCATCAAGACGGTGGAGACCCACGTTTCGAACGTGCTGCGCAAGCTCCAGATGTCCAACCGTTACGAGCTCTCCCGTTGGGCGGCGGACCGCCGGCTCGTGTGACAGCACGTCACCGGGCCGGAGGATCAGACAGACGATCTTTGCGCCCTCGTCCACCCAGCCGTGTGATGGTGCCCGTGCAGCCGTAGTAGACCTCATCCGGACGGGTCGAAAAACCGATGGTGACGTACGTCCCATCGGGCAGAGGTGAGGCCCGCCGCGTTCGCGTGGGCCGAACCCAGGTTCACGGGTGACGCAACGTATTTCCTGCTCAGTGCTGCCCGCACCGACCGTTTTATGATCATTTTTCAAGTATCGGCAACGCGGCGGGCAACTAACGGCTTGATAACGGCACCTTCACGGAAGAGGCCAGTTGGTGTCACAGTGGCAGCACCTCACCATCGGTGTGTGGCACTCCGTACGGCCAACGACCACGTCCTCGCCCTTCGCGGCGATTCGTGGCTGTGCCTCCTGCGTCGTGTCGCGCCTCGTCGGTGAGGGAGCCCGGCGGATCGGAACATCAGGGTGTCCCCAAATTCCCTGTGGTCCCGGCGACCCGCGCCTCGGGGTGGTCGGGCGGTGTCACCCCCAAACGTGCGTGAAACCCACGACGGAACCTGGTTAGAAAGAGGAGGCCCCTCGGAATGAGAGTCTCGAAGCGGGCGACGAGCGCAATCGCGCTCAGCGCGGCTGCCGCGCTTGTCGCGAGCGGTTGCTCGAGCGGTGACAGCAACGACGACGCTGCCGCCAGCAAGGACGGCGCGATCACCGTCCACGGCGTCCAGCCGGAGAACCCGCTGGTCCCGTCGAACACCACGGAGACTGGCGGCGGCAAGGTGATCGACTGGCTGTTCACCGGCCTGGTCGAGTACCCGAACGACGGTGGGGCCCCGCGCAACGCGCTGGCCGAGTCCATCAACACCACGGACTCCAAGGTCTTCACGATCAAGATCAAGAAGGGCACGAAGTTCCACGACGGCACCGAGGTGAAGTCGAAGAACTTCGTTGACGCCTGGAACTGGGCCGCCTACTCGCCGAACGGCGCGCAGAACGGCACCTTCTTCTCCGACATCCTGGGCTTCGAGGACACCTACACCACGGACCCGGACGGCGCGGAAGGCCCGCAGAAGGCCCCGGCGCCGAAGTCCGACAAGATGTCCGGCCTGAAGGTCGTCGACGAGCAGACCTTCGAGGTCACCCTGGCGGCGCCGACCGCGGTCTTCCCGACCAAGCTCGGCTACAGCGCCTTCATGCCGCTGCCGGACGTCTTCTTCACCCAGAAGCCGGAAGAGTTCGGCAAGAAGCCGGTCGGCAACGGCCCGGTCAAGTTCGTGTCGTGGGAGGACAACGTCCTCATCAAGCTGACGCGCTTCGACGACTACAACCTTCGCGACAAGATGAAGGTCAAGGACGTCGACGTCAAGCTGTACCAGGACGAGACGGCCGCCTACGCCGACCTGCTGGCGAACAACCTCGACTTCATGGAGGTTGTCCCCACCTCGGCGCTCGCCGGTGACAAGTGGAAGACCGACCTCGGTGACCGGGGCCTGTCGACCGTCACGCCGTCGACCGCGCTGATCGCGTTCCCGACCTACGACAAGCGCTTCCAGAACCCGAAGCTGCGTCGTGCCGTGTCGCTGTCGATCAACCGGCAGGAGATCTCGGACAAGATCTTCTTCGGTACCCGTAAGCCGGCCGACAGCTGGGCGAACCCGCTGACCCCGGGCGCCAAGCCGGGCAACTGCACCGCCTGCAAGTTCGACCCGGCCACGGCCAAGACGCTGCTGACCGAGGCCGGCGGCTTCACCGGTGAGATGGTCTTCTACTACAACTCGGACTCCAGCCACAAGGACTGGATGGACGCCGTTGCGCAGCAGATCAAGACCAACCTGGGCATCAACGCTCGGGCCGAGGGCGTGCCGACCTTCGCGGTCTTCCGCCAGAGCATCAACGCCCACCAGATGAAGGGCCCGTACCGCGCTGCCTGGCAGCAGGACTACCCGGACGTCGAGAACTGGGTCAACCCGCTGTACGTCACCAACGGCTCCTCGAACGATGGTCTGTACAGCAACAAGGAGGTCGACGCCCTGGCGAAGCAGGCCAGCGCCGCGCCGAGCCTGGAGGCCTCGCACGAGGCGTTCTCCAAGGCCGTCGAGCTGGTCGACCAGGACGTCCCGAGCATCCCGATCTACTTCTACGGTCAGCAGTCCGGCCACTCGGAGAAGATCAAGAAGCTCGAGCTGAACAACGTCGGCGAACTCGACATCACCTCGGTCGAGCTCTGATCCGAACGGTCTGACCCCGGGTCGGGCTCGCCACATCCGGTGAGCCCGACCCGGGGCCGTTCCGCGACTGGGTGTTACAACACTCCACTCGCACGTTGTCACCACCGTGTCGGCCGTCCGACGCGCCCCCTGTCTGGAGGACCACCCCATGGGCCGTTATCTGTTGAGACGGCTGCTCCAACTCGTGCCGGTCTTCATCGGTACGACGTTCCTGATCTACTGGCTCGTCTGGGCCGTTCCGGGCGATCCGTTCGCCGGCAAGTGCGGCGAGCGACGCTGCCCGGACCAGTACATCGCCTTCATGACCGAGAAGTACCACCTCGACCAGAACGTCTTCGTGCAGTACGCCAACTACATGAAGAACCTGCTCCAGGGTGACTTCGGTCAGACGTTCTCGCAGCGCGAGATCGGTGACATCATCGCCACGGCGTACCCGAACACGCTGAAGCTGGCCCTGGTGGCACTCGCCATCGAGGCCGTGATCGGCCTCGGCGCCGGCGTGCTGACCGGTCTGCGCCGCAACGGCTTCCTGGACAACCTGGTCCTGGTCTCCACGCTCTTCCTGATCGCGCTGCCGGTCTTCGTCGTCGGCTTCGTGCTCCAGTGGCTCCTGGGCGTGCAGTGGGGCATCGTCAAGCCGACCGTCTCCTCCGAGATGCGGTGGTCCGAGCTGATCGTGCCGGGCTTCGTGCTGGGCAGTGCGTCAGTGGCCTACATCGCCCGGGTTGCACGTACGAGCATCGCGGAGAACCGCCGCGCCGACTACGTGCGCACCGCGATCGCCAAGGGTCTGCCGATGCGCCGGGTGGTGGGCGTACACCTGCTGCGTAACTCGCTCATCCCGGTGGTCACCCTGCTCGGCACCGACCTCGGTGCCCTGATGGGCGGTGCGATCGTCACCGAGGGGATCTTCGGCATCAACGGGATCGGCCGTGCGGTGTACCGCGCGATCGTGACCAAGGAGAGCGCCACCGTGGTGGGCATTGTGGTCGTCCTGGTGCTGGTCTATCTCGTGATGAACCTGCTGGTTGACCTGCTCTACGCCGCCCTGGACCCGAGGATCCGTTATGAGTGACCCGAGTACCGCATCAATCGTCAGCACCCCTGGCGCGCACCCGACCGACTCCGCCGCCCCTGCTACCGCAGGCCAGCCGCAGAGCAACGAAAAGCCCCGTGGCCTGCTCGGTGACGCCTGGCGGGACCTCCGCCGCAAGCCGTTGTTCTGGATCGCCAGCGTCCTGATTCTGATCTTCCTGCTGATGGCGGCCTTCCCGGCGCTGTTCGCCCCGGGTGACGCGGTCAATGGATCGCTGTCCCGCAGCCTCGACAAGCCGTCCGCCAATGGCTGGTTCGGCTACGACGTGCAGGGCCGCGACGTCTACGCGCGGGTCATCTACGGCGCGCGGGCATCCGTCATCGTCGCCGTGCTGTCCGTGGTCGGCACCCTGCTCGTCGGTGGTGCCATGGGCATCATCTCCGGCTACCGCGGTGGCTGGGTGGACGGGCTGCTGAGCCGGATCGCCGACGTCTTCTTCGGTCTGCCCTTCGTGCTCGGTGCGATCGTCATCCTGACCACGTTCAACGGTTCGGGCTCCGGCAACAGCAAGGCCCAGATCATGGGCCTGGTGATCGTCTCGCTGATCGTGCTGAGCTGGCCGGTCGTGATGCGCCTCATGCGTTCCTCGGTGCTCGCCACCAAGGAAGCCGACTACATCGTCGCGGCCCGCGCCCTGGGCGCCGGCACCGGCCGGATCATCCTCAAGCACCTGCTGCCGAACTGCCTGGCCCCGCTGCTGGTCTACGGCACGATCATGGTCGGCTCGTTCATCGGCGCCGAGGCCACCCTGTCGTTCCTGGGCGTCGGTCTGAAGTCTCCGGTGGTGTCCTGGGGCATCATGATCAGCGACGGTAAGGATTTCCTCCGAGTCGCGCCAGGGCTGGTCTTCTTCCCCGCCGCGTTCCTCGTCACCGCAGTGCTGAGCTTCGTGATGCTCGGTGAGGCGGTCCGCGAGGCCCTCGATCCGAAACTCCGCTAGGGGATATCCAGTGTCCGACATTCTCGTGTCCGAGCAGTCCGCGCCGGGACCCGGCGGGTCCGGACGTCCCTCCGGCCGGCTGCTCGAGGTCGACGACCTGCGGGTGGAGTTCCGCACCCGGGACGGCGTCGCAAAGGTCATCAACGGGGTCACGTACCACGTCGACGCGGGGGAGACCCTCGCCGTGCTCGGCGAGTCCGGCTCCGGTAAGAGCGTCACGGCGCAGACCATCATGGGCATCCTCGACACGCCGCCCGGCTTCGTCACCGGTGGCCAGGTCCGCTTCCACGGCAAGGACATGCTCCGCATGTCCGACGAGGAGCGCCGCCGCATCCGCGGCGAGGGCATCGCGATGATCTTCCAGGACGCGCTCTCCGCGCTGAACCCCGTCTTCACCGTCGGGTTCCAGATCGCCGAGCAGTTCCGGGTCCGGCGGGGCATGGGTCGCGCGGAGGCCAAGAAGCGCGCGATCGACATGCTCGACCAGGTCAAGATCCCGAACGCCAAGAGCCGGTTCAACAACTACCCGCACCAGTTCTCCGGCGGTATGCGGCAGCGCGCGATGATCGCGATGTCGTTGGCGCTCGACCCGGAGGTGCTGATCGCGGACGAGCCGACCACCGCTCTCGACGTGACAGTGCAGGCCCAGATCATGGACCTGCTCGCCGAGCTTCAGCGTGAGCGGCAGATGGGCATGATCCTGATCACCCACGACCTCGGCGTGGTCGCCGACGTCGCGGACCGGATCGCGGTCATGTATGCGGGCCGGATCGTCGAGGAAGCCAACGTGTACGACCTGTACGCCAAGCCGGCGCACCCGTACACCATCGGTCTGATCGAATCGATCCCGCGCCTGGACGAGAAGGGGCAGCAGCTCCGGACGATCAAGGGCCTCCCGCCGAACCTGATGAACATCCCGCCGGGCTGCCCGTTCAACCCGCGCTGCCCGATGGCTCAGCCGGTGTGCCGGGAGAAGATCCCGCCGCTGCTGCAGGTCGGCCGCGACCGGGCCAGCGCCTGCCACTTCGCCGAGGAGCTGGTGAACCGTGTCTGAGAACATCCTCGAGGTCAACGACCTGGTCAAGCACTACCCCGTCACGCAGGGTGTGGTGTTCAGGAAGACCGTCGGCCAGGTCAAGGCGGTCGACGGGGTCTCGTTCGGTCTGCGCGCCGGTGAGACGCTCGGTGTGGTCGGCGAGTCCGGCTGCGGCAAGTCGACGCTCGCCCGGGTGCTGATGAACCTGGAGAAGCCGACCGCCGGCAGCGTGGTCTACAAGGGCCAGGACACCTCCAAGCTGTCCGGTGCGGCGCTGCGACGCCTCCGCCGGCAGATCCAGCTGGTCATGCAGGACCCGTACACCTCGCTGAACCCGCGGATGACCGTCGGTGACCTGCTCGGTGAACCGTTCGAGATCCACCCGGAGGTGGCGCCGAAGGGCAGCCGCCGGGCCAAGGTCCGCGAACTGCTCGACCTGGTCGGGCTCAACCCGGAGCACATCAACCGGTACCCGCACCAGTTCTCCGGTGGTCAGCGCCAGCGCATCGGCATCGCCCGCGCGCTCGCGCTGCGGCCCGAGATCATCGTCTGCGACGAGCCGGTGTCGGCGCTGGACGTCTCCATCCAGGCTCAGGTGATGAACCTGCTGGAGCAGCTCCAGGGCGAGTTCGGGCTGTCGTACGTCTTCATCGCGCACGACCTGTCGGTGGTCCGCCACCTCTCGGACCGGGTTGCGGTGATGTACCTCGGCAAGATCGTCGAGATCGGCACCGAGGACGAGATCTACGAGCGGCCGACGCACCCGTACACCCAGGCTCTGCTCTCCGCGGTGCCGGTGCCGGACCCGACGCAGCGGAACAACAAGACGATCATCCGGCTCACGGGTGACGTGCCGTCGCCGATCAGCCCGCCCTCGGGCTGCCGGTTCCGGACCCGCTGCTGGAAGGCGCAGGACGTCTGCGCCGAGCAGGTCCCGCTGCTGGAGATCCGACGGGACTCGGACCACCCGAGCGCCTGCCACTTCGCGGAGCGGCGCCAGATCGTCGCCACCCACGAGGCGTGAGTCACCGGAACCGCCTGCCGACGTCACCACGACGACGGCAGGCGGTTTCGTCTGTCCGTGCCCCGGGGCCGGCGCCGCGTGGCGCAGGGGAGCCCACGAGGGGCCCACGGGCCGGGTGAGTCACTGTGGGCCGGCGCGGCTCACAGCGGGCCGCGGCCCGCGCGGAGCAGCAGCAGGGCCAACTGGGTGCCGTCGGCGCCGAGCGCGACCCGGAAGCGCTCCAGGATCTCGCGTTCGCGGGAGAGCACCAGGCGAGTCCCGCCGGACGCCATCCGGGTCACCCCGACCTCCTGGGACAACGCGGCCCGCTCCTGCCAGAGCGTGATCAGGGCGTGGTCGATCTCGTCGATCCGTTCTCTGATCTGCACGATCCGAGCGGAGGCGGACGGCTCCTCGGTGCCGGTCCGTGCCTCTGGCGGCCCGGCGGCCTCGGCCGTCGGCGACAGGGGTGCCGCCGGCTCGCTCCCGTTGGCCGCGGGCTGCTCGGCCTTCGGTCGGGTCGGGCCGCCGCTCTGCTCCATCACGTCTGTCATCATCGGGTACCTCTCGCACTGTGGTGCCCGGTGCCCGGAACCCGGGACGGAAAAAGCCCCGGACTCCAGGAGCCCGGGGCTTTCGTAGGTCTGAATCGATCAGGCGCGACCTACGGCAGCCGGACTCCCGGTGCCGTAGTAAAAGTAGTAGCGCGCAGCGATCACGCCGTCGAGTATGCCCACGTCGACGCCGGGTGCGCAAGCATTCCGTGGTGAGACGCCGATCTTTGCCCGACTGGCGGGCAGTGCGGTGGGAGCACGCGGTCGGGCACGAGCTGCCGAGCGCCAGAGACCGTAGTGTCCGACTGACGGCATAGACTTGTCGGGCGATGCATCCTCTCTTCGACATTCCCGCGTCCCCGCCTGCGCCGGAGTCCGCGCCGGCCCGCCCGGACCGGCCCCGGCCCGCCGCCGTCCGCCTCGATCCGCAGCAGCTGCTCGCCGGGCTCAACGGGCCGCAGCGCGACGCGGTCAGCCACGCCGGCTCGCCGCTGCTGATCGTGGCCGGCGCCGGGTCCGGCAAGACCCGGGTGCTCACGCACCGGATCGCCTACCTGCTCGCCGCACGGGACGTCCATCCCGGCGAGATCATCGCGATCACCTTCACCAACAAGGCAGCCGGCGAGATGAAGGAGCGCGTCGCCGCGCTCGTCGGTCCGCGGGCGCGCCTGATGTGGGTGTCGACGTTCCACTCCGCGTGTGTCCGGATCCTGCGCGCCGAGCACGAGCACGCCGGCCTCAAGTCGACCTTCTCCATCTACGACGCGGACGACTCCCGGCGACTGATGCAGTTGGTCACCCGCGAGCTGGATCTCGACCCGAAGCGCTACCCGGCGCGGGGGTTGGCCGCCCAGGTCTCCAACCTCAAGAACGAGCTGGTCGACCCGGAGCAGTTCGCCGCACGGGCCACCGGGCCCAACGAGCGGGCGCTGGCCGAGGCGTACACGCTCTATCAGCGCCGGCTGCGCGAGGCGCACGCACTGGACTTCGACGACCTGATCATGACCACGGTGCACCTGCTCCAGTCGCACCCGCACGTCGCGGAGAGCTACCGTCGGCGGTTCCGGCACGTGCTCGTGGACGAATATCAGGACACCAACCATGCCCAGTACACGCTGATCAAGGAGCTGGTCTCCGGCACCGACGGGCTGGAGCCCGCCGAGCTGTGCGTGGTCGGCGACGCGGACCAGTCGATCTACGCGTTCCGCGGTGCGACGATCCGCAACATCCTGGAGTTCGAACGCGACTTCACCGACGCGCGGACGATCCTGTTGGAGCAGAACTACCGCTCCACCCAGACCATCCTCAACGCGGCCAACGCGGTGATCGACCGCAACACCTCCCGCAAGCCGAAGCGGCTGTGGAGCGAGGCCGGTGCTGGCGAGCGGATCGTCGGTTACGTGGCCGACACCGAGCACGCCGAGGCCGACTGGGTGGCCCGGGAGATCGACCGGCTGGTCGACGCCGACGAGACCCGCCCCGGCGATGTCGCGGTCTTCTACCGCACCAACGCCCAGTCCCGTGTGTTCGAAGAGGTGTTCATCCGCGTCGGCCTGCCCTACAAGGTGGTCGGCGGGGTGCGCTTCTACGAGCGCAAGGAGGTCCGCGACGCACTGGCGTACCTGCGTTCGGTGGTCAACGACGACGACACGGTGAGCCTGCGGCGGGTGCTCAACACCCCCCGCCGGGGGATCGGCGACCGCGCCGAGGCGTGCGTCGAGGCGCTCTCCAGTCGGGACCGGATCTCGTTCGGCGCGGCGCTGCGGCGGGCCCGGGAGGCGCCGGGCATCTCCAGCCGGGCGGCCAACGGCATCGCCGACTTCGTGGCGCTGCTCGACGGGGCCCGGGAGCTGTCCGAGACCGGCACCCCGGAAGAGGTGTTGGAGGCACTGCTGACCCGCTCGGGCTACCTCACCGAGCTGGAGGAGAGCCTGGACCCGCAGGACGCCGGCCGGGTGGACAACCTCCAGGAGCTGGTCAGCGTCGCCCGGGAGTACACCGAGCGGATCGAGGCGCTGGGCGAGGAGGGGGAGCGGGCCACCCTGGCCGGTTTCCTGGAGCAGGTGGCGCTGGTCGCCGACGCCGACCAGATCCCCTCCGACGACCCCGACCACCAGGGAGTGGTCACCCTGATGACGCTGCACACCGCCAAGGGTCTGGAATTCCCGGTGGTCTTCCTGACCGGGCTGGAGGACGGCGTCTTCCCGCACCTGCGCTCGCTGGGTGACACCCGTGAGCTGGAGGAGGAGCGCCGGCTGGCGTACGTCGGCATCACCCGCGCCCGGCAGCGGCTCTACCTCTCCCGGGCGGTGACCCGCTCGGCCTGGGGGCAGCCGTCCTACAACCCGCCGTCGCGGTTCCTGGAGGAGCTGCCGACCGAGTTGGTGCACTGGGAGCGCACCGAAGGGTCGTACACCTCGTGGGCCGGCGGGGGCGGCGGCGTCGGAGGCCGCGCGGACCGCACGCCCGGCGCGCGTGGCAACTTCACCGGGGGTACGCCGAAGGCGGCCCAGTTGGCGCAGCGGCTCGGCGTGGACGCCAGCCGGCTGACCACGGCCAGCGAGCTGCCACAGGGGCCCAAGGTGGCGGCCGGGGACCGGGTCAACCACCAGCGGTACGGGCTGGGGCGGGTGCTCGCCGTCGAGGGGCACGGCCCGGGTGCTCGCGCGCAGATCGACTTCGGTGACCAGACCATGTGGCTGGTGCTCCGGCACGCCCCGGTCGACAAGCTCTGACCCATCGCGCCCGCACCACTGCACTGAAGCAGGGATGGAGGGGCCTCAGGCCCCTCCATCCCTGCTGTTGCGCCTGAATCGCCCAGGGGTGTCGCCTCAGCAGCCGAGGTCCACGCCGCGGGTCCGCATGAACGGGGCCGGGTCGATCTGGTTCCACATGCCCTGGTGCACCTCGAAGTGCAGGTGCGGGCCGGTGGCGTCGCCGGTGGCGCCCTCGTACCCGATGACCTGGCCGGCCTTCACCTTCTGGCCGACGGTGACCGCGATGCGGCTCTGGTGGGCGTAGTGGGTCAGGTATCCGTTGCCGTGGTCGATGAAGACGGAGTTGCCGTACCCGTCGGAGGCATCGCCGGCCTGGGTCACGGTGCCTGCGGCTGCGGCGCGGAGTGGCGTGCCGGAGGGCAGCGCCAGGTCGATACCTGCGTGCAGGGTGCCCCATCGCTGCCCGTAGCAGGAGGTGACGGCTGCGCCGGGCATCGGGTTGACCCAGGCGGGCGTGGGCTTGGTGGTCTTCTTCGGCTTCGGCTTCGGCTTCGGCTTGGCCTTCGCGGTGGCCGTCTTCGCGGGCGTCGGGCTGGCGGTGGCCGCGGACGGGCTCGGTGTCGGGCTGGGCGAGGCGACCGGTGTGCTCGACTCGCGGGCGGAGCGGTCCGCCCGGCTGGCGGCTTCGGCCCGGCTCTGCGCGTCGAGGGAGACGGCTGCGGGTGCCGGGTGGTCGCCGCCGGTGGTGGCGACCGCGACGCCACCGAGGCCGAGGGTCACCAGGGCGGCGGCGCTGAGCACGATGAGGCGGTTCCGCCGGCCGGCGCGCTGTGGTTGCCCGGTGTGGGGGGCGTCGGGGGTGTTCTCGTTCTGGACGGGGCTGTCTTCCTGCACGGCGGACCTTCACAGTCGAGGGGCACTTGACCTCGAAATACTGGTGTCGGACCGAGCCGGGGTGGGCGCGGGGACCGGGTGAACGCGCGGCGCGTGAAGTGATGGCTGCCCAGATATGACCCGCCCTATGGCGTTCTATCCGGAAAAGTGATCATGCTCCGTGGTGTCGCCGGTCACAATCGTGGCTGTGACCCGGGATACATCCATCCGGCCGGGGCAACGAAAAACCGCCCGGATCAACAGATCCGGGCGGTCAACGGTCGTTACGCAACGTCAGGAGGCGGCTACCTCGTTGTAGATTGCCTCGACTTGCATCTTGATGTCCACTCCGCGGTCCTGGAGGAACGGCACCGGGTCGACCGGCTGGCCCTTGACATGGATCTCCAGGTGCAGGTGCGTGCCATAGGCGTGGCCCGTCTGGCCCACCAGCCCAAGCTGGTCGCCGGCCTTGATCTGCTGGCCTTCCTTCACGCTCACCGAGGAGGAGTGGCCGTAGATGGCCTCGCTGCCGTCGGCGTGCTGAACGATCACCGCGTTGCCGTACCCGCCGAACCAGCCGGCCTTGGTGACCAGCCCGTCGTGGATCGCCACGTAGGGAGTGCCCTCGCCGGCAACCAGGTCCACACCGGTGTGCAGCTTGCCCCAGCGCATCCCGTAGGGAGAGTTGAAGTCGTAGCCCTGCAGCGGCAGCAGCCAGACCTCGGGCTCGGCGCTGTCCTTGCTGCGGCTGTCCCGCGAGGCGCGTTCGGCGTTCTCGGCACGGGCCGCAGCGTCCTGACTGGTGACCGACGCCTGCTTGAGCTCGTCGAGCACCGACGGGCTTACGTCCTTGGCGTCGGGCAGCGCGCTCGCGCCGAGGGCGACGATGCCGGCCCCGACGAACGCCGTGGTGACGACAGCGGCGTAACGGCTGCGCGGTGGGGTGGGCACACGGCGACGACCGCGATATCGATCGGGCTCAGACGACAGGCGCTGGCGCACGCACACCCTCCGTTGTCGGGGTTCCGAAGCGGCCGGTGGGCGTTCGTGAAGCTCGAATGAACGTCCGCTGACCGCGTCGTCACCCGTCCATGGACCTGATGACAACCGTGGACACGTTAGCCAACCACCAGGCGAGTCACAAGCTAGACCGCCAAACTGGCGTGTCGATCTGTCCGTTTGCGTCCATGATTGTCACGCATCGCGCCCCTAAATGGTGCCCCTGATGCTGCCCGTTCGTCGCCGAGCGTGACCGATCCGGCGGAGTCGTCCGACTTGACTCGGGGCAGTGCCAGAGTGCCCTTGGCGAGCCACCCCGGATCTGGCTCGGCGGCCTCCCCGGACGGCCCCCGGTCCGCTGCCCGCCACTTCGGGTGCGCCCGTACGACAATGCCGGGCAGGGACCGGCGGCGGAGCCCGGTTTCCGGCCCCTGATTTCCTGGGCCGGGCCCGCCGGGTTACCGTTCGTTCAGGTGAAGGCCCGTGAAGCCGGTGAAAGGTGTGCGCTGATGAGCTCTCGTATTCGGGTCGTCGTCGCCAAGCCCGGCCTGGACGGCCATGACCGGGGCGCGAAGGTCGTCGCACGCGCTCTGCGGGACGCGGGCATGGAGGTCGTCTACACCGGCCTGCACCAGACTCCCGAGCAGATCGTGGAGACCGCCATCCAGGAGGACGCCGACGCGGTCGGCCTGTCCGTCCTCTCCGGCGCGCACATGACGCTCTTCCGGCGGGTGCTGGAACTGCTCAGTGAGCGGGACGCCCGCGACATCGTCGTGTTCGGCGGCGGCATCATTCCGAACGGCGACATTCCCGAGTTGGAGAAGCTGGGCGTCGCGAAGATCTTCACGCCGGGCGCCACCACTCAGGCGATTGTCGAGTGGGTCCGGCAGAACGTGGCGCAGCCGGTTTCCTGAGTCTCGTTGCTCAGCGCCCGGATTTGGGCACGGGGGAGGGGCCGGACGCACCCCTCACACGTCCGGCCCCTCTATGCACGATGCCCCGCCGCCACCCCTCGACCGACAGGGCATCGGCCGTCTCCCGTCGTCACGCTTCTCAGCGCTCCGACATCTGACTCAACGACGCCCCCACGGCCGGGTTACGCAAGCCGGACAACATCGCCCGGATGGTTGATGCCATCCGTGTCGTGCCCGCAAACCGGCCGCGTCTGATGTCCGGTTGTGCATTACCGCACACCGCGCACCCGCTCGGTTGCCGGTGGTGCCGACCTCGCTAGGCTGCGGCCAATGGCCTGTTTCAACTGATGACAGGCGTCAAACTGTTTTTTGAACGCTGGTGGCGGCGCGACGGCGCGCCGCGGAGACGGGACGGGACGCGCAATCGTGGACCTGTACGAGTACCAGGGGCGGGACCTGTTCGAGCGGCACGGCTTGCCCGTGCTGGCCGGCGGCGTCGCCACTACCCCGGAAGAGGCCCGTGCGATCGCCGAACGCCTCGGCGGTCGCGTGGTCGTCAAGGCGCAGGTGAAGGTCGGCGGCCGAGGTAAGGCCGGCGGCGTCAAGCTCGCCGAGGGCGCCGAGGAGACGGTGGCCCGCGCCACCGACATCCTCGGCATGGACATCAAGGGTCACACCGTCCACAAGGTCATGATCACGGTGACCGCGGACGTGGCCGAGGAGTACTACTTCTCGTACCTGCTCGACCGAGCGAACCGCACCTTCCTCTGCATCGCCAGCGTCGCCGGCGGCATGGACATCGAGCAGGTCGCCGCCGACACCCCCGACAAGGTCGTGAAGGCCCCGATCGACGCCGTTAAGGGCGTGGACGAGGCCAAGGCCCGCGAGATCGTGACCGCCGCCGGCTTCCCGGCCGAGGTCGCCGACCAGGTGGTCGAGATCGCCGTCGGCCTGTGGCAGGCGTTCGTCGCCGAGGACGCCACCCTGGTCGAGGTCAACCCGCTCGCCAAGAACGGCGACGGCCGGATGCTCCTGCTCGACGCCAAGATCAGCCTGGACGAGAACGCGGCGTTCCGGCACCCGGACCACGAGGCGCTGGTCGACCAGGCCGCGGTGGACCCGCTGGAGCAGGCCGCCAAGGCCAAGGACCTCAACTACGTCAAGCTCGACGGCGAGGTCGGCATCATCGGCAACGGCGCGGGTCTGGTCATGTCGACCCTCGACGTGGTCGCGTACGCCGGTGAGCGGCACGGCAACGTCAAGCCGGCCAACTTCCTCGACATCGGCGGTGGCGCGAGCGCCGCGGTGATGGCGAACGGGCTGGAGATCGTGCTCTCCGACCCGGCCGTGAAGAGCGTCTTCGTCAACGTCTTCGGCGGCATCACCGCCTGTGACGAGGTCGCGAACGGCATCATCCAGGCGTTGGCTCTGCTGGAGCAGCGGGGCGAGCAGGTCAGCAAGCCGCTCGTCGTCCGTCTCGACGGCAACAACGCCGAGGCTGGCCGGGCGATCCTGGACAGCGCGAACAACCCGCTCGTGCAGCGGGTGGACACCATGGACGGTGCGGCCGAGCGGGCCGCCGAGCTGGCAGCTGCGGGGGTCTGATCATGGCTATCTGGCTGACCAAGGACTCGAAGGTCATCGTCCAGGGGATGACCGGTTCCGAGGGTTCCAAGCACACCCGGCGGATGCTGGCCGCCGGCACGAACGTGGTGGGCGGCGTCAACCCGCGCAAGGCGGGCCAGAAGGTCGACTTCGACGGCACCGAGCTGCCGGTCTTCGCGTCCGTAGCGGACGCGATGGCCGAGACCGGGGCCGACGTCACTGTCATCTTCGTGCCGCCGCAGTTCACCAAGGCCGCAGTGGTCGAGGCGATCGACGCCGCGATCCCGCTGGCCGTGGTGATCACCGAGGGCGTGCCGGTGCACGACACCGCATCGTTCTGGGCGTACAACGTGGCGAAGGGTGAGCAGACCCGGATCATCGGGCCGAACTGCCCCGGCATCGCCTCGCCCGGCGCGTCCAACGCCGGCATCATTCCGGCCGACATCACCGGCTCCGGCCGGATCGGCCTGGTCAGCAAGAGCGGCACGCTGACCTACCAGATGATGTACGAGCTGCGCGACATCGGCTTCTCCACCTGCGTCGGCATCGGCGGTGACCCGATCATCGGGACCACCCACATCGACGCCCTGGCGGCGTTCGAGGCCGACCCGGAGACCGACGCCATCGTCATGATCGGTGAGATCGGTGGCGACGCCGAGGAGCGGGCCGCCGAGTTCATCAAGACCAACGTCACCAAGCCGGTGGTCGGCTACATCGCCGGCTTCACCGCTCCTCCCGGCAAGACCATGGGTCACGCCGGGGCGATCATCTCCGGCTCGGCCGGCACCGCCGAGGCGAAGCAGGCGGCGCTGGAGGCTGTCGGCGTCAAGGTCGGCAAGACGCCGACCGAGACCGCGAAGCTGATGCGGGAGATCATGTCCGGCAACTGAGCCGGTCAGGCAACACCGAAGGGGGTCGACCGCAACCGGTCGACCCCCTTCGGCGTACCTGCGCTGCCGGCGCGTCCCGCTGGTGGCGCAGCCCGCTCAGTCGTTGTTCCAGAACGGGTAGTTGCCGGTGGCGCGCAGGATCGCGCCGCCGATGATGTTGATCACGCCGAACACGATGGCGAGGTAGCCCAGTAACGGTGACTGCCCGTACCGACGGGCGTCGCGGATGGACAGGTAGCCGAAGATGATGCCCAGGATGCCGCAGCAGATCAGCCCAAGCACGATGCCCAGCACGCCCCAGAGCGTGGTCCGGTCCCGTCCCCGGGCCGGTGGGGGCGGGGATGGCGCGTATGGCGTTGTCACGGCGTCCTCCGGGCGGTCGTGGGCGGCGAGCCGGCCGGACCGCGACCGGCGGACCCGACCCGGGTGGCGGCGACTCGCGCCCCCTCTGGCCGAGGCTAGACCGGGCCGGATGGCCTGGGCCCCGGTTCGGTCAACTCGCCGCCCTTCGGGCGGCTTAACGGACTGCCACCGCCCGCGCGACGTGCCAGAGTAGAGCGGATGTCCCCCGTCACCCCTGACCGTCCCAGCCGTCCCGGCGGTGTGAGCGCCGACGACCGGCCGGTCGATCGTGCCGCCAGGGCCCGACGGGTGCCCGCGCCCCGCGCGGGCGGGGCGCCACGCGGGCGCGCGCCGTTGCCCGTCGCCGCGGGGGTGGCGGCCGGCTGGGCCGCCCTCACCTCCTACCTGCCGGTGGCCATCGTGCTCGGCCTGGTCCAGCTCGGCACGGATTCGACGACGCTGGTCAGCACCCTGCGCACGGCGCTGGCCGGTTGGCTGCTCGGCCACGGGGTGCCGCTGCACACCGACTCCGGCCCGCTCGGGCTCGCCCCGCTGGCGCTGACCGTGCTCGCGCTCTGGCGGCTCAGCCGGGCCGGTGTGCACGTCAGCCGCGCGATCGGCGCCCGGGACACCCGCTCACCGCGCCGCGCGCTGCTCGCCGCAGGCGCTGTCGGCATCGCGTACGCGCTGCTGGGCGCACTCGCGGCAGTGCTGGTGGGGGCCGGTGGGCCGACGGTGTCCCCGATCCGGGCGGGCGCCACGTTCGCGGTGGTCGGCACACTCGCCGCACTGATCGGCGCCACCCGCATCACCGCCGTGACCCGGCTCCTCGTCACCCGGCTGTCAAACCCGGTGCGGGACGGCATTCGCACCGGCCTGGTGGCAGGGCTGCTGCTGCTCGGCGCGGGTGCCGGTGCGGCCGGCCTGGCGGTGGCCACCGGCGGCGGCGACGCGGCGGACATGATCGGGGCGTACCGGACGGGGGTCGCCGGGCAGGCCGGAATCACCCTGGTCAGCGTCGCGTACGCGCCGAACGCGGCGATCTGGTCGGCCAGCTATCTGCTCGGGCCGGGCTTCGCGGTCGGCACCGACACCGCGGTTCGCACCAGCGAGGTGTCGGTCGGCGCACTGCCAGCCGTGCCACTGCTCGCCGGTCTGCCACGAGGCCCGGTGGACGGCTTGGGCGCCCTGCTGCTTGCGGTGCCGGTGCTGGCCGGAATGGTGGCCGGCTGCCTGCTCGCCCGCCGGGTGGCCCGACTCGCCGGGCCGGAGCGGGCCCCGCAGCGCTGGGCCGAGGTGCTGGCCCCGGCGGTGCTGGCCGGGCTGGTGGCCGGCGTGCTGCTCGGTGTGGCCGCCGCGGTGTCCGGCGGGTCACTGGGCGCCGGCCGGCTGGCACAGGTCGGGCCGGTGGGCTGGCAGGTCGGTGCGGTGGCCGCTGTCGTCATCGCGGTCGGCGCACTGCTCGGCGCCGCCGCCACCCGGGCCCTCACCCGCACCCCCGCCCAGTAGACGCGCGCGGGGCGCCCCGGACGAATCCGGAGCGCCCCGTCGAATCCGAGCTTGTCAGGGCTGGGTGGGCAGGGCCACGTTCGCCACGATGCCGAGGATGATCAGGATGATGCCCAACCCGACACCGACCGCGCCGCAGATCAGGCCGGCCTTGGCCTGCCCGGCGTTGTTCGCCTGGCCCTGGGCGACCTTCTGCCGGGCGAGGTAACCGGTCACCACGGCCGCGATGCCGACCGGGATGCCCAGGTAGAAGCAGCAGATCAGCGGGATCGACGCGATACCGAGGATCATCGACACCAGGCCGAGGGTGTTGTTCTGCCCCTGGCCCCCCTGCGGGTAGCCGGCGTTCGGGTACGTCGGACCGCCGCCGCCGTACTGGGGCTGCTGCTGGCCGTACGGGTCCTGACCGTACGGCTGTCCCGAGGTCGGCTGGCCGTACGGCTGACCCGAGGTCGGCTGCTGGCCGTACGGGGCCGCAGGCGGCTGGCCGTACTGCGGCGGCTGGGGTGCGTTCGGGTCCTGGTTGGGCTGCTGGCCGTACGGGTCCTGGCCGGGGTTACCGGGTTGCATTCGAGAGCTCCTTGAACTGGTTCCGTCAGTTACTGCTGTTGTTGCCACCCATGATCGCTGTCAGTCCTCGGAATGCACAGCGCGGCAGCACCACGACATCGTCACGGTGCTGCCGATCGACGGTTGCCGTTGGGGTGGTGACCGGGCGACACGCGGTGCTCCTCAGTGCAGCGACACCGCTGGTGTGCCGATCGGTGCGGGGGTTCGGACCGACGAGGTGTCAAGTCCGAGCGAGCGGCAGCGTACCGGGTCGATGCACGTCGGCACTGTCAAAGATCGGCGCGCCGCCCAGCCGGAGGGCTTCCTGACCTGCCCGATAGGGTGGCCCGGTGACCGAGCCCGCGCCTGTCGCCCGCATCGTCGTCCTCATCTCCGGCTCCGGTAGCAACCTCCAGTCGCTGCTGGATGCCGCCGTCGACCCCGCGTACGGTGCGCAGGTCGTCGCGGTCGGCGCGGACCGTGACGGCATCGCGGGCCTGGACCGGGCCGAGGCCGCGGGGGTGCCGACCTTCGTCGAGCGGGTCCGTGATCACGACACCCGGGAGGACTGGGACCGGGCGCTCACCGCACACGTCGCGAAGCACCAGCCGGACCTGGTCATCTCCGCCGGTTTCCTCAAGCTGGTCGGCCCGCACTTCCTCGCCGCCTTCGGCGACCGCTACCTGAACACCCACAACACCCTGCTGCCGGCGTTTCCCGGCATCCACGGCCCGCGTGACGCCCTCGCCTACGGCGTGAAGCTCACCGGGGCCACCCTCTTCTTCGTCGACGCAGGCATGGACACCGGGCCGATCGTCGCGCAGGTCGCGGTGCCGGTGCTCGACGACGACGACGTGGACACGCTCACCGAGCGCATCAAGGAAGCCGAGCGGCGCCAGCTCGTCGAGCAGGTCGGTCGCCTGGTCCGCGAAGGCTGGACCATCACCGGAAGGAAGGTCACGGTTCCGTGAGTCCCACTCAGGACGGGCGCCGCCCGATCAGGCGGGCGCTGGTCAGCGTCTACGACAAGACCGGGCTGGTCGAGCTGGCTCAAGCCCTGCACGCCGCCGGTGTGGAGATCGTGTCCACCGGAAGCACGGCGGGCACCATCGCCGCCGCCGGTGTGCCGGTGACGCCGGTGGAGACGGTGACCGGGTTTCCCGAGGTGCTCGACGGCCGGGTGAAGACCCTGCACCCGAAGGTGCACGCGGGTCTCCTCGCGGACCTGCGCAAGGACACGCATGTCGCGCAGCTCGACGAGCTGGGGGTTGCGGCGTTCGACCTGCTGGTCTCCAACCTCTACCCCTTCCAGGCGACCGTCGCCTCCGGCGCCGACGTCGAGGAGTGCGTGGAGCAGATCGACATCGGTGGCCCGGCCATGGTGCGGGCCGCCGCCAAGAACCACGCCTCGGTTGCCGTGCTCACCGACCCGGCCGGTTACCCGGCGCTGATCGGCGCGCTCGGCGAGGGGGGCTTCACCCTGGCCCAGCGCCGCGCGCTGGCCGCCCGGGCGTTCGCCGACATCGCCGAGTACGACGTGGCGGTGGCCCGGTGGTGCGCGCAGGAGCTGGCGCCCGCCGACGACTGGTGGCCGCAGTTCGCGGGGCTGGCGCTGCGCAGGTCGACGGCGCTGCGCTACGGCGAGAACCCGCACCAGCCGGCTGCGCTCTACACCGACCCGGACGCCCCGGCGGGGCTGGCCCAGGCCGAGCAGCTGCACGGCAAGGAGATGTCCTACAACAACTACGTCGACGCGGACGCCGCCTGGCGGGCGGCGAACGACTTCGTCGACCAGCCGGCCGTCGCGATCATCAAGCACGCCAACCCGTGCGGCATCGCGGTGGGCGTGGACGTGGCCGAGGCACACCGCAGGGCGCACGCCTGCGACCCGGTGTCGGCGTTCGGCGGCGTCATCGCGGTCAACCGGCTGGTCTCGGTCGAGCTGGCGCGGCAGGTGGCCGAGATCTTCACCGAGGTGGTGGTCGCGCCCGGCTTTGACGAGGGCGCGGTCGAGGTGTTGCAGGCCAAGAAGAACATCCGGCTGCTGCGGGCGCCGGCCTGGACGCCGGCGCTGGTGGAGTTGCGGCCGGTGACCGGTGGTGTGCTGGCCCAGGTCGCCGACCGGGTGGACGCCCCCGGCGACGACCCGGCGACCTGGCAGTTGGCGACCGGCGAGGCCGCCGACGAGGAGCTGCTGCGGGACCTGGCGTTCGCGTGGCGGGCGGTCCGTGCCGTGAAGAGCAACGCGATCCTGCTCGCGAAGGACGGCGCCACCGTCGGGGTCGGTATGGGTCAGGTCAACCGGGTCGACTCGGCGCAGCTCGCGGTCAACCGCGCCGGCGCCGAGCGGGCTCGGGGTTCGGTCGCCGCCTCGGACGCGTTCTTCCCGTTCGCCGACGGCCCGCAGATCCTCATCGACGCCGGCGTCCGCGCCATCGTGCAGCCCGGAGGCTCGATCCGCGACGAAGAAGTCATCGCAGCGGCCAAAAAGGCCAACGTAACGATGTACCTGACGAAAACCCGCCACTTCTTCCACTAGGCCGCCAAACCCCGCGAGACCCCGTTGATCATGAAGTTGTTGCCCGGCCGGTCGGCGTGTCGGGACAACAACTTCATGATCGACGTGTGAGGGGGCGGGTCAGGCCGTTGGGGTTGTGGGGCGGAGTTCGGCGAAGTGGCAGGCGGACGGGTGGGGGTCCGCCGCTCTCGGGACCGTTTTCGGGTCCTCCACGGCGCAGATCTCCTGGGCCTTCCAGCAGCGGGTGCGGAAGTGGCAGCCGCTCGGCGGGTCGGCCGGGCTGGGCACGTCGCCGACCAGCCGGATCATGTTGCGCTGGTCGCGGGCCTCCGGGTCGGGCACCGGCACAGCCGAGAGCAGAGCCTGGGTGTACGGGTGGGTGGCCCGCTCGTAGATCTCGTCCTCGGTGCCGATCTCGACGATCCGGCCGAGGTACATCACCGCCACCCGGTCGGCGATGTGCCGCACCACGGACAGGTCGTGGGCGATGAAGATGTACGACAGCCCCAGCTCGTTCTGCAACTGCTTCAGCAGGTTGATCACCTGGGCCTGGATGGAGACGTCCAGCGCCGACACCGGCTCGTCGCAGACGATCACCTCGGGTCGCAGCGCGAGCGCGCGGGCGATCCCGATGCGCTGTCGCTGACCGCCGGAGAACTGGTGCGGGTACCGGTTGATGTGCTCCGGGTTGAGCCCGACCACGTCGAGCAGTTCCTGGACCCGCTTCTGCTTGCTGCCCTTGGGCGCGGCATCCGGGTGGATCTCGAACGGTTCGCCGATGATGTCGCCGACGGTCATCCGCGGGTTCAGCGACGTGTACGGATCCTGCATCACCATCTGCATGTTGCGGCGCACCCGGCGCAGTTCACCCCCGGAGGCCTTGAACAGGTCCTTGCCCTCCAGGGTCGCGCCTCCGGAGGTGGGCGTCTCCAGGCGCATCAGCAGCCGGGCGAGGGTGGACTTGCCGCAGCCGGACTCGCCGACGACACCCAGCGTCTCGCCCCGACGCAGCTCGAAACTCACCCCGTCGACGGCCTTCACCGCGCCGACCTGCCGCTGGAACAGCACCCCCTGCGTGATCGGGAAGTGCTTCACCAGGTTGTCGACGGAGAGGATCGTCTCGCCGCGGACCTTGCCGGGGCTAGCGGGCGGCGCTGTCATCACGGACCTCCTGCGCGAAGTGGCAAGCGCTGGTCCGGCCGTCGCCGAGGACCAGGTCGTGCGGCACGACGTCCACGCAGACCTGCTGGACGTACGGGCACCGGGGGTGGAACGGGCAGCCGGACGGGATGCGCATCAGGTTCGGCGGCAACCCCTTGATCGTCGACAGTTCTTCGCCGCGGACGTCCAGGCGCGGGATCGACTCCAACAAACCCTTGGTGTACGGGTGGGCGGGCGCCTTGTAGAGCGAGCGGACGTCGGCGTGCTCGACGATCCGGCCGGCGTACATGACCGCGATCCGGTCCGCGACACCGGCGACCACGCCCAGGTCGTGGGTGATCAGGATCATCGCCATGTTGCGTTCCTGGCGCAGGTCGGCCAGCAGGTCCATGATCTGGGCCTGGACGGTCACGTCGAGCGCCGTGGTGGGCTCGTCGGCGATGAGCACCTTCGGGTCCAGCGCCAGCGCCATGGCGATCATGACGCGCTGCCGCATGCCGCCGGAGAACTGGTGCGGGTAGTCGCCGATCCGCTTGGCGGCACCGGGGATCTTGACCAGGTCCATCAGCTCGATGGCACGACGTCGGGCGTCGGACCGGGACATGCCGGAGCGCTGACGCAGCGTCTCACCGATCTGCCAGCCGACGGGAAACACCGGGTTCAGGGCCGAGAGCGCGTCCTGGAAGATCATCGCGATCTCCTTGCCGCGTACCTGCCTGCGCTGTTCCTCGGAGCGGGTGAGCAGGTCCTGACCCTGGTAGAGGATCTGGCCGGAGCGGACGAACGCGGGCGGGGTGTCCAGGATGCCCATGATTGCCTGGGCGGTGACCGACTTACCCGAGCCGGATTCGCCGAGCACGGCCAGTGTCTCGCCGGCGTCCAGGTGGTACGACACGCCGTTGATCACCCGGGCCACGCCCTCGTTGGTGCGGAACTCGACGTGCAGGTCCCGCAACTCCAGCAGGTGGCCGCCCTCGGGCGTGGCGGAGGCGGGCGTCGGTTGAACGGTCATGGCTGTGCCTGCCTTTCGCTCGCGACTGCGGGGCTCGCTTCGCTCACTCCTCGCGCTCGCATGAGTCACCGCAGCTTCGGGTCGAAGGCGTCACGGATCGCGTCGCCGAGCATGATGAACGCCAGCACGGTCAGCGCGAGGAACGCCGACGGGACGATCAGCGGCGTGGCCGCCTCGCGCATGTGGATGCGGCCGGTGTCGATGTCCTGACCCCACGAGATGGTGGGTGCCTTCAGGCCGATGCCCAGGAAGGAGAGCGTCGCCTCGGCCGCGATGAACGAGCCGAGCGCGATGGTCAGCACGACGATGACCGGGGCCAGCGAGTTCGGCAGGATGTGCCGCCACATGATCCGGCTGTTGCCGGCGCCGAGCATCCGGGCTGCCGCGACGTAGTCCTGCTCCTTTGCGGTGATCACCGAGGAGCGGACCACGCGGGCGGCGGTGGTCCAGCCGAGCAGGGCGAGCACGAAGACGACAGCGCCGATCCGTGCCCACTGGCTGTCACTGGAGACCCGCTTGAGCAGCACGATCGCGGCCAGCAGCAGCGGGATGCCGAGCACCACGTCGATCACCCGGGAGAGAACCGCGTCGACCCACCGGCCGAAGTAACCGGCCAGCATGCCGATCACCAGCGCGATGATCCCGGTGCCGAGAGCGGCGAGCGCGCCGACCAGCAGCGAGGCGCGGGTGCCGTAGACCGCACGGGAGTACGTGTCGCAGCCCTGGAAGTCGTACCCGAAGATGGCCCCGCCGGACGGCCCGGCGTGCTGCCGGGAGAGCAGGCAGTCGTTCGGGTTGTTGGCGGTGAACACCCCGGGGAGCAGCGCCATCAGGGTGAAGATGACGACCAGCGTCAGCGAGATCCAGAAGATCGGGTTGCGGCGCAGGTCCCGCCAGGCGTCTCCGGCCAGGCTGCGGGGCTTGTTCGCGGCGCCGACCTGATTGGGTGTGCCCGGCTCGCCCGAGGGGCCACGCCGCGCGGCCTGGTTCTCGGTCGCCGCCACAGTCTCGAAGTCACTCATGCGGCACCTCGCTGCGCTCACTCATAGCGGATCCTCGGGTCGAGTACGGCGTACAGGACGTCCACCACCAGGTTCGAGACCAGGTAGACCACGACGAGCACGCTGACGATGCCCACCACGAGGGGGCCGTCCTCGGTGCGGATGCCGCGGAAGAGGTTGAAGCCGACGCCGGGGATGTTGAAGACGCCCTCGGTGATGATCGCGCCGCTCATCAGGTTGCCCAGCTCCACACCGAGGAAGGTGACCACCGGGATCAGTGAGTTGCGCAGCACGTGGACGATGACGATGCGGCGCTTGACCAGGCCCTTGGACCGGGCGGTCCGGACGTAGTCCGCGCGCAGGTTCTCCGCCACCGAGGCCCGGGTGAGCCGCAGCGCGGTGGCCAGCGACAGCGAGCCGAGCACGATGCCCGGCAGCAGGAGCGCGTAGAACGTCGGGTCCGAGCCGGCGGTGGGCGGGAACAGCTGCCACTTGACGCCCAGGAAATACTGCGCCAGCGGCGCCAGCACGATCGTCGGGATGCCCAGCACCAGCAGGGTCAGCACCAGCGTCGAGTTGTCGAAGATGCTGGCTCGGCGGATACCGGCGATCACGCCCGCGCTGACTCCGAAGATGATCGCCACGGCGAGGGCGATGAGCGCGAGCCGCACGGTGACCGGCCAGGCCTGCTGGAGGATGTCACCGATGCTCCGACCGGTGAGCGACTCGCCCAGGTTGCCCTGGAGCAGGTCCTTCACGTAGTCGAAGTAGCGGTAGAAGAAGCCGCCGACGCCCGTCTGATCCAGGTTGTACTTCTCGGTCAGGTAGGCCCGTTGGGCTGGCGTCACCGGCCGCTCACCGGCGAGCGCCTGGATCGGGTCGCCCTGTCCGGCGAATGTCAGCGCGTAGACGATCAGGGTGGTCCCGAAGAACGCCAGGACCATCTGCAGTAGGCGCCGCAAGATGTAGCGGAACATGCTTAGCAGTCTCTCCGGAAATGTGCGAAAGGGTCGCAGGACGGCATCTCTGGTCGTACCCGAAATATCCGAGACGTGCCGTCAGGCCCGGGGGAGCCGGCACCACCGACGCCGGGTCCGCTGCTGCGGCCCGGCTCCGGTGGCGCGATTTGGGCCACCCGGGCGTCGTCGCCCGGGTGGCCCGCACCGTGGTCAGCTCAGCTGGCCGCTTCGATCTTGACGAGGTTGACCCGCTGGAACAGGTCCATCTGCACGTTCTTGACCTTGGACGAGTGGCCGAACACGTTCTCGCCGAAGCGGAGCGGGATCACCGGCATGTCCTTGGCCAGGATGTCCTCCGCCTGCTGGTACTTGGCGATCGCCTCGTCCTGCGTCTTGGCGGCGGAACCCTCCTTGACCAGCTTGTCGAACTCCGGGTTGCTGTAGCCGTAGTAGTTCGACGAGCCGTTCGTGCTGTACAGCGGGCCGAGGTAGTCCTCCATGGTCGGGTAGTCCATGACCCAGCCCATCCGGAACGCACCCACCGGCGTCTTCTTCTCGACCTTGGTCAGCAGGTCGGCGAACTTCGGCTCGGCCGAGCCGACGGCGTCGACACCCAGGTTGGCCTTGAGCTGGTTGACAGTGGCGTCGACCCAGTCCTTGTGGCCGCCGTCGCCGTTGTACGAGATGACGATCTTCGACGGACCACCCGCGGCCTGATAGAGCTTCTTGGCCTCGGTCGGGTTGAACTCGCCGGCGGTGCCCGCGGTGTTCTCCCGGTAGCCCGGCAGGACCGGCGAGACGAAGGAGCGCGCCGACTGCTGAGAGCCCTTGAAGACCGACTTGGTGATCTCGTCACGGTCGATCGCCATCGAGATGGCCTTACGCACGTCCGGGTTGCTGTAGTCCTTGTCGAACGTCGGGAACGCGAGGAACTGGAACGACGACATCGGGCTGGTCTGGTACCGGTCGCCCAGGTCGCTCGGCGCGGTGCTCAGGCTCTCGGTCGGGATCGTCGGCAGCACGTCCAGGTTGTCCGCCAGGACGTCCGCGTAGGCCGCGGTCAGCTGCTGGTAGATCCGGAACTCAACGTTCTTGACCTTGGGCTTCTCACCCGGGTACGCGTCGTAGCGCTCGACCTCGATCTTGCTGTCGTGCTGCCACGTGCCCTTCATCTTGAAGGGGCCCTGCCCGATCGGCGCCTGCTCGTAGGAGTCCTTGAGCACGCCCGGGGCCGAGAACGCGGCGTCCGGCATCGGGTAGAACGCGTTGTAGCCGAGCACCGTCTTGAAGTCGATGTACGGCTCGGAGAGCGTCACGGTGAAGGTGAGGTCGTCGACCTTCTTCAGACCGGACATCTCCTTGGCCTTCGGCGCCTTGCCCTGGAGGTCGTCGTAGCCAGCGATCTTCTCGAAGAAGTAGTTGCTGTCCTGACCGTTGGGGGCGTACGCGCCGTAGTTCCAGGCGTTGACGTAGTCCTCGGACGTGACCTTCTCACCGTTGTGGAAGGTGAAGCCGTCCTTGAGCTTGATCGTCCAGACCTTGTTGTCCGACGAGGTCACCGACTGGGCAGCGACCTCGTAAGGCTTGTTCTGGGCGTCGTAGTCGACGAGCGGGCTGAACAGGCCGGCGATCACCTGCGAGCCGGACGTCTCGGTGGTGTTGGTGGGAACCAGGTGCTTCGGCTCGCCGATCTGGATGCTGACCGCCGAATTGCCGTTGCCGCTGGATCCACCGTCTCCGCCGCTGCCGCAGGCCGCGAGGCCCAGCGTCACCGCGAGCGGGAGGGCGGTCCAGGCGGCGAGTCTACGAACTCGCATTGAGCCTCCTCATCTCCTCACGCTGCGCAGTCAGGCCCGACGCTGGGTTACGCTGCGCAACAAGCGGCAACGGTAGGTCGGGAATGGGCCTTTGACAACGACGCGGTTGCGGGTGGGTAACGGTCCGGGGGTGGTCCCCTTGTCGAAGGCGGATCCGCCTGCTAGCGAAAACCGCCGTAAACCTCGCCAGCCTGCAAAAGTCTTGCCTTTCGTGGGGGCGGCAGTGCCGGTCTGAGGCGGGATGGGGCTCTCTGGGCGGGCCATCCGATCTCCGTCGTGCTCGGCCCGCCTGTCTGGTTCGACGGTGACCGAATGAACAGAAAGTGACTGAGAGTGACGTGCAACACGTTACTTACGGTCATGTGCAACGGTGGCGGCCGAGGTGGCGACGAGCCGCGCGGGCGAGGTCCGTCGGAACTGCGGCCGGTGGCCGTGAGACGATCTGGACGTGACGGCGACGCTTCTGGACGGCAAGGCAACCGCGGCGGAGATCAAGGACGAGCTGCGAATCCGGGTGAAGGCACTCGCGGAACGCGGCATCACCCCCGGACTGGGCACGGTGCTGGTCGGGGCGGACCCGGGCAGCCAGGCGTACGTCAACGGAAAACACCGCGACTGCGCCGAGGTGGGCATCGCCTCGATCCGCCGGGAGTTGCCGGCCGACGCCACCCAGCAGCAGGTCGACGACGTGCTGGCCGAGCTGAACGCCGACCCGGCGTGCCACGGCTACATCGTCCAGCTGCCCTTGCCGGCCCATCTCGACACCCAGCGGGTGCTGGAGCTGATCGACCCGGACAAGGACGCCGACGGCCTGCACCCGGTCAACCTGGGCCGGCTCGTCCTCGGCTACGACGGCCCGCTGCCCTGCACCCCGCGCGGCATCGTGGAGCTGCTGCGCCGGCACGACGTGGCGCTGCGCGGCGCGACCGTCGCAGTGGTCGGTCGGGGCAACACCGTCGGCCGACCGCTCGGCCTGCTGCTCACCCGCCGCTCCGAGAACGCCACCGTCACCCTCTGCCACACCGGCACCCTCGACCTCGCCTCGCACACCCGGGCCGCCGACATCGTCATCGTCGCGGCCGGCGTGCCGGGCCTGCTCACCGCCGACATGATCAACCCCGGTGCGGTCGTGGTGGACGTCGGCATCACGCGCGTGATCGGCGCGGACGGCAAGGGCCGCTACACCGGCGACGTCGACCCGGAGGTGGCCGAGACGGCCGGCGCCCTGGTCCCCATGCCCGGTGGAGTCGGGCCGATGACCCGGGCCATGCTGCTCACCAACGTCGTCGAGCGCGCCGAGCGCGGCTGAGCCCGCGCGCCGGTAGCGCCGAACCAGGACGGCGGTGACGTTCGCCCCATCCCGGCGATGGCCGCCGCCCCTGGCCTGATCGGTGCCAGGATGACTGATACGGTCCGGAAAACCGACTGGTATCAGGGAGTGGGACGACCATGGGTAAGAAGGTCACTGTCGTCGGGGCTGGCTTCTACGGCTCCACCACCGCACAGCGCCTGGCCGAGTACGACGTCTTCGACACCGTAGTGATCACCGACATCGTGGAGGGCAAGCCCGCGGGCCTCGCGCTCGACCTCAACCAGTCCCGGGCCATCGAGGGCTTCGAGACCAAGGTGGTCGGTGTCACCACCGGCCCCAACGGTGAGGGCTACGAGCAGATCGAGGGCTCCGACGTCGTCGTGATCACCGCTGGTCTGCCGCGTAAGCCCGGCATGAGCCGGATGGACCTGCTGGAGACCAACGCCAAGATCGTCCGCCAGGTCGCCGAGAACGTCGCCAAGTACGCCCCGAACGCCGTCGTCATCGTGGTCTCCAACCCGCTGGACGAGATGACCGCGCTGGCGCAGCTCGCCACCCAGTTCCCGAAGAACCGGGTGCTCGGCCAGGCCGGCATGCTCGACACCGCCCGGTTCAGCAACTTCGTCGCCGAGGCGCTGAACGTGCCGGTGGCGTCGGTACGCACTCTGACCCTGGGCTCGCACGGGGACACCATGGTCCCGGTGCCCTCGAAGAGCACCGTCAACGGCAAGCCGCTGCGTGACGCGATGCCGGCCGAGCAGATCGAGGAGCTGGTCGTCAAGACCCGCAACGGTGGCGCTGAGGTGGTCGCGCTGCTCAAGACCGGTTCGGCCTACTACGCCCCGTCCGCCGCCGCGGCTCGGATGGCGAAGGCCGTCGCGGAGGACTCGGGCGAGGTCATGCCGGTCTGCGCCTGGGTCGACGGCGAGTACGGCATCTCCGGTGTCTACCTGGGTGTCGAGGCCGAGATCGGCGCCGAGGGCGTCAAGCGGGTCGTCGAGACCGACCTGGACGCCGACGAGCGCGCCAGCCTCCTGGAGGCGGCCGAAGCCGTCCGCGCCAAGCAGGGCGACATCTCCAGCATGTAGTTCCCCGAACCAGAACCACCCGAGGGGCCCGCCGGCAAACCGGCGGGCCCTTCCCCGTCCCCCGGGGCTCCCACCCCCGCCTGATTGATCAAGAGGTTTGCGTCACCGCGACCGCGATTCCTGACGCAAACCTCTTGATCACCCGGGTGGGGGTGGGACCGGCCGGTGATCACGGGGAGTGGGGTGGGGAAGCGGGGTGAAGGGGGTGGCCAGGTGGGGGGTGGCCAGGACGGTGGGGGAGTGGGTGCGCAGGGTGGCCCGCCGGGAGGTGCGGGCCAGGTCCGGGTCCACCTCGTGGGCGTACGCCAGGTCGGGGTCGACGAGTTGCACGGCGTGCACCAGCAGGTCGCCGGTGACCAGCATCCGTTCGTCAGCCGAGGTCAGGAGCACCGACTGGTGGCCCGGGGTGTGGCCGGGGGTGGGCAGCAGGCGTACCGCCGGGGTGACAGTGGTCTCGCCGTCGACCACCCGGAGCTGGCCGGCGGCGCGCAGGGGTGCGATCAGGCCGGCCGGCAGTCCGGGGTTGAGCGTCTCCGCCGCGTCCAGCTCGGCGCGCTGCACCAGATAGCTGGCGTTCGGGAAGTACGGCCGGCCCGGCGTGCCGGTGACGGCCCAACCGATGTGGTCGCTGTGCAGGTGGGTCAGCACGACAGTGTCGACGTCGGCCGGGTCGATGCCCGCCGCGGCCAGCTCGGCGGGCATCCGGCCGGGCACGGGCGCCCAGCTCGCGGCCAGCGCGTCGACGGGCCCGATGCCGGCGTCGACCAGGGTGACCGGCCCGTCGCCGGAGCGGATCGCAAAACTGCGGAACGGCAGCCACCACTGCCCGTCGGCGGTCACCGAGCCTGGGTCGCGCCGGTCGGCCTCCGCCCAGTGCGCCGCCGTGGCCTGCGGGAACGCCTCCGCGCGGGGCTGGAAGAAGGCACCCTCACCGTCGGTGAGTGCGGTGACCGTGATAGACCCAAGGGTGCGGTTCAGTGGCATCGGGCGATGATTCCAGGGCATTCCTGTTCCGCGCAGCCCGGTTTCCGCCGGTCGGTCGAGGCCGGCTGGGGGCTGCCGGCCCAATTGCAGTACGCTCGTACTGCTTGAGCACGTGTCCCCCGAGAGGAGCGCCGGTCGATGGCGAAGATCAAGGTAAACAACCCGGTCGTTGAACTCGACGGCGACGAGATGACCCGGATCATCTGGAAGCAGATCCGGGAGCAGCTGATCCTGCCCTACCTCGACGTCGACCTGCACTACTACGACCTGTCGATCCAGCACCGCGACGAGACCGACGACCAGGTCACGATCGACGCCGCCAACGCCATCAAGGAGCACGGCGTCGGCGTCAAGTGCGCGACCATCACCCCGGACGAGGCCCGGGTCGAGGAGTTCGGCCTGAAGAAGATGTGGCGGTCGCCCAACGGCACCATCCGCAACATCCTCGGCGGCGTCGTCTTCCGTGAGCCGATCATCATGTCCAACGTGCCGCGGCTCGTCCCCGGCTGGACCAAGCCGATCATCATCGGCCGGCACGCGCACGGTGACCAGTACAAGGCCACCGACTTCGTCGTCCCCGGCCCGGGCACGGTGACCATCACCTACACCCCCGCCGACGGTGGCGCGCCGATGGAGATGGAGGTCGCCAACTTCTCCGGCGGCGGCATCGCCATGGGCATGTACAACTACGACGAGTCGATCCGGGACTTCGCCCGGGCGTCGTTCCGCTACGGGCTGGACCGCAACTACCCGGTCTACCTGTCCACCAAGAACACCATCCTCAAGGCGTACGACGGTCGGTTCAAGGACCTCTTCGCCGAGGTGTTCGAGGCCGAGTTCAAGGCCGAGTTCGACGCCGCCGGCATCACCTACGAGCACCGGCTGATCGACGACATGGTCGCCGCCGCGCTCAAGTGGGAGGGCGGCTACGTCTGGGCCTGCAAGAACTACGACGGTGACGTGCAGTCCGACACCGTCGCGCAGGGCTTCGGCTCGCTGGGTCTGATGACCTCCGTCCTGCTCTCCCCGGACGGTCGTACCGTCGAGGCCGAGGCCGCCCACGGCACTGTCACCCGGCACTACCGGCAGTACCAGAAGGGTGAGAAGACGTCGACCAACCCGATCGCGTCGATCTACGCCTGGACCCGGGGCCTGGCCCACCGGGGCAAGCTGGACGGCACCCCGGCGGTCACCGAGTTCGCCAACACCCTGGAGCAGGTCATCGTCGACACCGTCGAAGGCGGCCAGATGACCAAGGACCTCTCGCTGCTCATCTCGCGGGACGCCCCGTGGCTGACCACCGACGAGTTCATGAACGCGCTCGACGAGAACCTGGCCCGTAAGATCGCCGCCTGATCCAGGCGTACCGCATCATCGGAGCCCGCCGGCGTCTCAGCCGGCGGGCTTCGGCGTGTCCGGGGCTGACGCGCCGAGGGTCGTCACCGCCGTCGGCGCGCCTCGTTGACCAGGATGGACGAGATGCCAGTCGCGTCCAGGAAGGTTGACCTCGGTCGACCCGCGGCACCCGTGCGCCGATCAGCCAGCCTTCCCGGCTGTGCCGTGCACAGCCAGCCGTCCCTTCCCTGCGGGGGGCCCTGTCCCGGGCCCCCCGCGCCCTGTTTCGCAGCGCTCAGCGCGGGGTTTCGCAGCGCTCACCGCAGGGCGGGAAAGCAGCTCGGCTCAGGCGGCGCGCAGCAGCTCGGCGGCGCGTTCCGGGGAGATGTCGTTGATGAAGACACCCATCCCGGACTCGGAGCCCGCCAGATACTTCAGCTTGTCCTTGGCGCGCCGGATGCTGAACAGCTGAAGGTGCAGGTGGCCGAGCTCCCGGTCGATGCGCACCGGCGCCTGGTGCCAGGCCGAGATGTACGGCATCGGCATGTCGAACAGGCCGTCGAAGCGGCGCAGCAGATCCAGGTAGAGCGGCCCGAAGGCGTCCCGCTCGCTGTCGCTGAGCGCCGGGATGTCCGGCACCACCCGGCGCGGCGCGACGTGCACCTCGAACGGCCAACGGGCCGCCGCCGGGACGAACGCCGTCCAGTGTTCGTTCTCGGTGACCACCCGGTCGCCGGTGGCGCGCTCGGCGGCCAGCACGTCCGCGTACAGGTTGCCCCCGCCGGTCCGCTCGGCGTGCCGGCGGGCCGCGGCCAGCAGCGCGCGGGTGCGCGGCGTTACGAAGGGGTACGCGTAGATCTGCCCGTGCGGGTGGTGCAGTGTGACGCCGATTTCGACGCCCCGGTTCTCGAAGCAGAAGACCTGCTCCACGCCGGGCAGGTCACCGAGCACCTCGGTGCGGTCGGCGAGCGCGTCCAGCACCGTGCGGACCCGGCGCGGGGGCAGGCTGGCGAAGGACGCGTTGTGGTCCGAGGTGAAGCAGACCACCTCGCACCGCCCGAGGCCCGGCCGGACCGACGTGAACGGGGTGATCTCCCCGGGCTCGTCGGCGACCCGGCCGCTCAGCGACGGGAACCGGTTCTCGAAGACCACCACGTCGTAGTCGGGCGCGGGGATCTCGGTCAGCCGGTCGCCCACCGACGGGTCGAGCGGGCACTCGTTCGCCGGCGGGAGGAAGATGCGGGTCTGCCGGTGCACGGCGACCGCCACCCACTCGTCGGTCAGCGGGTCGTAACGCAGTTGGGACGCGGGAGGCGGCGGCGGCAGGTCGCGGCGGTCCGGCTGGTCGCGGACGGCGTCGTCGCGCTCGTCGAAGTAGATCAGCTCCCGGCCGTCGGCCAGGTCGATCGCGGTGCGCTTCACGGCGCCGTCCCCTCACTCATCGGCGTGCGCGTCGCGCGGCCCGCCCCTGTTGCCTTCACCATGATCAATTCGCCCACGTGTTCGCCGAGTACCCGTCGAGCGGGCGGAGGCAACCGGTCGTCGCTGACCAGTACGTGTGCGGCGGCCAGCTCGACGATCGAGGAGATGCCCACCGTGCCCCACTTGGTGTGGTCGGCGAGCACCACCAACCGGTCCGCCGCGGCCACGAGCGCCCGGTCGGTCTCCGCCTCCATGAGGTTCGGGGTGGTGAAGCCGGCCCGCTCGGTGATGCCGTGCACGCCCAGGAAGAGCAGATCCAGGTGCAGCGACCGGACCGCACCGACCGCGAGTGGGCCGACCAACGCGTCCGACGGTGTGCGTACGCCCCCGGTGAGCACCACCGTCTGGTCCGGTCGACCTCCGGCGTGCAGGATCTCGGCCACCGGCAGCGAGTTGGTCACCACTGTCAGGCCGGGCACGTCCACCAACCTCCGGGCCAGCTCGGCGGTGGTGGTGCCGGCGGAGAGGGCGACCGCCGCGCCCGGCCGGACGAGCTGGGCGGCCCGGTCCGCGATGGCGGCCTTCTCCGGCAGTTGGCGGACCGACTTGGCGTGGAAGCCCGGCTCGTCGGTGGACCCCGGCCCGGCTGTGGTGGCGCCGCCGTGCACCTTGGCCAGCAGGCCGCGCTCGTGCAACGCCTCCAGGTCACGGCGGATGGTCATGTCGGAGACACCGAACTCGGTGGCCAGCTCGCTCACCCGGACGCCGCCGGTCGACCGGACCCGCTCCAGGATGGCCACCTGCCGCTGCTGAGCGAGCATTGCCGTGCCTCCCGGGGGTCCCCGTACTCTCACGCGGTCAAACGTGTTCCAACAAAGATGAACACTAGCGCGTGGCGGGCAGCTGTGGAAGGAACGGGGGCACGGCGACGCCTCAGGCGGAGGCGATCTTCAGCTCCACCCAGCCGGTCTCGGTCAGGTGGTGCAGCACCGCCTGCACCGCGTCCGGGACGCTCAGGTCGGTGGTGTCGAGCACCAGGTCGGCGTCGGTCGGCTCCTCGTACGGGTCGTCGATGCCGGTCATCCCGGTGAGCAGGCCCGCCCGTGCCCGCGCGTACAGGCCCTTGCGGTCCCGCCGCTCGCACACCTCCAGCGGGGTGGCGACGTGCACCAGCACGAAACCCGCACCGGCGGCCAGGGCCATCTCACGGGCAGTGGCGCGGGCGGCCGCGTACGGGGCGATCGGGCAGCAGATGCCCACCCCGTGGTGCCGGGCGACCTCGGCGGCCACCCAGCCGATCCGTCGGACGTTGAGATCCCGGTCGGCCTTGCTGAAGCCCAGCCCGGCGGAGAGTTCCCGCCGCACCACGTCCCCGTCGAGCAGTGTCACCGTCCGGTCGCCGCTCTCGCGCAACGCGTCCGCCAACCCTCGGGCGATCGTCGACTTGCCGGAACCGGAGAGGCCGGTCATGAAGACCACCAGCCCCCGGTGCCGGCGCGGCGGCCGGGCCCGGGCCAGCTCCCTCGCCACGGCTGGCGGGGTGTGCCACTCCGGCAACGGGAAACCCCGGTCGAGCAGGTCGTCGATCTCCTGCTGGGTCAACGCGAGCCGACGGTTGCGCGGTGGGATGTCCTCCCGCCAGCGCCACTGCCCGTCCCGGTTGTCGTACGCCAGCTCGCGCGGCACCAGCACCCGCAGCCCGGCACCGGAGAGCATCTCGCCGGTGGAGAGCAGGTGGGTGACCCCGTACGAGGCGGAGACCCGGGCGCGCAGCAGCGCGTCGCTGATCTCCTCCTGTCGGTGCGACAACGGCACCGCGACCAGGGTGGCGGGCGGCATCCGGTCGCGGGCGGCGAAGACGGCGCGTACCAGCGCCTCCGGCGGGAGTCCGCCGACGCCACCCTCACCGACCGGGATCATCACGAGCAGGTGCGCGGCCAGGGTGCGGGCGGCATGGGCGATCTGGGCGAGCTGCGGACGATGCAGCGGCCGATCGGCGATGACGCCGAGCACCCGGCCCGGGGGCAGCAGCGCGCGGACCTCTTCCGGGCTGCGGCGCAGCCGTTGGAACGGGCCGTGACCACCGTCGCCCAGTCGCCGGACCTGGCCGCCGACCCCCGCCACGCCTTCGCGGACCGGCCAGACGTCCGCCACGTCCAGGGCAGCCGTCGGGGCGCCCTCGCCGTCGGTGAGCACCAGCGCCCGACGGGCCGGGTCGCGCGGATCGAAACTCTGCGCCAGGGCGGCCGGCACCTGGAGGGTCACCGCGACCTGCCACGGCGAGCCGTCGGCCAGCCGGCCGCGTCGGCTCACCGAGACCAGGTCAGCGCGGGTCATGAAGCCGTTCAGAGGGGCGTACGCGCCAGTCAGCAGCAGCTCCAGATCCGCGAGCTCACCCGGACGCGGCGTGTACGCCGGTGCGTCCCGCAGCACCTCGTCGGGCAGCACCCAGCCGTTGCTCATCCACACCCCCCACTCGCTGACCGGCACACAGTTTCGCAGCCGACCGCCGATCGGTCGAGGGCGCCACTCCACGACCTCGACGGGCGGGAGCACCGCCGGATCGGATCCGCCAGCCCTCACTGACGACTGCCCGATTACTGCCCGTTGAACGGAACGTGAATCGTCCCACCCCCGATGGGCTTTTTCCGAGGTGGGGTGGCGCCGGGCGCCGGACTGCGGAAACACCTCCCCAGCAGCAGGGCAGGGGGACCTTAGGGGTCCGCTACGCCAAGGATCAGGGAAGCGCCGGGGGCGCGCCGGTGTCTCAGGCAGGCCCGCACTCCCTACGCTGGGCACCGTGACACTGATCGCGACCCAGTCGCTCACCAAGACGTACGGAGGTCGGGTCACCGCGCTCGCCGACCTCACCGTCGCCGTCGAGCCCGGGATCATCGGCCTGGTGGGCGCGAACGGCGCCGGTAAATCCACCTTGATCAAGATTCTGCTCGGCCTGATCGCACCAACCAGCGGTCAGGTCTCGGTGCTCGGCATCGACCCGACCGCAGACCCGGCGGCTGTCCGCAACCGGGTCGGCTACATGCCGGAGCACGACTGCCTCCCACCGGACCTGTCCGCCGCCGAACTGGTCACCCATCTTGGCCGGATGAGCGGCCTGCCCCGCACCGCGGCTCGCGAGCGGGCCTCGGAGGCGCTGCGGCACGTGGGGCTCTATGAGGAGCGCTACCGCCCGGTCGGTGGCTACTCGACCGGCATGAAGCAGCGGGTCAAGCTGGCCCAGGCGCTGGTGCACGACCCCGACCTGCTGCTGCTCGACGAGCCGACCAACGGCCTTGACCCGGCCGGCCGCGACGCCATGCTGGCCCTGGTGCACCGGATCGGCACCGAGTTCGGCATCTCCGTGCTGGTCTGCTCGCACCTGCTCGGGGAGGTGGAGCGGATCTGCGACACGTTGATCGCCATCGACGGCGGCAAACTGCTGCGCGCCGACCACATCTCCGCGATGACCTCGGCCACCGACGTGCTCGCCGTCGAGGTGAGCGAGGGCACCGAGGAGCTCGCCGCCCGGCTCGCCGAACTCAAACTGCCGGTGGCGCGGGACGGGCGACTGCTCCTCGTGCCACTCGCCGACGACGGCACCTACGACCTGATCCTCGGCGCGGTCGCCGAACTGGACCTGCCACTGCACCGACTGGACCAGCGCCGGCACCGGGTGGCCGAACTCTTCGCCACGAGGGAGCTCTCCCATGCCTGAGCCGACCGCCTCCGCCGTGCGCCCCGCGCCGACGGGCGTCATCCACGACATCGGCTACCAGCGCTACGAGGGCCCGAGGCTGGGCCGCCGGCAGGTCTTCGGCGCCCTCTACCTGCACGGGCTGCGCACCGCGTTCGGGTTCGGGCGCAGCGCCAAGGCCAAGATCTTCCCGTGGCTGGTGGTCGGCATCGTCTCCCTGGTCGCGGTGGCCCTGGCCGCGGTACGCAGCCAGATCGGCGAGCCGGTCGCCACGTACGCCCAGTTCGCCGACGCGATGAGCTGGCTTGTCATCTTCTTCGTCGCGGTCGTCGCTCCGGAGCTGGTCTCTCGGGACCTGCGCAGCGGTGTGCTGCCGCTGTACTTCTCCCGGCCGCTGCCGCGCAGCGACTACGCGCTGGCGAAGCTGCTGGCGCTGGTCACCGCCCTCTGGCTGCTGCTCGGCGGGCCACAGCTGCTGATGTTCCTGGGTGCAGCCTTCACCACCAAGCAGGGCATGCGCGGGGTGTGGAACGAGCTGCTCGACCTGCTGCCCGGGCTGCTCTACGCCGGGCTGTGGGCGGTGGTCTTCGCCTCGGTCGGGCTGCTGGTCGCCTCGCTGACCGGCAAGCGCGCCTTCGCCGCCGGTGGGGTGGTGGCGGTCTTCCTGATGACCACCCCGATCGTCGGGGTGCTGAGCATCCTGCCGTCGCGCGCCGCCAACGAGCTGGCCGGGCTGGCCTCGCCCTCCACGCTGGTGCAGGGGGTGGGCATCTGGTCGCTGGGTGACCTGCTGGTCGAGGGCGATCCGGGCGAGATGATGATCGGCGGGTTCGGCCCGGTCTATGCCCTGGCCGCGGTGCTGTTGGTCGCGGGCGCGACCGCCCTCCTGCTGGCTCGCTACCGGAAGGTCGCCTCCTGATGAGCACGCTGAGCCTGACCGGGGTGTCCCGGTGGTACGGCAACGTGGTCGCGGTCAACGACATCAGCATGGCCCTGGGGCCGGGCGTTACCGGGCTGCTCGGCCCGAACGGCGCTGGCAAGACCACTCTGCTGCACATGATGGCCGGTTTCCTGTCCCCGTCACGCGGCACGGTCACGCTCGACGACGAGCCGACCTGGCGCAACCCCGACGTCTACCGGCGGCTGGGGCTGGTCAGCGAGCGGGAGGCGGTGCAGGGCTTCCTCACCGCGTACGAATTCGTGCATGCCAGCGCGAAGCTGCACCGGCTGCCCGACCCGGCGGCAGCGGCCCGGCGGGCGATCGACCTGGTGGAGCTGGAGTCGGCACAGGACCGCCGGATCGGCACGTACTCCAAGGGCATGCGACAGCGGGCCCGGGTGGCCGCCGCGATGGTGCACGACCCACAGGTGCTGTTGCTCGACGAGCCGTTCAACGGGATGGACCCGCGCCAGCGGCTGCACATGATGGAGTTGCTGCACAGCCTGGGCGACGCCGGCCGGACGATCCTGTTCAGCTCGCACATCCTGGAGGAGGTCGAGCAGGTCTCCGGGACGGTGCAGGTGATGGTGGCCGGGCGGTTGGCGGCCTCCGGCGACTTCCGGACCATCCGTCGGTTGATGACCAATCGCCCGCACGTGTTCGCGGTGCGGTCGACGAACGACAGGGCGCTGGCCGTCGCGCTGATCGCCGAGCCGTCGGTGAGCGGAGTCGAGCTGGACCCGACGGGCCTGACCGTGCGCGCCGGTGACTATGGCGCCTTCACCCGGGCGCTACCCCGGATCGCGCTCAAGCAAGGCATCCGGGTGCGCCAGCTGGTGCCGTCCGACGAGTCTCTGGAGAGCGTCTTCTCCTACCTCGTGGAGGCCTGACCAGTGAGTGCGAGGAGTGAACGAGCGCAGCGAGTGAGCCCCGCAGTCACGAACGAAAGAAGCTGACATGTCGACCATTACCTGGATCACCGCGCGCGGGCTGTTCGGCCGGCGTCGGTTCCTGCTGCTGCTCCCGTTGCCGTTGGTGCTGCTCGGGCTGGCAGTGCTCTGCCGGTCGCTGGGGGTGGACCCGGGCGAGTGGGGGCCTCCGGTGCTGGTCGGCCTCGGGCTGGCCGTGGTGTTGCCGGTGGTCGCGCTGATCATCGGCACCGGCGTGCTGGGCGCCGAGATCGACGACGGCACTGTGGTGCACATCCTGACCAAGCCGCTGCCGCGCTGGCAGATCGTGCTGCCGAAGCTCGCGGTGGCCGCCGGGGTCACCGCGGCCACCGTGGTGGTGCCGCTCTACGTCGCGGGCGTGCTGGCCGCTTCGGTACGCCTCGGACTGGCACTGGCGGTCGCTGCGGCGCTCGGCGCGCTGGCGTACTCGGCGTTGTTCCTCGCGCTCAGCCTGGTCACCAGGCGGCCGGTGCTGCTCGGCCTGGTCTACGTGCTGATCTGGGAGGGGCTGCTGGGCAACTTCGTCAGCGGCACCAAGGTGCTGTCCATCCAGCAGTACGTGATCGCCCTCGCCGACCGGCTCGCCCCCACCGGGCTGCTGGAGACCACCGTGTCGGTGCCGGTGGCGTCGGTGATGACCGCTCTGGTCAGCGTCGGTTTCACAGTGCTGGCCATCGACCGTCTGCGCTCGTTCAGCGTGGCCGGCGAGACGAGCTGACACCGGTGCGAAGCGCTGTTCCGGCCAGCCCCCGCCTGGCGGTAGGGCTGGCCGGATGGACCGGTCAGGCCACCTCAGGCCAGGCTGATGGGCGTGAGCGTCGAAGCGGAGCAGACGTCGTTGGCTGAGCCGTACTCCCGGAGCAGCCGGCCCTGGCTGACCAGTCTGGCCGTCGCCGGGCTGGCCTGCGCCACGGTCGCCACGGCCGCTCAGGGCACCGGCCAGTTCCACTGGTGGGCCGTGTTCATCCTGATCCCGGCCGCCCTGATCGCGGCCAGCGGCGGGCCGTTGCTGGCCCGGGGTGGTGGCCGGGCGTTCGCCGGTTACATGCTCGCCTGCATCGGCACCTTGGTGTTCGCGGTGGGCGCGCTGCTGATGTTCGGCGTGATGGGGCGGGGTTGGCCCCTGCTGGTGGTGTTGCCCTGTCTTGCGGTCGCCGGCACCTACTACTGGCGGGCGGCCCACCCGCTGGCCCGTGGCCTGCACCGGGCGGTGGCCCTGCTCGCGCTGACCGGCGCCCTGCTCGGTCTGACGCTGCAACTGATCCGGGTGGACCTGATCGACCTGGAGACCGGCTGGTGGGGTGCGTTCCTGATGCTGGCCGGGGCCATCGTGCTGGGCAACGCGGGCGAGCTGACCCGGCACCGGATGCCGTACCGCCTCCAGGCGATCACCCTGCTGGTGGGGCCCGCGGTGGTTGCGTTCCTGCTCGGGCTGCGCTTCCTGCGTGGTTGGTGACCGACGGCCGTTCCGCCCCGGTTGGCCCGGTGTGCTGTCGGCACACCGGGCCGCCTGGTCAGGTGGTCACGGAGACGGTGACCGTGCCGATGACGATCCGGTGATCCGAACAGGGACCACCGCAGGTGGTCGCGATGGCGAGTGAGTCGCCGCTGTACGACCCGGCGATCCGGTCATTGCGAACGAAGATCAGGTCGATCTTCTTGCCCTGGCCGCAGAGGCCCTCGGTGTTGCCGTCGTAGACGGTGGTCTCGCCGTACCCGGGACAGCGGCTGTCGGTGTCGTCCAGTTCCCGGTAGGCGCCGGTGTTGGCGCCGTTGTTCGGCGTGTTCAGACTGGCCGAATACCAGGAGTCGAGCCGTCCGTAGTGCGGCTGGGCGTTGAAGTCACCCGCGATCAGGACGGTGTCGCCGCTGGCGGCGAAACTGTCGATCCTGCTGCGTACCTCGTCCAACTGGGTCACGTTGATGTTCTTGCCGTTGATCACCGCATTCGACGGTGTGATGTGGGTGGTGCAGAACCGCAGGTGCGGGCGCGTTTCGAGCGGCGCGCAGAGCAGCTTGCGCCGCTCGCTGGTGCCGTCCGCGGCCAACGCGTAGCGGTTGGCTGCCCCGAGGGGTGCCCGGCTGAAGAGGGCCACCCCGAACGGTTCACCGCCACACGCGGTCTCGCTGTGCGCCTCGAACCGGGAGAAGTTGGAGTCGTCCTGCGGCCAACCGGATCCGAGCAGGTTCGCCTGTACGGCCTTGTACTGGCTCCAACAGAGCTCGTTGAGGGCGGCGAAGTTGGCGGCCCGGTTCCGGATGGAGTCCGAGAGGGCCGGGATGAGGCCGTCGTTGGTGGCGCCTCGGTGGATGGTCCAGCCGGCGACGTTCCACGTCCAACTGGTGTAGGTGGCGGTGACCGTCGCCGCCTGGGCGGGTCCGGCCAGGCCGACGGCGACGAGCAGCCCGGCCGTGAGCCCGGCGACGAGTGTACGAATGCGCATGAATCCCCGTATTCACTGTGCTGGATGATGACCAGTGATCATCGCATCGGTCAGCGTGACCGTCCAGCACACGTACCGGGTCAGAAGGCGCAGGCGATCACGAGCTCCGGGGTGCGGTCGGGGAGCAGGTCGAGTTTGCCGATCCGGCCGGCTGCCCGCAGGTCGTCGGCGACCAGGGTGAGCTGTTCCAGGAGCGCCGCCGGGCCGAGCGCCTCGGCCAGCGGCACCTCCGCCCTCATCGACAGCTTCCGCTCCGACTTGGCCCGCCGCACCTGGCTCAACGCGTCGCCGGCGAGGCGCAGCAGCGCCGGGTCACCCGACCCCTCGATCGTCCGGGCCACCTCGTAGGTGGTGGGCCACGGCGCACGGTGCACCGAGCCGTACCGCCACCACGACCAGACCTCCTCGGTCACGTACGGCAGGAACGGGGCGAACAGTCGCAGCTGCACCGACAGCGCCGAGGCCAGCGCCGCCCGCGCCGAGTCGGCCCCCGCACCGGTGCCATAGGCGCGTTCCTTGACCAGCTCGATGTAGTCGTCGCAGAACCGCCAGAAGAACGCCTCGGTGGCCTGCAACGCCGCCGTGTGGTCGTACGAGTCGAAGGCGGTGCTGGCGGCGGTGACCACGGTGGCCAGCTCGGCGAGCATGGCCCGGTCCAGTGCAGTGGTCGCCGGTGCGCGTAACGCGTCCGCCGCACCCAGCCCGAGCGCGAACTTGGACGCGTTGAGCAGCTTGGTTGCCAGCCGCCGGCCGATCTTGATCTGTGCCGGGTCGTAGGCCAGGTCCATGCCGGGCTTGCCGCTGGCCGCCCAGTAGCGCACCGCGTCCGAGCCGTGCTGCTCCAACAGCGCCAGCGGGGTGACCACGTTGCCCTTGGACTTGGCCATCTTCTTGTGGTCCGGGTCGAGGATCCAGCCGGAGAGCACGGTGTCCCGCCAGGGCAGCACCCCGTGCTCGAAGTGCGAGCGAACCACGGTGTCGAAGAGCCAGGTCCGGATGATCTCCTGCCCCTGGGGGCGGAGGTCCATCGGGAAGACCGTGGCGAACAGGTCCGGGTCGGTCTCCCAGCCACCGACGATCTGCGGGGTCAACGACGAGGTGGCCCAGGTGTCCAACACGTCCGGGTCGCCGATGAAGCCACCCGGACGGCCGCGCTGCGACTCGTCGTAGCCGGGCGCCGGATCGCTGGATGGATCGACTGGCAGCGCGGACTCGTCCGGCGTGAGAGGGTGGGACCAGTCCGGCTCGCCAGTGTCGTCGAGCCGGTACCAGACCGGCACCGGCACCCCGAAGAAGCGCTGGCGACTGACCAGCCAGTCCCCGGTCAGGCCACCCACCCAGTTGTCGTAGCGGTGCTTCATGTGCCCCGGCACCCAGTGCAGCTCCTCGCCCCGAGCCAGCAGCGTCGCCCGCAGCTCGGTATCCCGGCCGCCGTTGCGCAGATACCACTGTCGAGTCGAGACGATCTCCAGTGGCCGGTCGCCGCGTTCGTAGAACTTGACCGGGTGGGTGATCGGGCGCGGCTCACCGATCAGGTCACCCGCGTCGGCCAGCATCCCGACGATCTCCCGGCGGGCGCCGTTGACGGTCTGCCCGGCCAGCGCCGCGTACGGCTGGGCCGGCACCCCGGCCGGCGGCTCGGGCAGCAGCCGGCCGTCCCGGCCGATCACCACCCGGGTGTCCAGTCGCAGCTCACGCCACCAGGTCACGTCGGTCAGGTCACCGAACGTGCAGACCATCGCGACGCCGGTGCCCTTGGCGGGGTCGGCGAGGGGGTGGGCATACACCGGCACCTCGACGGCGAACAACGGGCTGCGCACCGTGCCGCCCACCAGGTCGGCGTACCGCTCGTCGTCGGGGTGACAGACCAGCGCCACACAGGCCGGCAGCAGCTCGGGTCGGGTGGTGTCGATGAGCACCTCCCGCCCGTCGGGCGTGGCGAACCGCAGCCGGTGGTACGCGCCGGGGCGCTCCCGGTCCTCCAACTCCGCCTGGGCGACCGCGGTGGCGAAGCCGACGTCCCAGAGCGTCGGTGCCTCCGACTGGTACGCCTCGCCCCGCAGCAGGTTGCGCACGAAAGCCCGCTGACTGGTGGCCCGGGCGACCCGGCCGATCGTCGTGTAGGTCAACGACCAGTCCACCGAGAGCCCGAGCCGCCGCCACAACGCCTCGAACACCTGCTCGTCGGTGACCGTCAGTCGTTCGCACAGCTCGATGAAGTTGCGTCGGGAGATCGGGGTGGGGTCACGGCGGGCCGCGTCGTCGACCGGGGCCGCCGGTGGCCGCCACACCGGGTCGTACGCCAGCGCCGGATCGCAGCGCACCCCGTACACGTTCTGCACGCGCCGCTCGGTGGGCAGGCCGTTGTCGTCCCAGCCCATCGGGTAGAAGACTGCCTTGCCGCGCATCCGCTGGTAGCGCGCGACGGTGTCGGTGTGCGTGTACGAGAAGACGTGCCCCATGTGCAACTCGCCCGATACGGTCGGCGGTGGGGTGTCGATGGCGTACACGTCCTTACGCTCTTTCTTCGAGCGGTCGAACGCGTACGTGCCCTCCTCCTGCCAGCGGCGTGCCCAGCTCTCCTCGAGCCCGTCCAGGGTCGGACGCTCGGGAACGCCGGCGCGGGCCGTCCTCGCCGTTTCGGTCATCATGCGATCGTAGGCACCTCCCGGGTGCCCGGCCACGTAGTTGCCGCCGAACACACCGGCGGGCAGACGGGCGGGCATCGACCGGGGACAGGCAGTCAGATCAGCGAGTCGCGCCACTGCCGGTGCAGGTCCGCGTACCGGCCGTCGGCCTCGGCCAGCACGGCGGGCGGGCCGTCCTCGACGACCTTGCCGTCGTCGAGGACCAACACCCGGTCGGCGGTTTCCACAGTGGAGAGCCGGTGCGCGATCACCAGGGCGGTGCGGTCGCGCAGGATGGTGCCGAGGGCCCGCTGCACAAGCCGCTCGGTCGGCACGTCCAGCGACGACGTGGCCTCGTCCAGGATCAGCACTGCCGGGTCGGCCAGGAAGGCCCGGGCGAACGCGACGAGCTGCCGTTGCCCGGCGGAGAGTCGGCCGCCGCGCCGGTGCACCTGGGTGGCGTACCCCTCGGGCAGCGCCGAGATGAAGCTGTGCGCGCCGATCGCCCGCGCGGCGGCCTGGACCTCGGCGTCGTCCGCGCCCGGGCGACCGAACCGGATGTTCTCCGCGACGGTCCCACTGAACAGGTGGTTCTCCTGCGTCACCAGCACCACCGCCCGGCGCAGGTCGGCGTCGCGCACGTCGCGCAGGTCGACCCCGTCCAGCCGTACCGTCCCGGTGTCCGGGTCGTGGAACCGGGCGACCAGCTTGGCGATGGTCGACTTGCCCGCGCCGGTCGGCCCGATCAGCGCCACGGTCTGCCCGGCCGGCACGGTCAGCTCCAGCTCGGCGAGGATCGGGGTGTCCGGGCGGTAGCCGAAGGAGACCGCCCGGAAGGTCAGCTCGCCGCGGCCGGGGCCGGTCGGCAGCGGGGTGGGTCGGGCCGGCTCGGCGACGGCCGGTCGTTCGTCGAGCACCCCGGCCAGCTTCTCCAGAGCCGCGGTGGCCGACTGGAGCGAGTTGTAGAACTGGCTCAGCTCCTGCATCGGCTCGAAGAAGCGGCGCAGGTAGAGCAGGAACGCGGCGAGCACTCCAACCTCGGTCTGCCCGCCGAGCACCCGCCAGCCGCCGTAGCAGAGCACCACCGCCACTGTGACGTTGCCGATCAGCTTGATCGCGGGCGAGTACGTGGCGATCAGCCGGAACGCGTGCAGGCTGGTGCGGCGGTAGTCGTCGCCGAGCGCCACGAAGATCCGTTGGTTGCGCGGCTCCCGGCGGAACGCCTGCACCGCCCGGATGCCCCGCATCGACTCGACGAAATGCACGATGACCAGCGCGACAGCGTCCCGGGTCCGTCGGTAGGCGCTGGCCGAGGACCGGGCGAACCAGCGGGAGAGCCAGAACAGGAACGGGAAGGCGAGCAGCGTCACGGCGGCCAGCGGCAGGTCCAGCCAGAGCAGGATGGCGGCCACCGACAGGATGGACAGCCCGGCCAGCACCAGGCTGTCGATCCCGCCGTCGACCAGTTCGGCGATCGAGTCCAGGTCACTGGTGAGCCGGGAAACCATCCGGCCGGAGGTGTAGCGCTCGTGGAAACCCACCGACAGCCGCAGGAAGTGCCCGAACACCTTCTGCCGCAGGTCCAGCAGGACGGCCTGGCCGATGCGCGCGGAGAGGGTGAGGAATCCGCGACGGGCCACGTACTCGGTCACCGAGGCCGCCGCGAACGCCCCGGCGACGGCGACCAGCGGGCCGGGGTCGCCGGCCCGCAGCGGCGGGATGGCCCGGTCGATGCCGATCATGACCAGGTACGGGCCGGCCATCGCCGCGGCGTTCTGGGCCAGCAGGAGGCCGACCGCGACGGCGAGTCGCCCCCGGTGCGGGCGCAGCAGGTCGGCCAGCAGGACCCGGCTGAGCCGGCGTAGCCGGGTTACCGCCTCGGGCGCGGTGTCCTCGGCCCGGCTCCGGTCGGCCGCCGGGTCGGTGGCGGTTCCGCGCCAGCGGGTGAGTTCGGGCTCCTCCTCGGGCGGTGGGTCGGCCTGCTTCGGGACGGTCACGAGTGCACCAGCCCCCAGCCGTCCGAGGCGGACGGGCTCGACCCGGTGGCTCCGGACGACGGCGGGTGCCCGGCGGGCGGCCCGCCGGTCCTGGGTGGCGGTTCGGCGGCGAGCAGCGCCCGGTAGGCCGGCGTGGTGGCGAGCAGCTCGGAGTGCCGGCCGATCGCGGTGATCCGGCCGTCCTGGAGCAGCGCCACCCGGTCGGCCAGCGCGATCGTCGACGGCCGGTGCACGACCAACAGCGCGGTGCTGTCGCGCAGGACCCGACGCAGCGCCGCTTCGACCAGTGCCTCGGTGTGCACGTCGAGCGCGGACAGCGGGTCGTCCAACACCAGCACCGGGGGCCGGCCGAGCACGGCGCGCGCCAACGCGAGCCGCTGCCGTTGCCCGCCGGAGAGGGACAGCCCCTGCTCACCCACGCGGGTGGCCAACCCCCACGGCAGGTCGTACGCGAAGTCGGCCTGAGCCAGCGCGAGAGCGGCGCGTACGTCGTCGTCGCCGGCGTCCGGGTGACCCAGGGTGAGGTTCTCGCGGACCGACATGGAGAACAGCGTGGGTTCCTCGAACGCCACCCCGACCAGCCGGCGCAGCGAGGCCAGTCGCAGCTCGCGCAGGTCGTGCCCGTCCAGGGTGATCCGACCGGCGGTGACGTCGTGCAGCCGGGGCACCAGGGACAGCAGGGTGCTCTTGCCGGACCCGGTGGCCCCGACCAGGGCCAGCGTCTCACCCGGCTCGATGGTCAGGTCGATCTCGTGCAGCACCGGCGCGGCGGCACCCGGGTAGCTGAACGCGACGCGCTCGAAGCGGAGCCGCCCGTGGACCGCGTCGCGGGGGAGTGCGAGCGCGCCGGGGGAGTCCACGATCCGGGGTGGGGTGTCCAGCACCTCCTGGATCCGGTCGGCGGCGGTGGAGGCCTCCTGGCCGTTGGCGATGATCCAACCCAGCGACTGCACCGGCCAGATGAGCATCAGTTGGAGGCTGACGAACGCGACCAGCTCGCCGATGGTGAGCGCGCCTCTGGCGGCGGCGGCCGCCCCGGCCACCAGCACCACGCCCAGGGTCACGTTCGGCACCAGGTCGAGCAACGCCGAGGTGTTGGCCAGCAGCCGACCCTTGCCGACGCCCGTGTCGTGCAGCCTTCGGGCCCCACCGGCGAAGCGGGCGGCCAGTTCGGGCCCCCGGCCGTACGCCTTCATGGTGCGCAGGCCCTGCGCGGTCTCCTCGACCAGGGTCGCCACGTCGCCCTGCTGGTCCTGCATCCGTCGGGACGCGGCGTGGTAGTGCCGCCCGAACCGGCGGCTGATCAGCAGCAGTGGCACCGCGCTGGCCGCCACCAGCACCCCGAGTGCCGCGTGCAGGTTGATCAGCAGCACCACCACGACCACGTAGGTGGTCAGGTTGAGCACCAGGAAGAACACGCCGAAGGAGAGGAACCGGCGGATCACCGACAGGTCGCTGGTGATCCGGGAGAGCAACTGCCCGGACTGCCACCGGTCGTGGAAACTCGTCGGCAACCGTTGCAGGTGGGCGTAGACGTCGGCGCGCAGCGCCGCCTCCATGCCCACCGCCGAGGAGGACTGCACCCACCGGCGGATGAAGATGAGCACCGCCTCGGCCACGCCGAGCAGCAGCGCCAGGCCCCCGAGCTGGAGCAGCCCGGCAGGTTCGTGGCGGGCCACCGGCCCGTCCACCACCCGCTGCACGACCAGCGGTACGGCGATCCCGGCCGCCGTGCCGGCGAGCCCCGCGAGGAGCAACCAGGCGAACTCGGCCGCGTACGGGCGCAGGTAGGGGCGCAGCCGCCAGAGGTTGTGCACGGGGTGGCTGCCCGCGGCGACCCGGGCGGCCGGGTCGCCGTCGCTCTCCACAGGCACTACCAGACGGTAGCGTCTAACAGGTGTCGATGCCTCTGTCAGCTTGCTGTCAAGCGCCGCTCATGACCGAGAAGCCACTTCTTCACGTCCAGCCCCCAGCGGTAACCGCCGAGCGTCCCGTCGGTGCGGAGCACCCGGTGGCAGGGCACGAACAGTGCCGCCGCGTTCCGGGCGCAGGCGGCTGCGGCGGCCCGCACCGCCGGCGGCCGGCCGGCCAGTGCCGCGTACCCGGTGTAGGTGACCGGGGTGCCCGGCGGCACCTCACGCAGCACCTGCCAGGCGTGCGCCATGAACTCTCCGCCGGTGAGCTGACGGACCGGCACCGTGTCGATGGCGGCGAGGTCGCCGTCCAGGTAGGACCGGACTGCCGTGCTCACCGGGCCGAGGTCGGCCAGCTGTCGCAGTGGCGCCCGCAGGGTGGGGTGGACCAGGGGCAGCAGCGCCGCCGGGTCCGGGGTGAAGCCGGCCGCCCGTACGTCGCCGTCCGGGCCGATGAGGATGCTCAGCGGGCCGGTCGGTGTGCTCAGGACGGTGCTGTCGATGCTCATGCCGCTCTCCAGAGTCTGATCGTGGCGTAGGACCGCCAGGGACGCCAACGGTCGGCGTACCCGTCGAGGGTTTGTTGGGTGTCGGGCAGGCCGAGCGCGGCGGCGCCGCGCCGGACCGCGAGGTCGGTGCTGAGCAGGATGTCGGGGTCGCCGAAGGCGCGCATGGCCAGGTAATTGGCGGTCCACGGGCCGATGCCGGGCAGGGCGAGCAGCCGCCGCACGGCTTCCTCCCGATCCACCCCAGGCGCCAGGTCGACCGTCCCGTCGGTGACGGCCCGCGCCAGCCCTCGCAACGTCTCCCGCCGCCCCACCGGCATCCCGAACCCGGAGTCCGGCACGCGCAGCAGCTCGTCCGCGCTCAAAAACCCCCGCAGCCCGCCCTCGCCGCGTTGATCATGAGGTTGGCCTGGAGTTCGATCTCCATCGGCTTCGTCAACCTCATGATCAACGGGGTCATGGGCGGCCAGGAGACGGGTCAGGATCTTTTGGGCTGCGGTTACCGAGATCTGTTGGCCGACGACGGCGCGGACGGCCATTTCGAAGCCGTCCACCGCGCGGGGCACCCGAATGCCGGGCTCGGCGGCGACCGCCGGCGCCAGCGCCGGGTCCGCCGCGAGCGTGCCGTCGATCGCCACCGGGTCCGCGTCCAGGTCGAGCAGCCGGCGACAGCGGGCCACAGCGGGTGCCAGGTCGCGCAGGTCGGTCAGCCGCAGCGTCGCCGCCACGTGCCCGTCCGCCGGGGTCAGCGCCACCTCGCCGGTGCCGTGTGGCAACCGCAGACCCCGGTGGTACGTCCCGTCGCGAACCTCCTCCACACCGGGCAACGCCCGCACCGTGAGGAAGTCCAGCAGCGCCCGGGCGTGCAGCGGCGGGCGGTACGCCAGCCGGAGCGCGATGGTCCCCGCCCCGACCGCCGCCTGCTGGCGCCCACGGGCCGCGCGCAGGTCGGACGGGGCGCTCGCGTACACCTCGCGGAGCGTGTCGTTGAACTGTCGCACGCTGCCGAAGCCCGCGGCGAACGCGATCTCGGCCATCCCGAGGTCGGTCGTCTCGATCAGGATCCGGGCGGTCTGCGCTCGCTGGGCCCGGGCCAGCGCCAGCGGCCCGGCGCCCATTTCGGCGCTCAGCATCCGGTGCAGGTGCCGTTCGGTGTAGCCCAGACGGGAGGCCAACCCCGGTACGCCATCCCGGTCGATCACCCCGTCCGCGATCAACCGCATCGCCCGGCCGACCACGTCGGCGCGGATGTCCCACTGCGGCGAGCCGGGCGCGGCGTCGGGCCGGCAGCGGCGACAGGCGCGCAGTCCGGCACCCTGCGCCGCGGCGGCGGACGGGAAGAACCGGACGTTCTTCCGCTTCGGCGTGATCGCCGGACAGGACGGCCGGCAGTAGATGCCGGTGGACGTCACGCCGGTGTAGAACCAGCCGTCGAACCGCTGGTCACGGCTGTCCACAGCCCGGTAACACCGCTCGAAGTCCATCTCCATGTCACCGATGATGCCCCGCTCGGTGCGTTGTCGGCTGGCGGGAATCGGACCTCGGCGTACGCCCCGGCGTGGTCAGCGGCGACGCCGGTGAGGCTGGCCGGACCGGGCGGACTGCCCGGCGCGGTTGGGCTGGCCGGAGCGGGCCGGCTGGCCTGCGCGGGTGGACTGGCCGGACCGGTTGGGTTGGCCGGTCAGCAGGGCCGACCGGAACACGCCGTCCGGGTCGTAGCGCTTCCACAGCCGCCGCACCCGGGCCCCGGTCTCGCCCGGGTAGATCCGGGCGAACGCGGCCGGGTCCGGTCGGCTCTCGAAGTTGACGTACGCGCCGTCGGCGCGGGCACCGACGGCCCGCCAGGCCGCGTCCAACGCCCCGGCGCCCTGCGGCGGGAAAACCGAGGCGACCACCATCGTGTTCTGGTGGCGATGGGAGTACGCGGTCGCGTCGGGCGCGACGTCGTTGACCGCCCCACCCAACGAGCGGAGTTGGACCACCGCCCGCCCCGGCCCGGTCACCGCGCGCGTCACGGCCCGCGCGCCGGCGTCGTCCAGCCCGGTGAACAGACCGTTGGTGGTCGTGCCCCGCTGCTGCCCGACGTTCGGGTGCAGGTGCGCGGTCGGCACCAGCGTCGGGTAGGGCAGCAGGTCGGTCCGGTGTTCGAGCACCTTGCCGATGGCGAGCAGTGGCTCCACCGCCGGTCGGGCCCGGCGCAGGCTCTCGGCGGCCACCACGGCGGTGATGGACATGAGGACCGAGCGACCCTCGGCGTACACCACGGCGGCCGCGGACAGCTCCCGTGGGGCCTGCGCGAGGTAACTCGTCCACTCCCGGATGGTGCGACCGTCCGGGTGCGCCTCGACGACCAGTTGCGCCACGCCGACGTTGCGCTGCTCGGCCGCCTCGATCTCGAAGGCCACCACGATCCCCGCGCCTGCTCCGGCGCCCCGGACCAGCCAGAACAGCTCCGGCTCGTGCGCGGCGTCGGCGCGTACCAGCGTCCCGTCGGCGAGCACCACCTCGACCGCGCGGACGCGGTCGATGGTGAGGCCGTGGGCACGGACCAGCCACCCCACACCGCCGCCGGTGGCCAGGCCGCCGACGCCCACGCCGCCGTAGTCACCCGAGCTGACCACCAGGCCGTACGGGGCCAGCGCCTTCGCGACGTTCGCCCAGCGGGCACCGGCCTCGATCCGAACCAGCCCGGCCCGCTCGTCGAGGACCTGCACCCGGTTGAGCATGGACAGGTCGATGACCACGCCACCGTTGTTGGACGACGCCCCGGAGAAGCCGTGCCCGCCGCTGCGGACGGCGATGGGCAGCCGCTGTTCCCGCGCGTACCGGAGCGCGTCGACCACCTGCGCGGTGGTCTTCGGCAGCAGGACGGCGGCCGGCGACGCCGACGTGGTGTACGTCGAGCGCAGTTGCGCGTACCGGCGGTCGCCGGGTGTGACGAACTGCCCCCGGAGGGAGTCGGGCACCCGGGCCATGGCGGTGGTCATCGCTGCCCCTGAGCCGCTCGGCCGTCGTGGTCGGTCATGGCCCCAGGATGAGCGGGCATGCCGGCCTCGACAAACTCGGTGGTCCGATGCGTCGTGTTCGCCGGCACGCGCGGCGCTCGCCGGTACGGGGAGCGCCGCGCGATGGTGACCGGGATCTCCGACCGACTCCCTGCCCTGCGGCTCACGGAGGTCAATTGCGTCGTGGCACCGCCGGGGCCGGAGATGACCGTGGGGCGGCCGGTCAGACCGGTGCCGGGACGCCGCCGGCCTGACCGGTCCTGCTCATCTGGACGGGGTCGGACTGACAGTGGGTCGGCCCGGTACGCCGGGTGCGCCTCCCGGAACCGGGGTGACAGTGGGCCGGTCCGGTACGCCGGGTGGGCCTCCCGGAACCGGGGTGACAGTGGGCCGGCCCGGCACGCCGGGTGGGCCTCCCGGAACCGGCGTGACCGTCGGTCGGCCCGGCACGCCGGGCGGGCTCGGCACCGCTGTGGGGTCGGCGGGGCTTGGTGTGACGATCGGCACGCCGGGCGGCGGCCCGGACGGGACGGGGACGGCTGCCGGACCCGCCGGGCTCGGCACGGCTGGCGGAGGCCCGTCCGATCCGGTCGCGGCCAAGGCGATCGGCGTCGCGATCAGGATCGCCGCGAGAGTGCCCACCGCCCCCATGGCCACCGTGGCGCGGCGTCTGTTGCGAACCCGCCGTTCCGCTCGGTTCAACTGGTCATGCACGATCGGTGCCTCCTCGGCCAGGTCGGTGAGGGTGGAGCGGATGAGGCTCTCGAAGGGATCGATCATCGCCGTACCTCCAGCAACTCGATCTCCGGCAGCAGGTCGCGCAGGCGCTTGACCGCCCGGTGCGTACGGCTGCGGACGGTGCCCACCGAGCAGCCGAGCAGTTCGGCCACCCGGGCTTCGGGCAGGTCCTCGTAGTAGCGCAGGACCACCACCGCCCGCTGCGCCGGTGGCAGGTGGCGCAGCGCGGCACGCATCGCCAGCCGTACGTCGGAGCCACCGCTCGGGTCGGCGCCAACGGGCTCGTCGGCCGGCTTGAGCGGCGTCTCCCGCCGTCGGCGAAGTCGCCGCCACCAGCTGATCTGCTCGCGGTACATCACCACGCGGAGATACCCCTCGGGATCGGCGTGCCGGATGGTCTCCCACTTCGGGATGGTTCGCGCCAACGCCGACTGGAACAGGTCCTCGGCGGCGTTGCGGTCCCCGGTCAGCAGGTACGCGACCCGCATCAGCGCCGGTGTCCGGCTGCCGACGAACTCGGCCAGCCGAGCGCGTTCGTCCTCGTCCACCCACCACCCCCGTTTCGTTGTCACCCATACAGACGCCCCAGGTCATCGTCGCTATCCGCGATCCGGGGTGTTTTTTCGGTCCGGAAGTGTCGGTCGTGACGGGTACCGTCCGGCAACCAACTGAAGAAGGGGTGCGGGACATGACGAGCGTGGCGGGTTGGGCGGCGGCGTCGACACCGGGCGCGTTCCCGGCGCTGCCCCGCGCGGTGGCGCAGTCCTTCTACCGGCGGATGCGGGCCGTCGCACCGGCTGCCGTCGGCGCCATCGAACGGGACCGGGCGGCCGACCCCGATCAGGCCTTCTCCGACACCGCCTGCGGCCGGTTGGTCGGCTCACTCGACGACGCGGGCCTGCGGGCACTCGGGATGTGGACCCACCACTGGTGCATGCGCTTCTACGACGACGACACCCGCGTCGGCCGGCGGTTGGTGCGCGAGATCGCCGCGCGAGCCGGCTTGGGCTGGACGGCCGACGAGGTGCGCTGGATGCTGCGCGAGTCGTTCTCGGCAGGCCCGGCCGCCGCCGACCGGTTCACCCTGCCCCGCGCAGCCGCGGCGCAACTGCCCCCGGCCGACCGGCCGCCCGAGGCACACTGGCCCGAGGTCGAGGTGCCCCGCCAGCGCCGCGGCCGGCACGCGGGCGGGTAACCGGCTGCCTCGTGGCTGCGGCAGGATGGACGCCGCACCGCCCGGACGGAAGGACGCCCCGATGCCCGCCAGCGAACCGACCATCATCGCCACCAGCATGGGCTTCTCCCGGGGCGACCGAGGGCCGTACGACATGCGCCCCAGCCCGGTCTTCGAGCTGGCGGCGGAGCTCGCCGAGGCTGGTCCGCAGCCACGCATCTGCTACCTCGGGCAGGCCGTCGGTGACCAGCCCACCTCGCTGACCGCCGTCTACGGCGCGTTCGCCGACACCCGGTTCCGGCTGTCGCACCTCGCCCTCTTCCCCATGCCGAACGTCGAGGACGTCCGCGCCCACCTGCTCGCCCAGGACGTGATCTGGGTCGGTGGCGGCAGCGTGGCCAACCTGGTCGCCGTCTGGCGGGTGCACGGGCTCGACGACATCCTGCACGAGTGCTGGCAGGCCGGTGTGGTGCTGGCCGGTGTCTCCGCCGGCTCGATCTGCTGGCACGTCGGCGGTGCCACCGACAGCTTCGGTCCCCGGCTGCGCGGCTTCACCGAGGGGTTGGCCTGGTTGCCGTACGGCAACGGGGTGCACTACGACAGCGAGGGCCAGCGCCGCCCGCTGATGCACGAGCTGGTGGGCAACGGGACGCTCCCGACCAGCCACTGCACCGACGACGGGGTCGGTCTGGTCTACCGGGGCATCCGCCTGGTCGAGGCAATCGCGGACCGCGAGGGCGTCTCGGCGTACGAGGTCAGCCGTGGCGCGGACGGCAGCGTCCGCGAGGCGGTCATCGCCCCACGCCTGCTCGGCTGACGACCGGTCAGCGCCGCCCCTCGCCGGGGGCCGTGCCGTCGGAAACCGAGCCGCCTGGACCGGTCCGGTCGGCACCCGCGTAAGCTGGCCGGTCGTGAGTCTTTCCATCGGCATCGTCGGCCTGCCCAACGTCGGCAAGAGCACGCTTTTCAACGCGTTGACCAAGAACGACGTGCTGGCGGCGAACTACCCGTTCGCTACCATCGAGCCCAACGTCGGCGTGGTCGGGCTGCCCGACGAGCGGCTGGGCAAGCTGGCCGAGATCTTCTCCTCGCAGAAGGTGCTGCCGGCCCCGGTGTCGTTCGTCGACATCGCCGGCCTGGTCCGCGGCGCCTCCAAGGGGCAGGGCCGGGGCAACGCCTTCCTGGCCAACATCCGGGACGCTTCGGCGATCTGCCAGGTCGTGCGGGCCTTCTCCGACCCGAACGTGGTGCACGTCGACGGCAAGATCTCCCCGGCCGACGACATCGAGACGATCAACACCGAGCTGATCCTCGCCGACCTGCAGACGCTGGACAAGGCGCTGCCCCGGTTGGAGAAGGAAGCCAAGCTCCGCAAGGACCGGGCCGCCGCGGTCGCCGCCGCGAAGGCCGCGATCGAGGTGCTCGACGGCGGCACCACCCTCTACTCCGGGGCCGCCGCCGCCAAGATCGAGCTGGAGCACCTGCGCGAGCTGCACCTGCTCACCACCAAGCCCTTCCTGTACGTCTTCAACGTCGACGAGGCCGAACTGGCCAACGAGTCGTTCCTCGACGAGCTGCGCGCCCTGGTCGCCCCCGCCGAGGCCGTCTTCATGGACGCCAAGATCGAATCTGAGCTGGTGGACCTGCCCGAGGATGAGGCCCGCGAGCTACTGGAGTCGATCGGGCAGAACGAGCCCGGCCTCAACCAGCTCGTCCGGGTCGGCTTCCGCACGCTCGGCCTCCAGACGTACCTCACGGCCGGCCCCAAGGAAGCGCGCGCCTGGACCGTCCCGGTCGGCGCCACCGCGCCGGAGGCCGCGGGCGTCATCCACAGCGACTTCCAGCGCGGCTTCATCAAGGCCGAGGTCGTCTCGTACAACGACCTGGTTGAGTACGGTTCGATGGCGGCGGCCAAGGCGGCGGGCAAGGTCCGCATCGAGGGCAAGGAGTACGTCATGCAGGACGGCGACGTGGTGGAGTTCCGCTTCAACGTCTGACCCCTGTGGTTCAAGCCGTCCAGCCGGGCAGGTCTGGCTGACACGCGGACGTCGGGCGCTCAGAGGGCGACGGCGAGCCAGGTGACGATCGCGGCGACCGCGGCCAGAACCAGGTTCAGCCACACGTCCTTCCGTTCGCCTCGGGAGAGGTGGAATCCGGCCCCGAGGACCTGCAGGATCGTCAGCCCGGCGGCTGCCGCGACTGCGAGGACGGGTGCGATTCCCGTGAGCGGCGGCAGGATGAGGCCGAGGGCGCCGAGCACCTCTGCCAGGCCGATGGCGCGTACGCCGGCCATCGGGACCGCGGTGCCTGCCCACGCCATCATCGGTGCGAGCTGTGCCTGGCTCCGGACCATCTTCATGCCGCCCGAGTACAGGTAGAACAGCGCGAGCAGCCCGCTGACGATCCAGTACGCGATCTCCATCAGTCCCCCGTGGTCACGAGTAGTAAGTAACCAGATCCTCGGGCATGATCGAGGGCTCTACAAAAGGCACATCCCTGTGCCCTACCCACATCGAGGGGTCATGTCGAAGTACGGGAAGTCGTGTCTGATCCGTGGCGACGGCGGCCGTGCCATTCGCGGCATCCTCAACCGGATCGGGGACAAGTGGAGCCTGCTGGTCGTGGCGACCCTCGACGGCGAACGCATGCGCTTCAGCGAGTTGCAGCAGCGCATTCCGGGGGTTTCTCAGCGCATGCTGACCCGGACCCTTCGGCACCTGGAACGCGACGGCCTCGTCTCCCGGCACGTCTTCGCCGAGGTGCCTCCGCGCGTCGAGTACCAGCTCACCGACACCGGCCGCACCCTGATCGAGCCGGCGGTGACCCTCGCCGAGTGGGCTGTCGAACACAACGCCGACATCGAGCGCAATCAGCACACCTACGACCTGCGCGAGCACTGACCCGCGGGTGGTTGCGGCTCCGAGGGCCGGGGTAACCGCCCGTCACGGCGGGCCACGGTCCGCGCGGATCTCCTGTATTACTCGGACGGACGGTGTCGGCGGTGTGGTCTACGGTCGTGGCGTGACGCGGGTGATGGAGGACCCAGATGAGATCGCCGCCGCGCTCCGGGGGACGGTGCTGGATGGGCTTCCGATTGAGGAGGGCCTGGGCGAGACGTGGGTGGTCACCGGCATCGAGCAGAGCCAGCTTCTCTCCGCCTGGCGCGCGGCTCGAGCGGCGGTTTCCGAGACCGGCCGGTGGCCCGTTCTCACTGGTGTGAACGAGGAATGGCACGACGCGACGGCCGAAGAGATTGAAGCCCTCGACCAGGAGTCTCGAACAGTCGACCCCTGGACGGTCTTTCGCTGGTGGGGCACGAACTCGCCGCTCGACCGCGAAGAGGTGCACCTGTGGCTGCCCCACCAACTCGGTGAGGACTTCGCCCAGCAGGTGGGGCGAGACGTGACTCTGCCGACGACACTCTTGGCGGTCGAACGTCTGACCTGGGAGAGACTGTTAACCGACCCTGCCGCGGTCGAGCGGGGTTGGCGGGCAGCGGCGAATTTTGTCGGCACCCGGTACTGGTTCACGCCCCCCGAAGGGGTGCAGCTCGTGCTGTTGCCAACCCCGAGGCAGTGGTTGGCCCCCGCCTGGCTCAATTACTTCGGAGCCCTCAGACCACAGGGGCCGGAGGGACTGGCGGCCGCACTCCGCCAATGGGAGCAGCAGTGGGGCGCCGAACTCGTGGCGTCCTGGGGGACGATGCTGCAATTCGTGGTCAACAGGCAGCCGGCTCTGGGTGAGCAGGCGTGGCAGCTTGCCCTCCAGATCCTGGCGCTAGCCAGCAATCTCGAATCGAACCCCTGGGAGCTCGCGCTCGCGTTGACCCGTAGCGACGCCTGGTTCCTGCACGACCGCCCCTGAGACGTCCGGACGTCGGCCTCGTCGTGCTTTCACACCGGCAGGCGCGGTCAGGGACGGATGGCCTTCTCGCCATGTACGGCGGCGTACTCCGCTGCGAGCCATGGCCCCAGGTCGTCGATGAGCTGGCGTAGGACAGCCGGATCCGCCGACGGTGCACGGCCGATCCTGGCAGCCCCGAGCATCTGCTCGGCACGTGCCGGGTAGTAGGTGCCAAACGCCTCGGCGGACTCGGTGAGGTCGCTCGTCCAACCTCCCCAACGAGGCATGACCAGAGTGAATCCGGTCCTGACGATGCGACGAGCGACGAGCCTGCTGAGGCCCCTACGTTGGTTGTCAGTGGTCGCCCTGGCTGCCTGCCTGCCCCATTCCGGCAGCGCCGATGACAGGTCGCCGTTCGTCTCCCGGGCGAGCAGGGCAGTGGGCCGGTAACGGGGAAGTTCCTCGGCGAGGTCGTCGCCGAGCAGTGGAGTGCACAGGCAGGCGACGAAGAAGCCGAGATCGTGGCGTGCAAGCTCGCTGAGCAGGGTGCGTGTGCTGAACAGCAGGATCCCCACGCCGTCGATCTGGTCGAAGGACTGGTCGAGGGCCTGCTCGATCCTCGCCGCATCCAGCCGGTCGCCCTCGGTCGGTTCGGCGTGCAGAGCGAGCAGCAGGTCGAGATCGGAGATCCCGAGCTTGGCGGTGCCGCGCGGGATGCTGCCGTAGATGTAGGCGCTGTGCAGCCGACCGTCGCCGAAACGCCTGGCTATCCGATCGCGTGCGGCGTCGACAACATCGGCGAATGCGCCGGGCACCTGACTCAGGGCCCCTTCGCGGGCAATCGATCCGTCGACGCGCAGTCCTCTTCCGGTCACGCGACCACTCTGCCGGAGCACCCGATCTCCGCGAACCGGTTAACGGGCGTCGAGTGGTACGGAGATGGCGTCCCGGATCATGGCCACAGCTCGGTCGACCTCCTGCGCTATGGCGGAGGAGTCGTCCTGCTCGGACTCGTGCACGAATGCGGTGACGCCACGGCGGCTGCCGCAGTAGTCCACGATCCCGTGTTCGATCTGCGTCCGCAGGGCCTGCCCATACCCGTGGCGCTCGTAGAGCCCCGCGTCGTCACCGGCTATGGGGAGCAGGTGGGTGGTGAGCCGTTGCAGCCTCGGTTGGATGCCGGTGGAGGGGGCGTAGTCGAAGGCCCAGCCGTTGATGAAGACACGGTCGATCCATCCCTTGAGCAGGGCCGGCATCGACCACCAGTAGACCGGGAAGACCAGCACGAGGTCGGTGGCGCGGTCGAGGCGCTGCTGCTCGCGGCGCACGTCGGGCGGGGGCTCGCCACGCTGCTGGTATGCCCGACGGTCGGCCACACCGAACCTCGGGTCGAAGTCCTCGTCCGCCAGGTCGGCGATCTCGACCGAGCCCGGGCGCAGCGCCGCCGCGAGCTGCCGAACTGTGTGGTGCGTGAGGGACCCGGGCTCCGGGTGCACGGCTACCAGCAGGGTGTGCACGGGTGCGCGTCCCTACCGCTCGGCCCAGACGCCCAGCTCGTTGCCGCTGGGGTCGGTGAAGTGGAACCGGCGGCCACCGGGGAACTCGTACGGCCCGTTCACCACCTGCCCGCCGGCCTCCTTCACGGCTTGGACGGAGCGGTCGAGGTTAGCCGAGTAGAGCAGCACCAGCGGGCCGCCCGCCTGGACGGCCTGATCCTCGCGGAGACCGCCGACCTCCGCCGCGGAGTCGCCGTGCGGGCTGCGGATGCCGGCGTACGCCGGCCCGTAGTCGTTGAACTCCCAGCCGAACGCGTCGGCGTAGAAGCGCTTGGCCTCGGCGAGGTTGGTCACCGTGAACTCGACGTAGTCGATGGCGTGGTGCCGGTGCGGCGATGGCTCAGACATGCACGGCATTGTGCTCCCCGGGTACGACGCGACCGCAACATGCAACTAAAGGTTGCGCGAGGGCGTTGAGCTGTCGTAGGTTGAGTGCAACCAAAGGTTGCGAAAGGTTGAGGCTCATGGAGCAGGGAACCATCGAACGCGACATCCACGTCGACGCGTCACCCGAGGTGGTCTTCGAGGTGGTCAGTCAGCCCGAGCACATGCGGGAGTGGTGGCCCGACGACGCGCGGTTCGAGTCGGTCGCGGGCGCGCCCGGCGAGCTGGTGTGGCGCGACACTGACACCGGTGAGACGAAGACCGTCGCGCTCGCGGTCGTCGAGGTCGACCCGCCGAAGCGATTCTCCTTCCGGTGGTGCTTCACCGAGCCGGGCCGCAGTGGGCAGGCGCTGCTCGTCACCTTCGACCTGATCCCCGACGGCACGGGGACGCAGATCCGGATGACCGAGACCGGGTTCCGCGAGATGGGCTGGGAGATCGCCGTTCTGGAGGCGCAGTACCAGGACCACGAGAACGGGTGGGACCACTACATGCCCCGGCTGGGCGCGTACGTCGCGCGGCTGGTCTCCACCCCATGAGTACGGCGGTCGACGACGAGTTGTGGTCGGCGATCGGCGACCCGATTCGGCGTACGATGATCGATCTTCTTCTCGCTGACGGGCCGGGCACGGCCACTTCGTTGAGCAGGCGGCTACCCGTCACCCGCCAGGCCGTCTCGAAGCACCTGGCCGTCCTGGACCGGGTCGGGCTGATCCACGCCGAGTCGGCCGGTCGCGAGCGTCACTACCAGGTCGACGAGGCACAGCTCGCCCGCGCCGTCGCGCAGCTGTCGGCTGTGGGCTCCACCTGGGACGTCCGACTCCGCCGGATCAAGCGGATCGCCGAGGCGATCGAACGCACCCGCACCAACGACGAAGGAGAATGAGAATGGTCGACATCCTGCACCGGGTCGGCGTCGTCGCACCGCTCGACGACGTCTACCGAGCGGTGGCAACGCCGGAGGGCCTCGCCGCCTGGTGGACCACCGACACGGTGGGCAAGAGCGAAGTCGGTGGAAAGCTGGCCTTCCGGTTCGGCGATGCCGGCGGCTTCGACATGGAGGTCCTGGAGCTGAACCCCGCCGGGCGGGTGCGGTGGCGCGTCGTCGACGGCCCCGAGGAGTGGGTCGGCACCGAGGTCGACTGGCGTCTCGACCAGCGCGGCGAGTACACGATCGTCCAGTTCGCGCACCAGGGCTGGCGCGAGCCGGTCGAGTTCATGCACCACTGCAGCACCAAGTGGGCGCTGTTCCTGATGAGCCTCAAGGAGCAGGTCGAGACCGGCCACGGCCGACCGGCCCCGGACGACGTCCGGATCAGCGACTGGCACTGACCTCGGTGACGGCTGCATCGCCGGGCAATCGCGAGCTCCGCCTGGGGATAGCGATTGCCCCGGCGATCAGGCCGAGGGCCACGATCGCCACGGCGCAGACCAGCAGCGTCGGTCGGGGGCCGATGGCACCCACCAGCGGCCCGCCCAGCATGGTGCCCAGCGGCACCGCCAGCACGAGGATGGCACCGTTCGCGGCGAGCACCGCGGGCAGCTGGGCGGTCGACGTGCTGCGCTGGAACAGCGCCATCGACGTGGACATGTACGGCGCCCAGATGAAGCCCGCCAGGGCGAACGCCGGCAACGACACACCGACCGGTGCGCCCAGGCCGAGCGGCAGCATGGCGACGCCGAACGCGACGACGATGCCGATGGTGGTGGCTCGCAGTGGCCAGCGGCGGAGGTAACCGGCGACCAGACCTCCAGTGAGGCCGCCGACGCCGAACGCGGTGTAGTAGGCCCCGAGCAGCATCGCGGTGGCGTGCAGGTCGTCGGTGATGTGGATCGGCATCGCCACGTACACCGGTCCGAAGAGGAAGAAGAACCCGAGGCTCAGCACGAGCAGGCCCAGCAGGGCCGGGTTCTGGCGGATGACAGCGAAGCCGGCCGTTCGCGAAGCGCCGCTCTCGGACCGTGCGGGTCCGTCGTTGGCGGGAAGGGCGAGACGGTACGTGAGGGCCAGCGCGGCGAAGGTGGCGGCGTCGATGGCGATGACCCAGACCGGCCCCACCCAGCCGATCAGGATGCCCGCCAGTGGCGGGCCGACGATGGTGGCGAACCCTCCGATGGTGCTGAGCACGGCATTGGCCGGCAGATGGTGCCGCTGCGGCAGCAGTTCGGCGATCAGGGTGAACCGGCCGGCGGAGCCCCACGAGTGCAGCAGCGCCGACGCGGCCAGCAGGGCCACGTACAGCCCGATGGTGAGCACGCCGGCGAGGTGGGCGAGAGGGATCGCCGCGAGGGCGGAGGCCCGCAGGATCGCGTCCCACCCGGCGAGCTGCGCGCCACCGCGCCCACGCAGCAACCGCCCGAAGACGACCGTCCCGGCCGCGCTGGGCACTGTGTACGCCGCCATGGCCACCGCGATCCAGAGGCCGCGCTGACCGTGCGGGGCGAGTTGGATGGCGAGCCACGGCACCGCGACCACCGCCATGCCGTCGCCCAACGCGGACACGGCTAGCCCGGGCAGGACGCGCCGGAGTTGTGGGTGACTGACCACCGGCCAGTACGGCGAGGAGCGTGGGAAACGGGCGGCGTCTGTTGGCATGCTGCCAGCTCACCCGGCGCGGGCCCGACGATTCAAGAAAGGCTGCTGGCAGCAGAATCAGCCGAGCGCGAAACGTTCGAACTACCGGTCCGGGTGGGTGTCCTCGGCGCGAGGCTGGCCCGGGCGCTCGTCTGCAACGGGTGCGGTGTCGCCGCCGAGCAGTACCGCTCGTAATCGGTTGTTCTCGCGCCTGGCGCGGCGAGCGGGGCCGATACCGGCGATCATGCCGCAGATGTAGCCGAGCGGCACCAGCACCCGGCCGACCGTTGCGGCCGTGCCGTGCACGTCGTCCCGCAGGATGTAGCCGACGATCAGCAGGCCGAGCGCCAGCGTCAGGACGGCCAGATCGGCTCGTTTGAACATCATGGGCAGTCGCTTCCGCTGGCGGAGATCGACCCCGTCCCCTCGGTGGCGGGGCGTCGTACCCACAGTGACACATCCACGCCCGTGCCCTTGTGGACCGAAATCCATCTACCGCTGAGCTGACCGCGCTGTCCTCATCGGCCCGGACGCGCAGCTCGTTGCCGCTGGGATCCGTCTGATCGGGCAGCGCGACAGCCGGATCACCGGTGCGGGCTGTCGTCCTCGCGGGCAGCGCGGAAGGACGAGCCGATGGCGGCCACGATCGAACCCACCGAGGCGAGCGACACCGCCACCGTGCCGGCGGTGTCGGCGCCGCCGTCGCCGGTCACTTTGAGGATGATGCCGGTGGCCATCAGGACGACCGACAGGGCCAGGACTGCCTGGATGGCTCGTTTGCTCATGGCGGCACCTCACTTTCGACCGAACCGTTACTCCGCCCGGTAGACGGAGATGTGCGACGGGCTGTCGGCGTGGAACGGTCGCCGCTGCCAGTCGGCGTACCGTTCGGTGAGCCGGAGCCCCGCCTGCTGCGCCATCTCGTCGATCTGGTGTGGCCAGGCGTACCGCATGGCGAACGGCAACAGGTGCACACCCTCGGCGTCGAAGGTGATGGTCTGCCGGATGAACCGCTGCGCCGGCCGGTCGTACTTGTGCAGCCGGATCGTCGCGGAGTCTTCGGTCACGGACCGCACCTGCACCTGCTCGTCCGAGTCGAAGTCGCGCGGGTCGGGCACGAACGTCTCGATGACGAACGCGCCGCCGGGCGACAGCACGCGGGCGACGTTGCGGAAGCAGTCCGCCTGCCGCTCGGCGTCCACCAGGTTGAACAGCGTGTTGAAGACCAGGTACGCGAGCCGGAACTCACCCTTCACCGGCACGTCCGCCATGTCGGCGACGACGACCGGGATCTGGTCGCCGCCGGGCTTGGCCCGCAACTGCGCCACCATCTCCTCGGACGCCTCGACACCGTGCACGGTGAGACCGCGCTCGGCCAGCGGAAGTGCGACCCGGCCGGTGCCGATCGCCAGTTCGAGAACCGGCCCCCCGTCGGCCAGATCGGCCAGGAAGTCCACCGCTGGCGCCGGGTCGGGGTTGCCGGGGCCGTCATAGTCGGCGGCCCAGAGCCGGCCGAAGAGGCCGGGATCGTCGAAGACCGACATCAGCGGCCTCCGGGGTTGGGTTCAGTGGCGCTCAGCGCCAGGGGAGCGGTAGTGCTCACGAAGCCTCGATTCCTCAGGTCAGATGACGGTGGGTTCGTGGGACCTCGTCGTGTCTGGCATGGTGGCTGCTCCCTTCGCACGGCTGTCGACCGAGGACACCAGAGACGCCGCAGGCCCGGCAAGGCAATTACGCCAGCCGGGCCCAGGACGGGACGTGCGGTCAGGAGATGTGGTGCAGGATCACGTTGTGCACGTGGTGGCTCTTCTGCGCGCCACGGAACTCCACCTCGTAGGTGTGCGTGCCGACGTGGATCGCGATCGCCCCGGTGGAGAAGAACGAGCCACCCCAGGACTTGTTGCTGACCACACTCACGCTGGTGATCTTCGAGTACGGGATGCTGGTGATCGCGAACCGCTTCCCGACGAAGGAACGGTCCTGGATGATCACCCGGCGGTCGGTCAGCCCGATGAACCCGGTGCCGGTGCCGACCGCGTCGTAGACGGCGATGATCTGCTCACCCTCGAGAAGGCCACTCTCGATCTGCTGGACCTGCTCTTTGCGGTCGTACGCGATGTTCGCCATGAGATCCAGGCTAGAAAACCGGTGCCAACGTGCCGGCGTTCGCGTCGGTCGCGGCGCGGACGAACTCGCGTACCCGGGTGGTGGTGTTGCTGGGCAGCCAGACCGGCCCTCGCTCGATCGGTGGCGCGTCGTGGATGGGCACGTACGCCACGTCGGGGCGGGGGTAGTAGCGCCTCGTGTGCTCACCCACCGGCAGGACGCCCCGGCCCAGTGCGACCAGGGACAGCATCTCGGAGAAGGTGTTCCCGGCGGGTCCCTTCGGCACCGGCCGGCCGGCCGGGGTGCGCTCCGGGGTGCGGTCCCGTTTGAACTCCACCGAGGTCACTGCCGGGTACTGCACCACCGGGTGGTCGGCGAGGACCTCCAGCGACACCGAGCGTTCCCGGGTGAGCGGGTGACCCGCCGCGACCGCCAGCGCCCGGTCCTCGGAGAGCAGCGCCGGGCCGGTGGCCATCCCGTCGAAGGGAAACGAGGCGATGAGTACGTCGGTGGAGCCGTCCAGGAGGCCGGACCGCGTGTTGGCCAGCTGCGCCTCCCGCACCTCGACCTGGCAGTCGGGATGCCGCTCGCTGAACAGGGCCACGGCCCGCAGCAGCACCGGTGCGGTCCACTCGCCGAGGAACGCCACCCGTAGGGTCCCGGTGACGCCCCGGCCGGCGTCGACGGCCCGGAGGACGGCCTCCTCCATCCCGGCAACCAGTGGGGCCAGCTCGTCGGCGAGTTGCCGGCCGATCGGGGTGAGCCGGACGACCCGGCTGGTGCGGGCGAACAGCGGTGCGCCGATCCGACGCTCCAGCTTCTTGATCACGTGGCTGACCCGGCCGGTGCTGACGGTCAGTCGCTCGGCGGTGCGGCCGAAGTGCAGCTCCTCGGCGAGGGTCAGGAACGTCTCGACCTCGTACCGCTCCAGCACGTCCGCCCCCATCGTTGACCTGTGGGCAACAATCGTAGCGATATCGGCTCTTGGTCGGCGTCTCCCGTCCGGGGATCGTGAACGCGGCAGGAAACACCGAGCGAAAGGCTGCGACATGAGCATCCACGAACAGCGGGCGGACGTCAGCGCGGTACGGGTAACCGGCTTCGACCACCTGGTGCTGACCGTCGCCGACGTGGAACGGGCACTGGGCTTCTACTGCGGCCGACTCGGCCTGGAGTCGGTGCGGGTCGATGAGTGGCGCGCGGGCACCGTCCCGTTCCCGTCCGTGCGGATCAGCCGCGACAGCATCATCGACCTGGTCCGTGGCGAGCGGCAGGGCACGAACGTCGACCACTTCTGCCTGGTGGTGGCACCGCTGGACTGGGCCGAAGTAACCGGATCAGGGGTCTTCACGGTGCTGACCGGGCCGGTGGACCGGTTCGGTGCCCGTGGTTCGGCGACCTCCATCTACGTGCAGGACCCGGACGGAAACTCGGTGGAGCTGCGCTGGTACCCGCAGGACGCCGTAGCCGACCGGTGAGCCCCAGCTGCCTGACGGACATGCGGAAGCCCCGCGCCTGCCTGTCAGAGACGGGCGGGCGCGGGGCTTCGGCGACAGGTCAGTGGTCGCTGCGCGGGTCGTGGTCCGTGCTGCGGCTGCCGGCCTTGGCCAGACCCCGGCTCACCAGGTAGCCGATGGTGAGCAGGGTGATGTACCACCAGGCCTTGTCGGCGGCGAAGTAGTCGCCGCCGTCGTTCGCGGCGCCGTCGCCGACGGCGTTCGAGGCGATCAGCACACCGATGACGGCGAGCACGTAGATCGCCAGCTCGCTGGTCTTCCAGGACGGCTTCGTCTCGTCGCCGCGGCGGTTCACGCGGCGGACGTCGTGCTGGCCGGCGTGCTCGACGTGGTCGTTGGCGCGGTTCTGCGTGGGGGTGGTCATGTCAGCTCCTGAAAAGCACTGTTTGAGTAGTTCGGTCCTTCGCGAGAGCTTTGTCAACTCCCGCGTGGAACTGGTACCCCAGTGCTTTTCAGGAAAACCTCAGACTTACCAACCAGTAGAAGCTCAGGCCTCGGTGACCGCCCGGTAGGCGTCCTCGATGCGGGCGGCCAACAGGACCTCGCCCTCGGTCAGCGGTTCACCGTTGCCGTGCCCGACCCGGATCTGGGTGCTGTCGGACTGCCGGCTGATCTCCGGGCGAAGGTGCAGCGCATCTGCGACCACCTTGACCCGTTCAGTTAGTGCCGCGTGTTGGGTATCGTCGATCGCGAGCGTCCGTCGGATCTGCTCCCCCTCGCGTGTCCAACCAGACAGCAAGGTCAACGCGTCGGCAAGGTAGTCGTGCTTGGCCCTGCTGTTGAACAGCACGCGCATCACCGCACCCCCCAAGCGCCGTTGCCGGCTTGTGGCCAAATCGTCGCCATCCCGTGTCTTGTCGGTGTCCTCTAGTCTCTCGCCGCGCGGAGGGGGTGTCCACGCCCACACTTCCGTGTTCTGTTGGCCTAGCGGACGGCTACGGTACCCAAACCGCCGATTGATCTGGCACCCTGGACGCCCGTGCGGACCGAACGGGCGAATGGTGGCGGGCAGGTCGAACGACGGGACCTGAAGGTGATCGTCGGCGCGGCGATAATCCGGGACGGGCGGGTGCTCGCCTGCGCGCGTTCCGCCCCACCCGAAGTGGCAGGAATGTGGGAGTTTCCGGGCGGAAAGGTCGAGCCGGGCGAGGCGGAGATCGACGCGCTGATCCGGGAGTGCGTCGAGGAGCTGGCCGTACGCGTCGAGATCGGCGACCGGGTCGGCCGTGACGTACGGATGGCGCACGGCCGTTCGGTGCTCAAGGTGTACGCGGCCCGCCTGCTCGACGGCGAGGAGCCCCAGGCGTTGGAACACGAGGCGCTGCGCTGGCTCACGGCCGACGAACTGGACTCGGTCACCTGGCTCCCCGCCGACGCCCCCATCGTCGCCGCCCTCCGCCCCCTCCTGCGGCCCCCCAGCTCCCGTTGATCATGAAGTTATTGCCGCGACACGCCGATTGAGCTGGCAATAACTTCATGATCGACCGCGGTGGGGCGGGGCCGGGGCCGGGGTGGGTGGGGTGGGGGTATGCGGACGGGGGCCGCGGCTGCCGCCGCGGCCCCCGTCTTCGTTGAGGTTTCTAGTGCTTGTTGTCCTGGTCCGGGTGCGCGAAGTTCAGGTGCTCCGGAGGCAGCGGGAAGGTCACGTCGTCACCGAACGGCGACGGCGCGGCAGCCCGGTCGAAGGTGAGCTCGGTCAGCGGAAGCTTGCCCCGGTCGTCCACCGCCGGAGCGGTCGGGTGGGGCACCTCCCGGTGCCAGTTGACGCCGCTCTGCGCCTGCGCCTCAGCCTGCGAGTCGTGGGAGCCACCCGCATGCGAGTGCAGCCCACCACGGGCTGAGCCCGGCGTCGGCGAGCCCTGACGGGCGGTGGTCACGCTGGTCTGGGGCGTCTCGCCCCGACGGAAGATCTTGCTACCAAGCCACACAAGGGGATCGTACCTGCGGTCGACGACCCGTTCCTTCATGGGGATGATCCCGTTGTCAGTGATCTTGATGTGCTCGGGGCAGACCTCGGTGCAGCACTTGGTGATGTTGCAGAAACCGAGGCCCTGTTCGGCCTGTGCGTACTCCTTGCGGTCCGTCCGGGCGTCCAGCGGGTGCATGTCGAGCTCGGCCGCCCGAATGAAGTACCGCGGGCCGGAGAACGCCTGCTTGTTCTCCTCGTGGTCGCGGATCACGTGGCAGACCGTCTGGCACAGGAAGCACTCGATGCACTTGCGGAACTCCTGCGAGCGCTCGACGTCGACCTGCTGCATCCGGTAGTCACCCGGGGCGACGTCCGCCGGTGGGGCGAACGCCGGCGTCTCCCGTGCCTTCTCGTAGTTGAACGAGACGTCGGTGACCAGGTCCCGGATGACCGGGAAGGTACGCAGCGGGGTGACCGTGACCGTCTCCTCGTCGCCGAAGGTCGACATCCGGGTCATGCAGCCCAGTCGCGGCTTGCCGTTGATCTCCATGGAGCAGGAGCCGCACTTGCCGGCCTTGCAGTTCCACCGGCAGGCCAGGTCGGGAGCGTCGGTGGCCTGCAAGCGGTGGATGACGTCGAGGACCACCTCGCCCTCGTTCACCTCCACCATGTAGTCCTGCAGGTCCCCGCCGGTCTCGTCGCCCCGCCAGATCCGGAACTGACGCTTCGCGCTCATCGGTTGTCCGCCTCTCCAGCGTCGACGACGAGGGCGTCGAAGTCGGCCAGCTCCTCGTCGGTGAGGTACTTGGAAAGCTCCGCACGGTCGAAGAGGCCGATCAGCTCCGGCCGCATCTTCGGCAGCGGCTTACGCGTCAGCCGTACGCTGTCGCCGTCCAGCGAGCAGACCAGGTTGACCTGCCGCCACTTCGGCTCCATCGCCGGGTAGTCCTCCCGGGTGTGCCCGCCGCGCGACTCCTGCCGCTCCAGCGCCGCCTTCGCGGTGCACTCCGAGACCACCAGCATGTTGCGCAGGTCCAGGGCCAGGTGCCAGCCCGGGTTGTAGCGCCGGCCGCCGAACGCGCTCACCTTGGCGACCCGCTCGCGCAGCTCGGCCAGTCGCACCAGCGCGTCGGCCAGCTCGCCCTCGCGCCGGATGATTCCGACCAGGTCGCCCATGACCGCCTGGAGGTCCTGCTGAAGGGTGTACGGGTTCTCGCCGGTGTCGCGCTGGAGCGGGGCGAGTGCGGTCTCCACGGCCGCCTCGACAGCGTCCACGGCCACCTTCGGCCGAGCGGCGAGCCCGTCGGCGTAGCTGGCCGCGTGCCCGCCCGCCCGCTTACCGAACACCAGCAGGTCGGACAGGGAGTTGCCGCCCAGTCGGTTGGAACCGTGCATGCCGCCGGAGACCTCACCGGCGGCGAACAGCCCGCGTACGTGGCCGAAGGCGGCACCCGAATCCGGGTCGACCTCGACGCCGCCCATCACGTAGTGGCAGGTCGGCCCGACCTCCATCGCCTCGGCGGTGATGTCGACGTCGGCAAGCTCCTTGAACTGGTGGTACATCGACGGCAGCCGCCGGCGGATCTCCTCGGCCGAACGCCGGCTCGCGATGTCCAGGAAGACGCCACCGGCGGGGGAGCCCCGACCGGCCTTGACCTCGCTGTTGATCGCGCGGGCCACCTCGTCACGGGGCAGCAGCTCCGGCGGACGCCGGTTGTTGTCCGGGTCGGTGTACCAGCGGTCCGCCTCCTCCTCGGTCTCCGCGTACTGCTTGCGGAAGACGTCGGGGACGTAGTCGAACATGAACCGCTTGCCGTCGGAGTTCTTCAGGACGCCACCGTCACCACGCACCGACTCGGTGACCAGGATGCCCTTCACCGACGGCGGCCAGACCATGCCGGTCGGGTGGAACTGGAGGAACTCCATGTTGATCAGCGTCGCCCCGGCGCGCAGCGCCAACGCGTGCCCGTCCCCGGTGTACTCCCAGGAGTTCGAGGTGACCTTGTAGGAGCGACCGACGCCGCCGGTGGCCAGCACGACGGCCGGCGCCTCGAAGAGGATGAACTCGCCCGACTCGCGGTAGTAGCCGAACGCGCCGGCCACCCGGTCACCGTCGAGCAGCAGCTCGGTGATGGTGGTCTCGGAGAACACCTTGATCCGGGCGTCGTACGAGCCGAACTCCCGTTGGTCCTCCTGCTGGAGCGACACGATTTTCTGCTGGAGGGTGCGGATCAGCTCCAGGCCGGTCCGGTCGCCCACGTGCGCCAGGCGCGGGTACTCGTGGCCACCGAAGTTGCGCTGCGAGATCTTGCCGTCCTTGGTGCGGTCGAAGAGCGCACCGTACGTCTCCAGCTCCCAGATCCGCTGCGGCGACTCCTTCGCGTGCAGCTCGGCCATCCGGAAGTTGTTCAGGAACTTGCCGCCGCGCATGGTGTCGCGGAAGTGCACCTGCCAGTTGTCCCGGCTGTTCACGTTGCCCATCGCGGCGGCCGCGCCGCCCTCGGCCATCACCGTGTGCGCCTTGCCGAAGAGCGACTTGGAGATGATCGCGGTCTTCTTGCCGGCCAGCCGGGCCTCGATCGCCGCGCGCAGACCGGCGCCGCCGGCCCCGATGACGACGACGTCGTAGTGGTGTCGTTCGATGCGAGTGGTTGTGGTCATGTCAGGGGCCCTTTAGTTGATGAACCGCAGGTCGGAGAACCAGCCGGCCGCGAGCGCCATGATGTAGAAGTCGGCCAGCGCCAGGGTGCCGAGGGTGATCCAGGCGAGCTGCATGTGGCGGACGTTCAGGGCCGAGACGAACGTCCAGGCCTTGTAGCGCACCGGGTGCTTGGAGAAGTGCTTGAGCCGGCCGCCGATGATGTGCCGGCAGGAGTGGCAGGAGATCGTGTACGCCCAGAGCATCACCACGTTGAGCAGCAGGATGATGTTGCCCAGCCCGAAGCCGAAGCCCTTGGGCGAGTGGAAGGCGAGGATCGCGTCCCAGGTGTTGATCAGCGAGATGATCGCGGCGGCGTAGAAGAAGTAGCGGTGCAGGTTCTGCCCGAGCAGCGGGAAGCGGGTCTCACCGCCGTACTCCTTGTGGCCGTCCGGGACGGCGCAGGCCGGCGGCGACAGCCAGAACGACCGGTAGTAGGCCTTGCGGTAGTAGTAGCAGGTCAGCCGGAACAGCAGCAGGAACGGCAGGGTCAGCGCCGCGTCCGGAATGATCCACCAGCCGGGCAGGAACCGGCCGAAGTGCGAGGCGCCCTCGATGCACCGCTCGGTTACGCAGGGCGAGTAGAACGGGGTCAGGTAGTGGTAATCCGCGACCCAGTAGAAGTCGTGCATGAAGACCCGGACCGTCGCGTACGCGACCCAGGCGCTCAGCCCGATCACGGTGATCAGCGGGGCGAACCACCAGCGGTCGGTACGCAACGTCTTCGCCGCGATCGCGGCGCGCGCCCGCGCTCCCCGCGGCCTCGTTGCCGTTGAAGTCATTCGAGTCGTCTCCTCGACGGGCCCGTACGGGCGGGCGGATCTTTCTCCGGTCGGCACGCGGACCGGCGAACCCGCACCCGCTGCCACGTCATGCGCACACCAACGACCACGCCGGATCGACCGACGCAGCTAAGTGACACACGTTACGCCGATCTCTGCGAGCCGTCCGCGCAAGGGAGTGTCCCGAGTGTCTGGCCTGCGGAAATACCCCGACACGGCGGTCCGCGGCGGATCGTCGTGCACATCGCCGCGCTCAGCCCGAGGCGCCCCCGGTGAAGTGCCAGGACGCCAGTCGCACCGAGGGCGCCGACCACCATGCACCGTCCACCCGGTCCGGTTGGCGCACCGCCCGCGCTCCCAGCCCGAGCACGGCCCCGGGCCCCAGCGCCCGCGGGTACGACTCGGTGAACCGCAGGTCGCGGACCGCCCGCACCACAGTGCCGTCCTCGATGAGCCAGACACCGTTGCGGGTCAACCCGGTGACGACGAGGCTCTTCGGGTCCAGCACCCGGGTGTACCAGAGGTCGCTGACCAGCAGCCCACGGCGTACGCCGGCGACGAGCGCGGCGGTGTCCGCGTCGACGACCGCCCCGGCCGCCGCGCCGGTGGTGCTCCGACCGGTCGCGCTGGCCGGGCCAGCCGTCGCGCCGGACAGTCGCAGGTTGCGGGCCATCGGGCCCCAGGTGGCGCCACCCGCGACCGCGTGCCCGGTGGACCGCGCACCCGCCTCGGCCGCCGTCCGCCGATCGTGGGCGACCGCCCGGGTGGTGCCCGCCTCGACCAGGGTCAGCGCCCCTCGCGCGGTGCCCTCCGCGTCGAACGGCAGGCCGGACGCGCCCAGCGGGTCGTCCACCAGGGTCACCGCCCGGTCGAACTGGGCCGCCCCCGGCTCGGCGAAGGACTGCCGCTCGGCGTACCGCTTGCCGTTGAAGCCATACCAGGACAGGTTCTGCAACAGGTCCGCCACGGCGGCCGGCTCGAACACCACCTCGTAACGCCCCGGCGGCAGCTCCACCGGGTCGGCCGCCGCCTGCGCCTTCGCCGCGGCGTGCGCGCCCAGCTCGGCACCGTCGAGGTCGGAGAGCCGGTCGCTGGCGAACCGGGCCACCCCGTCCGCGCCGTCGCTACGCGCGATGCCGTCCATCGCCGCCTCCGCCGATCGGCCGGACGCCGTGTGCCCGGCCGAGTTGGCGAACGCCGACGAGCGGTGCGCGGTGCGGCAGTAGCCGGCGGTGCTGAGGCCACCGGCGGCGGCCACGAAGGCGCCAACCCGGTCGGCCCGCTGGTCCGGCTCGGCGTACGCGGTCGCCTCGTCCACGGGCGGCGCGGCCGGCACGGGCGTCGGTGCGACCAGCCCCGGCCAGCCCGGGTCCGGCGGGCAGAGGCGCGCCGCCGCCAGGGTGCGCTCCACGAGCGCGTGCAGCCCGTCGGCGGTGACCACGCTGCCGCTGCCGGCGGCGGTCCGACCGTCGATGTGCAGCCGCAGCCGGACCCCGACTGTCGACTCCGCGACGTTCTGGTGGATGGCCGAGTTGGCGAACCGGGTCAGCGCCAGGTCCGCCCGGGTCACCACCGCATCGGCCTGCGCGGCCGGACCGCCGAGACGCCGAACCAGCTCGACGACCTGCCCGGCCAGCTCCAACTCGGTCATGCTGAAACCCCCACCCGGACGTTGCGGAACCGGGCCGGCGCGGCCGGGTGACCGGTGTGGCCGATCTGGCCGGGCTGGCCCTTGCCGCAGTTGGGCGTGCCCCAGGAGACCGTCTCGCTGGACAGCATGTCCATCGAGCGCCAGAAGAGCGGGCCGATCCCGGTGTACGTGGGATTGCGCAGCATCCGCCCCCGCCGCCCCTTCTTGATCTCCCAGCCGACCTCGCAGCCGAACTGGAAGTTGAGCCGCTTGTCGTCGATCGACCAGGACCGGTTGAGGTCCATCAGCACGCCGTCGTCGGTGGCCGCGATGATCTCCTCCAGGGTGTGCGGGCCCGGTTCCAGACCGACGTTGGTCATCCGCACCATCGGCAGTCGGGCCCACCCGTCGGCCCGTACGCTGCCGCCGTAGTCGAGGCTGGCCATGGCGGCGGAGTCCCGGCCGGCGAGCACCCCCACCCAGCGACCGTCGCGCACCGCGTCCCGCTTGACCGCCGGGGAACCCTCGTCGTCGAAGCCGAAGCTGCCCAACGCGCCGGGGATCGTGGGATCGATGGTGATGTTCATCAGCTCGGAGCCGTAGCGCAGCGAGCCGAGCTGCGCCAGGTCCAGCCAGGACGTGCCGGCGAACGCCGCCTCCCAGCCGAGGATCCGGTCCAACTCGATGGCGTGCCCGACCGACTCGTGGATCTGAAGGGCCAACTGCTCGCCGCCGAGGATCAGATCGGTCTCGCCCGCGGGGCAGAGCGGCGCGGTCAGCAGCGCCCGGGACTCCTCGGCGATCTGCGCGGCGTGCGCGGCCAGGTCGAGCGACTCGACCAGCTCCCATCCCGTGGTGCCGTACTGCCCCCGATAGCTCGGCCAGGACCGGCGCTGCGTCTCGCCGTCACCGATGGAGGTGGCGGAGATGCCGCCGCCGCACTCGCGGATCCGCTGGTCGATCCGGTGGCCCTCACTGGAGACGAACCACTTCGCGGTGTCCCAGACCTGGTAGAGGCCCTCGGCCAGGTCGGCGCCGTGCTCGGCCATCGTGCGGGTCGCGCCGACCAGCAGGTCACCCTTGTCCGACAGGGGCACCCCGAGCGGGTCGATCTGGCAGCCGGAGGACCAGCTCGCGGTGACCGCCTCGGCCGGAACCAGGTCGACAGGTGGGCCCGGCACCCGCGCGCTCGCCATGGCCGTCCGCGTCGCGCGCCGGCCGGCGTCGCGGGCGGCGGCGTCGGATAGATCGGGTACGGCGTAGAAGCCCCAACTCGCACCGACAAGTGCCCGGACACCGATGCCGATGCTCTCGTCCTGGGTCAGCTCCTCCACGTCGCCGTTGCGCGCGGTCATCGACTCGTAGCGGCGGTGCATCACCCGCGCGTCGGCGTACCGGGCGCCCGCGTCGAGGGCGGCCTGGACGGCGGCACTGGCCGCGTCGAATTCGGTCATGCGACCGACCCTAGGCCAGCCGACCGACACCCGTCAGGGGACGAGGTCCTCCGGCCGAATGGGACTCCGTCGCCCGCTCCCGCTCCGGCCCGCGACCTTGGCGGCAGAGGGCCCAACTCCGCTTCCGGTCTGTCGGGGCGGTGTTCGTCGTCAAGATTCGCGCAGTATCAGGGATGTTGCTGCCTCCGCCGCGCCTGAGGCAGCAACTTCGGGGATGTTGTGAGGATCTTGGCGCGGGGCGCGGGGCGCGGGGCGCGGGGCGCGGGGCGCGGGGCGCGGGGCGCGGGGCGCGTTGACGGCGCACCCGAGATGCGATCGCGGCATGAATGGGCGTGGATGGCGAGGTGAGGGGGGTGCGTGGCCGATGCCGACTCGTTACGCTCGGGCCCGCTGACACGTGCCGACTTTGTAGCTTATTTTCACCCTCGGGACTTTCATGTAAGTTCCCTTCGTCACTGAGGGAGGTGGCCGTGGACAGCTCGGAACCGTTGCCGTCCGGCGATCCGGACGACCGTCCCGCCGTGCCGGCACAGCGCTCCGACGAGGATGCCTACCTGCGGGTGCGTGACCTGCGGGTCCGGTTCGACACCGAGGACGGCGTGGTGCGCGCGGTCGACGGCGTGTCGTTCGCCGTCGAGCGGGGCCGCACCCTCGGCATCGTGGGTGAGTCCGGTTCCGGCAAGAGCGTCACCTCGCTGGCCATCCTGGGCCTGCACGACGCCAAGCGGACCACCATCACCGGGGAGATCTCCGTCGGTGGCCGTCAGGTGGTCGGCCTCGGCGACGAGGAGGTACGCCGGCTGCGCGGCCGGGACATGGCGATGATCTTCCAGGATCCCCTGTCGGCGCTGCACCCGTACTACACGGTGGGTCGGCAGATCGCCGAGGCGTACCGGGTGCACCACCCGAAGGCCAACCGGCGCGAGGCCCGCCAGCGGGCGGTCGACATGCTGGACCGGGTGGGCATCCCGCAGCCGGCGCGCCGCTTCGACCAGTACCCGCACGAGTTCTCCGGTGGCATGCGCCAGCGGGCGATGATCGCGATGTCCCTGGTCAACGATCCGGCGCTGCTGATCGCCGACGAGCCGACCACCGCACTGGACGTCACCGTGCAGGCGCAGATCCTGGACCTGCTCGCCGACCTCCAGGCCGAGTTCCACTCCGCGATCATCCTGATCACCCACGACCTTGGCGTGGTCGGCCAGGTCGCCGACGACGTGCTGGTCATGTACGGGGGTCGCGCCATCGAGCGGGGCACCGTCGAGCAGGTGCTCCGCTCGCCGCAGCACCCGTACACCTGGGGGTTGCTATCCAGCGTGCCGTCGCTGCACGGCGACGCGGACGCGGACCTGGTGCCGATCCCCGGCAACCCGCCCAGCCTGATCAACCTGCCGTCCGGCTGCGCGTTCCACCCCCGCTGCCGGTACGCGGACCGCGCCGGCAGCCGCTCCCGCAGCGAGGTGCCCGAGCTGCGAGCGGCCGGGGCGGACGGCCACCTGGTCGCCTGCCACCTGAGCGCGGAGGAGCGGGCCGCGTTCTACGCCGAGGACGTCGCATCCGTGGGGGTGGCCCGATGACCGACGAACCACTGTTGCGGGTGCGCGGGCTGACCAAGCACTTCCCGGTACGCCAGGGGCTGCGCGCCACTGGCCTGGTGCGGGCGGTGGACGGCCTCGACTTCGACGTGCGACCCGGCGAGACGCTCGGGTTGGTGGGGGAGTCGGGCTGCGGCAAGACGACCACCGGTCGGATGCTGGTGCGGCTGCTGGAGCCGACGAGCGGCAGCATCGAGTTCGACGGGCGGGACATCACGCACGCCGGCCGGCGGGAGCTGCGTCCGCTGCGTCAGGAACTCCAGATCATCTTCCAGGACCCGTACGCCTCGTTGAACCCCCGCCACACCGTGGGCCGGATCGTGGCGATGCCGTTGCAGGTCAACGGGATCAAGCCGCCGGGTGGCGTGAAGGCCCGGGTGCAGGAGTTGCTGGAGCTGGTCGGGTTGAACCCGGAGCACTACAACCGGTACCCGCACGAGTTCTCCGGCGGTCAACGTCAGCGCATCGGCATCGCCCGCGCGCTGGCCCTGCGGCCCAAGCTGATCGTCGCCGACGAGCCGGTCTCCGCGCTGGACGTCTCGATCCAGGCGCAGGTGGTCAACCTGCTGCGCAACCTGCAACGGGAGCTGGGCCTGGCGTTCGTGTTCATCGCGCACGACCTGGCGGTGATCCGGCACTTCAGCCAGCGGGTCGCGGTCATGTACCTGGGTCGGATCGTGGAGATCGGCGACCGGGCGGACATCTATGAACGACCCCAGCACCCGTACACCCGGGCGCTGCTCTCGGCGATCCCGGACGTCACCCAGCTCGGCCCGGCGGGCCGGATCCGGCTGACCGGTGATGTGCCGACCCCGCTCAACCCGCCGTCGGGCTGCCGGTTCCGCACCCGCTGCTGGAAGGCGCAGGACGTCTGCGCCGCCGAGGAGCCGGCGCTGGTGCCGCGCGACGGTGGTCGGCAGGCCACCGCGTGCCACTTCCCCGAGGTGGCGGCTCCGATCTTCGAGGAGGTGCCGTCGTGAGCCTGTCCCCGGTGGAGGGTCTGGCGCTGGCCGAGATCGAGTCCGACCCGGACGCGACCACGCCCGCCGCGAAGGGCGTCGTCGGCCGCTCACCCGGTCAGCTGGCCTGGATGCGACTGCGACGCGACCGGACGGCCGTGGTCAGCGGCGTACTCCTGGTCTTCTTTCTGGTGTTGGGGTTGGCCGCCCCGCTGATCGAGATGGCCTACGGGATCGGGCCGCGGGAGCAGTTCCAGAACCTGCTGGACGGTTTCGGCATGCCACTGGGCTATGTCGGCGGTGTCACCGGGGACCACTGGTTCGGCCTGGAGCCGAACCTGGGTCGGGACATCTTCATCCGGTTGATCTACGGGTTGCGGACGTCGCTGTTCGTCGCGTTCGCGGCGGCGCTGATCACCGCGACGATCGGGGTCGTGCTGGGCGCGCTCGCCGGCTACCTCGGCGGCTGGCTCGACGCCGTGATCAACTGGATCACCGACCTGACCCTGGCCATGCCCTTCCTGATCATCGCGCTGGCGCTCACCCCCACCGTCACGCTGCGCTTCTACGGTGAGCGGGGGCAGGTGTCGTCCGCCTTCGGGGTGGGCGTGCTGATCGCCGTCTTCGCCATCTTCGGCTGGACCAGCACGGCCCGGCTGGTTCGCGGGCAGGTGATCGCGCTGCGCGAGCGGGAGTTCGTGGAGGCGGCCAGGGCCAGCGGGGCTGGGCTGGGGCACATGCTCTTCCGGCAGCTGCTGCCCAACATCTGGGCGCCGATCCTGGTGTCGTTCTCCCTGGCGGTGCCGCAGTTCATCACCAGCGAGGCCGCGCTGTCGTTCATCGGTGTCGGTCTCAGCGACGAGACCCCGAGCTTCGGCCGGATGATCTACGACAGTCTGGACTTCCTCCAGACCGACCCGGCGTACGTGTTCTTCCCGGGCATCATGATCTTCGCGCTGGTGTTCGCCTTCAACCTCTTCGGCGACGCGTTGCGTGACGCGCTCGACCCGAAGTCGTCCCGGTAGGGGTCAAAATCATGGCGCGATTTCTGCTCAAGCGACTCTTCTCCGCCACGCTGACCCTCTTCGCGGTGAGCGTGTTGACCTTCCTGATGTTCTTCGCCCTGCCGCGCGACCCGGTCAGCAGCATCTGCTCGAAGAACTGCAACCCGGAGCGGCTGGAGCGGGTCCGCGACGACCTGGGCCTGAACGACCCCCTGGTCAGCCAGTACGCCGGCTACATGAAGGGCATCGTCACCGGTCGCGACCTGGGCAGCGCCCAGGGTGGCCGGTGTGACGCGCCCTGCCTGGGCTGGTCGTACGTCACCAACGAGGCCGTCTCGGACACCATCGCCCGGGTGCTGCCGGTGACGCTGAGCATCGTGATCCCGGCGGCGATCCTGTGGTTGCTGCTCGGGGTCGGCCTTGGCATGGTCTCCGCGTTGCGGCGGGGCACCTGGCTGGACCGCCTGGCCATCGGCTTCTCGCTGACCGGGGCCTCGTTGCAGCTCTACTTCGTGGGCGCGGTGCTGCTGCTGGTCTTCGTCTACAACCTGCGGCTGCTGCCGGTGCCGAGCTACACGTCCCTCTTCGACAATCCGGCGAAGTGGGCCAGTGGGCTGGTGCTCGCCTGGGTGGCGCTGGCCTTCCTCTTCTCGGCGATCTACGCCCGGCTGTCCCGCGCGCAGATGTTGGAGACGCTGTCCGAGGACTTCGTCCGGACCGCGCGGGCCAAGGGCCTGGCCAAACCCAAGGTGTACGGGAGACACGCGCTGCGCGCGGCGATCACCCCGGTGGTGACCATCGCCGGGCTGGACGTGGGCGGGGCGCTGGGCGGCACGGTGATCACCGAGACGACGTTCGGCATCCAGGGGTTGGGGCGTACGGCGGTGGACGCGGTGCGCTCGGGTGACCTGCCCACGATCATGGCAACGGTGCTGATCGCGGCCGTCTTCGTGGTGCTGGCGAACGTGCTGGTGGACCTGCTCTACGCGGCCATCGACCCACGGGTGCGTTTGCGCTGACGGCCGGGTGTCCGCCACGCCCCACCGATGGCGAAATTTATCGACAACTGTTACACAACTCGTAGGTTTTCTTCCTTACGATCCTCGGGACGTCGGCGGTTCTCGCCCCGACGAAACCGCACGGCACATGGGTGAAGGGGGTACTTCATGAGACCACGCGTGGTGGCTGCCGCAGGCGGCGCGATCGCTCTGGTTGTGGCATTGGGTGCGTGCTCGGAGAACACGGGCGAGGGCACCACGGTGAACACTGACCGGAAGCAGACCGGGGTCATCGCGACCGACCCCAAGGACTCGCAGGGGCCGGCGGCCGAGGTGAGCGGCGCTGCGAAGGGCGGCGTCTTCAGCGTCATCCGGGAGTCGCCGATCTCCCACCTCGACCCGCAGCGGACGTACTCGTTCGCCGGTCTGATGGCGAACCCCCTCTGGTCCCGCTACCTGACCACCTGGAAGGACGACGGCAAGGGCGGCCTGGTCCTGGTGGGCGACCTGGCCGAGACGCCGGGCAAGAACGTCAACAACGACTGCAAGGTCTGGGAATTCACCGTCAAGGACGGGGTGAAGTTCGAGGACGGTCGGCCGATCACCTCCAAGGAGATCGCGTACGGCATCGCCCGCTCCTTCGACCCGGACCTCTCCGGCGGCCCGACCTACATCCAGGAGTGGCTGGCCGACACCCCGCAGTTCGACACCAAGTGGGACTTCAAGAAGAACAAGACGTCGCTGCCGCCCGGCCTGAGCACGCCGGACGCGAAGACCCTGCGCTTCGAGTTCGCCAAGCCCCGCTGTGACCTGCCGTTCGCGGTCTCGCTGCCGACCACCGCGCCGCTGCCCGCCGACAAGGACACCGGCGTCGACCTGGACAAGCAGCCGTTCTCGTCCGGGCCGTACAAGGTCGCCAAGAACCAGGTCGGCGTGCAGATCACCCTGGACCGCAACCCCAACTGGGACCCGAACACCGACCCGGTCCGCCACCAGTACCCGGACCAGTTCGTCTGGAGCTTCGGCCCGACCGCGGACGCCGCCAACAACCGGGTGATCGCCGACAACGGCGCCGACCAGAGCGCGCTCGCCTTCAACACCGTGCCCGCCTCGCTGGTCGCCAAGGTCGCCGGGGACGCGTCGCTCAAGTCGCGGACGCTCCTCTCGCCGACTCCGAGCGCCAACCAGCTCGTCATCAACAACCAGCGGGTCACCGACCTGAAGGTGCGTCAGGCGCTCAACTACGCCATCGATCGCGAAGGCATGATCAAGGCGCTCGGCGGTCAGACCGTCGCCGCGCCGCTGACCACGCTGATGCCGCCGGCCACCATCGGCTACAAGGCGTACGACGCGTACCCGGCGGGCGCCAACGGCAACGTGGAAAAGGTCAAGGAGCTGCTCGGCGGCAAGACGCCGGAGCTGGTTCTCGGTGTCGCCGACAACTCGACCGAGCAGCAGCAGGGTGCCCAGCTCAAGGCCAACCTGGAGCGGGCCGGCTTCAAGATCACCGTCCGGAACATCTCGGACGACGCGAAGCTCGACGAGATCAAGAAGAAGAACAACCCCTGGGACCTGTACATCGGTAACTGGGCGGCGGACTGGCCCAGCGGGGCGTCGATCCTGCCGGTGCTCTACGACGGCCGCACCATCAAGGCCGAGGGCAACAGCAACCAGTCCTACTTCAACGACCCGGCGATCAACGCCGAGATGGACCGCATCCTGGCCCTGCCCCCGGCCGACCAGGGACCGGAGTGGGCCAAGCTCGACGAGCGGATCATGAAGGAGCACGCGCCGGTGGTGCCGTTCTACGTCGACGTGGCCTACAACGTGCACGGGTCCAAGGCCGGCGGGATCTTCATCTCCAGCGTCTTCGGCTACCCGTCGTTCGTGAACGCGCACGTCAAGCCGTAACTCACACCGCAGACAGGTAAGGGTCTCCTCCCGACAACGCCGTCGGGAGGGGACCCTTCTGTTCGAGGAGCAGACGTTCGCCGACCTCTGCCGTGAGCGGGCCGGCGGGCGTCGTGGAGATCTCGCCTTCATCCTCTGGATCTTCACCGACACGTTCGCAGGCATCATCCGGGAGCGCGCGACAGACCTTGCGAGGTTGACCATGGCCAGGAACGCAACCACCGTCTTCAGGATCGTCAAGTGCCTCGCGCTGGCCATCGGTGTCCTGATGGTGGCGGGGATCGCCACGGTCATGGTGCTGGCGCGGGGAACCGGCGAAGACATCACAGGTGTCGTGGCGCCGGCGCTGCTGCTCACGCTCCTGTCAGCGGTGGCAGCCGTCGTCGCGGCCATCCCGCAGGGCGCGAGCGATCGTCGCAGGCGCGGCTGACGCCGCATCGGTTTTCCGATCTCAGGTCCGGGTCATGGTGGAGGCGTAGCCACCTCCGCCGGGGTAGGTCCACTCGCCGGTGACCGTGGTGTCGTCGGCGCTGAACGTGCCCTCGTAGTACGCCGGGCTGCCTTTCGCGCCGGCCCAGATGATCAGCTTGTCGTCGACGAGTTCGTATACGTAGTCAAAGGTGTTGCCGGTCGCGTCGTAGAACCGCGACACCACGTCCACGCCGACCGGCTCGCCGAACGGGCGCAGGTTGCCGATGACTTCCAGCCCGGTGACGGACTGGCCGAACTGATTCAGCTCGACCTGCTGAAGCAGGAAGAACCGGCCGGCCATCCACTCGTACCGCACAGTGCCCTCTGCGCCGCCGGTCACCGACCAGGTGCCGACCAGACGGTCCAGGGCGGTGAGTTCGGGGCTCGGCTGGGTGTGCTCAGACATCGGATCCTCCTCGGTGGGTGCTTGTCCGTACCTCGAAGGCGGCGCTCGGGCTTTGACATCGACGCCATGTGACTCAGGTCACTCCACCTGGGCGTCAAGGTTCGCGGTGCGGCCGCGAGGTAGCGGCAGGTACCCACCACGGAGGAACTCATGGCCACCATCTCCACCGTTCCCACCCGCCGCCGCTCGTCCGAGCGCCTGCTCCTCGCCGGCACCCTCGCCGGACCGGTCTTCTTCGCCTCGGCCGTGACCCAGATGCTCACCCGGGAGGGTTACGACATCACGCGGCACCCGATCAGCCAGTTGGCCACCGGGCCTCTCGGCTGGATCCAGATCACCACGTTCGTGCTCGCCGGCCTCGGCGCGATCGCCCTCGCTGTCGGTCTCCGGCGTGCCCTCACCGAGGGCACCGGTCGGCGTGCGCTGCCAATCTTCGTCGGGATCTTCGGTGCCGGGCTCGTCGCGGCCGGGGTGTTCACAATGGATCCGGAGTACGGCTTCCCGGTAGGGACCCCGGCCGGGCCGGTCGACGAGATGTCCTGGCACAGCATCGCGCACTCGGCGGCGGCCGCCGCCGCCTTCACCGCGCTGGCCATCGCCGCCATCGTGCTCGCCATCCGTCACATCCGCCGTCGGGCCGCCCTGCTGGCGGTGCTGAACGGCCTCGCCGCACTCATCCTGCTGATGCCGATGTCGCCGAGCCACATGAGCATCCAGATCGCCGTGAACGGCCTGGTCGCCTTCACCTGGACGACGGTCGTCGCCCTCTCCCTGCGCCGTTCGAGCTGGTCGGCGTAGCGTGACCCGAACCCCGCGAGCACGAGGATGACCATGAAGTACCTGCTGCTCGGCTACACGCCGGCCGCCGCCTGGGACGCCGCGACCGCCGGCACCCCGTCCGAGGAGGCGCTGGCCGCTTTCGCCGCGTACCAGCGGTTCGAACAGGAGCTGTTCGAGACCGGCGAGTTCGTCAGCAGCGAAGGGCTCGGCCACCCGGCGGTCAGCACCACGATCCGCAGGACCCCGACCGGCGTGGTGGCCACCGATGGCCCGTTCGTTGAGCTCAAGGAGGTCCTGGCCAGCTTCGCGGTGATCGACGTGAGCAGCCAGGAGCGCGCTGTCGAGATCGTCTCGCGGATGGTCGATGTTCTCGGCGAGCCGATGGAGATCCGGCCGATCATGGGTGAGGACTTCGTGGCATGACCAGCCGCGTCCAGCATGGCCCGACGGCGGCAGACCGGGAGGGCACCCGAACGGCAGGACCGGCGTGACACCTGACGTCGAGCATCTGCTGCGCACCGAGGCGCCGCAGGTTCTCGGCGCGCTGGTGCGGCGCTTCGGCCACTTCGACATCGCCGAGGACGCGGTACAGGAGGCACTGCTCGTCGCGAGCCGGGCGTGGCCGACGGACGGCGTACCGGAACACCCGCGCAGCTGGCTGATCCGGATCGGGTACCGGCGGATGGTCGACCTGCTCCGCACCGACCAGGCCCGACGACGCCGCGAGCGGCACGCCGGCCTGAGCGAGTTGGCGATGCGGGATCCGGCCCGACGCGCGCGCCCTGTCTCGGAGACCGACGAGAGCCTCACACTCCTGCTGCTGTGCTGCCACCCCGCGCTGAGCCCCACCTCCCAGGTGGCGCTCACCCTGCGCGCGGTCGGCGGCCTGACGACCACGGAGATCGCATACGCCCACGGGACGAACGAGAACACCATGGGCGCCCGGATCAGCCGCGCCAAACAGCAACTGACCCGCGTCGGCGCACGATTCACACCGCCGAACGACGCCGACCGCGACAGCCGCATGAAGGCCGTCATGCAGGTGCTCTACCTGATCTTCAACGAGGGCTACACCGCCTCCAGCGGGGACCAACTCGCCCGCGTGGACCTGACCCGGGAGGCGATTCGGCTGACCCGCATGCTCCGTGACGCCCTGCCGGACGACCCCGAGGTGACCGGGCTACTCGCTCTGATGCTGCTGACCGAGTCGCGGCGCGCAGCCCGTACCGACGGCGACGAGCTGGTGCCGCTGGACGAGCAGGACCGGACCCGGTGGGATCCCGAGCTGATCCGCGAGGGCACCGAGCTGATCGACAGCGTTTGGCGGCGGCGCGCGATCGGCACGTACCAGCTACAGGCGGCGATCGCCGCCGTGCACGCCGCGGCCGCGTCCCCGGACCGGACGGACTGGCCACAGATCGCGGCACTGTACCTGGGACTGGAACGGCTCACTCCAACCGCGCCGGTACGGCTGAGCCGGGTGGTCGCGGTCGCGCACGCGTACGGGCCGGCCCGGGGGCTGGCCCTGCTCGACGACCTCAACCGGAGCTACCATCTGGACGAGGAACCGCTGACCCGGCAACGCGAACGCGCGATCCGCGCACACCTGCTCGAGATGACAGGTGACACGGTCGGCGCGGCGGGGCGGTACCGGGAAGCTGCCGCCCTGAGCCGGAACCAGGTCGAACAGCGGTACCTCCAACGCCGAGCCCACGCCCTCGGCTGACCGATCCTCAGCCGACGTCCGCGCATCAGCGCCATCAGCGTGCGCATCGACGTCCCAGCAGGCGCTGCAGGCGGGGTAGCGCCTTGTCCTATTCGGGCGACCTGTTGTAGTGGTCGAGCGTCGCCTTGGACGTGGAGGCATCCCGGAAGGTCAGCTCCCAGGGGCCGGTGTTGACGTCCATGTCCTTGCCGAACCCGACCCACTTCCCGGCCATCCGTCGGCCGGTGGGTTCGACAAGTAGTTGGATTGCGCCGTGGTATCGGGCTCCCCGGTAGTAGCCGGCGGGATCGGTCTGCTCCACCCACGTGCCGGTGACCACGGCACCGTCCAGGGTTAGATCCATCGACAGCGACGATGCCGCCGAGCCGGGCAGGCTGCGCACAGTCAGCCGGTCACCGTGCTGGAGTACGACCACGAAGTGCTGCCCGGCGAACGAATCTCCCCGGCCGCTGGAGTGGAATTGGTATCTGCTGAGCCAGACGCCCTCGTACGACCCCTGAACAGCGAGTGGCTTGGGCGTTGGCGTGGCCAGGCTGGACATGGGTGAGGCCAGGTCGTGCCCGCCGTGTTGGTCATCGACGACCTGGCCATTGGGTATCGCGGCGAAGCCGAGCAGCGAGACCGGCAGACCGGTGACGACCTCCAGGGCGCGGGCGTACACCGGCCGCGGTGCGGCGATCGCGCCGGATTCCCAGCGTTGGACGAGTCTCTTGTTGGCATCGTTGGGCTCGCCGACGCGGCGGCCGGCGGCTTGGAGCGCGCGGGCGAAGTCGTCCCGGCTCATGCGGCTCCCCGTGTGGACCGCGCGCAGAGCGGTGTTCGGGGCGTTCATATCAGCCACGATAGCGTTGTGTCACTCTGATGTCGCCATGGGTGAATCTAAGGTGCTACACCGGTGCCGCAAGTGGCGAGAAGCCATGACGACCGTACTTGCGGCGGCGCCAACGAGCGTCCAATCAGCATGACGCTGTGTTTGCTCGATGTACTGTCCGTAGCAGTGGTCCGCCGACCCAGTCTGACTGTCCTGCTTTTCGATTGGGGGCGTCGTCGTGTCGCAGGTCGATCCGCGCTTCGGTGCCCAACTTCGCGCGTTACACACCAGTAAAGGGCTGTCTCTGCGGGCGCTCGGCCAGCTCGCGCACCGCGGGAAGAGCCACCTGCACGATCTGGAGACCGGGGCCAAGGCTCCCACTCCCGAGACGGCGAGGCACCTCGACGAGGTGCTGCGAGCCGACGGGACACTCGTCCGCCTAGTGAATGAGCCCGTCGACCACGACACCGAGGCCGGGGAGTTGCTGGCTCGGGTGCGGGTCAGCGATGTCAGCGCCGAGACGCTCGCTCGGATCGAGGCGGGTGTGGACGACCTGGCGAGCGCGTACGCGCTTGTGCGGTCGGTTGATCTGCTGCCGCTGGTGCGTCGCCAGTTGGCCTACGTGGGGCGCCTGCTCGATGGTCGCGGGACGTTGGCGCAGCGTCGACGGCTCGTCGTTGCCGGTGGTTGGCTGACCGTGCTGCGGGCGACGGTCCACATCGATCTGCTGCAACAGCCCGCCGCGGGCGCTCATCTGCGCACGGCCATGGCTCTTGCCGAGCATGCTGAGCATCCGGAGATCCAGGCATGGTGTCTGGAGACGCAGGCGTGGAACTGGCTCACCCAGGGCGACTGCCGGCGGGCGATGGACCTGTCGCTTCAGGCGCAGCGGGTGGCACCTCGGGGAAGTTCGGCGTACATCCAAGCCACTGCCCAGGAGGCGCGGGTGTGGGCGCGATTCGCTGACGTGCGGCGGACGCGTGATGCGCTGGATCGTCTGGATCAGTTGACAGTCAACTTGCCGTTGCCGGAACGGGCCGAGCACCACTACCGGTACGACCCCACGAAGGCGTTGGCGTACACGGCGACCACGCTGTCGTGGGCGGGCGACCCGGCCGCCGAGCAGATGGCGCGGACCGCCTTGGCGGAATTGGACCCGCGCGGCGACGGTGGTGAGCGGCCACGGCGCTCGGCTTCCGCCCGTCTGGATCTCGCCATGGCGCTGTTGGCCGCCGATCAGCCGGACGAAGCCAGCGTCGTCGCCGCCGACGCGGTCCGGTCGGGACGAGTGGTGTCCTCGAACTGGTGGCGGGTGCGGGAAGTGCTCCGGAAGGTCGAGCACACCGGGACAGCGGAAGCAGCGGCGTTTCGCGAGGTGTACGAGGCGTACCGGCCCGCAACTCGATAGCGGACGGCACGCGCGACCAGCGGACACCCGCTAGCTTTCCGTCACCGCATGTTCACCCGATGCTGTGAGTGAGGGCGGGATCAGTACGAACAGGTCGCCAAAGCGAGACCACCTGCCCCTGCCAGCGGAGGTGGGAATGAGCGGCAACGACGACACCGGTACGCCGAACACGGGCGAGCAGATCGACGCCGCCGAACGGGAGAAAGCCAAGCGCCGGTTGCTCGCGCAGGCCGAGGCGGAGCGGATACCGGCGCAGGAGACGACTCGGGCGCTGCCGGATCGGCGGTGGCGCGATGGGCGGTGACCCGGTTCCGATCGGTCGACGCGTGGCCTACCTACGGGTGCGGCGAAGGTTGTCGCAGCAGTCGTTCGCGGATCGGTTGGGCAAGTCGAAGAGCTGGGTGGACAAGGTCGAGCGTGGGGTCCGTTCCCTGGAACGGGTGTCGACCATTCGGGACATCGCGGCGGTGCTGAGGGTCGACGTCTCTGCGCTGCTCGGTCGTGATGTCCAGCCTGTTGGGTTGGCCGAGCAGCGCGAGGGCGTCGCCCGGATTGGGGCGGCGCTGTCGGCGTACGAAATGGCTTTTGGTCGCCCGATGGACCGGGAGGTGGTGTCGCCCGTTTGGTTGGCTCGGGAGGTGCGGCACGCGTGGATGACCTTCCAGCACGCCCGTTACCCGCGTCTGGTCGAGCTGCTGCCCACATTGGTGACCGAGGTTCATCGCGCCCACGCGCTGAACGCGGAGGTCGGGCGGGCGGCAGTGGTGGTGGAGGCATATCGGGTGACGGCTGCGCTGCTGGTCAAGCTGGACGAGGGGAGCCTCGCCTGGTTGGCTGCTGATCGGGCGATGTCCGCCGCTGCCGGTGACCCGGTGCTGCTGGCCTGTGCAGCGGTGCAGTTGGGTCAGGTGCTGCGCGCGTCGGCGCGGGCAGGGCCGGTGATGCTCGCCGCCGCTTCCCAGATCGCCTCTGGCACGCCGGAAGAGATGTCGCTGCGCGGATCGCTGCTCGTGCAGGCCGCTCTGATCGCGGGCAGGGCCGGTGACGACAGGGTGGTCGGTGAGCTGCTGGACGAGGCCGCCGAGTTGGCCGCTCAGGTGGGTGACGGCCACGACCATCACCGGACGGCGTTCGGTCCGACGGCCGTCGAGCTGGCGCGGGTCGCCGCCGCGGTGGAGGTGGGTGACGGACCGCAGGCGGTCGCCCGCCACGAGAAGGCGATCGGGTGGGACGGGTGGCGAGGGCTGCCGGTCGAGCACCGCGCCGCGCACCTGATCGACGCGGCGCGCGCCTACCTCCAGACGGACGACCCCGCCAACGCGGCCCGGGTCCTGTTGCGTGCCGAACGCATCGCACCCGCCGAGATCCATGACCGGCCAGGCGCCCGGGACGTGGTTGCCCAGGTCGCCCGCGACCCGGACGCCCCACCGACGATCACCCAGCTCGCCATCGGCCTCGGGGTGCTGTGAAAAGGGCGGTTAACCTGCGGCATCGCGCCAATCAGGGGACGAGCACCACGCCGCCGCGTACGCCGCCTCTGGCCAGCCGGTCATGGGCGGCCGCCGCGTCGGCGAAGGGGTACACGCCAGCGACTCGGAGCGGGATGTCGCCGCTGACCACGAGTTTGACCAGCTCGCCCAGCCGGGATCCGTCCGGTAGCACCTCCAGCGCCAAGGTCCGGATTTCCCGCACCGGCTCCGGGCGAAGCGGGGGTGACGCGGCCACATAGCCGCCGCCGTCCCGGACGAGGTCCAGCAGCGAGGAGCCGATCACCGCCAGGTCGACGACCGCGTCGAACGTCCCCGTCGGATCGTCTTCGCGCGACAGGAACGCCGCGCCCAGCGACTCGACGAACTCGCGGTCGTCGGGTCCGGCGAGTCCCGTGGCGTGCAGGCCGGTCGCCCGGGCCAGCGCCAGGACGAACCCACCGACCTGCCCGGCGGCACCGGTGACGAGCACTGTCGAACCCGCGGGGAGCGCGAGCAGGTCGAGGGCCTGGGCGGCGGCGAGGCCATTGGTCGGTAGGGTCGCCGATTCGGTCGCGGGGACGCCGGCGGGCGCGGAGGTCAGCCAGGCGGGGTCGAGGAGTACGTACTCCGCGTGGGCGCCGACAGTGGTCTGCAGCCACGGCGAGAAGCCGATGACCTCGTCGCCGATCCTGAACTCCTCGACCGACGGGCCGACCGTGTCGACGCTGCCGGCAACGTCCCAGCCGGGCGTGTACGGCAGACCGGTCGGCAACGGGGCTGGGAACCGACCGGAGCGGACCATCAGATCGACCGGATGGACGACCGACGCCGCGACCCGTACGCGGACCTGCCCCGGCCCGGGCTCGGGCACCGGCACCTCGGCCACGTGCAGGACCTCCGGCCCTCCGAACTCTGCATAGCTGACTGCGCGCATTGTCGTCTCCTTCGTGGGACCTCTTTGATCACCACGACCGTACGAATCATCGGCACTGTCAGTAAGTAGGTACCGTGAAGTGCCTAGGGCACCCGGAGGAGGCGGCATGGCGACGACGAGTGCGGAGCAACGTCGTGAGCAGGCCAAACGCGACTACGACGCGTTCCTGGAACAGTGCCCTACCCGTGAGCTGCTGAGCAGGCTCACCGACAAGTGGGTCGCGTTGGTGATCCCAGCGCTCGTCGACGGTCCGCAGCGGCACGGCGAGCTTGCCCGCCGCATCGCCGGCGTCAGCCAGAAGATGCTCACCCAGACCCTGCGCACCCTGGAACGCGACGGCCTCGTCACCCGCACGGTCACCGCCTCGGTGCCGGTCCGCGTCGACTACGCGCTCACCCCGCTCGGCCATGAGCTGTTCCCGGTCATGATCGCGATCAAGAACTGGGCGGAGACGCACATGGACCGCGTCTTCGACGCCCGGACCCAGTACGACGCACGCCCCTGAGTGCATCGACCAGAGCATGCCATCGGACGCTGCCCCTCAAGGCCGACCAGAGGGTCTGCGTCGCGGCGGGTTCGCGGTTGCGTTCGCGCGCGCTCAAAGCCATAGCTTTGCCGCCATGACGACACAGACCTGGATCATCACCGGTGCGTCCCGGGGTTTCGGACGAGCACTGGCGCAGTCGGCGCTCGCCGCGGGCGATCAGGTGGTGGCGGCGGTACGCCGGCCGGACAGCGTGGCCGACCTGGCGGCCAGATACCCCGACACTGTTCTGGTCGCGAACTTCGACGCCCGGGACACCGCTGCGTCGGCGTCGCTCGTGCGGGCCACCCTCGACCGCTTCGGTCAGCTTGACGTTCTCGTCAACAACGCGGGCCGGGCCGTGGTCGGAGCGGTCGAGGAGGTCAGCGACGCGCAGCTGCGCGAGTTGATGGATCTGCACCTGTTCGGTCCGGCCGCGCTCGTGCGGGCGGCGTTGCCCGCGATGCGTAGCCGGGGCGCCGGGATGATCGTGCAGATGAGCAGCCAGGGCGGGAGGATGGCGTTTCCGGGCGTATCGGCCTACTCCGCGTCGAAGTTCGCCCTCGAAGGCTGGTCCGAGGCGCTGGCCGGGGAGGTCGCACCGTTCGGGATCCGCGTGATGATCGTTGAACCGAGCCGGTTCCGGACCGACTTCAACGCCGCCGACGTACTCGAATTCACTGAGGCGTCCGAAACCTACAGTGATCTGCTCGCCGCCGTCCGCGCGGACATGGCCGGGACCGACGGCCGCCAGGAAGGCGACCCGACGCGGGCGGCCGAGATCATCGTGTCCCTCGCACACAGCAACGAGGTGCCGCTGCGTCTGCCGCTCGGGCGCGAAGCGGTCGAGCGCATCTCGGGCGCGTACCGGCGTGGTCTGGACGAGGTCGAGCGGTGGGCCGAGACTGCCCGCAGCGCCGACTTCGACGGCGTCCCGGCGTCGGTCCGGCCGATCTAGGGTGATGTCGTGGCCACCAACGATCTGATGACCAGGGCCTTGGAAATGGTCGGGGATGACGGCCCGCTGTCGGTCGAGGTGATCCACCGCCTCACCGACCTGGCCGACGTCCACGAGTCGATGACGATCGCCGAGGTCGCCGACCTCCTCGACATCACGCCTCACACGCTGCGGTACTACGAGCGGGCCGGGCTGGTCGAGGTGGCCCGTGACAGCCACGGTCATCGCGTCTACGACGCCGCAGCGGTGCGGCGCCTGGTGTTCCTCACCAGGATGCGGCTGTCCGGGATGCCGATGCGCGACCTACAGCACTACATTGCGCTCGTGGACGCCGGGCAGGACACGGTGCCCGAGCGGCTTGACATGCTGCTTGAACATCGCGACATCATCCGTCGCCGGATTCGTGAGCTGACCCTCTCCCTCGCGGCGACCGAATACAAGATCGCCACGTATGGCGGCTCGACCGGACCGGACGTTGCGGCCCTCGACACCGCCGCCGAACTGTAGGGCCCCCGCACGATCTTGGGAGTGGGCAACAGAACCCTGGAGCCCCTTCGACAGAGGGCTCGGCGCTGCCTACAGCAGGTGGGTGCGGAGGAAATCCAGCTCCAGGGGCAGCAGACGCTCGGCGGTGCCATTCGCGGCCATGTGCGTGGCACCGGTCAACGGCAGCACGGCGTGCGGGCGGCCGGCGCTCAGCAGGGCTGCGGAGAGCCGCAGCGTGTGCGCCGCCACCACGTTGTCATCGGCCAGACCGTGCACCAGCAGCAACGGGCGGGCCTGGTCCGGGCCGGTGAGCGGTTCGGCGGCCATCTCGACCAGCGAATGGTGCGCGTAGACGTCCGTGCCGTCCTCCGGCAACCCCAGATAACGCTCGGTGTACGCGGTGTCGTAGAGCGCCCAGTCGGTCACCGGGGCGCCCGCGATGCCGCACCTGAACAGCTCCGGGTGGCGCAGCACCGCCAACCCGGCCAGCCACCCTCCGAACGACCAGCCCCGCACCCCCACCCGATCCAGGTCCAGGTCGGGGTGCTTGCCGGCGAGCGCGGTCAGCGCGTCGATCTGGTCGGTCAGGATCACGTCGGCCACCCGACGGTGGATCGCCTTCTCGAACGACGGGGCCACTCCCGGCGTACCCCGGTTGTCGATGGTGACCACCGCGAACCCGGCGTCGGCCCACCACTGCCGCTCCAACCACGCGGCCCGCGCCGCCACGACCTCCTGGTGCCCCGGGCCGCCGTAGATGTCCAGCAGCACCGGCAGCCGCCGGCCCGTCACGTGGTTGTCCGGGTAGAGGACCGCCGCCGGCAGCCGCCGGTCGGTCACCCGTTCCAGCAACGGCAGCGGAGAGTACGGGGGAGTCGCGGCGAACGACCGCAGCTCGGCGATCTCCTGACCGCCGCGACGCACCGACCAGCGCACCCCGGCATGGTCCAGCGACGCGACACCGATCGCCAGCACGTCCCCGCCGACGGCGGCCGTGTACCAGCCCGAGTCGGTGGTGAGCCGACGCGCGTCCACCCCACCGCCGATGGTGGTGCGGACCCGGAACAGGTGCCGCTCGCTCGGCTCGCCGTCGCTCGCCTCCACCAGCAGGTCCGCCGGGCCGCTGGCCGCAGCCAGCCGACCCACCACCCGCCGTACGTACAGCGACGGCGGGGTGAGCAGGGTGCCGTCGGCGAACAGGCACCGTGCGTCGTACCCGTCGTGTGCCAACTCCCCGCCGACCAGCACCCGGCCGTCCGGCAGGTGCGCCGGGGTGCCGGCGATCGGCTCCACCCAGCGCGGGTCGGCCAGCTCCGCGTGCACCTGCGTCTCGCCGGTGCGCGGGTCCACCGCCAGCACCAGCCCGTGCTGCTGCGAGCGGCGCAGCACCGTGATCAACGGGCTGCCCTCGACCCAGCTGACGGCGGTCAGGTACGGGTAGGTCTCCCGGTCCCAGTGCACGTCGACCCAGCCGTCGTCCAGGTCCAACAGGTGCAGGCTGACCTCAGCGTTCGGCCCACCAGCCCGGGGGTACGCGACGGCGGTCGGCGGACTGGCCGGCTGGGCCGGGTCGTGCAGGTGCCAGCGTTCCAGGCGGGACTCGTCGACCCGGGCGGCGAGCACCATGCGCCCGTCCGGCGCCCACCAGTAGCCCCGGTACCGGCCGAACTCCTCCGCCGCGATGTGCTCGGCCAGGCCCCAGCTCACCCCGGCGTCCTCACCGGCCAGCAGGGTGTCGGTGCCGTCGGCCTCGATCACCCGCAGCTCACCCCGGCGGACACCCTCGGCCGCGTCGGTCACGTACGCCAGCCGTTGCCCGGTCGGGTCCGGACGGGGGTCGAGCACCGGGCCGACGGTAGCCACCTCCACCACGTCGCCGTGCACCAGATCGGCCCGGAACAACCGCCCCGCCAGCGCGAAGACCGCGACCCGACCGGGGGCGTCCAACGCGTACGAGCCGATGCCCGCGGCGCTCAGCCGCAGCCGCTCCCGCAGCGCGCGCTCACCGGGGGAGAGCGACCGGACGTCCCCGCCCTCACCGAGCAGCGTTGCCGGGTCGGCGACCAGGCGCTCCTCGGCGGTGGCCACGTCCAGCAGCCAGAGCGCGTCCGCCGGGTCCTCCGGCCCCGCGGAGCGCAGAAAGATCACTCGGGAGCCGTCGTCAGCCACGGAGACAGCGCGTGGCGCGCCGTGGCTGAACCGGCGTGTGCGGGCGGCCAGCTCCGGAAAGTCCACAGACCAAATCGTAGAGCCGGACCGGAGGTGATGTGGCCGACCTGGGCGGACGCGTCCGCGTCGGCCGGAGCAGAACGCCGGTTAGAGTGACCGTCGTGACGATGCTGCCCGACCGCCGCCTGCTGCTGGTCCACGCGCACCCCGACGACGAGTCGATCGGCACCGGCTCGACGATGGCCCACTACGTCGCGAACGGCGCGCACGTCACGCTGGTGACCTGCACCCTCGGCGAGGAGGGCGAGATCCACGTGCCCGCGCTGGCCCAGCTCGCCGCCGCCGAGGCCGACCAGCTCGGCGGCTACCGGATCGCCGAGCTGGCCGCCGCGTGCGCCGCGCTCGGCGTCAGCGACCACCGCTTCCTCGGCGGCGCCGGCCGCTACCGCGACTCCGGGATGATGGGGCTCGCGACCAACGACCACCCCCGCGCCTTCTGGCAGGCCGACCTCGACGAGGCCGCCGGGCATCTCGTGGAGATCATGCGAGAGGTACGCCCCCAGGTGCTGGTCACGTACGACCCGAACGGCTTCTACGGCCACCCCGACCACATCCAGGCGCACCGGGTGGCGATGCGTGCCGTCGAGCTGGCCGCCGCCGAGGGCTGCGCCCCGCTCAAGGTCTACTGGACGGCCATGCCGCTCAGCGTGCTGGAGGCCGGCATGGCGCACTTCGCCGAGTCCGCCGACAACCCGTTCGGCGGCATCGAGGACATCGCCGACCTGCCCTTCGGCACCCCGGACGCCCAGATCGCCGCCCGCATCGACGGCACCGACCAGCACCTGGCCAAGGAAACCGCGATGCGGGCGCACGCCACCCAGATCCCGGCCAACTCCTGGCTCTACTCGATCGCCGGCAACTTCGGCGGCGAGTTCATGGGCGTGGAGTTCTTCACCCTCGCCGTCGGCGAGAAGGGCCCGGGCGCCGGGCCGTACGGCTGGGAGGACGACCTCTTCGCCGGGCTGCCCGAGGAGACCGCCCCGGACCGGTCCCCGGTCGCGGCGGCTGGTCTCCGGTGACCCTGCCCGCCGCGTCGATGACGGTCGTGGACGACCAGGACACCCCGCCTCCGGCGGGGCCGCCGTCGCGACTGCTGGACCTGGGCCTGCGGCTGGTCGGCGCGATCGTCGTGGTGATCGCCGCAGTGGTGACCGGGGTGCTGGAGCTGCTGCTCGCCACGGTCCGCGTCGGTGGGCAGCTGATCGGCGTGTCGGCCGTTCTCGCGGTCGGCGCCAACATCGCGCTGAGCTGGTTCGCGTACGAGGCGGTCGGCCGCAGGTGGGCTGTCGCACTGCCGGCGGTGCCGTGGTTCGCGCTGATGGCGGTGGGCGCCATCCGGACCACCGAAGGCGACCTCCTGCTGGCTGGCGACAACTGGGTCGGCCTGGCGATGATCGTCGCCGGTGCCATGACCTTCGCGGTGATGGGCTTCCGGCAGATCCTCGCCCCACCACACACGCTCGGCGGCTGATGACGCCACCCAGGTAGGGGTGGTAAATATTCCTGCCAGAGATGCGGGCCCCGCGACGGGGCGTACGGCAGGAGGTCCTGCGATGGACAGACGGTGGCGTGACGTCGGGGTGCTCGTTGCAGCACTGTTCGCGGTCAACGTGGTCGCCCGACTGATCATCCGGTTCGGTTTCGAGGGTGACGACACCGCAGCCGACCGGGTGTCACTGGCGATGTTCGCGGTGATCGGGCTGATCCTGGCCGTGGTCGCCTTCCGCTGGGCTCGTCGTCGGCCACTGGCGGGCTGGGGAGCCGACATGGCCCTCGTCGTACTGGTCGCGATGCTGTTGACCGTGCTGGTCGGGCCCCTGCTGGTCGGTCACAACCCGTTCGCGGGCGGTGCGGCGACGTTCTTCGCCCAGATCTGGCTCTACCTGCTCGCTGCGGGCGCCGGGGTGCTGGTCGGTTACCTGCTGCTCATCGCACTCGGACGTGACTACCGCTCGCAACAGCTCAAGCGGTACGCCGAGGTCAAGGCCGCGAAGCCCCGCCGCGTCGTACGCCGCTGACCCTGCCGCCACGCGCCGCCAGGCGGCCGGTCGACCAGTCAGGCGTACGGCCGGGCAGGTGTCCGCCTGCCGGGCCGGTCCGGTGTGCGCGCCTTGATCGACTCGGGTTCCGTGAAGTCGCGGTGTCCGGGCGTTGATCGACTCGGGTTCCGTGAAGTCGCGGTGTCCGGGCGTTGATCGACTCGGGTTTCGTGAAGTCGCGGTGTTCGAGGCGTGTGGATGCCGCGACTTCCTGAAAGCCGAGTGGATCAGCGAACGCCGAGTGGATCGGCGCGTCTGTCGAGCCGCCAGGGGTGGTTGGGGTCAGTGCGGGGCGACCCGGGTCAGGTAGGTGTGGTGAGTGACGAAGCCGAGCCGTTGGTAGAGCGCGACCGCCGCATTGTTGTGCTGCTCGACCTGGAGGAACGCGCGCGTCGCACCGGCGGACACGCCCCAGGCGGCCAGCTCGTCGATCACCTGGCGGGCCAGCCCCTGCCGGCGGGCCTCCGGTGACACCTCGATCAGGCTGAGGCCCAACCAGCGCCCCTGGCCGGTCACCGTGGCCCGGCCGACCGCCACCAGCGTGCCGTCGACGTACCCGTGGGCGAAGCGGACCTGGTCCACGGCGGTGAGCACGTGCCGGGCGGCGTCCGGCAGGCCGCCCTTGCGGCCGGCGGCGACGGCCAGCCACCCCTCGCTCGGCGCGGTGGCCAGCTCAACGACCACACTTTCCCACCGGCCAGCCTGCCCAGCAGCGGCGTCGGCTTGCCCACCCGCCAGCCCGGCCTCCCCACCAGCCAGGCCAGCCTGGCCACCAGCGGCGCCGGCCTGCCCACCAGCGGCGCCGGCCTGCCCATCGGCCAGGTCGACGCGCCCGGCAGCGGGTGGGGTGTCGACGGACGACGGCGCAGGCAGGGGGAGTGGCGCGGTCTGCACCAGTGTCGGCGGGCGGGCGGTCCAGCCACGGGCGTCCAGCTCGGTGCCCACCGGTGCGGCGAGCGGGAGCGGCGTGTTGATCATCGCGGGTTGGCCCTGCTCGGCGTACCAGCGCTCGACCTCGTCCACGGCGGCGGCCAACGGGCGGTCCGGGTCGCCGATCGGCAGCGCCGAGTTGGCCCGCCCGGTCCAGCCGTCCGCCGAGCGGAGCAGCCAGTCACCGATGCGGCCCCGCGTTGGTGCCGGCCAGGCCTCGTCGGCGGCGCGTTCCAGCGCCACCACTGCTGCCGCGGTCGGCCGACGGGTCGGTGGCACCCGCTTGGCGCGGTGGACCTGTGTCACCGGGACCCGCAGCGGGCCGTGCGCCGTGGCCAGCGTGAGATGAGTCTCGCTCAGCTCCACCAGCTCGCCGAGAGCATCGGAGAATAGCGGCCGACCTTCGCGAATCCCCACAATCCGGCGAACCACGATCCGGTGTCCCACATCCTGCTGTCGGAGCACGATCGACCCCCTCCCCGGCGAGATACTAGGCTCTTACCGTCGCGGGAGATCGCGACGTGTCTTGCGGAGGAGAAGACCGGTGACCTACATCATCGCCGAGCCGTGCGTGGATGTGCTCGACAAGGCATGCATCGAGGAGTGCCCGGTCGACTGCATTTACGAGGGCAATCGGATGCTCTACATCCACCCCGACGAGTGCGTCGACTGTGGTGCCTGTGAGCCCGTCTGCCCCGTGGAGGCGATCTTCTACGAGGACGACGTCCCGGAGCAGTGGAAGGACTACACCGGCGCCAACTACGAGTTCTTCGAGGAGCTGGGCTCGCCCGGTGGTGCCTCGAAGATCGGCAAGGTGGAGAAGGACGCCACCTTCGTCGCCGCGCAGCCGCCGCGCGGCGAGGGCCACTGAACCGGCCCGCGCCGGTCTCGTCGCGGCTGCCCGAGTTCACCTGGGACACCCTGGACGCCGCGGCCACCCTGGCCGCGGCGCATCCGGAGGGCCTGATCAACCTCTCCATGGGTACGCCGGTCGACCCGGTGCCCGAGGTGATCCGCCGGGCGTTGGCTGACGCGTCCGACGCTCCCGGTTACCCGCTGACCGCCGGCACGCCGGCGCTGCGGGCCGCGATCGCGGCGTGGGTGTCCCGGGCCTGTGGCGCCAGCGTCGACCGTCTCGGTGTGCTGCCGACCATCGGCTCGAAGGAGCTGGTCGCCTGGCTGCCCACCCTGCTCGGCATCGGCCCGGGTGACGTGGTGGTGGTGCCGTCGATCGCGTACCCCACCTACGAGGACGGGGCCCGGCTGGCCGGTGCCACCGTCGTTCGTACCGACTCGCTCACCTCGGTCGGGCCGACCTCGCGGGTCCGGTTGGTCTGGGTCAACTCGCCCGGCAACCCGACCGGTCGGGTGCTGCCCGCGGCGCACCTCAAGAAGGTGGTCGACTGGGCGCGGGAACGCGGCGCGGTGGTCGCCAGCGACGAGTGCTACCTGCCGCTGGGCTGGTCGGCCGAGCCGGTCTCGGTGCTGTCCCCGCAGGTCAGCGGCGGCAGCTACGCCGGGGTGCTCGCTGTGCACTCGCTGTCCAAGCGTTCCAACCTGGCCGGCTACCGGGCCGGTTTCGTCGCCGGTGACCCGGCGCTCGTCGCCGAGCTGCTGAAGGTCCGCAAGCACGCCGGCATGATCGTGCCCGCACCCGTGCAGGCGGCGATGGTGGCGGCACTGGAGGACGAGCGACACGCCGAGGAGCAGCGGGAGCGCTACCGTGCCCGGCGAGAGGTGCTCGCGGCCGCGTTCACCGGTGCTGGGTTCACCGTCGAGCACTCCGAGGCGGGTCTCTACCTCTGGCTCACCCGAGGTGAGGACTGCTGGGACACGGTCGACTGGCTGGCTCGGCGGGGCATCCTGGTCGCCGCCGGCATCTTCTACGGCCCTACCGCCGGGCAGCACGTCCGCGTTGCGCTGACCGAGTCCGACGAGCATGTCGCGGCGGTCGCCGGCCGGCTGCGGGCCTGACCCCGGGCGGCCGGCGATGACCGACGGCACGACCGGGCGGTACGCCGGGGTGCGGGCGGCGGTGATCGGTACGGGCCTGATCGGCGGCTCGGTGCTGTTGCGCCTGGCCGAGGCCGGCCTGGACGTCGTCGGATGGGATCCCGACCCGGCGACCCGGGAGCGGGCCCAGGACCGGGGAGTGGTCGCCCCGGCCACGATCGAGCAGGCTGTGGCCGGGCGGGACGTGGTGTTCCTCTGCGGCCCGCTGCCCACTCTTGCGGGCACCCTGGCCCTGGTGGCCGAGCTGACCGCGCCCGGCTGTGTGCTCACCGACGTCGGCAGCACCAAGGTCGAGGTGGCGGAGGCGGCCGACCGACTCGGGCTCACCGACCGGTTCGTCCCCGGGCACCCCATGGCCGGTGCGGAGTCCGCCGGTCTGACCGCCGCCTCGCCGACCCTGCTGGCGGGTGCCGCCTGGGTGCTCTGCCCGGCGCCGGGCACCGCGACCGACGCCTTCCGCTGGCTGACCGGGCTGCTGGTGGAGCTGTTCGAAGCCCGGGTCGTGCCGATGTCCGCGTCGGCACACGACTCGGCGGCTGCGCTCGCCTCGCACGTGCCGCACCTGCTGGCCGGCGCGCTGGCCGGGGCGACGCAGCGGGCGCCGCTGCGCGACGCGGTGCTGACGCTGGCGGCGGGCAGTTTCTCCGACGGCACGCGGGTCGCCGGCACACCGGCGGAGCGGACCGCGAACATGCTGCTCGGCAACCGCGACCGGGTCCTGCACGAGCTGGACGAGGTCCGCGCCTTCCTGGACGGGCTGGCCGCCGCCCTTCGGGCCGGCGACGCGCCCGCGCTCATCGCCCGGTACGCGGAGGCGAGAGCGGCCCGGTCGGCGCTGTCGGGTCGGCGGTTGGCCGGTCAGACCCGGGAGTTCGCTGTCGACGGCGACCACGATGCCGAGGTGACCTGGCTGCGCGGGTTGGGCGACGTCGGCGGGCACCTGACCGGGTGTCAGGTCGGCTCCGGGACGGTTTCCTACACCGCGTGGCTTCCCGTGGCTGACTAGGCTGACAGGCATGGCGATGGACGGCCCGGTGGTGCAGGTGCGCGGCGAGGTGACCCGGGAGGTGCCGCCCGAGCTGGCCCGGTTCGCTGTCACGGTGACGGCCCGTGGTCGGGATCGGGAGGCGACGTTGACTCAGCTCGCCGAGCGGGCCGCCGCCGTCCGGGTGCTGTTGGACGGTTCCGAGCCGGCGGTGGCCCGGCGGGAGACCGGCGACCTGTGGGTCCGGCCGCAGACCAAGCGCTCCGGCGAGCGTGTGGTGGGATGGCTGGGCAGCGTCACCACGACGGTCACGGTCACCGACTTCACCGCCCTCGGTGAGCTGATGCTCCGGCTGGCCGACCAGGACCAGGTCTCGGTGAGCGGTCCGTGGTGGGAGCTTCGTCCGGACAGCCCCGTGCACCGCGAGGCGCGACACGCCGCGATCCGCGACGCACTGCTGCGGGCCCGGGAGTACGCGGAGGCGCTCGGCGCCCGGGTCACCGCTCTGATCGAGCTGGCCGACACCGGCCCGGCGGACCGGCCGATGTTCGCCCGGGCGGCGTTCGCCGGGGGTGGCGGCGCGGGTGGTGGCCCGCCGGAGCTTGAGCTGGACCCGCAGCCGCAGACCGTGCAGGCGGCGGTGCAGGCGCGGTTCACCATCAGCGATCCGGTTCTCGACTGATGCCGCCGGCCGAGGTGCTGTCCGTCGACGAGCTGGTGGGACGGGCGTTGGTGCTGGCCGAGGCCGGCCCACGGCAACTGCTCGGCATCGCCGGGGCGCCGGGTGCCGGCAAGTCCACGCTGGCCGAGTTGATCGTGCGCGAGGTCGGGCCGACCGCCTGCCTGGTGCCGATGGACGGCTTCCACCTGGCCCAGTCGCAGCTGGTCCGGCTGGGCCGCGCCGACCGTAAGGGCGCGGTGGACACCTTCGACGCCAATGGCTTCGTCTCGATGCTGCGCCGGTTACACCGCCTGGAGCCGACCTCGGTCTATGCGCCGGAGTTCCGGCGTGAGCTGGAGGAACCGGTGGCCGGGGCGATCGAGGTGCCGCCGTCGGTGCGGCTGGTGGTGACCGAGGGCAACTACCTGCTGCTGCCGGACTACCCGTGGCAGGAGATCCGGCCGCTGCTGCACGAGGCGTGGTTCCTGGACCTGGACGCCGAGCTGCGCCAGCGCCGGTTGACGGCCCGGCACGAGGCGTACGGTCGATCACCGGAGCAGGCGCGGGCCTGGGCGTTCGGCAGCGACGAGTCGAACGCGGCCCTCATCACCCCCACCGCCGACCGGGCCGATCTCGTGGTCCGCCTGTCGGAGCCCCCGGCGGCCTGACCGGTCGGCGCGGCCGGGTCGTCCGGGCCGGACTCGGCTTGACCGGCCCGTCGAGGGCCGCCGCAGTCAGTCCAGTTCGCGAACCGGCCGGGCCGGGTTGCCGACCGCGACCACGTTGGCCGGTAGGTCCCGGGTGACCACCGCGCCCGCGCCGACGACGGTGTTCGCGCCGATCGTCACGCCGGCCAGCACGATCGCGCCACCGCCGAGCCAGACGTTGTCGCCGATGGTGATCGGCTTGGCGGCCTCCCACTTGTCCCGTCGCGGACCGGGCTCGACCGGATGCGTCGGGGTCAGCAGTTGGACGTTCGGTCCGATCTGGACGTCGGCACCGATGGTGATCGGTGCGACGTCGAGGAAGACGCACTGGTAGTTGACGAAGCTACGGGGCCCGATCCGGATCTGCCAGCCGTAGTCGCAGTAGAACGGCGGGCGGATCCAGGTGTCCTCGCCCAGTTCGCCGAGGAGTTCCCCCAGTGCCGCGATCCGGGCCTGTGGATCGGCCGCGGGACTGGTGTTGAAGCGCTCCATCAGTCGGGCGGCGCGGTCCAGGTCGGCGATGATCTCGGGATCGTCGGCGATGTATGGCTCGCCGGCGAGCATCTTGTCCTTCATGGAGGTCACCGCCCGATCATGCCGGCCCGGTTCGTCGGCTCGTGGCGGGTCCGTCATTTTTAGGACTTCATTCTGCATACCCGGTATGCAATTCTGGGTTGTCAATGTGACTCTCATCCATCAAGACGCTTGACGAGGAGGATCCGTTGCACCAGGGAAGAAGATTGGCCGCCCTCGGCCTCGTGTTCACGCTGGCGCTCTCCGCGCCGGCTCCCGTCTCAGCCGCAGCCGCCGTGCCCGCCCCACCGGGTGGCACCGACCAACAGTCCACTCCGGGTGGACCCACCGCCAACCGCTCGGTCACCGTCACGCTGATCACCGGTGACCGGGTCACCGTCACCGCCTCAGGCGCCTCGGTCCGGCGCGGTGCCGGCCGCGAGGACGTGCAGTTCCTGGTTCAGCGCGAGCGGGGTCGACTCACTGTGACACCGACGGACGCGCTGCCGTTGCTGCGCTCGGGCCGGGTGGACCGGCGACTCTTCGACGTCACCGGCCTGGTCGAGGCGGGTTACGACGACGCCCACCGCAAGACCCTGCCGCTGCTGGTGGCGTACGGCTCGACGGGCGCCGCCCGGCGTGCCACGGCCGCTCTGCCTGGCACGAGGGTGACCCGCGACCTGCCGGTGATCGGCGGCGCCGCCCTGAGCAGCGACAAGTCTTCCCTCGACGCCGTCTGGGAGACGGTCACCACTGGTCCCGCTGGGGCCCGGCTCGACGCGGCGGGGGGCGTCGAGCGGATCTGGCTGGACGGCCATCGACGGGTGACCCTCGACCACAGCGTGCCGCAGATCGGCGCGCCCGCGGCCTGGGCGGCCGGTTTCACCGGCGCGGGAGTGTCCGTCGCGGTGCTGGACACCGGCGTCGACGCGACCCACCCGGACCTGGCCGGCAAGGTGGCCGAGGCGCGCAACTTCACCGAGGTCGCCGACGCCCGGGACACGGTCGGCCACGGCACCCACGTGGCCTCGACCATCGCGGGCACCGGCGCCGCCTCCGGCGGCAAGTACCGGGGTGTGGCGCCGGACGCGACGCTGCTGGACGGCAAGGTCTGTGAGGACGCGGGCTGCACCGACTCGGCGATCCTCGCCGGCATGCAGTGGGCCGCGGTGGAGAAGAAGGCCGCAGTGGTCAACATGAGCCTCAGCGGCTGGGACACCCCGGAGGTCGACCCGGTCGAGGAGGCCGTGCAGACCCTGACCGCGCAGACCGGCACGCTGTTCGTCCTCGCCGCCGGCAACGACGGCTCGGACGGTTCGGTCGGCTCACCGGCCAGCGCCGACGCCGGGCTCGCCGTGGGTGCGGTGGACCGCGACGACGAGTTGGCCGACTTCTCCAGCCGGGGACCGCGAGTCGGCGACGACGCGTTGAAGCCGGACATCACCGCGCCGGGCGTCGACATCGTCGCCGCGCGGTCCGCCAACGGCGTCATCGGCGACCCGGTGGGGGACCGCTACGTCACCCTCTCCGGCACCTCGATGGCCACCCCGCACGTGGCCGGGTCGGCCGCGCTGCTGGCTCAGCAGCACCCGGGATGGCGGGCCGACCGGCTCAAGGCCACCCTGATGGCCGCCGCCAAGCCACACCCGGACCAGACCGCGTACCAGCAGGGTGCCGGGCGGGTCGACGTCGCACACGCGATCACCCAGCAGCTCACTTCCGACCCGGTGAGCGTCTCGTTCGGTCGTACCCTCTGGCCGCACGGTGACGATGCCCCGATCACCCGTACGGTGACCTGGCGCAACGACGGTCCGGCCCCGGTCACCGTGGACCTCAGCATCGAGGGCGCCGGCCCCGGCGGCCGGGCGCTGCCGGCCGGCCTGTTCGTCCTGGGCGCCAGCCAACTCACAGTGCCGGCGGGCGGCACGGCCGCCACGACCGTCACCACGGACACCCGGCTCGGCGACGCCGACGGTTACTGGACCGGGCGGATCGTGGCCCGGGCCGGTGCGGCGGTCGCGGTCACCCCGCTGGCCGTGAACCGGGAGGTGGAGAGCTACACGCTCACCGTGGAGCACCTGAACCGCGCCGGCGCGCGCACTGCCGACCACTGGACCCTCCTGCTCGGGATGGACACCTATGGCTCCTGGGACCTCGTCAGTTCCGACGGTGTGGCCACCGTGCGGGTGCCCAAGGGGCACTACGGCCTGAGTGGCCTCGTCTTCGAGCCCGGACCGGACGATGAGCAGCCCGGGATGTCCCTGTTGGTGCAGCCCGCACTGACCATCGAACGGGACACCCGCATCGTCGTGGACGCCCGCCAGGCCAAGCCGGTGCGGACGACCGTTCCGGACCGGACCGCCGTCCCGCAACTGATCGACCTCAGCGGCAACTTCACGGCTGACGACGGCAGTGGGTACGGCGTCGGGCTCTGGGCGGAGACGTTCACTGGCCTGAGCAGCGGTCAGATCGGCAAGCCGGTCTCCGCCGACAAGTTCGTCGCCACCGTCAGCAGCCAGTGGACCCCGGCGGAGACGGCCAACAGCCCGTACCTGTACGCGTTGGCCGAAGCGGTCCCCGGCAGGATGCCCACAGGGTTCGTCCGTGACTACTCCCGACGGGACCTGGCCACCGTCGTGCACCGGTTCCGTGGTGGCGACCCGGGCATCGAGGCCGAGCGGATCGTGATCCCCGAGTTGGAGTACAACGTCGGCTATTCCGCGCTGGTCCTGCCCACCGTCGTGCCCGGCCAGCGGGTCGAGTACTACAACACCAAGGGCGTGAAGTGGGAGTCCGAGATCGACTTCGGAAAGCGGGACGAGGAAGGCTGGTTGAACGCGCAGGCGGCGCTCTTCTCCGTCCCCACCGCCTACCGGGCCGGGCGGACGGTGCAGGAGATCTGGAACCAGGCGCCGTACTCGCCGTCCTTCCCGAACCCGCGCTGGCCATACCAGAGCGTCAGCCGGGTCGGCGACACCATCCTGGTCGACGTGCCGATCTTCAGCGACGCGGCCGGGCATCCGGGCGCCTCGCTGAGCGACAGTGAGCACACCAGGCTCTGGCGCAACGGCAAGCTGGTCGGCGAGAGCGAGTACGCCGGCTACGGAGAGTTCGCCGTGCCGCCGGGTAGGGCCGACTACCGCCTCGTCACGTCGTCGAAGCGAAGCTTCACCGACCTGAGCACCGAGGTGGAATCCGCCTGGACCTTCCGGTCGAGGCACGTCGCCGGTGAGACGCCGGCCCGACTGCCCCTGTCGGCGGTGCGCTTCGCGCCGCCGTTGCGGGTGGACAACAGCGCTCCGGCCGGTCAGGGCTTCATAGTCCCGGTGCGCGTGCAGCGGCAGCCCGGCGCTCCGGCCAGCCGGGTGGAGAAACTCGCTGTCGACGTCTCGTACGACGGCGGGAAGACCTGGAGCAAGGCGAAGCTGGTCCGCACCTCCACCGACGGCTGGTCGGCGCTGCTGCGGCACCCGGCCGGCCCCGGCCACGTGTCGCTGCGGGCCACCGCCCGGGACACCGCCGGCAACACGGTGACCCAACGGATCATCCAGGCGTACCGGTTGCGCTGAGGCGTACCCCGTCCGGGTCCGCGGCCGAGCGCCGCGGACCCGGCGGATCCGTCAGTCGTTGGCGTGCAGGGCGGCGTTCAGCTCGATGCCCCGGCCGGTGCGCGGCCGGGCCTCCAACGCGCCCGTCACCGAGTTGCGCCAGAACAGCAGGCCGTCGACGCCGGACAGCTCCCGGGCCTTGACCACCCGGCCGTCCGGCAGAGTGATCTTCGACGCGGCGGTGATGTAGCAGCCCGCCTCGACCACGCAGTCGTCGCCGAGGGAGATGCCGACACCGGCGTTCGCGCCGATCAGGCTGCGCTCGCCGATGCTCACCTTCTCGGTGCCACCACCGGAGAGCGTGCCCATGATCGAGGCGCCGCCGCCGACGTCGGAACCGTCGCCGACCAGCACGCCCTGCACGATGCGCCCCTCCACCATCGAGGTGCCCACGGTGCCGGCGTTGAAGTTGACGAAGCCCTCGTGCATCACCGTGGTGCCGGCGGCCAGGTGCGCGCCGAGACGGACCCGGTCGGCGTCGGCGATCCGCACACCGGAGGGCACCACGTAGTCCGTCATCCGGGGGAACTTGTCCACCCCGTACACGGACAGGTGCCGACCGGCCGCGCGCTCGATCACCCGCAGCTCGTCCACCCGCTCCGGCGGGCACGGCCCGGCGGACGTCCAGGCCACGTTGGCCAGCTTGCCGAAGATGCCGTCCAGGTTGAGCTGGTTGGGTCGCACCAGGCGGTGCGAGAGCAGGTGCAACCGGAGGTACGCGTCGGACGCGTCCTTGATCGGGTCGTCCAGCGAGCCGATCACGGTGACCACCTGGACGGTACGCAGACCAGGCAGCGACCGGTCACCGAGCGCGGCCGGCGGCAGGTCGAGCACGTCCGCCTTGTCCTCGCCGGAGACCAGCGGCAGCTCACCCAGGCCCAGCTTGCCGGTCGGGTACCAGGTGTCGAGCACCTGCTCGTCGGCGGTGACCGTGGCCAGGCCGATGCCCCAGGCGGAATCTGCGGACGTCACTGTTACACCTCTCGGTCACGGCCGAGCTGACCTCGGCTCGCTCCTCGCGCTGACAGACCTGAAGGTACCGTGCGATTCATGGAGAACCCGCTGACCCCCGAGGTCCTCGCCGATCCGGTGCAGCTGACCCGCGCTCTGGTCGACATAGAGTCCGTGTCCCTCAACGAGAAGGCGATCGCCGACTGTGTCGAAGAGGTGCTGCGGGGCGTACCGCACCTGACCACCCACCGACACGGCAACACGGTGATGGCGCGCACCGACCTCGGTCGGTCGCAGCGCGTCGTGTTGGCCGGGCACCTCGACACGGTGCCCCTGAACAACAACTTCCCGTCGACCATGCGTGGCGACCTGATGTACGGCTGCGGCACCTCCGACATGAAGTCCGGCACCGCGTACGCGCTGCACCTGGCGGTGACGCTGCCCAACCCGCGCTACGACGTGACGTACTTCTTCTACGAGGCTGAGGAGATCGAGTCGCGGTACAACGGGCTCAACCTCGTCGCCCAGGCGTTCCCGGAGTGGCTGGAGGCGGACTTCGCGGTGCTGCTGGAGCCGACGTACGGCATCGTCGAGGCGGGCTGTCAGGGCACCATGCGCTCGGTGGTCACCACGACCGGTGTACGCGCCCACTCGGCGCGCTCCTGGCACGGGGTGAACGCCATCCACGCCGCCGGTGAGGTGCTGCGGCGGCTCCAGACGTACGAGGCGCGCCGGGTCACCATCGACGGCTGCGACTACCGCGAGGGCATGAACGCGGTGCGCATCAACGGTGGGGTCGCCGGCAACGTGGTCCCCGACCACTGTGAGGTCGAGGTCAACTACCGGTTCGCCCCGGACCGCAGCCCGGCCGAGGCGGAGGCGCACCTGCGGGAGGTGTTCGCCGGCTTCGAGGTGGTGGTGACCGACACCGCGCCGGGCGCTGCCCCCGGGCTGGAGGCGGCCCCGGCGAAGGAGTTCCTGGCGGCGGTCGGTGCCGCGCCGATCGGCAAGCTGGGCTGGACGGACGTGGCCCGGTTCGCGGCCATGGGCATCCCGGCGCTGAACTTCGGCCCTGGCGACCCGAACCTCGCCCACCACCCCGACGAGCACGTCGAGATCAGCAAGATCCGCGACGGCGCGGCAACCCTGCACCGCTGGCTGGCACCAGCCTGACCCTCCGGTCGCCCCGTCGCGTCCAGTCGTTCCGGTGATCAAGAGGTTTGCGTCAGCCTGGCCCGTTGTCGGCGACGCAAACCTCTTGATCAGCTCCGGGTGGTGCGGGGGAGACGTTGGTTGGGTCCTGGTCGCGGGTGCGGCGGCGCTCGGCCACCACGTCTCGGATCCGTCGCTGCATCTGGCGACGGATCCGGATCATCTCGTTGTTGCTGATCACGCTGTCTCCTCCCCCGAAGGCGCGCGCCCGGGCATACCCGGTATGTGAATAGTAAGACGTACGGGGAAGCCGAATAGTTGCCCATGATCCCGAACTATTTCTCGGCGTCCCCGCCCCGCACACCCGGCCGGTGTCGCTCCACTACGGTTGCCCCATGAGCCAGAACAACGGGCGGGAGGCCGGTCGCGGTCCGGGACAGGAGCGGCACCGGGGCGCTGTCACACTGCGCAGAGGGGCGATTCCGAGCAGCACCGCCGACCAGCGATTGCTGGATTCACGTGGGCGGGGCGACTGGAAGACCAAGGACGCCTGGCGTGCGCTGCGCATCCTCTCCGAGTTCGTCGAAGGCTTCGACACCCTCGCCGACCTGCCACCGGCGGTCAGCGTGTTCGGTTCCGCCCGCAGCGGACCGGACAGCGCGGAGTGCCAGCTGGCCGAGCAGTTGGGCGGCGCGCTGGCCCGGGCCGGCTACGCGGTGATCACCGGGGGTGGGCCGGGGGTGATGGAGGCCGCCAACCGTGGTGCCAGCGAGGCCGGTGGGCTCTCCGTCGGGCTCGGCATCGAGCTTCCGTTCGAGCAGGGCATCAACGAGTGGGTCGACCTCGCCATCGACTTCCGCTACTTCTTCGCCCGCAAGACCATGTTCGTGAAGTACGCGCAGGCGTTCGTCGTGCTGCCCGGTGGCTTCGGCACGATGGACGAGCTGTTCGAGTCGCTCACGCTGGTGCAGACCGGCAAGGTGACCCGGTTCCCGGTCGTGCTGATGGGGGTCGCGTACTGGCAGGGGCTGCTTGACTGGATGCGCGACACGATGGCCGCCGACGGCAAGATCGGCCCGGTCGACCTGGAACTGATCTGTCTCACCGACGACGTCAACGCCGCCGTCCGGCACATCGTCGAGGCGGAGGCCGCGCTCTCCGTCGAGCAGGAGGCGGTCCGTGACGAGGCCGTCGCCCGCACCGGCGCCGACCAGCAGGCCGCCGCCGAGCAGGCCGCCGACCAGCCACGGGACAACTGATGGCGGCGATCTGCGTCTTCTGCGCCTCGTCCCGCACCCTCGACCAGCGCTGGTTGGACCTGGCCGCCGAGACCGGCGCGGAGCTGGCCCGGCGCGGGCACACGCTGGTCAGTGGTGGCGGCTGCGTCGGCATGATGGGCGCGCTGGCCGACGGTGCCCGATCCGCCGGTGGGCGCACCGTCGGGGTGATCCCACAGTCGCTGGTCGATCTGGAGGTCGCCGACCTGGCCTCGGACGAGCTGCTGGTGACCGACTCGATGGACAGCCGCAAGACCCTGATGATCGAGAAGTCGGACGCGTTCCTCACCCTGCCCGGCGGGCTGGGCACCCTGGACGAGCTGTTCGAGGTCTGGACCACCGCGACCCTCGCCCTGCACACCAAGCCGATGGTGCTGATCGACACCGACGGGTTCTACCGCCCCCTGCTGGACTGGCTCGACGCCCTGGCTGACCAGAACTTCCTCAAACCCGCCGGCCGCAACCTCCTGACAGTGACCACCACGGTCCCCGAAGCCCTGAACGCCCTAGAGTCCCGCCTAACCTGACCCCCTGCCCTGCCCCCGGGCGCGCCCGCCCTAACCCCGTTGATCATGAAGTTAGCGTCACCGCCGTCGGCGTGTCGCGCCGCTAACTTCATGATCGACGGAGGTGGATGGGGTGGGGTTGGGGTGGTGGGGTTGGGTGGGAGGGTGGGGGTTGGGTGGGTTGGGGTGGGTGTCGTACGGGTCTGATGGGATGAGCTGATGCAGGCGTACCGGTTGGTGCGGCGGTCCGGGGGGCCGGCGCGGGGGGACGGGGCAGCGCCTTCCGGCGCTTCCGTGCCCGCCGGCAACAGCACGCCCACGGGCGGTGGCGGCGAGTCGGGTGGGCCTGAGCGCACGGGTGGGCCCGGGCGCGTTGCACGGCCTGAGCTGGTCGCCGGGCCCGGAGGCGTGGCCGGGGCCGCAGGTGTGGCCGGGGCTGAGCTGGCGGCCGGGCGCGAGCTGGCCGGCGGCGGTTGGCGGGTCGATCCGGTGCAGGCCGAGGTGGTCGGGCACACCGACGGGCCGATGCTCGTGCTCGGCGGTCCGGGCACCGGCAAGACCAGCACGCTCGTCGAGGCGGTCGCCGCCCGGGTGGCCGAGGGGGTCGACCCCGAACACATCCTGGTGCTGACCTTCGGCCGCCGAGGCGCGACCGCGCTACGCCAGCGCATCGAGGCCCGGATCGCCCAGGACGGCCACCGGGTGCTGCGCGAGCCGCTGGTGCGCACCTTCCCGGCGTACGCCTTCGGGTTGCTCCGCCGAGCCGCCGCAGAACGGGGTGAGCCCTCACCCCGGCTGCTCACCGGCCCGGAGCAGGATCTGATCATCCGCGAGCTGCTGAACGTGGTGGGTGAGGAGCCCGAGGACGACCCGGTCGGTTGGCCGACCGACCTGCGTCCCGCCCTGCGCACCCGGGCGTTCGCCGGTCAGCTGCGCGACCTGCTCATGCGTGCCGCCGAGCGGGGCGTGGGCCCTGTCGACCTGGCCCGGCTGGGCGAGAAGCTCGGCCGCGAGGACTGGCCGGCCGCCGCCCGCTTCCTCCGGGAGTACGTGGCAGTGCTCGCGCTGCGGGACGTCAGCAACCGGGGCTCCATCGCGTACGACCCGGCCGAGCTGGTCCGGGCGGCCACCGGGCTGCTGCGCGACGACGAGGAGCTGCTGGCCGCCGAGCGCCGCCGCCTCACCCACGTGTATATCGACGAGCTGGCGGACACCGACCCCGCCCAGGTGGAGTTGCTCTCGGTCATCGCGGGCGGAGGCAAGTCACTTGTCGCGTTCGCCGACCCGGATTCCTCCACGTACGCCTTCCGGGGCGCCGACCCGGCCGGGGTGGCCACCTTCCCGCACCGCTTCCGGACCGCCTCCGGGGCGCCGGCCGCACAGGTGCTGCTGACCACGTCGTACCGGGCCGGGCCGGGTCTGCTCGCGGCGATCGCCCGGCTGGGTCGCCGGCTGCGCGGCCCGGCGGCGCACCGCCGCCTGCACCCGCTGCCGGACGCGCCGCCCGGGGTGGTCGAGGTGCACACGTTCCGCTCGGCGACCAGCGAGGCGGCCTGGCTGGCCCACGCGCTGCGCTCGGCCCACCTGCTCGACGGCGTGCCGTGGTCGCGGATGGCGGTGCTGGTGCGGTCCACCGCGTTGCAACTGCCCACCCTGCGGCGGGCACTGCACGCTGCCGGCGTACCCACCGTGGTGCACGGCGAGGACCTGCCCCTGCACCTGCAACCGGCGGTCGCGCCACTGCTGCTCCTGCTGCGCTGCGCGCTCGAACCAGACCGCCTGGACGAGGAGGCGGCGGTCGCGCTGCTGCACTCGCCGCTGGGCGGAGCCGACCCGCTGGCCGAGCGGCGGCTGCGGCAGGGCCTGCGCGCGCTCGCGCTGGCCGGCGGTGACCGACGCCCCTCCGGGGAGCTGATCGTCGAGGCGTTGCGCGATCCGACGGAGCTGGCCGACATCGACCGGCGCTGGGCGGAGCCGGCGCAGGCGGTGGCCGGGCTGCTGGCCACCGCACGGGATGCCGCCGCCCAACCAGGGGCGACCGCCGAGGACGTGCTCTGGGCGGTCTGGGACGCCAGTGGTCTCGCCGAGCGTTGGGCCGGCGCGATCATTCAGGGGCGGCCGGCGGCCGGCGAGGGAGACCTTGCCCGGCGGCGGCGGGCCGAGGCGGCCGACCGTGACCTGGACGCCGTGCTGGTGCTCTTCGACGCGGCGGCACGGTTCACCGACCGGCTGCCCGGTGCCCGCACCGAGGTCTTCCTCGACCACGTGCTCGCCCAGGACCTGCCGGCCGACACCATCGCCCCGACCGCCGACCGGGGCGCGGCGGTCCGACTGCTCACCGCCCACGCCGCGAAGGGCCTGGAATGGGACCTGGTCGCGGTGGCCGGCGTGCAGGAGGGCATCTGGCCGGACCTGCGACTGCGCGGCAGCCTGCTCGGCTCGGAGCGCCTCGTCGACGTGTTGGCGGGTCGATCGGCCGGCGGCGCGGCCGTTGCGAACGTGGTGGGTCAGACCTCGGCGTTGCTGGACGAGGAACGCCGGCTCTTCCATGTGGCCATCAGCCGGGCCCGGCACCGACTGCTGGTCAGTGCCGTGGCATCGGCCGCAGTCGGCGGTGACGACCACGAGGAACAGCCGAGCCGGTTCCTGCACGAGCTGGGCCCGACCGCACCACCCACCCCACCCACCCCGCCACCCGGTCCACCCACCGCGCCACCCGGGCCGCGCACCGGCCCGCCGCCCGCCGACCCCAGTGGCGCGACGGGGGAGGACGGGGACGGCGAGCCGGACCGCCCCGGGGCACTGCCGGTCACCCGTCCACCCCGGGCGCTCACCCTGCCGGCGCTGGTCGCCGAACTGCGTACCGCCATCACCGACCCGGCTGCCCCGGCGGCCCGGCGGCGCGCCGCGGCGGCCGAGCTGGCCCGGCTCGCCGCCGCCGGTGTCCCCGGCGCGCACCCCGACGACTGGTGGGGTTTGCGGGGCCTCTCCGACGACCGGCCGCTGGTCGACGAGGGCAAGCCGGTGCGGGTCACCCCGTCGGCGATGGAGAGCGCCCTGCGGTGCAGCCTGCGGTGGCTGCTGGAACGGCACGGTGGCAGCGGCCCGACCAGCACGGCGCAGGGGGTGGGCAACCTGGTCCACGCCGCGGCGATGCTCGCCGAGGACGCCAGCGCCGACCGGGGCGCGCTGCTCGACTACGTGGCCGCGCGGTTCGACGCGATCGAGCTGGCGGCCCGGTGGATGGCCGGGCCGGAGCGTGAACGCGCCGAGGCGATGGTCGACAAGCTGCTGCGCTGGCTGGCCACCAACCCGCGTCGGCTGCTCGCGATCGAGCACGAGTTCGCCGTCCGCCTGGACGACCCGAACCGGCCGGTCGACCTGACCGGTCGGGTGGACCGGCTGGAGGTCGACGAGGCCGGGCGGCTCGTGGTGATCGACCTGAAGACCGGCAAGTCGACAGCTGTCACCGGCGCCGAGCTTGCCGAGCATCCGCAGCTCGGCGCCTACCAGGCGGCGGTGGAGGCGGGGGCGTTCGCCGAGTTCGGAGACGAGTCGGGGGGTGCTGCGCTGGTGCAGCTCGGCACCTCCGCCAAGGACGCCCGGGAGCAGAATCAGCCGGCGCCCGGTGAGGGGCCGGCGGCCGGCTGGGCGACCGCGCTGGTCCGGCGGACCGCCGATACGATGGCAGCCGCCACGTTCGCCGCGGTGGCCAACTCGAAGTGCCGGGTCTGCCCGGTGCGGACCAGCTGCCCGGTCTCCGGGCAGGGGCGCCAGGTGGTCGAGCCGCCGACCGTCCGACGTCCGGAGACCCCATGACCCAGCCCACCCTGTTCGGCGCGGGCCCCGCGCCGACGCCCCGGCTGGCGGACTCCGGCCCCCGCTACACACCGGTCGAGCTGGCCAAGCTGCTGCGGTTGCCGGCGCCCACCCGGGAGCAGGCCGCGATCATCGCCGCCCCGGTGGAGCCGTTGCTGGTGGTCGCGGGCGCCGGGTCCGGCAAGACCGAGACGATGGCCGCGCGGGTGGTCTGGTTGGTGGCCAACTCGTACGTGCGCCCCGAGCAGATCCTCGGGCTGACCTTCACCCGGAAGGCGGCCGGTGAGCTGGCCCACCGGGTACGGACCCGGCTCGACCAGCTGATCCGCCGCGTCGGCCGACAGGGTCGGGACCCGCTGGACGACCCGCTCGCCGGTGAACCCACCGTCTCCACGTACCACTCCTACGCGGGGCGGATCGTCACCGAGCACGGGCTGCGGGCCGGTTACGAGCCGTCCACCCGGCTGCTCACCGAGGCCTCCCGCTGGCAGTTGGTCGACCTGCTGGTGCGCAACTACGACGGTGACATGTCCGAGGTGGACCGGATGCCGAGCACCATCACCGACGCGGTGCTGGCGCTCGCCGGTGAGCTGGACGAGCACCTGGTCGCACCGGACCAGCTGGCGGCCTGGACCGGCCGGTTCTTCGCCGAGGTGCAGTCCCGGCCGGGCCGGGTGTACGCCGACGTGCGCAAGGCGCTCGCCCTCCAGCAGACCCGGCTGCGCCTGCTGCCGCTGGTGCGGGCGTACGCCCGGCGCAAGGAGGACTTCGAGGCGATGGACTTCGCCGACCAGCTCGCCCGGGCGGCCCGGGTGGCCCGGGACCACCCGGGGGTCGGCCAGATCGAGCGGGACCGTTTCCGGGTGGTGCTGCTCGACGAGTACCAGGACACCAGCCACGCCCAGGTGGTGCTGCTCAACGCGTTGTTCGGTGGCGGGCACCCGGTGACGGCGGTGGGGGACCCGTGCCAGTCCATCTACGGCTGGCGGGGGGCCAGCGCGGGCACACTGGACCGGTTCCCCACCGAGTTCGCGCGCGCCGACGGTCAGCCCGCCCAGGCGCTCGGGCTCACCACGAGCTGGCGCAACCGCCCCGAGATCCTCCGGGTGGCGAACGCGCTGTCCACACCACTGCGTGCGGCGGGTGCCCAGGTGCCGGAGCTGCGCTCCGCGCTGACCGTCCGGGACCCGATCCCACACCGCAGCCCCGGCGGTGCGGCCGGCGGCACTGTGCACTGCGCGATGCTGCCCACGTACGCCGACGAGGCCGACTGGCTCGCCGACAGCGTGCTCGCGGCCTGGCGTGGGGCGGCCCGGATGCCGGGCGCGGCCCCCGAGCACATCCCGGTGGCGCAACGCCCGACGACGGCAGTGCTGGTGCGCGTCCGCAGCCAGATCCCGGCGATCGAGTCGGCACTGCGCGAGCGCGGTCTCCCGGTCGAGGTGGTCGGGCTGGGTGGCCTGCTGGACACCCCCGAGGTACGCGACGTGGTCTGCACGCTGCGGGTGCTGGCCGACCCGACCGACGGTGCCGCGCTGCTGCGGTTGCTCACCGGCGCCCGTTGGCGGATCGGGCCGCGTGACCTGGTGGCGTTGCACAAGCGGGCCCGGGCCATCGCCAACGCCCGGCGACAGGTTGCCGCCGACGACACCTCGGAGATCAGCCCCGACCTGCTGGACGAGGCGACCCTGGTGGAGGCGCTGGCCGATCTCGGCCCGGCGCAGGCGTACTCGGCGGAGGGCTTCGCGCGGTTGCGCGCGTACGGGCTGGAGTTGGCGCTGCTGCGCTACCGGCTGGACCAGGCACTGCCGGACCTGATCGCGGACATCGAGCGGACCATCGGCCTGGACGTGGAGGTCGCGGTCCGGGCCGGCCGGGACGGCGCCGGCGACGCGGGCCTGGCCCGGGGTCACCTGGACGCCCTGGGGGACGTGGCGGCCCGCTTCAGCGGGGAGACCCCGGGGGCGACGCTCTCCGGCTTCCTGTCCTACCTGGCCGCGGCCGAGGACGAAGAGCGCGGTCTGGCGCCGGGCGAAGTCGAGGTGGTGGAGGGCGCGGTGCAGGTGGTCACCGCGCACGCCGCCAAGGGCCTGGAGTGGGACGTGGTGGCCGTGGCCGGGCTGAGCCGTGGGCTGTGGCCGGGTCCGGTCCGCAACTCCGACCACTGGTTGGGTGGGCTCGGGGTGCTGCCGTTCCCGCTGCGCGGCGACGCCGACGGGTTGCCCGAGCTGGCGCTCGACGAGGCGGCCGACCAGCGGGCGGTAGCCCGGGCGGTGACCGACTTCACCGACGCCTGGCGGGCCCACGACGAGCGGGAGGAACGCCGGCTGACGTACGTGGCGGTCACCCGGCCGCGCCGGCTGCTGCTCTGCTCCGGCTACTGGTGGGGTGAGGGCACGAAGCGGCCACGAGGTCCGTCGGTCTTCCTGCGTGAGGTGTACGACGCCTGCCTCGACGGCGGGCCGGGGCACCTGATCGACGTGTGGGCGCCGGAGCCGACCCCGGATGCGACGAACCCGACGGCCGAGGTGGTGCTCCGCGCGGAGTGGCCGGCCGACCCGTTGGGTGGTCGCCGGCCGGCACTGGCCGAGGCGGCCGGGTTGGTGCGTCGCCTGATGACCGACGGGCCGGCCTCGGTGGTCGCCGGGCCGGTCGGCTCGGTGGTGGACGGGCCGATGGTGACCGTCGAGCCGGAGGTGGACCCGGAGGTCGCGCGCTGGCAGCGCGAGGCGGATCTGCTGCTGGCCGAACGGGCCGAGCTGACCAGGCTCTCCGGTGCGGTCGAGGTGGCCCTGCCCGGGCAGTTGAGCGTCACCCAGCTGGTGGCGTTGCGGCGTGATCCGGCCGGGCTGGCCCGTACGCTGCGCCGTCCGGTGCCGACCGAGCCCAACCCGTACGCCCGTCGCGGCACCGCGTTCCATGCCTGGTTGGAGCAGCGCTTCGGCGCCGACCGCCTGCTGGACCTGGACGAGTTGCCCGGTGCGGCCGACGCGGATGCCGCGCCCGACGAGGCGCTGGTCGAGTTGCAGGAGCGGTTCCTGGCCAGCGAGTGGGCCGACCGGTCACCGGTGGAGGTGGAGGTGCCGTTCGCCACGGTGATCGCCGGAGTGGTGGTGCGGGGGCGGATGGACGCGGTCTTCGCCCGACCGGGTGGGCGGTTCGACGTGGTCGACTGGAAGACCGGCGCGCAGCCGACCGGGCCGGCGGCTGACGTGGCCGCCGTGCAGTTGGCGGTGTACCGGTTGGCCTGGGCGGAGCTGGCTGGTGTGCCGGTCGACCGGGTGGGCGCGGCCTTCCACTACGTCCGGCACGGCGTGACGGTTCGGCCCGCCGATCTGCTGGATGTGACGGGGCTCACGGCCATGATCGCCCAGTTGCCCGAAGATTCCGCCCAAGCTTGACCGCTGGCGGGAAAACCATGATACGTTGACCGGGTTGCAGTTTTGGTTACCAGAGACTCTGTGTGCGCCTGGCGGGATTGTGGCCCCAGGCGCTCTTTGTTGTGTCCGGAGTTCTCCGGGCGGGGCGACCAGAAGCGACAGGCGATTCGCGCATCCCCGCGCGGAGCGCTCCTCTTCGGGCACGCAACAAGTGCGAGTCCGACGTTCCGTCAAGGAGACGAAACACATGGCTATTGGCACCGTGAAGTGGTTCAACGCTGACAAGGGCTTCGGCTTCATCACCCCCGACGGCGGCGGCGCTGACGTCTTCGCCCACTTCTCGGCGATCCAGTCCTCCGGCTACCGGAGCCTGGACGAGAACCAGCGGGTCGAGTTCGAGGTGACCCAGGGCCAGAAGGGCCCGCAGGCGGAGAACATCCGCCCGCTCTGATCTTCGGATCGGTCAGCATTACCTGTCGCGCCCTCCGGGTGTGACGGTGACGGGACCGGCCCGCCTCGCCGTCGCCTGCCTCCGCAGGTGACGGCCCGGTGGCGGGCCGGCCCGTACTCCAATCGGTTCGTGCTTGTGAGTCCTGGCTGCCTTTTTGCCGCCGGTGACAGCGCCGACTTCGGCGCCCTCCCTCGACACGTGCCGCGTCGAGGAAGGCTCCCGCATGACCACAGTTATTCCTTCTTTCGCTCATACCGGGCTGGCACCGGCGCTGCTCACCGCGTTGACCGCGCAGGGCATCAACGAGCCGTTCCCGATCCAGTCGGCGACGCTGCCCGACTCGCTCGCCGGCCGCGACGTGCTGGGCCGGGGTCGTACCGGCTCCGGCAAGACCCTCGCCTTCGGGCTTGCGCTGCTGTCCCGCACCGCCGGCCGTAAGGCCCGGCCGGGTCGCCCGCTCGCCCTGGTGCTGGTGCCGACCCGTGAGCTGGCCCAGCAGGTCACCACCGCGCTCGCCCCGTACGCCCGCGCTGTCGGGCTGCGCTGCACCACCGTCGTCGGCGGGCTGTCGTTGCAGCGGCAGGCCGACGCTCTGCGCGCCGGCGCCGAGGTGGTTGTCGCCACCCCCGGCCGGCTGCACGACCTGATCAACCGCGGCGACGCCCGGCTCGACCAGGTCGAGATCACCGTGCTGGACGAGGCCGACCAGATGGCCGACATGGGCTTCCTGCCGCAGGTCACCAAGCTGCTGGAGCAGGTCGCGCCGCAGGGCCAGCGGATGCTCTTCTCCGCCACTCTGGACGGTGGTGTGGACCGGCTGGTCCGCCGCTTCCTGAGCAACCCGGTCACCCACTCGGTCGACCCGGGCACCGCCACCGTGACGGCGATGACCCACCACGTGCTGCACGTCGACGCCCTGGACAAGCCCGACGCGTTGACCCGGATCGCCGCCCGTGAGGGCCGCACCATCCTGTTCATGGGCACCAAGCACCGCGCCGACCGCCTTGCCCGTCAGTTGCTGTCCAAGGGCGTACGCGCGGCCGCACTGCACGGCGGCAAGTCCCAGCCGCAGCGCACCCGGATCCTGGAGCAGTTCCGCAACGGCCAGGTGACCGCTCTGGTCGCCACCGACGTCGCGGCTCGGGGCATTCACGTGGACGGCCTGGACATGGTCGTCAACGTGGACCCGCCGACCGAGGCGAAGGACTACCTGCACCGGGGCGGCCGTACCGCCCGGGCCGGCGAGTCCGGCTCTGTGGTCACCCTGGTCCTGCCCGAGCAGCGTCGGGACATGTCCCGACTGATGGCCACCGCCGGCATCCGGCCCGAGTCGGTCCAGGTGCGCTCCGATGGCGAGGCGTTGGCCCGGGTCACCGGTGCGCGTGAGCCGTCCGGGGTGCCGGTGACCATCGTCGCGCCGCCGGCTCCCGCCGCTCGTGGGGGACGCGGTGTCGGTGGCACTGCCACCGATGGCGGCGCCCGCCCGACGCACCGGGCGTCGGGTCGGTCCCGCCGTCCGCGCCGCCCCCGTACCGTCTGATCTTCCGCGCCTCGACCGACCCGCCCCGCTTCGGCGAGGCGGGTCGGTCTGTCTTCGGCCCTGGCCGGCCAGACTTCTGAGTCGGTAATCAGCCTCTGCTCGGTCGGCTGGCCGACTGCGTCATGGCTGACCGTGGTCAAGGCTGACCACCGGGGGAAAGCCGGGCGGGGGGCCCGGCACGGGAGGGGTGACCATGGCGGGCGAAGCCGGCTCGGGTGCACTACGCGAACTGATCCTGGTGGTCGCGGTCGCGCTCGCCGGGCTGTTGCTCGCCATGGTTGCGGCCTTCGCACCCTGGCACGCCACCCCGGCGGGTAACGCTCCCGCCGGTCTGGTGGAGCTGCACGGCCCTGGCGACCAGGGCTCCGGCCCGGCGGTCGCACACGTGGGTTGAGCAGCGACCGGCCGACCGGTGCCGGCGGAGGGGCAGGCCCGGTCAGGATCGGTACGTGATGTGGTCGGGTCGGCGGGGCACCGACCCGACCACATCACCTCCGTCGTTTCACGAGGTGGTGGGGGCGTGGTCGGTCGAGTTGCGGGTGAGCAGGTCGGCCAGGGTGGTGCTGTCGACCACCGTGGCGATCGCCCCGTGCACCGCCAGCCAGACGTCGGTCAGCCCGGCGGCCACACCGTGGTAGCCGGCGCGCTCGGCCGGCAGGCCGCGCACCGTGGTGAGCGAACCGCCGACCGCCCGTAACACGTCCCCGACGGTGATCCCGTCGGCTGGGCGGGTCAGCGCGTACCCGCCGTCGGCGCCCCGATGGCTGTGCAGCAGACCGGCTCGGCGCAGGTCGAGCAGGATGCCCTGCAGGAAGCTGAGCGGGATGTCCTGCACCTCGGCCAGGCTGGCCGCCTTCACCAACTCACCGCCTCCGCTCCCGCCGCCGCCGCGACTGGCGGCGGCGACGGCGAGCATCGCCCGGAGCGCGTAGTCGCTGCGCGCGGAGACGTACACGGGTCAGTTGCCCGCCTGGTCGAGCACGCCCCAGCGCCGCCGGATCGCCTTGTCCGCCGCGCCGAAGGCGGCATCCACGCCGAGGCCGAGCACCAGGATGACGATCATGGTGGAGAGCAGCCAGGGTGCGTCGGACAGTTCGCGGGAGTAGGTCAGCTGCGCGCCGAGCGAAGTCTGCGAGATGCCGACCACGATCAGCTCACCGGCCATCAGGCTGCGCCAGGAGAACGCCCAGCCCTGCTTGAGCCCGGCGACGATCGCCGGAAGGGCGGCCGGCGCGATGACGTACCGGTAGAGGTTGAGCCCCCGAGCGCCCAGGTTGCGACCGGCGCGCAGCAGCAGCGGTGGCACGTAGTCCACACCGGAGATCACGCCGTTGGCGATGGACGGCGCCGCGCCGAGTACCACCACGAAGAAGATCGCCTTCTCGCTCAGCTCGAACAGCAGGATGGCCAGCGGGAACCAGGCGATCGACGGCATGGTCTGCAACGCCGTGATCATCGAGCCGATGGCGGCCCGGAGCACCTTGGACCGGGCCACCGCCAGGCCCAGCAGCAGGCCGACCGCGACCGAGAAGACATAGCCGACGGCGGCCCGCCGCAACGTCGTGACCAGGCCCTCCCAGAGCTGCGGGCCCTGTGCCTGGTTGACCAGCTCGCGGCCGACCTCCAGCGGCCCCGGCAGCGAGTACGGCGGCTTCCAACCCGACCAGACCACCAGCTGCCAGGCCAGGATGGCGATGGCCAGCGCGGCGAGCTTGGGCCAGGTGGCCGCCCAGAACCGGGAACCCCGGGAAACCTCCGGATCCCGGCCGGCGATCTCCAGCGCGTCCAGGCCGGAGATCTGCGCGTCGGTACGCGCCGTGTTGGTCAGGGTGTCACTGGCCATGGCGGCCCACCTCCGTACGGAGCCGCTCGGTGACCTCGGCGGCGATGGCGGCGACCTCGGGGGAGTCGATCCGTCGGGGGCGCGGGATGTCCACCTCGGTGGAGTAGATGATCCGGCCGGGACGGCTGGAGAGCAGGATGATCCGGTCGGCCAGTCGGGCGGCCTCGCGGACGTTGTGCGTCACGAAGAGCACCGAGAGGTTCCGCTCGGACCAGATGCGTTCCAGCTCGTCGTGCAGGATGTCCCGGGTCATCGCGTCCAGTGCGCCGAACGGCTCGTCCATCAGCAGCACCGGCGTGTCCAGGGCCAGCGTGCGCGCCAACGCGACCCGTTGCCGCATGCCCCCGGAGAGCTCGTGGGGGCGCTTGCGGCCGAAGTCGGCCAGGTGCACCGTACGCAGCAACTCGGCGACCCGCTCGCGCCGCTCGGCCCGGGGCAGCCGACGCAGCTTCAGCGGCACCTCGACGTTGCCGTCGACGGTCAGCCAGGGAAACAGCGCCGGTTCCTGGAACATCAGCCCCGGGTTGGCGTCGCCGGCCAGCGTGATCTGACCGCCGCTGGGCCGGTCCAGCCCAGCGACCAGGTTCAGCAGGGTGCTCTTGCCGCAGCCGGAGGCACCGACCAGGCAGACGAACTCGCCGGGTGCGACGTCCAGCGACACACCGTCGAGGGCCAGGACGGCGTTCGGCCCGCGCCCGTACACCTTGGTCACGCCGGAGAGCGCGACCGCGGTGGTCGCGCTCTGCGGCGTCGTCGTGGTCGACGTCATGGCTGGACGACCTCGGGCTTGCCCTGCGACTTGAGGGCGTTGTTGAGGTACTTGAGGTCGTACAGGCCCTTGAGGTCGACCGGTTCGGTCAGCTTGACCTCGACGGCGTGGTCGAGGCCGGCCTTGAGCGAGGTCGCGATCGGGTCGTTGGTAAATTCCAACGTCGGCCACGCCTGCTTGATGAGCTTCAGGTCCAGCGGCTTTCCCGTGATCTTGCCGATCGCCTCGGAGATGGCCTGCTGAGCTTCCTCGGGCTTGGTGTTGACGAACTCGTTCGCGGCCACCTGACCGTCGACCAGCTTCTGCACCACGTCCGGGTGTGCCTTGAGGAACTTCGTGCTGACCAGCAGGTTGGTGATGACGAACTTCTTGTCCGGCCACAGGTCGCGCTCGTCGACGAGCACCTTGCCGCCGGCGTTGACCAGGCGGGAGACGAACGGCTCGGGCACCCAGGCACCGTCGATCGCGCCGCTGTTGAACGTCTCGACCGTCTGGGCGTTCTCCTGCGGGACAATCTTGACGTCGCCGCCACCCTCCTTGGTGGTGGTCAGACCCTGCTGCTTGAGCCAGTAGCGGATCGCCACGTCCTGGGTGTTGCCCAGCTGCGGGGTTGCGATCTTCTTGCCCTTCAGGTCCTGCGCGCCGGCGATGCCGGGCTTGACCACCAGCGCCACGCCGCCGGATGCCGCGCCGGAGATGACCCGGACGGCCTCACCCTTGGACTTGGAGAAGGCGTTCACTGTCGGGTTCGGACCGATGTAGGTGGCGTCCAGCGCACCGGAGAAGACGGCCTCGATGGCGGCCGGGCCGGCGTTGAAGGTCTTCGGGTCCAGCTTGACGTCGGCGCCGAGCTTCTCGGTGAAGATGCCCTTCTCCACGCCGACGACGGCCGGCGCGTGCGTGATGTTGGGGAAGTAGCCGAGGCGCAGCGTCACCGGGCCGGAGCTGCCGCCCGTGCCCTCGCTGTCGTCGCCGCACGCGGCGGTGCTGCCCAGGGTCGCCGCACCGAGGGCGGCGAGAGTGGCCAGGGTGACCAACCGGCGCATGGGAAGCCGTCTCATCGTCCATCCAATCCGCAGTATTCCTACTTAGTTGGTAGGAAGACTGGGCCAGGCCGCGGTCAGCGTCAAGACCCATCCACATGGCGGGATGACGCGTCTCAGTTATGTCGGTATTTCCTACCAGCTTGCTAGGTTAAACCGGACTCGGTGATCGGCAGAGAGGCGAATTCGCGATGAGCTTCCATTGGTTCCTGCCCACCTCTGGCGACGGCGACCAGGTCGGTGCCGCCACCGTCAGCGCGGGCGCCGCCCGGCACGACCGGGCCGCCACCGTGGCCTACCTGGCCGAGGTCGGCCGGGCCGCCGAGACGCACGGCTTCACCGCCGTGCTCACGCCCGTGGGCGCCGGCTGCCCCGACCCGTGGATCGTCTGCGCGGCGGTCGCCCAGCACACCGAGCGGCTCGGCATGCTGGTCGCCGTTCGGGCCGGCTTCGCGCTGCCCACCCTGATCGCCCAACAGGCCGAGGCGTTCCAGGCCGTCTCCGGTGGCCGGCTGTCGCTCAACATCGTCACCGGCGGCGACCCGGCCGAGCAGCGGGCGTACGGCGACTTCCTCGGGCACGACGACCGCTACGCGCGCACCGGAGAGTTCATCGAGGCGCTCCGCCGCGCCTGGGCCGGCCGGCCCTTCGACTACGCCGGGAGGCACTACCGGGTCGACCAGGGCGGCCTGGCCACCCCGCTCGCCGAGCCACCGCCGGTCTACTTCGGCGGCGCGTCCCCGGCCGCCGAGACGGTGGCCGCCCGACAGGCCGACGTGTACCTGATGTGGGGCGAACCGCCGACGTCGATCGCCGCCCGGGTCGCCCGGGTCCGGGCGCTCGCCGCCGAGCAGGGCCGCACCCTGCGCACCGGTCTGCGGCTGCACGTCATCGCCCGACCCACCGGCGCCGAGGCGTGGGCGGAGGCCGACCGGCTGCTTGCCGGGATGAGTCCCGAGCGGATCGCCGCCGCACAGGCCAGGTTCCGCCGGATGGACTCGGTGGGTCAGGCCCGGATGGCCGCGCTCAACGCCGGTCGCACCGACGGGCTCACCGTCGCGCCGAATCTCTGGGCCGGCGTCGGCCTGGTCCGCGAGGGCGCCGGCACCGCGCTGGTCGGCAGCTACGCCGAGGTGGCGGCCCGCATCGACGAGTACGCGGCACTCGGCGTCGACGAGTTCGTCCTCTCCGGCTGGCCGCACCGGGAGGAGGCCGAGCGGGTCGGCGCCGAGGTGCTGCCCCGTGTCCGCCCAACACCCGAGCGGCATCACGTGGCGGGTGATGAACGGCGCGTGGGGGCGCGGTAAGCCTCCCTCGACGCGGTCCGCGCCGGCGCGGGTTATCCCTCGGCGGTGGGTCGGTTGTGTACCACCAGCTCGTCGATCTCCAACCGGCCGACGCGCAGCTCCCGCACGACCGCCCGGCGGATCGCCAGCCGCCCGATGACCAGCGCCCCGACGGCCACGGCCCCGACGGCCACCGCCCCCACGGCGAGGGCGCCGAGCGACGCCGCTCCCACAGCGCGCGCGCCGGTCGCCGCCGCGCCGGTAGCCCGCGCGCCGGTCGCCGCCGCGCCCGTCGCCGCCGCGCCGCTCGCGCGCGCCCCGGTCAACCGCATCAGGCGTGTCTCTCGTTTCATCTCCCCATTGTCCCCGCACGGCCGGTCGCCCGCTTCCCACCGGTTCCGGATGTCACCCCCACCGCCCGACGCACCCGCCGTCTCACCCTCGCGGTGGCGGCGGCTCCGGGAGGTCGCGGGTGGCGGGGGTGTCGACGCGCTAGGGTCGATCCCGTGGCGGCGCGGAGATCCAGAATTCCAGCGACGAAGTATCCGGTCGAGCGGTTCACCCTCGACAACGGCCTGCGGGTGGTGCTCACCCCTGATCGCAGTGCCCCGGTGATCGGGGTGGCGGTGGTCTACGACGTCGGCATCCGCTCGGAGCCGGAGGGGCGCACGGGCTTCGCCCATCTCTTCGAGCACCTCATGTTCCAGGGTTCGGAAAACCTGGAGAAGCTGGCCCACTTCCGGCACGTGCAGGGCGCTGGTGGCACCTTCAACGGCTCCACCCACCTGGACTACACCGACTACTTCGAGACGCTGCCGAGCAATGCGCTGGAACGCGCGCTGTTCCTGGAGGCGGACCGGATGCGTGGCCCCCGACTGACCGAGGAGAACCTGCGCAACCAGGTCGACGTGGTCAAGGAGGAGATCCGGGTCAACGTCCTCAACCGGCCGTACGGCGGCTTCCCCTGGCTGACCCTGCCGCCGGTCATGTTCGACACCTTCCCGAACGCGCACGACGGCTACGGCTCCTTCGACGACCTGGAGTCGGCGACCGTCGCCGACGCTGCGGACTTCTTCCGCCGCTACTACGCCAGCGGCAACGCGGTCCTCGCCGTCAGCGGTGACATCGACGTGGCCGAGGCGACCGAGCTGGTCACCCGGCACTTCGGTGACGTGCCAGCCCGACCGGCGCCGAAACGGCCCGACTTCACCGAGCCCGAGCTGACCGCCGAGCGGCGCACCTCGTACACCGATGCCCTGGCGCCGCTGCCGGCCGTGGCCGGCGCGTGGCGCGTGCCCGACCCGGTCACCGACTTCGCCGGCTACCTGCCGTACGTGGTGCTGGCCGAGGTGCTCACCGACGGCGACGCGTCGCGGCTGGTCGAGCGGCTGGTGCAGCGCGACCGCACGGTGACCAGCCTCGGCGGATACCTCGGCTTCATGGGTGACCCGTTCGACGTCCGCGACCCCACAGCGCTGCTGTTGCAGGCGCATCTGCCGCCCGGGGGCGACGTGGACAAGGTGCTGCGCACCATCGACGAGGAGTTGGACCGGCTGGCCACCGACGGGCTGACCGACGGTGAGCTGGCCCGCACCCAGGCCCGGATGGCGACCCATCTGCTGCGGGACACCGACGCGGTTCTCGGTCGGGCGCTGCAGATGGCCGTGCTGGAGCAGCAACGCGGCGAACCGGGCCTGCTCAACGAGTTGCCCCGGCTGGTCGGCGACGTCACCGAGGACCAGGTCCGGGCCGCCGCGGCCACTCTGCGGCCGGAGCGCCGGGCCGCCATCGAGGTCATTGCCGGAGGCGCCCGGTGAGCGCGAGGAGTGAGCCGGTTTTGCGAGCCCCGCAGTCGCGAACGAAGGTGGCACAGTGACTACGACCACCGCTCCCGGGCCGCGTACGCTGCCGCCGCTGGGGCCGACCCGCAAGCTCAAGGTGCCCAAGCAGGCCGAACGTACGCTGCGCAACGGTCTCACCGTGATCGCCGTACGCCGGCCCGCCGTGCCGCTGGTCGAGTTGCGGCTCTGGGTTCCGTTCGGTCGGGTGCATCTGGCTCGCGGCGCGATGCTCTCGCAGACGATGCTCTCCGGCACCGAGACGATGACGAGCGTGCAGCTCGCCGCCGAGTTGCAGAAGGTGGGTGGCGGGCTCTCCGCGGGCGTCGACCCGGACCGGCTGATGCTCTCGGGCGCCGGGCTGGTCACCGGCCTGGACCGGATGCTGGAGCTGCTGGCCGAGGTGCTGACCAGCGCCAGCTACCCGAGCGACGAGGTGGCCACCGAACGGGACCGACTGGTCGACCGGATCCAGGTGGCGCAGAGCCAGCCGGCGCATCTGGCCCGGGAGGCGCTGCTGAAGCGGATCTACGGCCGGCACCCGTACGCGACGCAGACCCCGGAGCCGGGCCAGATCCGCGCCGTCCGACCGGCGGCGTTGCGCACCCTGCACGCGGAGCGGGTCCACCCGGCCGGCGCGCAGTTGGTGCTGGTCGGTGACGTGCAGCCGGAGAAGGCCCTGGACGCCGCCGAGCGGGCGCTCGGCGGTTGGGCCGGCGCCGGGCGTGTGGCCGAGCTGCCGGCGACGCCGCCGCTGGAGCCGGGCCCACTGCTGCTGGTCGACCGTCCGGGCTCGGTGCAGTCCTCGCTGCGGATCGCGCTTCCGGCCGTGTCCCGCACCGACCCCGACCACGCCCCGCTGCAACTGGCCAACCTGATCTTCGGCGGTTACTTCTCCTCCCGTTGGGTGGAGAACATCCGCGAGGACAAGGGCTACACGTACGGCCCGCACTCGGGGATCGAGCACTCCGTGGCCGGGTCGGTCCTGGTGGCCTCCGCCGAGGTGGCCACCGAGGTCACCGGGCCGGCGCTGCTGGAGACGACGTACGAGTTGGGCCGGTTGGCGTCGCTGCCACCGAAGCCCGAGGAGTTGGAGCAGGCCCGTCAGTACGCCCTGGGCACTCTCCAGCTCGGCATGTCCACCCAGGCCGGGTTGGCGGCGTTGACCAGCGCGTACGCGGGCAACGGGCTGCGCCTCGACTTCCTCGCCGAGTATGCGGCGAGGTTGGCGAAGGCGAGCATCGACGATGTCGCGCGTGCCGGCGCCCGGTACCTGGCACCGGCTCGGGCGGCGATCGTGGTGCTCGGTGACGCCGAGCGGGTCACCCCGGGCCTCGCCGCGCTGACTCCGGTCCACACCGAGCCGAAACAGTGAGCGAGCGCAGCGAGCGAGCCATGGGGCTCAGCAGTGGGCCGTCTCACGGCGGCGTGGAGCGAAGCGGAGCGCTGGCGTGAGTGGGGAGGCGGCGCCGCCGTTGGCGCGGTCCACGCTGGATCGGGCTGCCCACCGGCGGGGCGACTCGCAGTGGCTGACCGAGGCGTGGCTGCGTGGCCGGGTGCTGCTGCTCGACTCGACCGACGAGGGTCGCACGTTGGCCCGCACCGACACGTCGCCACCGGTGTTGGTGCTGTTCGGTGCGGCCGACGTGCCGGCCGGGTCCGAGTCGACGGCGATGTTCCTCGGTGTCGAACCGGACGGGGTGCCGGTCTTCGCGGTCGACGCGCCGCTGCCGGCGTTGCCGGGGACCCGCGCGGTCAACCTGCGCGAGGTGGGCCACCTGCTGGCCGACCGGGAGGCCGGCATCTTCACCACGGCGTTGGCGCTGCTCAACTGGCACACCCGGCACGGCTACTCGACGAGCACCGGGGCGCCGACCGCGATGGACGAGGCGGGTTGGTCCCGGGTGGACCGTAACGGTGGGCGGATCTGGCCGCGTACCGACCCGGCGATGATCGTGCTGGTGCACGACGGTGTGGATGGCCCGGACGGTCGCTGCCTGCTCGGCAACAACGCCGGTTGGCCGGGCACCCCGGGCGGCCGGCGCTATTCCTGCCTGGCCGGCTACGTCGAGCCCGGCGAGTCGGCGGAGGCCGCCGTGCTGCGCGAGGTCCGCGAGGAGGTGGGCATCGGGGTCGAGCGCATCGGGTACGTGGGCAGCCAGGCGTGGCCGTTCCCCGGCTCGCTGATGCTGGGCTTCCTGGCCACCGCGAACCCGGACGATCCGGTGCGGGTCGACCCGTCCGAGATCGCGTACGCCCGGTGGTTCTCGCGCCGGGAGATCGGGGCGGCGCTGGCCGGGCGGACGGTGGACGTGGGTGACGGTGCCCAGCTGATCCTGCCGCCGCCGTCGTCGATCGCGTTGTTCCTCATCCACCGGTGGCTGGACGGCTGGGTGGACGCCGACCGGTGAAGCACGGTCCCGACCCGTGGCCGCCGTTGCCGCGGCGGTCACGGGCCGGGAACACGGGCCGTCGTGGTTGGTGGGTGCGATAAACGCGGCGGGGGAGCCGATCCGACCACGACGGACGTCTTGTCGAGTCAGGTGCCGTTGCGGCCCGGTCTGTGTCGGAAGGCCGCGCGGGGCTCGATCAGCGGTACGACCTTGACCCGTTGCTTGCCGGCGCGGACCGCGCCGACAGTGGCCAGAGCGCGGGCCAGCAGCAGTGCGGCGTCCCGGTCCTCGGCGTGCACGGTCTGCCGTCGTGGCTCGGGGGTGGTCGTCTCGTCGCGGAGTCGGTGGCCGTCTGCCCAGGCAGCGGCGATGTCCCCGTCGGCGACGGCGCGGATGTCGGTGCGAACGATCAGGAACCGCATGAGGGTCTCCGGATGAGCCGCGGTGGATAAGCCAGTGTGGAAGTTCCACGTATCCGAGGGCCATGTTACGCCCCGTGTTCGTCCCAGCAACTGAAACGCGCCTATCGGTTCGGAGCGTCGTCCGATCAGCCGATGCAGCTCAGTGGGGTGGAGGGGCGCGTACAGCGACGGGGCCGCCGGCAGTGCGCCGACGGCCCCGTACCTGTCACCGGATCAGTTCAGATCGAACTGGCCCTTCTTGGCTCCGGTGATGAAACCGAGCCACCCTGCGCGGTTGAACAGCAGCACCGGGCCGCCTCGGTCCTTGCTGTCGCGCAGTGCGACCGCCGACGGACCGGCGTTGAGTGGGGCGACCTCCACGCAGTTGGAGGTCTGGCTGCGTGTGCTGGTACGCCACGGGGCATCCGCCAGCGAGTGAGCGGAGACGGACGGCGTGTTACGGATGTCATTCATGGTTCTGCTCCTGATGTGAAGCGATCCGATGGGACGAGTGGTGCCGCACGCCCCGACGGAGGGTCGGTCCCCCGTGGATCACCGATCCGTCAGCCGCCCCGAGGCCCGGCGGCGCTGGGTCGGCGCCGTTGCCGGCCCGAACGCCACTGTGGATGGGGGCGCCGCCTCGGTCAGCCGTCCCGTTGACTCGATCAGCCAGGAGAGGGTGTCCTCGGCGTTCAGTGCCGACGTGCATAGCCACTCGAACACCACTTTATAGCGATTTAGCGCGATTGCCTCGGTCGACATGACGTCGGTGAAGCCACCTTCGATGGCCAATGTCTCCGGATCGAGAGGATCGGCGAACCGGTAGACCGAGAACGCGGTCGGCGGGAGGTACCAATTGCCGATCTGGGTGTCGCGAAGCAGCACGTGCAGCGTCACGTTCGGCAGCAGGGCCAGCTCACAGAGCTGGAGCAGTTGTTCGTGCAGCACCTCGGGCGGCCCGGCGCGGCGGCCGAGAGCGGCCTCCTCCAGCACTGCGGTGTAGCGGGGCGCGTGCGGCTCACGGGTCAGCAACGACTGACGGGCCATCCGCGCCTGCACCTCGGTCTCCGGCTCGTCGTCGGGCTCGGGCTCGCCCGCGCCCGCGCCCACCTGCCGGGCGGAGACGATCCGGACCTGGGCGTAGCCCGGGGTCTGCAACAGGCCGGGCACCAGCACCGGGTTGTATTCGGAGATCTCGGCGCAGCCCGCCTCCAGCTCGGCCCAACTGCGCTGCTGCTGCGTCATCACCGGGAAGTTCTTCAACCAGCCGCGCATGTCGCCGGCCTCGCTGGTGATGCCGAGCAACTCGTCGTGCACCGCCTGGTCGACGCCGTAGAGATCCAACAGGTCGCCGACGTCCTGCGGGTCCGGTCGGCTGCGGCCGTTCTCCAGGCGGGACAGTTTGGACGCGGAGGCCCAACCGATACGCTCGATCACCTGGTCGCCGGTGAGGCCCGCGGCCTCACGCAGGCGGCGCAGCTCGACGCCCAATCGGCGACGACGCAGGATCGGGCTGGGTGCGGCAGGAGGCACAGTGTCCTCTTTCCCGTCGACCGCCGCTGGCGCGACGGTAACTGTATGAAATTCGCCCCCCACGGTCAGTATGGACGGCGCGACCGGTGTCGGAGGTTCCGGCGGGGGCGTGTCCTGCAAAAATCGGACCACGGGAATGCCGGACGATGACGGACCCGCGGTCGCGGCCCACGTCGACCTCGCCCAGCCGGGCAGGCCATCCCGCCGGAGGGACCCATGCGCACGATCCTGCGCCGACCCGACTTCCGCCTGCTCTTCGGCGGTCTGCTGGCCAGCATGACCGCCGAGTCGATCCTGCTGCTCGCGCTCGCCATCTGGGTCAAGGATCTGACCGGCTCGAACGGGCTGGCCGGTGCCACGATCTTCGCCGTCATCGCGCCGATGATGCTGGCACCGCTGGTCGGCTGGTTCGTCGACCGGTACCCGCGTCGGCCGTTCTTCCTGGCCGCGAACGTGCTCACCGCCGCCCTGCTCACCCCGTTGTTCGCCGTCCGGCACGCGGGCGACGTCTGGATCGTCTACCTGGTGGCCGCCCTCTACGGGCTGTCGTCCATCACGCTCGGCGCGGCGCTCAGCGGGCTGATCCGGGAGATGGTGCCGGTCGGGCTGCTGGCCGAGGCGAACGGCCTGCTCCAGACCGTACGGCAGGGGATGCGGCTGATCGGTCCGCTGGCCGGCGCGGCGCTCTACGCGGCGCTCGGTGGGTGGGCGCTGGCCGGGATCGGGATCGTCGGATTTCTGACCGCTGCGGCGGTGGTCACCGCCCTACCCACTCCGCAGCAGGCACCACCGCCCGTGCGGCTGCGCTGGCCAGCCGAGCTGGGCGCGGGCCTGCGGCACCTGGCCGGCGAGCCCGCCCTGCGCCGGGCACTGCTCGGCTACGGCCTGGGATCACTGGTGATGGGCTTCAGCGAGTCGCTCATCTTCGCGTACGTCGACCAGGGGTTGAACCGGGATGCCGCGTTCGTGGGCGTGCTGGTCACCGTGCAGGGCGTGGGCGGGCTGCTCGGCGGGCTCTGCTCACCGGCGCTGGTCCGCAGGCTCGGTGAGGTCGGCACACTGGCCGCCGGTGTCGCGTTCTTCTCCCCGGCCGCGCTCGCGCTCGCGTACCCCGACATCCGGCTCGGGTTTGCGGCGGTGCTGCTGGCCGGCGTCTCGCTCCCGCTGACGATGGTCGGGCTGCACACGCTGATCCAGCGTCGGACCCCGCCCACGCTGGTCGGCCGGGTCGCCGCGGCCACGCAGGCGGTGGTCAGCGGCCCGCAGGCGTTCTCCATCGGGGCGGGCGCCCTGCTGGTCGGGTTCCTGGACTACCGGCTGCTCTTCGCGCTGGTCGGGGTGGCCACCCTGATCGCCGGTGGCTACCTCTGGCGGGGCCGGCACCTGAGCGCGCCGCCCGGCACCCGCCCGCCCACGCCGGCCCTCCCGGTGCTCCCGGCACCCCGGCGACCGGCAGAGGACGCCGACCGGCCGCTGGCGACCGGCACCCACCTTCCGCCTCCACGATGACCGACCTCGGAACACGACGAGCGGCCGCCCCGAGTGGGGCGGCCGCTCGTCGACGGTCATCTGGCCGGTCAGGCGGTGAGGGTCTCCAGGTGCTGCTTGACCTGGGTGATCGAGGGATTCGTCAGGGCGCTGCCGTCGTCGAAGCGCAGGGTCGGCACCGTCTGGTTGCCGCCGTTGACGCTCATCACGAACTCCGCGGCCTTCGGGTCCTGCTCGATGTCGACCACCTCGTAACCGATGCCCTCCCGGTCGAGCTGCGACTTCAGCCGGTGGCAGTAGCCGCACCAGGGGGTGGAATACATCGTCAACATGGTCGGATCCTCCAACTCCTCCGGCCGCGGCTTGCGGATCAAGCCGAGGCTGTTCGCTGCAACGCTGAGGGGAGCTGAGATGATTCCTGGTTGTGGCGGTTCACTCAGCGTCGGAACACGTGCTCGCCGGGCTGGACCCTGAGCAGCGCTCCGCGGTGACCGCGCCCGCCGGCCCGGTCTGCATCCTTGCCGGCGCCGGCACCGGCAAGACCAGGGCGATCACCTCCCGGATCGCCCACCGGGCACTCTCCGGTGAGATATCCCCCCGGCACGTGCTCGCGGTCACCTTCACCGCCCGTGCCGCCGCCGAGATGCGACACCGTCTCACTCTGCTCGGGGCGCACGGTGTCCAGGCGCGGACCTTCCACGCCGCTGCGTTGCGGCAGGTGCGGTACTTCGCGCCCCGCCTGCTGTCCGGCCGGGCCATGCCCGAGCTGCTGGACAGCAAGGTGCGGCTGGTCACCCTCGCTGCGGCCCGGGTCGGCCTGCGCACCGACCGGGCCGCCGCGCGCGACCTGGCCGGCGAGATCGAGTGGGCCAAGTCGTCGCTGGTCGAGCCGACGGACTACGTGGTGGCCGCCGCCCGGGCGCTGCGCGACACACCGCACGAGCCGGCGAAGGTGGCCGAGGTGTTCACCGCGTACGAGCAGCTCAAACGCTCGAACGGCGTGATCGACTTCGAGGACATGCTGCGTGCCGCGGTGTGGGGCATCGAGGAGCACCCGGACGTCGGCGAGCAGATCCGCACCCAGTACCGGCACTTCGTGGTCGACGAGTACCAGGACGTCAACCCACTCCAGCAGCGGTTGCTGGACGCCTGGCTGGCCGGCCGCAACGACCTGACCGTGGTCGGCGACGCCAGCCAGACGATCTACTCGTTCACCGGGGCCACCTCGGCGTACCTGGTCGACTTCCCCCGCCGGCACCGCAACGCCACGGTGGTCCGGCTGGTCCGCGACTACCGCTCCACCCCGCAGGTGGTCGGGCTGGCCAACGCGGTGATCTCCCAGGCCCGGGGCACCGAGGCGCGGTTGCGGCTGGAGCTGAGCGGGCAGCGCCCACCCGGCCCCGAGCCGGACCTGCGGATCTTCACCGACGAGCCGGCCGAGGCGAACGCGGTGGCCGCGCGCTGCCGCGCCCTGATCGACGCGGGCACGCCGGCGAAGGAGATCGCCGTGCTGTTCCGGGTCAACGCGCAGTCCGAGGCGTACGAGAAGGCGCTCACCGAGGCCGCGGTGCCGTACGTCGTGCAGGGCGCCGAGCGGTTCTTCGAGCGGACCGAGGTACGCCAGGCGATGGTCGCGCTTCGCGCCGCCACCCGCTCGATCCCCGGGGAGACGCCGTTGCCGGCCGCCGTCGTCGAGGCGCTCACCGCGGTCGGCTGGGCCCCGGACGCACCCCCGGCCGGTGGCGCCGCCCGCGAGCGGTGGGAGGCGCTGTCCGCGCTGGTCCAGCTCTCCGAGGAGTACGCGGCCAGCCCCGAGGTGGTGCCGATCGGCGAGGCCGCGTCGGTGGAACGTCCCGTCACGCTCACCGACTTCACCGAGGAGCTCGCCCGCCGGGCCGCCCAGCAGCACGTACCGACTGTGGACGGGGTGACCCTCGCCTCGCTGCACTCCGCCAAGGGGCTGGAGTGGGACGCGGTCTTCCTGGTCGGCCTCGCCGAGGGCACCATGCCCACCACGTACGCCAAGACCGTCGAGCAGGTCGAGGAGGAGCGTCGGCTGCTCTACGTCGGGATCACCCGAGCGCGGCAGTGGCTCTGGCTGTCGTACGCCGCAGCACGCTCGCCGGGCGGACGGGCCCGGCGGCCGTCGCGGTTCCTGCCCCAGCTGGACCGCTCCGGCGGCACCGAACGGGCGTCCGGCGGCGGCACCGGTCCGGCGGCCAAACGCACCGAGCGGCGTCGAACCCAGATCGTCTCCTGCCGGATCTGCGGCGCCACCCTGCTCGCCGGCCCGGACCGCAAGCTGGGTCGGTGCCCCACCTGCCCGTCCGACATCGACGATGAGCTGCACGAACGGCTGCGCGAGTGGCGGCAGCGGGTGGCCGGGGCGCAGAAGGTCCCCGCCTACGTGGTGTTCACCGACGCGACGCTGATCGCGCTGGCCGAGCGGCGGCCCGAGCGGTCGGAGGAACTGATCGCCATCGCCGGTATCGGCCCCCGCAAGCTGGGCCTCTACGGGGAGTCGGTGCTGGCGCTGGTGGGGGGCGCGGGGGTGGACGATGTCTGCCCTGAGAAAACTTTCGAAATCTCGTCGTAAATTCGTTTGCCCTCGCCCCGGCGCGAGGAATAGCCTCAGGACACACCACGCGAGCGGCGCCATTCCGGCTGCTCACGGGGGTTGGTCCAGTCGATCCGAGGAACGTGAGGGAGGTGGGTCCCGTGAAGATTTTCACCTATGAGCGTCTGGCGGTGATGCCGTCTGTCCACGCTCCGCTGTCGGCTGTCCGGGTGGCCCTCACGGCTGCACGACCGTCGGTTCCGCAGGTGCACCAGGTTCAGACCGAGCTGAGCCTGACCCTCGCACCAGTCGGAGTCGAGGGGACCAGTGGCTTCACGGGCAATGGCATCCAGGTCGCCAAGAAGCGCATGGATGTCCGCGGCGTTCCACCTCGAGGTAAACCGGTCTGATCATCAGACACCGGCTCACCTCGAGGCCGCGGAACCCGCTTACCGGGATCCGCGGCCTCAGTTTTTTGCCCGCCGTAAGTACGTCGGAATGCGATCCACAAGATCGAATGTGAGAGAGAGGTGACCGGGAGATGAGTCTGGCGTTGGCCCCACTCGACATGAGCATCGAGATGGAGGCGAACCTGCCCTGCCGGAAGTTCGACCCTGACCTGTGGTTCTCCGACTCGCCCACCGAGCTCGAGCTGGCCAAGTCGCTCTGCGGGGACTGCCCGCTGCGCGTCGAATGCCTGGCCGGAGCCGTTGAGCGAGCGGAGCCGTGGGGCGTCTGGGGCGGCGAGATCTTCGAGCGTGGCGCGGTCGTCCCGCGTAAGCGGCCCCGTGGCCGTCCGCGTAAGGAGGACGTCGCTCGTGACGCCGAGCTTCGGGTCGAGGCCGAGGCGCGCCTGGCGGCCAGTGGGCTGTCCGAGGTGCGTGGCGCGGTCCGGCTGGCAGCCTGACGTGTTCCCGATCCGTACCAACTACGCCGGTGTCACACCGGCAGTGAGTGAGAAGACGATGTTCAACGTCCCGAGTGGAGCCTTCGAGATGCAACTACTCCACGAAGCGTTGTCCCGGGCTCGAATGCGCCGGCCTCAGGCCGGTCGTACCACCACGAGCACTGAGGCAACCCGATCCGCCCGTACCGTCGCCATGAACAGCCGCAACCAGACGGCACGCGACCTGGGCGTTCTCTAGTACCACCGCACACAGAAGGGCGGGTGCCGACCGGCACCCGCCCTTCTGGACGTCCTCAGGCGACCGGGGCGAAGCCGGGCAGCCAACGCTCCAGGATGCTGCGGTACGGAGCCTTCGCCTCCAACTGGCAGAGAATTCCGATCGAGCCGAGCGTCACCCGGTGGATCAGCAGGTACGACGGCGGCAGGTTGAGCTGCCTGCTCAGCTGGTACGTGGGGGAGCGCGGGCTGGCGAGTCGACCCGCCTCGGCCCGCAGCCAGGCCCGGGTGAACCGGAACCCGTCCGCCGCGATGGGCTCCAGCATCGGACGGATGAAGTCGAGCACCCCCTCGGCGTCGATCTGCTCGGTGGCGCCGATGAACCCCTCCGAGCGCAGCCCCGCCACCACCTCGTCGGCGTCGCCGCGCAGCGCCATCGCGGCGATGCGACCGATCGGCTCCGGCGTGCCCTCCGGCATCCGGGCCACCGCGCCGAAGTCGATCACCCCGAGTCGCCCGTCGGGCAGCAGCCGGAAGTTTCCCGGGTGCGGGTCGGCGTGCAGCAACCCGGCCCGCTGCGGAGCGGAGAGGTGCAGGGTGGCCATCAACCGGCCCGCCTCGTCCCGCTCCTCCTCGGTGCCCTCGCGGATGATGTCGGCCAACGGGGTGCCCGTCACCCACTCGGTGACCAGCACCCGGGGTGCCGCGTTGATCACCTGCGGGATGTAGATCTCCGGGTCGTCGGCGTACGCGGCCGCGAAGGCGCGCTGCGACTCGGCCTCCAGCTCGTAGTCCAGTTCCTCGGTGATCCGCTCGCGCAGCTCGACCAGGAGCGGCTTGACGTCCAGACCGGGTTGGATGGCCCGGAACATCCCGCCCAGCCGGGAGAGCTGCTTGAGGTCGGAGAGCAGAGCTTCACCGGCGCCCGGATATTGGATCTTGACCGCCACGTCGCGGCTGTTCGGTGCGCCGGACTCGTCGAATCCCGGTTCCCGCCACCGTGCCCGGTGCACCTGGCCGATGCTGGCGGCGGCGGCCGGGGTGTCGTTGAACTCGACGAACAGGTCCCGCCAGTCGGGGCCGAGCTGCTCGGCCAGCACCTTGTGCACGCTGGCGACCGGCAGCGGTGGTGCCGCCTCCTGGAGCTTCGTGAGCGCCTGGCGGTAGGGCGCGGCGATCTCCTCCGGCAGTGCCGCCTCGAAGACCGACAGCGCCTGGCCGAACTTCATCGCCCCACCCTTGAGCTGGCCCAACACGCTGAACAGCTGCTCGGCGGTGCGCTGCTGGATCTCCGCGGAGATCACGTCGGAGGCGAGCCCGGTGACGCGCTTTCCCATGCCGAGAACGGTCCGGCCGGCGAAGCCGAGCGGCAGGGCGGCGAGCTTGGCGGTGCGGGACACGGCGCGGCGCGGTATGTCGGTCACACGGTCATTGTTACCGACCGGAGGGCTCCGCTGCTGCTCTGCGGCCGGGCTGGTGCGGACACTCGACCTCGCGAGCACCCGCACGCCGGGTGTGGCGGCCAGCCCCGACGGCGGAAGCGGCCCGCGCCAGTGATCTCCATGGCCCCACCGAGGGTCTCCGGCTGACCGCCGTCGAGCTGCGTCAGCGCCTCGGCCAGCGCGTACCCGATGGCTGCCAGCAGGGTGCTGGTCGCGCCGGCGGCGACCGGGTCGGTGGCGGCGAGCTGGGCGGCGAGCCGCGGCCAGTCCGGGTCGCGGTCGGCCCGGTGCAGCTCGACGCAGTGCAGGCAGGGCCCGGCCGGTGGGCGGACCAGCGGCCCGACGACCGGTACGCCCTCGCGCAGCGTGACCAGCAGGTGTGGCTGCCGGCGTTGGGCCAGACCGGCGGCCACCAGCGCGGGTGGCCGGTCCGTGCCGAGCTGGATCACCAGGTCCACCCGGGTGGACCGGCCCCGCTGGGTGCCGGTGCCCGGTGCGACGCGGTTGACCGCCGCCCGCACGGCCGGTGCCAGCGGGTGACCCAGCTCGGTGGCGGGGATGCCCGTGCCGACCAGGTCGACGGGGCGGACCGGGCCGGTGAGGTGAGGGATCACCTGCCCTACGCCGGCCTGGGCCAACGCCACCGTCAGCGGCCCGCCGAGCGCCCCGGAGCCGGTGAGCACGACCCGGGTGGTCCGCCGACGGCGCAGGACCTGTGCGGGGGTGCCGGGCAGTCGAGCGGCGGCCAGGGCCAGCGCGCCGGCCTCCGCCGCCAGCCGGGCGCGGACCGGGCCGGCCAGGTCACGGGGGAGCAGGCTGTGCGCGGGCACCAGCAGGCCGGCCGTACGCAGGGCGTCGAGCAGCGTACGTGCCTCGTCGGCGGTGACCCGGACGGTGGCCGCCTGCGTCAGGACGGCGCGTTCGCTGCGGGTGCCGTCGAGCAGGTCGAGCAGATGGGCGGCTCGGGGATTGGCCAGCTCCAGCAGCACGGCGGGCCCCGGGCCGACGCCGAGCTGGAGGGTGTGCCGGTCCCGCCAGAGCCGGTTGAGGCCGGGCAGCAGCGTGGGACGGGGCAGTACGGTGCGACTCATGGTCACCAATCGTGACCGTGACTTCGCGTTCGGTCGATCGTTGTCCACAGGCGCCCAGGCCGCTGTCCAGCGTTGTCCACAGGCTTTGCCGGGTTTTCCACAGGCTGCCGACGAGGCTGTCGGTCACCCGACAGGCGGTCGACGACCCGCCGACCGCCCAGGACGGCAACGGGGCGGGGTGACCACCGGCCACCCCGCCCCCGTCACCCGTACGGTCAGACCTTGGCCTTGCCCAGGATGCGGTTCACTGTTGTCCCGCAAACCGGACACTTGCCCTTGGCCATGTTCATTCCGGTCTTCGAGACCTCGACGTGCCCCTCGAAGTCCCGCTTCTCCTTGCACTTGACGCAGTAACCGTTGTAGGTCGTCTGGGCCTGGTCGGCCACGGTGCCCTCCTCGTCTCGTCCGCCGGTCAATGCCGTCCCGGCGGGGTGCCCGGCGGCGGGCCACACGGGGCGCCGGCGCTGGGTCTCACTCCGCGGCCACCTTCGTGACCGCTGGTTCGCGGACCCTACCCAGGTCTGGGCAGTTCCATGTCAGCTGTGCATCGACACTGTGAGCAAGTCGACGTCGAGAGTGTGCATGGCGAAATAGGTCGGATAAGTCAGTTTGGCGGGGACACGCCGACCAAACCCTCACAGCCACCCGTGCGAGTGCCCCCGGCGCGGCCTCCGGCCGGTGATCACCTACGGTGGAGAGGCGTCGTGCGACACCGCCATCGGCGTTCACGAAGGGTGACGAGATGGCGTGGCGGGGCCGTCGTCAAGAAATTTTCCGGACGCCTGGCGACCAATCACCATTTTCTGGGCGCGTGTCGCGTGGTTGACCCTTGCGGACCCCTGGTCAGTACGCATTAGCTTTCCTTCGTGACACGTAGCCGAGGCTGCGCGGGCCAGTGATGGCGGGGACGCGCAAGCCGGTCGTCGAGGTGCGGCGCAGCCAGCGCCGACGACGCACGGTGTCTGCGTACCGTGACGGTGAGCGGGTCGTCGTCCTCATCCCGGACCAGTTCTCCCGAGCCGAGGAGAGCGAGTGGGTCGACCGCATGCTCGCCCGGCTCGCCGCCCGGGAGGGGCGCCTGGCCCGCTCCGACGCCGAGCTGCTGGCCCGGGCGCGCCGGCTCATCGAGCTCTACCTGGCCGAATACCCCGCGAAGGCCGTGCCGGCCAGCGTCCGATGGGTCACCAACCAGAACGGCCGGTGGGGCTCCTGCACGCCTGCCGACCGCAGCATCCGAATCTCGCACCGCGTTCAGGAAATGCCCGACTGGGTGATCGACTACGTGCTGCTGCACGAGTTGGCGCACCTCATCGTGCCCAGCCACAACGCCCGGTTCTGGGCGTTGGTCGGCCGCTACCCGAAGGCGGAACGCGCCCGCGGCTACCTCGAAGGCGTGGCCGCTGCCTCCTGCGCACCGCTCCCCACCTGATCCACAGACCCCGAGTCTCCGGGCTGTCGCGCGCCGAGCCCTTCGGAAAGCCCCGCGCCTCGTTGGAGAGCGCGGTCGGCCTAGATCCACTCGCCTTCCTGAAAACCGCGCTATCGATGCCCTGCGGACACCGCGACTTCCATGAACCCGAGTCGATCATGCCCGCGCGCGCCGTCCGAGACGGCCGTTCGGCGTGCTGGGGCCTGCGGGGTGGTCGGGCGTGCGGGGTCGCTGTTCGGCGCGACGCGGCCGTGCGAGTGAGCGGGTGGTCGGGGCGGCCGGGGTGGGCGCTAGGGTCGGGGGGTGGCACGACGGGTGGTAGTGGCGTTGCTCGGACCGGTTCCCTGGTCGCCGCCGGGCGTCGACCGGGCCGAATGGCGAGCGGCGCTCGCGGAAGACGTCATCGACCTGCTCGCCACGCTCAACGAGGTGGAGATCGCCGTCGCGGTCACGCCGGCCGACCGAGCCCTCGCCGACGCGCTGGTCTGGCCCGGCACCGCGGTCTACGAGGTCGCCGAGCCGACGCCGAACGCCGTGTTCGCCGCGCTGAAGGGCTACGACCAGGCGGCGGTGCTGGTCGGGGACGTGCCTGACCTGCCCGCGCTGACTGTCGGCAAGCTGCTGCGCCCGCTCACCACCCGACCCGTCGCGGTGGCTCCGGTCGACGGCGGCGGTCCGGGCCTGCTCGGGGTGGCTGTGCGGCTGCCCGTGCCGGGTTGGCTACCCCCGCTGAACCTGGACACGGCAACGCCGACGGACGTTCGTTCCGGTGCCCCTCGACCGGGGGACGTGGCGGTCACCGCCGGCTGGCGGCGACTGCGCGGCCCGGCCGACCTGGCCACGCTGGACCCTGCCTTCGAGGGTTGGGAGGCGACCCGCGCCCTGCTCTCCGGCTCGGGCCGCCCCGTCTGACCCGCACGCTTCCCGACCGGGGGCCGTCACCTGCTGCCCATCCAGGGCCACCTGCACGCTGGGCGCCCGCCGTCGAGCAGCGCGGGCACCCGGCTTCAAGCATCACGGCCCCAGGGCATCGCGACCCCAGGCGTCACGACTCCAGGCGTCACGACCCAGGTTTCAGGACTTGGTGTCGTCCTCGCCGTCGGTCTTGTCGGGCTGGCCCGGGGACTTCTCCTCCACCCCACCGGGAGCGGTGAAGTCGAAGCTGTCCAGCTCGCTGAGGTCCATGTCGTTCATCGCGAAGGCGACCGGGTCGGCGAAGTCGTCGTCCGACGGGAGCAGGTCCGGGTGGCCCCACACGGCGTCGCGGCCCTCGATGCCACGGTGCTGGGTGAGCGCCGCCCAGAGTGCCGCGGCCTCGCGAAGGCGCCGTGGGCGCAGCTCCAGGCCGACGAGTGCGGCGAAGGTCTGCTCGGCGGGACCACCGGCGGCACGGCGACGGCGGAACGCCTCACCGAGCCGGACGACGTTGGGCAGCCGGTCGCTGGCGGCGCTGTCCACGACGTGGCAGACCCAGCCCTCGACCAGGGCGAGTGCGGTCTCCAGCCGGGCCAGGGATGCCTTCTGCGCCGGAGTGTCCTCCGGTGTGAAGATGCCCTCCAGGGCGATCGCCTGCATCGACTCCGGGTCGGTCGGGTCGACCCGGCCCATCGCCTCCTCGATCGCTTCCCGGTTGACCCGGATGCCCGAGGCGTACATCTCGACTGCGCTGAGCACGTGACCGCGCAGCCACGGGACGTGCTGGAACAGCCGCTGGTGGGCGGCCTCACGCAGCGCCACGTAGAGGCGGACCTCGTCCTCGGGAAGCTCCAGGCCCTCGCCGTACGCCCGGATGTTGGCCGGGATCAGCGCGGCCGTGCCGGCCGGGCCGAGCGGCAGCCCGATGTCGCCGGCGGAGAGCACCTCCGCGGCGAGCGAACCGAGGGCCTGGCCCAGCTGACCGCCGAAGAGCGCGCCGCCGAGGGAGGCCACCATCGACTGCATCGGGCCGAGTTGGGCGCGGGCCTCCGGTGGCACCAGGTCGCCCATCGCGCCGACCATGCGGCTGGCCACCGGGTCGCAGAGCTTGCGCCACACGTCCAGCGTCTTGAAGATCCACTCATTGCGGTTCCAGGCGACCGGGGACTGGATGCCGGACGGCCACGCCGAGGCCGGCTCCAACCACAGGTCGGCCAGGCGCAGCGCCTCCTCGACGGCGTTGCGCTCATACGGTGACACCGCCGGGTCGCCGGCGGCCGCGAGCTGGCTGGCTGCTACCTGCCGGGCCAGGTCCCAGTTGACCGGCCCGCTGCCCGGCGCGGAGAGCAGGTGCTGCAACTGCGACATGAACTGCTGCATCTGCGCGGGATCGTTGGGGTCTGGTGGTTGACCACCCGGGAGCGCGAAACCGAACGGAATATCAGGCACGACGTCTACGGTACGCGGGCCGCGCCCCACGTCGCCGCCGCTGGCGTTGCGCTGAGGGCGAAGTCGCGTGCGCATCCGGCAGGAGGCGTCCGGTCGGTCGGTACGCTCTGCGGCATGAGACGTCGTGGCCTGACGGTCCTGCTCGGTGCCCTGTTCACCGCCCTGCTGAGCATCGGGGTGCTCCGGGTTCCGATCCCGTACGTGGTGCTGGGCCCCGGCCCGACGGTCAACACCCTGGGTACGGCCGACGGCAAGGAGGTCATCCAGGTCACCGGGCGGGAGACCTCGACCTCCGCCGGTCAGTTGCGGTTGACCACGGTGGGTGTGCAGCCCACGGTGCGGTTGCGGGGGGCGATCGCGGGCTGGTTCTCCGACGACGAGGCGGTGGTGCCGCGCGAGCTGGTCTACCCGCCGGGGGAGTCGACGGAGCAGGTCGAGCAGCGCAACGCCGAGGACTTCAAGGCGTCCCAGACCAGCGCGGAGACCGCCGCGCTGCGGGAGTTGGGCTTTCCGGTGCAGGTGGTGATCAAGACGGTGTCCGGTGACGGGCCGGCCGCCGGCGAGTTGAAGGCCGGCGACGTGATCACCTCCGTCGACGGTCAGCCGGTGCCGGTGGCCGCGAAGGTCACCGAACTGGTCCGGGCCAAGCCGGCCGGGACGGCGTTGACCATCGGCTACACCCGGGACGGCGTGCCCGCCACGGTGAAAGTGACCAGCCAGGAGCAGGACGGTCGGCCGCGGATCGGCGTCGAGATCGACCAGCAGCAGCCGCACCCGTTCACCCTCGGCATCGACCTGGAGGACATCGGTGGGCCGAGCGCCGGTCTGATGTTCGCCCTGGGGATCGTGGACAAGCTGACCCCGGCCGATCTCACCGGCGGTCAGATCATCGCCGGCACCGGCACCATCGACGACGAGGGCACCGTCGGCCCGATCGGCGGGATCGCCCAGAAGCTGGTGGGCGCCAAGCGCGCCGGGGCCAAGGTGTTCCTCGTGCCGGCGGACAACTGCGCCGAGGCGGTCCGCAATCCGCAGCCGGGTCTGCCCCTGCTGCGGGTGGGTTCGTTGGACGAGGCGATGACCGCTCTGGAGGCGTTGCGCGCGGGTGGTCAGCCGACGCGTTGCTGACCGGTGTGACCGTGCCCCGACACGCTCAGGAACACCCCGTACTCTGGGTGCCTGGTCGGAGCCGATCACATCGAGCGTGCGGAGCCAACAGTGGTAATGCGTAGCAGCAGCCCCCTTCCGAGGATGAGCCGGCGCGGGCGCGTCACCATCGCTGTCCTGGTTGGGGTGTTCGTGCTCTTCACCCTGCTCGGGTGGGGTGTCCAGGCGTGGACCGACTGGCTCTGGTTCGACGAGGTGCGCTACACCGAGGTCTTCACCGGTGTCCTGCTCACCCGGCTGGTGCTCTTCCTGGCCGTCGGTCTCGGCATGGCGGTGATCGTTGGTGGCAACCTGTGGCTGGCCTACCGGTTGCGTCCGCGGCTGCGTCCGCACTCGGTGGAGCAGGCGACGCTGGAGCGCTACCGGATGGTGCTCAGCCCGCGGTTGGGCACCTGGATCGCGTTGACCGCCGCTGTGGTCGGGCTCTTCGCCGGCCTCTCCGCGCAGAACCGGTGGAACCAGTGGCTGCTCTTCCGCAACGGCGGTGACTTCGGGATCAAGGACCCGGAGTTCGGGGTGGACATCGGCTTCTACGTCTTCCAGCTGCCGTTCTGGCGTTACCTGCTCGGCGTCGCCTTCACCGCTGTGGTGCTGGCGGTGATCGGCGCGCTGGCGGTGCACTACCTCTTCGGCGGGGTCCGCCTGCAGGGCGTCGGTGACCGGATGAGCAACGCCGCCCGCGCGCACCTGAGCAGCCTGGTCGCGGTCTTCGTGCTGTTGAAGGCCGTCGCGTACGTGCTGGACCGGCGGGCGATGCTGCTGGAGTACAACGAGGGCGCCAAGTTGTACGGCGCCGGCTACGCCGACGTCAACGCGCTGCTGCCGGCGAAGGAGATCCTGGCCTACATCTCGATCGTGGTGGCGATCGCGATCATCGTCTTCTCCAACGCCTGGATGCGGAACCTGGTCTGGCCGGGGATCTCGCTGGCGCTGCTCGGCGTGTCCGCGGTGGCCATCGGCGGCATCTACCCCTGGGCCGTGCAGACCTTCGAGGTCAAGCCGAGCGCCAAGGACAAGGAAGCGCCGTACATCCAGCGCAGCATCGACGCGACACGAGCGGCGTTCGGGTTGGGGGCCACCGAGACGACCCCGTACGCGGCGAACAACCTCACCCCACCGTCGAACCTGGCCACCGACACCTCGGTGGTGTCGAACGTGCGTCTGCTCGACCCGCAGCTGGTCAGCGAGACGTACACCCAGCTCCAGCAGGTGCGTGGCTTCTACGACTTCGGCCCCAAGCTGGACATCGACCGGTACGGGGTGAACGGGAACGTCTCCGACTACGTGGTCGGCGTCCGGGAGATCAACTACGGCGAGCTGACCGACCAGCAGAACACCTGGATCAACCGGCACACCGTCTACACCCACGGGTACGGGCTGGTGGCCGCCCCGGCGAACCAGGTGGTGTGCGGCGGGCAGCCGTTCTTCGTCTCCGGCTTCCTGGGCGAGAAGACCCAGGAGGCGTGCTCCTCGCAGACCGAGCAGATCCCGGCCAAGCAGCCGCGGATCTACTACGGCGAGCGGATGGCGGCCGACGATTACGCGATCGTCGGGCAGTCCGACCCGAACAAGAAGGCCGAGTTCGACCGGCCGGTCGGTGAGGGTGGCGGCGAGTCCTACACCTACACCGGTGAGGGCGGCGTGGAGATCGGCTCCTTCGCCCGGCGGCTGCTGTACGCCATCAAGGAGCAGGAGTCGAACTTCCTGCTGTCCGAGGCGGTCAACAAGGACTCCAAGCTGCTCTACGTGCGTAACCCGCGCGACCGGGTGGAGAAGGTCGCGCCATTCCTCACGCTCGACGGCGACCCGTACCCGGCGGTTGTCGACGGCCGTGTGCAGTGGATCGTCGACGGCTACACCACGGCGGCCACCTACCCGTACGCCGAGAAGGTCAACCTCCAGACCGAGACCACCGACGAGTTGACCAACCGGGGCACCTTCCAGCTGGCCCGGGAGGACGTCAACTACATGCGCAACTCGGTGAAGGCCACCGTCGACGCGTACGACGGCACAGTGAAGCTCTACGAGTACGACGACACCGACCCGGTGCTCAAGGCGTGGAACAAGGCGTTCGGTGGTGACCTGGTGCTGCCGAAGGCGGATATCCCGGTCGAGCTGACCGAGCACCTGCGCTACCCGGCGGACATGTTCAAGGTGCAGCGCAACCTGCTCACCAAGTTCCACGTGACCAACCCGGGTGACTTCTACTCGGCCCAGGACTTCTGGCAGGTGCCCAACGTGCCGGACGCCCCGGACAGCGGCCAGAAGCAGCCTCCGTACTACCTGTTCACGCAGTTCCCTGGGCAGGAGAGCCCGCGGTTCCAGCTCACCTCGGCGGTCACCCCGAACGGCCGGCAGAACCTCGCCGCGTTGATCTCCGGGTCGTACGTCGAGGGGAAGCCCCGCCTGGAGGTGCTGGAGTTGCCGGACCAGACCCGGATCTCGGGCCCGGTGCAGGTGCACCAGCAGATGACCAACAACGCGAACATCCGTCAGCAGCTCAACCTGCTCTCCAGCAACCAGGCCCAGGTGCAGTACGGAAACCTGCTGTCGTTGCCCTTCGCCGACGGCATGCTCTACGTCGAGCCGGTCTACGTGAAGAGCAACCAGCAGGACGCGTACCCGCTGTTGCAGAAGGTGCTGCTCTCCTACGGTGACGGTGGCTCCTTCGTGGCGCTGGCCGACAACATCAACGACGGCATCAAGCAGCTGGTCGAGCAGGGTAAGAAGGCCGGGCAGGGCACGTCGCCGCCTCCGACCACCGGGGGCAACCCCACGACCCCGACGCCGACGCCGACGCCGACGCCCAGCGGGACCGCGACGCCGGCGCCGACGCCGAGCGCCAGCATCCCGCCGCCGACCGGTGACCTGGCCGTCGCCGCGGACCGGGTGCAGACCGCGATCACCGAGGTCCGGGCCGCGCAGACGTCCGGTGACTTCGAGCGGTACGGGCGTGCGCTGAAGGCCTTGGACGAGGCGCTCACCGCGTTCCAGCAGGCGCAGCAGGCCGCCGGCACTGCCAGTGGTGGCCCGTCGCCGAGCCCCGGCGGCTGATCCACCACAGCCGGGAGCACGTCTCGGAGCCCTCGTCGTCGGACCCACCGGTCCGGACGGCGGGGGCTTCGCCGTGTCCGGTGGTGTCACCGTCTGTCACGTCACCGACAGGTGCGGTCGGGCCGCAACCTGCGGCACCGGTTCGCCGTCCTCATTTGCAACGGGGTGGGATGAGGGGGAGCAGTCGTGAGGGACGCGCAGAGCTTCGATGACTTCTACCGCAGCACCACGCGGCGGATGGTGCGGTACGGCTTTGCGGTCACCGGCGACCACAACGAGGCGCAGGACCTGGTGCAGGAGGCGTACGCCCGGGCCTGGCGGCAGTGGGGGAGGTTGTCGGCGCATCCGGCGCCGGAGGCGTGGCTGCGGCTGGTGGTGTCCCGCCTGGCGACCGACCGCTGGCGGCGGCTGGGCGGCCTGCGTGGCGCGCTGCGGCTGGCCGGGCCTCCACCGCCGGTCCCTCCGCCGAACGAGGACAGCGTGCTGCTGGTCCAGGCCCTGCGTCAGGTGCCGGCAACCCACCGGCGGGTGTTGGCGCTGCACTACCTGTTCGACATGCCCGTCGAGGAGATCGCCCGAGAGGTCGACGTGCCGGTTGGCACTGTGAAGTCGTGGCTTTCCCGCGGCCGGGCCCGACTCGCCGCGTTGCTGCCCGATCTGGCCGTCGTGGAACTGGAGGCCACCGATGTCGCGTGAACTGTCTGAGCTGTACGGGTCCCTCGCCGCCGACGCCGACGCTCGCGATCTTGGCGTCCCCGAGGTGCTGCGGCACCAGGCGGACCGTCGGGCCAGGCTGCGTGTCGCCGGGAGCACCCTTGCCGTGGCCCTGGTGGTGGTGGGCGTGGCTGTCGGGACCCAGGTGGTCGCTCCGCAGGCGGCGACCGTACCGTCGCCGGCCGGCACGCCCACGCCGCCGACGCCGCCATCCGCGTCCCCGTCGCCGAGCGTGACCGGCGGTTCGGCATCACCGCCCGTCTCGCCGAGCCCGCCCGGACGCTCCCCGGGTACGACGGCGACGTCTCCCGGTGTCACAGGTGCGGCGCAGCCCAGGACGCCGACCGGCATCCCGGATCGGGCGTTCTTCCGGCTCGCGGCGGCCAACCAGATCGGCATCGCGCCCGAATTCCGGGACCTTGAGGTGCTGCCGGACCTGTGCGGCGCCCGCTACTCGAGTGAGGGGGCGATCGTGCAGCGTCGGACCCGGAACGTGGTCTACAAGCTGCCGCAGAATCCCGGTGCGGGGCACGTCCCGGACGGCACGTACACGCACTCCATCACCATCTACCGGGCCGGGCGCGCCGACGACCTGCTGGACGAGTTGCGGCGGGCGGTGCGCGACTGCCCGCAGCAGGAACGGTCAGGTGACAGCGCGCCGGTGCTGAGCAGGCAGCGGCTGCTCACCGACACCCGCTATGGCGACGAGTCGGTGCTGTTCGAGATGCGCCGCCCGGATCAGGACGTCAACGGCGACCCGACCGGCGTGGAGGACGTGCGGCTGATCCGGGCGATCCGGGTCGGCGACGTGGTGACGACCCTCTGGGAGCAGGGCTGGGAGAACACCTCCAGCCAACGGGCGCAGGTCGACGCGGACAGCGCCCGGGCGGTCGCCGCCGTGAAGGTCTGGCTCGGCTGACGGCGGTGGCAGGGTCGCGATCCGGCGGATTCGGATGTCGTTTTGCGGGGGCCGGGGGTGGTGCGCTACGGTTAGCGAGCCGACGCGGGGTGGAGCAGCTCGGTAGCTCGCTGGGCTCATAACCCAGAGGTCGCAGGTTCAAATCCTGTCCCCGCTACGACAGAAAGCCCGTCTCCGGTTCGCCGGAGGCGGGCTTTCGACATTCTGCGGTGTCGGCCGCAGCGGTTGGTGACCCCCGCTGATCATCGCCGGGACGCATGGGTTAGTCTTAACCAGTCGACGCGGGGTGGAGCAGCTCGGTAGCTCGCTGGGCTCATAACCCAGAGGTCGCAGGTTCAAATCCTGTCCCCGCTACAAATGAAATGACATGAGTCCGGCCCCCACATTGTGGGGGCCGGATTTGTTTGGCGCCTCAGCGGGGAGGAGCGACTCCCGGAGGGCCGGCACCTCGCAGGCACCGGCCCCTCGCGGGTCCTACCTCAGGCCGGAAAGATCTCAGTTCCGTGATTCGGCGTGGACCGACGTGCCGGTGTTGCGTCCTTCGGCGAGGATGGGCGCATGTCTTCATTCGGTAAGTGGTGGGGCCGACTCAGCGCGGTCCTCGGTGGGGCCGTTCTGGCGGTCTTCGTGCCCGTCGCGGCCTGGGCGTCCACGGGCACCGGCGAGCTGGTGGTGGAAGCCGCCCGGCGTCGGGGTCGCAGCGGCTTCGGGATCCTTCCGCTGCTCTGCTGCCTGGTGGTGGTCGCGATCGTCGTGTTCCTCGTGCTGCGTCTGATGCGCAACCGTCGCGGCGGCCCGCCGCGCTGACCCGGCAGTCGGTCAGGTCGGTCCACGGCGGCGGGCCGTGGGCCGACCTCCGGTCGTCACGCCGCCAGGGCGGCGTTGGCCTGCGCGATGAAACGTGAGGCGGCCGCCCGGGTGCCGGTCCGCTTGACGCGGATGCTCTCCGCGGTGGCGACCAGCAGGGTCCGCACCTTCGCGTGCCCCTTCGGGGGTGGCGCCGGGGCCGGCCCGAGCTGGTCGGCGATGGCCGCGCCGAACGCGGCGGCCCGCTGCTGGGCCGGATCGGTGATGCTGCCCTCGGCGTAGCGGCGGACGGCGAGACTGGCGTTCAGACCGCGTTCGTGGCCGAGGACGGTGCCGGCCTCGCCATTCGTGGTCAGGAAATTGATCACGTCGGTGACGGTGTCCGGGTGGCGGGTGCCCCGGAACGCGGCCCAGAACATCGAGGCGCGCGCCCACTGTGCACCGGTCGGCCCCGGCAAGCCGACAATGCCCAGCTCGGCCCCGGTGAGCCGCTGCAACTCGGGCAGTTGGTGGGACCACGCGAACGACGCGGCGGTCAACCCGGTCACCACCAGTTGCCGGGACGGCTCGCCGCTGTCGGCCTGCTCGACCAGCGCCGCACCCGGCGTGGCCCGCGCCCTGCGGGCCCGCTGCCACAGCTCGAACCAGGCGATCAGCTGTTCCACGCCGAAACCGAGCTGCTTACCCCGGTAGAGCTCGCCGCCCTGTGACCGCAACCAGAGCCAGAGCGCCCGGTAGTCACCGGAGCCGTCCATGGTGCCGGCCACCTGGCCGTCGCTGGCCTCGGTGACCTCTTCCGCCCAGGAGATGTAGTCGGCCCAGCTCATCCCGGCGCGCGGTTCCGGCACCTGCAGCTCCCGCAACAACTCCCGGTTGAAGACCACACCCGCGTGGGTCTGCCCGCCGGCCACCGCCATCGTCCGCCCCTCCACCGTGCCGTAGCGGATCAGCCCTTCCGGCAGGCCCCGCAGATCCAGACTGTGGTCGGCGACCCGGTCGGTGAGGTCGAGGATGATCTGGCGTTGGGCGTACTCGGTCAGCATGGCGTCGTCGATCTGGACCAGGTCCGGTACGTTGCCGCCGGCCGCCTGGGTGGCCAGGCGCTCGTAGTAGCCGTCGGCGCCCTGCCAGGTGACCCGGAAGGTGACCTGGGGGTTGCGCTCCGAGTAGAGCCGCAGGACCTTCTCGGTGAGCGCCGCCCGCCTTGGACCGCCCCACCAGAAGACCGACAGCTCGACCGGCCCGTCCTGGGTCGAGGTGGCGGCGTCGTCGCTGCACCCGGCCAGCCCGCCGGAGGCGAGCAGAGGTGCGCCGAGCACCGCGGTCAGCAGTCGGCGCCGGCCCGGGTCGGCGCCGAGGCGGTCGAACGGGGGTCGAACAACGGGCACGGGGGTCTCCTGGACCTGCGAGGGCGGCGGTCGGACCATTCACGCAGGCAGCGCACGAAGGTGTCAACGTCCGTCCGGTCACCCCCGACGTGGGTGGTCGAATCAGGCCTTCCGATGTCGCATGGTGTACTAGGGCGCGTGGAACTTCTGCACTCGGGCAAGGTTCGGGACGTCTACGCCGACGGCGATGACCTGATCCTGGTCGCCTCGGACCGCATCTCGATCTACGACGTGGCGCTGCCGACGCCGATCCCGGACAAGGGTCGCCTGCTCACCGCGCTCTCGCTCTGGTGGTTCGAGCAGCTCGCCGACCTGGTGCCGAACCACGTCATCTCGGCGACCGACGTGCCCGCCGAGTTCGCCGGGCGGGCGATCCGCTGCCAGCGGTTGGACATGGTCCCGGTCGAGTGCGTGGCCCGGGGTTACCTCACCGGCGGCGGCCTGCGGGAGTACGAGCAGACCGGCGCGGTGTCCGGCATAACCCTGCCCCGAGGGCTCGGCGAGGCGTCGATCCTGCCCGAGCCGATCTTCACACCGTCGAGCAAGGCGCCGATGGGTGAGCACGACGAGCCGATCACGTACGACGACGTGGTGGACAAGGTGGGCGAGGCCACCGCCGAGCGGCTGCGGCAGATCACCCTCGACGTCTACCGTCGCGGCGCCGAGCTGGCCGCCGACCGGGGCATCCTGATCGCCGACACCAAGCTCGAGCTGGGTTGGGCACCGGACGGCACCCTGGTCCTCGCCGACGAACTGCTCACCTCCGACTCGTCGCGGTTCTGGCCCGCCGAGTCGTACCAGCCGGGCCGTGTGCAGTTCTCCTACGACAAGCAGTACGTGCGGGACTGGGCCACCGGCAGCGGCTGGAACAAGCAGGCCCCCGCGCCGGACGTGCCCGACGAGGTCGTCGAGGCGACCCGCGCCCGCTACATCGAGGTGTACGAGAAGCTCACCGGCAACCGCTGGGAGTGACAGCCGCGTCGGCGGTCACTCCACCCAGTCGAGGGTGCGCTGCACGGCCTTGCGCCAGTTGTGCAGCTCCCGGTCGCGCAGCTCCGGGGCCATGGTGGACTCCCACTGGGCATCGGAGCGCCACTTCGCCCGCAGGGTGGCCAGATCCGGCCAGAAGCCGACGGCCAGGCCGGCCGCGTACGCGGCACCCAGACAGGTGGTCTCGGTGATCCGGGACCGGACCACCGGCACGTCGAGCACATCGGCGAGGAACTGCATGAGCAGACCGTTGGCGGTCATCCCGCCGTCCACCCGGAGCCGGCGCAGTGCCACGTCGGAGTCGGCATCCATCGCGTCGACCACCTCGCGGGTCTGCCAGGCCGACGCCTCCAGCGCGGCCCGCGCCAGGTGCCCCTTGGTGATGTAACCGGTCAGACCGGCGATCACCCCACGGGCGTCGGTGCGCCAGTGCGGGGCGAACAGTCCGGAGAACGCGGGCACCACGTAGCAGCCGCCGTTGTCGTCCACGGTGCGGGCCAGATCCTCCACCTCCGCGGCCGTGGAGATCAGCCCGAGGTTGTCGCGCAGCCACTGCACCAACGAGCCGGTGACCGCGATCGCGCCCTCCAGGGCGTACGCCGGCGGTTGCCCCTTGATCTGGTAGGCGACCGTGGTGAGCAGGCCGTGCGTCGACGGGACCGGGGTGGCGCCGGTGTTGAGCAGCAGGAAGCTCCCGGTGCCGTAGGTGCACTTCGCCTCGCCCGGCTGGAAGCAGGTCTGCCCGAACAGGGCGGCCTGCTGGTCTCCGAGCGCGCTGGCCACCGGCACCCCGGCGAGCACGCCGGTGGCGATGCCGTACACCTCGGCGGAGCAGCGGATCTCCGGCAGCATCGCCGCCGGGACGCCCATTGTGTCCAGCAGGTCCGGAGCCCAGTCGAGGGTGGTGAGGTCCATGAGCATGGTCCGGCTGGCGTTGGTCACGTCCGTGACGTGCTCGCCGGTCAGCTTCCAGATCAGCCAGCTGTCCATGGTGCCGAAGAGCACCTCGCCGCGCTCCGCGCGCTCGCGCAGGCCGTCGACCTCGTCCAGAAGCCAGCGCAGCTTCGGGCCGGCGAAGTAGGTGGCCAGCGGCAGGCCGGTGCGGGCAAGGAACCGCTCCTCGCCGTACGCCGAGGCCAGCTCGCGCAGCAGCGGCCCGGTCCGGGTGTCCTGCCAGACGATGGCGTTGGCCACCGGGCGACCGGTGGCCCGGTCCCAGACGAGGGTGGTCTCCCGCTGGTTGGTGATGCCGACGGCGGCCAGGCCGGCCGGGTCGGTGCCGGCGGACCGCAGCGCCTCGGAGACCACCTGCTGGACGTTGTCCCAGATCTCCTCGGCGTCGTGTTCCACCCAGCCTGGTTGGGGGAAGATCTGCCGGTGTTCGCGCTGGGCAACGGCGACGATGTCCCCGGCGGAGTCGAAGACGAGGCACCGCGAGGAGGTGGTGCCCTGGTCGATGGCGGCGACGTACTGGGGGGTCACCGCAGCACCGTACCCGGACCGGCGTTCGGTGCGACAGGCGTCACGGCCGGTTGCGGCCCGCCGCCGAAGGCCGCCGCCCGGGTCGCCTACGATGTGCGAACGTGCGCGACATCGCCGTTTTCAGTGGAACTGCCCATCCCGACCTGGCCGCCGAGATCTGTGCCCACCTCGGGGTGCCGCTGCATCCGGTGCGGGTCTCCCGATTCGCGAACGACTGTCTGGAAGTGCAGTTGCAGGCCAACTGCCGGGAGCGGGACGTCTTCCTGATCCAGCCGCTGGTGCCGCCCGTGCAGGAGAATCTGGTCGAGCTGCTGCTGATGATCGACGCGGCGCGGGGCGCCTCGGCCGGCCGGATCACGGTGGTGCTGCCGCACTACGCGTACGCCCGCTCCGACAAGAAGGACGCCCCGCGGATCTCTATCGGCGCCCGGCTCGTCGCCGATCTGCTCGTGTCGGCCGGCGCGGACCGGGTGCTCGCGATGACCCTGCACTCGCCGCAGGTGCACGGCTTCTTCAGCGTCCCGGTGGATCACCTGCACGCGCTGCGGGAGCTGGCCATCCACTTCCAGCGCTACGACCTGAGCAACACCGTGGTGGTCTCACCCGACCTTGGCAACGCCAAGGAGGCGGCGGCCTTCGCCCGGTTGCTCGGCACGCCGGTCGCGGCCGGCGCGAAGCAGCGGTTCAGTGACGACCTGGTCAAGATCAGCGCGGTGATCGGCGAGGTGGCCGACCGGGACGTCATCGTGCTGGACGACGAGATCGCCAAGGGCAGCACTGTTGTCGAGTTGATGGAGCATCTGCGGGGCCTGAAGGTCCGGTCGATCCGGCTGGCCTGCACGCACGGGCTGTTCTCCGGCGACGCCCTCCAGCGGCTCAGCGACCAGGAGGGCGTCCTGGAGATCGTCTGCACCAACACGGTGCCCATCGCGGACGCCAAGCGGGTGCCGAAGTTGCAGGTCCTGTCGGTGGCGCCCGCCCTGTCCGAGGCGATGCGCCGGATCCACAACGGGGAGTCCGTCTCGGCGCTGTTCGCCTGAGCCGCAGCCGCAAGCCGTCCCCGCTGCCGCAAGCCGTCCCCGCAGCCGCAAGCCGCAGCCGCAGATTGCAGCTGCGGGGAGCGGCTGCGGCGGCTCAGCGCGTGGTGCGCTTGTGGCTGACGAGGCCGGCGGTGATCCGGACGGTGGTGCCGGCGGCGCTGGAGACGACCTCCATGGCGTCGGTCAGCTCGCGGGCGAGCCAGAGGCCCCAGCCGCCGGCGGTGTCCGGGGCCGGCCGACTGCGGTCGCCCAGCCGCTGCGGGCTGATCCCGTGCCCGTGGTCGGCCACCTCGCAGACCAGCAGGCTGGACTCGTGCCAGAGGCGCAACCATCCACGCCCGCCGCCGTGCCGGACCGCATTGGTGATCAACTCGTTGATCGCGAGCACGAAGTCGTCCAGCCGCTGGCCGGTGAGTCCGCAGGCATGCGCGCATGAGGTGACCGAGTGTCGAATCTCGGTCACCTGGGCCTGGTCGAAGGCCTTGGCGATCAGGAGGGCAGGTTCGATGGGCACAACCGTACGCGGTGCGTGCGGATCTGCGTTCGTCATGGGCCCGTCCCGGCGGCGGATCTCGGAGTAATTCGCGGCTTTTCCACCGTACGTCAGGGTTTCCCGAACCGCACTCGCTGCTCGCCGTGCGGTGGACGGGTTGTGGCATCCTGACCGCCATGCCGTCGCCGCCGGGTGAATTCGAGGTGCCGCTGTGGCGTGCGCTGGCGGTGTTCCGGCTGGCGTCCCTGGCGTACGTCTGCGTGCTCGCGGTGCGCGACGCCGACCGGTACGACCACCCGTACGCCGTCGGCGCCCTGATCCTGGTGATGGCGGCCTGGACCGCGGCGACCGCGGTCGGGTATGCCCGGCCGGCCTGGCGGCGCTGGCCGCTGCTGCTGGCCGACCTCGGGGTGGTGCTCGCCATCGTGCTGGCCACCCCGTGGGTGGTCGGTCGGGTGGCGCTCGCCACCGGCGTACCCACCATGGGGGTTGCCTGGATGGCCGGCCCGGTGCTGGCCTGGGCCGTCTCCGGTGGTCGGCGGCGGGGCACTGTCGCCGCGCTGCTGGTCGCCGGCGCGGACCTGACCACCCGGGAGCGGATCGGCCAGTCCTCGTTCACCGGGGTCATCCTGATGCTGCTCGCCGGGGTGGTGGTCGGGCACGTGGCCCGGCTCGCGGCGAGCGCCGAGGAACGGCTGCAACGCGCTGTGGAGTTGGAGGCCGCCACCCGGGAGCGGGAGCGGCTGGCCCGGGGCATCCACGACTCGGTGCTCCAGGTGCTGGCGATGGTGCAGCGGCGGGGTGCCGACCTGCCCGGTGAGGCGGGCGAGCTGGCCCGGTTGGCCGGCGAGCAGGAGGCCGCGTTGCGGGCACTGATCGCCGGCACCAGCCCGGCGAGCGTTGCCGTGCTCCCCGACGGCACCGAGACGGCGGCGGTGGACCTGCGGACCCTGCTCGGCCGGTACGCCTCGACGGCGGTGGTGCTCTCCGCCCCGGCCACCCCGGTGCCGCTGCCTCGCCGGGTGGCGGGGGAGTTGGCCGCCGCGACCGGCGCGGCCCTGGACAACGTGGGGCGGCACGCCAGCGGGCGGGCCTGGGTGTTGATCGAGGATGAGGGGGCGACGGTGACCGTGTCGATCCGCGACGAGGGACCGGGCATCCCGGAAGGCCGGTTGACCGAGGCGGCCGCACAGGGTCGGCTCGGCGTGAGCCAGTCGATCCGGGGTCGGGTGGCCGACGTGGGCGGGACGGTTCGGATCGTGTCCGCCCCCGACGCCGGCACCGAGATCGAGCTGACCGTGCCGAGGGCACAGCGGTGACCCCGACCCGGGTGATGGTGGTCGACGACCACCCCATGTGGCGGGAGGGGGTGGCCCGCGACCTCACGGAGGCGGGCTTCCTGGTGGTGGCGACCAGCGGCGAGGGCCGGCAGGCCGTACGGGTGGCCGCCGCCGCCCGGCCCGACGTGGTCGTCCTCGACCTGCAACTACCGGACATCTCCGGCGTCGAGGTGATCCTGGGTCTGCGTGCGGCACTGCCCGACGTGCGGGTGCTGATGCTCAGCGCCAGCGGCGAACAGCAGAGCGTGCTGGACGCGGTCAAGGCAGGGGCCACCGGTTACCTGGTGAAGTCCACAGCGCCCGCCGAGTTCCTCGACGCGGTCCGCCGCACCGCGGCCGGCGAGGCGGTCTTCACCCCCGGCCTGGCCGGGCTCGTCCTCGGCGAGTACCGCCGGCTGGCCGCCCGGCCGGGGCAGCCGACCGACCCTGCCGGCGGTGCGCAGTCCGCAGCGCCCCGGCTCACCGAGCGGGAGACGGAGGTGCTGCGGCAGGTGGCGAGAGGGCTGTCGTACAAGCAGATCGCGCAGCGGCTCGGGCTGTCGCACCGCACGGTGCAGAACCACGTGCAGAACACCCTGGGCAAGCTGCAACTGCACAACCGGGTCGAGCTGACCCGGTACGCCATCGAACGTGGCCTGGACGACTGACCCCGGTCAGACCGAGCGCGGCGGCTCCGTCTCGTGGATGGCCAACTCCTCGGCGGTCGCCCCGCCGCCAGCCGAACCCGCGTCGTACGCCACCGAGTCGGTCTCCTGGTCGGTGTGCGCCCCCTCGTCCGGCTCCACCAGCCGGCCGACGGTGGCGTCAGCCACGGTGCCGAGCTGACCGTGGTCGTAGAGGGAGACCGGTGAGTTCGGGTCCGAGGTGGGCCCCGGATCCATCACGTCGGCGTCCAGCTGGGCCTCCGCCGCGGCTTCCAGATTGTCCGCCTCGAAGGCGATCTTCGGGTCGATCGTCCCGGCCAGCGGGTCGTCGGCCGGGCGCTCGTAGACCTCCCGGGCGAGCTTGTAGTCCAACGACTCACCGTCGAGCTGCTCCTCGGCGGTCGTCCCGAACCGGTCCACCGCCACCGGCGTACGGTCGCCGGGCAGTTGGGCCGGGTCCGGGCCGTCCGCCTCACGCCCGGTGAGGACGTCGTCGTTGGCGGTCGAGTCGTCATCGGCGGTGTCGGGCAGGCCTTGCGCCTCGGTGTCGGACACGGGGGTCGGGTACTCGTTGTCGCGCATGTCTGATCACTACCCGCTGCCCTCCCGCCATAACCGGAGCACCGCAGGCTGTGCGGTGGCGAAACCGGCACCGACGGCGAAACGCCCCGTCAGCCGAGGTGGGCGACCTCGTCGTCCGAGTGCAGGACGCACCAGACGACCTTGCCGTCCGGTATCGCGCTGCTGCCCCAGCGGCGGGCCACCGTGTCGATCAGCAGCAGGCCGCGGCCGCCGGCCCGGTTCGGCGGGGACAGCCCGGCGAACGTCGGCAGACGCGAGGAGTGGTCGCGGACCGCCAGGTGCAGGGCGCTGTCCTGCGGAGCGAGCCGAACGGTCATCGGAGTCCGGGCGTGCGCCACCACGTTGTTCACCATCTCGGTGAGCGCGATGCAGGCCGGGTCGACCAGCATCGGCATGCCCCAGCGTTGGCAGCCGGTGGTGACGAGCTCGCGGGCCTGCCGGGCGGCTCCCACCGTCGGGGCCAGGTCGGCGGTGAGCACCGCCGCCAGCGGCGTCGCCGCGACCGCGGCCAGCGCGCCGTCGAGCGTCGGAAAGGCGGGCACGCCAGCGAGCGCGGGGTCCGGGTGGGCGGGCCCGTCGACCGCCGGGTCACACAGCAGCAGGTCCGCGGCGGGCCAGTCGGCCACCTCCCGGCGAACCTCGGCGAAGACGCCCCGCCCGACCTCATCGAGGATGCGCAGCCCGGTCACGTCGGCCACCACCGGGCCCGGCCGGTCCGCGAGTCTGGCGAGGAGCGCGCCGCGTACCGCCTCGGCTCCGGCGGCGTCGAGCACACCGGTCAGCCGGACCACCGCCGACGACTCGTCGATCTCCACGAGACAGTTCGACATGATCGCCTCATTGTGCGCGCCGGTCACCGTTCGCGCATTCGGGCGGTCGAGGCCGGTCATCAGCGGACCGACCGGGATCGGCGGTTGATCGCGGCCATGGTGCCGACAGCGGTGCCGGCGGCGGCGAGACCGAACGCGGCGGTCATCCGCACCAACTGACGCCGTCGGCCGTTCCAGCCGCCGTCCCGGCGGGCCTGGGCGTCGGCGTGGAACACGTTGCCGCTGCTGTCCACCCGAGCGCCCGGACCGAACTGGGTCCGCTGGAGGTACCAGCCGAGGGTGCGTTCCACCAACGCGGGCGCCAGCCGCCACTGCAGGCCGATCAGCCGGGCCGCGCCACCGGCGTACGCCTCCCGGCGAGGCCGGCGCAGCAGCCGGACGATGGTCTCGGCGACCACCTCCGGCGGGTAGATCGGCGGCGGTGGCACCAGTTCCCGGCCGGTGTGGTTGGCCGTGTGCCGGAAGAACGGGGTGTCGATGGTGGCCGGCAGCACGGTGCAGACCGAGATCTGACCACGGCCGGTGACCCGCAGCTCCTGCCGGACCGTGTCGGCGAGCCCTCGGATGCCGTGCTTACTGGCGTTGTACGCCGACTGGTACGGCATGGCCACCTCGGCCAGCACCGAGGCGTTGTTGACCAGGACACCGCCACCGGCCGCCCCCAGGTGGGGCAGGGCAGCCTTGATGCCGTGCACCGCTCCGAGCAGGTTGACCTCCAGCACCCGCCGGAACTCGGCGACCGGGATCTCGTCGAACAGGCCCACCGCGCTCACCGCGGCGTTGTTCACCCAGGCGTCGATCTGGCCGAACTCGGCCGCCGCCCGCTCGGCCAGTCGTTGCACCGACTCCAGATCGGTCACATCGGTCGGTACGACCAGCGCCTGGCCGCCCAACTCGCGGCAGCGCTGCGCGACCTGTCGTAGGGCCGGCTCGCTGCGGGCGGCCAGCACGACGGCGGCACCCCGGCGGGCCAGGGCGTACGCGGTCGCCGTGCCGATCCCGCTGGAAGCGCCGGTGATCACCACGGTCGAATCGTCGAGGGTGCGGGTCAGCGGCATTCTTGAGCGGTACCCCCGCCCGGGCCAGGTCATACCACTCAGAGCTTGTCGATCATCGTCGAACTTGGCTGCCTGTGCCGCTTGTGATTGCTGTGCCGCAAGTGTCGGTGGCACTCGGGGGGACTCTTCCTGATCTGCCAGGTTTCGACTCCGGGTCGCGGGGTTAATGGGACGCTCTGACCGGGAGGACCACTGCCGAGGAAAGATCGCAGGGAGGTGACCCATGCGCGTCGGCCTCGTCTGCGCGCACGCCAGTTCGTACCGCCACGCCGACGGCCCACCGGTCGGCACCCGACAGCACATTGCGCGGGTTGCCGCCGAGTTGGCCGAACGAGGCCACGACGTACGGCTCTACGAGCGCCGGGACGATCCCGGCCTGCCGGCGACGGTCACCGTCGACGGCTACCAGGTGCACCAGGTGCCCGCTGGTCCGCCCACCCCACTGCCCACCGCCGAGCTGATCCGGTACGTGACGGAGTTCGGCCGCTGGTTGACCGACGAGTGGGCCGGCGCCTGGCGGCCCGAGGTGGTGCACGGGCACTACTGGGTCGGGGGCCTGGCCGCCGCGCACGCCGTTCGCGAGACCGACATCCCGGTGGTGCAGACGTTCCACTCACTCGGCATCGAGCAGTTGCGCCACCTGGGCGGCCGCTACGACGGGCCGGGGGAGCGGATCACGCTGGAACGCGCGCTGACCCGCGCGGTGGACATCGCTGTGGCGCAGTCGAACGACGAGGTCGACGAGCTGACCCGGATGGGTCTGCAACGCAGCTCGGTGGCCCTGGTGCCCCCGGGGGTCGACATCGAGCAGTTCCATCCCGACGGCGAGGCGGCACCACGCGAGCAGCGGTCCCGCATCCTCTCGGTCGGCTCGCTGTCCGCGGGGCACGGCCAGGAGGACCTGATCCGGGCGATGCGGCTGGTCGGCGACGCCGAGCTGGTGATCGCCGGTGGCCCACCGGCCGACCAACTGGCCAACCACGCCGAGGCGCGGCGGCTGCGCGAGCTGGCCGAGCAGGCTGGCGTCGTCGACCAGGTACGGCTCGTCGGCGCGGTGCCGCACGACCAGATGGCCACCTGGTACCGGTCGGCGGACGTGGTCGCCTGCACCCCGCACTACTCCTCGGCCGGGCGGGTCTCGCTGGAGGCGATGGCCTGCGGCGTGCCGGTGATCGGCTACGCGATGGGTGGTCTGGCCGACGCCGTCGTCGACGAGGTCACCGGCAAGCTCGTGCCCCCCGGCGACGTGCGGGCACTCGCGGTCTCGATACGTCGGCTGCTCGCCGACAACGCCGGTCGTTTCGCGTACGGGCACGCCGCGGTGGACCGGGTCCGCAGCAGCTACACCTGGGAGCGGACCGCCGGTGCGCTGGAGCGCCTCTACGAGCGGGTGGTGAGCCGCCGCAAGCCGGTCGAGGCCTGAGCGGCAGGTCGGGCGGCCCGGTCGGTCAGCCGGGACGGGTCGCCGCGACCATGGCCCGGTCACGACGGCGCGTCGCCGGGCGCTGCTGCTGCGGCTGCGCGTACCGGGTCAGCCCGATCACCGAGGCCAGGGTGACCAGGAAACCGACCGCCGCCAGCCACTCCCGGCCCGGCCAGATCTTGTCGTTGAGCAGCAGCAGGCCGACGATCGCGGCCGGCACCGCACCGGCGGCGTCCATCGCGGCGACCGCGGCGGTCGTCGAGCCGCGCTGCATGGCCAGGCCGAGCAGCAGCTGACCGACGATCGAGTGGGCGATCAGCAGGTAGAACAGCGGGTGGGCGAGGAACGCCTCGGCGGACGACGCGGATGCCAGTGGCCGGGCCGCGACCGCGGCCGAGCTGAACGCCAACCCGGCCAGCGAGCCGAGGGCCACCGAACCTTGCGCCCCGTGCAGCCGGACGGCGAAGACCCCGAGCACCGCGATGACACCGAGCGCCACCAGCAGGGCGATCGAGCCGGCGGTGCCGAGCTGCTTCGACGGCGCCGGGCGGGCGGACAGCACCAGGGCGGTGATCCCGGCGAAGAGCAGCGCCAGCAGCACCACCTCCGCCGCCGGTAGTCGCCACTTCAGCACCAGCACACCGAGGATGGCTGTCACCCCGAGCCCGGCCGCGACGCTGGCCTGCACGAGGAACAGCGGAAGGTCCCGTCGGGCCAGGAAGGCGAACACGAAACCGCCGATCTGGCAGCCCAGACCGATCAGGTACGTCCGGTGCCCGGCGAGGCGCAGCAGCAGGCCCGGATCGAAGGTGTGGTGAACCGTGGTGCGGGCCGCCGCCACCGACTGGAGAAGGTTGGCGAAGCCGTACGCGACGATCATCGTCGCGAGAAAACACCAGCCGGAGGAGACCACCTGGCGAGGATAGAGGTTGCCGGGGGTCAGCGCTCGGCTGGGCGATCGAGCCTGGTGAGGATGTCGCGGTGCAGCACACCGTTGGTGGCCACCACACTGCTGTCGGTGCCCGGCGCGCCGGCCGGGGCCGGTCGACCGAACAGATCCGTGACCGTGCCACCCGCCTCGGTGATGATCGGGACCAGCGCCGCCACGTCCCACAGGGACAGTTCCGGCTCGACCATCACGTCCAGTGCGCCCTCGGCCAGCAGCATGTAGCCGTAGAAGTCGCCGTACGCCCGACTGCGCCAGGTGGCCCGCATCAGATCCAGCATCGCGTCGAGCCGACCGGCGCGCTCCCAGCCGTCGAGCGACGAGTAGCAGAAGCTGGCGTCCGCGATCTCCCGCACCGCGGAAACCCCGATCCGCTCGCCTGCATCCGGGCCGTGACCGGCGTACGCGCCCGCGCCCGCGCTGGCCCACCAGCGCCGCCCCAGCGCCGGGGCGGACACCACGCCGACCGCTGGCCGGTCGCCGTCGTAGAGCGCGATCAGGGTGGCCCAGACCGGCACGCCCCGGACGAAGTTCTTGGTGCCGTCGATCGGGTCGATGATCCACCGGCGGCCGTCCGGGTCGGTGGACGGCCCGGCGCCGTACTCCTCACCGAGCAGCCCGTCCGCCGGCCGGTGCTCGGCCAGCAGGGCACGGATCTCCCGCTCCACTGCGGTGTCCGCGTCGGAGACCGGGGTCAGGTCGGGCTTCGCCTCGACCCGCAGGTCGAGCGCGCGGAACCGGGCTGTGGAGATGGCGTCGGCCCGGTCGGCGAGCAGGTGGGCGAGGGCGAGGTCGTCGGCGTACCCGGTCATCCCGGCAACCTAGCCGACGCCCGCCGACTCACTCGTCGGGGCCGCGCCGGTCACCCTCGCCGGGCCCGCGCTGGTCGCTCTCGCCGCGCGAGTCACCCTCGCCGGCGCGGGAGGCGAGCAACCGGCGGTACGACGCCAACCGGCGCGGGTCGGCCTTGCCGGCGGCCACCCAGGCGTCCAGCCCACAGGCGGCCTCGTCGGTCGTGTGCTGACAGTTGGGCGGGCAGTCGACGGTGCCCTCGACCAGATCCGGGAAGCCGTGCAGCAGGCTGTCGGCCGAGACGTGGGCCAGACCGAAGCTGCGGATGCCGGGGGTGTCGATGATCCAGCCGGGGTCGGTGTCGACGCCGGGCACCGGTGGCAGCCGCAGCGCCACCGCGCTGGTGGAGGTGTGCCGCCCACGGCCGATCGCGCTGACCACACCGACCGCGCGCAGCGCGTCCGGGACGAGGCGATTGACCAGCGTCGACTTGCCCACCCCGGAGTGCCCGACCAGCACCGACACCTTGCCGCTCAGCAGCGTGCGCAGCGCGGACAGGTCGGAGTCGGGGCGGTTGAGCACGTACGGCAGCTCCAGCTCGGTGTAGTAGCCCAGCACCTCCTCCGGCCCGGCCAGGTCGGCCTTGGTGAGGCAGAGCAGCGGCTCGACGTCCGCGTCGTACGCGGCCACCAGGCAGCGGTCGATGAACCCGGTGCGCGGCGGTGGGTCGGCCAGCGCGCTGACGATCACCAACTGGTCGGCGTTGGCCACCACCACCCGTTCCAGTCGGCCCTCGGCGGTGGTCTCGTCGTCATCGGCGGTGCGGCGCAGCACCGAGCGTCGCTCGGCGATCCGGACGATGCGGGCCAGGGCGCCCTCCGCGCCGGACGTGTCCCCGACCAGGCTGACCCGGTCACCGACCACCACCGACTTGCGGCCCAGCTCGCGGGCCCGCATCGCGGTGATCGTGGGCAGCTCGGCCCCGACCACGCCGCGCTCGGCTCCGGACAGCACGCAGGTGTAGCGCCCGCGGTCGACGGCGATGACGAAGCCGTCCACGGCGTCGGAGTGCTGGGGTCGGGTGCGCGTACGCGGGCGCGACGACTTTCCGGGCCGTACCCGTACGTCGTCCTCGTCGTACTCGCGCCGTTTGGTCGCCAGGACCTGTCCTCTTCTCGCGTCAGCTCTTGCCGGTCACCATCGCTGACCATAGTGCCGGGAACTCGGGCATGGTCTTGGAGGTACACCCCACGTCGTCGACCTCGATGCCGGGCACGGCGAGACCGGTCACCGCTGCTGCGTGCGCCATCCGGTGGTCGTGGTAGGTGCGGAACACCCCGCCGCACAGTGGCCGGGGCCGGATCTCCAGCCCGTCCGGCGACTCGGTGACGTCCGCCCCGAGTGCGGTGAACTCGCGCGCGAGCGCGGTCAGCCGGTCGGTCTCGTGGCCACGGATGTGCCCGACGCCGGTGAACACCGACGGCGAGTCGGCCAGCATGGCGAGCGCGGTCAGCGCCGGGGTCAGCTCGCTGACGTCGGAGAGGTCGGCGGTCAGGCCGTGCACCACGCCGGTGCCCCGGACGGTCAGCCCGCTGGTGGAGAGGGTGACCTCGCCGCCCATTCGCTGGAGCAGCGAGCGGAGCTGCTCGACAGGCTGCGAGCTGCTGCGCGGCCAGCCCTGCAGGGTCACCTCGCCGCCGGTGACCAGGGCTGCGGCGAAGAACGGCACCGCTCCGGAGAGGTCTGGCTCGATCTCCCAGCCGCGCCCGGTGAGGGGGCCGGGCTCGACGGTCCAGACGTCGGGCGTGCTGTCGTCGACGGCCGCGCCGGCGGCCCGCAGCATCTGCACCGTCATCCGGAGATGCGGCGCGGACGGCACCGGCGGGCCGACGTGGCGCACCACGACGCCCCGGTCGAAGCGCGGGGCGGCCAGCAGCAACCCGGAGACGAGCTGGCTGGAGGCGGACGCGTCGATCACCACCTCACCGCCGGTGACCCGGCCGGTGCCGAGCACTGTCAGCGGGAGGCTGCCCGAGCCGGTGACGTCGATGCGGACACCCAGCGACCGCAGCGCCTCGATCAGCGGACCGAGCGGTCGGGTGCGGACGTAGGGGTCGCCGTCGAAGGTGACCTGCCCGTCGGCCAGCCCGGCCACCGGCGGCACGAAACGCATCACGGTGCCGGCCAGGCCCACGTCCACGTGCGCGGGGCCGACCAGCGGGTGCGGTCGGACCAGCCACTGCTCGTCGTCGCTGATCGACACGTGCGCGCCCATCGCGCGCAGGCCGGCGGCCATCAACTCGGTGTCGCGGGCGCGGAGCGGCCCGGCCAGCGTCGACGGGCCGGCGGCCAGTGCGCTGAGCACCAGGGCGCGTGCGGTCATCGACTTGGAACCGGGCAGGCGCAGCGTCGCCGCCACCGGGTCGGACGCGGTCGGTGCGGTCCACGGCTGCGGCGGCCGGGTCGCTGTCAGGTTCCCCACGGTTACATTCTGCCGTGCCGGCTGGTGGACGGTGTGGCCCGGCGGGTCGTACTCCCGGTTGGCGGGACAGCCGACGGGGCCTCCGACGCGTTAGCGTGTGCCCCATGTGCGGCAGGTACGCGACGACCCGGAGCTCCGGCGAGCTCAGCGCGCTGTTCGAGTCGTCCGACGACACCGAGGGCGTGGTCCGTCCGGACCACAACGTCGCGCCGACCGACCGGGTGCCCCTGGTCCGGGTGAGCCCGGAGGGGCATCGCAGTCTCTGTGTCGGTCGCTGGGGTCTGTTGCCGCACTGGTCCCGTTCCGCCGCCGGGGCTGCCCGGATGATCAACGCGCGGGCGGAGACGGTGGCCACCAGCCGGGCGTACGCCGGGTCGTTCGCCCGCCGCCGCTGCCTGGTCCCGGCCGATGGCTGGTACGAGTGGGTCCGTCAGCCCGACGGCCGGCGACAGGCCTACTACATGACCCCCACCGACGGCTCGGTTCTCGCCCTGGCCGGCATCTGGTCGGTCTGGGAGTCCGGTGCCGACTCCCGGCTCACCTTCAGCGTGCTGACCACCGCGGCGCTCGGCGATCTGGCCGAGGTGCACGACCGGATGCCGGTGCTGTTGTCGCCCGAGCGTTGGTCGTCGTGGCTGGCGCCGACCGACGAGCCGGAGCGGTTGCTCGTTCCGGCGTCGGCGGAGTGGCTGGCGGGGTTGGAGATCCGACCGGTGGGGGCGGCGGTGGGCGACGTTCGCAACGACGGGCCACAGTTGATCGCCCGCGTGTCGGTGCCGCCGACGGTGACACCGCAGGAGCTGACCCTGTTCTGACGCCGCCGCGCATTGTCAGGCACCGATTTGGCAGGGTTGCGCGCGATTCGTCTCCTGGCTGTTCAGTCATGTTCCCGGCAGACCCTTGTCCCGATGTTGCGAAGTGCGATAGAACACAGCGCCGGTAGTGGCTGTCGATTCGCACGGGGCGGACGACGTCCACCGTTTTTGCCGGTCCCACGGGGGAGGTGGGTGGATTGACACGAGCGCGTATGCCCCGCCCGCACGAGGTGGCTGCGGCGCGGCGAGATCCGCGACTGCTGCGAGCGGTGCGGGAACGGCAACAGGACGACGCATGGCGCACCAGAGGCACCTGTCAGAGCGTCGATCCGGAGACATTCTTTCCGGCACCGAACGAGCCAGCGGACGCCGCTGTCGCGCTGTGCCGCGGCTGCGACGTGCAGGGGTCCTGTCTGGCCTGGGCCCTCGACGTCGGTGACTGCCACGGTGTGTGGGGTGCGACCACGCCCCGCGAGCGGCGGGCGATGCTGGTCGCCTGGCGTGGCGAGGTCGAGCCGGACCCGGACGCCGTCGACGATCCCGGCCCGCCGGTACGGGACCGGCTGCTCACCCTGGTGCCGCTGAGCTGACCAACGGCCCGGTCCGTCACGCGTCGTCCGCCAGGCGGCGCAGAATGGGTCGGTGCCAACCAGCGACGAGATCGACACTCCGCGCGGTCCGGCGGGGATCACCACCGACCTGCCGGACCGCCCTGCCACCGCTCTGTTCGTGCTCGGGCACGGAGCGGGCGGCAGCATCGACGCGCCCGACCTGCTCGCGGTACGCGACGCGTCGGTCGCGGCCGGCCTGGCGGTGGTCCGGGTGACCCAGCCCTACCGGGTCGCGGGTCGACGTGCCCCGGCACCGGCGGGTCATCTCGACGAGGCGTGGACGGCGGTGCTCGCCGTGCTGCGCGACCGGCACGCCGACGTGCCGTCGGTGCTGGTCGGCGGTCGTTCCAGCGGCGCGCGGGTCGCCTGCCGGACGGCGGGCGCGGTGGGGGCGGTCGGTGTGGTCGCGTTGGCCTTTCCGCTGCACCCGCCCGGGCGGCCGGAGCGTTCGCGTGCCGCCGAACTGGCCACCGGCCTGCCGACGCTGGTCGTCAACGGCGACCGGGACCCGTTCGGGACGCCGGAGCCGTCGCCGGCCGTGCAGGTGGTGAGCCGTCCCGGGGAGACGCACGACCTCCGGCGGGACCCGGCCGGCACCGCGGGCGTCGTCCGGGACTGGCTGCGGGCCCGGGGCTGGACGGCCGACTGACCCGGCTCGCCCGCCCGACCGTTTCCGGTGCCGGGCGAGGGTCGTTGCATCCGATGGTGGCACCGGCCCGATCCGGACCGACGGCACCAGTCCTCCCAGGCCCTTCCTGGTCCCAGCGCCGGCCGCCGTCGGGGCCGGGACCAGGAACGGGAGGGCCGGGTGGAATGCCCCAGTGGTCATCTCGCGTTACCAACCCTGGACGACTTTTCTGCGAGGGGGGTGACCGGTGCCGACCGAGACACGGAGCCTGGAACGGGACGAACGGGACGCCCGGCAGCTGAAGCAGCTGCTGGATGGGCCGGATTGGCCGGCGACGGCGGGACCGGGCGGGGCGGGTGTGGTGAGCACGGGCACACCGGCCGGAAGTGAATCTGCGGGCAGGTCCGTACGCGTATCCTCGGCGGGAAAGCATCCGACGCGAGGGGATGTGCGGTTGACCACCGAGAAGACGGACGAGCGCAGGGCCCGGTTCGAACGGGACGCGATGCCATTCGTCGATCAGCTCTACGCTGCTGGGCTGCGGATGACGCGCAACCCGGCGGATGCCGAGGACCTGGTTCAGGAGACCTACCTGAAGGCGTACGCCGCCTTCCACCAGTTTGAGCAGGGCACGAACCTGAAGGCCTGGCTCTACCGGATCCTGACCAACACCTACATCAACTCCTACCGCAAGCGGCAGCGCCAGCCGATCCAGGCGCCCACCGAGGAGATCACCGACTGGCAGCTCGCCGAGGCCGAGTCGCACACCTCCAGTGGGCTGCGCTCCGCCGAGACGGAGGCACTGGACCGGCTGCCGGACAGCGACGTGAAGGAGGCCCTCCAGCAGTTGCCGGAGGAGTTCCGCCTGGCCGTCTACCTGACCGATGTCGAGGGCTTCTCCTACAAGGAGGTCGCGGACATCATGGGCACGCCGATCGGCACCGTGATGTCGCGTCTGCACCGCGGCCGTCGTAATCTGCGCAAGCTGCTCGAGCGCTACGCCGGGGAGCGGGGCTTCAGTGCGGCCCGCTCGGCGAAGGGCTCGAACGCCGCTGCCGGCCGGGAGGTGTGACGTGAGCTGTGGGGAGCCGCACGAGACGGATTGCCGCGAAGTGCTCGCGGAGGTCTACCTCTACCTGGATCTGGAGTGCGCCGACGAGCGGCGCTCGCTGATCCGGCACCACCTGGACGAGTGCGGGCCCTGCCTGCGCGAGTACGGGCTGGAGCAGGAGGTGCGGGCGTTGGTGGCTCGTTGCTGCGGCAACGAGACAGCACCGGACGAGCTGCGCGAGCGGCTGCGGGTCAAGCTCACCGAGCTGGTGGTCTTCGAGACCACTGAATCCCGAGAGTTGGCCGACTGAGCGTCGGCGCGGCACAGCTTCAAGACCGGTGGCCCGGGTCGATGTCGACCCGGGCCACCGGTGTACCCGGCGTCGACCGGGTCGGGCTGAGCGGTGACGGGCCGTGGGCCCGTCGACGCGTTCAGGAGTTGGGACGCTTGCCGTGGTTGGCGGCGTTCTTCTTACGAGCCTTCTTCTTCCGGGACTTCTTCGCCATGCTGACCTCCTCGTGATGGGTCGGATCCGTCCTGCGCACGACCTCGGCGCCAGTGCACCCACCGGCGGTCCGGCGTCGGGTCCGACCCGCTGATGGTAGTGCGGTCGACACCCGCCGCCTTCCCCAGGGCGGGCGTGCCATCCCGGCCGTGCCGCTGCGCGCCCACCACCGGGCGACGCATGATTGGATACGACGGCAGACACATCGCGATGAGGGAGGGCCCGGACATGGCCGAGGAGATCCGCGCCGAGATGGTGGCGAACGTCTGGAAGGTCGTCGCCACGGCAGGTGACACGGTGGCCGAGGGCGACACCCTGGTGATCCTCGAGTCGATGAAGATGGAGATCCCGGTCATCGCCGAGTCCGATGGTGTGATCCAGCAGCTCGCCGTGAACGAGGGTGACGTCGTGCAGGACGGTGACCTCATCGCGGTGATCGCTTGACCGGCTTGCGGGTTCGTCCTGCCGAGCCGGCCGATTTCCCGGCGGTGGCCCGGCTGACCGTGGCCGCGTACGAGGCGGACGGGCAGCTCAAGGGCGAACACGGGTACGGCGAGGTGCTGGCCGACGTGTCGAGCCGGGCTGCCAGCGGTGAGGTGCTGGTCGCGGTCGACGAGGTGACCGATGCGGTGCTGGGCTCGGTGACCTTCGTGCTGCCGGGCACGCCGTTCGCCGAGCTGTCCGGGCCGGGCGAGGCGGAGTTCCGGATGCTCGCGGTCGACCCGGGTGCCCAGGGTCGGGGCGTCGGTGCGGCATTGGCGCAGGCATGCGTAGCGCGTGCTGTGGAGCTGGGTTGCACGGCGCTGGTGATCTGCGTCCGAGCCGGGATGGCCGATTCGGCGCACCGGCTCTACTCACGGCTCGGCTTCGTCCGCGCGCCGGAGAAGGACTGGGCGCCGGCGGCGGGCGTGGACCTGCTCGGCCTGCGACTGGCCCTCACCCGCGGCTGAACCGCCGACCGATCAGCCGCGCGGGCTGCCTGAGGTGGCCTCCGCCGCACTCTCGTCGGGCTCCGCTGAGGCACCCGCGCCGATCGCGCCGAGCAGCTCGTCGGCCACCTCCAACGCGAGCCGGCGACGCTCCTCGTTGGTGATGCCCGGTGCCCGTACGGCGAACCAACTCGTGTGCACGGCGAACAGTGACAGTGCGGCGCGCAGCTGGGCGGCGGGGGAGTCGTCGCCCCGGCAGAGGGCGCTGGCAAGCTGCATCATCCGGCCGCGCATCTGCTGGCCGGAGGCGAGGCTCTTGAGCACTGTCTGGTTCTGCTCGAAGAAGCGCATCACGGACGGCTGGTCGCCGCCGAACATCGTGTCGGCGTAGCGGGTGATCAGCTCGCGCCGGGTGGCCAGGGTGGCCGGCTGCGTCGCCGCCCAGGCGTTGAGGGCGTCCATCTGCTCCAGCCGGTCCTCGACGAAGCTGGCGACGATGTCGTCCTTGCTCTTGAAGTGGTAGTAGAGCGCCGCCTTGGTGACGTTGAGACGCTCGGCGATCTCCCGGAGCGAGGTCTTCTCGTACCCCTGCTCGGTGAAGAGCTCGAGCGCGACGGCCTTGATCCGGTCCCGCGTCCCGCCTGTGCTCTCCCTCACGCGTGCCCTCCAATTGGCTTGACCGTTGCTTGTACCGAACTTACCGTGCGGCTAGTAAGGTGACTAGCCGGGCGGCAAGTAAGTGTGGCAATCTTCGGGGGAGCTTACCCATGACTCAGGCAACCCAGGCCGGCGTGCGACCCAACAACATCAGGGTCGTGCTGTTCGGGCTGATGATCGCGATGATGCTCGCGATGCTCGACAACATGATCGTCAGCACCGCGTTACCGCGGATCGTCGGCGAGTTCGGCGGGCTCAACCACTTCACCTGGGTGGTTACCGCGTACGTCCTGGGCACCACCGTCTCCACCCCGATCTGGGGCAAGCTCGGTGACCTCTACGGCCGCAAGTCGGTCTTCCTGACCTCGGTGGTCGTCTTCCTCGTCGGCTCCGCACTCTGCGGCATGGCCGGCTCCGGCATGCTCGGCGGCCCGCAGGACGGCATGGTCCAGCTGATCGCCTTCCGGGCCGTGCAGGGCCTCGGCGCCGGTGGCCTCATGGTCGGCGTCATGGCGATCATCGGTGACCTGGTCCCGCCCCGCGAGCGTGGGCGCTACCAGGGCATGATCGCCGGCATCATGGCCATCGCCATGGTCGCCGGTCCGCTTGCCGGTGGCTTCATCACCGACCACCTGTCCTGGCGCTGGGCGTTCTACGTGAACCTGCCGCTGGGCGGGATCGCGCTGCTCGTGCTGATGACCACCATGCACCTGCCGAAGTACCGCACCGAGCACCGGATCGACTGGCTCGGCGCTGGTCTGCTCTCGGTCGGCATCACCGCGATCGTGCTCATCACCACCTGGGGCGGCAACGAGTACGACTGGACGTCGCCGCAGATCTTCGGCCTGGCCGTCCTGGCCGTGCTCGCGCTGGTGGCGTTCGGCCTGGTGGAACGCCGCGTCCAGGAGCCGATCCTGCCGTTGGCGCTCTTCGCCAACCGCAACTTCGCGTTGATCTCGGTGATCGGCTTCCTGCTCGGCTTCGCGATGTTCGGCGCGATGAACTTCCTGCCGCTCTACCAGCAGACCGTGCAGGGGGCGTCGGCGACCAACAGCGGTCTGCTGCTGCTGCCCCTGATGTTCGGCATGCTGGTGGTCTCGCTGGTCATCGGGCGGGCGATCACCCGCAACGGCAGGTACCGGGCGTACCCGATCATCGGTGGTGTCGTGATGACCGCGGGCATGGCGCTGCTGTCCATGCTCGACACCGACACCAGCAAGCTGATGTCCTCGCTGTACATGGTCGTGCTCGGCGTCGGCATGGGCTTCCTCATGCAGACGTCCATGCTGATCGCGCAGAACAGCGTGGAGCAGAAGGACCTCGGCGCGGCCAGTGGCGCGGCGACCTTCTTCCGGTCGATCGGCGGCTCGTTCGGCATCTCGCTGTTCGGCGCGATCTTCGCCAACCGGCTGGCCAGCTCCGAGGGCGGCCGGGCCTTCGGCGGCGAGTCCGGCGGCTCGGGAATGGATCTGGAGAAGCTCAAGGACCTGCCCGCCCAGGCCCGCGACATGGTGCTCGGCGGCCTCTCCGACGCGATCTCGCACGTCTTTCTCTGGGCGGTGCTGTTCACCATCGTGATCCCGGTGCTCGCCTGGTTCATCAAGGAGATCCCGCTGCGGACCGCCAACGAGGCGCCGCCGCAGGCCACTCCGGAGGAGGAGGCCGAGGTCGCTCTCGGCAAGGCGGCCCCGGTCGCCTGACCCGACGTCCTCACCGCGCGCCGCGTCGTCCCGTCCGGGCCGGCGCGGCGCGCGCCTTCTCCCGCGACCGTGCGCCTAGCGGGTGCGCGCGCCGCGCAGTAGTTGCCAGAGGCGGCGTAGCGGGTTGCGAGGGCGGGGGACCTGGGGGGAGAGCGGGCCGAGCAGTTCGCCGGCCAGTGCCGCGGTGGCGGGGTCCAGATCCGGGGCGGCAAGTGCCAGGTGGGCCAGCGAGGCGGCGATCGGGACCGGTCGGGTCCGTGCCACGGCGGCCGCGTCGGCGAGCCGCTCCGCCACCACCCGCGCCACGTCCGACCGCACCGAGGGATCCACCCAGGCCGCGGTGACCAGGGCGAACAGCGCCGCCTCGGTGACCCAGTCCTCGACACCCCAGATCAGGTCGAGCAGCACGCGGCGGCGGGTCGAGCCCTCCCACGGCTCGTCGGTGCGGTGGTGCAGCAGCCCCAGGCAGGCCCACACCTGCACACCACGGACCCAGACCGACGGGTCGTGGGCGGCCAGCAGCCGACCCACCGCGTTGGCCGGTGCGGCCGGCGGGTGCACCAGCAGGCCGAGCAGGTCGGTCACGTCGAGGCCGGCCAGGCCCACCGCGGCGTCGTACGCCGCCGGAGGGTGCGGCCACGCCGGGTGTGCGACCTGCCCGATCCGTTCGACCGCTGTAGCCGAGGGCGCCGGCAGCGCGGGCGTGGGCACGTCGTCCGCATAGCGCCACAACCGTTGGGCGGACGCCCGCCGGGGCTCGCGCGGGTCCGGCTCCGGCGCGCCCCCGACGACCTCGATCCGCAGCCCGGGCGCGGTGGACGTCGCCGTCCGGACGGCGCTCGGCGGAGCGGCGACGGGTAGGCGTACGGCGCCGCCGAGACCGTTGTCGTCGTCGGCCACCGCCTGGCGCATCGCGTCGACCAGTGGACCGCCGGCCGGGGTCAGTTGGCCGAGCCAGGGCCGGGCACGGCAGCACTGGGCCAGGTCGCCGTGCTCGTGGCTGTCGTCGGGGTGGTCGCGGACGAAGTCGGCGAGCGCCACCAGGTGGGCGAGGTCGCCGTCGCGCAGGTGCCGCAGGCGGTGTGCGGTGTGCACCGCGCAGTCGAACGACGGGTCGCGCGCGAGCGCCCGCTCGGTCCACTCCAGTGCCTCGTCGAGGCGGCCGATGTCGGCCAGGGTGCCGGCGATGTCCGCGTAGATCGCCAGGTCGTCGGGGTCCAGCTCGACGGCCCGACCGAGGGCCGCGAGGCCTTCGCGGGTCCGGCCCGCGCTGCGGTACGCGTACCCGAGCCAGACCTCGCCCATCTTCGAGGGTTGTGCGCGTACGCCTCGGGTGGCCCAGCGGACGGCGAGGGCGACTTCGCCGAGACGCCGGGCCAGCGCGGACGCCGCGCCCAGCAGCAGACCGTGCTCGGGGTGCACGGTGACCGCGTTGCGGGCCAGCGTGAGGTACGGCGTCAGGGCGCCCCGGCCGACCCGGGGCACCGGGTCGGACAGCGCCGCGCAGACCTGCATGAGGACGCGGGCAATGTGGTCCGGGTCCAGCCGTTCGACCAGCTCGGGCGCGGTGACCCAGGGGACGCCGGCCCACTGGGTGCCGGGTGAGTACGCGGTCGCCGCGGCCAGCAGCTCCAGCCCTTCGGCGGGGCGGCCGGCGGTGGCGAGCAGGTGGGCGCGGGCGACGACCGACCCCACGAAGGCGTGGTGGTTGATCGGGAAGAGGTCGAGGCCGCCACCGCTCGCCGCGGCGAGTCGGGTCAGCGTCTCGTGCACCTCCGGCAGGGTGGGTGCTCGCGCCAGCGCGCCGGCGAGGTGCCCCGCGGCGTGGTGCAGGTCGCCCTCGTCGAGTGCCAGCCGGGCGAGCGCCAGCTCCTCCGTCGCGGAGAGTGCGGGGTCGTCCGTTCCCTCGGGCACGTCGTCCTCTCGTCGCTGGGCCAGGCGGATGCAGCACTCCCAGCGTAGTTGATATTGAGATCAACTGGTGATCACCTGCGCAGTCCTGCTCGTTCGATTGCTGAGATACGGTTAAAAGTGCAAGACTGAGCAAGAATCGCGCGGCAACCGCGCAGGGGAGGGGTTTTCGTGACTCGTGCAGGGGCCGGCATGGCCGCCGACATCGATGAGCAGCCAGCTGGCTACGCCCGCCTGCTCTCGACCGCCAACGCCGCCGAGATCGCCCGGGTGGCGGCGATCATCGCCGAACGCCGCCCGCGGCACGTCGTCTTCACCGCCCGGGGCACCTCGGACCACGCGGCCCTCTACGGGGCGTACCTCACCGAGATCCGTCTCGGCCTGCCCGCCGGACTCGCCTCGCCCAGCGCGGTCACCCTGTTCGGGGCCCGCCCCGACCTGTCCGACGCGCTGGTCGTCGGGGTCAGCCAGAGCGGCGGTTCGCCCGACCTCGCCGAGGTGCTGCGCGCCGCCCGCGCCTCCGGGGCACTGACCCTCGCGGTGACCAACGCCCCCGACTCGCCGCTGGTCGAGGTCGCCGAGCTGAGCGTCGACATCGCCGCCGGGCACGAGCGGGCGGTCGCCGCCACCAAGACGTACACCGCCGAACTGCTCGCTCTGCTGATGCTCGTGGAGGGGATCCGGGCCGGCGACGGCGTGCTCCCGACGGCCGAGCGGGAGGCGCTCGACGCGCTGCCCGAGCTGGCCGCCCGCACCCTGGCCGACGACACCCCGGCCCGGCTCGCGCCCCGCTACCGCTTCGCCCGGCAACTGGTCACCACCGGGCGGGGGTACGCCTACCCGACCGCCCGGGAGGCGGCGCTGAAGCTGATGGAGACGTCGTACCTGCCGGCGCTCGCCTTCTCCGGCGCCGACCTGCTGCACGGCCCACTCGCGATGACCGACCCGGAGGTCCCGGTGCTCGCGGTCGTCGGTTCCGGTCCGGGTGGACGGTCGATGGGCGAGGTGCTGCCCCGTCTCGGCGAACGCCGCGCCGACGTCGTGGTGGTGGGCTCCGCCGAGGTGCCGGGCGCCACCCGGCTGGCCGTTCCCGAGGTCGACGAGCGGTACGCCCCGCTGCTGGACATCCTGCCGTTGCAGCGGTTGGCGCTGGCCCTGGCGCTGACCCGAGGTGAGGACCCGGACGCGCCGCGCGGGTTGAAGAAGGTCACCGCGACGATGTGAGGCGCGGCGTGGCACCCTGGTCACCGTGTCCACGCTGCGCGACCTCGCCGAGGAGCACACCCACCTCCGTCCGGCCGACATCGACCACCTCCACCGGATCGCCGGCGACTGGCAGCTGCTCTCCGATCTGTCCTTCGCTGACCTGCTGCTCTGGGTGCCGGTCGACGCCGACGGCACGTTCCTCTGCGTCGCCCAGGTCCGGCCGACCACCGCCCCCACCGCCTACCAGGACGACCAGGTGGGGCGCATCGTCGGCGGGCCGGAGGTGGCCCACCTGGGCGTCGCGTACTCCCAGGGCCGGATCTGGCGGGAGGGCGACCCGGTCTGGTACGGCGACGTGCCGGCCCGGCACGAGGCGATCCCGGTCCGGCTGCGGACCGCCGAGGGGGAGGCCGGTGAGGTGATCGCCGTGGTGGGGCGGGACACCAACCTCTCCACCGCGCGCACCCCCAGCCAGTTGGAACTCAACTACCTGACCACCGCCGACGACCTGGCGCAGATGATCGCGGACGGCACCTTCCCGCCGCCCCGGCATCCGGGCGAGACCACCTCCGCGCCCCGGGTCGGCGACGGCCTGGTCCGGCTCGACGCCGGCGGCAAGGTCACCTACGCCAGCCCGAACGCGCAGTCCGCGTACCGCCGACTGGGCTACGCCTCCCACCTGGTGGGCGAAGACCTGGCCGCGCTGCACCGCCGGCTGGCCGGTGACCCGCTGGACGGCACCGAGGCCTCGAACGGCATCCTGGCCGCGCTGCGCGGTGAGGCGCCACCCCGACGGGAGATCGACGCCCGCGGTGCCACGATGCTCACCCGAGCACTGCCGTTGATGCCCGCCGGCGTGCCGATCGGCGCGCTGGTGCTCGTGCGGGACATCACCGAGGTCCGTCGCCGGGATCGAGCCCTGATCACCAAGGACGCCACCATCCGGGAGATCCACCACCGGGTGAAGAACAACCTCCAGACCGTCGCCGCGCTGCTGCGGCTGCAGGCCCGCCGGGTGTCCATGCCGGAGGCCCGGGTCGCGCTGGAGGAGTCGGTCCGGCGGGTCGCGTCAATCGCCCTGGTGCACGAGACGCTCTCCATGTCCAGCGACGAGGCGGTCGAGTTCGACGGCATCGTCGACCGGGTGGCCAGCGCGGCGACGGAGGTCGCGGCGACCGAGGTGAGCGTCGGCATGCGACGGCGGGGCAGCTTCGGCGTGCTGCCGGCGGAGATCGCCACCTCGCTGGTGATGGTCCTCAACGAGTTGCTGCTCAACGCCGTCGAGCACGGCTTTCCGCCGGCCGACGAGGCGGAGGAGCCTCCCGTACCTGCCGCCTCGGGCATGGTGCCGGTCGCCGCTCCCGAGGTCGACCCGTCGCTGCGACCCGAGGTGGTCGTCTCGGCGCACCGGTTCCGCAAGATGCTGCACGTCTCGGTGGCCGACAACGGGCGCGGGCTGCCGCCGGGCTTCGACGCGGAGCGCGCCAGCCGGCTCGGCCTCCAGATCGTCCGGGCCCTGGTCACCGGCGAGCTGCGCGGCACCATCGAGCTGCGGGCCGGCGCCAACGGCGGCACCGAGGCCGTGCTGGTCGTCCCGCTGGCTCGCAACGCCCACGACGGCCGCTCACAGGCCTGACCGCCGCGCCACCCGCCCCCGTCCGCCGTTGGCGAGGCAACGTGTCCGAGCGGTCGTGTTGTTTCGAGCGATATACCTGTGAGTCATATTTATGCCTCACAGGTATATCGCCTACCGGGGTGGTCGCGGTCTGACGGCTGGCAGAGCCACCGGCCGCAGCTACCGCTGGCTGTCAGCGGGTCAGCGGGTCAGCGGTCGGGGCGGCTGGTCAGCAGGGCGACGGTCAGGCCGGGGCGCGGCCAGACCTGGGTGACGGTGAACTGCGCGCCGAGCGCGTCGCCCTTGGCGCCCGGCACGGCTGCCAGCGGCTCGGCGTGCCGGCCGGCGACGACCAACCACACCCTGGAGGTGCCGGCCAGACACTGCGCCGGTCGCGGGCACTCGGCTGCCCACAGGTCGCCTCGGCGGACCTCGTCCTCGGTGACCAGCACGTCGCGTGGCGGGTCGCCGAGGTGGTACTCGATGCCGAGATCGAGGAAGAGCCAGCTGTGCCGGGGCGAGTAGACCACCGCGTCGCCCGGCCGTTGACCGTCGCCGATCACCCGCGCCGCGCCCGCGTAGTCCACCGGCGCGCTGCGCGGCCACTCGTGGGTCCGCCGCAGCGCGGCCTGGTCGGGCAGGCCGAGCAGCCCGGCCAGGACCACCACGACGAGCGCGGCCGGCGCGGCCACCGCGGCCAGCGCCGCGCCCGCCAGCAGGCACGCGAAGGGCACCACGAAGACCAGGTACCGGGGCACCCACAGGGGTACGACAGTGCCGGCGGCGAAGAGCAGCAGCACGGGCAGCAGCACCGCGCTCACCGGCAGCAGGGCGCGCCGCCCGAGCCGGGCAGCGCCCAGCGCGGCGACCCCGACCAGCAGGCCACCCACCACGCTGCTCTGGGCCACGCCGCCGGGCAGCGCGGCGAGGTCGTCCAACCGTGCCAGGTTGACCCAGTTCAACTGCCGGGACTGCTGGGTCCGGGCCTTGAGCAGCAACGGACCGGCCAGCAGCGCGACCGGAACCACGGCGACCACCCACCGCCACACCCGCCGGTCCCGCTCAGCGCTGGGGTGGTCCCGGGTGGCGACGCCGGCCTCGGCGGGGCCGCGCCACCAGGCGAGCAGGACGACCAGCGCGTGCGCGGCGAGCAACGTGAGCGCGATCAGGTGGATGAGCCCGAGAGCGACCACCGCGGCGGCGTAGCCGGCCCACCGGGCCCAGCCCGGCCGGCGCAGGGCGGTCACCAGCAGCAGGGTGGCGAGCACCGCGAGCATGGTGGCCAGCGCGTACGGGCGGGCCTCCTGACCGTAGCGGGAGGTGCCGGGGAGCACCGCGAACAGCAGCCCGGCGAAGAGACCGGAACGCCGGTCGACGAGCCGCGCGCCGAGCACGGCGAGCAACCCCGCGGCCACGGTCATCGCCAGCACGGCCGGCGCGCGCAGGGCGGTCGTGGAGTCGCCGAAGGCTGCGGTCCAACCGTGCATCAGCAGGTAGTACGGCCCGGTGGCGGCGTCGATGGTGCCGGCCAGCCGGACCAGGTCGGCGGGCGACCGGGTAGCCGCGCTCCAGGTCGCCAGCTCGTCGCGCCAGAGCTGGGCGGAGCCCAGCCCGGTCAGCGTCACCGCCAGGGTCAGCAGCGCCGGGACGAGCCAGACCGGCAGGCGGCGCAGGTGCTCCCACGCCGTCCCGGTCGACTCGGACAATCCGCCCACGGTCCGAGCCTGCCACGGCCATGCCGTTCGTGGGTGTCAGCCGGCCGCAGGCGGTGGACGCCAGGTGGCGTGACGTCGTTCGGTCGGACAGCCCTCGGCCCGTGATGTGGGATCCAGCACGCGGACATTGGCCGGCCCCCATGGGGTGTGGCAGCATGAGCCCCATGACCGCCGCAGTCGTCCGCCGCTTCGTGGCTCGTCGCCACGTCGATTACGGCCGCGTGCGCAGCGCGATCTGTCCGGCCTACTGACGACGCCCGACCAATCCGTCTCGGGCGCGCTCCGCGCCGGCTGTCTCAGACACCGTTGTCCCGCCCGCTTCGCCGGGTCGGCCGCCGCGCCCCGCGTGCCCCGAGGCACAGCAGACAACGGAGGACGCCGCGATGGCGGTCAGCAGCACGCCGGCCCGATCCGAGGACCCGACGACCCGCCCGGCCCGGGCGCCGCGCCGGCCCCGGGGTGAGGGTCAATGGGCGCTCGGCCACCGCGAGCCGCTCAACCCCAACGAGCGGATCAAGAAGGACGACGACCCGCTCAACGTCCGGGCCCGGATCGAAACCATCTACGCGCACCGCGGCTTCGCCTCCATCGACCCGCAGGATCTGCGCGGCCGGTTCCGCTGGTGGGGCCTCTACACCCAGCGCAAGGCGGGCATCGACGGCGGGCGCACCGCCGTGCTGGAGCCGCACGAGTTGGAGGACGAGTTCTTCATGCTCCGGGTCCGCATCGACGGCGGCCAGCTCAGCCTGGCCCAGCTGCGGGTGATCGCGGACATCTCCCGGGAGTTCGCGCGGGACACCGCCGACATCACCGACCGGCAGAACATCCAGTACCACTGGATCCGCGTCGAGGACATGCCGGAGATCTGGCGCCGGCTGGAGTCGGTCGGCCTGCAGACCACCGAGGCGTGCGGCGACTGCCCGCGGATCGTGCTGGGCAGCCCGGTCGCCGGGGTCGCCCGCGACGAGCTGCTCGACCCGACCCCGGCGGTCGACGAGATCGTCGCCCGGTACGTCGGCGACAAGCAGTTCTCCAACCTGCCCCGCAAGTTCAAGACGTCGATCTCCTGGCTGGTCGACACCCCGTACGAGTCGAACGACATCGCCTTCCTCGGTGTCGACCACCCCGAGCACGGCCCCGGCTTCGACGTCTGGGTCGGCGGTGGTCTCTCCACCAACCCGATGCTCGCCCAGCGGCTCGGCGTCTGGGTGCCGATGGCCGAGATTCCGGACGTGTGGGCCGGTGTGGTCGGGATCTTCCGCGACTACGGCTACCGCCGGCTGCGCAACCGGGCCCGGCTGAAGTTCCTGGTGGCCGACTGGGGTGTGGAGCGGTTCCGCGAGGTCCTGGAGAAGGACTACCTCGGTCGCACGTTGCTCGACGGTCCGGCACCGACCCTGCCGCCGAAGCCGATCGACCACGTGGGCGTGCACGAGCAGGCCGACGGGCGGCACTACGTGGGCGCTGCACCGGTGGTCGGGCGGGTCTCCGGCACGCAGCTCGCCCAACTGGCCGACGTGGTGGAGGCGCACGGCAGCGACCGGGTGCGGCTCACCCCGTACCAGAAGCTGCTGGTGCTCGACGTGCCGTCGGAGCGGACGGAGTCGCTGGTCGACGCGCTGCGCGGGATCGGTCTGGAGGCCCGGCCGTCGGCCTGGCGGCGCGGCACCATGGCGTGCACCGGCATCGAGTACTGCAAGTTGGCCATCGTCGAGACGAAGGCCCGCGGTGAGGAGCTGGTGGCCCGGCTGGAGCAGCGGCTGCGCGACTTCGACGCGGACATCTCGATCCACATCAACGGCTGCCCGAACGCCTGCGCACGGACCCAGGTGGCCGACATCGGGCTCAAGGGTCAACTGGTGGTCGGCCCGGACGGGCAGCAGGTGGAGGGCTTCCAGGTGCACCTGGGCGGCGGGCTGGGCATGGCCCAGGGTCAGACCGCCGGTTTCGGCCGCAAGCTGCGCGGCCTGAAGACCACCGCGGACGAGCTTCCGGAGTACGTGGAACGGCTGGCCCGTCGCTACCTGGCCGGTCGGAGCGAGGGCGAGACGTTCGCCAACTGGGTGATCAGAGTCGACGAGGAGGAACTGCGGTGAGCAGCGAGAACCGAGCGGCACCCCTGTACTGCCCGTACTGCGGCGAGGAGGACCTGCGGCCGAACGAGGCGGGGCACGGCGCCTGGGAGTGCCGCGCCTGCACCCGGGTCTTCTCGGTGAAGTTCACCGGGCTGCTCTCCCGGTCGGTGACCCGATGAGCCTCGTCTCCGCAGCGAACCTGCGCCTGGTCGGGCCGGGTGGCCCGACGCCGACCGATCCGGCCCGGCGCGACCCGGACGAGCTTCGCGTTCTGGCCGAGCAGGCTGCCCGGGACCTGGAAGGCGCCCCGGCGCTGGAGATCGCCCGCTGGGCCGCGCAGACGTTCGGCGACCGGTTCTGCGTCACCAGCTCGATGGCCGACGCCGTGCTGGCCCACCTGGTGTCCCGGGTGGCCCCGGGCGTGGACGTGGTCTTCCTCGACACCGGCCTGCACTTTCCCGAGACGCTCCGGGTGCGCGACGAGGTCGCCCGGACGCTGCCGGTGAACGTCCGGTCGATCCGACCCCGGCTCACCGTCGGCCAGCAGGACGGCCAGTACGGCCCCCGGCTGTTCAACAAGTCGCCGGACGACTGCTGCCAGCTCCGCAAGGTGGAGCCGCTGGAGCGGGCCCTGACCGGGTACGACGCCTGGGCCGCGGGTCTGCGCCGGGACGAGTCGCCGACCCGGGCGAACACGCCGGTGGTGACCTTCGACGCGCGGCGCGGCAAGGTCAAGGTCAACCCGATCGCGGCGTGGTCGCAGCGGGACGTGGACGCCTACATCGCCCGCTTCAACGTGCCGGTCAACGAGCTGTTCAAGCAGGGGTACGGGTCGATCGGCTGCTGGCCGTGCACCCGCCGCACGAAGGCCGGCGAGGACGCGCGGGCCGGCCGGTGGGCCATGTTCGAGAAGACCGAGTGCGGGCTGCACGTCTGACCTCGCCAACGACGACCCCGACCGGCCCTGATGCGGCCGGCGGGGTGACTCCGGTGGTGCTGGTCGCACACGGCAGTCGTGATCCACGAGCGGCCGATGCCACCCGGGCGCTCGCGCGAGCCGTGTCGGCGGCCCGACCGGGCACACCGGTCCGGGCGAGCTGGCTGGACCACACCGAGCCGGGGCCGACAGCGGTCCTGCGCGACCTGGCCCTGGCCGGTCACCGTCAGGCGGTGCTGGTGCCGCTGCTGCTGACCGCCGCGTACCACCATCGGGTGGACATTCCGGCGGCGGTCGCCGCGGCGGCGCAGGCCGGGCCACTCCTGACGGTACGGGTGACCGACGTGCTCGGCCCGGCGGACGGCACTGTCGATGCCGGGTTGCTGGGCGGGCTGCGCCGCAGGCTCGGTGAGGCGGACCCGGGCCGGTTCGACGCGTTGGTGCTGGCCGCCGCGGGCACCCGGGACGCGCGGGCGCGTCGCTCGGTGGGCCAGGTCGCGGACGCGCTCGCCGTGGAGTTCGGGGTGCCCTGCCGGGTGGCGTACGCCTCGGCGGCTCCACCGGCGGCCGGCGTGGCGGTGTCCCGGCTGCGGGCGGCCGGCGCGCGTCGGGTCGCGGTGTGCGCGTACTTCCTGGCGCCGGGCCTCTTCCACGATGCGGTAGCCGAGGCGGCCCGGGCGGCCGGCGCAGTGACGGTCGCCGCGCCGTTGACCGACGCACCGGAGCTGGTCGAGTTGGTGCTGCGCCGGGTCGACGACCGGCCCTGCCGGCCGGTGGTCACGCCGATCGGGTGACCTGTGCCGGCGCGGTGATCCTGTGTCGGACAGCGGAACGCCCCGATGGGTGAACCCACCGGGGCGTACAGCTGTGTGTTGGGGATCAGGCGGAGTGAGCGCGCAGCACCCGGAGACCGCCGCGCCGCTTGACAGCGCGCCGCTCCTCCTCGCTCATTCCGCCCCAGACGCCAGCGTCCTGACCAGACTCGAGTGCCCACTGCAGGCACTGGTCGGTCACGGAGCAGCGCCTGCAGACGGCCTTTGCCTGCTCGACCTGCAGGAGAGCCGGTCCGGACGTCCCGATCGGGAAGAACAGCTCCGGGTCCTCGTCGCGGCAGACACTATGGTGACGCCAGTCCATGGCGGCAACACTCCTCATTCTGGATGGGTGGCAACAATTGCTTGGTCGTGCTTTTCCTATATGCATCCGCGTGCCGATGGTGACAGTTAGCGTCCGACCATTCGGCAGTGCGTGAGCAGGCAGTTAGTGCCGGGGACCTGCTGGAACAGCTCAACCTGACGAGCATATCCAGGCAATGTCCCGGTAACTCAAGTTCGCTTGTGAATACTTTCACGAACGCTCGTGATGTCAAGGGTGACGCTCGGAAAAACTCCGGGCGGTGAGCAAGCCCACAACCCATTTGTCCGGGTTCCAGTGCTTTCCTGGTTACCCGCCGTGCCACAGTCGAGGATCAATATAGTACAGTCCGCGTGACATTGCTGACATTTCCGGCACCTGCCCCTCGGTGTGGCGGTGATCGGCCGGTGTGGCTGCGGTCACCGTGTCGACCTACGGCAGTACCCGAGACCTAGCAGATTACTCTCAGTGCGGCGGGAACGGAGGTGAATCTGACTTTTTCCCGTTCGCCGAGATAGTCGCCGTCCAGCTGGAACGCCTGCGGACGACTGGAGAGCAGGGTGAACTCCGCCGTGTCATGGAGTCGTAACACCTGCCGACCTCGTGGATCAGGCTGCCGACCCAGGAACTGTGTCACTGTCCGTGTTGTGCTAGCCACCCGGAGCTGACGCAGTGCCAGCACATCGAGCCCGAGGTCGAACGACGCGGACGGGTTCGGGTTGACCTCCCGGTCGCCCAGGTACGTCCACGGCGCCGTGTTCTGGATGATGACGGTGGCCAGCTCCGCCTCCGCCTGCTCGCCCGGGCGCTCCAACGTGATCGCGGGATGCCGGCGGTCCGAGGCGAAGAAGTACTGGTTCATGATCGAGCGCAGGTAGAGCGACGGCGTGGACACCCGCCCCTTGCGCCGGGCCTGCTCCACCCGGTGGATCACCGCGGCGTCCAGGCCGAACCCGGCGCAGAAGGTGAAGTAGCGGTCGTCGGCAAGGCCCAGCCCGACCGTCCGGCTCCTACCCAGCCGCAGCCCTTCCAGGATCATGCTGGTCGCCTCCGGCCACTCCCGGGGCAAACCCACGGCGCGGGCGAAAACGTTTGTGGAGCCGCCCGGAACGGTCGCCAGCGCCGGCAGTCGCTCGGCCATCGGGGCGTCGTCGGCACCGGTCGGCGGGTCGGCCGTCATCAGGCCGTTCACCACCTCGTTCACCGTGCCGTCGCCACCCAGGGTGACGACCAGGTCGACCCCCTCCGCGGCGGCCTCCCGGGCCAACGCCATGGCGTGCCCGCGTCGGCGGGTGTAGCGCACACTGAGGTCGACTTCGCTGCGCAGCGCCCGGACAAGCACGTCCCGGCTGCGTTCGCTGGTGGTGGTGGCCTTTGGATTGACCACCAGGACGGCCCGCATGGGCGGCACTGTACCTCCCGAAAGCCCGGGTATCGTGGCGCGCGTGACCATCGACTCGGCCCCGTTTCCCGTCACGCTCCGCTGGGCGGTCCGGTTGCTGTGGGCGGAGGCCGCCGTCGTCGGGTTGATCGCCGTGTGGCTGATCTGGGCCGACCTCACGGCCACCACCACCGATCTGCTGTCGGCGCTGCTGGTGACGGTGTTCGCCATCGGGGCTGCGGTGGTGCTCTGGGCGCTGGGCCGGGCCCTGCTGCGCCTCCAGGCGGGCGCACGGGCCCCCGCGATCGTGCTCCAGCTCATGCTGCTGCCGATCGGGTGGTTCATGATTCAGGCCGGGCTGGCCTGGCTGGGTGTGCCGTTGATGGCGCTCGGCCTGGGCGTGGGCTGGCTGCTGGTCAGCCCTCCGACGACTCGAGCGCTCGGCTTCGAGTGACAGCCGGCGCGCGCCGGGTCGGTCAGTAACTGCCGGAGCGGCGGGTGAGCAGCGCGATCGTGGCCCGACCGTCGGCGGCCGTGGCCGATGCCGAGGTGGTCAGCGCGGTGAGCACCTTCCAGGCGAAGGACGACTCGCCGGGCAGCGTGGCGCCCCGCACGGTCGGCACTGTCACCTCGACGGTCAGCGCGTCCTCGGTGACCGCGAAGCGGCACTCCAGCTCGGCGTCGCGGGTGGCGATGGCGAGCAGCATGGCGCACGCCTCATCGACAGCGATCCGGAGATCCTCGATCTCGTCGAGCGCGAACTGCAACCGGGCCGCCAGACCGGCGGTGGCGGTGCGGAGCACGCCGAGGTAACCGCCGTCGGCGGGCACCGTGAGGTGCACCACGTCGTCGTCAATTGCTGCCTGGCCAGTCAGTTGAGTCACGCCTCATCCCCCCGGTCGGGGACTCTACCCGGTCAGTCGCCCGTACGCGTGCCGACGTTGGTGGCCTGGCCGGCCAACCGGCTCAGGGCGTCCCCGCTGAGTCGGTAGGGGACCCACTCGCTCATCTGCTCCGCCCCGATCGAGGCGTAGAACCCGGCGGCCGGGTTCCAGTTGATCATCCACCACTCCAGTCGCCGGTATCCGCGTCGTACGCAGATGTCGGCCAGGGTGGCGAGCAGCAGCCGACCGGCCCCGGAGCCGCGAGCGGCCGGCCGGACGTAGAGATCTTCCAGGTAGATGCCGTGCACCCCGGCCCAGGTGGAGAAGTTGAGGAACCACAGCGCGAAGCCGATCGGCTCGTCGCGCTCGTCCACCGCGACGTGCCCGAAGAGCGCTGGAACAGTCGCGAACAGGGCCGAGGTCAGTTGGTCGACGCTCAGGTGGCACTGCTCCGGGGCACGTTCGTACTCCGCCAGCTCGTGCACCATGGCGACGACGGCCGGTACGTCCTCTGGACGTACCGGCCGGATCGTCGGGATGACCGGGGTGGTCACGCCTTCTTGGTCTCCCAGAAGATCTTCGAGATCTCGTCGATCTTCCCGAGCAGCTTGTCGGCGGTGGCCGGGTCGAGGCTGCCCTTGACGCCACCGGCGCCGGCGAGCTTGGTGGCCTCGTTGAACAGGGTGTGCAGGTTCGGGTACTTCTCGAAGTGCGGCGCCTTGAAGTAGTCGGTCCAGAGCACCCACAGGTGGTGCTTGACCAGCTCGGCGCGCTGCTCCTTGATGATGATGGCGCGGGTGCGGAACTCCGGGTCGGTGTTCGCCTGGTACTTCTCGCAGATCATTTTGACCGATTCGGCCTCGATCCGAGCCTGAGCCGGATCGTAGACACCGCACGGCAGGTCGCAGTGAGCGCTCGCGATGACGCGGGGCGCAAGGATGCGCGGAAGTCGCATCGGGATCCTCCATGGGAAGTTTGCGATGATCAAAGGCGACATTACTCCTGGGAATGCTCCCCGAACCGGGTGGAGGTGAAACCAGTGGGCACCGATCACCCGGGTGAGGCGGCCCGGTTGCGGAGACCGCTCACCGCCGTTCTGGTGACCGGACCGTCCATGGCACCGACGCTGCGGCACGGCGACGCGGTGCTGGTACGCCCCGGTGGCCGCCCGATCCGACCCGGGGACGTGGTGGTCGCGGTCTTCCGGACCCGTCCCGAGCTGCTGGTGGTGAAGCGGGCGGTGCGGCCGCAGGACGGCGGCTGGTGGCTGCACGGGGACAACGACCTGATCACCGACGACTCCCGGGCGTACGGGGTGGCCGACGTACGGGGGCGGGTGGTGGCCCGTTACTGGCCGCGTCCGGGGCGGGTTCCTCGCCGTCGGATATGACCCTGCTCACATCCGACGGGCAGTGCCGACACTATGCTCGGAAAGTGCCCGGGTGACCCCCCGCACAGCGTGCCACCGCTCGCCGCCCACCTCGCGGCAGGGCCGGCCGCCCCGTCTGCTCGACAGATACTGGAGTCACCACCATGTCTTCGTCCACCGTGGACCCCGCTGATCCCGTCTTCCTGCTGCACCGGGGCGGCAAGATGGCCGTCGCCTCGACCGTGCCGCTCACCAGCAGGGAAGACCTCTCCCTGGCGTACACCCCGGGGGTGGCCCGGGTGTGTGAGGCGATCGCCGCAGACCCCGACCTGGCCGACGACTACACCTGGGCGGCGCACGCCGTCGCTGTGGTCACCGACGGCTCGGCGGTGCTCGGGCTCGGCAACATCGGCCCGCGCGCGGCGCTGCCGGTGATGGAGGGCAAGGCGGTGCTGTTCAAGCAGTTCGGCGGGGTGGACGCGGTGCCGATCTGTCTGGACACCCAGGACGTGGACGAGATCGTCGCCGTGGTGCGGGCGCTGGCCCCGTCGTTCGGCGGAATCAACCTGGAGGACATCAGCGCGCCCCGCTGCTTCGAGGTGGAGCGCCGGCTCGACGAGGCGCTGGACATCCCGGTCTTCCACGACGACCAGCACGGCACCGCGATCGTGGTGCTCGCCGCGCTGCGCAACGCGTCCACTCTGCTCAACCGCAAGCTGGGTGACCTGCGGGTCGCGGTGAGCGGTGCGGGCGCGGCCGGGGTGGCCGTGACGAAGATGCTGATCGCCGGGGGCGTCAACCCCGACCAGGTGGTGGTCTGCGACTCCAAGGGGATCATCGGCCGGCACCGCACCGAGCTGACCGGCACCAAGGCCGAGCTGGCGGCGAGCACCAACGCCGACGGTCGCCACGGCGACATCACCGAGGCGCTGCGCGGCGCGGACGTGCTGATCGGGGTCTCCGGTGGGCAGATCCCGGAGAGCGCGGTGGCCGGCATGGCACCCGACGGGATCGTGTTCGCACTGGCCAACCCGACCCCGGAGGTGCACCCCGAGGTGGCCGCCCGGCACGTCGCGGTGGTCGCCACCGGGCGCAGTGACTACCCCAACCAGATCAACAACGTGCTGGCCTTCCCCGGGGTGTTCCGGGGCGCGCTCGACGCCGGCGCCACCCGGATCACCGAGGCGATGAAGGTCGCCGCCGCGGACGCCATCGCCGGCGTGGTGGCCGAGTCGCTGACCGTCGACGCGATCGTCCCGTCTCCGCTCGACCCGCGCGTCGCGCCGGCCGTGGCCGAGGCGGTCGCCGAGGCAGCCCGCCGCGACGGCGTCGCCCGCCGCTGAGGACGCACGGGCCGGGGGAGCGCAGCATGCGCCGCCGGTGTGTGCGCACGCATGGGCCGGGGGCGCTTCGGCGCAGCATGCGCCGCCGGCCTGTGCGCACGGCTTCTTAACGGGCGCTCAGCTTGTTACCGTGCCGATCATGCGTGCTGCCTTCGCCTCCCGCTTCAACGACGCCGACCCGCTCACCGCGCTCACTGTCGGTGAGCAGCCCGAGCCGACCCACCCGGCCGACGACTGGGTGACCGTGCAGTTGCGCGCCACCTCGCTCAACCACCACGACCTCTGGTCATTGCGCGGGGTGGGCCTCACCGAGGCCCAGCTGCCGATGATCCTCGGCTGCGACGCGGTCGGGCTGGACCCGGAGGGGCGCCCGGTGGTCGTGTACCCGGTGGTCGTCACCCCCGGTGACCCGCGCGGGGTCTCCATCCTCTCCGAGCACTTCGCCGGGACGCTCGCCGAGCGGGTCGCCGTACCCCGGTCGAACCTGATCCCGCTGCCCGACGGCATGTCGGCGACCGACGCGGCGTGCCTGCCCACGGCCTGGCTGACCGCGTGGCGGATGCTGACCACCAAGGGCCGTGTCGCGGACGCCGACAGCGTGCTGGTGCAGGGCGCGGGCGGTGGCGTCGCCACCGCGGCCGTCGCGCTCGCCGTCGCGATGGGCAAGCGGGTGTACGCGACCAGCCGCGACGCTGCCAAGCGGGAGCGGATCTCCGCCCTCGGCGCCACCGCCGTGGAACCCGGTGCCCGGCTGCCGGAACGGGTCGACGTGGTGATCGAGACGGTCGGCGCGGCCACCTTCGACCACTCGCTGAAGTCGGCCGCGCCGATGGCCCGGATCGTGGTCTCCGGGGCGACCGCTGGGCACCAGCCGGCGGTCAACCTGCGCCGGCTCTTCGCGATGCAGCTGGAGATCCTGGGCACGTCGATGGGCACGCCGGGGGAGCTGTACGAGCTGCTGGCGTTCTGTTCGGAGAACGAGGTGCGCCCGGTGGTGGACAGCGTGGTGCCGTTCAGCCGCGTCGAGGACGCCTTCGCCCGGCTGCACTCCGGCGACGCCTTCGGCAAGATCGTCATCGACCACACGGCCTGACGCTGCCGTCATGATCCGCGCAACATCGGGGAAACTGCTGCCTCGGGGCGCGCTGAGGCAGCAACATCACTGATGTTGCGCGGATCTTCGCCGTTTTCGGCCCGGTCGGGTCAGAGGTGGTCGTCGAAGGTGGCTATGTCGCCGCGTGTTGCGTCGGTGGGGATGCGCTTCCTGGCCGCCGGGTCGCCGTAGAGCGACCAGCGCAGGAACTCGACCGACGTGTCCGAGACGACCCGCAGCGTGGCGCCGTCGCTGAGCAGCGCACGCCCGTGGTCGCCCTTGGGCAGGCTCAGCATCGCCTTCGGCCAGGGCACCTTGTCGTACGCGGCCTTGCCCGCCGCGTACTCGACCACCTCGTCCAACTCGCCGTGCACGAACAGTTGCGGCGCTGCCGCCCCGGCGAACGCGGTGCCCACACCGAGCGCCGTGCCGGCGAACACCACACCCGCGTCCAGCCGCTCGTCTCTGCTCGCGGTGAACAGACCGATGGTGGTCACCCCGCCCGCCGAGTGCCCGGCCGCGGCCACCCGCTCGCCGTCCAACCGGCCGCGCAACGCGTCGCCGGCCTTGCCGTCCAACGCCAGCACCTGATCCAACGCATACGACACGTCAGCCGGTTGGTTGAGCACGTCGAGGACGTTGTTGTCCGCGCCCCGGGAGGTGTGCGGGAACGTCGGCGCGGCCACCACGAAACCCGCCGCCGCCCAGCGGGTCAGCAGCGTGGCGTAGTCGTCCGGCCGCCCACCCAGACCGTGACTGAACATCACCACCGGGAACCGGCCCTCCGCCGCCGCCGCCGACCGCTTGGCAGCGCCGCCGGACTGCCCGGCCGCCGGGTACCAGAGCGTCGTCGGCAGCGCGCGGCCGTCCCGGCCCAGCTTCAGTTGGCGTACGCCGACCGCGAAGGCGCGCTGCGGGGCCTTTCCGGCGGGGACCTGCGGTGTCGGCGTGGCGGCGGCCTTCGGCTCGACCGGCGGTGCCTGTCCGCTCTGGTTCGGGCGAGTGTCCGCTGAGCAGCCGACCAGACCGGCCATCAGTACGGTGCTGGCCATCAGTGCGGGAGTGACGCGACGCGACATGAATCCAATTGTGCCCTGCCCGACGGATCCGCCCGGCGGGCTTCGGCGCGCTGTGCCCACCCGATCACCGACCGCTGCGTCCCGGCGCCAGGCTCACTCAGGCCGCGGCACGGTCGGCGAGGGGGCGCCGCCGCAGCGCCGTGTCGGTCAGGGCACGCTGCCGGAAGGCGGCGTTCGGGTTGTACAGGTTGGTGCCGGGCGGCACTATCTCGTCGATCCGGTCGAGGGTCGCGTCGTCCAGGGTGAGCGCGGCGCCCTTGAGCAGGTCCTCCAGTTGCGGCATGGTCCGCGGTCCGATGATCGCCGAGGTGACGGCCGGATGGGCCACGGTGAAGGCGATGGCGAGCTGTGGAAGCGTGCAGCCGATGCTGGCCGCGAGGTCGACGAGCTGCTCGACGGCGTCGAGCTTGGCGGCGTTCTCGGCGATCGTGGGATCGAACTGCGCCGGCCGCAGGGCGGCACGCCCGGCCGACAGGTCGACGGGCTGGTCCCTGCGGTACTTCCCGCTGAGAAACCCGAAGGCGAGCGGGCTCCAGACCAGCACCCCCATGCCGTAGCGCCGGCAGACCGGCAGGGTCGAGGCCTCGACGCCGCGAGCCAGGATCGAGTATGGCGGCTGCTCGGTGCGCAGGCGTCCGAGGCCGCGGCGCTCGGAGACCTGGTGTGCCTCGACGATCTCCTCGGCGGGGAACGTCGAGCAGCCGAAGGCGCGGATCTTGCCTTCGCGCACGAGGTCGGTGAGCACCGAGAGTGTCTCCTCGATGTCGGTCGAGGGGTCGGGACGGTGCACCTGGTAGAGGTCGATCCAGTCGGTGTCCAACCGCCGGAGGCTCCCCTCGACCGCCTTGAGGATCCAGCGCCGCGAGTTGCCACCCTGGTTCGGGCCCTCGCCCATCGGGAAGTGCACCTTGGTGGCGAGCACGACGTCGTCGCGGCGCCCGCGCAGCGCCTTGCCCACGATCTGTTCGGACTCGCCGCGGCCGTACATGTCGGCGGTGTCGACGACGTTGATGCCCTGGTCGAGGGCGGAGTGGACGATGCGGACGCAGTCGTCGTGGTCGGGGTTTCCGACGGCACCGAACATCATGCTTCCGAGGCAGTGGGTGCTCACCTCGATGCCGGTGCCGCCGAGGGTGCGATAGCGCATGCCGATGCTCCTAGGTGATTCAGTGGTGATCACCTGGCACCGTAGGAGCTAGAGTCGGCTCTAGGTCAACCCTCGCTACCCTGCTCGGCATGGCTGAGGTCACCGCGAGTCTGAGCATCGGACAGGTCGCCGAACGCACCGGCTTGAGCGTGCACGCGCTCCGCTTCTACGAGCAGCAGGGTGTCTTCGTCAGCCCCGTACGCCGTGGGCCCGCCGGGCGCCGCGTCTACAGCCAGGACGACGTCGACTGGCTGAGCATCTGCATCATCCTCCGCGCCTCCGGCATGCCGCTGCCCGCGCTCCGCCGCTACGCCGACCTCGTTCGCGAGGGCGAGGGCAACGAGGAGGAACGACTCGCGCTGCTGCGCGAGCACCACGGGCGCGTCACCGACCAGCTCGGCCGGCTCGCCCAGTGCCTGGACCTGATCACCTTCAAGGTCGGGGTGTACGAGGATCTGCTCGACCAGAACCGTCAGGAGTGACGCGCCCGGGCATCAGTGGGCGGGACGGAACTCGTAGCGGGTCAGGGGAGTGCGGGCGTCGGCCGGGAGACGGGCTCCCGCCGCCTTGTCCCCGTACAGCGTCCAGCGCAGGAAGTCGGTGGTGGTGGCGAGGACCGGGGCGAAACCCGGATGGCCCGGCGTGAGGTACGCGCCGTGGTCCTGGCCGAGCAGGCTGAGGAACGCGGCCGGGCCGGGGGTACGCCCGTAGGCCGCCCGTCCGACCGTCAGCGGCACCACGGCGTCGGCTGTGCCGTGCACGAAGAGCACCGGCGCGACCGGCCCCGCGAAGCTGCCGGGCAACCCGCCCCCGGCGATCACGATCCCGGCGCGTAACCGGGCCGGGTGCCCCTCGCTGAACATGCCGGAGGTGGTGAAACCGCCCGCCGAGTGGCCTGCGGCGGCGACCGACGTCAGGTCCAGGTGACCGGCGAGCGGATCCTCGCGGTTGCGGTCGAGCCGCCCGAGGTGCCGGACCAGCCGCCACGCGTCGGCTGGCTGGTTGCGGACGTCGGCCCGGGTGAAGTGGGCGGCGCCCTGCCGGGTGTGCGGGTACGCGGGAGCGGCCACCACGAACCCCGCCGCCGCCCAGCGGGTGGTCAGGCCGGCGTGCAGATCGGGGTGGCTGCCCAGCCCGTGGCTGTAGACCACCACCGGGAACCGCCCGGCCGCCACCCCGTCCGCCGACGCCGGGAACCAGATCGTCACCGGCAGTGGGCGCGCCGAGCGCGGATCGAGGGTGAGCGTACGCACGCCGACGGCGTACGACCCCTCGGGCGCCCGACGCGCCGACACCGGCCCGGTGGCCTCGTCGATCGTGGCGGTGGCCGGCGCGCAACCAGCCAGCAGTGCCGTCACCAGTACGGCGACCAGCCGTCGCGCCCCCATGGTTCCACGGTAGGTGCCCGAGTGTGCGCAACGACCCCGCCGTCCGGCCCGGCTGTGCCCGCCACCCGGTCGGGTCCGCTCCGCCGGGCGGGTCGACCCGAGCGGGCGGTGCGGGCGGGGGCGGTGCGCCTGGACCGGCTTCGCTAGGGTCACCGGCATGCCTGAGAACTACACCGACCCCAGTGGCAACACCGAGGCGTTCCGCGCGTTCAGCCAGACGCCGGAGGCCGCCGCGCCGGCGGAGCCGCCGTCCCGCCTGCCGCTGATCATCGGCGCGGCGGTCGTCGTGGTCGTGCTGGTCGCCCTCGTCGCCTGGCTCGCGACGAGCTGAGCGTGCCGGACCGGGCCGACGCGCCCAGCCGGCGGCCGGCGGACGACCCGTCGGCGTCCCTGCTGACCAGGCTCCGGAGCATCCGCCGCGGTCCGGCCGTCATGGGCGCCCTGCTCCTGCTCACCAGCCTCGCGTACGCGACAAGCGTCGCCGGTTACAAGTGGCACCTGCACACCAAGGCTGAGCGGTTACGGGCCGAGGGCGTACCGGTTCTGGCTGACGTGAGCGACCGCCGGGACACCACCGGACGTGGCGGCGGCACCGACACCATCCAGGTCGGATACGACTACGAGGGTGTCCGGTACTCCGAGCGGATCCTCTGTGGCTCGGCCGGCGGCTGCACCGAGGAACCGCCGGCGGTGCTGCGGGTGTGGGTCGACCCGGTGCACCCCGAGGAGTTCCTCGCCGAGAACGGCAACACCGATGATTCGGTGTTCGTCCTCAACGCCTGGGGCGGCATCCCCTTCGGTCTGGCCTTCGCCGTGATCGGTGGGAGTATGGTCTGGACGGCCACCCTGCCGGACCGGGCTTCCGGCCCGACGCGGGCCAGACGTGGGCCTGGCCGGGACCGGGTCCGCCGTACCGTCAGTGCCCGGCGTCGGCGCAACGCCCGCCGCTGACGCGTCGTCAGCCGCGCGCGACCACGTCCCGGGTCTGCCGGGCGATCTCACGTTCCTCGTCGGTGCGGATGACACAGACACTCACCTCGGCGCCGGCGGGTGAAATCACCCGGTCGCCCTCGCCGCCGTTGCGGACATCGTCGACGGCGATGCCGAGCCGGTCCAGGCCGGCCAGCGCGGCAGCCCGGACCGGCGCCGCGTGTTCGCCGACCCCGGCGGTGAAGGTGATCGCGTCGACGTGGCCGAGCAGCGCGTAGTACGCCCCGACGTAGCCGGTGATGCGCCGGCAGTACACGTCGAAGGCCAGCTCCGCCGCCCGGTCACCGGCCGCCCGGCGCTGGAGCACCTCGCGCATGTCGTTCACGCCGGTCAACCCGAGCAGACCGCTGCGGTGGTTGAGCAGGTCGTCTATCTCGTCGACCGACAGCCCGCCCTCCCGGCGCAGGTGGAAGATCACCGTGGGGTCGAGGTCACCGCTGCGGGTGCCCATCACCAGCCCCTGCAACGGGGACATGCCCATCGAGGTGGCGACGCTGCGACCGTTCGCCACCGCGCAGGCGCTCGCCCCGTTGCCCAGGTGCAGGGTGATCGTGTTGAGCTGCTCGTACGGGCGGCCCAGCAGCTGCGCGGTGCGGCGGGACACGAACGCGTGCGAGGTGCCGTGGAAGCCGTACCGGCGGATGCCGTACCGCTCGGCGACCTCGCGGTCGATCGCGTACGTCGCGGCGGCCTCCGGCAGGGTGTGGTGGAACGCGGTGTCGAAGACGGCGACCTGCGGGATGTCCGGCAGCGCCGCGCGGGCCACCTCGATGCCGGCCAGGTTGGCCGGGTTGTGCAGCGGGGCGAGCGGCACCAGGTCCTTGATCGCGGCCAGGACCGCGTCGTCGACCAGCACCGGTGCGCTGAACTTCCGGCCGCCGTGCACCACCCGGTGCCCGACCGCCGTCAGGCCGGTCAGGTCCAGCCCGTCCAGGATCTGCCGGACGGCGCTGGCGTGGTCCGCCGGGCCGCCACCGGGCTCACCGACCCGCTCGACGGTGCCGTGGTCGAGCACCTGCTCACCGTCGTAGCGGCGCCACTTCACCGACGACGACCCACAGTTGAGCACCAGCACCCGACTCACGACGCCTCCTCGGTGGCCGCCTGGATGGCGGTGATCGCCACGGTGTTGACGATGTCCGGCACCATGGCGCCGCGGGACAGGTCGTTGACCGGCCGCCGCAGGCCCTGCATGACCGGGCCGACGGCGACCGCCCCGGCCGAGCGCTGCACCGCCTTGTAGGTGTTGTTGCCCGTGTTCAGGTCCGGGAAGATGAAGACTGTGGCGTGCCCGGCGACCGGGCTTCCCGGCAGCTTCGTGGCCGCCACCGCCGGGTCGATCGCCGCGTCGTACTGGATGGGCCCCTCGACCAGCAGGTCGGGCCGGCGTTCGCGGACCAGCGCGGTGGCCGCGGCGACCTTCTCCACGTCCGCGCCGGCACCGGAGCTGCCGGTGGAGTACGACAGCATGGCCACCCGGGGTTCGATGCCGAACCGGGCGGCGGTGTCGGCCGACGAGATCGCGATGTCGGCGAGCTGGGCGGCGTCCGGGTCGCGGTTGACCGCGCAGTCTCCATAGACCAGCACCCGGTCCGCCAGCAGCATGAAGAAGACGCTGGATGCGACCGAGACCTCCGGCACGGTACGGATGATCTCGAACGCCGGTCGGATGGTCGCGGCGGTGGTGTGCGTGGCGCCGGAGACCATGCCGTCGGCTCGTCCGGTCGCCACCATCAGGGTTCCGAAGTAGTTGGGCTGGGCCACGATGTCGTGCGCCAGCTCGGCGGTCATACCCCGATGGGCGCGCAGCCGCGCGTACTCGGCTGCGAAGTCGTCCCGCCAGTCGCTGGTGACCGGGTCGACCACGTTCGCGTCGCCGAGGTCGATGCCCAGCTCGCGGGTGCGCCGGGTGATGTCGTCCGGTCGGCCCAGCAGCGTCAGCTCGGCCACCCCACGGCGGAGCAGGATCTCCGCCGCGCGCAGGATCCGGTCGTCGGCACCCTCCGGCAGCACCAGGTGCCGGCGTTGCGAGCGGGCCCGGTCGATCAGCTCGTTCTCGAACATCAGCGGGGTGACCCGGGTCGACCGGCTGACCCGCAACCGGCGGGCCAGGTCGTCGGTGTCCACGCAGCGCTCGAAGGCGCCCAGCGCGGCCTCCACCTTGCGCGGGTTGGCCGCGCTGGGCCGGCCCTCGATCCGGCTGGACGCGGCCACCGTGTCGTAGCTGTCGCTGCGCACGGACAGCACCGCGAGCCCGGTGTTCAGCCCCTCCACCAGCCGCATGGCCCGGGGGTCGGGCTGCTCGCCGAGCGTGAGCACCAGCCCGGCCACCGACACCTGCCCGGCCACGTGCGCGGCGCTCGCGGCGACGAGCAGGTCGGCCCGGTCCCCGGGGGTGATCACAAGGGCGCCCTCGGTGAGGTGGTCCAGCAGGGTCGGCACGTGTGCCGCGCCGACCACGAAGTCCAGCACGTCCCGGCTGAGCGCGGCGTCGTCCCCGGCCAGCAGGGTGGCGTCGAGCGCCGCCGCCACCTCTGCCACCGTCGGCGCCGACACCGTCGGCACCTCCGGGATGGCGTACGCGGGGACCGGTAGGTCGGGCAGCGTCATCGGCCCGGCCACCCGGTTGGCCATCACCGCGAGCACTGTCGCTCCCAGGTCGGCCAGATCGTGGTACGCGCCCCGCATGGCCGCCGCGACGGCCGCCGGCTCCTGCTCGAAACCGTCCACCACCGGCACCACCACACTGCCGAACTCGGTGGCCAGCCGGGCGTTGAAGGCCAGCTCCCGGGGATGGGCCGGGTCACCCGGGTCGTCGAAGTCGCTGCCCACCACGACCACCGCGGGGCACTGCCGCTCGACCGCCCGGTACCGCTCGACGACCCGGGAGATCAGCTCCTCCCGGCGCCCGTCGGCGACGAGCGCCGCCGCTTCGGCGTATGTCATGCCGGTCAGGTCGGCCTCGGGCAGGTCGACCCGGTAGCGGTCGTGCAACAGGGCGAGGATCGGGTCGGGGCCGGTGCCGGAGACCAGCGGCCGGAACACGCCGATCCGCCCGACCTGGCGGGACAACAGCTCCGCCAGCCCGAGGGCGATGGTCGACTTGCCCCCGCCCGAACCGACGCTGGTCAGATACACGCTGCGAGCCACGTACCCACCCTAGAAGATCGCGAGATCCGCCACCCAGGCCCAATGGCCCCCGTCCACCGCCTGATCCGACAGGTGGTCATTCCTGGCGCAGGGCTGCGATGCCGGCCAGGAAGATGTCGATGCCGGCCAGGAACTGCTCACGGTCGTCATGTTCGCGTAGCTGCGTCACCGTCGCGTGCACGAACGGGTACCTGGCGGGGTCCAGTTGCGCCCACTGCGCGGCGGTGGTGTTGAGGAACGCCTGCCGGTCCGCGTCGCTGCCAGTGAGGTGTCGGGCGTTCGCGGCGTTCTGCACGGCGACGCCGAGGACGTAGTTCACGAGCGTCCCGGCCGCGTCGAAGCGCGCCTCCTCGGGGACGGCGAGCGCGTCCAGCAGCCTGCCGATGCTCTCGTAGAAGTCCAACAGCGCGGGCCGCCACGGTTGCCGGGAGAGTTCCGCACCGACCCAGGGGTGGGTGTGGATCGCGTCGAACAGGCCCTGGGCGAGGAGGCGCAGGGTGTCGCGCGGACCCGCGGCGGTGGCCGTGCCGGACAGGACGCGGGTGATGACGTCATCGGTGGCCGCCGCGAGCAGGTCGCCCTTGTCCGCGACGTGGTGGTAGATCGCGCCGTAGCCGGTCTTCAGGCGAACGGTGAGCGCACGCAGCGTCAGCGCGCTCTCGCCGTCGCTGTCCAGGATCTCGATCGCGGTCTGGATGATCAGCTCCCTGGACAGGCTGTCCGTGCGCCGCCGGGCCTGCGCGGATCCGTTCGCCGTTCTCTTTGCCATGCCCCTAGTGTCGCACCCGTTGGATCGCCGCTCCAATCACGTGTTAACGTCGTTTGGAGCGGCGATCCAACGGGATCGCCCATCAGGTCTGGAGGACCACCATGACGACACCGGTCACGATCATCGGAGCGGGTCTTGGCGGCCTGGTGCTGGCGCGCGTGCTGCACGTGCGCGGCGTCCCGTGCACGGTCTACGAGGCGGAGACGTCCCCGGCGACGCGCGCCCAGGGCGGCCTGCTGGACATCCGCGACTACAACGGCCAGCCGGCGCTGGAGATGGCGGGCCTGACCGGGGAGTTCCGCAAACTCATCCTGGAGGGGCGTCAGGCGATGCGGATCCTGGACCGGCGCAGGACCCTCCTGCTCGACGTGCCCGACGACGGTACGGGTGGCAGCCCCGAGGTGCAGCGCGGTGAACTGCGGCAGATGTTGCTCGACTCACTTCCCGCCGGCACCGTCCGCTGGGGCCACAAGGTCAGCGGCGTCCGGACCCTCGGTGAGGGCCGCCACGAGGTGTCCTTCGCCGACGGCACTGCCGTCGTCACGAACGTGCTGGTCGGCGCGGACGGCGCCTGGTCCCGGGTCCGGCCGTTGCTCTCCGACGCGACACCCGAATACACCGGCTTCTCGTTCATCGAGACCCACCTGTTCGATGGGGATGCCCGGCACCCGACCAGCGCGGAAACCGTCGGTGGGGGAGCGATGATGGTGCTGGAGCCGGGCAAGGGAATCCTGGCCCACCGGGAGCGCGACGGGAACCTGCACACCTGGGTGATGCTGGCCAGGCCGCAGGACTGGTTCGCCACCATCGACTTCACCGACCCCGACGTCGCCACCGCTCGGATCGTGCAGGAGTTCGACGGCTGGGCGCCTGAGCTCACCGCTCTGGTCACCGACGGTGAGACCCCACCGGTCCTGCGCCACATCTTCACCCTGCCCGCCGAGCACCGGTGGGACCGGACGCCCGGGGTGACCCTGCTCGGCGACGCCGCACACCTGGCGGCCCCCAACGGCGAAGGTGCCAACCTGGCCCTGTTGGACGGCGCAGAACTGGGCGAGGCCATCGCCGCGCACCCCGACGACGTGGAGACGGCGCTCGCCGAATACGAGCAGGCAATGTTCGTGCGTAGCGTCGGGGCGAACGCCGAGGGCCCCGACCTTGAGGACATGCTGGGCGACGGCACACCCCACAAGCTGATCAACGCCTTCATCGGCGGCTGACGCTGACTCGTCCGGCTGTCGGGCAGGGTGGTCGCGGCGGCCCGGCGCGGCCCGACGGTGCGGTCGGCGTCTCATTCAGTGAGCCATCGTCAGAGCTGAGAAAAATTCACGCTTAGACTCCCACCCCATGACCACCCGGGGCTTGAGCAGCGACGATACGCCGACCGGGAAGCTGACGCCGGCAGGCATGGACGGCGTTTCCCGGGCCCGCCCGGCGGCACCGGTCGACGAGCCCACCATGGTGGTCAGCCGCTCCGACGGCCCCACCGCGCTGATCGCCGCCGTGCCCCAACCGCCTCCGGTCTTCGTCGACCCCAGCGGCCGACGCCGATCCCGCCTGCGCTGGCTCGCGTACGTCGTCGGTCTGCTGGGCCTGACCTACACCGGGCTGGTGGCCGTCAGCTTCGCCGGCGGCATGGTGGAGCCGCACACGGTGCTCCCCTTCCTGGACGAGGTCGAGCAGTCTGAACGGCCCCAGTCGCCGCAGGCCGAGGCGATCACCGCCATCCCCGAGCCCTCGACAGCCGTCCCCCGTACGCCGGCGGCCACGGTGGCACCCACCGTCGCCCCGACTCCCCGTTCGCCTGCCCCCACACGGTCACCGAGCGCCACCCGCCCGGCGAGCGGTGACCCCGCCGGCGTGCCGACCTCGCCCAGCCCGGGGCGGACCACCTCGGCGGCTCCGACACCCGCAGACTCACCCTCGACCGAGGACCCGCCGCCCCCGCCCGAGGAAACCATCGACATCGAGCCCGGCGGTTCCCCCACCGACGGACTCCCCGCGGATGACTGAGCCGGCGATCACGGCCCGCCGCCGCCGGGCCGTACCGCCACCGCGCTGGGTCCTGCTCGGCATGCTTCTGGCGGTCCTGACCGGCGTGCTCCTGGTCAACGCGTACACCAACGCCTCCTTCACCCCGGACCACCAGCACAGCAACCAGGGGCAACGCGAGGTCCCCACCTCGGTGGTGAACGGGGGGCCGATCATCAGCGCCAACAGCGAGCAGGTCCGCTCCTACCGCCTGCCGGAACGGACCATCGCGCTCACCTTCGACGACGGCCCCGACCCGGTCTGGACCCCCGAGGTTCTGCGCGTTCTGGACGCCCACCAGGTCAAGGGCACGTTCTTCGTGCTGGGTTCGCAGGTCGCCCGGCACCCCGACATGGCCCGCAACCTGGTCGAGGGCAGCCACGAGCTCGGCGTGCACACGTTCACCCACCCCGACCTCAGCGAGCTGTCCGGATGGCGGCGAGACCTGGAATACGCCCAGACCCAGCTCGCCCTCGCCGCCGTCACCGGCGTGCGCACCTCACTGGTCCGGTTTCCGTACTCCTCGCATGCCGACGCGATCGACAACCAGGACTGGCCGGTGCTGATCGCCGCCGGTGACCTCGGGTACCTGACCGTGCTGAACGACACCGACAGCCAGGACTGGGCGCTGCCCGGCGTCGACAGGATCGTCGAGAACGCCACCCCGGACGGTGCCTCGGGCGCGATCACCCTCTGGCACGACGCCGGCGGTGACCGCGCACAGACCGTCGCCGCCCTCGACCGCTTCATCCCGATGATGAAGGAACGGGGATACCGCTTCGTCACCGCGACCGAGGGACTGAACCTCGCCTTCGCCGCCGCCGGTGTCGACCACCGGGCGGAATCCGGTGCCGCAGCCACCGCGGGGGACCGCTGGCGCGGCCGGATGCTGGTCTGGGCGGTACGGGGCGCCGACCACGTGCTGAGCGTGTTCGGGATCCTCTTCGTGCTCGTCGGGGTGCTCACGCTGGGGCGTACCGCCGTGCTGTTCCTGCTCGCCGGGCGACACGCCCGGCGCCGTCGGGCCGGGGACTGGACGTGGGGGCCGCCGGTCACAGCGCCGGTGTCGGTGATCGTCCCGGCGTACAACGAGAAGGAGGGGATCGCCGCGGCGGTCCGTTCACTCGCCGGCGGCGACCATCCAGGCGGAATCGAGGTGGTCGTCGTCGACGACGGCTCCACCGACGGGACCGCGGACATCGTCGACGCCCTCCGCCTGCCCAATGTCCGGGTGGTGCGCAAGCCCAACGGTGGCAAACCCAGCGCGTTGAACACCGGCGTGGCGCTGGCCCGGCACGACCTGATCGTCATGGTCGACGGGGACACCGTCTTCGAACCCGACGCCGTCCGCCGGCTCGTGCAGCCCTTCGCCGACCCGCAGGTGGGCGCGGTGGCAGGCAACGTGAAGGTCGGCAACCGGCGCAGCCTGATCGCCAAGTGGCAGCACATCGAGTACGTCATCGGATTCAACCTGGACCGGCGCCTCTACGAGACGCTGCGCTGCATGCCGACGGTGCCCGGGGCGATCGGCGGCTTCCGGCGGCAGGCGCTGCGGTACGCCGGAGGGATGACCGATGACACCCTGGCCGAGGACACCGACGTCACCATGGCGCTCGGCCGGGCCGGCTGGAAGGTCGTCTACGAGGAGACGGCCCGCGCCTGGACCGAGGCGCCGACGAGCATCGGCCAGCTCTGGAAACAGCGCTACCGGTGGAGCTACGGCACCATGCAGGCGATGTGGAAGCATCGCCGCTCCGTGTTCGACAGGGGTGCGTCCGGCCGGTTCACCCGGCGTTGCCTGTTCTTCCTCAGCCTCTTCGGCGTGCTGTTGCCGCTGCTCGCGCCGGTGATCGACCTGCTGGCCCTGTACGGCCTCTTCTTCCTCGACCGGACCGCCACGGCGGTGGCCTGGCTGGTCATGCTCGGCGTGCAGCTGGTCACCGCGGTGGTGGCGTTCCGGCTGGACCGGGAGAAGCTGGGCGTGCTGTGGGTGTTGCCGCTCCAGCAGTTCGTCTACCGGCAGTTGATGTATCTGGTGATGATCCAGGCCGTGGTCACCGCGTTGACCGGCGGCCGGCTGGGCTGGCAGAAACTGCGACGTACCGGCCTGGAACCCGTCGCCTCCCGTACCGGCTGACCGGCAGACGCCGGCCAGCGGCCAGTCGCCAGCGGCCAGCCGCCCGTCAGATGCCCAGCCGGGCGGCGCTTCCCGGCACCGGGTGGCTCAGTCCTCGTCGATGTCGTCGAGCCGGGCCAGCCAGGTGGCGAACCGCTCGATCGGCGTCTCGAAGTCGGGGTTGAGGTCGACGAAGTCGCGCAGGCGTTCACCCAGCCACTCCAGGGTCACCTGCTCGTCGCCCCGGCGCTCGACCAGCTCCTCGATGCCACGGTCGGTGAAGTACATGGGTACGTCCTCTTACTCGGCCCGGCAGGGCCGGGCGGGTGGTCAAGTGGACCGACGGAGCCGGGGCAGGACCGTGGTGAACGGCCCTGCCCCGGCTCTCGCGGTGCGGTCAGGTCACGGGCGGGGGAGAGCCGCCTCGATCAGCGCGTTCTGCTCGACCTCGTGGGTCTTGGCCGAGCCGACCGCCGGGGCGGCCGCGGCCGGGCGGGAGATCCGCCGCAGCCGGACGTCCGTGAGGTGCTCCAGCAGGTTGAGCGCGACGAACGACCAGGCACCCTGGTTGGCCGGCTCCTCCTGCACCCAGGCGAAGTCCTCCGCGTTCGGGAACTGCGCGAGGGCGGCCCGGATCTCCTCCACCGGCAGCGGGTAGAGCTGCTCGATCCGGAGGATCGCGGTGTCGGTGACGCCGCGCTCCTGCCGGGCCTGGAACAGGTCGTAGTAGACCTTGCCCGAGCAGAGCAGCACCCGCTTCACCGCCTCCGGTGCCGGGGCGGCCGTGTCGCGCAGCACCGGCTGGAAGGTGCCGGTGGTGAAGTCCTCCACCGACGAGACGCAGAGCTTGTGCCGCAGCAGCGACTTCGGCGTGAACACCACCAGCGGCTTGCGCTTGGGCGACAGGGCCTGGCGGCGCAGCAGGTGGAAGTAGTTCGCCGGGGTCGTCGGGATGGACACCCGCATGTTGTCCTCGGCGCACATCTGCAGGAACCGCTCCGGCCGGCCGGAGGTGTGGTCCGGGCCCTGGCCCTCGTGGCCGTGCGGCAGCAGCAGGGTGACGGCGGAGCGCTGGCCCCACTTCACCTCGCCGGACGAGATGAACTCGTCGATCACCGACTGGGCACCGTTGACGAAGTCACCGAACTGGGCTTCCCAGGCGACCAGCGCGTTGATGTTCTCCACCGAGTAGCCGTACTCGAAGCCCATCGCCGCGTACTCGCTGAGCAGCGAGTCGTGCACGAAGAACCGGGAGCGCTCGCCGTCGCCGGTGAGCGACTTGAGTGGCAGATAGTCCTCGCCGGTGCGGGAGTCGACCACCGAGGCGTGCCGCTGGACGAACGTGCCGCGACGCGAGTCCTGGCCGGCCAGCCGGACCGTGACCCCGTCGTGCAGCAGCGCACCGAGCGCGATGATCTCGCCGAAGCCCCAGTCGATGTTGCCCTCGACGGACATCTTCGCCCGCCGGTCCAGCAGTTGCTGGATCCGCTTGTGCGGGGTGAAGCCCTCCGGCAGGTTGATGTGCGCCTCGCCGACCGCCTTGACCACTGACGCGTCGGTGGCGGTGTCGACCTGCGGCTCCGGCTCCTCCTCGCGGCGCGGCCGGTTGAGCTGGCGCGGTGCCGCCGCGGCGTCCCGAGTGGCCTTGAAGACCTTCTCCAGCTGCGCCTGGTAGTCGCGCAGCAGCTCTTCCGCGTCCTCCACGGTGATGTCGCCGCGGCCGATCAGCTCCTCGGTGTAGAGCTTGCGGACCGAGCGCTTCGAGTCAATGATCTTGTACATCTGGGGGTTGGACATCGACGGGTCGTCGCCCTCGTTGTGCCCGCGCCGCCGGTAGCAGACCATGTCGATCACGACGTCCTTGTTGAACGTCTGCCGGTATTCGAAGGCCAGCCGGGCCACCCGGACCACGGCCTCCGGGTCGTCGCCGTTGACGTGGAAGATCGGCGCCTGGATCATCCGGGCCACGTCGGTGCTGTAGAGGCTGGACCGGCTGTATTCCGGGGCGGTGGTGAAGCCGACCTGGTTGTTGACCACAACGTGCACGGTGCCGCCGGTGCGGTAGCCGCGCAGCTGCGACAGGTTGAGCGTCTCGGCGACCACGCCCTGACCGGCGAACGCGGCGTCACCGTGCACCGCCAGCGGCAGCACTGTGTAACCCTCGAGCTTGAGGTCGATCCGGTCCTGCTTGGCCCGGACGATGCCCTCCAGCACCGGGTCCACGGCCTCCAGGTGCGACGGGTTGGCCACCACCGACACCTTGACCGAGTGCTCGCCGTCGGGGGTGGTGAACTTGCCGTTCTGACCCAGGTGGTATTTCACGTCGCCGGAGCCCTGCGTCGAGCGCGGGTCCAGGTGGCCCTCGAACTCCGAGAAGATCTTCTCGTACGGCTTGCCGACGATGTTCGCCAGCACGTTGAGCCGACCCCGGTGGGCCATGCCGATGACGACCTCGTCCAGGCCGTTCTCGGCCGAGGACTCCAGCACCTCACCGAGCAGCGGGATGAGGGACTCGCCGCCCTCCAGGGAGAAGCGCTTCTGGCCGACGTACTTGGTCTGCAGGAAGGTCTCGAACGCCTCGGCGGCGTTCAGCCGGTTGAGCACGTGCTTCTGCTCGTCGGCGGCCGGCTTCTCGTACTTGCGCTCGATCCGCTCCTGGACCCAGCGACGCTCCTCCGGGTCCTGGATGTGCATGTACTCGATGCCGACCCGGCGGCAGTATGAGTCGCGCAGCACGCCGAGGATCTCGCGCAGCTTCATCCGCTGCCGGCCGGCGAAGCCGTTGACCGGGAACTCGCGGTCGAGGTCCCACAGGGTGAGCCCGTGCTGGAGGACGTCCAGGTCGGGGTGCTTGCGGATCTTGAATTCCAGCGGGTCGGTGTCGGCCATCAGGTGACCACGCACCCGGTACGCGTGGATCAGCTCGTGCACCCGGGCGGTCTTGTTGATCTGACCCTCGGAGTTGACGGCGACGTCGCGCACCCAGCGCACCGGCTCGTACGGGATGCGCAGCGAGGTGAAGACCTGGTCGTAGAAACCGTGCTCACCCAGGATCAGCTCGTGCATCACCTTGAGGAACTCGCCGGACTGGGCGCCCTGGATGATCCGGTGGTCGTACGTGCTGGTCAGCGTGATGATCTTGCTGACGGCCAGCTCGGCCAGGGTGGTCTCGGACATGCCCTGGTAGGGGGCCGGGTATTCCATAGCGCCGACGCCGATGATCGCGCTCTGGCCCTGCATCAGCCGCGGCATCGAGTGCACGGTGCCGATGCCGCCCGGGTTGGTCAGCGAGATCGTGGTGCCGGAGTAGTCCTCCATGGTCAGCTCGTTGCGCCGCGCCCGCCGGACCACGTCCTCGTACGCCTGCCAGAACTGCCGGAAGTCCATCGTCTCGCAGCCCTTGATGGAGGGGACCACCAGGTTGCGGCTGCCGTCCGGCTTGGCCAGGTCGATCGCGATGCCGAGGTTGACGTGCGCCGGCCGGAGCACGGCGGGCTTGCCGTTGGCCTCGGCGAAGGAGTTGTTCATCTCCGGGTGCTGGACCAGCGCCCGGACCAGCGCGTAACCGACCAGGTGGGTGAAGCTGACCTTGCCACCGCGCCCCCGGGCGAGGTGGTTGTTGATCACGATGCGGTTGTCGACCAGCAGCTTTGCCGGGACCGCGCGGACGCTGGTCGCGGTGGGCACGCTCAGCGAGGCGTCCATGTTCTGGACGATCTTCGCGGCGACGCCACGCAGCGGCGTGGTCTGCGGACCGTCAGAGGCCGGCGCGGCGGCCTTGGCGGCCGGCTTGGCCGGTGCGGCCTTCTCCGGCGTGGCCTTGGGCGTGGCCGGAGCGGCGGCGGGCTTGGCCGGTGCCGACTGCGCGGCGGCCGCCTTCGTGGCGGTCGCCGGCTTCGCCTTGGTGCTCGGCTGGCTGACCTCGGCGGCTGCCTCCGGCTGGCCGTCGGGCTCGGGAGCGGCGGCTGGCTTGTTCGACGACTCGGCGCCGCGCGGGGTGGCCGCTCCGGGCGCCGGGCGGTAGTCGGCGAAGAAGTCGTGCCAGGCCGAATCGACGCTCGTTGGGTCGGCGAGGTAACGCTGGTACATCTCCTCGACGATCCACTCATTCGGGCCGAAACCCGCTAGTGGGTTCTCCTGCGAAGTCTGCTGGGTCGACACGGCCGGTAATCGCCTCTTTCACGCGGGTTTGTGTGGCACGCGGTGTGTTCCTCCCGCCCGGTCAGGGGCACGGAGGGTACGGCTCCCAGGCTACGCCGTACCGATCCCGCAGGCATTTCCGCCTCGGTCCCGTGGCCGGTTTCACAGAAGATGCCAGAAGTTCACCAACCGCTGCGTGGTCGGCCGCCAACTGCTAGGTGGGCCGCCGGGAGCGTAACGGCAGGCAACTGAGTACGGATGCAGATGTCTCCGCGCCGCGATTCCGGTGAGGATCCTTCGCATGGATCACAACGGGGTACGGGGGCGCTACGGCCGGAGTGTGGCGGTGGCGTCCGGTTGGTACGTGACGGTCGGTGCGGCAGTGGCGGTAGGCCTGGCGAGTGTGCCGAGCCCGCCGCCGACGGACTGCTCGGCCTGGTTCAGTTGCCTGTCGCCGGGGGAGTCTCTGGCTCTGGTCATGCTGGTGTGGGGTGGGCCGGTGCTGGCCGGGTTGCTCGTCGTGACGGCGCTGGTGGCCGCGCTGGTCGTCCGGCTGGTGCCCTCGGCGGTGCTCGCCGGCACCCTGTCCGCCCTGGTCACCGTCACGATCTGCGCAGCCGTGTACGCGGGGCGCTCGTGAAGCGGCTCGGCCTCGGAGGGCTCTTCTTCGTCTGGTTGTACGGGGTGCCGTTCCTGCTCCTGGTGGGCCTCATCCGGCGCACCTCGAAGCCGTACGCGCCGACCCACGAGGCGGCGCAGGCGTTCGGCGCCGGCACCGACGCCGTGCTGATCGCCGCTCTCCTGCTCAACGCGCTGCCGATCGTCGGGCTGTGGCTGGCGGGCGAGACGGACTGGCGCCGGCACTTTCGCTGGGCGGTCGGCGGGATGGTGGTGGTGTATCTGATGGTCGTTCTGGTCGGCCGGATGGCCACCGGTGTCCTGATCGGCCACACGCCCGCCGACGACGAGCCCGCTCCGGCGGTCACCCAGTGCATTCCGCGCAGCGGCGGCCGGGGCTGCCCTGGCGGGTGAGCCTGGCCGGCGTTCCGGGGTGACGGCGGCGCGTCGTCGCCACCCCGGACCGGTCAACTCAGGAGATGTCGCGACGGCGCATCAGCAGCGAGCCGACCACGCCGGTGACCACCGCGTAGCCGATCAGCACGGCCGCGCCCGCCCAGCGCGGCGGGTTGCCGGGGATGTCCGCCCCGGTGACCATCAGCGACGAGGCCAGCGACGGCACGAGCAACTGGAGATTGTTGATCCAGTCGCCCCAACGGTCGGCCAGGATGGCGATCACGAAGATGGCACCGATCGAGCCGCCCAGGTAGAGCAGGATGCCGGTCACGGTGGCGCCGATCTGGCTGCGGATCAGCACGCCGATGCCGACGCCGAACACCGCCCAGAGCAGGTACGCGAGCAGGTTCAACCCGATCGCCCGCCAGGCTGCGTCGTTGCCCAGTTGCGAGCCCAGCCCGATCGCGTTCAACACCGCCGAACCGGCGATCAGGTTGAACGCAGTGGTGACCAGCCAGAACAGCAGCGCCAGCACGCCGGCGGCGACTAGCTTGGCGCTCATCACCGCGGTGCGGTGCGGCTGGGTGAGGAACGTGGTGGTGACCGTCTGGTGGAAGAACTCACTGGTCACCACGATGATGCCGAGCAGCATCACGATGAGCAGCCCGAAGAACTGCCCGGTGGTGAACAGGTTCGACGAGAGCGCGTCCGCGCTGGACGCGGCCACCAGGGTGTCGGTCTGGTCGGCCGGCACCTCGCCGAGGTCGCCGTTGGTGAGGGTGTCGGCCTGCAACCAGTTGATCAGCAGGGTGAGCGCCCAGAGCGGCAGTGAGATGAGCGCGAAGACCCACCAGGTGTTGGTGGTACGGATCTTGAGCAGCTCGGATCGGACCAGGTTCATCGGATGCCCGCCTTTCCGGCCGTCAGCTCCAGGAAGACCCGTTCCAGGTCGGGCCGTTCGGTGGACAGTTCGTGCAGTTCCACCCCGGCGGCCAGGGCGGCCCGGCCGACAGTGGGTGCGTCGACCCCGGCGACCAGCAGGGTGCCGTGCTCGTCGGTGTCGACGGTGGCCGACTGCGCCTTCAGCGCGGCGGTCAGCGCCTCGGCCTGCGGAGTGCGGACCCGGACCAGGGCGCCCTGCGCCATCGACCCGAGGACCTGGTCGACCGGCCCCTGCCGGACGAGCTGACCGGCGGCGATGATCACCACGTCGTCGGCGAGGAGCTGCATCTCCGACAGCAGGTGGCTGGAGACCAGCACTGTACGGCCCTCGTGGGCGAGGTTCTTGAGGAATCCACGCATCCACCGGATGCCCTCCGGGTCCAGTCCGTTGGCCGGCTCGTCGAGGATCAGCACGCGGGGGTCACCGAGCATCGCGGCGGCGATGCCGAGCCGCTGCTTCATGCCCAGCGAGTAACCCTTGAACTTGCGCTTCGCCGCCGGGGTCAGCCCGACCAGGGCCAACGCCTCGTCGGCCCGCTGCTTCGGCAGCCCGGCCGCCGCGCAGATCACCCGCAGGTGGTTGATGCCGGTACGGCCCTTGTGCGCGCTGGAGGCCTCCAGCACCGCGCCGACGTGCCGCAGCGGGTCGGCGAGGTCGGCGTACCGGTGGCCGCTGATGGTGGCCGTGCCGGCGGTGGGGGTGACCAGATTCAGCAGCATGCGCAGCGTGGTGGTCTTGCCTGCGCCGTTCGGGCCGAGGAAGCCGGTCACCCGCCCCGGCGCCACGGTGAAGGACAGGTTGTTCACCGCCCGGACGTTCTTGTACTGCTTCGTCAGACCGGACACCACGATCTGACCGTCGCTAGTGGGGCTTCTCTGCCCGTCAGTCATCGTTCTCCTCCCGTGTGTGGCGTCGAGGTACGCCGTGGCACAGCGTGACGGCCCGTGGCAACAAGGTCAATCAGGCGCGGTCGGTACGTTTGCCTCCGTCGCGGGGTGGAGGCGACTCATCCCTGCGGACTACGGCCCGGGTTCAGCGGGCGATCCAGGTTGCCCGTGCCGCGCCGAGCAACGACCCGTCCGGGCCGTACAGACTGGTGTGCACGAGCGCCTTGCGCCCATCGACGCGCAGCAACGCCCCGGTCACCACGCACTCGTCGCCCGGCCCGGGTAGCGCCGTGACCACGGCGGCGATCCGGCCCAACAGGTACGGGCGACCGGGCGCGAGCACCGCCCAACCGCCGGGGCAGTCCAGCGCCGCCCAGACCGTGGCCTCGCTGACCTGCTCGGGTGCCCGGAACGGCGCCGCGGTCCGCCCATCGGGCAGCCGGCCAGGAAAGATCCGCAACCCGTCCGCCCGCTGCGGCCCACAGACGTAACAGCCGGGGAACGGATGCTCGACCAGGCCGGGGAAGTGGGCCGCCGCAGCCACCGCCGTCGCTAGGTCCACCGGCGGTACGACGGCATCGACGACCCCGGCCGGGCGCACCTCGGCCACCAACTCGCCGGACGGGTCACGGACCGCACCGTCGACCAGCGTCAACTCGGTCTCCAGCGGTGGTGGCCGGCGCAGCGTCACCTCGACCGGTTCGCTGCCGCCGGCCTCGGTGGCGAACACTCCCGCGCTCCAGCCGCCGTTGCCGGAACCGGGGGGCCCGTTGTAGCGGGACTCGATGCGCATCGTCGACCTCCGGTGGGCGTGCCGGCGCCTTCGCCGGCCTGCCCGGGCAGCCTCGCACGGTCTTCGCGGGGTGCCGCGAGCGGTCTCGCCGGCCGGCGTTCACCCGATCGACACCGGTGGTCCCCGTGGATGGCAACCCGGGCACCTACACAGATCCCATGGCCGTTCTGCATGCCGCTGGCACATCCCTGAAGACCAGCGGATACACCCTGCTGATCGCCGACGACCCCACCCAGGTCGCGGCCGCGCAACGCCTGCGCCACGAGGTGTTCGCCACCGAGCTCGGCGCCACCCTCCTTCCCGGCGAGGCCGGATTGGACGTGGACCCCTTCGACGCGTACTGCGACCACCTGATCGTCCGCGAGGACAGCACCGGCGAGGTGGTCGGCACCTACCGGCTGCTACCGCCCGGACGCACCGACCAGCGGTACGCCGAGGAGGAGTTCGACCTCTCCGCGCTCGACCCGCTCCGCGACGACCTCGTCGAGGCGGGTCGGTCGTGCGTGCACCCGGACCACCGCTCGGGCGCGGTGATCAATCTGATGTGGGCCGGCATCACCCGGTACCTGCACCTGCGTGGCTCCCGCTGGCTCGGTGGCTGCGCCTCGGTGCCGGTGGCCGACGGTGGGCGGACGGTCGCCGAGGTGTGGAGCCAGGCCCAGGCCCGGCACCTGTCGCCGCCGCCGCTGCGGATCCGCCCACGGCGACCCTGGTTCGCCGAGTCGGCCACGGCTCCCGGCTCGGCCGCCGCCGCGCCGGTGGCCGCTGTCGGACCGGCGGGGCGCGTCGTGGTGCCACCGCTGCTGCGGGGCTACCTCCGGCTCGGCGCGTGGATCTGCGGCGAGCCGGCGTACGACCCCGACTTCGGGTGCGCGGACTTCTACGTGCTCTTCTCCCTGGACCGGATGAACCCGCGCTACCTGCGCCACTTCCTGGGCGGGGAGCAGCGGTGACAACCGGGGCGCACGATCTGTGGCGGCCCTCCTCGGGCTGTGACGACGACTGCCTGCCGGCGGCCGGCGAGGTGCCCACGGTGCCGGTGGCCCGCCGGGTGCTGCGGTTGGTCGCCGCGACCGGAATGCTGGTCGCCGGGGTCGGCCTGGTGCTGCTGCTGCCCGTGCTTCCGACCCGGGAGCGGCAGGCGGCGGTACGCGGCTGGGCCCGGGCGACCACGCGGGCGTTCGGCGTCCGGCTGGTGATCCGGGGTCGGTTGCCCCGGCGGCGGGCGCTGCTGGTCGCCAACCACGTCTCCTGGCTGGACATCCTCGCGGTGCTGGCGGTCGCGCCCACCCGGATGGTCGCGAAGCGGGAGATCCGCTCCTGGCCGCTGGTCGGCCTGCTGGCCGCGGCGGCGGGCACGGTCTTCGTGGACCGGGCCCGGCCGCGGGCACTGCCGACGAGCGTCGGGCGGGTCGCCGAGACGCTGCGCGCCGGCCGGTCGGTGGCGGTCTTTCCGGAGGGTACGACCTGGTGCGCTGGTGACGGCGTTGCCGACTGCCGCCCGGGCGGCGGTTTCCGGCCGGCGATGTTCCAGGCGGCCATCGACGCGGGCAGCCCGGTGGTGCCGCTGCGGCTCGCCTACCGCTGCGAGGCCATCGGCTCCACCACCACGGCAACGGCCTTCCTCGGTGCGGACACCCTGCTGCGCTCGGTGGCCCGGGTGGTCGCGGCGCGGGACATCGTGGTGTCGGTGACGATCGCCGCCGCGCTGCACCCGGCCCGTGCTGCCGACCGGCGGTTGCTGGCCCGGGCGGCCGAGTCGGCCGTACACCTGCTGCCGGCAGGCGGCGTGGCGCGGACCCGCCTGCGTCCGGTGCTGCCCACGGTGACCCCGGCGGTCTCCGTGCCGGTGCCGACATCCGGCCGGGAGCTGGACCTGGCGGCCTGAGGGGAAGCGGGGTCGCGGTCGTCGACCCCGCCCGGCGCAAGAGCGACCAACACGCGACCTGTCTTGTGCTATCGCGATGTATCGCGTTACTGTCCTCCCTGTCAGGCGCGTGTCCGCGCGTCGTCGAGGGGAGGAAACCCATGGCCGGATGGACGGTCGAGAGCCCGCAGCGGCTCACCGTGGACGGCCCGGTCACCCGGCTGGACGTCCGCCTGGTGAGCGGCCGGCTCAACGTGGTCGCCACCGACGGCCCGACCCGGATCGACGTCACCCAGGTCGGTCGCCGGCCGGTCCTGATCGACCACTCCGACGGCCGGCTCACCGTCCGTCAGGAGCGCGGCCACGGCTGGACCGACGTCCTGCGCTGGTTCCGGATGATCCACCGCTACCCCCGGGTGGACGTCTCGCTCGCTGTGCCCGCCGACGTCCTGGCCGACCTGGGGCTGGTCGCGGGCTCGGTGGTCGTCTCCGGTCTGCGCCGGCAGACCGCGGTGCACGTCACCGCCGGTCAGATCACCCTGATGGGCCTGCGCGGCAACACCTCCGCGACGATCACCTCCGGGCCGGTGGAGGCGCTCGGCGTCCGGGGCGACCTCACTCTGGAGACGGTCTCCGGGGAGGTGATCCTCGCCGACAGCGCCGCCGAGCGGGTGCGTGCGCAGACCGTCTCCGGGGCGATCACCTGCGACCTAGACAACCCCCGACGCAGCGAGATCCGGTTGACCACCATCTCGGGCAGCATCACCGTCCGGGTCCGCGAGGACAGCGACCTCGCCGTCCAGATGCACACCGCCTCCGGCCGGATCACCAGCGGCTTTCCGCAGGTCCGCACCTCGACGTTCCCACTGCGCAGCAGCGAGGGAGTGCTCGGTGCCGGCGAAGGTAAGCTCTGGGCTTCCGCGACCTCGGGCAGCATCGCCCTGCTCGCCCGAGCGGTCGACAACGATTCCGAGGAGCTGCCGTGACCGCCGTGTTCAGCCACGGACGGCTCCGGCTCTACCTCCTCAAGCTCCTCGACGACGGCCCGAAGCACGGGTACGAGCTGATCCGCCTTCTGGAGGACCGGTTCCTCGGGCTCTACGCGCCCAGCGCCGGCACCATCTATCCCCGCCTGCAACGGCTGGAGGCCGAGGGACTGGTCAGCCACACCGCTGCCGGCGGCCGCAAGACGTACGACATCACCGACGCCGGCCGTGCCGAGCTGCACCAGCGGGCCGGTGAGCTGACCGAGCTGGAATCGGACATCGCGGCCTCGGTGGCCGACCTCTCCAGCCTTGCCGGCGAGATCCGCAGCGAGGTGCGCGGGTCGGTACGCGACCTCAAACGGGAGCTGAGCGAGGCCACCCGGCAGACCCGGCGTAACCGGTGGGAGGCCCCTGCGGCGCCGCCCCGGCCGACGCCGACCGCCGGGCCGCAGGCCGCGCTGCTCGACGAACTCGACCAGCGGCTGGCCGCGTTCACCGCCGAGGTGGGCCGGCTCGTGCGTGCCCGACAGTTCAGCGAAACCCAGCTGAGCACCGCGATCCGGCTGCTCGACGGCGCCCTGGACGGGCTGCGCCGCCTGCTGCGCTGAGCAGGGTCAAGGGCCCGGCCACGACTCACAGGCATTTTCCAGGAACCATCCAGCGCCGGCGCAGTGACGTCATCGATGATGGGCCCATGCCCGCTACCCAGACCGAGGCGCGACTCCTCGTCGTCGAGGACGACCCCAACATCCTCGAACTGCTCTCCGCGAGCCTGCGGTTCGCGGGCTTCGACGTGGCCACCGCGACCAGTGGGAGCGCGGCGCTCAACGCCGCCAAGGACCACCGGCCCGACCTGGTGGTGCTCGACGTGATGCTTCCGGATCTCGACGGCTTCGAGGTCATCCGGATGCTCCGCGAGGGCGGCACGCGTACGCCTGTGGTCTTCCTGACCGCCCGGGACGCCACCGACGACAAGATCCGTGGGTTGACCCTGGGCGGCGACGACTACGTCACGAAGCCGTTCAGCCTGGAGGAGTTGACCGCCCGGATCCGCGCCGTGCTGCGCCGCACCACGACCGGCGAGCAGGCCCCGTCCCGGCTCACCTTCGCCGACCTGGAGTTGGACGAGGAGACCCACGAGGTGCACCGGGCCGGCCAGCGCGTCCAGCTCTCGCCGACGGAGTTCAAGCTGCTGCGCTACCTGATGCTCAACGCCAACCGGGTGCTGTCCAAGGCGCAGATCCTCGACCACGTCTGGAACTACGACTTCCGTGGCGACGACAACATCGTCGAGTCCTACATCTCCTACCTGCGACGCAAGGTCGACACCACCCAGCCCCGGCTGATCCACACCCTTCGTGGCGTCGGGTACGTGTTGCGCAAGCCGGCGGCGTGAACCGGGTCCAGCAGGCGAAAGGGCGGGTCCGCAGCGTCCCGCTGCGGGTGAAGCTGGTGGCCTCGGTGCTCGCGCTGGTCTCCGGCGCCCTGGTGGTGATCAGCGTCTCGACCGCGTACTTCCTGCACAACTACCTGGTCGACCAGATCGACCTGGAGCTGCGCGACTCGGCGGGCCGCATCCAGTCCCTCACGCTCACGTCGAACGTCGTCTCGCTGCCCAGCGATTACGTGATCGTGCTGACCAGCCCGTCGACAGGCAAGGTGCAGGCCTTCCGGTACGACACGTCCCGCTTCCAGACGGTCGATCTGCCGCCGTGGCCGGACGACGCGGCCGGGTTCGCGGCGCAGGAGCGGGAGCAGGACGGCAAGCCGCGCACCGTCCACGCCCGGGACAGTTCGGTGCGCTGGCGGATGCTCTACACCGAGCTGCCCAACGGCCAGATGGCGGCCATCGGCGAGCACCTGACCGACGTCGACTCCGCCGTCAAGCGGCTGGCCTGGATCGACCTGCTGGTCGGCGGCGCGGTGCTGATCATGTTGGCGTCGGTCGGCGCGGCGATCGTCCGGACCAGCCTCAAACCGCTGGTGGAGATCGAACGCACCGCCGCCGCCATCGCCGGCGGTGATCTGACCCGCCGGGTGCCCGACCCGGAGCAGGGCCAGGAGCATCCCACCTCCGAACTGGGTCGGCTGTCGCGCGCGCTGAACGCGATGCTCACCCAGATCGAGGCGGCGTTCACCGCCAGAGCCGCCTCGGAGACGTCGGCCCGCTGGGCCGAGAGCGCCGCCCGGGACGCCGCCGCCTCCGCCCAGGCGTCGGAGGCGCGGGCCCGGCGCTCCGAGGAGCGGATGCGGCAGTTCGTCGCGGACGCCTCGCACGAGCTGCGGACCCCGTTGACCACCATTCGCGGCTTCGCCGAGCTGTACCGGCAGGGTGCGGCGCGGGCACCGGAGCAGACCGCCGGCCTGCTGCGCCGGATCGAGGACGAGGCGGCCCGGATGGGGCTGCTGGTGGAGGACCTGCTGCTGCTGGCCCGCTTGGATCGGGAGCGGCCGCTGTCGCTGACCCCGGTGGAGCTGCCGGTGCTCGCCTCCGACGCCGTGCACGCCGCCCGGGCCATGGCTCCGGATCGGCGGATCGAGCTGGAGATCGAGCCGGACTCGGGCCCGCTCGTCGTGTCCGCCGACGACGCGCGGCTGCGCCAGGTGATCGGCAACCTGGTCACCAACGCGCTGACCCACACCCCGCCGGACGCCGAGATCCGCGTGCGGTTGCACAGCGAACCGGGCGGTTTCGCCGTGGTGGAGGTCGCCGACACCGGCCCCGGCCTCTCCCCGGAGCAGGCCGAACGGGTCTTCGAACGGTTCTACCGGGCCGACGCGGCACGGACGCGGCGAGCCGACGGCAACACCGGCACCGGGCTCGGCCTGGCCATCGTGGCGGCGCTCGTCGCCGCCCACCACGGCTCGGTCTCGGTGGCCGAGACGCCCGGTGGTGGCGCCACCTTCCGGGTCCGGATCCCGCTGCTGGCACAGATCGACGCGGCGGACGAGTGACTTTCAGCCAACTTCCAGGACGGTTCCAGGTTGATCGCAGTGCGGAGGGAGAAGGTAGTTCCATGACCGAGTTCGAGTCCGACCCGCAGCGCCGGCCGGCCCCCACCGACGCCGAGCCGTCGCACCCCACCGCCGAGCTGCCGCGTGACGAGCGCGCGCAGTCCGACTCCCCGACCACCCCCGTCCAGGTCGTCCCGACCGCCGGTGACGACACGGACGCCACGGCCGTCACGTCCGCCGCGCCCGCCGCTCAGCCGGCCACCCCCCAGCTGACCGGGTACGAGCCGCCGGCGGCCACCCCGTCCGCGCCGCCGTACCCGGTCTCCGGCTACCCGGCGCCCGGCCAGCACGGCTACCCGCAGCCGAACGCCGGCCACCACCCCGGCGCACCCTGGTACGCGGGCCAGCAGTCCGGCTGGGCGGGCGGGGGCCAGCCGGGCGCCTACCCGCAGCACCAGCAGCACACCCAGCACCTCGGCCAGCACGGCCAGCACCTCGGGCAGCAGCCGGGCCAGCCGGTCCCGCCGTGGGGCCCGCAGGTCGCGCCGCCCGGCAGTGGCCCCCGGCCGAGTCGGATCGCCAAGTTCGCCGGAGCGGGCGTCGCGGTGTTCGCCCTGATGCTCGGTTCGGGCGTCGCCGGCGGTGCCCTCGCCCTCGCCCTCGACGGGGACGGCGGCGGCATCACCCGCACCTACTCGGCGGCGCCGGTCATCAACAGCGCCGACCTCCCGAAGATCGCCGCTTCCGTGCAGGACAGCGTCGTCTCGATCACCACCGACAGCGGTGAGGGCTCCGGGGTGGTGCTCAGCGCCGACGGGTACGTGCTGACCAACAACCACGTGGTCGCCAACGCCGCCGGTGGCGCCGTACAGGTGATCTTCGCCGACGGCAAGAAGGCCGACGCGAAGGTCATCGGTACCGACCCGAAGACCGACCTGGCCGTGGTGAAGGCCAACGGGGTCAGCGACCTCAAGCCGGCCAAGTTCGGCGACAGCGACGCCATGCAGGTCGGCGACCAGGTGCTCGCCCTGGGCAGCCCGCTCGGCCTCCAGGGTTCGGTGACCTCCGGCATCCTCAGCGCCCGGGACCGCACCATCCGGGCCGGCGAGGGTCAGCCGCAGGACCCGAGCCAGCAGCAGAGCCAGGCCGTCAGCTCGATCTCCGGTCTGCTCCAGACCGACGCGCCGATCAACCCGGGCAACTCCGGAGGCGCGCTGGTCAACACCCGGGGCGAGGTGATCGGCGTCAACACCGCCATCGCCACCTCCGGGCAGAGCACCGGCAACATCGGCGTCGGGTTCGCCATCCCCAGCAACAAGGCCAAGGACGTCGCGGGCAAGCTCCAGCGCGGCGAGAAGGTCAGCCACCCGTCGCTCGGGGTGGGCGTCAACCAGGCCGAGGGCGGCGGCGCGCTCGTCGCGTCGGTCACCCCGGGCAGCCCGGCCGAGAAGGCCGGCCTCCAGCGTGGCGACGTCGTCACCCGCTTCGGCGACAAGCCGGTCAACGACTCTGACGACCTGGTCGGCGCGGTGCAGGCCGGCAAGGTCGGCGACCGGGTCGAGGTGCAGTTCAAGCGGAACGGCGCCGAGAAGTCGGTAACCGTGACGCTCGCTGAGACGTCCTGACGGACAACTGAACCTGCTTCCTCCCTCTGGCGGCGGGTGGCGGGGCCGAGGGGGTCGGCTCCGTCACCCGCCGCTTCTTTCCGCCCGGCGGCGGTTCACCCGGATCGGGTGAACCGCCGTCACCCCGGTTTCCGGCACGTTCGGCGGGCGAGTCTCGGCGAGGGGGAACCGGGGGTGGGTGCCATGACCGGGGTGGTGGATGTCCGCGAGGACCAGCGGATCCAACGCGACGTCCTGGCGCAGTTGGCCTGGGACGCCCAGCTGCAACCGAACGAGATCGGCGTACGCGTGGACCAGGGAGTGGTCACCCTGACCGGTTTCGTGGACGGTGCCGCTCGCAGTTGGGCCGCGACCCGGTCCGCTCAGCGGGTCCGGGGCGTCCGGGCGGTGGCCGACGAGATCGAGGTGCGGCTGCCCGGTACGCCGGGGCGTACCGACGCCGAGGTTGCCCTCGCCGCGTCCCGGGCGTTGGAGTGGGACAGCTTCGTGCCCGCCGAGCGGCTGGACGTGACAGTGGCCAACGGCTGGCTGATGCTGCGCGGTGAGGTCGAGTTCGGCTGGCAGCGGCGCGCCGCCGAGGGGGAGTTGCGCCGGCTCGACGGCGTACGAGGTCTCACCAACCTGATCGAGGTGCGACCTCCGGCAGCAGCTGTCGCTGACAGGTTGCGACGGGACGTGCAGCGGGCACTGATGCGCACGCTCGGTGCGGAGCGGGTGACCGTCGAGGTGGACGGCGACACGCTCGTCCTCGCCGGGGTGGTCCGATCCTGGTGGGAACGCGAGCAGGTCGAGCGGGTGGCCTGGTCCGCCCCCGGAGTGCGGGCAGTCCACGACCAGATCCTGGTGGGCGGGTGAGCGTCCGCCTTGTCCGGTTTACCGGGGACGTCACTGGGAAATCGCCGCCGACCGTCCGGACCGGCGGTGACGCCGCACCGGGGATCAACGGGGAGGACTCGTGGCCGTGAACCACTCGCCTGCGGGCCGCCCGGAAGAGCGGTCGTTGCGCATCGCGATGGTGGTTCCACCCTGGTTGTCCGTGCCGCCACCCGGCTACGGCGGCCTCGAACAGGTCGTCGCCGCCCTTGTGGACGCGCTCTGCCGGCAGGGGCACGAGGTCACGTTGTTCGGTGCCGGTGACGACCACGGCACGGCGGCCCACGGCTTCGTCTCCACCGTCCCCGAGGTCCAGTACGAGCGGCTCGGCGAGTCACTGCCGGAGCTGGCTCACCTGGCCCGGGTGAATCGGCTGATCACCGCGGCCGACTTCGACGTCATCCACGACCACACCACGATCGGCCCGCTGGTCGCCGGCCGCCGGGCGGTGCCGACGGTCGCGACCGTGCACGGCAACCCCGTGGGGGAGTACGGGGACGTGCTCAGCGATATCGACTCCGGCGTCGCCCTGGTGGCGATCTCGCACGCCCAGCGTCGGCTGAACACCGGCCTGCCCTGGGCCGGCACTGTGCACAACGCGCTGGACATCCGCGGCTTTCCGCGTAAGACCAGACCCGGGACGGGACCGGTGCTGTGGCTGGCCCGCTTCAGCCCGGACAAGGGCCCCGAGGTCGCCATCCGGGCGTGCCGGGAGGCCGGGGTGCCCCTGCTGCTGGCCGGCAAGTGCAACGAGCCGGCCGAGCGCCGCTACTACGAGCAGGTCGTCGCGCCGCTGGTCGACGAGAACGTGACAGTGGTGCTCAACGCCGGCCGCGCGGAGACGCTGCGGATGCTCGTCGACGCCCGTTGCCTGATCATGCCGATCCAGTGGGACGAGCCGTTCGGCATGGTGATGCTGGAGGCGATGGCGACCGGCACACCGGTGGTCGCCCTCAACCGGGGGGCCGTGCCGGAGCTGATCCGGCCGGGGCTGACCGGGCTGGTCTGTGAACGGCCGGAGGAACTGGCCGCGGCGGTGCTCGCGGCGGAGCGGCTAGACCCGGAGGACTGCGTGGCGCACGTCGCGGAGAACTTCTCGGTCGAGCGGATGGCGGACGGCTACGCGGCGATCTTCCGACGCTTCGCCACCGGCCGGTACGACATCCGCGAATCGGCCCGGGTCCCGGCCCGCTGACCCGCCCACCCCGGCGTGTCCGCGCGGTCAGACCTCGGCACCGCCCAGCTCCACGATGGCGGCGTCGAGCCGAGACGCGTACGCCGGACTGATGCCGCCCTCGCCGAGGCGGACCGCGACCTTCTCGCGCAGCCGGGCCACCGGTGGCGCCAGCTCGTCGCGGCCGGAGCTGACCGCAGCGGTCAGGTTGCGCAGCTCGTTGCGCAGGTCGAGACCCACGTCGTCGCGGATCTCCCCGGCGCCCAGCCCGGCGCTGATCAGCCCGTCGACCCGGTTGGCGGCCTCGACGAGGGTGCCCGGATTCGAGGTGGGCGAGCCGGTGCTCGGCTTCGTCGGCGGCGGGGACGCGCTCGGCTGGGACGACCCGGGGACCGGCCTGTCGCTCGGCGGGGTGGTCGCCGGGACGACGGAGGGCTGCGTCCGGGGTGTCGGCTCATCCTCGGGCAGAAATGCCACTCCGGCCAGCGTCACACCGACGGCCAGGACGAGCAGCAGCACCAGCCGTCGACGGGACCAGACCGAACCGGCGGCTGTCCCTCCCGCCGCTGCTGGCACGGCGGCCGGCTGCTGCGGCAGGGGCTGGGTGGGCACCCGGATGGTCGCGGCCGGGGGATCGGGAGGCAGCAACTGGTCGCGCAGCACGGCGGCGACCTGCCGTGCGGTCGGCCGGTCGGCCGGGTTGCGGGCGAGGCTGCGCAGGCAGATCCGGGCCACCGGTGGGGGCAGGTCCGGCAGGTCGGCGAGCGTGGGCGGCGGGCCGTCGGCCAGCGCGGCGCTGAGTTGCTCCCAGGTGTCCGCCGGGTAGGGCACCCGGCCGGTGAGGGCCTCGTGCAGCAGCACGCCGAGCGAGTACACGTCGGTGGACGGCTGGGCCGGTGCGCCGTCGAGGCGTTCCGGGGCGACGTACGCCGGCGTGCCGAACGTCTCGCCGTCCTCGTCCTCGTCGGGCGCGCCGATCCGGGTGGCGATGCCGAAGTCGAGCACCTTGACGCCCGTCGCGGTCATCATCACGTTGGCCGGCGTGACGTCCCGGTGCACGATGCCGAGCCGGTGCGCCGCGGCCAGCGCCTCCGCGACCTGGGCACCCACCTCGATCGCCTCGGCCCACGGCAGCGGCCCCTCGGTGAGCCGCAGCTCCAACTCCTCGCCGCTGAGCAGCTCCATGACCACGAACGAGGTGATGGAGCCGTCCGGATCGACCGTCTCGCCGTAGTCGTGCACCGAGGTCAGATGCGGGTGCACCAACTGGGCGGCGGCCCGGGCCTCCTCGCGCACCATGCCCCGGAACCGCGCGTCGGCGGCCAACGAGGGAGCGAGCACCTTGAGCGCGACGAGCCGGTCCAGCACCTCGTCCCGGGCACGCCAGATGACCGACATGCCGCCGGCGCCGATCTGGTCGAGAAGTCGGTATCTGCGAGCCAGTAACCGGCCCGGATGCAGTGCTGCCTTCACCGATCGCACCTGCCTCAGGGGTGGGAGCGGTATCAGGTTGCGCGAATGTCTCCGGCCTGTCAACGCCGTCATCGTCCGCTGTCGACGGGCGGTGCCTGCCGTGCGCCGACCGCCCGGTGCCGGTGGCCGGCAGGTCGGCTGCGCGCCCGTGCCAGGATGAGAGGCATGGCGGCGGGACCGGTGGCATTCGTGCTCGGCGGCGGGGGCGTGCTCGGCGCGGTCGAGGTGGGCATGTTGCGGGCGCTGTTCCGCGCCGGCATCACACCCGACATGGTGCTCGGCACCTCGATCGGCGCGGTGAACGGCGCGCTGGTCGCCGCCGACCCGACGGAGGCGGTGACCGACCGGCTGGTCCGGCTCTGGGCCTCGCCGGAGGCCAGCGAGGTGTACGGCGACTCGGTCGCCCGGCAGTTGCGCCGCTTCGCCGCCCGTACCCACCTGCACTCTCGCCGGCCGTTGCGCCGGCTGCTGGAGACCGAGCTGGGCGTGGACACCACCTTCGCCGACCTGCGGGTGCCGTTCCGCTGCTGCGCCGCGCACATAGAGCGGGCGGCCGAGCACTGGTTCGACAGCGGCCCGGTGGTGCCGGCGGTGCTGGCGTCGGCGTCGGTGCCGGGTCTGCTCCCACCCATGGAGATCGACGGCGCGCACTACGTGGACGGGGGCATCGTCAACTCCATCCCCATCGGCGAGGCGGTGGCAGTGGGCGCCCGCCGGATCTACGTCCTCCAGGTGGGTCGGATCGAACGGGAGCTGACACCGCCCCGCCGGCCGTGGGAGATCGCGCAGGTCGCGTTCGAGATCTCCCGCCGGCACCGCTTCTTCCGGGAGATGGCGGCACTGCCCGAGGGGGTGGAGGTGCACGTCCTGCCGACCGGAGGGCTGAACCCCCGCGACGACACACCGTGGGCGTACCGGGACATGGCGGCGGTGGGGCGGCGGATCAGCCGGGCGTACACCGCCTCGCGGCGCTACCTCGCCACCCATCTGGAGCGATGATGCCGCTGCCCCCCAGGTGGCTGCGTCGGTTGCTGTTCGCCCCCGCCGTGGTGGCGCTCGCCTTCGTCGTGGTCACCACGTTGCCGATCTGGGCGCTGCTCGCCGCCGCCGTGTCCCCGCTGTTCCCGGGTCGGTTGCGTCCGCTGCGGCTGCTCTGGATCGGCTGCGTCTACCTGGTCTGGGATGCCGCCGCGCTGCTCGCGCTGTTCCTGCTCTGGGTCGTCTCCGGCTTCGGCTGGCGGACCCGGTCCCCGGCCTTCCAGCGCGCACACTACGTGCTGGCCGGCTGGTTCCTGCGGGTGCTGTTCTGGCAGGCCGGCTGGGCCCTGCGGTTGCGCATCGACGTGGTGGGCACCGACCCGGACACGGCGCTGCCCGGCCGGCCCGAGTTGGTGCTCTGCCGGCACGCCGGGCCGGGCGACTCGTTCATCCTGATCCACGGGCTGGTCAACTGGTTCAACCGGGAGCCACGGATCGTCCTCAAGGACACCCTCCAGTGGGACCCGGCGATCGACGTGCTGCTCAACCGGCTGCCCAACCGGTTCATCGCGCCGACGCCGGAGCGCGGCGAGGAGACCGTACGCCAGGTCGGGCACCTGGCCGCCGGCCTGGACGACAACGACGCGTTCGTGATCTTCCCTGAGGGCGGCAACTTCACCCCCAAGCGACGACTGCGTGCCATCGCCCGGCTGCGTTCCCTCGGGCTGGAACGGATGGCGCTGCGCGCCGAGCGGATGCGTCACGTGCTCGCCCCGCAGCCCGGCGGAATGCTCGCCGCGCTGGACGCCGCCCCGGACGCCGGGGTCATCTTCGTCGCCCACACCGGGTTGGACCGGATGCTCACCGTCGCCGACGTCTGGCGGGAACTGCCCATGGACAAGCGGATCGTGATGCGGTTCTGGTCGGTGCCACCGGAGGAGGTGCCGGCCGGGCGGCAGGAACGCATCGACTGGCTCTTCGACTGGTGGGCGCGGATCGATGCCTGGATCGCGTCTAATCGGTGAGCGCGAGGAGTGCAGCGCAGCGGAGCCCCGCAGTCGCGATCGAAAGGCGGGCTCAGCACCACAATGCCGCGTAGGGTGCGGTCGTGGATCAGATCTGCGTGGTGACGACGGTGGTGGATGCGCGTTCGGTCGCCGACGTGCTGGCGGCTGCGGCCGTCGCCGGCAGGCTCGCCGCCTGCGCCCAGGTGGGTGGTCAGGTGGACAGCACCTACTGGTGGAGGTCCGGTGTGGAGACCAGCACCGAGTGGTCGGTGCAGTTCAAGACCGCACCCGACCGGCTCTCCGCGTTGGTGGACCAGATCCGGGTCAGTCATCCGTACGAGGTGCCGGAGATCCTGGTGTCCACTGTGGAGAGCGGCGACCCGGCGTACGCCACCTGGGTGCACGAGCACACCCGGCCCTGAGTACGCGCACTCTGTGCCGCACCCCGGTCGGCTTCCGATGATGACCGGGTGGACGACACCCGCTATCCCTGCCCCGCCTGCGGTGCTCCGGCCGACCTGACCGTCGGTTGCACCGGCTGTTCCCGTGCACCCGACCCGACCGCCGCCGAGGTGGTCCGGCTGAGCCGCGAGATCGCCCAGCTTGAGCCGCAGGTGCAACGGGCTCGTCACGCGTACACCGAGCTGGCTGGTCGCCTGTCGACCCTGTCGCGGCGGCGATCCGAGCTGGCGGCGGTCGTCCGTGCCGGGTTGGCCGCCTCCGCCGGGGCACGCCCGGCGCCCCTCGTCGGGCCGGTGCCAGCTCTCGTCCCGGTCGCGGCGCCGGGCGCGGCCGAAACCTCGACCCGGACCGTCCAGGGTCTGCTCTTCGTCCTCGGTGGACTCCTGCTGGGCACCGCGGCGGTCGTGTTCACAGCGGTGGCCTGGGCGGCGGTGGGAGTCGGCGGACGGGCGTCGATCCTGGCCGCGCTCACCGCGCTCGCGCTCGCCGTGCCGCTGCTGGCGGTCCGTCGAGGGTTGCGGGGCACCGCGGAGACCTTCGCCGCTGTGGGTCTGCTGCTGGTGGTGCTGGACGGTTACGCGGCCTGGTCGGTGGACCTGGCCGGGGTGGCCGGTTGGCCGGGCAGCCGGTACGCCGCGCTGGTCGGGGGGGCCAGCGCGGCGGTCGCCGTCGCGTACGGCCGGTGGAGCGGGTTGACCGGGCCCTGGTTCGCCGCGCTGCTGGCCGCCCAGCCGGTGCTGCCGCTGCTCGCCGTCGGGGCCGAACCGGGTGCCGCCGGTTGGTCACTGGTCCTGCTCGGGGTGGCACTGGTGAACCTGGCCGTGCTGGCCGCATTGCGCGGCCGGGACGGGGTGGCGCTGCTCGTCGGCAGGGTGTCGGCCGGGATCGGTCACGTCGCCGCTCTCGTCGGTGCCGCTGGCTGCGCCCTGACGCCGCTGATCCTCGGACGGGCGGCAGGGTCGCATCTGCTGGCCGGGCTGCCGCTGCTGCTGGTCGCGTTGACCGGGTTCGGTGCGGCCTGGCTGGTCGGCGGGCGGGCGCTGCGGGCGGTGGCCGCCGGGCTGCTGGTGCCGGTGCTCGCCGCCGCCCTGCTGCGCCCGGTGGCCGAGCTGCGGCCGTCCCTGCTGCTGCTCGCGTCGGCGACGGTGGCGCTCGGGCTGGCCGCCGCGGTGCGGATCCTGCCGGTCAGGTCCGGAGCGGAGGTGGCGGGCGCCGGTGGTTGGCGGACCGGCCCGCGCGCCGGGGCGCTGCTGGTCGCGGCGGGCACGGCCCAGGTGGCCGCGCTGGTCACCGTCGTGCTGGCGGTCGCCGCCGCAGGCCGGTCGCTGCCGCCGTGGCGGGGGGCCGGCAGGGGACCGGATCTGGACTGGGGCTGGCAGCTCGCACCCGCCGTGGCGTTGGGGGTCGGCGCGACGGTGCTGCTGCTGCCCCGGCGGGCCCGAGCGGCGCTCGCCACGGCCGGCGCGGTGGCGGTGCTGCTGGCCCTGCCGGCCGGGTGGTCGGCCACCTGGCCGCAGGTCCTCGCCGTCGACCTGGTCGGCGGGGTCGCGCTGCTGCTCGCCGTCCTGATCCGCCCGGCGACCCACCTGGCCTCCCTGCTCACCCGCGCGCTCGGCGGTGCCGTCCTGCTCGGGCACGGGCTGTTGGTCGCCCTGGCCGCCCCGGCCGGTGTGCTGGTGACGCTCGGCGTCATCGCCGTGGTCGGGCTGGCACTGGCCGTCCGGCGGGGCGCCGGGCCGTACCGGCAGGTGGCCGGCGGCGGTCTGCTGGTCGCGCAGCTCGCGCTGCCCGGGATCGCGGTGGTGGCGTCGTTCGCCGTTGGCGCGCCGCCCTGGTGGCAGGCGCGGTTCGCGCTGATCGCCGCCGGGCTGCCGCTGGTCGCGGTGCTCGCGGCGCGTCGCCAGCGGGTGGAGCTGATCGGGTACGCGGTGACCGGCGCGCTGGTCGCCATGACCGTGCCCGGCCTCGCCCCGCTGGTCGTGGCGGGGAACGAGCCGATCGCGCTGTACGCCGCGCTGGCGGCGCTGGGGGTCGCCTTCGTCGTCCGCTGGGATCGGCAGGAGGCCGTCACCCACCGGTCGGGCGGGTCGGGCCAGCAGCCGGTCGGGGGGCCGGCGGTCGGGGGATCGTCGGTCGGGGGGCCGACGATTCCCCTGTCGGTCCCGGTGGTGGTGGCGGGCGGCGCTCTGGCGGTGGTCGCCGTGCTGGCGGCTCTGCCGAGGGTGCTGACCGCGCTCGTGTCGCCGTACGGCGACACGGGACGGGTCTGGTCGGGGGTGCCCACTGTCGTCGCCGAGCCGGCAGCGCTGCCCGTCGCGTTGGCGCTGGTGGTGCTGGCGGTGGCCGCCGTGGTCGCCGGCCGGCGGGTCCGCCCACCGGTGCTGCCCGCGCTGCCGTTCGCCGCGGCGGCGCTGCCGGTGCTGCTCGTCGCGGTCGGCGCGCCGTGGCCGGTGCTGCCTGCCGCCGTGCTGCTCGCCGGATCGGCCGCGCTGCTGCTCGCCGCTCTGGCCGCGCCCCGCCCAGGGCTCGCACCGATCGCCGTACCGCTGGGTGTGGTGCTGGTCGCCTCCGGTGTGGCGGGGCTGCTCGCCACCCGAGCCGGTTCGCTCGCCGCCGAGGGGGTGCTGTTGGTGGTGGCGGTGGTCGTCGCCGTCGGGGGGCGCACGGTCGAGGTGCGGGTCGCCGGTTGTCTCGCGGCGGTGGGTGCGGCGTCCGCGTTGGCGGTGACGGCCTCGCTGGTCGGAGGGCTGCCGTTGCGGGCCGCCGCGTACCCCCTGTTGGCGGTGGCCGCGCTGGTGCTGGCTGTCGCCGCCGCGACCACCCCGGCGCGGGGTCTGGTCGGGCGGGTGCTGGACGCTGCCGCGCAGGCGGTGGCACTGGTGGCGGCGGTGCTCACCGTCGAGGCGGCGCGACACCTCGCCACGGTCTGCGTGCTCTGGGGTGCCGCCGTGGCGCTGCGGCTGCTGCGCCGGGGGGAGCCGGCCGGCCGGCGGTGGGCGTTCGCCGGCATCGCCGCCGCCAGCGAGCTGCTCGGTGCATGGGTGTTGCTGGCCGCCGGTGGGGTGACGGTGCTGGAGGCGTACACCCTGCCGGCTGCGGCGCTCGCCCTCGGCGCGGGCCTGCTGGCGTTGCGGACCCGGCCGGGGCTGACCAGCTGGCCGGCCCTCGGCCCGGGGCTGGTCGCGGCGCTGCTGCCGAGCCTCGTGTCGGTGCTGACCGGGCCGGACCCGCAGCCGGTGCGGCGACTGCTCCTCGGCGCGGCGGCGCTGGGCGCGGTGCTGGCCGGGGCGACCCGCCGATGGCAGGCACCGGTGCTGCTCGGCGGCGGCGTGCTGACGCTGCTGGCGCTGCACGAGTTGGCCCGGGGATGGGATCTGCTGCCTCGGTGGATCTACCTCGGTGTCGGCGGGTTGGCGCTGGTCGGCCTCGCCGCCACCTACGAGCGGCGGCGGCGTGACGTGGCTCGACTGCGCGCCGCGGTGGGCCGGCTGGGCTGAGTCGAACCAATGGGGGGTAGGGCCTGCCCTACCCCCCATTCGGGGGTTGTCGGGGTTACTCACCGCTACCGCGATCGGGAGACTTGACATTAAGCCCGAACCACCCCGGTACGGGCGCAAGCGGAACGGGAGCAGCGATGGCGCTCGGAGCGGTGGCGGAACCGCCGGTACAACGGCGAGGCAGTGACTACGCACAGTTGTCCCGTCGGATCAGCCAGGCGGGCCTGCTGGAGCGGCGCCCCGGCTGGTACGTCGCCCGCATCGTGCTCACCCTCGGAGCCTTCGTGGCCGGCTGGGTGGCCGTGTTCCTGCTCGGCGACTCCTGGTGGCAGCTGCCCCTCGCGGCCCTGATGGCGGTGGCCACCACCCAGGTCGCGTTCCTCGGTCACGACGCCGGGCACCGTCAGATGTTCCGTCGGCGCGGTCCCAGCGAGCTGGTGGGGTTGTTCGCCGGCAACGCGGCGGTGGGAATCAGCTTCGGCTGGTGGGTCGACAAGCACAACCGGCACCACGCCAACCCGAACCACGAGGACGAGGACCCGGACGTGGGCGCGGGCGCGCTGGTGTGGACGCCCGAGCAGGCCCTGGAGACCCGTGGGATCAACCGCTGGATGGCCAAGCGGCAGGCGTACCTCTTCTTCCCGATGCTCCTTCTCGAGGGTCTGAGCCTGCACGTGGCGAGCATCCGGGCGATCGTCGGGCGTGACTCGGACGGCCGATACACCACCCCGATGCGGCGCCGGGCGGTCGAGGCCGTGCTGCTCGTCGCACACACCGCCGCCTACGTGGCACTGCTGTTGGCGGTCATGTCGCCGATCAAGGCGCTGCTCTTCGCCGTCGTGCACCAGGCGCTGTGGGGTTTCTACATGGGTTGCTCGTTCGCGCCCAACCACAAGGGCATGCCGATGCCGACCGCCGAGGACGAGCTGGACTTCCTGCGTAAGCAGGTGCTGACCTCCCGCAACGTGCGGGGTAGCTGGCTGGTGGACGCCACGTTGGGCGGGCTCAACTACCAGATCGAGCACCACCTGTTCCCGAACATGCCCCGCGCCAACCTGCGGCGGGCGCAACCGATCGTCCGCGCCTACTGCGCGGAGCAGGGCATCCCGTACGCGGAGACCGGGCTGGTCGAGTCGTACCGGCAGGCGCTCGGTCACCTGCATGAGGTGGGACAGCCGCTGCGCGGCTGAGAAGGAAACGGCCGCTGCGCGGCTGCGAGGACTGAGCGGTGGGGCGGGCATCTGATGATGCCCGCCCCATCGTGGCACCCAATGTCGGGGCTCTGGCAGAGCGTCTGCGGCTGTAAGAGATTGATCGCCAGCTGAGCTGGCCACCGGTGGCGCGTACGGCCCGCCGTACGCGCCACCGGTAGGGTCTGGTCATGGCAGACCTGCTCACCGCGGACGCGGTGCGAGAAGAGCTGGGCGGGCTGACCGACTGGTCGGGTGACCCGACCGGCATCGGTCGTACCGCCCAGCTCGGCAGTTTCCCGGCGGCCATCGCGGTGGTGGACCGGGTGGCGACGGTGGCCGAGGAGCTCGACCACCATCCCGACATCGACATCCGATGGCGGACCCTGACCTTCCGCTGTGTCACGCACTCGGCCGGTGGGGTCACCCACCGCGACATCGAGCTGGCCCGGCGGATCGACGACATCGTCCGGAGCGCGGCATGAGATTCGAGATCAGCAAGGTTCTGGACGCCATCGAGGGGCGGGTCTGCACCGACCCGTCGCTGGCCCGGGCGGTCATCGACCTGGCAGAGGTGATCCGCTATCAGGACATCGACGGCGGACGGCCGGCCAGCCTGCTGCGCCTCGGCATGGTCATCGACGCGCTCTCCCGCGAGTTGGAGGAGGACAGCGTCCAGGTCTACGCGGTGGTGCACCGGGCGTTGCTCTCCGACGCCGACCTCACCTCCAACGAGCGGATGGTCGTCCGCCGCTGGGCCGACGACGGGCTCGTCGAGGTGCTCGACAACCCGGGTGACCGGATGTTGGAGGTCGCCGACCTGCTCGGGTTGCCGGTGCTCAGCCGGGTGCGCTTCGACGGGCTGCGCGGTCGGTTCCCGTGGCTGGTCGAGCAACCCGGTCGGGTGGTCGCGCCGGTGCCGGGCGCCGGCGGGCCGGTGTTCATCGCGCACGTCGGTGGTGGGCACTCGCCGGTTGCCGGCAAGCGTTCGCCGACCGGGGTGAAGCTGCTGGCCCGCCAGTGGCGTTGCCCGGAGTCGGGCTGCGCGCTGTTCGGTGGCGGTGGTGGGGGTGGCGCGTTCGCCGACCTGGCCGGGGGTGCCGACCGCAGCCCCGCGGCGCAGCCGCCGCCCGCGCTGCGCAACGGCGTACCAACCTGCCCCCGACACGGCGTACGGCTCGGTGACGGCGGGCCTCGCCCACGTTCGGAGGTGCTCGCGGTGCGGGTCGGCGGCCTGGTCCGGCGGCGGTTCGTGCTCAGCGAGGACCAGCCGGTGGTGGCCGGCCGGGCACCCGAGCAGGAAGGCGGGATCATGCTCGGGCAGTGGCTCAACGACGAGGCACGGCGATGGATCAGCCGTGGTCACGTCCATTTCGAGCTGCGGGTCGGTGAGGTCATCGTGACCGACGTCAGCACCAACGGCTCGGGCATCCGGCCGGCCGGTTCGATGGCCGAGTCGGACCGGATCCCCCTGGCACCTCAGCAGTCCCGGGTGTTGGGCGAGAACGACATGGTGGAGTTGTACCCCGGGGTGCAGATCGGTCGGGCCGAGGAACTGCCCACCGGTGCCCCGTTCACCCCCACGTCGGTGATGGCCGAGGCTCCGACGATGGCCATGCGCCTACCCCGTCCCTGACACGCGCCGCGCCGCGCCCGCGCCGCCCCCGGCCGCCGGGGGCGGCGGCGGGGCCCGGCGGCGGGCCAAGATCCGCACAAGAACAGGGAAAGTGCTGCCTCGGACGGTGTCGAGGCAGCACTTTCCCTGTAGTTGCGCAGATCTTGACCAGCGGGGGTCGGTCAGCTGGCCAGCACCTCGGCCAGCTGGGCCACCGCCAGGTCGATCTCGTCCTCGGTGATCACCAGTGGCGGGGCGAGCCGGATGGTGGAGCCGTGGGTGTCCTTGGCGAGCACACCGCGCGCGGCGAGCCGCTCACAGGCCTCCCGGCCGGTCATCAGCGCCGGGTCGATGTCCAGACCGGCCCACAGACCGCGGACGCGTACCCCGACCAGACCCTTGCCGACCAGACCCTCCAGGCCGACCCGCAGCCGTTCACCCAGCTCCGCGGAGCGGCGCTGGAACTCGCCGGTGGCGAGCAGCCGCACCACCTCGATGGCGACCGCGCAGGCGAGCGGGTTGCCGCCGAAGGTGGAGCCGTGCTGGCCGGGCTTGAGCACGCCCAGCACGTCGGCGTTCGCGGCCACCGCGGAGACCGGCACGATGCCGCCGCCGAGCGCCTTGCCGAGCAGATACATGTCCGGCACGACGCCCTCGTGGTCACAGGCGAAGGTCTTGCCGGTACGCCCCAGACCCGACTGGATCTCGTCCGCGATGAAGAGCACGTTGCGCTCGGTGCAGACCTGGCGTACGCCCGGCAGGTAGCCCTCGGGCGGCACCACCACGCCCTGCTCGCCCTGGATCGGCTCCAGCAGCACGGCAACGGTGTTCTCGTCGATCGCGGCGGTCAGCGCGTCCAGGTCGCCGTAGGGCACGACAGTGAACCCCGGGGTGTACGGCCCGAAGTCGGCGCGGGCGTCCTCGTCGGTGGAGAAGCTCACGATGGTGGTGGTCCGGCCGTGGAAGTTGCCCTCGGCGACCACGATGTTGGCCTGCCCGGCGGGCACGCCCTTGACCTGGTAGCCCCACTTGCGGGCCACCTTGATCCCGGTCTCGACCGCCTCGGCGCCGGTGTTCATCGGCAGCACCAGGTCCTTGCCGCACAGCTCGGCCAGCTCCCGGCAGAAGTCGGCGAACTGGTCGTGGATGAACGCACGGCTGGTCAGCGTGAGCCGGTCCAGTTGTGCGTGCGCGGCGGCGATCAGCTGTGGGTGCCGGTGGCCGAAGTTCAGCGCCGAGTAGCCGGCCAGGCAGTCCAGGTAACGCCGGCCGTCCACGTCGGTGAGCCAGGCACCCTCCGCGGACGAGATCACCACCGGCAGCGGGTGGTAGTTGTGCGCCGTCCAGCGCTCGGCGTCCCGGACCGCGCCCGGCGTACGCAGCTTGTCATCCACGATCACTTGCTTGCCTTTCCCTGACGGAGTCGCAGCGTGCAGCACTTCGGTCCGCCGCCGGCCTTACGTAGCTCGGACAGGTCGACCCCGATGGTTTCGTAGCCCCGGTCGCGCAGCTTGGCGGCCAGGTCGGTGGCCTGCGCGGGCAGCACCACGTGCCGGCCGTCGCTCACCGCGTTCAGGCCCAGCACCTCGGCGTCGGCCATGGTGGCGTGCACCGCGTCGGGGAAGAGCCGGCGCAGCACGGCCTGGCTGCCGGGGGAGAACGCCTCGGGCAGGTACGCCACGGTCCGCTCGTCGAGCACGGTCAGCGCGGTGTCCAGGTGGTAGAAGCGCGGGTCGACCAGCTGCATGGTGATCACCGGGTAGCCGAAGACCTCCTGCAACTGGGCGTGCGAGGCGTGCGCCGTGCGGAAGCCGGTGCCGGCCAGCAGGTGGTCACCGGCCAGCAGGACGTCGCCCTCGCCCTCGTTGACGTGCTTCGGGTCGTACATCTCGAAGCCAGCGTCCTCGAACCAGGCGCGGTACGCCGGTGCCTCGTCGGCCCGCTGCGGGTCGCGGAACTGCACGGCCATCGCCTTGCCGTCGATCACGGTGCCACCGTTGGCGGCGAAGACCATGTCGGGCAGGCCAGGCACCGGAGTGATCTCCTCGACGGTGTGGCCCAGGTCGCGGTACGTCTGGCGCAGCTGCTCCCACTGCCGGACGGCCAGCGCGGCGTCGACCGGCGCGGTCGGGTCCATCCAGGGGTTGATCGCGTAATCGACGGCGAAGTACGTCGGCCGGCACATCAACAGGCGCTGGCTGGTGGCGTCCATCGTCATTGTCCTGCTCCCAGGGGTCGGGCGCGCCCGGCCACCGTGGCCCACGGGCTGGCGCCGTTGCTCAACGGTATGCGGCGTCAGCGGCAGGATCCACCACTGAGAGTTGCGCGGACCGAACATTCGTTGCGTCTGAGCGACTGCCGGGAGCGATTCGTTGTGTCAGGCGTGCCTGACCCCGGAAACACTTCAGGGGCGGCGAACCGCCGCCCCTGAAAGGGTGTCGCCCGGCCGGTGAACCACCGGAGTGTTCGGGCTGCCGGCGAACCGCCGGCTTTTCGCCGGTGCATCACCGGCGAGCGGAACAGTGCCCGCTAGAAACGATCGACAAACTGTGAGTCAAGCCACTCACGGAAGCGCTGCACCCAGTCGCCGTCGGTGGTCGGCCAGTCGAACTGGCCGGTCATCGCCAGCACCCCGATCACCACGGCGGCCAGCCCGATCAGCACGCCGAAGAGCGCGTCGGTCTTGCCGGCGACGTGCCGGCGGCGGGTGGCCATCAGGCCGAGCACCGAGAGCACCGCGCCGAACGCGCCGAGCCCGATGCCGTACCCGGCCAGGGTGCCGGTCAGCACGAACATCGCACCGGCCACGGCGACGATCAGGCCGAGGGTGGCGAGCAGGCTGGCCCGCGGCTTCGGGCCCCGCGTCACCGGCGGCTCGGGCGCGGTCGTGTCCGGGGTCGGGTCGACCGGGCGGTCGGTGGTGACCCGGTCCGTCGTGTCGGGTCGCCGGGGCGTGCCGTCGAGGTCGGCGTCCCGGTCGGCCGTGCGCCCCGTGGTCGGGTCGGTGCCGGGCCGGGGCTCGGTCACGACCGGGCTGGCGGCGCCGCTGCGCGGCTCCGTCTCCACCGGACGGGCGGTGGCAGTTGTGCTCTCCGCGGGTCGGGCGGTGGCGGCGCGGGCTACCGCGGCCCGCTCGGCGGCCCGCCGCTCGGCCTCGCCGGGCTGGTTGCCGGCCTGATCGCCGGGCTGGTCGTCGGTTGCGGCGGCGCTGCGGTACGTCGTCTGGTCTGCGTCCCGATCGGTGACCACGGGGCGACTGCGCTCGCCGTCCCCGGGCTGGTCCACGTCGGTCTGGGTTGCGCTGTCCCGGCCGCTGTCGACCGGGGTGTCGCGGTCGTCGATGCGACCGTCGAGGTTCTCGTCCCGCGTCGGTGCCGGCTCGGACCGGCGGGACAGCGAAGGAATCCTGACCACTACACACCTCCTGATGAATGCGTGGTGGCCGACGAAACGGGTGGCACCCACGCGGTGTCGACCCTCGAATACCCACCTGGGCGTTTCCTGACACCAATCCTGGGTACGGGCTCGACGCTCGGCCTTGATCGACTGGGCACGGCGGCTGGCTATCCTTGGCACCCGTGCCAGAGGGACACACGATCCATCGCCTGGCGGCTCGGCACGCCGAGCTGTTCGCCGGGGACAAGCTGCATGCCGCGAGCCCGCAGGGCCGCTTCGCCGACGGCGCCGCCCGGCTCACCGGGACGGTGCTGGAGAGCACCGAGGCGTACGGCAAGCACCTGCTGCACCACTACGCCGGTGAGCTGACCCTGCACGTACACCTCGGGCTGTACGGCAAGTTCACCGACGGCCCGGGGGAGCCGCCGGAGCCGGTCGGTCAGGTGCGGCTGCGACTCGCCAGCGATCGGCACTGGCTCGACCTGCGCGGACCCACGGCCTGCGAGCTGATCACCCCACCCGAGGTGGCCGCACTGCGGGACCGCCTCGGACCGGACCCGCTGCGCACCGACGCCGACCCGGAGCGGGCGTACGCCCGGATCTCGCGCAGCCCCACGCCCCTCGCCGCGCTGCTGCTGGACCAGTCGGTGGTGGCCGGCACCGGGCTGATCTTCGTGACCGAGGCGTTGTTCCGGGCCGGCCTGCCGCCGACGATGCCCGGCCGAGGGCTCACGCGGGCCAACTGGGACGCGCTCTGGGTCGACCTGGTCGGGCTGATGCGACTCGCGGTCGAGCACGGCCGCATCGACACCGTGCGCGACGCGCACCTGCCGGAGGCGATGGGCCGGCCGGCGCGGGTGGACCGGCACGGTGGCGAGGTGTACGTCTACCGCCGCCCCGGCGCGCCCTGCCACGTCTGCGGCACCGAAGTCAGCCGCGGCGAGCTGGCCGGCCGCAACCTGTACTGGTGCCGGACCTGCCAGGCCGTCTGAGCCGCCCGCCCCGACGCATGCACCGCCCCGCCCTTCGGGCGACTCGCGGCGCTGCCGGACCTCAGCCGGCGTCGAGCAGCCAGCGGACCACCTCGACCTGGTGCGGAAAGACGACCGCACCGTCGATGCTCCAGGCCAGCGTGTGTCCGATCGTCCAACCCCGGGCCCGCTCGCGGTCCAGCCCCAGCTCGGCGGTGAGCCGGTCCAGCCGGTGCCGGACGGCCGTTGGCGAGTGACCCAACTCCCGACCGCGCACCATCGGCACGACCGAGAACTCCCGCTCGCCGGTCAGCGGCTTCGGGTCGATCGCCAGCCATGGTTCCCGGTCAGCGGCGAGCACGTTGCCGGCGTGCAGGTCCTGGTTGACCAGCACCTGCTCGCCCTGGCTCGACGCCAGCCCGGTGAGCAGGTCGAGTGCCGTGTCCAGCATCCGTCGCTCGTACGGCCGGCCGGCCCGTTCCCAGTTGTCAGGCATCCGGTCGATCCAGCCGGCGGCCTCCTCGGCCAACGGGGTGAACGGCGTGCCGGCCGGTCGCCACAGCCGGGGCAGCAGGGCGGTCACCGCGTCCAGCGCGCGGTCCATCGGAAGCTCGTGCAGCGGAGTGCCGGGCTGGCAGCGTTCCACCAGCAGGGCGCGTCGTTCCGGATCATGGGCGAGCAGCCGGATCGCCCCGTCGCCGTTCCACTGGGCCAGGGCGTCGGCCTCGTGCCGGCTGTCCTCGTCCGGGTACTGGAGCTTGAGCACCGCCGCCGTTCCGTCGGGCAGGTCCGCGGGCAGTGCCAGGGATGCGTAGGCGTAGCGGAAGGGCGGGCCGAGTCGCAGCGACCACCGCTCGGTGCACTCCGCCAGCCACGTCGGGAGGGTGCCGAGCCAGGTCCGGCCCGCCGGTGTCGTACGGACCCAGTCGAGGCCCTCGGGGGGATCCATCCGACCATCCTGGGCCGTCCACCGCTGCGTTGGTGGCCTGTTCCCATGCCGGGTCCACAGTGGCTAGCGTAGGGCCGTGCAGATCGGCGTGAACGTACCGAACTTCGCCCCGGGCACCGACCCCGACGTGCTGCGTCGGTGGGCGCAGACCGTCGAGGGTCTCGGCTTCGATCTGCTGATGGTCTCCGATCACATCGTGGTGACCCCGGACGTGGCCGAGCAGTACCCGGCGCCGTTCTACGAGCCGTTCACCACGCTGTCCTGGCTGGCTGGGGTGATCTCCCGGGTCCGGTTGGGCACCACCGTGCTCATCGTCCCGTACCGGCACCCGCTGCTCATGGCCCGGATGGCGGCGAACCTCAACCGGCTCAGTGGCGGCCGGCTCGTCCTCGGGGTCGGCGTCGGCTGGGCCCGGCAGGAGTTCGAGGCGCTGGGCGTGCCGTTCGAGCGGCGCGGCGCGCTGACCGACGACCACCTGCGGGCCATGCGCGACGCCTGGCAGAACACCGACGACTACGACTCGGGAGCGATCCCGATCTGGGTCGGTGGCAACAGCGAAGCCGGCATGCGCCGCGCGGTCCTGCTCGGTGATGCGTGGCACCCGCTGCGGGTGGCACCCGGACGGCTGGCCGAGGCCGCCGCACGACTGAAGGCCATCGCCGCTGACCTGGGCCGCCCGGTGCCCGCGTTGGTGCCGCGCATCGCACTCCAGGAGACCCGGGAGCCGGTCACCGCCCCGGACCGGCTCGCCGGTGTCGGCACCATCGACCAGATCACCGCCGACATCGACCAGATCCGACTGCTCGGCGCCGAGGCGGTGGTGCTCGACCCGTTCAACGGCGATCTGACCGAGATCCGCCAGCCCGAGCGTGCCTGGCGGACACTGGCGGCCGTGGCCGCACATCACAGATCCCAGGAGGGCCGATGACACCCGACGACGAAAAGTTTCTCCGCCGCGCCGTGGAACTCGCCAGTCAGGCGGGGGCTTCCGGCGAACGGCCGTTCGGCTCGTTGCTGGTCGATGCCGAGGGCGTCGTCCTGATCGAGGACCACAACACAGTGGTCTCCGAGGCGGACATCACCGCCCATCCGGAGTTGAAGCTGGCCCGCTGGGCGGCTCGGGAGCTTCCCGCCGAGAAGGCTGCCGGCACCACCATGTTCACCAGTTGCCAGCCCTGCCCGATGTGCGCGACCGCCATCGACCGCTCCGGCCTCGGACGCGTGGTGTACGCGCTGTCCAGCGAGCAGTTCGAGGAGGTCAAGCCCGCCACGCCGCCGCTGCCTCCGGTTCGTTACGAGGGGCCGGCGCTCTTCGACGAGGCGCGCCAGCCGATCGACGATTATTACTGACCAGATCCGGCCCGGAGCGGTGTGACGCAACCGGAATTGACAGTCGACCGATCACCGGAGCAGGGTTGGCAGGTGACAACGATGTCAACGGGCAAAAGGGGGGAATCGTACGCATGATCACTCCCGATCGCACCCGCAGCTCGGGGCGTCCCGTTGGCGGTTTTCCGGCGCGGACCCGGTCCGCCCGCCGATCCTGGCCGTATGTCCCTTTCCTACCCGACGGTGACCAGCTGAGATGACCGACGTGCCCCGATCCGACGCCGCAAAGACCCCCGCTCCCGCCGGGTCACCCGACCTGCCCGATCTGGAGGAGTTCCTCGCCGATCAGGCCCGCACACTGCTCGACACGGCCGGCCGGTCGGTTCGGCCCGAGGGCGGCTTCTGGTGGCTCACCGACGACCGCACCCCAGACCGCGGTGAGCCGGTGTTCACCTGGATCACCTGCCGGATGACCCACGTGGCCGCCCTCGCCCACCGCCACGGCGACTCGGACGCCGCCGCTCTCGTCGACCACGGGATCGCCGCGCTCAGCACCCTGCTGCGCGACGACCGGTACGGCGGTTGGTTCAGCGCGGTGGACCAGCAGGGGGCACCCGTCGACGATCGGAAGGCCGGCTACGACCACGCGTTCGTGCTGCTCGCCGCGTCCAGCGCCGCGCGGGCCGGCCGGCCGGGCGCGGAGCGGTTGCTCGCCGACGTGCTGAGCGTGGTGCGGGACCGGTTCTGGGACGACGACGCCGGTGCGGTCCGCGAATCGTGGAACCGGGACTGGACGGTCACCGAGGACTACCGCGGCGCCAACAGCAGCATGCACATGGTCGAGGCGTTCCTCGCCGCCACCGCCGCCACCGGCGACGCGAGCTGGGCCGACCGGGCACTGCGGATCGCCTCCCACCTGGTGCACGGCGAGGCCGCCCGGCACGACTGGCGGCTGCCCGAGCACTTCACCGCCGACTGGACGCCGCTGCCCGACTACAACCGGGACCAGCCCGCGGACCCGTTCCGCCCGTACGGCTCCACCATCGGCCATTGGCTGGAATGGGCCCGGCTGCTGCTCGAACTGGAGGCTGTCCTTCCGCAGCCTCCTCGGTGGCTGCTCGCCGACGCCCGTGCCCTGTTCGCCGCCTCCGTTCGACGGGGCTGGGCGGTCGACGGCGCCGACGGCTTCGTCTACACGATCGACTGGGATGACCAACCGGTGGTCCGCTCCCGGATGCACTGGGTCCTCGCCGAGGCGGTCGGCGCGGCCATCACCCTGCACCGGCGCACCGGGGACGCGGTCTACGCCGACTGGTACCGGGTCTTCTGGGCGTACGCCCAGCGCACCCTGATCGACGGCACCGGGTGGCGGCACGAACTGGATCCACAGAACCTGCCCTCCGACACGGTCTGGCACGGCCGGCCGGACGTCTACCACGCGTATCAGGCGGTGCTGCTGTCCCGCGCGCCCGACGGGCTCGGCGGCGCCGGCCCGCTCGCACCGGGCGAGGTGCCCGCGTGATCGTGGTCGCGGGTGAGGCACTGATCGACCTGGTGGTCACCGCCGACGGCCAGCGGGCCGTGCCGGGGGGCTCCCCGGCGAACGTGGCGGTCACCCTGGCGCGCCTCGACCAGCCGGTACGACTGCTGGCCCGGCTCGGCACCGACGAGTACGGCCAGCAGGTCGCCGAGCACCTGCGGGCCAACCGGGTGGACCTGGGGTGGGCGGTCCGCGCCGAGGAGCCCACGTCGGTGGCGGTGGCCACGTTGGACGCCAGCGGGCAGGCCAGTTACGAGTTCCGGCTCGCTGGCGCGGCGGACTGGCAGTGGACGCCGCAGGAGCTGCCCGAGCTGACCGGTTCCCCGGCGACCGCCCTGCACACCGGGTCGCTCGCGCTCGCGCTGGCCCCCGGGGCGCAGGTGCTGGAGGACCTGCTCGCCTCCGAACGTCACCGGGACGCGCTCACCCTCTCGATCGACCTCAACCTGCGTCCGAGCATCGTCACGGACCGGGCCGCCGAGCAGGAGCGGGTACGCCGGCAGGTGCCCCTCGCGCACCTGGTCAAGGCCAGCGACGAGGACCTGGCCTGGCTCTACCCGGACCGGTCGGTGGCCGACGTGATGGCGGAGTGGCATGCGGCCGGGGTGTGCTGTGCGGTCGTGACCCGGGGCGGTGAGGGCGCCTGGCTGCTCGCCCCGGACGGCACGCTGCACGAACAACCGGCGGTACGCACCACGGTGGTCGACACGGTAGGCGCCGGCGACTCGTTCACCGGCGGTCTGCTCGCCGCGCTGGCCGACCTCGATGCACTCGGCGACCGGCCGGCCGACCGGCTCACCGCGGTGACCGCGCCGCAGTGGGCTGCGGTGCTCCGGCAGGCTGCCACGGTCGCCGCGCTGACCTGCGGACGCCGAGGCGCAGACCCGCCCAGCCGCGCCGAGGTCAACGCCCTGCTGACGGCCGCGACCTAAACCCTCTCTGCCGGTCGATCATGGGCTTGTGGTGGGCGTTTGAGCGCACTTCGCGGCATACGTCCGGCACCACAACTCCATGATCGACCCCGAGGAGGGGGCCAGGGAGCGGGTCAGGGGCGGGTCAGGCCGCGGGGTAGGAGCCTCGTGGGGAGCACTGTGGTCGTCGGTGCGGAGTCGTCGCCGGCTATGCGCTGGAACAGTCGCTCGGTGGCTACCCTCGCCAGCTCCCGGGTGTCATACCCGACGACGGTCAGCGGCCGGGGCATCAGGTGCGCCAGTTCGAAGTCGTCGAAACCGACCAGCGCGGCGTCACTGCCCCGCCGGTGCAGCTCCTGGAGCGCGCCGACGGTGAGCCGGTTGTTGGCGCAGAAGAACGCGGTGGGCGGGTCCGCCAGGTCGAGCAGCGCGGCGACCGCCCGGCCGGCCTCCTCGGGAGCGATGAGCCTCTCGCGGACCAGCGACTCGTCCGGCTCGACCCCGGCCGCCTCCAGCGCCGCGCGCGCCCCGACCAGCCGCTCGCGCATCGTCGGCACGCTCGGCGCGCCCAGCAGGAGGCCCACCCGGCGATGCCCCGCGTCGAGCAGCGCGCCCACCCCGGCATGGCTGCCGCCCCGGTTGTCCAACAGCACGGCGTCGGCGTGCAGCCCCTGCGGCGGCCGGTCCAGGAACACCACCGGCATCCCCAGCTCGACCTCACGACGCAGGAACGAGTGGTCGAGGCCCGCCGGCACCACCAGCAGCCCGTCGACCCGGCGCTGGGTGAAGTCCTGGAGCAGAGCGCGTTCCCGCTCCGGGTCCTCCTCCGACGAGGCGGTGATCAACATGGTGCCGTGGGCGGCGGCGATCTCGGCGGCGACGCTGGCGATTGTCGCGTAGAACGGGTTTGCGATCTCCTCGATGAGCAACCCGACGGTGGCGTTGAGCTGCCGGGAGCGCAGGTTGCGGGCGATGTCGTTGCGCCGGAAGCCCAGCTCGGCGATGGCGGCCAGCACCCGGTTGACCAGTTCCTGCCCCACCGGCTCGTCGTTGACCACCCGGGAGACCGTCTTCAGGCTGACGTCGGCGCGCCGGGCCACGTCGACCATCGTGGGGCGTCGACGCGCTGTCGGCCGGGTCGGGGTCTGGGTCACGGGGTGGTCCTCCACGGCGGACGCGGGTCAGCGGGCGAGCGCGGCGAGCGCATCGACCGCTTTTCGGGCGGCGATGAGCACCGGGTCCCACACCGGCGCGTACGGCGGAGCGTAGCCCAGGTCCAGTGACGTCATATCGTCCACCGTCATGCCGTTCCAGAGTGCCACGGCCAGCGTGTCGATCCGTTTGGCCGCCTCGGACCAGCCGACGATCTGCGCGCCGAGCAACCGGCCGCTGGGACGCTCGGCGAGCAGCTTCACCGTCATCGGCCGGGAACCGGGGTAGTAGCCGGCCCGGTTGGTCGACTCGGCTATCACCGAGACGAAGTCGAAGCCGGCCGTCCTGGCCTCGCCCTCGCGCAGGCCCGTCCGACCCACCTCCAGGTCACAGACCTTGGTCACCGCCGTGCCGATCACGCCGGCGAACGTGGCGTACCCGCCACCGATGTTGATCCCCGCAACCCGGCCCTGCTTGTTGGCGTGCGTGCCCAGCGGCACGTGCACCGGCATTCCGCTGACCCGGTGCAGGGTCTCCACGCAGTCACCGGCAGCCCAGATCCCGGGCAGCCCCGGCACGCGCATCCGGCGGTCCACCCGGACCCCACCGGTCGGCCCGATCGGCAGCCCGGCAGCCTCGGCGAGCGCGGCGTTGGGGCGTACGCCGAGGCCCAGGACCACGACGTCGGTCGGCATCGGCCCCTCGGCCGTGACCACCGCGGACACCCGGCCGTCCCGCTGCTCCAGGCCGGTCACCGGCAGGCCGGTCCGGATCGTGATGCCGAGGCCGCGCATGGCCTCCGCCACCAACTCGCCCATGTCGGCGTCCACCGTCGCCATCGGCTGGTCGCCCGCCTCGACAAGGGTCACCGAGAGGCCGCGCTGGATCAGCGCCTCGGCGATCTCGACGCCGATGTAGCCGCCGCCGACCACCACGGCCCGGCGCGGCTTCGGCTCGGCGTCCAACCACTCGCGCAGCGCCGCCCCGTCGTCGAGGGTCTGCATGCCGAACACGCCACCCGCGTCAGTGGCCGCCCACGGCGGCTTGACCGGCACCGCACCGGTGGCGTACATCAGGTCGTCGAAGCGCTCGCGGACCTCTCCGCCGCCCTCCAGATCCCGGGCCACCACCTCGCGGCGTTCCAGGTCGATGCTCGTGACCTCGTGGCGCATCCGGACGTCCATCGCGTACTCGGTGCGGAACGTCTGCGGGTCCCGGGCGATCAACGCGTCCGGGCCCGGCACCAGGCCACTGATCCAGTACGGGATGCCGCACGCCGAGTAGGAGGTGAAGTGGCCCCGCTCGAAGACCACGATCTCCAGGTCGTCGCGGTCGCGGCGGCGTCGGGCCTGGGACGCCGCCGACATTCCGGCGGCGTCCCCGCCGATGACAATCAGGCGTTGCGCCACAGGCTCATCCTGTCACGACGGTGTTCAGCCACGGGTCTGCCGTGCGACGTCCTGCACCACGTCGGTGAGTCGTCCGGTGCGCTCGTACACCGCGCGTTGCCGCGCGGCCCCGGTGCCGTGCCGGCGCAGCCCACCCAGCAGATCGGTCACCTCGGCCCAGTCGCCATGCTGCTCCAGCGCCGGTCGCATCCGCTCGACGAACCGGTCCAACAGCTCCCAGGCCGGGCGCAGCTCACCGGTGGTGACGTCGACGGCCTCGCCTTCCAGGCCGTCGTGGGCCGCTCGCCAGTGGGCGCCGACCAGCAGGTGGTGGTCGGTCTGCAACGCCGGGCGGTCGGCCTCGACATCCGCCATGGCGGTGGCCACCAGGGCCCGGACCAGCGCGGCGACCAGCACCGCGTCGTCCACCGACGGGCAGACGTCGCCGATCCGCAGCTCCACCGTCGGATACTTCGCCGACAGCCGGGCGTACCAGTAGAGCATCCCCTCGTCGAGCATCACCCCACTGGAGATCAACTGGCGGATCAGCCGCTGGTAGTGCTCGTGCGACTCCAGAAACGGCGTCGGCGCGACCGACGGCCAGCGCTCCCACTCCACGGATCGCCAGCTGGCGTAGCCGGTGTCCTCGCCGCGGGCGAACGGGGAGTTGGTGGTGATCGCGTGCAGCATCGGCAGCCACGGTCGTACGTGGTTGAGCACCTGCACGCCGGTGTCCGGGTCGGGTACGCCCACGTGCACGTGCATGCCGTTGTTGCCGGGGCCGGGGACGAGCAGTCGGAACCGCTCGATCATCCGGTCGAAGCGGGGCTTGTCCACCACCGGCGGCACCGGGCCGTCCACCGGGCCGGTGCCGATGGCGAGCAGGGTCACACCGGCCCGCTCGGCGGCTTCGGCGAGCGCCCGACGCAGTACGCCGAGGGAGTGCCGGATCGACGAGAGCTCCAGGCCGGGCGGGCTGCCGATCTCGATCTGACTGGTCTGGAACTCCCGTTCCACCTGCCCGCGCAGCTCAGCCGGCACCTGTTCCATGACCAGATCGACGGCCGGGACCGCGGCTCCGGTGTGCGGATCGACGAGCAGGAACTCCTCCTCGACACCCACGGTGAGCAATCCGGTCGCCGCAGCCTCTTCGCTGAGCGCCTCCGCCACCTGACCGGTCATCGACACCACCGCCCGTTTCTGCCGAATCGCGGTCCATCCGCGTCGGTCCGTCGTCTGGTTACCCAACGTGGTGATGCCGGGAAACGTGGCGGTGGCGCGTCGTCCTCGGCGTGCCGGCACCCGGGGGTCGCGATTCGCCCGGACGGCGTGACACCGGGTCCTATGCTGAGCCCGTGCCGGTGCCGCTGGGTTTCGTCGGGTTCGCGTGGCTGTACGCGTTCGCCCAGCTCACCCTGCTCGCGGGCCGGCCGGCCGACCTGCTCGCGGGCGCCGCGCTGACCGCCCTGGTGCTGCTCGCCGTGGTGCTGGCGGCTCGGGTGCACGACCGCGCGGGTACGCCCGGCGCCGGCCCCCGGTGGGCCGGGTTGCGCGCCCGTTCCCGTGGTCGACGGGTGCCCCGGCAGATCGACCCGGACGCCGCCGGCCGACCTCGTCCCCGCGCTCCCGGACACCCCTCGGCCGCGTAGCGCCACGCCGCCGCGCGGCCGATCCCGCCGTCACCGGTCCCCCCTGTCGAGCGGACACCGCCCCGGGGGAGGGCCCCACCGGAATCGGACCGAGGGGTTTTCCATGCTTGCCTTCGCACCACTGCACGACGTCGTCGGCGCTGCCGGCACGGCACTGTCCTGGCTCACCGACCTGCTCGAACCACTGGCCGGCGGGATGGCGACCGCCGCCGCCATCGTGCTCTTCACCGTCGCCGTCCGACTGCTGATCTCGCCGCTCACCGTCGCGCAGGTCCGCGGCGAGCGGCGCCGCGCGGCGCTCGCCCCACAGGTGCGTGACCTACAGCGACGGTACGCGGACGACCCGGCGGCGCTTCAGCGCGAGGTGTTCGCGTTGTACCGGGAGGCTGGGGCGAACCCGATCGCCGGCTGCCTGCCGTTGCTGCTCCAGGCTCCCTTCCTGCTGGTCCTGTACCGGCTGTTCACCACGAGCGAGGGTGGCACCGGGCTGCTCGACGAGCGGCTCGCCGGGGTGCCGCTGGGTCACCATCTCAGCGACGGGTTGGGCGGGGCGGCCGGCCCGCTCTTCGCCGTCCTGCTGGCGGTGCTGCTGGTGGTCGCGTGGTGGTCGTCGCGGCGGGCGCGGCGGGCGTCGGCGGCGGTCGGCACGGTGGCCGGTACGCCCACCGAGGGGCCCGGGGCGGCCGTGCTCGGGCGGCTGCTGCCCCTGCTGCCGTTCACGACGGTGCTGGTGGCGCTGGTGCTGCCGCTCGCCGCGGTGATCTACCTGGTCACCACGAGTGTGTGGTCGGCGGCCGAGCAGGCGGTGCTGCGCAGACCGCAGGCACCTCCGGCGTCCGCCGAAACAGATCGACGTTGACAACTGTGTGGACGGGACGTACAACTCTGAGAGAGCGCTCTCTCGATCCGTCCCCGCAGAGAGGCATGTCCATGCCACCTCCCCTGGCGGCCACCGCCACCCCACCCGTCCGACGCCGCCTGCTGGCGTCCGTCCTGCTCGTCGCAACCACCACCGCACTGGCCGGTGTCACCATGACCGCGCAGGCCGCCGTGCCATCGCCACCCGCCGGTTGGAGCACGGTCTGGAGCGACGACTTCACCGGCGCGGCCGGCACCCTGCCGTCGGCCGCCAACTGGATCATCGACACGGGGCACAACTATCCGGGCGGCCCGGCCAACTGGGGCACCGGCGAGATCCAGAACTACACCGCCAGCACCGCCAACGTCAGCCATGACGGCGGCGGCAACCTGCGGATCACACCGCTGCGCGACGGTGGGGGAGGCTGGACCTCCGCCCGGATCGAGACCGTGCGCAGCGACTTCAAGGCCCCGGCCGGCGGCGTGCTGGCGATCGAGGGTCGGATCCAGATGCCGAACGTCACCGGTGCGGCGGCGGCCGGCTACTGGCCGGCGTTCTGGGCGCTGGGCGCGCCCTACCGGGGCAACTACCAGAACTGGCCGGGCATCGGCGAGTTCGACGTGATGGAGAACGTCAACGGCATCAACTCCGTCTGGGGTGTGCTGCACTGCGGCGTCGCACCGGGCGGGCCGTGCAACGAGTCGAACGGCCTCGGCGCGTCCCGGGCCTGCCCGGGCGCCAGCTGCCAGTCGGCGTTCCACACGTACCGGTTCGAGTGGGACGCCTCGAGCAGCCCCCAACAACTGCGCTGGTACGTCGACGGGCAGCTCTACCACACTGTCTCGGAGAGTCAGGTCGGTGCGTCCGCCTGGTCGCAGATGACCTCGCACGCCGGCTACTTCCTGCTGCTCAACGTGGCGATGGGTGGTGCCTTCCCGAACGGGGTGGCCGGCAGCGGCACACCGACCGCGGCAACCGTCCCGGGTCGTCCGATGCTGGTCGACTACGTGGCCGTGTACCGCCGGGGTGGCGAGACCACCCCGCCGCCGACCACCCCGCCGCCGAGCGGGACGAGGGACGCGTACGGGCAGCTCCAGGCCGAGTCGTTCAACGCCCAGAACGGGGTGGCCGTCGAGGCGTGCGCCGAGGGCGGACAGAACATCGCGGCGCTGCGTAACGGCGACTGGGCGCGCTACGACGGCGTCGAGTTCGGCTCCAGCGGGCCTCGCGACTTCGTGGCCCGGGTCGCGTCCGGCGCGGCGGGCGGGGTGAGCGGTCTGGTGGAGGTGCGGCTGGGCAGTCCAACCGCGACTCCCATCGGCAGCTTCGCGGTCGGCAACACCGGCGGCTGGCAGAGCTGGCGCTCAGTGCCCGGCAACGTCGGCGGGGTGACGGGCCGGCACACCGTCTATCTCACCTTCACCAGCGGCCAGCCGAACGACTTCGTCAACGTCAACTGGTTCACCTTCCGCCGCTGACGCGGAAGCTCTGCGGCCTCCCGTCGCGCCGCCCCGCGCGACGGGAGGCCGCTCATCCGAGCCACCCCTGGACAGAAACAGTTAACTGTCTTAATAATTAGCGGTGACGTTGACGTCCATGGATGCCCGTTCCCGGGCGCGGAGGGTCGCATGAAGCCTGCCAGATCCCTAGTCCTGTCCCTGGTCACCGCGCTCGCCGCGACGCTCGGCGCGGCCGGGGTGGCGCTCCCGGCGTTCGCCGCCGGACCGACCGCCAGCTTCGTCAAGACCGCCGACTGGGGCTCCGGCTGGGAGGGGAAGTACACCATCACCAACGGCGGCAGCTCGACCATCAACGGCTGGAGCCTCGCCTTCGACCTGCCGTCCGGCACCACCCTCGGCAGCTACTGGGACGCGTTGCTCACCTCCGCCGGCCAGCGGCACACCTTCACCAACCGGTCCTGGAACGGCACCATCGCCCCGGGCGCCTCGGTCTCCTTCGGCTTCCTGGCCAGCGGTTCCGGTTCGCCGGGCGGATGCCAGCTCAACGGCGCGGCCTGCGGCGGCGGCACCCCGCCCACCACGCCGCCACCCACCACGCCGCCGCCCACCACCCCACCGCCCACCACGCCGCCCCCGACGACCCCGCCGCCGACCGACCCGCCCACCGGTGACCTGCCGAAGCACCTGCTCACCGGTTACTGGCACAACTTCGACAACCCCGCCGTCGAGCTGCGGCTGCGCGACGTCCCCAACGAGTACGACCTGGTCGCGGTCGCCTTCGCCGAGGCAACCGCGACGCCCGGCGCGCTCGCCTTCGGCATCGACCTCGGCCTGGCCACCGCGCTCGGCGGCTACACCGAAGCGGACTTCACCGCCGACGTGCGCACCCTGCACAGCCGGGGCAAGCGGGTGATCCTCTCGGTCGGCGGCGAGACCGGCCGGGTCACCGTCAACAACGCGGCCTCGGCCACCGCGTTCGCCGACACGGCCGCCGCGCTGATCGCCCGCTACGGCTTCGACGGGATCGACATCGACCTGGAGAACGGGCTCAACCCGACGTACATGGCGCAGGCGCTGCGCGCGCTGCGGGCCAAGGTCGGGTCGAGTCTGATCATCGCGATGGCACCGCAGACCATCGACATGCAGAACCCGGCCGGCGGCTACTTCAAGCTGGCGCTCGACATCAAGGACATCCTCACCGTCGTCAACACCCAGTTCTACAACTCGGGGGCGATGCTCGGCTGCGACCAGAACGCCGCCTACGGGCAGGGCACAGTGAACTTCATCGTCGCGCTGGCCTGCATCCAGTTGGAAGCGGGGCTGCGCCCCGACCAGGTCGGTCTCGGCCTGCCGGCGGGGCCGGGGGCGGCTGGCGGCGGCATCGTCGCGCCCAGCGTGGTCAACGCCGCCCTGGACTGCCTGGCCCGGGGCACCAACTGCGGCAGCTTCCGGCCGCCGCGCACCTACCCCGGCATCCGGGGTGCGATGACCTGGTCGGTGAACTGGGACGTCAGCAACGGCAACGGCTTCGCCAACGCGGTGGGGCCGCACCTGGACACCCTGCCCTGACCATGCTCGCCGGCGTCCGGCCAGGAGGCCGGCGGTAAGCGATAACGCGGATCAACGACCGGCGGTCACCGACCGCCGGTCGTCGCGCTCCCGGCGGCGGCGGACCTTACGGATCACCCACATCACCACCATGACGACGAAGACCGCGACGATCGCGTAGTTGAACCAGTCGCTGTAGCGCTCGACGTTCTGCCAACGGCTCCCCAGCGCGTAGCCGGCCCCGACGATGAGACCGTTCCACACCCCGCTGCCGATGGTGGTGAGCAGGATGAACTCGCCCAGCGGCATCCGGTTGGCCCCGGCCGGCACGGAGACCAGGCTGCGGACCACCGGCACCACCCGGCCGATCAGCACCGCCCACCGGCCGTGCCGCTCGAACCAGCGGTCGGCCTTCTCCAGGTCGTCGCGGTCCACCAACGGGATGCGGTCCAGCCAACGCTTCAGCCGTTCCTCGCCGAGCGCCGCGCCGAGCCAGTAGAGCACCAACGCGCCGACCAGGGAGCCGACCGTCGCGGCCAGCACCACGAGGAAGACGTTGAACTGGCCCTCGTGGGCCAGGAAGCCGGCGAGCGCCAACACGATCTCGCTGGGAATCGGCGGGACGATGCTCTCCAGCGCCACCAGCAGCGCCACGCCCACCGGGCCCATCGCCTCGATCACCGAGGCCACCCAACCGGTCAGCCCGGTGAACTCGGACGGGTCGCCACTCTGGGCGTACGCCATGGTCGTCCTTCCGGTCGGCTTCGGGGGATCGGAGGGTCATACCCGGCAGGGGCCGCGCTACACCTGCGCTCAGTGCTCCGGGTGCAGCGCGGTGTCCGCCGGCCCCTGCCGCCACCCGGTGAACACCACGGTCAGGCCGGCGCGGGACGGCGCGCAGCAGAACGGCCCGGCCAGCGCCTCGGCCGCCGGGTCCAGCGGGGTGAGCCGGACCAGTCGCCACGGCTCCTCGTCGACCCGGGCGCGGACGGTCAGCGCGTCGCCGGCCCGACTGGCCCGCACTGTCACCTCCCGGCCCGCCCACTGCGGCACCGGCGCCACCGACCAGTCGGAGAACTCCCGGGTCACCACCGCGCCGAGCTGCGACTCGCCGTCGCTCATCTCGACGCCGGCCTTGGTCCACGTCCGTTCGTCGACGCGGACGAGCACACCGGCCTGGTCGAACTGTGCCGAGAAGTCGAGCCGGAAGCTCACCTCCATGGCCGCGCCGACGGGCAGCGGTGCCAGCAGGGCCGGGCCGTTGTCGTGGACGAAGCCGTAGCTGGTCCGCCGCCAGAAGTCGCTCTCCGCGGCCGGTTCGACGACCAGCTCACCGGCCGGGCCCTCCTCGACGCGTACCGGCGGGTGCAGCCAGCTGCCCCGGGACCAGTCCATCGGTTCGCTCGGCGGTACGAGGTCGATCTCCATGACCGGCACGGTAGCCCACCACGAGGTGCGGCCCGCCGGGCTGGTTTGCCGCGGTGATCGAACGGAGATGTTCCTCCGGCATGGGTGACCGTTGGTATTCCGAAGCCGTCGTCTACTGCCTCGACATCGACACGTACGCCGACTCCGACGGCGACGGCGTCGGTGACATTCGTGGGCTGATCGGGAGGCTGGACTACCTGGCCCGTCTCGGGGTGACCTGCCTGTGGCTGCACCCGATCCACCCGTCGCCCAACCGTGACGACGGTTACGACGTCACCGACTTCTACAACGTCGACCCGCGCTTCGGCACGCTGGGCGACTTCGCCGAGCTGCTGCACCAGGCACAGAACCGCGGCATCCGCGTGATCATCGACCTGGTGGTCAACCACACCTCCGACGAGCACCCGTGGTTCCAGTCCGCCCGCTCATCGCCGGACTCGCCGTACCGGGACTGGTTCGTCTGGTCCGACACAGAGCCGGACGACCGGCACCAGGGCATGGTCTTCCCCGGCGAGCAGAAGGAGACCTGGAGCTACGACCGCACCGCCAAGGCCTGGTTCTACCACCGGTTCTACAAGTTCCAGCCGGACCTCAACTTCGCCAACCCGGAAGTCCGGGCCGAGGTCAAAAAGATCATGTCGTTCTGGCTCCAGCTCGGCGTCTCCGGCTTCCGGATGGACGCGGTGCCGTTCATCATCGAGCTGACCGAGCCGGGCAACCCGAACTCGCCGAAGGACTTCGAGTTCCTCACCGAGATGCGCCAGCACGTGCAGTGGCGCCGCGGCGACGCCGTCCTGCTGGCCGAGGCGAACGTCGAGCCCGACGAGCTGCCGACGTTCTTCGGCGACGGCAGCGGCTCCGGCAACCGAATCCACATGCTCTTCGACTTCATGCTCAACGGTCGGCTCATGCTCGCCCTGGCCCGGCAGGACCCGGAGCCGCTGATCGACGCGTTGCACGACACCCCGAAGCTGCCGGTCGGCGGGCAGTGGGCCACCTTCCTGCGCAACCACGACGAGATCGACCTGTCCCGGCTGACCACCGAACAACGCAACCAGGTGTACGAGCAGTTCGGCCCGGACGAGAACATGCGCATCTACGACCGGGGCATCCGTCGCCGGCTCGCCCCGATGCTCGGCAACGACCGTCGTCGCCTCGAACTGGCGTACGCCCTCCAGTTCTCCATGCGCGGCACCCCGGTGCTGCGCTACGGCGAGGAGATCGGGATGGGCGAGGACCTGTCGCTGCCCGGCCGGGAGGCGATCCGTACCCCGATGCAGTGGTCGTTCCAGCCGAACGCCGGCTTCTCCACGGCGGACCCGGAGAAGCTGGTCCGCCCGGTGATCGACAAGGGTGAGTTCGGCTACCAGAACATCAACGTCACCGCCCAGCGGAGCGACGCCAAGTCGCTGCTCGCCTGGTTCGAGCGCATGATCCGTACGCTGCGGGAGGCTCCGGAGATCGGCTCCGGCTCCACCACCCACATCGACGTGGCCATGCCGGCCGGAGTGCTCGCGCACCGGGCGGACGGGCCGACCGGGACCATGGTCTTCGTGCACAACCTCGGCACCGACGACGTCGAGGTGGACCTGAGCAGCCTGGAGCCGGAGGCCGACCTCCCGATCGACGTGCTCACCGACCGCGGTTACGGCGACCTGGGCAAGCTCGGCGCGGTGAAGGTCTCCGGGTACGGATACCGGTGGATTCGCCTATGCCGAGGGTCGGCCTGTTGACGTTAAGCTCCTCCGATCGACCGCACGTTACTGGGAGGTAATCATGTCGGAGGAGCCCCGCGTCGCCATCGTCACCGGAGCCGCACGCGGTATCGGTGCGGCCACCGCCCGGCGGCTGGCCGCCGACGGGATGGCCGTCGCCGTGGTCGACATCGAGGAGTCGGCCACGAAGGAGACGGTGGACGCCATCGCCGCCGACGGTGGCCGGGCGCTCGGTGTGGGCGCCGACGTCTCCGACCGCGATCAGGTCGAGGCGGCGGTGGCCCGTGTCGCCGCCGAGCTGGGCGCGCCCACCGTCCTGGTCAACAACGCTGGCGTGCTGCGCGACAACCTGCTGTTCAAGATGACCAACGCCGACTGGGACACGGTGATGGGCGTGCACCTGCGCGGTGCGTTCCTGTTCAGCCAGGCCGCGCAGAAGCACATGGTGGACCGCAAGTGGGGGCGGATCGTCAACCTCTCCAGCACCTCCGCGCTGGGCAACCGGGGCCAGGCGAACTACGCCGCCGCCAAGGCCGGCCTCCAGGGCTTCACCAAGACGCTCGCCATCGAGCTGGGGCCGTTCGGGGTGACCGTCAACGCGGTCGCGCCCGGCTTCATCGTCACCGACATGACCGCTGCCACCGCCGCCCGCATGAAGGTCGACTTCGACGACTTCCAGAAGCACGCCGCGGCCGAGATCCCGGTCCGTCGGCCGGGGCGGCCGGAGGACGTCGCGCACACCATCTCGTTCCTGGCGAGCGAGGGTGCCGGTTTCGTCTCCGGCCAGGTCATCTACGTCGCCGGCGGCCCACGGGACTGACAGGTTCTTCCGACGAGGGCGTTCCTTCGCGCAGGGGACGCCCTCGTCGCCGGGTCAGGCGGGGTCGCGGCGGGTGCGCCAGAGCCAGATCAGGCCGAGCACCGGCAGCACCAGTGGGATGTAGCCGTACCCGCTGCCGAACTGCGACCAGACCGTCTCGTCCGGGAAGAGATTCTTGTCGACCAGGCTGAGGATGCCGACCGCGACCACCCCGACCAGTTCCACGGAGCAGCACGCCAGCGCGACCCGTCGCCCGGTGTGCCCGGCACGGGCGAGCCCCACCGCAGCCACGATGTAGATGAGCGCGGCCAGCGCGGACAGCAGGTACGCCACCGGCGCCTCGTCGAACTTGGTGGCGATCTGCAGGCCGGCCCGACTGGTCGCCGCGATCGCGAAGAGCAGGTAGACCGCGATCAGCAGCCGACCAGGCCCGGTGTTCGTGCGACGCCGGACCGGTTGTGTCTCAACCACCGAGCACCTCCCAGGTCTGCTGCAACCGGACCACCACCACCGGGGTCACCAGGCAGACTGCGCACACGATCGCCGAACCCCATCGGGTCGGCTCCATCCGGGCCAGCACCCACGCCAGCGGTGGCAGGCAGACCAGCGTGACCAGGTAACCGAAGAAGGCGCCGGGCTCGCCGGGCCGATCCCCGCCGCCGACCGCGACGAGCGCCAGCACGCCCAAGACGAGCAACGCCACTTCGAGTACGGCCAGACCGACGAACTGCGCCCGGTCCGGCGGCCGATGGCGAACCGCCCCCACCAGCGCCCACGCCGCGACGAGCAGCGACAGCACGATCGACACGGTCGCGACGATCCCGTCCACCGGTGAGTCGGCGCTCACGCTGGTCACCGGACCCGCCCGGTCGTTGCCTCGGTCACCGGCACAGCCTACTAACCGTCGTAGTAACGGGATGACCCTGCCTCGCCCTCGCCGCCGCCGACCACGGGCGGACGGCAGGGTGTCCGCCGCTCGCTGTAGAGCTGCCCCGTGAGTGGGGCGCGGCGGGTCGGCTGTCGTGGTCGGGGGTCACCCCCGCGCGTGGGGTGCGGCGGGAGACTCAATGATCGACTCGGCTTTCTGTGAAGCGGGGTGTCGCGAGCCTCCGGATGCCCCGGAATCAAGGAATGCGAGTCGATCACGCGCCCGGTGGCACAGCATGTGAGCTGCTCCGGTTGGTCGACCCGCCGCCGATGCCCCTGGTGGGGCGACTAGCGTGGATCGCGTCCGTGGCGTTGCCGCGGGGTGGGGAAACAGCGGAGGTACACGTGCTGCGGTTCGGTTTGTTCGGCACCGGTCACTGGGCGATCGAGACGCACGGGAAGGCGTTGCACGCACACCCGGACGCGGAGTTGGTCGGAGTGTGGGGGCGTAACCCGGAGCGGGCCTCCGCGCTGGCCGAGCGGTACGGGGTGCCGGCCTACGCCGACGTCGACGCCCTGATCGAGCAGTGCGAGGCGGTCGCCGTCGCGCTGCCGCCGGACGTCCAGGCCGATATCGCGGTCCGGGCCGCCTCCGCCGGACGGCACCTGCTGCTGGACAAGCCGTTGGCGCTCAGCGTGGCCGACGCCGACCGGGTGGTCGCCGCCGCCGAGGAGTCCGGCGTCGCCTCGGTGGTCTTCTTCACCCAGCGGTTCCAGCCGAACGTGACGGCGTTCCTCGCCGCCACCGCTGCCGCCGGGGGGTGGCAGCACGGCCGGACCACCGCCTTCGCCTCGATCTTCCAGGACGGCAGCCCGTACGGCGGCTCGTTGTGGCGCCGGGAGCACGGCGCGCTCTGGGACATCGCCCCGCACGCGCTCTCCATCCTCCTGCCCGTGCTGGGTCGGGTGACCCAGGTGGCGGCGATGGACGGGCCGAGCGGCATGGTGCACCTGCTGCTCACCCACGAGGGCGGTGCCACCAGCAGCGCCTCGCTCTCCCTGGATGCCCCGACCGAGTCGATGGCCCGGGAGTTCGTGTTCTACGGCGAGAACGGCATCGAGAACGTCCCGTTCGGCGAGAACGACGCCGCCACCGCGTTCGGCGTCGCGATCGACCAACTGGTCGAGCAGGTGCGGGCCGGCACCCGCGACCACCGCTGCGACGTCCGCTTCGGCCGTGAGGTCGTCGGCATCATCGCCGCCGCCGAAACCGCCCGCGCCGAATCCCGCACCGTCGCCCTCGCGTAACGCGAGGGTCGAGGCGCCGGAGGACAGCTCAGGAGAGGGTGGTCAGCGCGGCGCTCAGCTCGTCCGGTGAGTCGAACTGATCCGCCGGCAACGCCTGCAACATCTGCAACATCGCCGTGCTGGCCCCGTTCTCCTGGCCCCAGCGGACCAGATCCTCCCGGGAGACCGGGTAGTCGAGCCCGGCCAGGTACTCCTGCAACTGAACGCCGGTGACGGTCATGTCGGCCGGCTACCCGCTCGCGGTGGCCGTACACCGGCTTGGTCGGCACCCCGGCGGCCCGGCGGCCGGCGTGTCGGGCCGCGGCGCGCCCACGGTTTGCCGCAGCGGCGGCCGGGTAGCCGCTGGCATGCTGGTTCAGCGGCTCGGCGCGCCGAGCGACTTCGACCCGTTGCTGGAGCGCGTTCGCGACGCCCGGGTGGTGATGATCGGAGAGTCCACCCACGGCAGTTACGACTACTACCGGTTGCGTGAGCAGCTCACCCGCCGGTTGATCGCGGAGTGCGGGTTCTCCTTCGTGGCCGTGGAGGGTGACTGGCCGGACTGTGACCGGGTGCACCGTTCGGTGACGGCGGCGCCGGGTGGCGCACTCGAACCGCAGTTCGCCCTGGAGCAGTTCGAGCGGTGGCCGACCTGGATGTGGGCCAACGCCGAGGTGGCCCGGTTCGCCAGTTGGCTGCGGGCCTGGAACGTGGAGCGGCCGGAGGATCAACGGGCCGGGTTCCACGGGCTCGACGTGTACAGCCTCTGGGAGTCGATGCAGGCGATCTTCGACTACCTGGGGGAGGAGGATCCGACGTCGCTGGAGGCGGCGCAGGACGCCTACCGCTGCTTCGAGCCGTACGGCAAGAGGATCGAGGAGTACGGCGCGGCCAGCAGGTTCGTCTCCGCCCGTTGCGAGGAGGAGGTGGTCCGGCTGCTCGCCCGCACCCGCGAACACGCCCTCTCCGACGGTCCGGATCGCTTCTCGGCCTGGCAGAACGCGGAGGTGGTGGCCGGCGCGGAGCGGTACTACCGCGCGATGGTGGCCGGCGGGCCGGATTCGTGGAACATTCGCGACACCCACATGCAGGACACTCTGGACCGGCTGCTGGACCGGTACGGGCCGGACGCCCGGGGGATCGTCTGGGCCCACAACACGCACGTCGGGGATGCCCGGGCCACCGACATGGCCGCCGACGGGATGGTCAACATCGGTCAGCTGGCCCGGGAACGGCACGGCGATGACGCGGTGGCCCTGATCGGCTTCGGTAGCTACCGGGGCACGGTGATCGCCGCTCCCCGCTGGGGCTCGCCCGCCGAGGCGATGGTGGTGCCTACGGCGCGGGAAGGGTCGGTCGAGCGGCGGTTGCACGAGCTGATGCCGGAGCGGGCGGTCCTGATCTTCGGCGGCGACGACCAGCCGGGCTGGGTCACCGAAACTGCGGACCACCGGGCGATCGGGGTCGTCTACGACCCGTCCTTCGAGTCCTGGGGCAACTACGTGCCGACGCGACTCGGCGACCGGTACGACGCCTTCATCTGGTGTGACGAGACGACCGCCCTGCACCCGCTGCCGGTCCCGGCCGCCCCCGGCGAGATGGAAACGTACCCGGCCGGGGTCTGACCGGCCCGGTCGCGCCGATCATGGAATTGTGGTGCCCGACCAACGCCCCGGACCGGGGCGCGGCGGACACCACAACTCCATGATCGACCAGGTGGGCTCAGACCCTCGTGGGGGTCCGGTCCTCCAGGTGCTCGCGCAGACCCTCGCCCTCGATGTCCACGTTGGGCAGGGCGCGGTTGAGCCAGCGGGGGAGCCACCAGGCGCGGTCGCCGAGCAGGGACATCACCGCCGGCACGATGGTCATCCGGACCACGAACGCGTCGATGGCCACGCCGATGGCGAGCGCGAAGCCCATCGACTTGATGATCGGGTCTTCGAGGAAAACGAAGCCGCCGAAGACGGACATCATGATCAGCGCGGCGGCGGTGACCACCCGGGCACCGTGGCCCATGCCGCTGATCGTGGCCTCACGCGCGGTGTCGCCGTGCACGAAGTCCTCCCGCATCCGGGAGACCAGGAACACCTCGTAGTCCATGGCCAGCCCGAACAGGATGCCGATCAGCAGGATGGGCAGGAAGCTGACCAGCGGGGCCGGGGTGTCCAGGCCGACCAGGTTGGCGAGGTGGCCCTGCTGGAAGATCGCCACCGTGATGCCGAACGTGGCGGCCACGGTGAGCAGGAAGCCCAGCGCCGCCTTGAGCGGCACCAGCAGCGAGCGGAACACCAGCATCAGCAGCAGCACCGAGAGCCCGACGACCAGCAGCAGGTAGATCGGCAGCGCGTCGGAGAGCTTCTCCGAGACGTCGATCCCGACCGCGGTGGCGCCGGTGAGCAGCACCTCGACGCCCTGGACCCCGCCGACCGCGTCGCGGACGTTGTGCACCAGGGTCTCGGTGGCCTCGTCGGTCGGGCCGGTCTTCGGCACCACGCCGAGCAGCGCGGTCCGCCCGTCCGGGCTCAGCTGCGGCGGTGCCACCGCGAGGACGTTCTCGGTGCGCTGGATCATCGCGGTCACCTGCGGCACTGCGGCCGCGGTCGCCTGCGCGTCGTCGCCCGCCACGACCACCGCGAGTCGGCCGGTGAAGCCCGGACCGAAGCCCTCGGTGGTCAGGTCGCTCGCCACCCGGGCCGGTGAGCCCACCGTCGCCGTGCTGGCGTCCGGCAGGGCCAGCCGCATGTCCGGCGTGGGCAGCGCGAGCAGGCCCAGGCCGAGCAGCGAGACCAGGATGACCGGCACCCGGAAGCGGATGACGAACCGCGCCCAGCGGAAGCCGAACCCGGAGCGGTCCTCGGCCGGCACCGTCTCTTCGCCCACCGGCTCACCAGGCGCCGCGGCGTCAACCGTGGAACGCAGGCGGCGCGGCAGCACCCGGTTGCCGGCGAAGCCGAGCAGTGCGGGCTGGAGGGTGATCGCCACGAGCACGGCGATGGTGACAGTGCCGGCGGCGGCGAGACCCATCACGGTGAGGAACGGAATGTTCACCACGGCCAGGCCGGCGAGGGCGATGACCACCGTGGCGCCCGCGAAGACCACGGCGGAACCGGCGGTGCCCACCGCGCGGCCGACCGCCTCCTCCGGGGACAGGCCTTCGAGCAGGTTCTGTCGGTGCCGGGAGGTGATGAACAACGAGTAGTCGATGCCGACGGCGAGGCCGAGCATCAGCGCCAGGATCGGCGCGGTGCTGGTCAACTCGATGACGCCGCTCAGCGCGAACAGACCGGCCATGCCGACGCCGACGCCGATCAGCGCGTTGAGCATGGTCATTCCAGCGGCGACCAGTGAACCGAACGTGATGATCAGGACGATCGCGGCGACCAGTACGCCGAGCGCCTCGGTGGAGCCGATCTCCGGCTCACCACCCAGCACCTCGCCGCCCGGGGCGACCTGCCAACCCTTCGCCTCGACGGCGGCGCCGACCTCCTCGTACGCGGTGCGCTGCTCGTCGGTCACCTCGTCGCCGCCGGTGGCGAACTGGACCTGGACCAGCGCGTACCGGCCGTTGGGTGAGACCGCGCCGACCTGGAACGGGTTGACCGCGCCGACCACGCCGGGCAGTGTCGAGGCCTCCTGGACCAGCTCCTGCACCACGGCCTGACCCTCGGGGGTGGCCAGTTGACCGTCGGCCGGCGCCTTGATCGCGATGGTGCCGGTGGCGCCGCTGGCCGCGGGGAACTGCTCGCTGAGCAGGTCGAGCGCGCGCTGGCTCTCGGTGCCGGGCATGGTGAAGTTGCTCGCCGTCGGGCCGCGCAGGGTCGCCGCGGCCAGGCCGGCGACGACGAGTACGACGAGCCAGAGCGCGACGACTAGCCGTCGCCGGCGCAACGCGCCCCGGCCGAGCCGGTAGAGCAGGGTGGCCATCAGGAGTCCTTGTCCTCGGTCGTGGGTTGTTGGGGCAGGGCTGCGTCGACGGGTTCGACGGCCCGCCGGACGAGGGTGAGCAGGGCGGAGCGCAGGTCGTCGTCGGGAATGTCGACGAATTCGGCGCACGCCTCGGGGATGCCGGCCAGTAGCACCAGTGCCGTCACCCGGGCTACCGGCCGGTCCGAGTGGCCGGCCAACGCGTCCCGAAGGCGTTCCGAGATCTGCTGGATGTGTGCGAAGGCCGGCTGGCAGAGCAGTTCTGCGAACTCGCCGCGGAGCAGCGCGATCTCACCCCGGAACCGGACCGCGAGGTCGACGAAGCCGACGGCGGCGGCTTGCTGGGCGACCGCTCCGGTCAGCCCGGTGAGCTGGTCGTCGAGGTCTCGCAGCACCGCGATCGCCGGGGCCATCAGCTCGGCGAGCAGGGCTTCCTTGCTGGCGAAGTGGTAGAGCACGGTCGCCTTGGAACAGCCGACCTCGCGGGCGATGTCCTGGAGCGAGGTGCCCCGGTAACCGGTCACCGCGAACTGCCGCGCCGCCGCGGCGAGGATCTCGCCGTGCGTCTCGGACACTGCTCTGGCCATCACTGGTCCACCTCCGCAGACCAGCATGCCTGACCGATCGGTCAGACCCTGACCGATCGGTCAGATTGGCGTGGTGGCGTTCCCCACACCGGTGCGCGGTTTAACCGGCGTGCTCGGCGTCGTACCTGGTCCGCGCCTCGGCGATGGCCCGGCGGTGCCGCTCGGCCCAGCTCGTGAGTGCCACCAGCGACTCGTAGAGCTCCAAGGCCATCGGGGTCGCCGTGTACTCGACCTTGGGTGGGACGGTCGGATAGACCGTGCGGTGCAGCAGGCCGTCCCGTTCCAGGTTGCGCAGCGTCAGCGTGAGCATCCGCCGACTGATCCCCTCGACGTTCCGCTCCAGCTCGGTGAAGCGCACCGGGCCGTGCGAGGCGGACACCAGGATGCTGATGCTCCATTTGCCGCCGACCCGGTCGAGCACCTCGCGGACGGTGCAGGCCCGGGCCTGACCCGGGGTGAACGGCACGTTCTCGGCCGCGCAGGTCAACTCGGCCTTCACCTGCGCGGACACATCGCTGTTCCTCTGGGACACAACAGTGCCTCCTTCCGCTCCGGCTCATGGTCACAGACGATGACCTCGGTAACAAACCGTGCACCAAGGAGGGGTTCCATGGACCGTGTCGTCGCGTCCCGCTGGCCAGCGCTGCTGGTGCTCTGCGCCGGCAGCCTGATGATCATCCTGGACGGCAGCGTGGTCGCCGTGGCACTGCCCGCCGTACAACGCGACCTGGGCTTCACCGCCGCCGGCCTGGCGTGGGTGGTCAACGCCTACCTGGTCGCGTTCGGCGGGCTGCTGCTGCTCGCCGGCCGCCTCGGCGACCTGCTCGGCCGACGGCGGGTCTTCCTGGCCGGCATCACACTGTTCACAATGGCCTCGCTGGCCTGCGCGGTCGCCACCGGGCCGGCGCTGCTGGTCGCCGCGCGCTTCGGGCAGGGCGTCGGCGGCGCGCTCGCCATGGCGGTCAGTCTCGGCATGATCGTCCGGCTCTACCCCGAGGCGGCCGAGCGGGCCCGTGCGATCGCCGTGTTCAGCTTCACCGGAGCGGCCGGCGCGTCGATCGGCACGGTCGCCGGTGGGGTGCTCACCGAGGCTGCCGGATGGCGGTCGATCTTCCTGGTCAACCTGCCGATCGGGGCGGTCATCCTGCTCGCCGCCGTCCGCCGGCTCCCCGCCGAACGGGGCATCGGCCTGCGGTCCGGCCTGGACGTGCCCGGCGCGCTGCTCGCCACCGCCGGCCTCATGGTCGCCGTGCTGGGCATCGTGGGCACCGCCGAGCACGGCTGGACCAGCCCACGCACCCTCGGTACGGCGGTGCTCGCGGTGCTGCTGCTCGGCGGGTTCGCCGTACGTCAGCGAGTGGCGGCCGTCCCGCTGCTGCCGGCCCGGGTGCTGCGCGTACCGGGCCTGGTCGCGGCGAACACCGTGCAGTTCCTCATGGTCGCCGCGTACTTCGGCTTCCAGTTCCTGCTCGCCGTGGAGCTGCAACTGGTGCTCGGGCTGGACGCGTCGGCCACCGGCTGGGCTTTCCTGCCCACCCCGGTGGTGATCGCGGTGGTGTCGCTCGGCTTCGCCGGTCGGCTGATCGCCCGCTGGGGTGCCCGGAGCGTGCTCCTGGCCGGGCTCGGCCTGGCGACCGTCGGGTTCCTGCTGCTCGCCCGGCTGCCCGCCGACGGTGGCTACGCCGTGGACGTACTCCCTGCCATGCTCGTCTTCGGGGTGGCCGGCGGCCTGACGCTGCCGGCGGTCACCACCCTCGCGATGGCCGGCGCGACCGACACGGACGCCGGGCTCGCCTCCGGCCTCGCCAACACCACCCAGCAGGTCGGCGGCGCGGTCGGCCTGGCCGTGCTGGCCACCCTGGCCGCCGCTCGCAGCGACGCTCTGCGGGCTTCCGGCTGGGCCGAGACGGCAGCGCTCGCCAGCGGCTACCGGACCGCGTTCGCCGTGGCCGCCGCCCTGGTGGTCACCGCGTCACTTGTCGCCGTGACGGCACTGCCCCGACGCCCAGTCCACCCCGGGCCGGACACTGATCCGTCGGGGCCGGCCACGGTGGGCGCCGAAACCGATCCGTACCCGAGCGCCGCGTCCGGTTGACCGACGGCGCCGCCGCGAGTTGAACACGTCCAGCAACGCCTCGGCTGCCGCCTGGGACGACCCAGGCAGGGGGACGACACCGGCGGCGTCATCCCCTGTCCTGCCGCTGACGGGGCTAATGACGAATTGCGGCTCGTGGTGGTGGAACGCCGTTCCCGTCGGCACGTCATGCGGCCCCCGAAGCCTCCAGAACCATACGGATCTCCGTCACCTCGTAGTTGGCGCGGTCGAAGGCGGCGGCCATCGGGATGTTCGTAGTGTCCGTGGTCGCGGTGATGCGCTCGGCGCGTTCGGTCGCGTGGAAGCGGGTGATCTCGGCGAGGATCTCGTCGATCAGTCCCTTGCCGCGCTGCTCGGGTACGACACCGAGATACCCGACGTTGCGGTTGTACGGGGTCGCTGACGGGACGGCCAGGCCGGCGAGAGTGCCATCGGGCAGCTCCGCAAGCCTCCACCAGGAGCGCTCACCCGGGCAGTCGAGGTAGAACTTCATGTCCTCCTCGGCCAGCTGCCTGGCGCTCTTTCTGCGCAGCTCGTCACGGGTGGCCTCGTCGAGGCTGTCGCCCGACACCCGCACGAAGGCCTCCAGGAACTCCTCGTCGCTGCCCTCGCGGAACGTCAGCCGACCGCCGGCCCCGGGCAGTCCCGCCGCCGGAGTCCACTCGTAGTGCAGGCGCTGAATCTCCCGGCTCAGCCCTGCGCGCAGGCCCGCCTCGCGACGCCAGGCCACTGCCTCGCTCAGTTCCGGTCGGCTGCTCCAGTCCGTTGGGAGGGAGAGGTTGTACAGCGGCCGCGCGCCGAAGGCGGCATGCGCGGCGTCAAGGAGCCTGGTGGCGACGGCGACCGGATCGCCAACGGTGGAACGGACCTGGAGGCAATCGAGCGCTATGGGGCGCTCGCTGTCGGCACGACCCCACCAGAGTGCACGGCCAAGGATGTACCCGTTCTCGTCCTCGGCAAGCCAGACCCATTCCGGGCGGAACTGGTTGGCACCGAGCTCCTCGCGGATCTTCTCAGCGGTCAGGGCGGTGATGGGACCGTCGGCCGGGTACGCGGCGGCACGGTCCAGGGCGGTGGAGTCCGCAGTAGCGGGAAAGAATTTCATCGGGCACATGATCACAAATCGAAATGGCAGAGCAAGGCATTTCTTGCTGGCTGCCCACCGACGGCGCCTACCTCGTCGACGTGTTCCCGGCGATGCTGGTCTTCGGGATGGCCGGCGGTTGCTGGTGGCGCTGAGCAGGTTGCCTGGTACCCGGCCCGCCGAAACCGATCGGCACGTCCGGTTGACCGACGGCACTCAGGCCGGGAGGGTGGTCGGGTGAGCGAGGCTGACGAGACCCGGGACGGCGTGGCCCTGACCAACCTGGACCAGCCGTTGTCCGACCGCGACGACGCGACAAAGCGCGACCTGGTCGACTACCTCGACGCGGTCCACGACCCGATCCTCGCGCAACTGCGGGGCCGCCCGCTGTCGGTGATCAGGGTCCGCCCCGGCCAGCCACCGTTCATGCAGAAGAACCTTCCCCGCTACACGCCGGACTGGGTCCGCCGGGTGCCGGTCTGGGCGGAGGCGTCGCACCGGGAGATCTCGTACGCCCTCTGCGACGACCGCCGTACCCTGCTCTGGTTCGCCAACCAGCGGGCGGTGGAGTACCACCCGACGCTGGCCACCGCGGCGGACCCGCACCGCCCGACCCACCTGGTGCTCGACCTGGACCCGCCGGAGGGCGACGGGTTCCGCGCGGCGGTCGCCGCCGCCCTGCTGGTCCGCCAAGCGCTGGCCGACTCCGGCCTCGCCGGCGCCGTCAAGACCAGCGGGGCCAAGGGCGTGCACGTGTTCGTCCCGGTGGCCGACGAACCCACGGCGGAGGAGTTGGCCGCCGCCACCCGGGCGCTCGCCGTCCGCGCCGAGCGGCTCGACCCGGCGCTGGCGACCACGGCGTACATCAAGGAGGACCGGGGTGGCCGGGTCTTCGTGGACGCCACCCGCGCGGGCGGGGCCACCGTGGCCGCCGCGTACAGCCCTCGACTGCGCCCCGGGATGCCGGTCTCCTTCCCTGTCGACTGGGCCGACCTGACCGAGGTGACCCCCGCCGACTTCACCATCCGGACGGTGCCGTCGCTGGTCGCCGACGGCGATCCCTGGGCCGCGCTGATGCCGGCCCCGCAGCCGCTCCCCGCCGACCTGGTCGCCGAGGGCCGGACCATCCCGGTGGCCCGGGTGCAGGCCATGCACGAGGGGAAGCGCCGGGCCCGTGCCCGCCGCGAGGCCGGCTGACCAGGCTCGCCGGCCCTCGCTCGCGCCCGGCGACCGGCTGAATGTCGGTGGGTTGTGGCACGATTTTCCAGGTGAGCAGCAAACCCGACGCGACCCAGCGACTGGGCGACCTGGCGCGGCTGCGCCGGGTCCGCGACCGGATCGACCGGGAGTACGCGCAACCGCTGGACGTCGAGGCGCTCGCGCGTGGCGCGCACATGTCGGCGGGGCACCTCAGCCGCGAGTTCCGGCTCGCCTATGGCGAGTCCCCATACAGCTACCTCATGACACGACGGATCGAGCGGGCCATGGCGCTGCTGCGTCGTGGCGACCTGAGCGTCACCGATGTCTGTTTCGCGGTGGGCTGTTCGTCGCTGGGCACCTTCAGCACCCGTTTCACCGAGCTGGTCGGCGTGCCGCCCAGCGTCTACCGCCGTCAGGCGGCGCAGGCGACGGCGGGGATGCCGTCGTGCGTGGCGAAGCAGGTGACCAGACCGATCAGGAATCGAGAAGCGCGGGTCGCGGAGCCGCAACTAGCGTGACGGCCATGGACATCACCATTCACTCCAGCTTCCTCCCGCACACCGATCCGGACGCCTCCCTGGCCTTCTACCGCGACATCCTCGGCTTCGAGGTCCGCCTCGACGTCGGTTACGAGGGGATGCGCTGGATCACGGTCGGGCCGGTCGGCCAGCCCAGCACAGCCATCGTCCTGCACCCTCCGACCGCCAACCCGGGCATCACCGACGCCGAGCGGCAGACCATCCTTGAGCTGATGGCCAAGGGCAGCTACTTCGGTGTCAACCTCGCCACCACCGATCTGGACGCCACGTTCGCGAAGCTGGAGGCAAGCGACGCCGAGGTCGTCCAGGAGCCGACCGAGCAGCCGTACGGCGTACGCGACTGCGCCTTCCGGGACCCCGCCGGCAATATGATCCGCATCCAGGAAGTGCGCTGAGTCGTCCCGCCCGACAGATGGAGACACGATGAGCACGGCCACCCAGCCCTCCGCTCCGCACGTTGCCGACAGCCACGACCTGATCCGGGTGCAGGGCGCGCGCGTCAACAACCTCAGGGACGTCAGCGTCGAGATCCCGAAGCGGCGGCTGACGGTGTTCACGGGTGTCTCCGGCTCCGGCAAGAGCTCGTTGGTGTTCGGCACCATCGCCGCCGAGTCGCAGCGGATGATCAACGAGACGTACAGCGCGTTCGTGCAGGGTTTCATGCCGACGTTGGCGCGGCCCGAGGTCGACCTGCTGGACGGCCTGACCACGGCGATCATCGTGGACCAGGAGCGGATGGGCGCCAACTCCCGATCCACCGTCGGCACCGCCACCGACGCCAACGCGATGCTGCGCATCCTGTTCAGTCGGCTCGGGCAGCCGCAGATCGGCTCGCCCAACGCATACTCCTTCAATGTCCCCTCGGTGAAGGCGACCGGTGCGATCACCGTCGACCGTGGCGCTGGCAGGACGAAGACCGAGAAGGCGACCTTCACCCGTCTCGGCGGCATGTGTCCGCGGTGCGAGGGCATGGGCGCGGTCACCGACATCGACCTGTCGGCGCTGTACGACGACAGCCTCTCGCTCAACGAGGGCGCGATCACGATCCCGGGTTACAGCATGGAGGGCTGGTACGGGCGGATCTTCCGTGGCTGCGGCTACTTCGACCCGGACAAGCCGATCGGCAAGTTCACCAAGCGGGAGCAGCACGACCTGCTCCACCGGGAGCCGACCAAGATCAAGATCGACGGCATCAACCTGACGTACGCGGGCCTGATCCCGTCGATCCAGAAGTCCTTCCTCTCCAAGGACATCGACGCGTTGCAGCCACACATCCGCGCCTTCGTGGAGCGGGCGGTGACCTTCACGACCTGTCCCGACTGCGCCGGCACCCGGCTCAGCAAGGAGGCCCTGTCGTCGAAGATCAAGGGAAAGAACATCGCCGACGCCTGCGCGATGCAGATCAGTGACCTGGCCGCCTGGGTGCGCGGGATCAAGGAGCCGTCGGTGACCCCGTTGCTGGCGGGGCTGCAACACCTCCTCGACTCGTTCGAGGAGATCGGCCTGGGTTACCTGTCCCTCGACCGGCCGTCGGGCACCCTCTCCGGTGGCGAGGCACAGCGCACCAAGATGATCCGCCACCTGGGCTCCTCGCTCACCGACGTCACCTACGTCTTCGACGAGCCGACGATCGGGCTGCACCCGCACGACATCCAGCGGATGAACGAGCTGCTGCTCCAACTGCGCGACAAGGGCAACACCGTGCTGGTCGTGGAGCACAAGCCGGAGGCCATCGCCATCGCCGACCACGTCGTCGATCTCGGTCCCGGCGCCGGCACGGACGGCGGGACCGTCTGCTACGAGGGCACCCTGGAGGGTCTGCGCGCCAGCGGCACCATCACCGGGCGCCACCTGGACGACCGGGCGACGCTCAAGGAGACGGTCCGCACGCCCACCGGCAAGCTGGAGATCCGTGGCGCGTCGGCCAACAACCTGCGCGACGTCGACGTCGACGTGCCGCTCGGCGTGCTCGTCGTCGTGACCGGCGTCGCCGGCTCCGGCAAGAGCTCCCTGGTGCACGCGTCGATTCCCGCCGGAGCGGGCGTGGTGTCGATCGACCAGGGCGCGATCCGGGGCTCACGGCGGAGCAACCCGGCCACGTACACCGGGCTGTTGGACCCGATCCGTAAGGCGTTCGCGAAGGCCAACGGTGTGAAGCCGGCGCTGTTCAGCGCCAACTCCGAGGGTGCCTGCCCGAGTTGCAACGGTGCCGGTGTCATCTACACCGACCTGGGGATGATGGCCGGCGTCGCCGCTCCCTGCGAGGACTGCGAGGGCAAGCGGTTCCAGGCGTCGGTGCTGGAATACCGTTTCGGCGGTCGTGACATCAGCGAGGTGCTGGCGATGTCGGTGACCGAGGCCGAGAAGTTCTTCGGTGCCGGCGAGGCGCGTACGCCCGCCGCGCACGCCATCCTCGACCGGCTCGCCGAGGTCGGGCTCGGCTACCTCAGCCTGGGGCAGCCGCTCACGACCCTGTCCGGCGGCGAGCGGCAGCGGCTCAAGCTGGCCACCCACATGGCCGAGAAGGGCGGCGTCTACGTCCTCGACGAGCCGACCACCGGCCTGCACCTGGCCGACGTCGAGCAGTTGCTCGGCCTGCTCGACCGCCTCGTCGACTCCGGCAAGTCGGTGATCGTCATCGAGCACCATCAGGCGGTCATGGCGCACGCCGACTGGATCATCGACCTCGGTCCCGGCGCCGGTCACGACGGAGGCCGGATCGTCTTCGAGGGCACCCCGGCCGACCTCGTCGCTGGTCGCTCCACCCTCACCGGCGAGCACCTGGCAGCGTACGTCGGCAGGTAAGCCGGCGATCAGCTCTCCGCTCGGCGTGGCCGGCTGATGGGGGCGCTGAGCATTCCGGTGATGGCGTCGACGAGGAAGTCGCCGACCTCGGGCCATCGGGGGTCTTCGCCGTTGCGTTCGGCGCGTGCCTCGACCTCGGCCGTCGCGGTGCTGACGATGCGGGTGATCAGGAGCGCCCGGCCGGCGACCACCTCCGGGTCGAGGTGCCGTAGCCGCGCGGCCAGTGACTCGCGCAGCTCCAGTGCCTGTGGCGTGGTGTCCTGGGCTTCCCGCACGATCGGCAAGGTGGCGGGGTTGTGCAGCATGTGTTCCAGGAACCGGGCCCGCCAGCTCGGGCGCGGTAGCTGGTCGAGGACCCGCATGCTCGGCTCCACGAGACCGCGGATGTCGCCGAGGACGGAGTCGTCGATCGGGGGCATGCCGACGCGTGCCTGCGCCACCTCGTGCACGTGGCGGGCCATCAGCGCCTTGAGCAGGCCCTCGCGCCCGCCGAAGTAGTAGCGCACCGCCGAGTGGTTGGTGTTGCCAGCCGCCTCGGCCACCCTGCGGTCGGAGACCTCGGCGACTCCCGACTCGGCGAACAGCCGCTCCGCCGCGTTCAGCAGCGCGGTGCGGGCCGCCTCGGACCGCCTCATGACCGGCCCCCTCGTGTCCTCGCCCGCATGTGACTCAGGTCAACCTAGCCGGATTCCCGGTCCCGGCATCCGCCGCCTACAGTTTGTAAGTCAACTGGCGTACAAACATGAGCTGGAGCGTGCATGGATACCGAAGCCGTGATCGAGGCTGCCGACGTGGTGGACGGCCGCCCGCCCGGCGCGGACCGCAAGGAACAGATCATCCGAATGGTCGCACTGTTCGTGATGCCGTTCCTCATGGTCACCATGATGTTCGCGACCTACATGTCGACCATGCACTCACCGCACCCCCGGGACATGCCGGTCGCGGTCGTCGGCAGCGGCGCCACGGCGCAGGCCGTCGTCGACGGGCTCAACGCCTCTGACAGCACCGAGGCCACCCTGGTGGCCACCCGCGACGACGCGGTCGACCTGCTGCACGACCAGGAAGCCACCGGCGCGCTCATCCTGCCCACCGCGGGCGGCGCCAACGCCACCATCCTCACCGCCTCGGCGGCCGGAGCCTCACAGAACGCCACCGTCCAGCAGTTGCTTGCGCCCGTGGCCTTCCAGAACAGCTGGCAGACCACCACCGAGGACGTCGCACCGCTACCCGCCGGTGACTCTGCCGGCATCGCGGTCCTGTTCGCCGCGATGGGCATGATGCTGGCCGGTTACGTGCCACTGAGCATCATGGTGATGGGCGTCCCTCACCTGCTGCGGCTGCGACGGTTCCTGCCCGTGCTGGCCGGCTGGTCCGCGCTCACCAGCTCGATCATCTGGCTCATCCTCGGGCCCGTCGTGGGTGCCGTCGAGGGTCACTACCTCACCTTCCTCGGCGTCGGCATGCTCGCCACCGCGGCCGTCGGCCTGGCCCAGCTGCTGCTCTCCAAGGTGGTCGGGCCCCTCGCGGTGCTGCCCGGCATGCTGCTCTGGGTCGTGTTCGGCATGCCCGCGTCGAACCTGGCCCTGTCGGTGCACAACATGCCCGGGTTCTTCCAGTTCCTGCATGGCGTGCTGCCGCTCCCGGCGGCCGGTGAGGCACTGCGCTCGGTCCTGTACTTCGACGGCAACGGTCTGGGCACCCACCTGATCGTCCTGGCCGTGTGGATCGTGGCCGCCCTCGCGCTCTGTCTGCTCAAGGAGCGCAGCGCGAGCGGGAAGATGATCCCCGGCGTCCCCCCGATCAGCGACCCCGACTCGAAGGCCCCCGCTCTGGCCGGCGGGCCGCCGCGCTCCAAGCGGTTCCGGTACGTGGCCGCGGCCGGCTTCCCGCTGGCCATCCTCGTGGTCGTCGTGGGCGCCATGGGGTTCTCCATGCACAAACCGCAACCGCACGACATCCCGGTCGTCGTGGTCGCCGCCGCCCCGGGGCAGGCTCAGCAGACCGCTGCCGGTCTCAACGCACAGCTTGACGGCATCCTCGACGTCACCGTCGCCGGCACCGTGGATGAGGCCACCGAGCAGATCCGCTCCCGCGAGGTGGTCGCCGCCTTCGTCCTGCCGTCGGCACCGGACACCCCGGCGACGCTGTACTCGGCGTCCGCCGCGAACGCCAGCCAGCAGTCCGCGATCCGCGCGATCTTCCAGCCGATCACCGCGGCCCAGGGCCTCCCGCTCACGCTCACCGACGTGCAACCCCTGAGCGAGACCGACACCGGCGGCAGCAACAGCATGTACGTCGGCATGTCCTGGATCATGGCCGGCTTCCTGTTCCTGGCCGTCCTGCGTGGCGGTGCCCCGCACGTGCGCCGCCTGCGCCAGTTCCTGCCGCTGCTGGGCGGCTGGGCGATCGGCATGTCCGTCTGGCTGTGGTTCCTCTTCGACGTCCTCATCGGCGCGATCAGCGGCAACGCCCTGGAGACGATCGCCTACGGCACCCTGACCATCTTCTCGGTCTCCCTGGCCACCGGAGTGCTCACCCGCACCGTCGGCCTGGCGGGAATCATCCCGATGATGGTGGTGCTCATGATGGCCGGCGTACCCGCCTCCGGAGGTGGCATGTCGGTGTACCTGGTCCCCGAGGTGTTCCGCCCTCTCCAGGACGTGCTGCCGCTGCCCGCGGCGGTCGACATCGCCCGATCGCTGCGGTACTTCGACGGCGTCGGCGTCGGACAGAACCTGCTGGTCATCGCCATCTGGGGCGCTGTCGGGCTCGTCGGAAACCTCGTGATCGACCGGTGGCTCAAACGCCGCGAGCGCCGCTCGGACTCCGGCGGCCCGGACGCGGGTACGGCATCCGAGGCGCACCTGAGGCTGGTGCCGGCCGAAGCGCACTGAGCGGCACCGGGCCCACCGCCGATCTCCCCGGATCGGCGGTGGGCCGCTCCTTCTGGTCAGGCGGGGTTGTGCTCGACGGCGACGTCGAGCACCCAGGTGACGCCGAACGGGTCGGTGAGCATGCCGTAGAGGGGAGCCCAACCGGCGGGCGCGAGGTCGACCAGGACGGTCGAGCCCTCGCTGAGCTTCTTCCAGTAGCCGGTGATCTCGTCGGCGTCGCTGCCCCGGACCGAGACGAAGAACGGGCTCTCGCCCTGGCTCCACGGCCGCGCCGACGGCACGTCGTACGCCATGATCTGGAAGCCCTCGGCGGACGTGACCTGACCCCACATGACCTGGTCGGCCTCGTCCGGGTTCTGCACGTTGTGGGCGTCGGCGTAGGTCACCGCGACGAGGTCCCCGCCGAAGACGGCCCGGTAGAAATCGAGGGCGGCCCGCGCGTTGCCCCGAAGGTTGATGTGCGCGACGGTGTTGATGCTCATTGCTGCTCCTCGTGTGACATGACCCGTGGCTGGTGCCCAGGTGCAACGCCGACGATGGCAGGGGTAGCGGTCAGGTTGTGGCCGCTATCCGGGGCAGACTCGGATGCATGGCCACGACCTCCGCGAGACTGCTGTCGCTGCTCTCGCTCCTCCAGGCCCGGCGTGACTGGCCGGGGGGCCTCCTGGCCGAGAGGCTGGACGTGAGCCCGCGAACGGTGCGACGCGACGTCGACCGGCTGCGCGAGCTCGGCTACCCGATCAGAGCCTTCAAGGGGCCGGACGGCGGGTACCGGCTCGACGCCGGCGCCCAACTGCCACCCCTGCTGTTCGACGACGATCAGGCCGTCGCCATCGCCGTCGCACTCCAGGTGGCAGCCCTCTCCGGGGCGGACATCCAGGAGGGCGCGGCGCGAGCGCTGAACACCATGCGGCAGGTCATGCCCAGCCGACTGCGGCACCGCATCGACGCCCTCCAGGTCACCGCCGTCGGACAACCCGCCACCGGGCCGGACACCCCGGTCGACAGCACAGTGCTGACAGCCATCGGTGCGGCCGTCCACGCCCACGAGGTTCTGCGCTTCGACTACGCCTCGACGAGCGCCGCCACCGACGCACCGCCCCGCCGCGTGGAGCCCCACCACCTCGTCACCTGGAAGGGTCGCTGGTATCTCGTCGCCTGGGACCTCGACCGGGACGACTGGCGGACCTTCCGCTGCGACCGGGTCAGCCCGCGTACCCCGACCGGACCACGCTTCACCCCACGACAACTGCCCATGGGAGACGTGGCCACGTACGTCGCGGGCCGCTTCCGAGGTTCCACCGACACCTCGGCGTGGCCCTGCGTGGGGGAGGTCATCCTCGGCCTTCCCGCCGCCGTCGTCGCCACGTACACCCGCGACGGGCTTGTCGAAGAACTCGGCCCCGACCGCTGCAAGCTCGTGCAGGGCTCCTGGTCCTGGATCGGCCTCGCAGCCGCGCTCGGCAGATTCGACGCCGACATCGAGGTGATCGGGCCCGCCGAGCTCAAGGCCGCCTTCGCGGGGCTCGCCCGCCGCTACGCCGAAGCAGCAGGATGACGGCCGGGTCGCGGCGGCGGAAGGGCCGCCGGAAACGCAAAACGGGCGCGGGAGCCAAACTCGCTCCTGCGCCCGGCACTGTCGGGTGAAATCTTTCTTGGTGCCCCCGGCAGGATTCGAACCTGCGCCCCCGCCTCCGGAGGGCGGTGCTCTATCCCCTGAGCTACGGGGGCTCAGCGACTGGAGAAGACTAGCAAACCCTCCCCCCGTACGCCGAATCGGTATCGGGTGAGCCGATCGTGTCGGTAACCGGCCCACCCGGTGCTCAGGCCGCCGCGATCGCCCGCCCGCAACTGGGCAGCGGGTGCAGGACGATTCGCCGGGGGAGCCGACGTGGCCACTCGTTGCGCGGCCAGGAGCCGTCCACGATCAGGTGCACGGTGCGCTGCTCCTCGCCGCTGAGCCGCAGCACGAAGTCACGGGGGAGCGGCGGGTCCACCGTCGGCGTGGTGATCATGAAGCGCACCCGACCACGGGACGAGACCGCGGAGATCACGTCCGCCGCCGGCATGGTGCCGCGCAGTCGGACCCGGCCGATCCAGTAGACCTCCGCGAGGTGCTCCTGGGCGGCCCGGGTGATCGCCGGGTACTCACTGCGGACCCAGCGCTCGACCGCGCTGACGCAGAGCCCGCAGGCGCGCTCGCGCGGCTCGCGCGGACCCAACCCCCAGGCCCGCAGGTACGCCCCGACCGCGCCAGGGTCCAACGGCAGGTCGAAGCGCCGTTGGATGAGCGTGGTGAGGCTCTGCCGCGTCCACAGCTCCTCGTCCAAGCCGAACTCGTCGGGGTGGACGCCCCGCAGTGTGTCGATCAGTTCGAGTTCCTGTTCGCGGCTGAGCATTCCCGGCTCGCCCTGCCGCTGTCCGCGACGGACGGCTGCCACCGCCCCGTCACCGCCAATGGTGTGGCGTCGGCACCAACTGGTGACCGAACGCCGTGCGTCTCTGAGTGCAACCCCCACGTCTTGGGCAACGAGCCCGAATCGCAACTGGTCACGATATGTGCGGAGAAAACTCTCTAAGCAACGTAATCGCCCGTGCCTCGCCATTGCCCCACAACGGACAAAGACCATCTTTCAGGGCACAAGCCAACGTGCTTCGCCTTGATCGACTCGGGTTCCTGGAAGTCGGGGTGTCCCGGTCGCCTTGACACCCCGGTTTCCTGAAACCCGAGTCGATCACGGGCGGTGCCGGGCATGGGCTGCACGTGGGCGTGGGCCGGGGGCATGGCTGGGGGCCGTAGGGAGCGGGCCCGCGTCCCACCATCGTGTGGCGGTGACGCGGGCCCGGTGTGCCCGTGGGTCGGTCAGCCCTTGGCCTGCGCCTGGAGCTGCCGGAGGTTGTTCAGCTCGGTCTGCTGGGTGGCCTTCATCGTCCGAGCCACCCGCAGCACCTCGTCGTTGTCGGTTTCGCCGAGGGCCGCGTCGATCATGTGGATGCCGCCGAGGTGGTGGTCGTACATCAGGGCTAGGAACTGTCGGTCGACCTCGATGCCCTTGGCGTCGCGCAGGGCGGCCATCTGCTGCGGGGTGGCCATCCCCGGCATCAGCCCGTTCTTGACCGTGGCTCCGTCGGACATCCACGACATGGGTGGCTGTGACCCGGTGGGGCTCAGGTCCCATTCGCGCAGCCAGGTCTGCATGGCGCCGATCTCGCCCTGCTGCCCGGTGGCGATGTCGACGGCGATCTGTCGCACCTCGGGGAGGGTGGCCGACCGGTACGCGATCAGGCTCATCTCCACCGCCTGCGCGTGGTGGGACGTCATGTCCCGGGCGAAGCCCGCCTCGACCGACGCGTCACCGGGTCGGGTGAGGCGTGGGGTGAGCAGACCGCCCGCGTACCCGAGGAGCAACCCCACCACCACCATGACGGCGAGCGCCAGCACGCCGTAGCGCGACGCCGGGGCCCGGCCGTCCTCGTCCGGGACGGCCGGGGTGTCGTCGTACTCGCTGTCGGTGGTGGCGGGGGCAGTCATCGCCGTCCTTACTGAGTGGGCTGCTGCTGGAGCTCACGCGGCGTGGTGCCGGTGGCGGTGATTCCCGTGTTGCAGAGCGCCGTCGGGCCCTCGACGGAGGCGTTGACCCGCAGGTCCTTGATGAACTCGTCGATCCGCGAGTCGTCGGCGTTGTCGACCTTGAGCTGGTAGCCCCAGGCCTGCAGCGAGATCGGCTTGTCCAGGCCCTCGTACGGGCTCATCAGCGTCTTCTCGACGCCGCGCACCTTGCCGGCGAGCTTGTCGACCTGGTCCTTGGGGAGGTCGGGCCGGTAGGTGATCCACACGGCGCCGTGCTCCAGGCTGTGCACCGCGTGCTCGTTGGCGATCGGGGCGTCGTAGACGTCGCCCATGCAGTTCTGCCAGGCGGCGTTGTGCACCCCACCCACGGGCGGCGAGTAGTTCCAGGTCAGCGGACCCGACTTGTGCGACTCGTACTTCAGGCTGTCCGGGTCGGACTTGCGGATGTTGGCGATGCCGTCGATGGCGTTGGCCCGCTTGTCCCACGGCTTGGAGCCCTGGAACGACGCCCAGGCACCGTAGCCGATGATGCCGGCCGCGAGGACGCCCACCGCGACGAAGAGCGCGATGGGGCCCCAGGCGCGGCCCTGGCTCACCTTGACCGGGGTGACCGGCTTACGAGGGCCCTTGCCACCTGCCCGGGGGGAGCCCGCCGGCTTGCCGGAACCGGCCTTGGCGCCGGCGGCGGGCCGGCCGGCGGCCGGCTTCTTGCCGGTGCTGACCACGGTCGGGCGGCGCTCAGGGCCACCCGGGGTGCTGATGCTCATCGTGCCTCGTCAAGTCGGTCGGTCAGGGGAGTGGCGGGCCGGTAGACGCGCAGGGGAGCCGCCGAGTGCCCGAGTCTACCCCCGATAACATGGTTGGGTGACTCCTGCAGAACTAGCCTCGGTCGTCCTCGCCGCCGCCCACGCCGTCTTCGAGCAGCGTGGGCTCGACCGCGCCGCGCTGCCGGCGAGCACGGTGGTGGAGCGACCGCGCAACCCCGAGCACGGCGACTACGCCTCGACGCTCGCGCTGCAGTTGAGCAAGAAGGTGGGCGTCCCGCCTCGGGAGCTGGCAGCGGCCCTGGCCGACGAGCTGGGCCGGGCATCGGGCGTCAAATCGGTCGAAATCGCCGGGCCGGGCTTCCTGAACATCCGGCTCGACGCGGCTGCGGCCGGTCAGCTCGCCCGGGTGATCGTCGAGGCCGGCGCGGAGTACGGCCGCAGCGACCGGCTGGCCGGCGAGAAGATCAACCTGGAGTTCGTCTCGGCCAACCCGACCGGGCCGGTGCACATCGGCGGGGTCCGCTGGGCGGCCGTCGGTGACGCGCTGAGCCGGCTGCTGCGGGCCACCGGCGCCGACGTCGGCACTGAGTATTACTTCAACGACGCGGGTTCGCAGATCGACCGGTTCGCCAGGTCGCTGCTCGCCGCCGCCAAGGGTGAGCCGGCGCCGGAGGACGGCTACGGCGGGGCGTACATCGCCGAGATCGCCACCGAGGTGCAGGCCCGCCGGCCGGAGGTGCGGACCCTCGACGACGACGCCGCCCAGGAGGTCTTCCGGGTCGAGGGCGTCGCGCTGATGTTCGACGAGATCCGCTCCTCGCTGCGTGACTTCGGGGTGGAGTTCGACACCTACTTCAACGAGAAGGACCTGCACGACCGCGGTGAGCTGGACCTCGCGCTGAACCGGCTGCGTCAGCAGGGGCACCTCTACGAGTCCGAGGGCGCGACCTGGCTGCGCACCACCGACTTCGGTGACGACAAGGACCGGGTGCTGCGCAAGTCCAACGGCGAGTGGACGTACTTCGCCGCGGACTGCGCCTACTACCTGGACAAGCGCGAGCGCGGCTTCGAGCGGGTCGTGATCATGCTGGGCGCCGACCACCACGGCTACATCGGCCGGATGAAGGCGATGGCCGCCTGCTTCGGCGACGACCCGGAGCGCAACCTGGAGATCCTCATCGGGCAGCTGGTCAACCTGCTGCGCGACGGCGCCCCGATGCGGATGAGCAAGCGGGCCGGCACCGTGATCACCCTGGAGGACCTGGTCGAGGCGATCGGCGTGGACGCCTCCCGGTACGCGTTGGCCCGCTACTCCAGCGACTCCCCGATCGACATCGACATCGAGCTGTGGACCCGGGCGACCCGCGACAACCCGGTCTACTACGTGCAGTACGTGGCGGCCCGGACCGCGGGCGTGGCCCGCAACGCCGCCGAGGTGGGGCTGGTCCCGGGCGACGGGGAAGCGTTCCGTCCCGAACTGCTCGACCACGAGAAGGAGAACGAGCTGCTCAAGGCGCTCGCCGAGTTCCCCGCCGTGGTGGCCACGGCCGCCGAGCTGCGGGAACCGCACCGGGTGGCCCGTTACCTGGAGGAGAGCGTCGCCGCCTCCTACCACCGGTTCTACGACAACTGCCGGGTGCTGCCGCTGGGCGACGAGGAGGTCACCGACCTGCACCGCGCCCGGCTGTGGCTCAACAACGCCACCCGCACGGTGATCGCCAACGGCCTGCACCTGCTCGGCGTCTCCGCTCCCGAGAGGATGTGACATGCGGGCTCATGAGGCTGGTGCGCTGCACGCGGACATCAGCAAGCAGGGGCCGGCCTGGCTGCGTACCCCCGAGGACGTCAACGCCCTGATGCCGACGCTGTGGCCGCGCAGCGTGACGCGGGGGGCCGACGGCGCGGTCGCCGTCGCGGGCCTGAGCGTCCGCGACATCGCGGCCGAGTTCGGCACCCCGGTGTACGTCCTGGACGAGGCTGACCTGCGCTCGCGCTGCCGCGACTTCCGGGCGGCCTTCCCGACCGAGGACATCTTCTACGCGGGCAAGGCGTTCCTGTGCCGAGCGGTGGTCCGGATGATCGCCGAGGAGGGCCTGCACCTGGACGTCTGCACCGGGGGTGAGCTGGCCACCGCGTTGTCGGCCGGGATGCCGCCGGAGCGGATCGGCTTCCACGGCAACAACAAGTCGGTCTCCGAGCTGTCCCGGGCGCTGGACGCCGGGGTGGGGCGGATCATCGTCGACTCGTTCACCGAGATCGACCGCCTGACCGCGCTGGCCCGCGAGCGGGGGGTTCGGCCTCGGGTGCTGGTGCGGGTCACTGTCGGCGTGGAGGCGCACACCCACGAGTTCATCGCCACCGCCCACGAGGACCAGAAGTTCGGCTTCTCGCTGGCCGGCGGTGCCGCCGCGAACGCCGCGTTCAAGATCCTCGACGAGGGTGTGCTGGAGCTGCGTGGTCTGCACTCGCACATCGGCTCGCAGATCTTCGATGCCAGCGGCTTCGAGGTCTCGGCCCGCCGGGTGCTCGCCCTCCAGGCCCAGATCCGCGACGCGCGCGGGGTGGAGCTGCCCGAGCTGGACCTGGGCGGCGGCTTCGGCATCGCGTACACCTCCCAGGACGACCCGGCGACACCACAGGACCTGGCCAAGCGCCTCCGCAAGATCGTCGACTCGGAGTGCGCGGCGGAGAACCTGGCCGTGCCGCATCTGTCGATCGAGCCGGGGCGGGCCATCGTCGGGCCGGCCGTGTTCACCCTCTACGAGGTCGGCACGGTCAAGGAGCTCGACGGCATCCGGACGTTCGTCAGCGTCGACGGCGGGATGAGCGACAACATCCGCACCGCCCTGTACGACGCGTCCTACTCGGCGACGCTGGCCTCGCGGGCCTCGACCGCGCAGCCGTTGCTCGCCCGCGTGGTGGGAAAGCACTGTGAGTCCGGGGACATCGTGGTGAAGGATGAATTCCTGCCCGCCGACGTGCAGGCCGGAGATCTTGTCGCGGTGCCCGGCACCGGTGCCTACTGCCGGAGCATGGCCAGCAACTACAACCACGTACCCCGGCCACCGGTGGTCGCGGTACGCGACGGCCAGGCGCGCCTGATCGTCCGGCGGGAAACCGAAGAGGACCTGCTCGCTTTGGATGTGGGATGACGTCACCTGTGCGCTTGGCGCTGCTCGGCTGCGGCACTGTCGGCCAGGAGGTGGTCCGTCTGCTGCACGAGCAGTCGGCCGACCTGGCCGCGCGGATCGGCGCTCCGCTGGAGATCGCCGGCATCGCCGTCCGTCGGCTCGGCCGTGACCGGGGTGACCTGCCGGTCGACGAGGACCTGTTCACCACCGACGCGCTCGGCCTGATCAAGCGTGACGACGTGGACGTGGTGATCGAGGTGGTCGGCGGCATCGAGCCGGCCCGAGGCTGGCTGGTCGAGGCGCTGCGCGCCGGCAAGAGCGTGGTCACCGCCAACAAGGCGCTGCTCGCCGAGGACGGCGTCGCTCTGCACGAGGCGGCGGCCGAGGGTGGCGGCGACCTCTACTACGAGGCGTCCGTGGCGGGGGCCATCCCGCTGCTGCGCCCGTTGCGGGAGTCGCTGCACGGTGACCGGATCAACCGGGTCACCGGCATCGTCAACGGCACCACCAACTTCATCCTCTCCGCCATGGACGCGACCGGCGCCGGCTTCGCCGAGGCGCTCGAAGAGGCCACCGCACTGGGGTACGCGGAGGCCGACCCGACCGCCGACGTCGAGGGCTTCGACGCGGCGGCGAAGGCGGCGATCCTCGCCTCGCTGGCGTTCCACACCCGGGTCGGCGCGGCCGACGTGCACCGCGAGGGCATAACCGAGGTGACCGCCGCGGACATGGCCAGCGCCCAGGCGATGGGCTGCACGATCAAGTTGCTCTGCATCGCCGCCCGGGGCGTCGACGCCAGCGGTCGGGAGACCGTCAGCGTCCGGGTGCACCCGGCGATGATCCCGCGCAGCCACCCGCTGGCCAGCGTGGGCGACGCGTTCAACGCGGTCTTCGTGGAGGCCGACGCGGCCGGGCAGCTGATGTTCTACGGCCGGGGCGCCGGGGGCGCGCCGACAGCCAGCGCCGTGCTCGGTGACGTGGTCGCGGTGTCCCGCAACCGGCTCGCCGGGGTGCGCGCGGCCAGCGAGAGCGCATACGCGGACCTGTCGGTACGGCCGATGGGCGAGGCGTTGACCCGCTACCACGTCAGCCTCGACGTGGCCGACCGCCCGGGTGTGCTGGCCTCGGTGGCGAGCGTGTTCGCCCGGCACGACGTGTCGATCGCGACCGTACGGCAGGGCTCGGCGGGCGGGTCCCCGGGCCGGGACGGCGACGCCGAGCTGGTCATCGTCACGCACGTCGCGCCGGACGCCGCGCTCGCCGCGACCGTCGGTGAGCTGCGTGGTCTGGACATCGTCCGGTCGGTGACCAGCGTGCTGCGGGTCGAGGGCGGCGCCTGACTCGTTGGACCATCGACGGGACGGCTCGCGCGTCCCGCCAGGTGGGTAAGCCGGGGTGTGCGACAGACGGCTCGGGCAGGCTGGTCCAAGGTGACCCTGATGCCGGGTCGGCGCGGCGGTAGAGGCGAGGAGAACGACATGTGGCGGGGTCTGATCGAGGCGTACCGGGATCGGCTGCCGGTCACCGCGGCCACGCCGGTCGTCACGCTGCACGAGGGGAACACCCCGCTGTTGCCGGCGCCGGTGCTGTCCGCCCGGACCGGTTGTGACGTGCACCTCAAGGTGGAGGGCGCCAACCCGACCGGCTCGTTCAAGGACCGGGGGATGACCCTCGCGGTGTCCAAGGCGGTCGAGGCCGGCAACAAGGCCATCATCTGCGCCTCCACCGGCAACACCAGCGCCTCCGCCGCGGCGTACGCGGCCCGGGCCGGGTTGACCTGCGCGGTGCTGGTGCCGCAGGGCAAGATCGCGCTGGGCAAGCTGGCCCAGGCGTTGGTGCACGGCGCCAAGCTCCTCCAGGTGAGTGGCAACTTCGACGACTGCCTGTCGCTCGCCGCGAAGCTGGCCCAGGACCACCCGGTCGCGTTGGTCAACTCGGTCAACATCGATCGGCTGCACGGTCAGAAGACCGCCGCCTTCGAGATCGTCGAGGCGCTCGGTGACGCCCCCGACATCCACTGCCTGCCGGTCGGCAACGCCGGCAACATCTCCGCCTACTGGATGGGCTACGCGGAGGAACGGGACGCCGGCACCACCACTCGGACGCCGAAGATGTACGGCTTCCAGGCCGCCGGGGCGGCCCCGATCGTGACCGGCCAGGTCGTGCCGGAGCCGTCGACCATCGCCACGGCGATCCGGATCGGCAACCCGGCGAGCTGGACCAAGGCGTTGGACGCCCGGGACACCTCCGGTGGCCTGATCGCCGCGGTGACCGACCGGGAGATCCTTTCCGCGTACCGGCTGCTCGCCCGCGAGGTGGGGGTCTTCGTCGAGTTGGGCAGCGCGGCCAGCGTGGCCGGTCTGCTCCAGCAGGCCGCGGCGGGCGCGGTGCCGGCCGGATCGACGGTGGTCTGCACGGTGACCGGCCACGGTCTGAAGGACCCGGAGTGGGCGATCTCCACCGCGCCGGCGCCGTTGACCATCGCGAACGACCCGATGGCCGCGGCCCGCGCCCTCGACCTGGCCTGAACGCGCCACCGCCCGGTCGGTGACCGGCGGAGGCCGGCCGGTTTGCGGGACGGGCGTGGGGGCGGCGGGGGTTCTGGTGATCGTGTCGGGCACACTTTCACGTATCCCCGCCCGCATTCTCGTTCAGGAGTGAACCAGGCCGATGTCGCTGCTCGCCAGATTCAGCCTCGCCAACCGAGGGCTTGTCGCCCTCATCGCGGTGGTGATTACGGCGTTCGGAGCGTTCGCCGTGCCGTCGCTGAAGCAGCAACTGCTGCCGTCGCTCGAGTTCCCGGCCGCGTTCATCGTGGCCCCCTACCCCGGTGCCGGCCCCGAGATCGTCGAGTCGCAGGTCACCGAGCCGATCGAGAACGCCCTCCAGGGCATTCCGGGGCTGGACCAGGTCACCTCCACGTCCCGCGAGGGCTCGGCCACCGTCCAGGTGATGTACGAGTTCGGCACCGACCTGGACGACGTGGTCAACAAGATGCAGACCGCGCTGAGCCGGATCGACTCCCAACTGCCGGAGGGCGTCGACCCGCAGGTCATCGCCGGTAGCACCGACGATCTTCCGGCGGTCGTGCTGGCCGCGACCGGCACGGGGGACGAGCGGGCGCTGGCCGAGAAGCTGCGTACGGCGGTGGTGCCGGAGCTGGAGGGCGTCGAGGGGGTTCGCACGGTCGAGGTGACCGGCACCCGCGACGACGTCGTGCTGGTCACCCCGGACCCGGCGAAGCTGGCCGCGGCGCAGGTCCAGCCGACGGCGATCGGCGCGGCGCTGAAGACCAACGGCGTGGCGGTTCCCGCCGGCGCGGTGACCGACGGGGCCCTGTCCCTTCCGGTGCAGGTCGGCACGCCGATCGCCACCCTGGACGACCTGCGCGGCATCGTGGTTTCCCCGGGCGCGAGGCCCGTGCGTCTCGCTGATGTGGCGAGCGTCGAGCAGCAACTGGCTCCGGCCACCGCGATCACCCGGACCAACGGCAAGGACAGCCTCGGCATCGCGGTCACCGCCGCGCCGGACGGCAACGCGGTGCAGATCTCGCACGATATCCGCGACCGGCTCGACGACCTGAAGGACGCCTCCGGCGCGGAGTTGACAGTGGTCTTCGACCAGGCGCCGTTCGTCGAGAAGTCGATCGAGTCGCTGACCACCGAGGGCCTGCTGGGCCTGGTGATGGCGGTCATCGTCATTCTGGTCTTCCTGCTGTCGGTGCGCTCGACGGTGGTCACCGCCGTCTCCATCCCGCTCTCCGTGCTGGTGGCGTTGATCGCCCTGTGGATCGGCGACTACTCGCTCAACCTGCTCACCCTCGGCGCGCTGACAATCGCGGTCGGCCGGGTGGTGGACGACTCGATTGTCGTGTTGGAGAACATCAAACGACATCTGGAGTACGGCGAGGAGAAGCGGCACGCCATCATCACCGGCGTCCGCGAGGTGGCCGGCGCGGTGACCGCGTCCACCCTCACCACCGTGGCGGTGTTCGCGCCGATCGCGTTGGTCGGCGGGTTCGTGGGCCAGCTCTTCGCGCCGTTCGCGATCACCGTGACGGTGGCCCTGCTCGCCTCGCTGCTGGTGTCGCTGACCGTGATCCCGGTCCTCGCGTACTGGTTCCTCAAGCCGCGCGGCGGCACCGCGGACGACGAGGCGGTGCGGCGCGGCGCGGAGGAGAAGGAGCTGCGCAGCCCGTTGCAGCGGGCCTACCTGCCGGTGATCGGGTTCGCCACCCGCAAGCGGTCGACCCGCTGGATCACCGTCGGGCTCGGTCTGCTGGTGCTCTTCGGCACCTTCGGCCTCGCCCAGAAGCTGGAGACCAACTTCCTGGACGACTCCGGCCAGGACACCCTCAACATGAGCCAGGAACTGCCGGCCGGCAGTGGCCTGGCGGCCACCGACGCGGCGGCCAAGCAGGTCGAGTCGGTGCTGTCCCGTACCGAGGGCGTAACGACGTACCAGGTGACCGCCGGCGGCGGGGACAACCCGTTCGGGGGCGGCGGCAACAACATCGCGACCTGGTCGCTGGCGCTCGACGGCGACACCGACGCGAAGCAGATGCGTGAGGTGCTGCGCGAGGAGTTCGACAAGCTCGGCAGCGGACTGGGCGAGATCAGCTTCGGCGGCGGGCAGGAGGCGTCGACCAGCCAGCTGGAGGTCATCGTCCAGGCCAGTGACCCGGAGGTGCTGACCCGGGCCGCCGAGGAGGCCCGTACGGCGATGGCCGGCGTGCCGGACGTCGAGGATGTCACCACCAGCCTTGCCGCGCAGGTGCCGCGTGTCGACGTGACAGTCGACCGGGTCGCGGCCGGTCGGGCCGGGCTCACCGAGGCCGCCGTGGGGCAGCTCGTGTCGCAGGCGTTCCGGGGAGCGCCGCTGGGTCAGGTCACGCTCGACGGCAAGCAGCAGAACGTGGTGCTGCGGTTGGGTACGCAGCCGCCGATGTCGGTGGAGCAGTTGCGGGCACTGCCGGTCGGGCCGGTCAAGCTGGGTGACATCGCGCAGGTCACGCAGGGCGAGGGGCCGCAACAGGTCAGTCGAATCGACGGTGAGCGCAGTGTGTCGGTGACCGGCGCCGCGACCGGCTCGAACCTGGGTGCGACGAGCCAGGAGCTGCAGAAGCGGCTGGACGGCATCAACGTACCCGGAGCGACCTTCACCATCGGTGGGGTCAGCGCGGACCAGGCGGACGCGTTCGGTGATCTGGGTCTGGCGGTGCTGGCCGCGATCGCGATCGTGTTCCTGATCATGGTGGCCACGTTCCGCAGCCTCACCCAGGCGCTGATTCTGCTGATCTCCATCCCGTTCGCGGCGACCGGCGCGATCGGCCTGCTGCTGGTCACCGGGACGCCGCTCGGCGTGCCGGCGCTGATCGGCGTGCTGATGCTGGTCGGCATCGTGGTGACCAACGCCATCGTGCTGCTCGATCTCATCAACCAGTACCGTGCGCAGGGCATGGGGGTCCAGGAGGCGGTGGTCGAGGGTGGCCGGCGCCGGTTGCGTCCGATCCTGATGACCGCGGTGGCGACCATCTTCGCGCTGCTGCCGATGGCGCTCGGGTTGACCGGTGAGGGCGGCTTCATCTCTCAGCCGCTGGCGGTCGTGGTGATCGGTGGCCTGCTCAGCTCAACGCTGCTCACGCTGATCCTGGTGCCGACGCTGTACACGATGGTGGAGAACACCAAGGAGTCGCTGCGGGCTCGGCGTAGTCGGCGGCGCTCCGGTGACCCGGCGGTGCCCACGGCGGACACCGACGAGGCGGCTGCCCCGAATCAGGTAGCGGTGCCGAGCGCCGCGCCTGTCCCGGCGGCGGCCGGGGGTGCGCAGCCGGCCGGGCGTCCCGCCCCGTCGGGTGCGTTGGTGGAGGGCACGGACCAGTTCGAGGTGCTGCGGCTGCCCCGTAGCCGCACCTCGCCGCTGCCTCCGTCCGAGCCGACCGAGTAGGTCGGACCGCATCGCGGAACGCCCCCGGCAGGGTTCTGCCGGGGGCGTTTCCACGTTGATCGGTCGAGACACTCCGATCCGCCGCGCTCGGCACTGCGCGTCACGTCTTGCATACTCCAGGTAAGTGCTTGGGGGTGGGGTGACGCAGGACGGGCGGATGGCCGAGGGTGCGCGCGGGTGGGCGCGGCGCGAACTCCTGCGCCGCGGCATCCTGATCGTCGGCGGTGTGGCCATCGGTACGGCGACGTCCGAGCTGTGGTGGGGCACCCATCGCCGGACGCCGCTCGCCGGCGGCCCCGCCGGCGCCACCTTTGACGACGGGAACCAGGGCGTCGGCGGCGGGGCGTTGGAGGTCGTCTGGTCGGTGCCGACCGGGCAGCGACTGGTGGCCCTCACCTTCGACGACGGCCCCGCGCCACAGTGGACTCCGATGGTGCTCGAGGCCCTGGCCGAGCATCGGGTCCCGGCCACCTTCTTCCTGGTCGGGACGCAGGTCCGGCGGCACGCCGGCGTCATCCGTGACCGGCTCTCCGGGCACGAGGTGGGCAACCACAGCTGGGCACACCGGGACCTTGCCGAACTGGACGCCACCGAGGCGTACGACGATCTTCGTCGCAGCCACGACGCGATCGCCGACGTGACGGGGGTGCCGCCCCGGCTGCTTCGCCCGCCGTACGGCCACCTGGGCGGGGCGGTGCTGCACGCGGCGGCCCGGCTGGACTACCGACTCGTGCTCTGGTCGTTGCAGATGGTGGAGCGTGAGTTCCCCGGCGACCCGGCCGGCCACGCCCAACGGATCGTGGCCAACGTCCGACCGGGAACGATCGTGCTCGGCCACGACGTGGGAGCGCGTCGGCGGCTGGTCGCGTTGCGCGGACTGACCGATATGATCAACGGACTTCGGTCGCGCGGCTACACATTCGTCACCGTCTCCGCGCTGCTGGCAGCAGGTGTGACCCCCGTACCGAACAGGTAGGGTCGCGCTCCGTGGCGTCCACCCTCTCGGTTCTGACCGGCAATCGGAGCTTCCGCAACCTCTTCCTCGCCGAGTTGGTGGTCTTCGGCGCTGACTGGTTCGTCATGGTGCCCCTGCTGGTGCTGCTGCCCCACCTGACCGGCAGCGGAGTCTGGGGCGCACTGGTGTTGGCCGTGGACACCGGCATCGTGGCGCTGCTGCTGCCGTACACGGGCACGATCGCCGACCGTTTCGACCGGCGCAAGATCATGATCGCCGCGAACGTGGCCGCGCTCGCGGGCGTGTTGCTGCTGCTCGGGGTCCGGGGCGCGGGTACGGCGTGGTTGGCGCTGGTCGCGATCGGCGTGGTGGCGGTCGCCAAGGCGTTCTACTCACCGGCCGCCCAGGCTGCGCTGCCCAACGTGCTGGAGCCCCACGAGCTGGCCGCCGGCAACGCCGTGGCCGGCTCCGCCTGGGGCACCATGACCGTGGTCGGCGCCTCGCTCGGCGGCGTCCTCAGCACCGTCGCCGGCCCGTACGTCTGCTTCTGGGTGGCGGCGGTGGGCCTGGCGCTGGCCGCGGGCCTGGCGACCCGGATCCGCCGGCCCCTGCAGGCGCCCCGGGACACCACCCGACCGGCCCAGCGGACCTGGGCGGCGGTCCGTGAGGCGCTCGGCTACATCGGGCACCGGCCCCGGGTGCTCGCGCTGGTCACTGTCAAGTCGGCGGTCGGCCTGGGCAACGGCGTGCTGACCGTGTTCCCCTTGCTGGCCGGCGTGTACGGCGTCGGCCCGCTCGGTGCCGGCCTGCTCTTCGCGGTGCGGGGCGCCGGGGCGTTGGTGGGGCCGATCCTGATGCGTCGGGTGCTGACCAACCGAGCCTGGCTGCTGCCCGCGCTCGCGCTGTCCATGTCGCTCTACGGCCTGTCCTACCTGGGCGCATCGGTGGTCCGTTGGTTTCCGCTGGTGCTGCTGCTGGTCTTCCTGGCGCACTTCGCGGGCGGTAGCAACTGGGTGATATCGAACTTCGCCCTCCAGGGTGAGGTCCCGGACCACCTGCGGGGGCGCGTCTTCGCCACCGACATGATGCTCGCCACGCTGGCCATCTCGGTGAGCCAACTGGCGGTGGCCATGGTGGTGGACGTGGTGGACGAACGGGTCGTGCTCGCCGGCTGCGGGCTGATCACCCTTGTGTACGCGGTGGGCTGGCGGATCGCCACCCGTCGGCTCTCGCTCACCGACGCGACCCCCGAGCCGGTCGGCTGAACCGGGCGGTCCCAGGCTGCGGACGGGGGACCGGATCGTCGGTCCCTGGCCCCAGGGCCTGTTTCACAAGGACGGGCCGGCCTGCGGCGGGCCCGGACGACGACCGGCGGCGTTGCGGTCTCGTCCAGATACAACACCGGTATCCGGACGAAACCGCGCCTTGCCGGCTCGCCGCCCGGACTCCGCCTCGGCTCGACCGCCCTTATGAAACAGGCCCTACCATGAGCGCGTGCCGACGAACTTCACCGCCGGGCCGGTTCGCGTCCGGGTCCCCGCCACCAGCGCCAACCTGGGCCCTGGCTTCGACGCGTTGGGTCTCGCCCTGGGGCTCCACGACGACCTGGCCGCCGAGGTCACGTCAGCCGGGGTCCGCGTGACGGTGACCGGGCAGGGTGCCGGCGAGCTGCCCGACGATGACCGGCACCTCGTGGTGCGGGCCATGCGCGCCGCCTTCGACGTGCTCGGCGCCCACCCCGGGGGGTTGAGCGTGGAGTGTGTCAACCGGATCCCCCAGGCGCGGGGGCTCGGCTCCTCGTCCGCCGCGATCGTCGCCGGGTTGTTGCTGGCCCGCGCCCTGGTCACCGACGGGGAGCACCGGCTGGACGAGGCGGGCGTGCTCCGGTTGGCCGCCGAGATCGAGGGCCATCCGGACAACGTCGCGCCCTGCCTGCTCGGCGGCTTCACGGTGGCCTGGTCTGAGCCGGCCGGTGCCCGGGCGGTGTCCCTGCCGGTCGCCGACGGGGTGCGGCCCATTGTTTTCGTGCCGGCCGAACGCGGATTGACCGCCGCCGCCCGGGCCGCGTTGCCGGCCACCGTGCCGCACGGCGACGCTGCGTTGACCGCCGGGCGGGCTGCTCTGCTGGTGCACGCGCTCACCGCCGACCCGAGCCTGCTGCTGCCGGCCACGGTCGACCGGCTCCACCAGGATTACCGCTCAGCCGGGATGCCAGCGACATCTGCCCTGGTCAGCGCGTTACGAGCGGCCGGTGTGGCGGCTGTGGTCAGTGGGGCGGGGCCGACTGTGCTGGCGCTCAGCGAGCCTCCGGCGAGCTTCCCAGCGGGAACAGACTGGCAGATCTGGCAGTTACCGATAGACGTCAGCGGCGCACGGGTTGCCCGGGGTAGACTTGGACACGCCGAGCGGGACCCTGTTGCCGCAGGTCGGAAGAGTTGATTACGCTCTAGACCTAGCACAGCCGCGAAGCACGCGATCTCCTGCGGGGCGGCGCACCCCCGAAGCTCTCGGCGGTCAGCCCGTCTACCCCTGCCAAGGCCCACGCCGCACCGCAGTTTCCACAGGTCGCCGCAGACGGCGAGACCTGCTCACCGACGTTGGTGAGTCGGGATACCGACCGGCTGCTGTGTCACAGACTCCCGCGACGCGTCCTTGCGAGGCGGGTGCACCGAGGCCGCCCGGCCACCTGAGTTCCGACTCCGGGCAGCCACGGCCTTATCGAGGGAAGGAATCCATTGAGCGACACCACCGACGTGACGTCGGATGTTTCCAACGTCGCTGGCGATGCCACCGCAGCCGCTCCCGCCCGTCGTCGGCGTAGCGGCACCGGTCTGTCGGCGATGCTGCTGCCAGAGCTGCAGAGCCTGGCTGCGTCGCTCGGCATCTCCGGCACGGCTCGCATGCGCAAGGGCGAGCTGATCGCCGCGATTTCCGAGCGGCAGGGCGGCAACGCCGCCGGGACCCCTCGACCACGGGCCGAGGTCGCGGCCGCGGCCGCTCCGACCCGTGAGGGGGTGCGCGCCGAGGTGCGGGAAACCGCCGACCGGCCGGCAGCCGAGGGGCGCAGTGCCGATCAGGCGCCCGCCGAGCCGGCCGCCGAGACCGAAGGTCGCACTCGCACCCGGCGGAGCCGGACCGCAGCAGCGGAGACCCGTCCGACCGAGACCCGTCCGACCGAGGCGCGTCCCGCTGAGGCGCGTCCGACCGAGGTCCGCGCCGAGGAGGCGCGTACCGAAGAGGCTGGCGCCGGCGAGCGGACCGACCGCGGCGAGAATCGCCGGGACCGGGCCGAGCGTCCGGAGCGCGCCGAGCGCGCCGAGCGCTCCGACCGGGGCGAGCGCTCCGACCGGGGCGACCGCGCGGAGCGTTCCGACCGGGGCGACCGTGCCGAGCGGGGCGAGCGTGCTGACCGGGGCGACCGTGCCGATCGGAGCGAGCGTTCCGACCGGGGCGAGCGTGCTGACCGGGGCGACCGTGCCGACCGGGGCGACCGTGCCGACCGGGGCGAGCGCAACGACCGCGCGGAGCGTTCCGACCGGGGCGAGCGTGCCGAGCGCAACGACCGTCCGGAGCGGGCCGACCGCAACGACCGCGGTGACCGCAACGACCGTGGTCAGCGTGTCGAGCGTGTCGAGCGGGACAGCGACGACGACGACGGCGAGGGTGGCGGCCGGCGCGGCCGGCGCAGCCGTTTCCGGGACCGTCGTCGCGGGCGGGGCGAGCGCACCGAGACCGGTGCCGACACCGGTGGGCGTGAGCCGCAGGTCAGCGAGGACGACGTTCTCGTCCCCGTGGCCGGCATCATCGACGTGCTCGACAACTACGCGTTCGTGCGGACCACCGGCTACCTGGCCGGCCCGAACGACGTCTACGTCTCGATGTCCCAGATCAAGAAGTACGGCCTGCGCCGCGGTGACGCGATCACCGGTGCGGTGCGGGCGGCCCGCGAGGGCGGCAACAGCGGTGACCAGCGGCGCGACAAGTACAACCCGCTGATGCGGCTGGACACGATCAACGGGATGGAGCCGGAGGAGGCCCGGCGTCGACCGGAGTTCTACAAGCTCACTCCGCTCTACCCGCAGGAGCGCCTGCGCCTGGAGACCGAGCCGCACATCCTGACCACCCGGGTCATCGACCTGGTCATGCCGATCGGCAAGGGCCAGCGGGCACTCATCCAGTCACCGCCGAAGGCGGGTAAGACGATGGTGCTGCAGGCGATCGCGAACGCGATCACGCACAACAACCCGGAGTGCCACCTGATGGTGGTGCTGGTGGACGAGCGGCCCGAAGAGGTCACCGACATGCAGCGGTCGATCAAGGGCGAGGTCGTCGCGGCCACGTTCGACCGTCCGCCGCAGGACCACACGACGGTGGCCGAGCTGGCCATCGAGCGGGCCAAGCGCCTGGTTGAGCTGGGGCACGACGTGGTCGTGCTGCTCGACTCGGTGACCCGGCTCGGTCGGTCGTACAACCTGGCTGCTCCGGCCAGCGGCCGGATCATGTCGGGTGGTATCGACTCCACCGCTCTCTACCCGCCGAAGCGCTTCCTCGGCGCGGCTCGCAACATCGAGAACGGCGGGTCGTTGACCATCATCGCCACGGCGCTGGTGGAGACCGGATCCATGGCGGACACGGTCATCTTCGAGGAGTTCAAGGGCACCGGCAACGCGGAGCTGAAGCTGGACCGGAAGATCGCCGACAAGCGCACCTTCCCGGCCATCGACGTCAACCCGTCCGGTACCCGTAAGGAAGAGGTCCTGCTCGCGCCGGAGGAGTTGGCCATCCTCCACAAGCTGCGCAAGGTCCTGCACTCGCTGGACTCGCAGGCGGCGATGGACCTGCTGCTCGACAAGCTCAAGAAGACACGCACCAACATCGAGTTCCTGATGCAGATCGCGAAGTCGACGCCGGGGGAGTAACCATCCCCGGGTGAGACGAAGGGGCACGGCCACACCGGTCGTGCCCCTTCGTCATGTCTCCGGACGGCACGTGATGGAATTTTCCTTCGGTTCAGTCGATAGGTATTGAAACTTCTATTCATTGCCGGGTTGACTGTCGTCCATGCGTACCCGCAGACGAACCGCCCGCCGCACCGGCGTCCTGCTGCTGACGCCGCTGCTCGCCCTGGCCCTGTCGCCACCGGCGACTGCCGCACCCACCATCGCCCCGTCCACCGTCGCCCCACCGTCCCTGGCCTCACCCACGATCGCGGAGGACGCGCCGCCCGCGTCCTCCCGAGCGGCCGGCTCGGTCAGCCTGGCCGCCGCCCCGACAGCCGCGACCGCCCCGACCGCCGTCGCTGGTGGTCTGGAGCCGGCCGGCGGGCTGGAGACCACGAAGGCCACCCGGCCGGTCGCCCCGGGCGTGCAGTTGACGTCCTTCGACAGGTACGACGCCGAGGGCTGGCTGCGCGCCGACGCGCTCACCACCGATCTGGCCGGTGGCTCCACCGTCGACTACGTCAACTCCGGCGCGGTCAGCCGGGCCGAGCCGCTGCGACAGGCGGTGGACCAGTCGCGCGCGGTCGCCGCGGTCAACGGCGACTTCTTCGACATCAACAACTCGGGTGCCGCCCAGGGCGTCGGCGTCCGGGACGGCGAGCTGATCCAGTCCGGGGTCAGCGGTCACCGCAACGCGGTGGCGGTCACCACGAACGGCCTCGGCCGGGTGATCGAGGTGAACTTCGACGGCACCGCAACCCTGCCCACCGGGCCGGTCCCGCTGACCCAGTTCAACAACATGGTCCAGGCCGACGGCATCGGGGCGTTCACCGAGCTGTGGGGGACGTACACCCGGCAGCGTGCCGTGGAGGGCGCGGCCCGGGTGGTCGAGGTCACCGTGACCAACGGTCGGGTGGCCTCGGTGGGAAGCGTGGCCGGCAGCGGCCCGATCGCCGCAGGCAGCACCGTGCTGCTCGGCCGCGACCTCGGCGCGGACGCGCTGGCCGGCCTGCGCGCCGGTGACCCGGTGGCGGTTGCCTGGCGGCCGAAGCCCTCCGACGGCAGCACCCTGCACGCGGCGGTCGGGGGCGGCAACGTCCTGGTCCGCGACGGCGTCGTGCAGAGCATCGCCGATCCGACCCTCGCCCCCCGCACCGCTGTCGGGTTCAGCGCCGACGGTCGAAAGATGATCATGCTGACGGTGGACGGTCGTCAGGTCGACAGCCGCGGCGTGACGCAGACCGAGATGGGCCGGATGATGGCCGAGCTGGGCGCCCACCACGCGCTCAACCTGGATGGCGGCGGATCGTCCACGCTGCTGGCCCGGGAGCCGGGCGCGCCCGCCGTGCAGGTGGAGAACGGCCCCTCCGACGGCAGCGAGCGGGCCGTGCCCAACGGCCTGGCCATCTACGCGCCGAAGGGCAGCGGGCGACTCACCGGCTACTGGGTCGAGACGGCCAGCGACCCCACCGCCGCCCCGGGTGTCTCACCGGTGCGAGGTGGACGGCCCGACCGGGTCTTCCCGGGGCTGACCCGCACCCTCACCGCATCCGGCTACGACGAGACGTACGGCCCGGCGGCCGGCGCTCCCACCTGGCGGGCGACCCCGGCGGTACGCGGCCGGATCGACCGTGACGGCGTGTTTCACGCCGGCGCGCCGGGGGCCAGCACGGTCACCGCCGCACGGGGACGGGTCACCGGCTCCCTGAACCTCACAGTGCTCGGCCCGCTGGCCCGGATCGGCACCACCACGCCGCGGGTCGGGCTGACCGGGCGGGACGGCAACGCCCTGGTCGGCGTGGTCGGGTACGACGCCGAAGGCAACACCGCGCCGATCGAGCCGGCCGACCTCACCCTCGACTACGACCGGGACCTGCTGCGGATCACCCCCACCGGAGACGGCAACCTGTCCGTCGCCGCGTTGGGGGACACCGGCTCCGGCCTGGTGACCGTTCGCGTCGGCCGCACGAGCGTGGTCCTGCCGGTCACCGTCGGCCTGACCGACGTGCCGGTCGCCGGGTTCGACGACGCCGCTTCCTGGCGGTTCAGCCAGGCCCGCGCCAGCGGGTCGGTCGCGCCCGCGCCGGGGCACACCGGCACCGGCCTGCGCATGTCGTACGACTTCGGCCAGTCCACCGGCACGCGGGCCGCGTACGCCGACCCGCCCGCCTGGATCGAGGTGCCCGGTCAGCCGCAGGCCTTCGGGATGTGGATCCACGGCAACGGCACCGGGGAGTGGCCCAGCCTGCACCTGCACGACGCCCAGGACACCCAGCACGTGCTGCGTGGCCCACTGATCACCTGGACCGGCTGGCGGTACGTGGAGTTCGCGGTGCCGGCCGGGGTGCAGTACCCGGTGCGGGTACGCCGCTTCTACGTGGCCGAGACGAACGCCGCCGCGCAGTACACCAGCGAGGTGATCATCGACGACCTGGTGGCGAAGGTGCCCCCGACGGTCGACGTGCCGGAGGTGGCCCCGCGTACCGATCGGGTGGTGGTCCGCGACGGCACTGTGGACGGCGCGCCGTGGCGGTTCGCGGTGCTCTCCGACGCCCAGTTCGTCGCCGCCGACCCGGACAGCGACCTGGTCGCCCAGGCCCGGCGGACGTTGCGCGAGGTGCGGGCTGCCCGGCCGGACTTCCTCCTGATCAACGGCGACTTCGTGGACACCGCCTACCCGGCCGACTTCGCGCTGGCCCGGCGGATCCTCGACGAGGAGTTGGGCGACGCGCTGCCCTGGTACTACGTGCCCGGCAACCACGAGATCATGGGCGCCCCGATCAGCAACTTCGCTGCCGCGTTCGGTGCCACCTCCCGGGTGTTCGACCACAACGGCACCCGGTTCGTCACGCTGAACTCGTCCTCCGGGACGCTGCGCGGCGGCGGCTTCGACCAGGTACGGATGCTCCGCGAGACGCTGGACGCGGCGGCCACCGACCGACGTGTGGGTTCGGTCGTCGTCCTGCACCACCACCCGCCGCGCGACCCCAGCCCGGCGCAGGCCAGCCAGCTCGGCGACCGCAAGGAGGCGGCGCTGCTGGAGCAGTGGCTGGCCGACTTCCAGCACCGCACCGGCAAGGGAGCGCTGTTCGTGGGCGGGCACGTCGGCACCTTCCACGCCGACCGGGTCGACGGTGTGCCGTACGTGATCAACGGCAATGCGGGCAAGACGCCGTCCACCCCTGCCGACCAGGGAGGCTTCACCGGCTGGACGGAGTTCGGCGTGGACCCGGTGACCCCGACCGAGGCGGACCGGGCCCGCCGTGACCCGCTCGCCGAGGGCCCACGCTGGGTGGACGCGGAGTTCCACGCGCACGTCGACCGGCTCACGGTGGCCGCCCCGGCCAGCGTCGCGGTCGGCACCCCCGCGACGGTCACCGCCACACTGGCCCAGCCCAGCGGGCGTACGGTCCCGGTGGCCGCACCGGTCAGCGCCGACTGGTCGGCCTCGCCCGGAGTGCACATCGGCTCGGCGGCCGGGGTGCGCCCATGGCACACCGCCCGATTCGACCCGGCCACCGGCACCCTGACGGCACTGCGGCCCGCCGCGCCGGTACGCCTGACGGTCGAGGTCAACGGCGCCCGTGCCGAGGCCACCATCACCGTCACCAGGTGAACTGTCCGGACGGGCCCCCACGCGCGGGGCCCGTCCGGACACCTCAGAAGTCGCCGTCGGCTACCTGGAAGACGGTCAGGCCGAGGGCCCGCCACATCTGGACCACCTGGACACGGTCGTCGAAGACGCCGGCCACCCGGTAACGGTCCTTGATCTCCCGGTCGTAGATCTCCCGCTTCACGATCGAGTCCTTCCGGGAGTCGCCGACGGCACGCAGGTGCAGGCCGAGGTAGGGGACCCGGACGTGCCGGGCCAGCCACGCCTCGGTGGCCGCTCGGGCGGAGGCGTCCCTCCCGGAGCAGAAGACCACCCCGTACCCGGCCGCGTGCATCGCCCGGACCGCCGCGATCACCGCCGTGTTCGGCTCGTCCTCGCCCACCCGGGTCATGTCGTACGGGCTGCGGGACACGGCCAGCGCGACGGTGCCGTCGATGTCCACCAGCACGATCTCGGGTGGCTCGGTCGACGGCGGGTGCACGACGGCGGGGCGCCCGGTGCGGGCCTGCGGCACCGGCAGCGGCAGGGTCCGCCCCTCCAGGTACCGCTCGTGCAGCCGACGGATCGCCTCGGCGCCGACCTGTTCGGCGACCGGGCGCGCGGCGTCGCGGCGCAGACACTCGGCCAGCGGCACGTCGGTGAAGTCGTGCACCTCGAAGTCCGCGCCGTGGCGAGCGGCCAGCTCAGCCCAGTCCCGCAACGTTCGTGAGCGCAGGTTGGTGTCGTCCACGCAGACGTCCGCGCGGGCCCTCAGCAATGCCTCGACCTGGGCCCGCTGGACGACTGTCACCTGGGCCTCGGCCCACTGGGTGAACAGCCGCTCGCCGTGCAGCATCCGGCGCAGGTCGTCCCGGTTGACCCGGACCACGGAGGGTTGGAGCGTGCGGGCGAACGTCGTCTTGCCCGAGGCGGGCAGTCCCCGGGTGGCGATCAGGCGGGTCATCGACGTCGCACCTCCGGCTCGGCGTGCGTACCCCCTGCGGGGTACCTGGCGGCGGTCCGCCGGGTGGGCGAATGCCCCGTCGGGCGGTGGGAATGCGGACGGGGAGGCACGTGTTGACGATGCCGGACGAGGTGTGCGGCCCGATTACCGGGTCGGCTCAGGCCCATGGCACACTGGTCAATCGGCCACCGGTTCCGGTTCACGCCCGAGCCCGTCGCGTACGGCGCGACGAGCGATGACGGCGACCCGGCGACCACCAACGAGAGGACCGAGGCGATGAAGGCAAACATCCACCCGGAGTACGTGACCACCGAGGTCAGCTGCTCCTGTGGCAACACGTTCACGACCCGCAGCACCGCCAAGGGCGGGGCGATCCACGCCGAGACCTGCAGCGCCTGCCACCCGTTCTACACCGGTAAGCAGCGCGTTCTCGACACCGCCGGCCGGGTCGCGAAGTTCCAGCAGAAGTACGCCAAGGTTCAGGCCAAGAAGGCCAAGTAGTTCCACGTTCGGCGCCCGCGTCCGGTTTTTCGCCGGACGCGGGCGCCGTCCGCATTTCCCCCAGTTTCCGCCCGGCCGCCGGCCTTCCGGCTCTCCCGGCTCGCACCGTCGAAGGAGCATCCGCAGCATGAGCAGCGAGCGTCTGGCCGGCCTCCTCGACGAGTACGCGGAGCTGGAGAAGCGGCTGGCCGATCCGGCCATCCACGCCGACCAGGCGACCGCGCGCAGGGTGGGCCGCCGCTACGCCGAGCTGGTGCCGCTGCACAAGGCCGCCGACGAGCTGGAACAGGCCCGCGCCGACCTGGTGGCGGCCCGCGAGCTTGCCGCGGAGGACCCGTCCTTCGCGAGCGAGGCGGAGTCGCTCGCCGCGACCCTGCCCGTGCTGGAGGAACGCCTCGCCGAGCTGCTCATCCCGCGCGACCCGCACGACGCCAAGGACGTGATCGTCGAGATCAAGGCGGGCGAGGGTGGCGAGGAGTCGGCGCTGTTCGCCGGCGACCTGCTGCGGATGTACACCCGCTATGCCGAGCGCCACGGCTGGGTCACCGAGGTGATCGACGCGCAGGATTCCGACCTCGGCGGGGTCAAGGACGTCTCGCTCGCCATCAAGACCAAGGGTGTGCCGGAGGGCGGCAGCGGCGTCTGGTCCCGACTCAAGTGGGAGGGCGGCGTGCACCGCGTGCAGCGTGTCCCGGTCACCGAGTCGCAGGGCCGGATCCACACCTCCGCCGCCGGGGTGCTGGTGCTGCCCGAGGCCGAGGACGTCGACGTCACCATCGACGCGAACGACCTGCGCATCGACGTGTTCCGCTCGTCCGGCCCGGGCGGCCAGTCGGTCAACACCACCGACTCGGCGGTGCGGATCACCCACCTGCCGACCGGCATCGTCGTCTCCTGCCAGAACGAGAAGTCCCAGTTGCAGAACCGGGAGCAGGCAATGCGGATCATGCGGGCCCGGCTGCTGGCCGCCGCCCAGGAGCAGGCCGACGCCGCCGCCTCGGACGCCCGGAAGGCCCAGGTGCGCACGGTGGACCGCTCGGAGCGGATCCGCACCTACAACTACCCGCAGAACCGGATCACCGACCACCGGATCGGCTACACGGCGTACAACCTCGACCTGGCGCTCGCCGGCGAGCTGGACGGGGTGCTGGACGCCCTGACGGAGGCGGACCGCGCCGCCCGGCTGGCCGGCGACACCGAGCTGACCCGCCGCTGAGCAGCCCGGCCGCGCGCGGCCCGTCGCCGTCGATCATGGGATTGTGGTGGGTGGTTTGTCGCGTCGTGGGCCTTTGGTGAGGCACCACAAGTCCTTGATCGACGCGAGCCCTGGCGGTCAGCTCGCGCGGGGACGGGACTTGGCGCGCAGCATTTCCCGGTCGGCCAGCTCGAAGGCGACGCTGAGCGCGTCGCGCAGCCCACTGCCGCCGGAGACCTCCGCGAAGCCGATGCTCACCCCGACCGGCGTGCCCGGCACCAGCGACTCCCAGTCCTCAAGTCGGACGGCGGCCTCGATCCGGCGGGCCACCTCGGCGGCCTCGGTCATGCCGGTGTCCGGCAGCACCACGACGAACTCGTCACCGCCGTAGCGGGCCACGAAGTCGCCCCGGCGCATCACCCGGTTGATCACCCCGGCGATGCGTTGGAGCACCAGGTCGCCGGAGTGGTGGCCGTGCCGGGTGTTGACCGCCTTGAAGCCGTCCAGGTCGCAGACGCCGATCACCACCCGCTCGCCCCGGGTGACCACTGCCGTGATGTACCGCTCCAGCCGGCGTCGGTTGGGCAGCCCGGTGAGCGGGTCGGTCAACGCCTCGCCCTCGAACCGCGCCGCCTCGCGGCGCATCTCCTCGTGGTCGATGCGGGCGGCGATGCCGTCGATGTAGACGTCCCGCAGCCGGTCGTTGCGTTGGGCGGCGAGCCGGAACGCCAGGCGGTCGGCCCGGTGCGCCGCCGGGTGGTCTCCGGCGCGGGTCAGCGCGATGCTGCGCAGCCGGGCCGGCTCGGCCGCTCCGAGCGTCTCGGTGGACACGTGGACGGTGTCCAACCGGGTGACCGCCTCGATCGGCCGCCCGGCGGCCACGGCGAGGCACACCTGCCCGAGCTGCCGCATGTCGCGGGCGCGGGCGCTGTCTCCGCCGTGGCTGATCAACCGGGCCGGCTCGGCCTCCCCGGTGGTCGCCACCTGGTCGCCGAGCGCCGCCTGCCGAGCCGCCGCGTAGCCGTACGCGGCGAGGCTGCTCGGGCGGAGCTGGCCGGCCCGCCCGGTGCGGACGAAGCGGGCCAGGTCGGCGGCCACGTCCCGAAGCACCCGCAGACACCCGTCGCTGTCGCCGTTGTGGTCCAGTGCCACCGCGTTGCGCAGCCGGATGCCCGGCGCGGCGAACGTCTCCTCGGGGATGCCGGCGGTCAGCCCGAGCTGCCGGGCCCGCTCGATGGCGCCGAGGGCGTAACCGTGGAAGCTGAGGTAGCTGTAGGCCATCGCCAGGTCGTGCCAGCCCCAGGCGGTGTCCCGGTCCGGGTCCTCCACCGCGCCCAGGGCGCGGGCGGCTCGGACGAGGTGCATGACGCAGCGGTCCAGTGCGCCCTGGTGGTGGGCGGCGAGCGCGGCCAGCGCGTTGAGGTGCCCGTGCAGGTACGGCTCGGCGAGGTCGCGAACCGCCGCCGACGCCTCCTCGATGGCCCGGGTGAACTCCGCGGTCCGACCGAGATTGATCAGTGCGGAGAGGCGCTGCACCAGCGCGTCCGCTCGCGCGGCCGGGTCGGCCGTGGTGCGGATCACACGCTCCAGCAGGACGTACGACTCCGCGGAACGGCTGGCCTCCTGCAGTGCACGGGCATGCGTGAGGACATCAACCTGGTCATCGACCCGGTCGAGCCAGCCCACCCGCCAACCTCCTGCCGTGCGCCTGGGCGCACCTGTTCGTCGCGTCGCCCGCGACGCTTCATGATTATGTCGTGAGTACTCTGCCGCAACACCCCCTCGGAGGGACAGGCCCCATCCGTCCGTCCGCCGCAGTGGCCCGATCGGCCCGGGTGCTCGCCGCCGCCGGGGTCGGCTCGGCCCGGGTGGAGGCCGAGTTGCTGGCCGCGTACGTGCTCGGGGTGCCCCGGGGTCGGCTGGCGCTCGCCGACGACCTCAGCGACGACCAGTTGGCGCGGCTCGACGACCTGACGCGTCGTCGCGCCGGGCGGGAGCCGTTGCAGTATCTGACCGGTCGCGCCGGGTTCCGGCACCTTGAGTTGCTGGTCGGCCCGGGTGTCTTCGTGCCCCGGCCGGAGACCGAGTTGCTGGCCGGGTGGGGCGTCGAGCAGGCCCAGGGCCGGCCCGACCCGGTGGTGGTCGACCTGTGCAGCGGCTCGGGCGCCATCGCGCTGGCGGTCGCCCAGGAGCTGCCGGGGGCGCGGGTGATCGCGGTGGAGCGGTCTCCGGCGGCGTTGGCCTGGCTGCGGCGCAACGCGGCGGAGCGGGCCGCGGCGGGGGACCGGCCGATCGAGGTGGTCGAGGCCGACGTGACCGCGCCGGATCTGCTGGCGGACCTGGTGGGCAGGGTGGACGTGCTGCTCTGCAACCCGCCGTACGTGCCGGATGACGTGGTGGTCCCGCCGGAGGTAGCCGGGCACGACCCGGCGGAGGCGGTCTTCGGCGGCGCGGACGGTCTGGCGGTGATCCGGCCGGTCGTCACCCGGGCGGCGGCGTTGCTGCGCCCCGGTGGCGCGTTCGGGGTCGAGCACGACGACACACACGGCGCGGCGGTGCCCGGGCTGCTCGCCGGGCACGGCGGGTTCAGCGCTGTCACGGAGCATCGGGACCTCACCGGACGGCCCCGCTTCGCCACCGCGTCCCGACGGGCGGACGGCCAGCACGCCCCGATCGGGGCGGCGTGGCAGACTGACTCCCCGTGATGCTCTACGACTGCCGGTCGCCCGCCGATCGGGACCGCGGCATCGCTGCGGCGATCGAGGCGGTCAAGAACGGCGAGCTGGTCGTCCTTCCGACGGACACCGTGTACGGGATCGGCGCGGACGCGTTCACCCCGTACGCGGTCAAGGCGCTGCTCGATGCCAAGGGCCGGGGTCGGCAGATGCCGCCGCCGGTGCTGATCGGCTCGCGGCACACCCTGGACGGGTTGGTCTTCTCGCTGCCCACCGCCGCACGGGATCTCGTGGAGGCGTTCTGGCCGGGTGCCCTGACGATCGTCGTCGAGCACTCGCCGAGCCTCCAGTGGGATCTGGGCGACAAGACGGGCACGGTGGCGGTGCGGATGCCGCTGCACCCGGTGGCGCTGGAGGTGCTGCGCGAGACCGGCCCGATGGCGGTCTCGTCGGCCAACAAGACCGGCCAGCCCGCCGCGGTGACCGCCGAGGAGGCGCGTGACCAGCTCAGCTACTCGGTGCGGGCCTACCTGGAGGCCGGTCCCTGCCCGGACCCGGTGCCCAGCACGATCGTGGATCTGACCGGTGAGGTGCCGCAACTGCTGCGGGCGGGGGCTATCCCCTTGGAGAAGCTGCGCGACGTCGTACCGGACCTCATCGACGGTCGGGCGGTCTGAGTGCCCCCGTTCACGGTGCTGCACGTGTGCATGGGCAACATCTGCCGTTCGCCGATGGCAGAGCGGCTGCTCGCCCTGGCGGTGCGGGAGCGGTTGACGCGGCGTGCGGAGGACCCGGCCCGCGCCGAGGAGCTGGTGCACAGCCACAGCGCCGGGACGGGTGGTTGGCACGCGGGCGAGGAGATGAACCCGCCGGCGGCGCGGCAGGTGACCGGCCGGGGTGGGGACGTCGAGGGGTTCGCCGCCCGCAAGTTGCGCTCGGACCACATCGACGCCGCCGACCTGGTCCTGACCGCCACGGCGGACCAGCAGGAGTACGTGGTGGCGCTGCGGCCGGACGCGGCGGCTCGCACGTTCGTGCTGGGGGAGTTCGGCCGGCTGCTGGCCGCGGTGGACGCCACCGCGTTGCCGCCGGGTGACGCGACCCCGGAGGCCGTGTACGCCCGGGGCGTGGCTCTGGTGGCGGCGGCCCATGACGTCCGGTTGGGCGCCTCGGCGTTGCCGACCGATGATCTGGACGACCCGTGGGGTCGCGGTGACCAGTGTTTCAGCCGGGTCGCCGACGAGATCGAGGAGACGGTGCACCCGCTGGCCGGCGCACTGCTGCCCTGAGCCTTGGTGCGAGTTTCCTCCGGGTTTGGGGAAAACCAGGGGCGAAAGGGGCGTTTCGGGTCATCCTGAACGGGTCCTAGCGTGACCGGCTCCTGCGGGGAGAGCTGATGATCCGGGCCCATCTCGACAAACTGCTGACCGTGGTGATCGCCGGAGTGCTGGCCGGGTTGGTGCTGGCCGCAGCCGCCCTGCCGGCGGCCCTGGCCTTCGGGATCGGGTTCAGTAACCTGTCCACGCCGTACTCGGAGCTGCCGAACACACTCCGTACGCCGCCGACCGCCCAGCGCTCCAACCTCTACGCCAACGACGGCACCACCCTGATCACCTCCTTCTACCAGGAGGACCGGGTGGACGTGCCGCTGCACGAGGTGGCCCCGGTGATGCGCCAGGCGATAGTGGCCGCCGAGGACGTCCGGTTCTACCAGCACAGCGGCGTGGACCTGCGCGGCGTGGTGCGCGCGTTCACCGTCAACAAGCGGGACGGGCGGACGCGGCAGGGCGCCTCCACGCTGACCATGCAGTACGTCCGCAACGTGCTCAGCAGCGACCCCCGGCTGACCGAGGCGCAGCGGGTGGCCGCCACCGAGGTCACCACGGTGCGCAAGCTCCAGGAGATGCGCTACGCGCTCGCGCTGGAACGGGAGCTCGACAAGGAGCAGATCCTCACCCGCTACCTCAACATCGCCTACTTCGGCGCCGGGGCGTACGGCATCGCGGCGGCCAGCAAGCGCTACTTCTCCCGGTCTCCGGCCGACCTGACCCTGTCCCAGGCGGCGCTGCTGGCCGGTCTGGTCCGGTCACCGGACAGCGACGACCCGATCAACGGCGACGCCGACGCCGCGCTGGCCCGACGGTCGTACGTGTTGGAGCGGCTTGTGGAGTCGGGTCAGGTGCCGGCGGACGCGGCGGCGGCGGCCCGGGCCGAACCGTTGCAGCTTCAGCCGAATGAGACCCCGAACGACTGCACCGGGGTGCCCGAGGCGCACAACGACTGGGGCTTCTTCTGCGACTGGTTCACCCGCTGGTGGAGCAGCCAGTCCGCGTTCGGCGCGACGGCCGACGAGCGGCAGCGCGCGCTGCGCCGGGGCGGGTTCTCCATCGTGTCGTCGCTGGACCCGGGGGTGCAGCGGGCCACCACCGAGCAGGTGCTGAAGATCTACCGGCCGACGGACGCCGAGGCGGTGCCGACCGCCGTGGTGCAGCCGGGCACCGGGCGGGTGCTGGCGATGTCGGTGAACCGTGCCTACAGCGTGCAGGACAACCCGGTCGGGCAGAAGAACCGCCCCAACACCGTCAACCAGCTGGTCGCCGGCGGCGGGGCGATCGAGGGGTACCAGGGTGGCTCGACGTTCAAGCTCTTCACCATGCTGGCCGCGCTGGAGTCCGGCCTGCCGCTGTCGACCGACTTCGTGGCGCCGACCCAGTTGCTCACCCGCTTCCCGGTCACCGGGGAGGCGAGCTGTGACGGTCACTGGTGCCCGACGAACGCCAGCCCCTCGTCGATGGACGGCCCCCGCACCATGTGGAGCGCGTTCGGCCGTTCGGTGAACACGTACTTCGCCTGGCTCACCGAAAAGGTGGGCGCCGACCGGGTGGTGGAGATGGCCGAGCGGCTCGGCATCGTGCTGCGGGCCGACTCCGACGCCAAGCTGGCCCGCTACGGCGCGAAGAACTGGGGCCCGTTCACCCTGGGCGTGGCCGCGACGACGCCGCTGGACCTGGCCACCGCGTACGCCACCGTGGCTGCCGAGGGGACCTGGTGCGCACCGCTGCCGGTGGTCTCGATCACCGACTCGGGCGGCCGACCCGTCGACGCCGCCAAGCCGGACTGCCGGCAGGTGCTCGACCCCGACGTGGCCCGGGCGGCCACCGACGCGGCACGCTGCCCGGTCGGCGACCAGTCGATGTACAGGCGCTGCGACGGCGCAACCGCACCCGGGCTGCGCGCGCGGCTCGGCCGTCCCGTGGCCGGCAAGACCGGCAGCTCGGAGCGGTACGAGACGGAGACCGTGGTGGCGTTCACGCCGCAGTTGGCGGTCGCCTCGATGGCGGCGAACCCGGACGATCCCCGGGACGCGGTCGGCCAGGCGGTGCAGGCTCGGATGGTGGACGCGGTCGGCGAGGTGCTCGCCGTCGCCCTGCGCGACCAACCGGTACGCGACTTCGTCCCGCCGAGCGAACGAACCGCCCTCCAGGTCACCGGAGCCCGCACCGGCAACTGAGACCTGCGGGGATCAGGGGGCCTGTTCGGCGTTGCGCGCAATGTTGCGGGCCATCCCGCCGAAGACCACCGCGTGGAAGGGCGCCACCGACCCCCAGTAGGCGTGGCCGCTCAGCCCGCGTGGCAGGAAGACCGCGCGTTGCTGGTAGCGGCTGCGGCCGTCGTCAGTTGGCAGCACCCGCATCTCCAGCCAGGCCCGGCCGGGCAGCCGCATCTCGGCGCGCAGCCGGAGCAACTCGCCCGGGACGATCTCCTCGACCCGCCAGAAGTCCAGCGCCTCACCGACCTGGAGGCGGTGCGGGTCGCGTCGGCCCCGACGCAGCCCGACCCCGCCGACCAGCCGGTCCAGCCAGCCGCGGATCGACCAGGCGAGCGGGAACGAGTACCAGCCGTGCTCCCCGCCGACGCCCTCGACGACCCGCCAGAGCGCCGCCGGTGGGGCGTCCACCACCCTCTCGCGGACGTCGGTGTAGGCGGTGCCGCCGGACCACTTCGGGTCGGTGGGCAACGGCTCGGCGGGCGCGTCCGGGCCGCTCGCGTTCGACCAACGGGTCTCCACCTGGGCGTCACGCACCTTGGCGAGCGCCAGCGCCACCGCGTCGTCGAAGCCGGTCAGCCCACCGGGTGGGTCCGGCACGTAGCGGGCGATGTCGTGCTCGTGCGCGACCGCCTCGTGGATCAGGCTCTCCACCAGGGGACGGGCGATGGCATTCGGCACGGGGGTGACCAGGCCGACCCAGTGCGACGAGAGCGACGGGGTGAGCGCGCGGACCGGCACGATGATCCGTCGGCGCAGCCCGGCCACCCGGGCGTAGCGCTGCATCATGTCGAGGAAGGTCAGCACGTCCGGCCCGCCGATGTCGAAGCCCCGGTTGACGTCCGGCGGAAGCGCGATGGAGCCGGCCAGGTAGCGCAGCACGTCGCGGACCGCGATCGGTTGGATCCGGTTGTGGACCCAGCGCGGGGTGATCATGGCGGGTAGCCGCTCGGTCAGGTACCGCAGCATCTCGAACGACGCCGAGCCGGATCCGATGATCACCGCGGCCCGCAACACGGCCGTCGGCACCCCGCTGGCCAGCAGGATCCGGCCCACCTCGGCCCGGGACCGCAGGTGCGGGGACGGGACCTCCGCGTCGGACGCCGGCTCCGGCCCACCCAGGTAGACGATCCGGCGTACGCCGGCAGCGCGGGCCGCCGCCGCGAAGTTGGTCGCCGCCGTGCGGTCGGCCTCCTCGAAGTCGGGCCGGCCCAACGAGTGCACCAGGAAGTACGCGACGTCCACGTCGGCGAACGCGGCGGGCAGCGTCTCCGGCCGGCTCAGGTCCCCCTCGACGATCTCGGCCGCCGAGGCCCAGGGCACGTCCCGCAGCCGGACCGCCTTGCGGGCGAGGCAGCGGACGGTGTGCCCGTCGGCCAGCAGCAGCGGCGTCAGCCGCCCGCCGATGTATCCGGTGGCTCCCGTGACGAGGCATCTCACAGGTCCCAGTGTGCGGCCCCCTAGACTCGTTCGCTGTGGAGACCGAGACGAGCACCTTCTGGGGGCCGGATTTCGCGCAGCTCAGGGCCACCGACCCGGAGATCGCCGGGGTGGTCCTCGGCGAGCTGGACCGGTTGCGGGGTGGCCTGCAGCTCATCGCCAGCGAAAACCTGACCTCGCCGGCGGTGCTGGCCGCGCTCGGCTCGACCCTGACCAACAAGTACGCCGAGGGTTACCCGGGCCGGCGCTACTACGGCGGCTGTACCGAGGTGGACCGGGCCGAGGAGATCGGCATCGCCCGGGCCAAGGAGCTCTTCGGGGCCGAGCACGCCAACCTCCAGCCGCACTCCGGTGCGAGCGCCAACCTGGCCGCGTACGCCGCGCTGGTGCAGCCGGGTGACACGGTGCTGGCGATGGACCTGCCGCACGGCGGGCACCTCACCCACGGCAGCCGGGTGAACTTCTCCGGCAAGTGGTTCCGCCCGGTCGGCTACCCGGTGCGGCCGGACACCGAGCAGATCGACTACGACGAGGTACGGGACCTGGCGCGGGCGCACCGACCCAAGCTGATCATCTGTGGTGCCACCGCGTACCCCCGGCTGATCGACTTCGCCCGGTTCCGGGAGATCGCCGACGAGGTGGGCGCGTACCTGATGGTGGACGCCGCGCACTTCATCGGCCTGGTCGCCGGCCGGGCCATCCCGTCCCCGGTGCCGTACGCCGACGTCGTCTGCGCCACCACCCACAAGGTGCTGCGCGGTCCGCGCGGCGGCATGATCCTGTGCCGCGAGTCGCTGGCCCAGCGCATCGACAAGGCGGTCTTCCCGTTCACCCAGGGTGGCCCGCTGATGCACGCCGTCGCGGCCAAGGCGGTCGCGCTGCGCGAGGCCGCCCAGCCGGAGTTCCAGACGTACGCCAGGCAGGTCGTCACCAACGCCCAGGCGCTCGCCGCCGGGCTGACCGACGAGGGCATGCGCCCGGTGTCCGGTGGCACCGACACCCACCTGGCCCTGATCGACCTGCGGGAGCTGGGGGTGACCGGCGCCGAGGCCGAGCGACGCTGCGACGCCGCGTCGATCACCCTGAACAAGAACGCCATCCCGTACGACCCGCAGCCGCCGATGGTGGCCTCCGGCATCCGGGTGGGCACGCCGAGCGTCACCACCCAGGGCATGCGGGAGGGGGAGATGCGGCAGGTGGCCTCCCTGATCGCCCGTGCGGTGCGCACCGATCCCGGGGCACCGGGAGGCGCCGACGAGCTGACCCGGCTCGGCGCCGAGGTGGCCGAGCTGGTCGCGGCGTTTCCGGCGTACCCCCGTGGCTGAGCCCGGGGTGGTCGAGCCCGACGCCGACCGGCGGTGGCGGCTGCGGCACCTGCCGGTGCTGCTGGCCGCGTCGGCGGCGTTGGCGGTGGTCGCCGCGGTGGTGGGTGCGGTGACCGGCGGCGCGACGGCAGCGCTCGGCGCGGCGGCCGGCGTGGGCGTCACGGTGCTCAGCTACACCCTGACCACGGTGGTGCTGGCCCGGGCCGACCAGGTCAACCCGCAGTTGTTGCTGCCGCTCGGGCTGGGCCTGTACGTGCTGAAGTTCACCCTGCTGGGCGTGGTGATGGTGGCGGTGGCGTCGACCGGCTGGGCCGGGTTGGTCCCGCTCTGCCTCGGCATCGTCTCCGGGGTGGCAGTGTGGACGGCGGTGCACATCTGGTGGCTGACCACGGTGCACGCCCGCCGGCCGCAGGGCTGACCTGGCCGTTGGCAGGTCGTCCCAACCAGCGGACGCGCCGCAATGTGTCGGCCTCCGGTCATTTTCCGACGGGCGGAAGGGGAGTAGCGTGCCCACAGACGACGGTGCCCACGAGAAGCCCACACAACGATGGTTGTGCGGGGGGTGAGGCACAGCCTCGTCTTCCCGGCTGATATCGTTCGCCCCGTCATGGCTGGTGACCAAACCCCCCGTCCCGCCGGTGAACCGGACGATATTCCGTCCGGCGCCGGTCAGGGTTGGACCGCGCTCAGCTACCTCATCGGAGGCATGCTCGTGTGGGGTTTCATCGGCTGGCTGATTGACCAGTGGCTCGACACCGGCGGCGTTGCCACCGGGATCGGCGTCGTGCTCGGTATGGCCGGGGGCATCATCCTGGTCGTCCGCCGACTCGGCACGCCTACTTAGGAAGGGACGCGGTGTTCGGACAGGCGAACGTTCTGGCAGCGGGCCAGGCGGCATTCCCACCCAGTGTGGAGGACTTTTACCTGCCCAGCATCCTGCCCTGGGGTGCGCACGACTCGTACTGGTTCACCAAGATCACGGCAATGGTCTGGGTCGCGGTCGGCGTCCTGATCATTTTCTTCCTGGCGACCTACCGGAAGCCGCAGCTGGTGCCGACCAAGAAGCAGTGGCTCGCCGAGTCGATCTACGGCTTCGTGCGCAACAACATCGCGGTCGACATGATCGGTCACGCGGGGGTGCGGTTCGCTCCGTACTTCACGACGCTCTTCTGCTTCGTGCTGCTGACGAACTTCTTCGCGATCGTGCCGTTCTTCCAGATCTCGCCGAACTCGCACATCGCCTTCCCGGCGTTCCTCGCGATCATCAGCTACGTGCTGTTCAACTACGTCGGCATCAAGAAGCACGGGTTCGTCAAATACTTCAAGAACTCTCTGGTTCCGCCGGCGCCGTGGTTCATCCTGCCGCTGCTGATCCCGATCGAGCTCTTCTCGACGTTCATCGTCCGGCCGTTCTCCCTTGCGGTTCGTCTCTTCGCGAACATGTTCGCCGGCCACATGCTCCTGCTGGTCTTCACGCTCGGCGGCTTCGCCATGCTGAGCGCCAACGCCTGGCTGGCTCCGGTCTCGGTGCTCTCCTGGGTGATGACCATCGCGCTCACCTTTCTCGAGTTCCTGGTGATCTGCCTGCAGGCATACGTCTTCACCGTCCTCACCGCCAGTTACGTGCAGGGCGCGCTCGCCGAAGAGCACTGATCCACCGCACCAACCGTTGTCGTCCCGCGTGAGAGACACGCGTGATAACCAGGAGGAACCACTAATGGATTACGTCGCCGCCGCAGAAGGTGTCGTTGGCAGCACCGCCGCCATCGGCTACGGCCTCGCGGCCATCGGTCCGGGTATCGGCGTCGGCCTGGTCTTCGCCGCCTACATCCAGTCGACCGCCCGTCAGCCGGAGTCGTCGCGGATGACCCTGCCGTACGTCTGGATCGGCTTCGCCGTCATCGAGGCGCTCGCGCTGCTGGGTATCGCCTTCGGCTTCATCTGGCAGGGCCAGCTCTAATCCCGCTCGTCGACCGGGAGGTCACCTATGTACTTCCTCGCCGCTGAGGGTGGTGAGTCGACCCACAACCCGATCATCCCCATCTGGCAAGAGATCGTGGTCGGTGGGATCGCCTTCATCGTTCTCTGCTTCGTGCTGATGAAGTTCGTCTTCCCCCGCATGGAGCAGACGTTCCAGGCTCGGGTCGACGCGATCGAGGGCGGCATCAAGCGCGCCGAGGCCGCCCAGGCCGAGGCGAACCAGCTGCTCGAGCAGTACCGTGCCCAGCTCGCTGAGGCTCGGACCGACGCCGCCAAGATCCGTGACGACGCGCGGGCCGACGCCGAGGGCATCCGGCAGGACATCCTCGCCAAGGCGCGGGAGGAGTCCGACCGGGTCATCCAGGCCGGCAAGGACGCGCTCGCCGCCGAGCGGGCCACCATCGTGCGCGAGCTGCGCACGGAGGTCGGCACGATCGCGGTGGACCTCGCCAGCAAGATCGTTGGCGAGTCGCTGGCCGACGAGGCGCGACGCAAGGGCACCGTCGACCGGTTCCTGAGCGGCCTCGAGAGCACTGGGGCCCGCTGATGCAGGCCGCCAGCCGGGAGTCGTACAAGGTCGGGGCCGAGCACCTCGACGCGTACGTCCGCGGCAATGACGCGGTCGCGGTGGCACACACCGCGAACGACCTGCTCGCTGTCGGCGGGCTGCTGCGACGGGAGCCCCGGCTGCGCCGGGCGCTCTCGGACCCGGCCCGGTCCGGCGCGGATCGCGCCGAACTGCTCGGCGGGATGCTGCGCGGCAAGGTCGGCGAGGGTGCGCTCGAACTGCTCGCCGCGCTGGTGTCCGGCCGTTGGTCGGCACCGTCGGAGTTGCTCGATGCCGTCGAGCGACTCGGCGTGGAAGCGGTGCTCGCCAGCACCGAGGCCTCCGGTGACCTCGGCGAGGTCGAGGACGAGCTGTTCCGTTTCGGGCAGGTCGTCGCCGGCGAGCCGGCGCTCTCGGCGGTGCTGTCCAACTCGGCGGCCCCGGTGGAGCAGCGCGGGGCCCTGGTCGGCCAGCTGCTGGCCGGCAAGACCCGTCTGGCCACCGTTCGCCTCATCGAGGTGGCGCTGTCCGGCTTCGGGGGGCGCTCCTTCAGTGGATCGCTCACCCGGCTCGTGGAACTCGCCGCCGAACGGCGGGACCGTCAGGTGGCGTACGTCACCGTGGCGGCCCCGTTGAGTGACGAGGAGGAGCGCCGGCTGGGTGCGAGCCTCGCTGGGATATACGGTCGAGAGGTCTCCGTCAAGCAGACGGTCGACCCCCACGTCCTGGGTGGCGTGAGCGTGCGGGTCGGCTCCGACCTGTACGACGGCACCATCCTTCGCCGCCTCAACGAGACCCGCAACGCGCTCGCGAAGCGCTGAACGGCTCGCCGCCCAGCGGCTGAGCGGCTCCGCCGCTCAGCGTCGGGGCGGCACCGCCGCTCAGCGCCCGGATTGACAGACGCCATTCGGACCGGTCGGTACTAGGTATCCCGGGCCCCTGAATTTTAAGGAAGCAGAGGATGGCCGAGCTGACCATCTCGACGGAGGAGATCCGCGGCGCCCTGGAGCGCTACGTCTCTTCCTACTCGTCCGACGTCTCCCGCGAGGAGGTCGGCACCGTCGCCGACACCGGTGACGGTATCGCCCACGTTGAGGGCCTGCCCTCGACCATGACCAACGAGCTCCTGGAGTTCGAGGACGGCACGCTCGGCGTGGCGTTGAACCTCGACGTCCGGGAGATCGGTGTCGTTGTTCTCGGTGACTCCGCCAAGCTGGAGGAGGGGCAGCGCGTCAAGCGCACCGAGCGGGTTCTCTCCGTTCCGGTCGGCGACGCCTTCCTCGGCCGCGTGGTCAACGCGCTCGGCGATCCGATCGACGCGCTCGGCGACATCGCCAACGAGGGCTTCCGCGAGCTGGAGCTTCAGGCTCCGAACGTGATGTCCCGGCAGTCCGTCGACGAGCCGCTGCAGACCGGCATCAAGGCCATCGACGCGATGACCCCGATCGGTCGGGGTCAGCGGCAGCTGATCATCGGTGACCGCAAGACCGGCAAGACCACTGTCGCCCTGGACGCCATCCTCAACCAGCGGGACAACTGGCGCACCGGCGACCCGAAGAAGCAGGTCCGCTGCATCTACGTCGCCATCGGTCAGAAGGCCTCCACCATCGCCTCGATCAAGGGGCAGCTGGAAGAGGCCGGCGCGATGGAGTACACGACGATCGTGGCCTCCCCGGCGTCCGACCCGGCCGGCTTCAAGTACCTCGCCCCGTACACCGGCTCGTCCATCGGGCAGCACTGGATGTACGGCGGCAAGCACGTTCTGATCGTCTTCGACGACCTGAGCAAGCAGGCCGAGGCGTACCGGGCCGTGTCGCTGCTGCTGCGTCGCCCGCCGGGCCGTGAGGCGTACCCGGGTGACGTCTTCTACCTGCACTCCCGCCTGCTGGAGCGCTGCGCGAAGCTCTCCGACGAGCTGGGTGGCGGCTCGATGACCGGTCTGCCGATCATCGAGACGAAGGCCAACGACATCTCGGCCTTCATCCCGACCAACGTCATCTCGATCACCGACGGCCAGATCTTCCTGGAGACCGACCTGTTCAACCAGGGCGTTCGTCCGGCGATCAACGTCGGCACCTCGGTCTCCCGGGTCGGTGGCGCCGCGCAGGTGAAGCCGATGAAGAAGGTCGCTGGTTCGCTGCGGCTCAACCTCGCGCAGTACCGCGAGCTGGAGGCGTTCGCCGCCTTCGCCTCCGACCTGGACCGGGCCTCCCGCGCCCAGCTGGACCGCGGTTCGCGCCTGGTCGAGCTGCTCAAGCAGCCGAACTACTCGCCGTTCCCGGTGCAGGAGCAGGTCGTCTCGGTCTGGGCCGGCACCGAGGGCAAGCTGGACGACATCCCGGTGGGCGAGGTCCGGCGCTTCGAGTCGGAGTTCCTCCAGTACCTGCGGCACAAGCACGAGGGTGTGCTGGCCGGCATCGCCGACAACCAGTGGAACGATGACATCATCGGCTCCCTGGACAGCGCGATCGCCGAGTTCAAGCAGGTCTTCCTCAACAAGGAGGACGAGCGTCGGGTCAACGACGCGCCGGCCGCACCGCTTGAGGGCGACGAGAACCGCGAGACGGTGACCCGCTTCCGCGACAGCGCGACCGACCGCCCGGCCGAGAGCTGATCCCGTGGCGGCCCAGGTACGCGTTCTTCGTCAACGGATCCGCTCGGCGAAGTCGATGAAGAAGATCACCAAGGCGATGGAGCTCGTGGCGACGAGCCGGATCGCCAAGGCTCAGGCCCGGGTGCAGGCGTCCCTGCCGTACGCCCAGGCCATCACCGGTGTGCTCACGGCGCTGGCGTCCAACGCGCGGATCGACCACCCGCTGCTCACCCCGCGCGAGCGGGTGCGGCGGGCCGGCGTCCTGTTGGTCACCAGCGACCGTGGCCTGGCCGGCGGTTACAGCTCCAACGCGATCAGGATGGCGGAGTCGCTGGTCGCGCGGCTCAAGGCGGACGGCAAGGAGCCGGTGCTCTACGTCATCGGGCGTAAGGGCGTCGGGTTCTACCGGTTCCGCGAACGGCCGATCGAGGCCAACTGGACCGGGTTCAGCGAGCAGCCGTCGTTCGAGGACGCCCGCACCGTCGGTGAGACGCTGATCAAGGCGTTCACGGCCGGTGCGGACGACGTCGACGGCGGTGCCGGAGCGGACGGCGTGCTCGGCGTCGACGAGTTGCACATCGTCTACACCGAGTTCCACTCGCTGATGACGCAGAACCCGGTCACCAAGGTGATCGGTCCGATGCAGGTGGAGGACCGGCCGCGCTCCGAGGGGCTGCTGCCGGCGTACGAGTTCGAGCCGGAGGCGGAGGCGCTGCTCGACGCGCTCCTGCCGAGGTACATCAACACGCGGATCTACGCGGCGTTGATCGAGTCGGCGGCGAGTGAGTCGGCGGCACGGCGGCGGGCGATGAAGAGCGCCACCGACAACGCCGAAGAGATGATCGAGAAGTACACGCGCGAGATGAACTCGGCTCGCCAGGCCGGGATCACCCAGGAGATCAGCGAGATCGTCGGCGGCGCCAACGCGCTGGCCGCGTCGGGAAGTGAAGTGTGATGACTGCACCAGTAGAGACCAAGACGGCCACGGGTCGCGTGGTCCGGGTCATCGGCCCGGTCGTCGACGCCGAGTTCCCGCGCGACGCCATGCCGGCCCTGTTCAACGCGCTCAACGTTGACGTGAAGCTGTCCGGCGGTGAGAAGACGCTGACCCTGGAGGTCGCCCAGCACCTGGGTGACAACCTGATCCGTGCCATCTCGATGCAGCCGACGGACGGCCTGGTTCGCGGCGCTGAGGTGCGTGACCGCGGCGAGCCGATCACCGTGCCGGTGGGCGACGCGGTCAAGGGCAAGGTGTTCAACGCGATCGGCGAGGTGCTCAACCTCAAAGAGGGCGAGACGTTCGAGGCCGACGACCGGTGGGGCATCCACCGCAAGGCCCCGGCCTTCGCGGACCTGGAGCCGAAGACCGAGATGCTGGAGACCGGCATCAAGGTGATCGACCTGCTCGCCCCGTACGTCAAGGGCGGCAAGATCGGTCTGTTCGGCGGCGCGGGCGTGGGCAAGACGGTGCTCATCCAGGAGATGATCACCCGTGTTGCCCGCAACTTCGGTGGTACCTCGGTGTTCGCCGGCGTGGGTGAGCGCACCCGTGAGGGCAACGACCTCATCGCCGAGATGACCGAGTCCGGCGTCATCGACAAGACCGCGCTGGTCTACGGCCAGATGGACGAGCCGCCGGGCACCCGGCTGCGGGTGGCCCTCTCCGCGCTGACCATGGCGGAGTACTTCCGGGACGTGAAGAAGCAGGAGGTGCTGCTCTTCATCGACAACATCTTCCGCTTCACCCAGGCCGGTTCGGAGGTGTCCACCCTGCTCGGCCGTATGCCGAGCGCCGTGGGTTACCAGCCGACCCTGGCCGACGAGATGGGCGAGCTCCAGGAGCGGATCACCTCCGTCCGGGGCCAGGCCATCACGTCGATGCAGGCGATCTACGTGCCGGCGGACGACTACACCGACCCCGCTCCGGCCACCACGTTCGCCCACCTGGACGCGACCACCAACCTGGAGCGGTCGATCTCCGACAAGGGCATCTACCCGGCCGTGGACCCGCTGGCGTCCTCGTCCCGGATCCTCGCCCCGGAGTTCGTCGGCGCCGAGCACTTCCAGGTCGCCACCGAGGTGAAGCGGATCCTGCAGCGCTACCGCGACCTGCAGGACATCATCGCCATCCTCGGTATCGAGGAGCTCTCCGAGGAAGACAAGATCACCGTGGCTCGGGCCCGGCGGATCGAGCGCTTCCTCTCGCAGAACACGTACGCCGCGGAGCAGTTCACCGGCGTGGCGGGCTCGACGGTCCCGATCAAGGAGACCATCGAGGCGTTCCGCAAGATCAGCGAGGGTGAGTACGATCACTTCCCCGAGCAGGCGTTCTTCATGTGCGGCGGTCTCGAGGACCTTGAGGCCAAGGCTGCGGAGCTGATGAAGGACTGACCAGCTCGATCGGATCTGCAACAAAAAGACTGCCCCGGCATTGCCGGGGCAGTCTTTTGTTCATGTTCGCGTCCTATCGTCGTCGCGGTCCGTTACTCGTGGTCGGCACAGACGAGCCACCCGAGATACGGTCGTTCCGCGCTCTTATGTGAAAGAGCTTTGATCTTTGCAACCTTTCGGCGACGTGCGCCCGTCTTCCTCCCGTGGGGCGTAACGAACGGAGAACTCGTGGGTAAGGCCGGCAAGAGTGGCCGCAAGTCGTCGGTCTGGCGGGGTGTGCCGCGCTGGGCCAGGATCTGCACGGTGTTCGGCACCGTGTTGACAGTGCTCAGCGGTGCCGTGCTGGTCGGCACCGAGGTGCTCATGGCCCGCTACGAGGGGGCGGTGGGCAAGGCGGACCTGTTCGGCGACCAGGCGGCCGGTGCCCAGGCGAAGAAGAGTGAGATCAAGGGCCCGCTCAACATCCTGCTGGTCGGCATCGACCCGCGTACGGCGACGGCGGCGCCGCTGGCCGACTCGATCATGGTGCTGCACGTGCCGGCGACGATGGACCGGGCCTACCTCTTCTCACTGCCGCGCGACCTCTACGTGCACATCCCGGCGTTCAAGAAGGCCAACTTCGCGGGCGAGTCCACGAAGATCAACGCCGCCATGTCGTTCGGCAGCCAGGTGCAGGGGGCGAACCCCGACGCCGCCCGGGGCTTCGAGCTGCTGGCCACGACCGTGCAGAACGTGACGGGCATCAAGCGGTTCGACGCCGGCGCGATTATCAACTTCACCGGCTTCCAGAAGATCGTCGATGCCATGGGTGGCGTCAACATGTACGTCGAGCGGGAAGTGAAGTCCGAGCACAAGCAGCCGGACGGCAAGGCCCGGCCGGGCAACACTCGCGGCGAGGGCTACGTCGGGCCGCAGGCGGTCTACAAGAAGGGCAACCAGCACCTGAGTGGGTGGCAGGCGCTGGACTACGTTCGGCAGCGTTACCCGAAGAACGGCGTTCCGGACTCCGACTACGGCCGGCAGCGCCACCAGCAGCAGTTCGTCAAGGCCATGGTCGGCCAGGCGTTCAGCGCCGACGTGGTGTCCAACCCGATCAAGCTGGACAAGGTGCTCCGCGCCGCCGGGCAGTCGCTGATCTTCAACGGGCGGGGCAACAGCGTTGTCGACTTCGGGCTCGCCCTGAAGGACATCCGCCCCAATACGATCCAGATGATCAAACTGCCCGGTGGTGGCATGTACGACGGCAAGAGATACCTGGGTGAGCAGTTCCAGCCGGGGGTTCCGGACTTCTTCGCCGCGCTGAAGAACGAGCAACTCGACCCGTTCCTGCTGGAGCACCCCGATTTCGTCAACAAGACCAAGTAGCCGGGGCGTGGTTCTCCCCACCCGCGTGGGGCGCGCGCCGGCGTCAGGCTAGACTTTCGGCAATCCGTAGCCGCAGCAAGGAGACAGCGTGGCACAGCAGCTTCACGTCGAGCTCGTCGCCGTCGAGGAGAAGGTCTGGTCGGGTGACGCCGAGATGGTCGTCGCTCGCACGACCGAGGGCGAGCTGGGTGTTCTGCCGGGGCACGCGCCGCTGCTCGGCCAGCTCGCCGAGCCCGGCCAGGTGCGCATCAAGCTCGCCGGTGGTGAGCAGGTCACCTACGAGGTGGCTGGCGGCTTCCTCTCGGTGAGCGCCAACGGTGTCACCGTGCTGGCCGAGAGCGCAACCCCGGTTTCCGCACCGAGCCGCTGAGTCACACCGGGGATGGAGATCGTCGAAGGATTCGGGATCGGCGTAGTCGTCATCCTCGGCGCGCTTTTCATTCTCTTCGTCCGGCGAGCTCTGGTCACCCGCAGCGGTGGCATCATCCGGCTCAGCGTCCGAGTCTCCACCATGCTCGACGGCCGCGGCTGGTCGCCCGGCTTCGGTCGGTTCGCCGATGACGAGCTTCGTTGGTACCGGATGTTCAGCTTCGCGATCCGCCCCAAGCGGGTGCTGTCGCGCAAAGGGTTGGCGGTGGAGCGCCGCCGATTGCCCGAAGGTCAGGAACGGCTCTCCATGCCGGCCGACTGGGTGATCCTCCGCTGTACCAGTCACCACGCACCGGTGGAGATCGCCATGGCGCGATCGACAGTGACCGGTTTCCTGTCCTGGCTCGAGGCCGCCCCTCCGGGGGCGGTCTCGCCGCGTCTGGCCTCCCAGGACTGGCCGGCTGCCTGAGCCGTCTCTGGTCGCCGTTGGGGTTTCCGGGGAGCCCGCCCGGCTCCGGGCGGTCAGGCTTGATCCCTGCGCCGGGCGGGCTCCCCGGAAACCCTTCTTGGGCATCCTGCGTCGGTCTGGCGCGGTTTTTGTCACCTGCCGTTACCGGTGAGGCTAAGTTCCGCCTTCTGCGTCGCTTGTTCGGGTGATCGACTCGGTTTCGTGATGCCGGGGTGTCCTGCTGGTCTGGATGCCCCTTTTTCTTGAACCCGAGTCGACCGCGCCGCCCACTCGGTTCACGTAGGCGTGGGGGCGGTCAGATCGGGAAGTCACTGCTCGACGTGGTGCAGAGCCCTCCGGTCAGCGCTTGCCGCCTGGCACCCATAGCACGTCTCCCGCCGGATTTGCCGTTCTTGACAGGATAAAGAGCAGATCGGAGAGCCGGTTGAGATACTTTGCCGGGAGCGTGCTGGTTCGGTCCGGATCGTGGGCCACCAGCGCCCACGCCGCCCGTTCGGCACGCCGGGCGATGGTTCGCGCCACATGCAGCAGCGCCGCGCCTGCGGTGCCGCCGGGGAGGATGAAGGAGTCGAGCTTGCTCAGGCGTGCGTTGTACTCGTCGCACCAGCCTTCCAGGCGCTCGACGTACTCCTCGGTCACCCGCAGCGGCGGGTACTTCGGCTCCGGCTCGACCGGGGTGGACAGGTCGGCGCCGACGTCGAACAGGTCGTTCTGCACCGACCCCAGCACTCCCCGCAGCACCTCGTCGAGCTCGCCCATGGCGATCGCGACGCCGATCGCCGCGTTGCACTCGTCGACATCCGCGTACGCGGCGATGCGTGGATCGGTCTTCGGCACCTGCTCGTTGTTGCTCAGCCTGGTCATGCCGGCATCGCCGGCCTTGGTGTAGATGCGCGTGAGGTGGACGGCCATGACGCACAGCCTACGGATTCCCGACCTGACGATCCCGGCGCGGCCGGACAGCTCCGCCAGTTGGCCTGTGGTGGTAGGCCCCGGCGACGCGGGCGACACGGCGGTCAACGACGTCGACGTCATCCGGGTCCACGGTGACGCCCGCCTGGCCGGCACCGTGCACGTGGTCGGTGCCAAGAACTCGGCGCTGAAGCTGATGGCCGCCGCGCTGCTCGCGCCGGGCCGCAGCGTGATCACGAACGTCCCGCGGATCACCGACATCGCGATCATGGGGGAGGTGCTGCGCCGGCTGGGTTGTGACGTCCGGTTCGACGCGGACGACCCGGTCGACCCGATGGTCGCCCGCGGTGGGGTGGCCCGGTCCCGCTCGGTGACCATCGACGTGCCCGAGCAGCCTGGTGCCGAGGCTGACTACGACCTGGTCCGGCGGTTGCGCGCGTCGATCTGTGTGCTCGGCCCGCTGCTGGCCCGCCGGGGGTACGTGCGGGTGGCCCATCCCGGCGGCGACGCCATCGGGTCGCGAGGGCTGGACATGCACATCTCCGGGCTGACCCGGATGGGCGCGGAGATCTCCGGTGAGCACGGGTTCGTCATCGCCTCCGCCCCGCACGGGCTGCGCGGCGCGGACATTGTGTTGGACTTCCCCAGCGTCGGCGCGACCGAGAACCTGGTGATGGCGGCGGTGCTCGCCCAGGGCACCACGATGATCGACAACGCGGCCCGCGAGCCGGAGATCGTCGACATCTGCACGATGCTCAACGAGATGGGCGCGCGGATCGTCGGCGCGGGCACGTCCACGTTGCGGATCACCGGGGTCCCCGGTCTGCGCCCGGTGCGCCACGCCACGGTGGGGGACCGGATCGTCGCCGGCACCTGGGCGTTCGGCGCGGCGATGACCCGGGGAGACGTGACGGTGACGGGGCTGGACCCCGCGTACCTGGAGGTCGCGCTGGACAAGGTGGTGGCGGCCGGTGGCCTGGTGGAGACCAGGGGGGACGGCTTCCGCGTACGGATGGACGAGCGGCCCCGGGCGGTGGACGTGGTGACGCTGCCGTACCCGGGCTTCGCCACCGACCTGCTGCCGATGGCGATCGGGCTGGCCGCGGTCAGCGACGGCGCCTCTCTGATCACCGAGAACATCTTCGACGGCCGGTTCATGTTCGCCAACGAGATGATGCGGCTCGGTGCGGACATCAAGACCGATGGGCACCACGCGGTCGTCCGTGGGCGGGGTCGGCTGTCCGGTGCGCCGGTGCGGGCCACCGACATCCGCGCCGGAGCGGGGCTGATCATCGCCGGGCTCTGCGCTCAGGGTGTCACCGAGGTCTCCCACGTGCACCACGTCGACCGGGGGTACCCGGACTTCGTGGCCGACCTGCGCGCACTCGGGGTGGCGATCGAGCGGGGCACCGCACCGGAGGAACCGTCGCTGGAGATCTGACCCGCCGGGAGGCCGTACGTCAGGCCCGGGCAGTGCCGCCGGGCCGCCGCCATGCCGGGAGGCGGGCGCCGGACCGCCGCCATGCCGGGAGCCGGTGCGGGACCGCCGCCTTGCCGGGAGGCACCTCCCGACGCCCCTTAGCCATCGTTCAGGCTCGCCGACTAGGGTGTTTGCAGGCACTCAATCGCAGCGAGGGAGAAGTAGATGGCGGGTCGACTCGCGGTCGTCGGGGCCGGGCTGATGGGCTCCGGCATCGCTCAGGTGGCGGCGCAGGCCGGCTGGCAGGTGACGTTGCGCGACCTGGACGACGCGGCCACCACCCGGGGGCTGGGCGGCATCCGGAAGTCGCTGGAAAAGTTCGCCGAGAAGGGCAAGATCGAGGCGTCCGAGGTCGAGGCGACGTTGGCCCGGATCACCCCGACCACCGACCTGGAGGCGGCGGCGGACGCGGACATCGTGGTCGAGGCGGTCTTCGAGCGGCTGGAGATCAAGCACGAGGTGTTCCGCGCCCTGGACAAGATCTGCAAGGCCGACGCGGTGCTCGCCACCAACACCTCGGCCATCCCGGTCACCCAGATCGCCGCGGTGACCGAGCGACCCGAGTCGGTCGTCGGCACCCACTTCTTCTCCCCGGTGCCGATGATGCAGCTCTGCGAGCTGGTACGCGGTTACAAGACCAGCGACGCCGCGCTGGACACCGCACGGGCCTTCGCCGAGGAGATCGGCAAGACGGTGGTGGTGGTCAACCGGGACATCGCCGGCTTCGTCACGACCCGGCTGATCTCCGCCCTGGTGATGGAGGCGGTCAAGCTGGTGGAGTCCGGCGTGGTGTCCGCCGAGGACCTGGACACGGCCTGCCGCCTCGGCTTCGGGCACGCGATGGGTCCGCTGGCCACCACCGACCTGACCGGTGTGGACGTGCTGTTGCACGCCTCGAAGAACATCTACACCGACACGGCCGACGAGAAGTTCTTCCCGCCGGAGCTGCTCCAGCGCATGGTCACCGCGGGCGACCTGGGCCGCAAGACCGGCAAGGGCTTCTACACGTACTGAGACGGCGGTAGGCCGCGGGCCCGGGATGTGCTCATCCCGGGCCGGGAGACCGGGCGGGGGCAGCCAACGCCGCCGCGACGAAGTCGAAGGCGCTCGGGATCATCCGGCCCCAGTAGCCGAAGTCGTGTCGGCCGTCGGCGTACTCCGCCCGGGCGGCCGGCTCGGGCAGTGCCCGCTCCAGCGCCTGCACGTCGTCCAGGAAGTCGTCCTGCCGACCGCACCAGAGGGCCAGCGGTGTGCCGCGCAGCCGGTCGACGTTGGCGAAGACGGCATCGCCGGGCGCGACGGCGGGGGAGAAGGCCGCCACCGCCCGGAGCAACCCCGGCCAGGTCCCGGCGAGCAGCAACGAGCCGTAGCCACCCATCGACCAGCCCCAGCCCGCCAACCGGGTGGCGTCGAAGCCCCGCTCGGCGCACCAGGCTGGCAACTCCTCGCGCACCATCCGTTGCGGGTCGTCCCGCCCGGAGGGACGCCAGGAAAGCCGGTCGCCGGTCGCTCCTGCCAGGACGAACGGTGCCGCGCCCCGGCGGACCGCGTCGGTGAGGAAGCGGCCCAGGCCGAGCCCGGGGAAGTCCCGAGCGGTGGTGGACGCGCCGTGCAGCACGAGGCAGACCGGCAACCCCCGACCGTCGCCGTACCCGTCCGGGACGGCGGTGTAGAAGTCGACAGTACGACCACGCGCGGCGGACGGACGGCTGGTGAGCCGCTCGTCGCCGGTCGGCGCGTCCGGCGGCACCGGTCGTGCCGGCGCGGGCCGGATCAGGTCGCGGGCCGCCCAGCCCGCCCCGACCGCCAGCACCGTTGCCCCTGCCCCCGCGAGCAGGAGACCACGCCGGGTCGGTCGAGCGGCCATCGGCAGAGTGTGGCAGCCCGAGGGCAATTCGGGGAGGGGCCTGCCGCTCAGCCGTCCCGCTTGGTCGCCGCGACGGGTGCGGGTGCGGTCCGCCGCAGCCCCGAGGTGAGCGCGACGGTGGCGGCCAGCGAGGCCCCGGCCAGCAGCGCGACGGCCTGGTACGTCGGGACCAGGTCGGCGATCGCGCCGGCGAGCACGGCGCACAGCGCCTGCCCTGCCAGCATGCCGTTCTGATGCAGACCGAGCACCTGGCCACGGGCCTCGGATGGCGAGCGGGCGATCAGCCGCTCCTGCAACGGCAGCCCGCCGGCGAAGCCGATCGAGGCGACCAGTGCGACGACGATGGCCAGCGGTAGCGGCGGCGACAGCAGGAAGACCAGGTAGGGGACGGCGAGCAGCAACCGCAGGGCGGGAACCCACCGCTCCCGGCGGGCCGCGCTCAGGAACCGCCCGACCACCACGTCGCCGATCAGCATGCCGAGGGCGGCGGCGGCGAAGAGGAAGCCCGCGCGATCACCGGCGTACGGAATGAAGAGCGCCTCGCACCCGACGATCAGACCACCGGGCACCCACAGGTTCAAAAAGAGCGACCGGCGACCACGGTCCGCCCAGAGTTCCCTGTTCACCCGCAGGGTGCGCGCGATCGTCGTCCGCTCGGTGGCCCGGACCGGGCGTTCGGCCAGCCCGAACCAGCCCACCGCGGCGGCCACCGCCCGAAGCACCGCGGCGAGCAGGAACACCTGCTCCGGGCTCAGCCAGACGAGCAGGGCGCCGGCCAGCCCGAACCCGGCGATCTGCATCACCCCGACGCTCGTGTTCATGGTGGCCCGGGCCAGTACGTAGGTGTTGGCCGGCAGGATGTCGGTGAGCAGTGCCCACCTCGCCCCACCGGTGATCGAGCCGACGTATCCGCTGACGAAGATGATCGCGAAGCGGGTCCACAGTGGCACCCCGGGTACGGCCTGCACCGCCGCTCCGGCCGCGACCAGCACCGCGGCCAGGGTCAGTGCGCGGCGGGGCGGCAGGCTGTCGGCGGCCGACAGCAACGTCAGGCTGCCGAGCACACCGGCCAGCGGTGCGCCGAACATGCTCAGCGCGGTGATCAGCGCCGAGCCGGTCGACGCGTAGGTCAACGCGCCCAGCGCCAACGCCGACGTGGTGTGCGCGGCGATCCCCGCGCAATTGGCGAGGAACAGGTTGCGAAACTCGCGGGCGGCGAACAGGTCTGTGTACGTTCTCACGGCACGAGCGTGTGGGGCGTCGGCTGCGTTCCATAGAGTTACGTCTGGAGGCGAAACTTGGGCGTCTGGCAGGTGCCGTCGGATCTGCTCGCGCGCAGCCGCTTCACGGTCTCGCCGATGGTCGACACGGTCGCCGCGCTGCGCGCGCTGTACAACCCGCGTACGCCCTGGCAGTGGGCCTGGCGTGGTCCGCACGTCGACGCGTTCCAGCGGATGCTCGCCGCCCGGCCGGTGGCCCGGGCGCTGCTGCCCGCGTCGTTCAATTCCCGGTGGGTCGCCGACTTCTTCACCATCGCGCCGGCCTCGCCGGAACCGACGTTCCCGGCCGAGCTGGCGGCCGTCGGACGGTTGTCCGACGAACAGGTCCGGGCCGACCTGCGGGTCACCCGCCCGGAGTCGCTCGCGCCCGAACTGCTGGCGGACGGCCTCACCGGTCAGGTGGTGGAGCTGCTCAACTGGGTCTGGACGCACACCGTCGAACCGGAGTGGCCGGAGCGGGAACGCCGGTTGCGGGCGGACATCGTCGCCCGTACCACCGCGCTGAGCGCGGGAGGCTGGGCGGGGGTGATCGCCGATCTCAACCGCAACATGCGCTGGCTGGGCGATGGCCGCCTCCAGATCAACGACTACTCCGAGCCGCCGCTGTCGCTGGACGAGGCCGAGCAGCTGGTGTTCGTGCCGGCGCACTGCCGCCGTGGTTGGGTGGTGTGGGACGCGCCCACCCGGTTCGGGATGGTCTACCCAGCGCGCGGGATCCTGATGGACCCCGCCTCACCGGCACCCGACGGCCTGGCCCGGTTGATCGGCGCGAACCGGGCCAGCATCCTGGCCAGGCTGGACGCGCCGCTGAGCACCTCCCAGCTGGTGGTGGTGACCGGGCTGTCCCTCGGGACTGTGAGTGATCACCTGCGGGTGCTGCTCGACGCGGGCGCCGTCAGCAAACGGCGGTCCGGGCGCGAGGTGCTCTACTGGCGTACACCGCTCGGCGCCGCGCTCGCCGCCGGCGGCTGAGCGGGGCCGTCCGACCGGCGGCGCCGGGGGGTCGAGCCTGCCGCTCAGCCGTCGCGCTTGGTGGTCCAGCGGAAGGTGGTCATGCAGAGCACCACGCCGATGACGCACCACAGGGCCAGCACCAGCGCGACCCGGCCCAGCTCGAACGAGCCGCCCGGTTCCTGGGCGCCGAAGCCGTCGGGCAGGAAGACCGACCGCAGCCCCTGGCACATCCACTTGAGCGGGAAAAGCGCCGCCACCTGCTGCATCCAGGTGGGCAGGTCGGTGAAGACGAAGAACACCCCGGAGATGAACTGGAGCACCAGGGCGACCGGGGTGACCACCGCCGAGCCGCTGCGTGCCGTGCGGGCCAGCGACGAGATGGCGATGCCGCACAGGGTGCAGGCGGTCACCCCGAGCCCGGAGACCCAGCCGAAGGTCAACCACTTCCCGGCGGTGCCCGGCAGGTCGAGATCGAACAGCGCCACCGCGACGGCCAGCAGCAGCGCGGTCTCGGCGATGCCGATCGCCACCACCATGATCACCTTGCCGGCGAACCAGACCCACTTCGGCATCGGCGTGCCCCGGTAGCGCTTGAGCACCCCCCGGTCCCGCTCGATCGGGATCCAGATGCCCAGGTTCTGGAAGCTCACCGTCATCAGGCCGGTCGCGATCATGCCGGTGATGAAGTACTGGGTGTACTTGACCCCGCCACCGATCTCCCCGCTGAAGATCGACGCGAAGATCAGGATCATGATGATCGGGAAGCCCATGGTGAAGACCACTGACTCCCGGCTGCGCAGGAACTGGGTGATCTCCAGCCGGCCCTGGCGCAGCGCGAGCGCGCCGGCACCGTGTCGACGGCTGCGGGTCGCGGTGGCCGGCGTCGCCGGCCTTGTCGTGGTGGTCATCGCGCGTGTCCGATCATGGTGAGGTAGACGTCCTCCAGGGTCGGCCGGGTCACCGTGAGGCCGGGGACCTCGCCGCCGTGGCGCGCGGCCAGGTCGGCCACGAGGGCCGTCGGCGTCGCGCTCTGCGCGCTCTCCAGTGTCCCGTCCGGGGTACGCCAGGAGACCGTCGCGAGGGCCTCCTGCCGGTTGCCCAGCCGGTTCGGGGCAGCCACCTCGACCAGCCGGCCACCGGCGATCACACCGACGCGGTCGGCGAGCGCCTCCGCCTCGTCCAGGTAGTGCGTGGTCAGCACGATGGTGGTGCCGGCCGCGGCGAGGTCGCGAATCAGTTCCCAGAACTCGCGGCGGGCCTCCGGGTCGAAGCCGGTGGTCGGCTCGTCGAGGAAGAGCAACTCGGGGCGACCGATGATGCCCAGCGCCACGTCCAGGCGGCGCTTCTGCCCGCCGGAGAGGGTGTGCGTACGGGCCTTCGCCTTGGCGCCCAACCCGACCCGCTCGATCACCTTGTCCGGGTCGTCGGCGGCGGGGTAGAAGCCGGAGAAGTGCCGGATCACCTCGGCCACGGTCAGCTCGTCGAACTCGCCGGTGCCCTGGAGCACGATGCCGACACGGGAGCGCCAGTCGGCGTCCGGGTGGGCCGGGTCCGCGCCGAGCACGAAGACCTCGCCGGCATCCCGGTGCCGGTAGCCCTCCAGGATCTCCACCGTGGTGGTCTTGCCGGCACCGTTCGGGCCGAGCAACGCGAACACCTCACCGCGGCGCACGTCGAGGTCCACGCCCGCCACCGCCACGTTGTCGCCGTACGCCTTGCGCAGCCCTCGGACGGAGATGGCCAGCTCGTCATCCATGCCGTCCAGTGTGCGTCCTGACCCTGCTGGCCCGGTGCCCGGGGTGTGGCGGTGCGCGCCACAGCGGGTACTTCGCACCCGGATGTCCCCGACATGGACCTGTGTGGTTTTCCACAGCCCCTTTTACTGGGCGGTAACTTAAACTCCGGCCATGGACGAGACGGCATTTCCGGGACGGCTGCCCGAGCGGGACCGCCCGTGGGTGATGCGTACCTACGCCGGCCACTCGTCGGCGACCGCGAGCAACGCCCTCTTCCGACGCAACCTGGCGAAGGGGCAGACCGGCCTGTCGGTCGCCTTCGACCTGCCCACCCAGACCGGGTACGACCCGGACCACGAGCTGGCCTCCGGCGAGGTCGGCCGGGTGGGCGTGCCGGTGGCGCACCTCGGCGACATGCGGGCGCTCTTCGACGGCATCCCGCTCGCCGACACGAACACCTCGATGACCATCAACGCCCCGGCGATGTGGCTGCTCGCTCTCTACGGCACCGTGGCGACGGAGCAGGGCGCCGAGCTGGCCCGCTGCTCGGGCACCACCCAGAACGACATCATCAAGGAGTACCTGTCCCGGGGCACGTACATCTTCCCGCCAGCGGCGTCCCTGCGGCTCACCGCCGACGTGGTGGCGTACACGCTGCGGGAGATGCCCCGGTGGAACCCGGTCAACATCTGCTCGTACCACCTCCAGGAGGCCGGGGCCACGCCCGTGCAGGAGGTCGGCTTCGCGCTGGCCACCGCGGTCGCCGTCCTCGATGCGGTCCGTGACTCCGGCCAGGTGCCGGCCGAGCGGATGGGCGACGTGGTCCAGCGGATCTCGTTCTTCGTCAACGCCGGGGTGCGTTTCGTCGAGGAGATCGCCAAGATGCGCGCGTTCGGCGTGCTCTGGGACGAGATCACCCGGGACCGGTACGGGGTCACCGAGGCCAGGCAACGTCGGTTCCGCTACGGCGTGCAGGTCAACTCGCTGGGCCTCACCGAGGCGCAGCCGGAAAACAACATTCAGCGCATCGTGCTGGAGATGCTCGGCGTGACGATGTCCCGCGACGCCCGGGCCCGCGCGGTGCAGCTGCCCGCCTGGAACGAGGCGCTGGGCCTGCCCCGCCCCTGGGACCAGCAGTGGTCGTTGCGGATGCAGCAGGTCCTGGCGTACGAGTCGGATCTGCTCGAATATCCCGACCTCTTCGCCGGCTCGCACGTGATGACCGCGCTGGTCGCCGAGATCGTCACCGGCGCGCGGGTCGAGCTGGACAAGGTGCTGGAGCTGGGCGGCGTGGTCGCCGCCGTGGAGACCGGCTACCTCAAGAGCGCGCTGGTCGGGTCGCTGGCCGAACGCCGCAGGCGGATGGAGTCCGGTGCCGACGTGGTGGTCGGGGTCAACCGGTACACCGAAACCGAATCCTCCCCGCTGACCGCCGCCGGCGCGGAAGCCGTCGAGCAGGTCGACCCCGCGGTCGAGGCGGCCGCCACCGAGGGCGTACGCCGATGGCGGGCCGACCGGGACACGGCCGCCGTCGACGCGGCCCTCGCCCGGCTCCGCGCGGACGCCGCGACCACCACCAACCTGATGCCGGCCACCCTGGAGTGCGTGCGGGCCGGGGTGACCACCGGCGAGTGGTCCGGCGCGCTGCGCCAGGTCTTCGGCGAGTATCGCGCACCGACCGGCCTGGCCGGCGCCACCGGCAGCGGCGGCGACCCGGGCCTGGCCGCCGTCCGCGAGCGGGTCGCCGCCACCGCCCGCGAGCTGGGCAGCGGCCGGCTGCGGCTGCTGGTCGGCAAACCCGGCCTGGACGGGCACTCCAACGGCGCCGAGCAGATCGCTGTACGCGCCCGCGACGCCGGGTTCGAGGTTGTCTACCAGGGCATCCGGCTGACGGCGGGGCAGATCGTCGCCGCCGCCGTCGAGGAGGACGTCGACCTGGTCGGGCTGTCCGTGCTCTCCGGGTCGCACCTGGCCGCCGTGCCGGCGGTGCTCGACGGGCTGCGCGCCGCCGGCCGGGCGGACCTGCCGGTGGTGGTGGGCGGCATCATCCCCGCCGGCGACGCGGACACGCTCCGGGCTGCCGGGGTGGCCCGGGTCTTCACCCCGAAGGACTTCGCCCTCACCGGCATCATCGACGACCTGGTCACCGTCATCCGCCGCGCCAACGACCTGCCCTGACCCGTCGATCAGGCGTCAGACGCGGAAGCCGGCGGCGCGGGCCGCGTCGCGTTCCCGGCGGCGCTCCGAGCGTCGCCGGAAGAACCAGAAGATGAAGACCACCAGGCCCAGCAGGAAAGCCAGCACCAACACCGGCAGGATGATCGCCACCAGGGAGACCACCACGCTGGTGGCGTCCTCGGCGGTGCTGGCGACCGGGGCGCCGAACCCGGCGGTGGTCGCGTTGATGACGGGTCGTGCCGCGGACTTGAGCAGGTGCACACCCAGTGCCAGCAGCACGCCGGTGACGACCGGCACCCACTGGTGGGACGAGAAGAAGCTCCCCGGGTCGCTGACCGTCACGGTCTCCGACGAGGATCCGGCGCCGAAGGCCAGGCCGCCGGCGGTGGGCCGGACCACGGTCTGCACCATGTCGTTGATGTGGTCGACCACGGGCACCTTGTCCGCCACCATCTCGACGGCGAGCAGCACCGCCATGATGAGGATGACCCAGCCGTTGCCGAGCCAGGTCCAGCCGCTGGGCAGGTCGATCAGATCGGTGTAACGGCCGAGGAGACCGAGGATGAGCAGGGGTATGTAGGCGTTCAGGCCCGCCGATGCGGCGAGGCCAGTGCCGGTGAGGACTTCGAACACGGTCTCAGCATGGCATCGACGCGCCAGTGCCGCTCGCTGGCGACCGGGGGGTGCTCAGCTACCCTCGTCGGGTGCGGTTGGTCATTGCGAAGTGCTCGGTGGACTACGTCGGACGGCTCTCGGCTCACCTGCCGCTGGCCACCCGGTTGCTGATGGTGAAGGCGGACGGGTCGGTGTCGATTCATGCCGACGACCGGGCGTACAAGCCGTTGAACTGGATGAGCCCGCCATGTCGGCTGGAGGAGGCCCCCGGTGTGTGGCGGGTGGTCAACAAGGCTGGCGAGGAGTTGCGGATCACCCTGGAGGAGATCTTCCAGGACACCTCGTACGAGCTGGGTGTCGATCCCGGCCTGCGCAAGGACGGGGTGGAGGCGCACCTCCAGGAGTTGCTGGCCGCCAACCCCAGCGCGTTGGGCGAGGGGTTCACGCTGGTCCGCCGCGAGTACATGACCGCGATCGGCCCGGTCGACCTGCTGTGCCGGGACGCCAACTCCGGTTCGGTCGCCGTCGAGGTCAAGCGGCGCGGCGACATCGACGGGGTGGAGCAGTTGACCCGGTACCTCGAGTTGATGAACCGTGACCCGCTGCTCAGCCCGGTTGTCGGGGTCTTCGCGGCGCAGGAGATCAAGCCGCAGGCCCGGGTGCTCGCCACCGACCGGGGCATCCGGTGTGTGGTCGTGAACTACGACAAGCTGCGGGGCATCGAGAAGGACGAGCTGACGCTGTTCTGAGCGGCTCAGCTCCCGGTACGCACCGCGATCAGCGACTTGGGCAGGCCGAACACCCGCTCGACCAGCATGGTCGAGTCCGGGAAGTAGTGGCGCATCTGCGAGCGGTCCAGCAGCTCGGTCCAGAGCACCTGGTGGATGGCAGCGTCGTGGCTGCGGGTCGGCTTGTGCCCCAAGGGCCACCGCCTGGCGAACGCGGTGCGCAGCCGCACCGGTAGGAACTGCATGCCCGGCGCGATCCAGTGTGGCTCGATGGGGAAGTAGCGGTAGGGCGTCTGCACCCAGTGCCGGTCGGCCAGCGAGCGGACGGCGGCGGCGAAGCGCAACCGGCGTTCGTGCCCGCCCACGTGCTCCAGCACCGAGTTCGAGAAGACCATGTCGAAGCTGCCCCCGGCTAGGCGCGCAGGGAGGTCGCAGGCGTCAGCCTGCTCGACGTGGGCCCACTCCGGCACGACGGCCGGGGGTTTCTCCAGGTTGACGACTGTCACCCGAGCCGGCCGGATGGTGGCGCGGTGCCAGGTGCCGAGCCGGCCGCCGAGATCGACCACGTGCATGTCGCCGATGTCAGGGAAGGTGCGCGCCAGCCAGTCCGAACGGTGCTGACGTCGCCGGGCGCTCCACGACTGGTCACTGTCGACAAGGCGGTAGCGCAATCGATTGGGGCCCATTTAACGCAATGTACCGCCGTAACCACCCGTACACACATGTCGATTCGCCGATCTTCTTTGAAGATCGGCTATCTGACACTCACCTTCCGTACATCACCTTGATCGCCTTGACGAGCCGGGCCACGTCGGTCGGCGTCCGTTCGAAGGTCATCGACGGCAGCAGTGACCGGGCACGACGCCGGGTGATCGCCTTGGCCCGACCGAACTCGCGCAGCCCGTCCTCCCCGTGGATCCGCCCGAAGCCGGAGTCGCCCACCCCGCCGAACGGCAGGGTGGACATGCCGGCGAAGGTCAGGGTGGAGTTGACCGAGGCCATTCCGGAGCGCAGCCGCCGGGCGATGGCCACCGCGCGTCGTCGGCCGAAGACCGAGCCACCCAGGCCGTACGGCAGGGCGTTGGCGCGGGTGACGGCCTCGTCGGCGTCGCGGACCCGGCTGATGGTCAACGTGGGGCCGAAGGTCTCCTCCTGGACGGCGGCCGATTCCTCCGGCACGTCCACGAGCACGGTCGGGTGGACGTACGGCGGTTGCACGGCGCTCGGGCCACCGAGCACGGCGCGCCCACCGGAGTCGATCGCGGCGTCGATGTGCCGGCGGATCACGTCGATCTGCCGGGGCATGGTGATCGGGCCGATGTCGGTGCCCTCCGGCCCGACGGTCAGTTGACCGGCGCGGGCCACCACCTTGTCGACGAAGGCGTCGAAGACGGAGTCGACGGCGTAGACCCGCTCGATGCCGATGCAGGTCTGGCCCGCGTTGGTCATGCCGCCCCAGACACAGGCCTCCGCGGCGGCGTCCAGGTCGGCGTCGCTGTCGACGATCATGGCGTCCTTGCCGCCGCCCTCGATCAGCACCGGGGTCAGCGTCTCGGCGCACGCGGCCATCACCTTGCGGGCGGTCGCGGTGGAGCCGGTGAAGGCCACCTTGTTGACCCCGGAGCGGCACAGAGCGGCACCCACGTCGCCCAGCCCGTGCACGGCGGTGAAGACCGGGTGCTCGGGCACCACCTCGGCGAAGCTGTCCACTAGCCACTGGCCGACGGCGGGCGTGTATTCGCTGGGCTTGAGCACCACGGCGTTGCCGGCGGCCAGCGCGTACGCGGCGGAGCCGATCGGCGTGAAGACGGGATAGTTCCACGGCCCGATCACGCCGACCACGCCGTGCGGCTGGTATTCGAGGTGACCGGAGAACTCGGCGAGGATGAGCCGGGACCGCACCCGGCGTGGGCCGAGCACGCGGCCGGCGTTGCGGGCGGCCCAGTCGATGTGCTCGATCGCGGTGACGATCTCGACGATCGCGTCGGCGACCGGCTTGCCGCCCTCGACGTGCACCAGCTCGGCCAACTGCTCGATCCGCTTGGCGAGCAGCGCGCGCCACCGCAGCAGCCGGTCGCGGCGGCCGGTGAAGCCGAGCCCGGCCCACCACTCGCCAGCGGCCCGGGCGCGGTCGACGGCCTGGCGCACCTCGTCGTCGGTGGCGATCGGGAGGCGACCGGCCTCGATGCCGGTGGCCGGGCTGGTCGAAACCAGCTGGCCCTCCTCGATGACCGGGGTCCCCGGGACATGCACAGCCGTCATGACGGAAGTCTAGACCCGAAAACTACTCGCTGGTAGGTCCCCGATCCGGTGCGGCGGGACGGGAGTCGCTCCACCCCGACCGATCGTTGATCAGTGCAGGTCAGGGCAGCGGTGGCCGGTGCGGTCCGCCCGAATCGTCGAACGGCAGGTGGCCGGGAGGTGACGAGAGGCTGACCGGCCGGTCGGTATTGACGATTACCGTCTGATGGCAGGCTGACGCGCGGAGTGACGGTGTGGGGTGGAGGGCTGACTTTCCATGGAGGAACATCCGGAACTGATGCCGCTGTTGACGGTCGCGGGTGGGCCGATGCGCGGTGCGAGCTTTCGACTGCGGGGCGAGCCGCAGGTGATCGGTCGGGCGCCGACCGGCCACGTGGTCATCGCCGACCCGCATCTGAGTCGTCGGCACGCCGAGGTGTGGCTGACCCCGGAGGGGCCCTCCCTGCGGGACCTGGGTTCCACCAACGGCACCTGGCTCAACGACCGACGGATCAGCGAGGTCGAGCTGCTCTCCGACGGCGACGTGATCCGGCTCGGTCGGACCGAGCTGCGCCTGTTCGATCCCGGTGTGGCGCTCACCGACCCCGTGGGGCTCAGCTTCGGGCCGTCGCGGCGGGACGTCCGACCGACGCTGCCGCTGCCGTTGGCCGCGCCGCCGAGCGGCCGTCGCTGAGACGGGAGGGCCCCTTCCCTCCCACTCGGCACACGGCGAGTGCTGAGTGCGGCACACACTCGGTGCGCGCCCCAGGTGTCTGCCGGACACCTGGACCGGCGGGGGCTCGCGTGGCAGCATGCCGCGGATGGAGACCGAGCAGCGGACCGTGACGGCTAACGGCATCACCCAGGCGGTACGGGTGGCCGGCCCGCCGGACGGCACGCCGGTGCTGCTGATCCACGGCAACTGCTCGTCAGCTCTGTTCTGGGAGCCGCTGGTGCGGCGGCTGCCGCCGACGCTGCGGGTGGTCGCCCCCGACCTGCGGGGGTACGGCGACTCCGAGACGGCACCGGTGGACGCCACCCGGGGCCTGCGCGACTTCGCCGACGACGTGGCGGCCCTGCTGGACGACCCGACGCTCTTCGGTGCCGACGCCCGTCCGGTGGTGGTCGGGCACTCCCTCGGCGGCGGGGTGGCGATGCGACTGCTGGTCGACCATCCCCACCGGGTGGGAGCGTTGCTGCTCGCGGCACCGGTCTCCCCGTACGGCTTCGGCGGCACCCGTGACCTGACCGGCACGCCGACCACCCCCGACTTCGCCGGCACCGGCGCCGGCACGGCCAACCCGGACTTCGTCGCCCGGCTCGCGGCCGGTGACCGCAGCGCGGACGCCCCGGCCAGCCCGCGTGCCGTGCTGCGAGCCACCTACGTGGCCGATCCCGCCTCTCTGGTCGAGGACGAGGATCTGCTGCTGGACACCGTGCTCTCCACCGCCACCGGGGACGACAACTACCCGGGCACGGCGGTGCCCTCGGAGAACTGGCCGGGCACCGCACCGGGGGAGCGCGGCGTGCTCAACGCGCTCGCGCCGACCTTCTTCCGGCTCGCCGACGAGCTGGTGGCCGTCGCCGAGAAGCCTCCGGTCACCTGGGTACGCGGCGACGCCGACGTCATCGTCTCGGACACCTCGCTGTTCGACCTGGCGTACCTGGGCTCGCTGGGTCTCGTGCCCGGCTGGCCGGGCGAGGACGCCTGCCCACCGCAGCCGATGGTCGGCCAGACCCGGGCGGTGCTGGAGCGGTACGCGGCGGCCGGCGGCGCGTACCACGAGGTGGTGCTTCCCGGCTGTGGTCACAGCCCGCACCTGGAGCGCCCGGCGGAGTTCGTCGCGGAGCTGCTGGCCCTGACCACCGTGCCCACCGCCTGACGGCGGTCTGAGCACCAGGCCCGCCGCGTCCCTGCACCCTGCGGCGGTGTGGGTGAAATATCCCACGGCGTCTCGACAACCCAGCGTCACGTGGCAGACTCGCGCGCATAACCTTAGCGGCCGTTCAGTGGCCGTGCGGAGTCTCTGGGGAGGCCGGTCGTGGCGCGCGATTTCAGCACCGTTGGCGTGGTGGGGCTGGGCACCATGGGTGCCGGCATCGTCGAGGTCTTCGCCCGTAACGGCATCGACGTGGTGGCCGTCGAGATCTCCGAGCCGGCGCTGGAGCGCGGCCGGGTCACCCTCGCCGGCTCCACCGACCGTGCCGTCGCCAAGGGCAAGCTCGCCGCCGCCGACCGCGACGCCCTGCACGAGCGGGTGCACTTCGCGGTCGGGCTGGACGCGCTGCACTCCGTCGACCTGGTCATCGAGGCGGTGCCCGAGCACCTGGACCTCAAGCAGCGGATCTTCGCGGAGCTGGACCGGGTCTGCCGGCCGGAGACGATCCTCGCCACCAACACCTCCTCGTTGAGCGTCACCGAGATCTCGGTGGCCACCAGCCGGCCCAACCAGGTGATCGGCATCCACTTCTTCAACCCCGCGCCGGTGATGAAGCTGGTCGAGGTGGTCCGCACTGTCGTCACCTCGCCCGAGGTGGTCGCCGACGTCGAGGCGCTGTGCGCCCGGCTCGGCAAGGTCGACGTCACCATCAACGACCGGGCCGGTTTCATCGCCAACGCGCTGCTGTTCGGCTACCTCAACCACGCCGTCGGCATGTTCGAGGCGCACTACGCGACCCGGGAGGACATCGACGCCGCGATGAAGCTCGGCTGCGGCCTGCCGATGGGCCCGCTGGCGCTGATGGACCTGATCGGCCTGGACACCGCGTACGAGATCCTGGACACCATGTACCGGCGCGGCGGGCGGGACCGCCGGCACGCCCCGGTGCCGCTGCTCAAGCAGATGGTCACGGCGGGGCTGCTCGGCCGGAAGTCGGGTCGGGGCTTCTACACCTACGAGCGGCCCGGTTCGCCGGTGGTCGTACCGGACGAGGCGACGCCGCTGGCCACGGAGGCCGCGGTCGCCGACGGCGCGCGGGCCATCACGAAGGTCGGCGTGGTGGGCTCCGGGACGATGGCCACCGGGATCATCGAGGTCTTCGCCAAGGCCGGCTACGAGGTCGTCTCGGTGACCCGCGGCATGGAGAAGTCCGCGAAGGTCTGCGAGGCCGTGAAGACCTCGCTGAACAAGGGCGTGGTGCGGGGCAAGCTCGCCGAGGCCGACCGGGACGCCGCGCTCGGCCGGATCAGCTGGTCGGCCACGCTCGACCACCTCGCCGACGTCGACCTGGTGGTCGAGGCGGTGGTCGAGGAGCTGAGCGTCAAGAAGGCCCTCTTCGCAAGCCTCGACGAGATCTGCAAGCCGGGCGTCGTGCTGGCCACCACCACCTCCTCGCTGCCGGTGATCGACGTGGCGATGGCCACCCATCGGCCGGCCGACGTCGTGGGGTTGCACTTCTTCAACCCGGCACCGGTCATGCCGCTGGTCGAGGTGGTCCGCACCATCCGCACCTCCCCGGAGGCCACCGCCACCGCCCGCGCGGTCTGCGCCACCCTCGGCAAGACCGGCGTGGTCTGCGGCGACCGGTCCGGGTTCATCGTCAACGCGCTGCTCTTCCCCTACCTGAACGACGCGGTGAAGATGCTGGAGGCCAGCTACTCGACGGCCGACGACATCGACCACGCCATGAAGCTGGGCTGCGGCTACCCGATGGGCCCGTTCGAGCTGCTCGACGTGGTCGGGCTGGACGTGTCGCTGGCGATCCAGCGCGAGCTGTACCTGGAGCTGCGCGAGCCGGGCTTCGCACCCGCGCCGCTGCTGGAGCACCTCGTCACCGCCGGCTACCTGGGCCGCAAGACCCGCCGCGGCTTCCGCGACCACTCGCACCGCTGACGGGGTCAACGCCGGAGGGGCCCGGCCGCGTCTGAGGGATGTGACCTTCGAGGAGTACGTCGGCAGCCGCGGCCCGGCCCTGATCCGGCTGGCGCGGCTGCTGACCGGTGACGAGCACCGGGCCGAGGATCTCACCCAGGAGGTGCTGTCCCGGGCGTACGTGCACTGGCGCAAGATCTCGCGGGCCGACCGGCCCGACGTGTACGTACGTCGGATGCTGGTCAACGCCAACAACTCCTGGTGGCGACGCCGGTCGAGCCGCGAACTGGTCGTCGACACCTTCGTCGACCGGGCGCAGCGTGGCGACCTCGGCCGTGAGGCGGCCGACCGGGACGAGATGTGGCGGCTGATCCTCGGCCTGCCCGACCGTCAGCGGGCGGTGCTGGTGCTGCGCTTCTACGAGGACCTCGACGACGCGACGATCGCCCAGATCCTGGACTGCTCGCCGGTCACCGTCCGCACCCACGCGATGCGGGCGCTCGCCAACCTCCGGGAGCGCTGCGGTGCCCCGGCCACGAACGGGAGCCGACCGTGACAGACCTCGACGAGCGGATCAACGAGACGCTTCGCGAGCGCGCCGAGGGCAGCGTCGATGCAGGCCTGCTGTTGGCCGGCGCGGTCTCCCGGGGCCGTGTACGGGTCCGCCGTCGGCGTACCGCCGTCGGCACCGCGCTGGGCATGGTGGCCGTGCTCGGTGCGGGCGTGGCCATCGGTCCGGCGGACCTGCTCGGCTCCGACGCTGCCCCAACCGGGCCGCAGCGGCCGGCCGGTGCTGTCGTGCCAGCAGCACCGCCCCTGGCCGACGGGGTGCCGGGTGCCTCCACGCGGCCCGACCTGGTCGGCGCCGACCCGAACGTGCTGCATTTCGGCTTCAACCCGGGCGGGCCTCGATATCTCTCCTGGTCGGTGGAGGGTGGCGTGGAGATGGCGCGGCTCGACATGGGCGGACGGACGGTCACCCTGGAGTTGGCCGCGTCCGTCGAAGCGCTGCCGAGGTACGCCCAGGGCCTGCCGGCGGGTATGTCCGTGCCGATCAGGAAGGGTGTCTTCGACGGATCGGTGTCGCAGGCTGACACGTTCAACGGGAAGCCGGTCTGGTTGCGGCACTGGCAACCGGCTCCTGGGGTGTACGCCCGGGCCAGCGTGATCGCCCAGGATCAACGGGATCTGGCTGCGGTGGCCGCCGGGTTGCGGTTCGATCGGGCTTACCACTGCGGCGGGCCGTTGCGGCTCACCGCGCTGCCGACGGATGCCCGGGTCACCAACTGCGAGGTGTCGGTGGAGCGGTTTCCGGCCGGGTTCGACGTGTGGCTGACGATCGGGAGGCCTACGGTGTCCGGTCTTCGGGTCGGGTTGAGCTATGCGGTCGCCATCGCAGAGGACCGCACCAAGGGAAATCGGACGATCGCCGGTAAGCCGGCCTACCGCACCCCCCGCGGGCTGGAGCTGCTCGGCCTTCCGAAGGCCCATCTGGGCGCCGAGTTCGGCTTGCCGTTCCAGGGGTTCACCGAGGATGACGCGGCGACGGTCCTGGCAGGAGTGCGGGTCGCCGAGCCGCTGGACGATCCCGCGTCCTGGTGACCGCCCCCCGGACCGTCCGCTCCGACGGACCGTACGCTTGGTGACTGTGAGCCCCCGTCGCAATCGCCCTCGCCGGGACGAGAACGCCAACCTGGACGCCGACCGCGTCCGGCAGGGTGTCGCCTCGGTGCAGCAGTGGACCGACGGCGCCTGGCAGGTGCGCGGCATCGGGGCGGGCGCGTCGGTCAAGACGTACCGTTGCCCCGGCTGTAACCAGGAGATCCCACCCGGGGTGGCGCACCTGGTGGCCTGGCCGGCAGACGGTCTGGGTGATCTGACCGACCGGCGGCACTGGCACAGCGGTTGCTGGCGTGCCAGGGAGCGACGCGGCCCGGCGGTGCAGCGCGGCCGGGGCGCCCCGCGCTACTGAGCGACTGCCCGGGGCCGCCTCGCGCCACGGCTGAGCGACCTGTCCGGGGCGCCTCGCGCCACGGCTGAGCGACCTGGATCACCCTGTTACCGCCTGGGCGGGCGGTGGCGGCGACTTCGCGCCAGACTTGGGCGGTGAGCACAGCGATCCGCGCGTCGTCGATCCTGCCCCGCCGCCGGGAGGACATCGAGCTGCACACCGCCGATGGTCTGCGGCTGGTCGGCGAGTTGGCACTACCGGCCGACCGGCCGCCGGTGGCCACCCTGGTCTGCCTGCACCCGCTGCCCACGCACGGCGGGATGATGGACAGCCACGTGTTCCGCAAGGCGGCCTGGCGGCTGCCCGCGCTGGCCGACCTGGCCGTGCTGCGGTTCAACACCCGGGGCACCAGCAGCATGCGCGGCACCAGCGAGGGTGCGTTCGACGGCGCGGTGGGGGAGCGGTACGACGTTGCCGCCGCCATCGAGTACGCGGAGTTCGCCGAGCTGCCCAACATCTGGCTCGTCGGCTGGTCGTTCGGCACCGACCTGGCGTTGAAGTACGGCTGCGACCCGGCGATCGCCGGTGCGATCCTGCTCTCTCCGCCGCTGCGCTTCTCGGCCCCGGAGGATCTGGCCACCTGGGCCGCCTCGGGGCGACCCTTGACGGCGCTGGTGCCGGAGTTCGACGACTACCTGCGCCCGGCCGAGGCGCGGGAGCGGTTCGCGGCGGTGCCGCAGGCCGAGGTGGTCGGCGTCCCGGGTGCCAAGCACCTCTGGGTGGGCGACGCGGAGACGGTGCTCGACGAGATCGTCCGGCGGGTCAACCCGGCCGTCGAGGTGCCGCTCCCGACGACCTGGGACGGCCCGATGGAGGCCGGCGACGTCAGCGCGTACGCCGACCGGACGGTGGCCTCGTTCGCGGACACGCCCGTGCCGCAGCCGGGCGACTGACGGCTCAGCGCCGCTCCTGGCGGGGCAGCACCACCTCGCGCAGGATCAGTTGCAGCGCGGCCACCGTGGGGATGGCGATCAACGCGCCCACCACGCCCAGCAGCGCCACCCCGAGCAGTGCGGCGAGCAGGGCGGCCACCTCGTTGACCTCCACCGAGCGCCGCATCACCTTCGGGTAGATCAGGTAGTTCTCCACCTGCTGGTAGATGAGGAAGAAGACCGCACAGGCGATGCCGGTGGGCAGGTCGGACGCGAAGCCGACCAGGCTCACGATCACCGCGCCCAGGGTGGCGCCGATCTGCGGGATGAGGTCGGTCACCGCGACCACCACGGCCAGCGCGAACGGGTACGGCAGGCCGACGATCAACGCGAACACGAAGGTGGTCGCGCCGGCCAGCACCGCGATGCTCAGCGCCCCGACCATGTAGGCGCCGACCTTGGCAAGGATCTCGTCGCCGATCAGCTGCACCCGCTCCCGCCGAGAGCGGGGCACCAGCGAGTAGCCCAGCGAGCGCAGCTTGTTGAAGTAGGCCAGGAAGTAGATCGTCAACACCAGCACGGTCAGCGTCCGGAACACCGTGCCGAAGATCAGTTGAGCACCGCCGAGCACCCCGCCGAGGGCCCGCCCGATGGTCTGCGCGTTGGCGGCGCCCTGCACCCGCTCCACCACGTCGTACCGCTCCACCAGGTCGTTGACCGTCGGATTGCGGCGCAACTCGTCGAGCAGGCTCGGGATCTGGTCGATGAACTGCCCCGACTGGGTGACGATCGGCGGGACCAGCGCGACCACGCCGCCGCAGAGCAGCAGCACCACAGTCAACGCGACCCCCGCCACCGCCAGGCCGTGCGGCACGCCCCAGCGGCGTAGCCGGACCACCGCCGGGTTGAGACCGACCGCCAGGAAGAGCGCGATCACCACCAGCACCAGGATGCCGCCGGCATTTCGAATCCCCAGATAAAGGGTGTACGCCAGCAGCACGCCCAACGCGCCGGTGAAGCCGATCAGGAAGCTGCTGCGGCGCAGCGGGCGCCCCGGAGTGCCGAACTTTCCGGACGGGACGGCCGGCGGTTCGTCCGGGTCGATTCCCGGAGCGGGGACCGGCACCGGCGGTGGTGTGTCGACCGGTGCGGTTTCGGTCGACGGGGGATCGGGCGTCGCGTCCGGATCGTCAGCCGACGGGTCGTGCTGTGGCACCAGGGACCTCCCGGCTCAGGCCGTCGGACGACCGGCGGCAGCGACGGCTGTTTCTGATCATCTCTCAGCGCGTCAGCAGCGTAGCGACTTCATGGTCGCTATCGACCACAAGGCCGTCAACCTGGTGCTCCAGGTGCCCGACCAGCCGCCGTCCGTGCCTCGACCCACCACCCGACATCGTCTAGCTCCCGCCGACGCGCAAATCTTGGACACTTTCCGTTAGCGCGTAACGGAAACTGTCCAAGATCTGGTGGTGTGGTGGCTTCCCGGCGGTGAAAGCTGTTCGGATGCTGCCCGCCGACGACGCTGACGCACTCGACTGGCTCGCCTTCGAGCAGGCGGGCGTGCTGACCACCGCGCAGGTGTCCGGCCTGCTAAGCGAGGGGACGGTGCGCGGGCGAATCCGCTCCGGCCGGTGGCGGTCGATCTGCCGCGGCGTCCTGCTGACCGGTAACGGTCGCCTGAACCGCGACCAACAGCTCTGGGTCGCGGTGCTGGCAGCTGGACCGGGTGCGATGCTGGCGGGGGTGACCGCCGCCACCGAAGCCGGGGTACGAGGGCTGCGCCGCGAGCCACTGCACGTGCTGGTGCCGGCCGTCCGCCGTGCTGCGCGGACCTCGCTGCGTCGCCTCCCGATCGACATGCCCGCAGTGCTGGTGCATCGCACGTCGGTGCTGCCGGACTCGCATCGGCAACTCGCCCGTCCACCACGCACCACGACGGCCAGAGCACTCGTCGACGCGGCGGGATGGTCCGTCGGTGTGGACGAGGCGCAGGGAGTGCTGGCGGCCGGTTGTCAGCAGCGGCGGGTGCTGCCCGAGGAGTTGCAGGCGGTGCTCGACGTCCTCCCCCGAGCACCGCGCCGGCACCTGATCCAACAGACCGTCGATGACATCGCCGGCGGCGCGCAGGCGCTCTCCGAGATCGACTTCCTGCGCCTCTGTCGCCGGCATCGGCTGCCCGTCCCTGATCTTCAGGAACATCGGGTCGACGCGGCGGGCCGCAACCGCTGGCTGGACGCGTACTGGCGACAGTGGCGGGTGCAGGTCGAGATCGACGGCGCGCACCACATGGACGCCCGGCAGTGGGCGGACGACATGCGTCGGCAGAACGAGGTCTGGACCAGCGGCGACCGGATCCTGCGCTTTCCGGCCTGGCTGGTCCGCGCCCGCCCCGACGAGGTCGCCGACACCGTCCGGCGGGCCCTCGTCGCAGCCGGCTGGAGCCCCACCCAATCCCAGCGCCGTCCGACGCACAAATAGATCTCGGACAGTTTCCGTCAACGGGTAACGGAAACTGTCCAAGATCTCGATGCTCGGTTGGTTATGCGGCTGGCGACGCCGGCCGTCAGTCCTTCTCGATGGTGACCTTGCTGGGCTTGGCGCTGCGCTCGTCGGTGGTCGGCTTGCTGGGCCGCTTGCCGTTCTCACCGGTGCTGGTGATCTTGGTCGGCTTGGCGCCTCGGCCACCCTCGCCCGGAACGGCGGCCACGGTGGGCTCCCCGTCCACCCCGGCGCTGGCCGCGCCTCCGTCGACGGTGGTCACCGGCTCGGCCACCGGTCGGGTCGTGGACTGCCCGGCGCCCTCGGCCCCGGCGTTCACCGGCTGCCGGGTGTCGGCGGGCTCGGTCTTGAGGCCGGTAGCCGCACCCGACCCGGCCGGCGTGCCCGCATCGACGGTCGCCACGTCAGGGACGGTCGCCGCGCCGGACACGGTCGCGCCGTCATCCCCGTCGTCGGCCGCGCTCCGGCTCGCACCGTCACCGGCGGCCGGCGCGGTCGGGCCGTCGATCGGCCCCGCGACGCTCTGCAACCGCAGCTCGGCCATCTGCCGCTGGAGCTCGTCGGACTCCTGCCGGGACTTCCACGTCTCCTGGCGAAGGTCAGCGAGCTGCTGCTGGGCCTGGGCGATCTCCAGCATCACCTGGGCGAGCTGCTGCCGGCCCGCCGCCGACTCCTGCTGGGTGGCCGCCAGGTGCTGCTGCGTGGTGGCCAGGTGCTGCTGGGTGGTGGCCGCGTACTCCTCGAACTGCCGGCGGGAGGCCGCGACATGCTCGTCGGCCTTGCGGCGCTTGTCGCCGGCCTCGGTCTCGGCCCGGCGCAGCAGCTCGGCGGCCTCCGCCTCGGACCGTTGGCGCAGCGCCGCCGCGGCCTGCTCGGCCGCCTGCCGGATCCCGGCCGCGCCCTGCTCGATCTCGTTCTTGCGGGCCGTGTATTCGGTCTCCAGCTCGTCTTTGCGGCCGGAGTAATCGGCTTCGAGCTCGTCGCGGCGAGCGGTGAAAGCCGTCTCCATCTCCTGCTGACGGCTGGTGAACCCGGTCTCCAGCTCCTGCTGGCGGGACTTGTGCTGCTTTTCCAGCTCGTCGCGGCGCTTGGCGTACTCCTGCTCGGCCGTGGCCCGCCGCTGCGCCAGCTCCCGGTCGGCCGCCTCCCGCCGGGAGTTGACCTCCTGCTCCACCCCGGCCCGCCACGCGCCCAGCTCCTGCTGGGTCTGCGCCCGGGCGTGCTTGACGTACTCCTCGGTCTCGGCGCGCATCCGCTGCACGTACGCCTCAGTCTCGGCGCGGTTGCGCTTGGCCGACTCGGAGGCCTGCGTGGTCAGCCGCTCCGCCTCCTGCTGGGCCTTGGCGCGGGTGGCGCGGCCAGCCATCGACGCGTCGTCGATGATCTGCTTGGCCTCCTGCTGCACCTTGGCGTGGGTGGCCCGGCCGGCCTCGGTGGCGGCGTCGGTGAGCCGCTTGGCCTCCTGGAGGGCCTTCGCGTGCACCTCCTTGGCCGCCTCGCGCAGGTCGCTGGCCTCCTGCCGGGCATTGGCCAGCGCCTCGCGAGCCGCCTCGCGCAGCTTGGTCGACTCCTGCTGGGCCCGGGTGTGGATCTCCTTGGCGGAGTCGCGTAGCTGGGTGGCCTCCTGCTGGGCCTTCGCCAGCGCGTCCTGCGCCGCCTTACGCAGCTGTGCCGACTCGTCCTTGGCAGCCCGCAGGGTCGCGTCCGCCTCGGCCCGCTTGGCGGTGCTGTGCCGCTCCTCCTCCGCGCGGCGCGCGGCGAGGGCGATCTCGAAGTCCTTCAGAGCCCGCGATGCCTGCTCGCGGGCCTCTTCGATGATGTGCTCAGCGGCGTTGCGGCGGGCCTCGATCTCCCCGTTCGCATCGGCCAGGATCTGCTCGGCCTGCTCCTCCGCGAGAGTGAGGATCGACTCGACCCGCGGACCGAGGTGCCGGAACGAGGCGCGGTCCACCACGTTCATCTGCTTGCGCACCTGAGTCAGGTCGCGTTGCAGCACCTCGACCTGGCCGGCGAGCTTGTGGATCTGTGTGTACGCCTGTTCCCGTTCGGAGGCGAGGGTCGCGATCTCGTGCTCGGCACGCGCGACATACCGGTCGACCTGTTTCTTCTCGTACCCCCGCAGAGCGGACTCGAAGCTGGGCTCCGTCGTCACGTCCCCGCCGAGAGCGAACAGTTCCTCGCCGTGCGACATGCCCCCATCCTCACACGCAACGGGCCCTGCTGGGGCGATACGGACGGGCCTTGTGCGAGCTACTTCACTCCGTTGCGAGCGGGAGATTCCACGAACTGGGAAACGCATACGGCGCGAGGTGGACCCGGTTACCCGGTGTCACCTCGCGCCGTTCGATGCCCCGACCTGACGGCCTCGCGTCAGCCAGCGGACTCCGCGGGGACCCGGTCCTGACCGCCCTCGGTCTTCTTGGCCTCCGGCTTGGCCGCGGGAGCGGCAGCGGCCGGCATGCCCGGAACGATGCCGGCGAGCCCGGAGAGCATCTGGCCCAGCTGCGACGTGACCGCGTCCTTCTGCCGGGTGAGGTCGTCGACCTCGCGGCGGGCGGCCTGCGTGGTCAGCTCCGCCTCGGTGCGGGCCTCGGTGAGCAGGCGCTGCGACTCGGCCTTGGCCTCGTTGAGCGTCTTCTCGGAGTGCGCCTTGGCCTTGTCGACCGTCTCGGCGGCGTTGCGCTCCGACTCGACCCGCCGGGCCTCGGCGCGCTGCTCGATCTCCTTGGCACGCTCCTGCGCGGCCCGGGCACGCTGCTCGGCCTCGCTGACCAGCTTCTGGGTCTGCGCGACCTGGGCGGCGTGGCGCTCGGACTCCTCGCGCTCGGCCTTCTCCCGCCGCTCGGCGAGCTGGAGCTCCAAGGCCTGAAGGTCCTTGTCGCGCTTGTCCCGCGCGTCGGTCAGCAGCTTGGTCGCCTCGGCGCGCTTCTCCTCAGCCTCGCGGGCGGCCTTGGCCCGCTGCTGGGTGATCTCGCGCTCGGCGGTGGCGCGGAGGGTGGCCACCTCCCGCTCGACTGTCGACTTCAGCTCGGCCACCTCGTGCGCGGTGACGGTGCGGAGCTGCTTGGTCTCGCGGTCGGCGTCCGCGCGCAGCGTGTCGGCCTCGCGGCGGGCCTGCACCCGGACCTCGGCGGCCTCGCGTTCGGCGGCCGTACGCAGGTTGCCGGCCTCGCGCTCGGCGCTGGCCTTCATGGCCGCGGCCTCGGCACGTGCCTTGTCGGTGATCTCGCGAGCCTCGAGGCGGGCGGCGGAGAGGATGCCCTCCGACTCGCGCTTGGCCTCGTTGCGGTGGTCGTTGGCCTGCTCCTCGGCGAGCCGGAGGATCTGCTCGACCCGGGTGCCGAGCCCCGAGAGGGTGGGCCGGCTGTTCTCTTCGAGCTGCTTGTTCGTGTCGGTGAGCTTCTGCTCCAGCGCGCTCATGCGCTGCTCGGCCTGGCGGAGCCGACGCTGGGCGTCGTTCATCCGCTGCTCGGCCTCGGCACGGGCCTGCTCGGACTGGGTCAGCGCGGCGGTCATCCGGCCGAGGAAGTCGTCGACCTGGTGAGTGTTGTATCCGCGTAGGCCTACGGTGAAATCTGGCTGCGAGTTCGCGTTATCGAAGAACGCGAGAGGGGAGGACTGCTGCTGGGGCATTGGGACATACTGGCAGACGCCCCAGGGTGCTTCGCAAGAGCGGTGCGGAGCTTTCGTGCCCTCTTTACATGGTCAACTTCCGCGATCGGCAGAGCCGGACCAATCGGCGATCTTGGCAGGTCCCGGGCGGGACGGGCGCCATGCCGCGTGATCCGGAAAAGGGCCCCGGGGTTACCCGAGGCCCTTTGTTCGATCCGAGCAACCGCACGCTAATCGGGTTGGAAGAACAATGGCCGATCACCGCATTGGCCATCCACCGCTCATCCGTCCGGCTGGTGTCCAGGTCAGTGCCCCGAACCGGCGTGCGCCGGTCAGTGCCCGCCAGAACCGGCCGTGCGCCGGTCAGTGCCCCCGGAACCGGTTGATTGCGTCCTCGTGCTGGGCCCGCAACTCCCCGTCGCGTACGCCGAGGCCGTCGGTCGGTGCCAGGCAGCGCACCCCGACCTTGCCCTGGTGGGCGTTGCGGTGCACCTCGTACGCGGCCTGACCGGTCTGTTCCAGCGGGTAGGTGCGGGACACCGTCGGGTGCACCCTTCCCAGCGCGACCAGGCGGTTGGCCTGCCACGCCTCGTGGTAGTTGGCGAAGTGGCTGCCGACGATCCGCTTGAGGTGCATCCACAGGTAGCGGTTGTCGTACTGGTGCTGGAAACCGCTGGTGGACGCGCAGGTGACGATGGTGCCACCGCGCCGGGCCACGTAGACGCTGGCGCCGAAGGTCTCCCGACCTGGGTGCTCGAAGACGATGTCCGGGTCCTCGCCGCCGGTCAGTTCGCGGATCCGCTCGCCCAGGCGCTTCCACTCGTCCGGGTCCTGGGTCTCCTCGTCCTTCCAGAACCGGAAGCCCTCTGCGGCCCGGTCGATGACCAGGTCCGCGCCCATCCGGCGGCACAGCTCGGCCTTCTCCGGCGAGGAGACGACGCAGACCGGGATCGCGCCGCCGTTGAGCGCCATCTGGGTGGCGTACCCGCCGAGGCCACCGGAGGCGCCCCAGATCAGCACCACGTCGCCCTGCTTCATGTTGGCCCCGTGGTGCGAGACGAGCTGCCGGTACGCGGTGGAGTTGACCAGCCCCGGGCTGGCCGCCTCCTCCCAGCTCAGGTGTCGCGGCTTCGGCATCAGCTGGTTGGCCTTGACCACCGCCATCTCGGCCAGCCCGCCGAAGTTGGTCTCGAAGCCCCAGATCCGCTGCTGCGGGTCGAGCATGGTGTCGTCGTGCCCGGCCGCGTCCTCCAACTCGACGGAGAGGCAGTGCGCGACCACCTCGTCGCCGGGTGCCCACCGGGTCACCCCGGGGCCGGTGCGCAGCACCACGCCGGCCGCGTCCGAGCCGACCACGTGGTACGGCAGGTCGTGCCGGCGGGTCAGCTCGGAGAGCCGGCCGTAGCGCTGGAGGAACTTGAAGGTGGACACCGGCTCGAAGATGCTGGTCCACACGGTGTTGTAGTTGATCGCGCTGGCCATCACCGCGATCAGTGCCTCGCCCGGCGCCAGCTCCGGCGTCGGCACCTCCTGCACGTGCAGCGCCTTGCGCGGGTCCTTGTCCCGGGTGGCCATGCCGTCGAACATCCGGGACTCCTCGGCGCGGACCACCACACCCCGGTAGCTCTCCGGTACGGGCAGCCCGGCGACGCCGGCGAGCTCGCGGTCCGGGTCGTTCGATTCCTCCGCCGCCATGATCGCTTCGAGGATGTCCTGCACGGTGACCTCCGGTTCGTCCGCACCCGAATGGGCCGGGGTGCTGCCATCGTCGGCGCCGGTGGGGCACGACCACCATGTCGGCATTCGACACATCCGACCCCGGTCGCGCTCCTGTGTGGCGGACGTTACTGAACGGTAGCTAAAGCCGGAAGTCCTGTGTGAAAAACTGCATCCGCCGATGCGTGAAGCTGCCCGGCCACCCCACCAACCGAGCACTGACGTGCGCCCCGGCCGCAACCGAGCCCAACCGCCCCGGCCCACCCACCCACAAGCGCACGCCCCGTTGATCAAGAGCTTTCGGTCACCTGCGAGCCGCAGGATGACGCAAACCTCTTGATCAACGGGGCGTGCGGGGAGGTGGGGGTGGGGGGTGGGGGTAGGGGGTCAGTGGGGGGTGGGGGCGGGTTCTACCAGTTCCACCAGGACGCCGCCGGCGTCCTTCGGGTGTACGAAGTTGATGCGGCTGTTCGCGGTGCCGCGTCTCGGGGTCTCGAAGAGCAGCCGCATTCCCCGCTCGCGCAGTGCCGCGCAGGCCTTGTCGATGTCAGCCACGGTGTACGCGACCTGCTGCACGCCCGGCCCGTTGCGGTCCAGGAACTTGGCGATCGTCGACTCCGGCGTCAGCGGGGCGAGCAACTGCACGCAGCCGCCCTCGGTGGTGGGGCCGACGGACAGCATCGCTTCCCGCACGCCCTGCTCGGCGTTGGTCTCGACGTGTACGCAGCGCATCCCGAACGTCCGCTGGTAGAAGTCGATCGCGGCGTCCAGGTCGGCGACCGCGATCCCGACGTGGTCAATCTTGCGAAGCCCGATGTCCGTGACGTAGTCCTCACCGGGCTCGGCGGGGGAGTTCTCAGTCATGGCGTTAGTCTGGCCGAACAAGCGTTAAGGCGTACAGCTCGGCACCCCCCTCGAACAGCTCGGCACCCCCTTCGGAGGCAGGCATGGCTTCGGTGATCATCAGCGGCGCGCGGACCCCGATGGGGCGGCTGCTGGGCAACCTCAAGGACCTTCCGGCCACGAAGCTCGGCGGTATCGCCATCAAGGCGGCGCTGGAGCGGGCCGGCGTCAGCCCGGACCAGGTCCAGTACGTGATCATGGGGCAGGTGCTCCAGGCCGGCGCCGGTCAGATCCCGGCGCGGCAGGCGGCGGTCGAGGCTGGCGTGCCGATGTCGGTGCCGGCGCTGACCATCAACAAGGTCTGCCTCTCCGGCCTGGACGCGATCGCCCTGGCCGACCAGCTGATCCGTGCCGGCGAGTTCGACATCGTGGTGGCCGGCGGCATGGAGTCGATGACCAACGCCCCGCACCTGCTGATGGGCCAGCGCACCGGCTACAAGTACGGCGACGTGGTGGTCAAGGACCACATGGCACACGACGGGCTCAGCGACGCCTGGGACTGCTGCTCGATGGGTGAGTCGACCGAGCGCCTCGGCACCAGGCACGGCATCACCCGCGAAGAGCAGGACGCCTTCGCCGCCGCCAGCCACCAGCGGGCCGCCGCCGCGCAGAAGAACGGCCACTTCGCCGACGAGATCGCCCCGGTGGTGATCCCGCAGCGCAAGGGTGACCCGCTGGTCATCAGCGAGGACGAGGGCATCCGCCCGAACACCACCGTCGAGTCGTTGGCCAAGCTGCGCCCCGCCTTCGCCAAGGACGGCACCATCACCGCCGGCAGCTCGTCGCCGATCTCCGACGGCGCCGCCGCCGTGCTCGTGATGAGCAAGGCCAAGGCCATCGAGCTGGGGCTGACCTGGCTGGCCGAGATCGGTGCGCACGGCAACGTGGCGGGCCCGGACAACTCCCTGCACTCGCAGCCGTCCAACGCGATCAACCAGGCCCTGAAGAAGGGTGGCCTGAGCGTCGCGGACCTGGACCTCATCGAGATCAACGAGGCGTTCGCCCAGGTCGGCGTTCAGTCCACTCGGGACCTCGGGATCAGCCCGGACAAGGTCAACGTCAACGGCGGCGCGATCGCGCTGGGGCACCCGATCGGCATGTCCGGCGCGCGTCTCGTCCTCACCCTCGCCCTGGAGCTGAAGCGACGCGGTGGCGGCACCGGCGCGGCGGCCCTCTGCGGCGGCGGTGGCCAGGGCGACGCGCTGATCATCCACGTTCCGGGAAGCGCAGCGGCGGACCGGTGAGCGCGAGGAGCGAGCCGATTCTGCGAGCACCGCAGTCGCGAACGAAGACGGCACTGTGAGCGAGGCGGCCGAGCAGGTCCCGGCAGCTGGCAGCACGTCGGTGCGCCGCAGTCGGGACGTACCGCAGCTGGTCGAGCGGGCCCGCGCGGGCGACCCCCGCGCGGTGGCCCGGTTGATCACATTGGTGGAGAACGGCGACCCGCTGCTGCCGGCGGTCGCCGCGGCGCTGGCACCGTACGCCGGGCAGGCCCAGGTGGTCGGGTTGACCGGCTCACCCGGGGTGGGCAAGTCGACCACCACGAACGAGCTGGTCCGCTCACTGCGCGCACGCGGGCACCGGGTCGGCGTGCTGGCGGTGGACCCGTCCAGCCCATTCACCGGCGGCGCGATCCTCGGCGACCGCGTGCGGATGCAGGACCACGCCACCGACCCGGGCGTCTACATCCGGTCCATGTCCAGCCGGGGGCATCTCGGCGGGTTGTCCGCGGCGACGCCGCAGGCGGTCCGGGTGCTGGAGGGCGCCGGCTGCGACGTGGTGCTGGTGGAGACCGTCGGCGTCGGGCAGGCCGAGGTCGAGGTGGCGTCGCTGGCCGACACCACGCTGGTGCTGCTCGCACCCGGGATGGGCGACGCGATCCAGGCGGTCAAGGCCGGCATCCTGGAGATCGCCGACGTCTTCGTGGTCAACAAGGCCGACCGCGACGGCGTCGACGCCACCGTCCGCGACATCCAGGGCATGATCGCGCTCGGTGAGCGCGGCCCCGGGCAGTGGCGGCCGCAGGTGGTCCGCGCGGTCGCTTCGCGGGGCGAGGGCATCGACGACATCGCCGCCGCCATCGACAAGCACCGGGGCTGGCTGGTCGAGCACGGCGAGCTGCGCCGCCGCCAGGAGGCGCGGGCCGCCGCCGAGGTCGAGGCCATCGCGCTCGGCATCCTCCGGGCCCGGATCGGCTCCCTACGCGACGGTACGGAGCTGGCCACGCTCGCCGCGAAGGTGGCCGAGGGCGGCCTCGATCCGTACGCGGCGGCGGACACCCTGCTCGCCCAGCTCGCCCGCTGACCCGCCCGCTCGTTGGTCGCCGTCTCGCGCGGTCTGCTGAGCCGAAACGACCCGGCGGGTCGCGTCCCGGCGACGTCCGGCGAGGTGCTGGCAGTCAGGTGCGTGTGAGGGCGTCCCGTTCACACCTGCTGAGCAGCCACGGAAGGTGCGGGGCGCCCACCCGCCCGCCGCCGAGCGCGGTGAGGACCAGCGTGGTGTCGCCGACGCGCATCACCACCCGGTTGCCGCTGGCGTACGCCTCGTCGCCGATGCCCGGCAGCGGGGTGGCGACACCGCGCGCGTTGGCCCGCCACGCGATCCGTCCCGCCGTACCGTCCGCCCACGCGGCCCGCAGCACAGTGGAGTCGTCGAGCTCGGAGCGGAAGTCGACGCGATGCGGGCGGCGTTCCACGCGTACGGGTTGACCGACGAACCGCGCGACGTCCTCGACGGACACCGGAAGCGGCCCGGCCCGCACATGGCGTACCTCCCCGAAGACGTCGGTGACCAACGGGCCGGTCAGTTCGCTGTCGGGTCCGGCCGACGGCCGGGGGCCCGGGTCTGCCGGTGCGTGCGCGCTGACCGCGATGACGCGTCGGCTCCACGGCCGAACGGTGATCGTCACGACGTCGCCCTGCCGCCAGCGGTCGCCCCACTCGTGGGGCAGCGCCCAGGCGGTGGTCTCGTCGGCGGTCCCGTCGTCGATCACGAGGTGGCTCATTCGTGGGCTGTCCTGCGCCCGCCGCAGGTGGAGCGCGAGCACCCGGCCGGTGATGGTCACGGACCGCGTCCGGTCCACCAGCGTGCGGATCAGCAGGTAAGCGCCGCCGGTGAGCAGCACGTAACCCGGCAGCGCGTACCAGCCCGCGTGGCCGGCCACGATCAGCACGAGCGTTCCCGCCAGCACGACCAGCAGCGCCTGGAGGAACAGGGCTGGGGTGCCGCTGCCGTACCAGGGCCGTCCTCGCGGATAGCGCACCCGGATCCTGCGACAACCGCCGTGGTAGGTCGACCAGAGGTTGCGCCGGACACCGGCGCTGAGGTCGAGGACGTCGCTGGCCTGCTGGGTCACGCCCAGCGCGGCGCCGTACGCGAGGTAGCGGTCCCAGATCGCCACCGCCGACGGCGGCAGCTCGGCGAACTGCTGGTGGTTTCGCAGCCAGGACCGCACCCCGAGCCAGCGGGCGGTGGCTTCCGACCCGGCCGGAGTGGCGCGCTCGCCGATGCGCTGCACCAGGCCCGCGAGCACAGCGGCGACGGTGAGGGAGACGAGGAACGTCCAGCGGAGGTGGGTGCGGTGCACAGCCACGAGGCCGCAGACCACGCCGACCGCGAGTGCCCCGAGGTACAGCGCGGTCATCATCGTCGGCCCGAATCGGCGTTGCGACAGCCCGGCCGCGCGGGCATCGGCGACCACGGCGGCGCGCAGCCGGCTGTTCCAGGTCCTGGACTCGTTGTCGTCCCGGAAGGTCAACGCCGTCAGCGGCACCACACCGTCGACGGCGAGCTCGCGAACCCGCCCCAGCACCTGCCGTTCGTACGGCCGTAGGCCGCCCTCGTCGGGATGCTCCCCGGCGAGATGGATGGTGGTCCCATAGGGGTCGGCGTCCGGCTGTCGCAGCTCGTAGTAGCCGGCCGCGGCCAGGTCGAGCAGCGTCGAACCCGCCGTGCCCGCGTGAGTCGACCCGCCGTTGACCAGCAGGCCCGCCACGGCGGGCGGCTCCGGGCCGAGATCCATGGTGGCCGGTAGGGCGGCAGGCGGCACTGGGCGGGTGGCGACCCGGCAAGCCGCGTACGCGAGGAGCCAGAGCCCGAGAGCGGCACCGGCGAGGAGGAGGTCGGGCACGGCCTAGAAACCGATCGCGATCACTGCACGGTCGGAGTCGGCCACGGCGAACAACTCACGCCGATGGAAGCCGAGCATGCCGGCGACCAGGTTCGTGGGGAAGCTCTCGATCGCCGTGTTGTACTGCTGGACGGCGTACGTCAGGAACTGCCGTGAGTAGGCGATCTTGTCCTCGGTGGTGGCCACCTCGCTCTGCATCGCCGCGAAATTCTCGCTCGCCCGCAGCTGCGGATACGCCTCGGCAAGTGCGACGAGACGACCCAGAGCCCGGCTCAGCGCGTTCTCGGCGTCGGCCCGCCCCGCGTCGCCGCCACTGTGCGCGATCGCCACACCGCGTGCCGCCACCACGGCGTCCAGGGTGCCGCGCTCGTGCGACGCGTATCCCTTGACGGTTTCGACAAGGTTCGGGACCAGGTCGTGCCGTCGCTTGAGCTGCACGTCGATCTGGGACCAGGACGCATCGACCTGGTTGCGCATGCGGACCAGCTTGTTGTAGACCCGGATCAGCCACACCGCGACCAGCAGGACCACCGCCGAGCCCACGAGGCCGGCGGCAAGGATCGATGTCATCTGGGCAAGATAGCGAACGGGGCGTGCCGCACCGACCGGGCGTCCACAGCGGACCCCGCCCTAGTACGCTCGCACGGCCCCCACGCCGCCGGCGCGGGGCCGGTGCGACGGGTGGGTGGGAGAGCATGGCTGACGACGCGACCCAGGAGCTGTCGGTGACCCCGGACGCGGTGGCGGGCGGGAGCACGCACGTCTCCGACGAGGTGGTGGAGAAGATCGCGGCGGCCGCCGCCCGAGCGGTGCCCGGGGTGGCCGAGCTGGGCGGCGACGTGGCCCGGTTCTTCAACACGGTGCTCGACAAGATCGGGCTCGACCAGGTGGGCGACGCCCGGCGCGGCTGCTCGGCGCACGTCACCAACGGTGCGGCGGTGATCAACCTGGTCATCGTGATCGACGCTGGCCGTCCGGTGCCGGAGGTGACCGACGCGGTCCGGGCGAGGGTGACCGAGGCGGTCGAGGCGTACGGGCTGCGGGTTGACGAGATCAACATCCGGGTCGACGACGTGGCGATGGGCGCACCCTCGGCTCCGACGGTCTGACCTGAGCGCGCTCCGGTGGGTGCCCTAAGCTCCTGACGTCAAGATCCTCAGTGGAGGGTCCACCGGAATGGAGTAAAGATGCCGAAGATTCTGCGTCGTCCGCGCCGCCGCACCCTCATTGCTGCTGCCGCCCTGGCCGGCGGCATCGTGCTGGGCACCGCGTCGCCCGCTCTCGCGGACTACAACAGCCCGATGTACCCGACGATGTCGGCGTGCAAGGCGGCCCGCCCGACGTACGTCTCGTCGTGGACGTCGCCCCAGCAGTGCTGGCCGATGTACAACAACAGCGGCACCGTGGTGGTTGGTTACCAGTTCCTCGTGAAGACCCGTTACTGAGATCAGTCTCGTGACCTCGGGTGGCGGTGGGCAGCAGGTGCCCGTCGTCGGGGAATGACGGACGTCCGTCGTGCCACCGGGGTCCCTCGTGCCGGTGCGGCGGTGGCAACGGCCACCGCCGCACCGAAACCGGGCGAGAGTTGGACGCCGGCGATCCACGCACTCGGGATGCCGCCGCTCCGGAGTCGGCCCAGCGCACGTTACCCGTCGGTACGACGTGACTTAGCGATCGTTCAGGTGAGGGCCTTACACTCGACGTGCTGTCGAGGAACCGAGGAGGAGCCCTGCTCATGGACGCCGACGAGATCGACGCCGGACGCGCGCGCTGGCAGGCCCGCTACGACGCCGCGCGCAAGCGGGACGCCGACTTCACCACGCTTTCCGGCATGCCGGTGGAACCGGTCTACGGGCCGCCGGAGGGCGCCACCTATCCCGGCTTCGAACGGATCGGCTGGCCGGGCGAATATCCGTACACCCGGGGTCTGTATCCGACCGGATACCGCGGACGGACCTGGACGATCCGGCAGTTCGCCGGCTTCGGCAACGCCCAGCAGACCAACGAGCGTTACAAGATGATCCTCGGCGCCGGCGGCGGAGGCCTCTCGGTCGCGTTCGACATGCCGACGCTGATGGGCCGCGACTCGGACGACCCGCAGGCGCTCGGCGAGGTCGGCCACTGCGGCGTCGCCATCGACACCGCCACCGACATGCAGGCGCTCTTCGACGGCATCGACCTGGCCGACGTCACCACCTCGATGACCATCTCCGGCCCGGCCGTGCCGGTGTTCTGCATGTACCTGGTCGCCGCCGAGCGGCAGGGCGCCGACCTGTCCAAGCTGGACGGCACACTGCAGACCGACATCTTCAAGGAGTACATCGCGCAGAAGGAGTGGCTCTTCGACCCGGAGCCGCACCTGCGCCTGATCGGCGACCTGATGGAATACTGCGCCGCCGAGATCCCGCGCTACAAGCCGCTGTCGGTCTCCGGCTACCACATCCGCGAGGCCGGCTCGACCGCCGCGCAGGAGCTGGCGTACACCCTGGCCGACGGTTTCGGCTACGTGGAGCTGGGTCTTTCGCGCGGGCTGGACGTGAACGTCTTCGCGCCCGGGCTGAGCTTCTTCTTCGACTCGCACCTCGACTTCTTCGAGGAGATCGCCAAGTTCCGCGCCGCCCGCCGGATCTGGGCCCGCTGGCTGCGCGACGTCTACGGCGCGACCAGCGAGAAGGCCCTCTGGCTGCGATTCCACACGCAGACCGCCGGTGTGTCGCTGACCGCGCAGCAGCCGGTCAACAACGTCGTACGCACCGCCGTCGAGGCCCTCGCGGCGGTGCTCGGCGGCACCAACTCGTTGCACACCAACGCGCTGGACGAGACCCTGGCGCTGCCCACCGACGAGTCCGCCGAGATCGCCCTGCGTACGCAGCAGGTGCTGATGGAGGAGACCGGTGTGGTCAACGTGGCCGACCCGCTCGGCGGCTCCTGGTACGTCGAGGCACTGACCGACAAGATCGAGGCCGAGGCGGAGGAGATCTTCGCCCGGATCCGGCAGCTCGGCGGGGACGGGCCGCACCAGATCGGCCCGATGACCTCGGGCATCCTGCGCGGCATCGAGGACGGCTGGTTCACCGGGCACATCGCCGAGTCGGCCTTCGTCTACCAGCAGGCCCTCGAAAAGGGCGACAAGAAGATCGTCGGGGTCAACTGCCACACCGGCACGGTCGCCAAGGAGCTGGAGATCCTGCGCATCTCGCACGAGGTGGAGCTGGAGCAGCGCCGGGTGCTCGCCGAGCGCAAGGGCGCCCGGGACGAGTCGGCTGTCCGCGCGGCGGTGGCCCGGATGGTCGACGCCAGCCGCACCGACGAGAACATGATCCCCGCCATGCTCGACGCGGTCCGCGCCGAAGCGACCCTGGGGGAGATCTGCGACGCGCTCCGCGCCGAATGGGGCACCTACCGCGAACCCGCCCGCTTCTGACCCATACCACCACCCCCGTCGATCACGCATCCGCTGCCCGCTTCCGGGCGGCAGAAATGGCCGATCGCCGGGGGTGGGGGTGGGGCGTGAGAGTTGCAACGTCGGGGTTGCGGGTGAGCTGAGATCGGGGGCTCACGTGCGAGACTAGGTAACCATGAGCGACCCACGGATCACCTCGTCGATCTTCACCCGCGGCGCGGTCGACCTCAGCACGCTGCGTGGCCCCGCACCAGCAAGTCCCCGCCCCGGCACGCCCCCGCAGGGCGGCCCGTCCAACGGCGCCCCGGGCGCGCCCACCGCAGGCGGTAACACCGCCATCGTGGACGTCACCGAGGCGACAATCCAGTCCGACGTGCTCGAACGGTCGATGGCCATGCCCGTCGTCGTGTTCTTCGGCGCCGCCGGCTTCCCGGAGAGCGACGAGTTCGCCCCGGTGCTGGAACGGCTGAACGCCGAGGGCGACGGCACCTGGGTGCTGGCACGGGTCGACGTGCAGGAAAACCCGCGAATCGCCCAGATGTTCCGGGTCCAGGGCATTCCCATGGTCTACGCGGTCGTCGGCGGGCAGCCCGTCGACGCCTTCTCCGGGGTCGTGCCCGAGGCGCAGCTTCGGCAGTGGCTCCAGGCCGTCCTCAAGGCCGGCGGCGTGGCCGTGGCCGAGCCGGAGGACCCCCGCCTCGACGAGGCGGACGACGCGCTGATGAGCGGGGATCTGGACGCCGCCGAGCAGGCGTACAGGAAGATCCTGGCCGACGCGCCCGCGGACGCCGCGGCCACCGCGGGGCTGGCCCAGGTCGGGGTGGCCCGCCGGGTGGCCGGCGCAGACCCCACCACCGCCATGGCCGCCGCCGAGAGCGCCCCCGACGACGTGGCCGCCCAGCTGCTGGCCGCCGACATCGAGGTGCTCAGCGGCCTGGCCGAGCAGGCGTACGCCCGGCTCGTCGGTCTGGTCCGGCGCACCGCCGGCGAGGACCGCGAGACCGTCCGCCAGCACCTGGTCTCGCTCTTCTCCATCGCCGGCCCGGACGATCCGGCGGTCGCCTCGGCACGCCGGGCCCTGGCCAGCGCCCTGTTCTGAGTTCGTAGCACGCCAGCGCGGGCCGGCGTTCCGGCCGGCCCGCCCGACCACCGAGGACGGGAGCTCATGATGCGCCGGATCGCCGTCCTCGACGCGCCGACAAACCTTGGCCTGCGGCCACCGACGTCCACGTCGGTCCCCGGTTGCGGCAAGGCGCCCGGCGCGCTGCGCGACCACGACCTGCTGGCCCGGCTGCGCGCCCGCGACGCCGGCTGCATCACCCCACCCCGGTACGACCCGGGCGACTGGCGGCCCGGCGACGGCGTGTGCCACGCCCGGGAGATCGCCGACTACTCGCTGGCGCTCGCCGAACGGATCGGCTCGATCATCGACCGGGGGGAGTTCCCGGTGGTGCTGGGCGGCGACTGCTCGGTGCTGCTCGGCTCGGCGCTGGCCATGCACCGCCTCGGTGAGGCCGTCGGCGGGCGGATCGGGCTGGTCTTCGTCGACGGGCACTCCGACTTCCGGCACCCCGGCAACGCCTCCTACGTCGGCGCGGCCGCCGGTGAGGACCTTGCCCTCGTCACCGGGCGTGGGCAGGCCGACCTGGCCGCCCTCGAGGGCCGCCGACCCTACTTCCGCGACATCGACGTGGTGGTGCTCGGCATCCGCGCGCAGGACGAATACCGGCTCGACCTCCAGGCCGCCGGGATCACCACCCGGCCGGTCCCCGCGCTGCGCGCCGAAGGTGCCGCCCGCACGGCCCAGTGGGCGCACGAGCAGCTCGCCGACTGCGCGGGCTACTGGGTGCACATCGACGTGGACGTGCTCGACCCCGCGGTGATGCCCGCCGTGGACGCTCCCGACCCGGGTGGCATCGCCTTCGCCGAGCTGGAGATCCTGCTCGCCGGCCTGGTCGACACCCCGCACTGCCTCGGCGTGGAGCTGACCGTCTTCGACCCCGACTACGACCCGGACGGCTCGTACGCTGCCGAGATCGTCAACACCGTGGTCGCCGGCCTGGCCCCGGTCAGCGCACCGGAAGCGGTGCCGCCCCGACTGCTCTCGGCCCGGCCGACCCCCGGCCCCCGGCGCGGCAACGGCCGGACCCCGGGCACCACCGAACGACCCGACCGCTCCCAGCGGCTCGACGGGATGGATCGTGCCGACCAGCTCGGTGGGCTCGTTCGTGGTGCGCGCCCTGATGGGCTGGAGCGGGGCGAGCGGTTCGATCAGCTCGTTGCTGCCGAGCGGCTCGATGCGCTGCCGAGCGCGATTCATGGCGAGGAGTCGCACGCCGACGTTCCCCCGTGGAACCCGTCCGTCGACGCCAGGTCGCTCGCGGAGGCCGGACCCTCCGATGTCGGGTCTGCCGGCGACGCATCCTCGGCCTTCGGGTCTGCCGGCGTTGGTTCTTCCGACGGCCGCTTCTTCGGGGGCGCAACGCCGCACGACATCGTGGCCGAGGCGGAACCAGCAGTCACCAACGGTCAGGCCCGCTCCGAGCAGTCGAGCGTCGCAGCGGACATCGCCGCCACGTTCGAGCGGGAGCCGGTCGAGCGGGAGTTGGTCGAGCGGGAGCTGGTCGAGCGGGAGCTGGTCGAACCGGAGCCGGTCGGCCCGCCCGCGTCGGCCGGCCCAGGCCTGCTGCGGCGACCTTCCGCACCGGCCCAGAACCCCTCGGACCACCACAAAGCCGACACGGCCTGACCCGTCTGGCGGCCCCTCCGGGCCGTGATCGACTCGGTTTCACGGAAGTCGCGGTATCCAGGTGGCTCGGACACCGCAGTTTCCGTGAAACCGAGTCGATCAACGCCTTCGTGGTGCGGGGGCCGCTCGCTGCGGGTGCGCTCGTCGCGCGGGTGTCAGGACTGTGGGAGGGCGCGGAGGAAGCGCTCGGCGATCGGGACGGCCGAGGCAGTGCTGGCCCCGCCCTTCTCCACGAACACGGCGAACGCCACGTCACCCCGCCAACCGACGAACCAGGCGTGGGTGTGGGCCGGGTTGTCGTCGTACTCGGCGGTGCCGGTCTTGCCGTACACCTCGCCCGGCACATCCTTGAGTGCGCTGCCGGTGCCGCTGGTGACCACCTCGCGCATCATCGAACGCAGCGCCGCGACCGATTCCGGCTTGAGCTGCTCACCCGCCGCGGCCGGCTTGGCCGGCGCCGGGTCGAGCAGGAGCTTCGGCTGCTCGAACCGGCCTCGGGCGACGGCGGCGGTGGCACCGGCCATGGCCAGCGGGCTGACCAGCGTGGTGCCCTGCCCGAACGATGCCGCGGCCTGCTCGGCCGGGCTGCCGCCCGTGGACACCTTGCCGGTGAAGGCGTCGGTGCCGAGGTCCCATTGACCCTCCAGGCCCAACGCGCGGCCGGCAGCGGCCAGCCCGTCACCGCCGAGCTTCGGGGCCAGCGAGGCGAACGCCGTGTTGCAGGACTTGGCGAAGTCGGTGCGGAACGGCACCGAGCCCAGCTCGAAGTTGTCGGAGTTCTTGAAGGACCGACCGTCGACGGTGAAGGTCTTCGGGCAGGCAACCGGCCCGTCCAGAGTGACAGCGCCCCGGTCCAGCAGGCCCAGCGTGCTGACCACCTTGAACGTGGAACCCGGCGGCACCTGGGCGGTGAAGGCCAGGTTTTCCCCGGCCGGCCCGGGACCGTTCGCCGCGGCGAGCACCGCGCCATCGCTGATCCGGAGAGCCACCAGGGCGGAGCGGCGGGACTCGGCGCGCAGTGCCCCGTCGGCCGCGTTCTGGGCGGCGACGTCCAGCGTGGTCTTCAGCGTCTGGCCGGGCTGCGGCTCCCGACGGAACAGCTCAGTGCCGGTGGACTCCAGTTTGCCGCCCTCGGCCGGCCGCTCGACCACCACGGTCAGCCCGGGCGCGCCGCGCAGCCGTTCGTCGTAGCGGCCCTGCAACCCGCCGTGCCCGACCAGGTCGCCGGCGACGTACCGGTCCGGGTGTGCGGTGAGGTCGTCCGCCTGCGCCGGGTCGACAGTGCCGAGCACCGCCCGGGCAAACTCCCGGGTCGGTGCCAGGTCGACCTTGGCGGAGACGAACTTGGTGCCGTCCAGGTCGTAGATCCGGGGCTTGATCTGGAGGTACGCCTCCTCGCGCAGCGACACCACCTCGACGAAGGCGCCCGGCTCGGCCTTGGCGACCCGCTCGGGCAGGTCGGCCAGGTCGACGGCGGGCACCAGCGCCGGGCGGATCGCCTTGAACGCCCCGTCGAGGTCCTTGACCAGCTTCTTGATGTCGGTGACCCCGTCGGGCTGCACGCCCACCCGGACCACCGGGCGCGGAGTCACGAGCGGTTGCCCGGCGGCGTCCAACACCGCGGCCCGGGCACCGGCGTCGCGGCGCACCGCCAACCGGTCACCCTTGGTGAGCTGCTCGTGCACCACCCTGGGCTCCCAAATCACCTGCCACTGGTCGTCATCGCCGTGCGCGAGGCGTAACTCCCGGTCGTACGCCCAGCGGGTCTGACCGGGCAGGTTCCACTCCACCTGGACCGTCGCGGTCGCGATGTCCTTCGTGACCTTCGGCTCGCCGCGCCGCTTCAGCGTGGGCGGGGTGGCCGCCAGCTCACCGGAGAGCTCCTTGATCTCGCGAGTCACCTCGGCCGACGGCAGCTTGTTGCCGGTCGGGTCGATCAGACCGACCGCCTGGAGATCGCCGCTGCGCCAACCGCTGAGGAAGGCGTCGACGCTGCTCTGCGGCCCGTCGTCACCCGAGCAGCCGGCGAGAACACCGGCCGTGAGCAGCGCCGTGGTGAGGGCGGCGGTCAGGCGGCGGGCGTGGTTCGGCCGGTGGGGCCGGGGGTACGACAAGGGCATGGAGCTGGTCCTTCCGATCTCAGACTGCCCTCGCACGGTAGTACGCCGACGCCGTCCCCAACGTCCCGTGGGCGCGCGAGCGTGGGTAAAGAGGGCCGCGCCCGTGTGATGAACATCGCGTGGCGGGGTATCCCGCAGCCGGCCAACCTCGGACCCGCAACGGGTGAAAGGACAAAGTCCCGATCCGGACGTCTGGCCAGTGGTCCGCCGACGAAGGCGAAGAACGGCAGGGCCTAGGCTGGGCGGCAGAGTGACCCACAACGCGGTGGGTCGAGGGGAGTGGCACCGATGGACCGGCGTCCGGCGATCAAACCGGAACCCGACCTCCGGCAGGATGACTCCGGCCGGGACGACGACAGCTTCGATTCGGCGACCGACGGGGACGGCTACGGCCGGCTCGACACGGGAGTCACCGGGCTGACCGGGTCGAGCATCGACACCATCTACGATCTGGGCCTGCCGACCGAGGCGTTGGCCGACGACGTGGAGGACGCCGAGCTCGACGAACCAGTTCCCAACGCGGAGCGCCTGGTGGCCCAGGCTGTCGCGCTCGCCGGGGACGACCACGACGCGGCGACACTTGTCGGCCGTTTCTGGCGGTTCGCCCCGGACGAGGAACTGGTCGGTTTCACGGCAGAGGAGATGCTCGACGCGGCCCGGGCACACCGGGACCTCGCCCAGCAGCGGGTTCCCGGCGAGTTGAAGCTGCGGATCCACGAACCGCACGCGGACCAGCACCACACCGTCGTCGAGATCGTCACTGACGACATGCCGTTCCTGGTCGACTCGGTCACCGCGCTGCTCAACTCGTACCACCTCGACGTGCACCTGCTGGTGCACCCGCTCGTGGTGGTCCGGCGTGAGCCGCTGGGGCGGCTCACCGAGGTCTCCGCGGACGTGGAGCCGGATGACGCGATCTCCGGCGACATCATCGAGAGCTGGATGCGGATCGAGATCGACCCGGTCCGGGACGCGGCCGAGCGGGACCGGCTGCGTCGCGAGTTGCAGCGGGTGCTCACCGATGTGCGGGAGGCTGTCGAGGACTGGCCGAAGATGCGTCAGCGGGCCCTTGCGCTCGCCGACGAGCTGGCCTCGGCTCGCACCTCGGACAATCGCCCACCGGTGCCGGAGAAGGACATCACGGACTCGGTGGAGCTGCTGCGGTGGCTCGCCCACGACCACTTCACGTTCCTCGGCTACCGGGAGTACCGACTGGTGGACGCCCCCGGGGGTGACGCCACCGACCCGGTGGACGGCAAGGCGTTGGAGGCGGTGCTCGGCACCGGGCTGGGCATCCTGCGCTCGGATTCGCCGGACCCGCGGTCGTTGTCGTCGATGACGCCCGAGGCGCACGAGAAGGTGCTGGAGAAGCGCCTGCTCATCATCACCAAGGCCAACTCGCGGGCCACCGTGCACCGCTCGGCCTACCTCGACTACATCGGCTTCAAGATCTTCAACTCGGACGGCGAGGTGATCGGCGAGCGGCGGTTCCTGGGCCTGTTCTCCACGGCCGCGTACCGGACCAGCGTCCGCGAGCTGCCGGTCGTACGCCGCAAGGTCGCCGAGGTGCTGGACCGCTCCGGCCTGAGTCAGCGCAGCCACTCCGGCAAGGATCTGATCCAGATCCTGGAGACGTACCCGCGCGACGAGCTGTTCCAGATCAAGACCGACGACCTGTACCACGCGGTGGTCGGTGTGCTGCGGATGGCGGGCCGCCGGCAGCTGCGGGTCTTCCTGCGCCGGGACGCGTACGGGCGGTTCATCTCCTGCCTGATCTACCTGCCCCGGGACCGGTTCACCACGCAGAACCGCCTTCGCATGCAGGACATCCTGCTGCGCGAGCTGAACGGTGTCGGGGTGGACTACACCACCCGGGTCACCGAGTCGATGCTGGCCCGGGTGCACTTCATCGTCCGCACCGACCCGACCCGGCCGCCCGGCGACATCGACGCCGACCTGTTGGCCGAGGAGCTGGCCGACGCGACCCGGCTCTGGGACGACGACTACCGGCTGGTGCTGGAGCGCAAGCTCGGCGACGAGCAGGCCAAGCACCTGTTCACCCGGTACGCCGACGCGTTCCCGGAGGGCTACAAGGACGGGCACACGCCGTACGAGGCGATGAAGGACCTGGCGAAGCTGGAGCTGCTGGAGGAGCCCGGCCAGCTGGAGATGCACCTGTTCCGCAAGCAGCTCGCGCCCCGACCGGGCACCCGGGTGCCCGGTGCGGACCTCGCCGAGGCCATGGACGTCCGGTTCAAGGTCTACCGGTACGGCGAACCGATGATGCTCTCCGCCGTGCTGCCGGTGCTGCACTCACTCGGCGTACGGGTGGTCGACGAGCACCCGTACGAGGTGGACCGGATCGACGGTCGGGTCTACCTGTACGACTTCGGCCTCCTGCTGCCCGAGGGGCACCACGAGCTGTCCGAGGTGCGCCCACACGTGGAGAACGCCTTCGCGGCGGCGTGGCGCGGCGAGGCCGAGGTGGACCGGTTCAACGAGCTGGTGCTGCGCGGCGGGCTGACCTGGCGGCAGGTGGTGGTGCTGCGGGCGTACGCGAAGTACCTGCGGCAGGCCGGCACGGTCTTCTCGCAGGACTACATGGAGCAGACCTTCGTCGCGTACCCGAAGATCGCCGCGTTGCTGGTGGATCTGTTCGAGACCCGGTTCGCGCCGGGCGAGCAGACGACCGAGCAGCGGCAGCAGCGCAGCGGTGAGCTGGTGGAGATGATCCGGGAGGCGCTGGACGACGTGGCCAGCCTCGACCAGGATCGGATCCTGCGCTCGTACCTGACGTTGATCGAGGCGACCCTGCGGACCAGCTTCTACCAGAAGCGCGCCGACGGGCGGCCGAAGGCGTACGTGGCGTTCAAGCTCGACCCGCAGGCCATTCCGGACCTGCCGGCGCCGCGACCAAAGTTCGAGATCTTCGTCTACTCGCCCCGCTTCGAGGGTGTGCACCTGCGGTTCGGGCCGGTGGCCCGGGGCGGGTTGCGCTGGTCCGACCGTCGGGAGGACTTCCGGACCGAGGTGCTCGGCCTGGTCAAGGCGCAGATGGTGAAGAACACCGTGATCGTGCCGGTGGGTGCCAAGGGCGGCTTCGTGCTGAAGCAGAAGCCGGGTGACCGGGACGAGGCGGTCGCCTGCTATCAGGAGTTCGTCGGCGCGATGCTGGACGTCACCGATAACATCGTCAGCGGGCAGATCGTGCCTCCCGTGGACGTGGTCCGGCACGACGGCGACGACCCGTACCTGGTGGTGGCCGCCGACAAGGGCACGGCGACGTTCTCCGACGTCGCCAACGAGATCTCCAAGACCCACAGCTTCTGGATGGGCGACGCGTTCGCCTCCGGTGGTTCGGCGGGCTACGACCACAAGAAGATGGGCATCACCGCCCGGGGCGCCTGGGAGTCGGTCAAGCGGCACTTCCGGGAGCTGGGCCTGGACACCCAGACCCAGGACTTCACGGTGGTCGGCGTCGGCGACATGTCCGGCGACGTGTTCGGCAACGGGATGCTGCTCTCCGAGCACATCCGCCTGGTGGCCGCCTTCGACCACCGGCACATCTTCCTCGACCCGGACCCGGACGCGGCGACCTCGTACGCGGAGCGGCGGCGGTTGTTCGATCTGCCCCGCTCGTCGTGGGAGGACTACAACCCGGAGCTGATCTCGGCAGGCGGCGGCATCTTCCCGCGTACCGCCAAGTCCATCCCGATCACGCCGCAGGTCCGGGCGGCGATCGGCCTGGACGACGACGTCACGCAGCTGTCGCCGCAGGAGTTGATGAAGGCGATCGTGACCGCCCCGGTGGATCTCTTCTGGAACGGCGGCATCGGCACCTACGTCAAGGCGTCCACCCAGACCAACGCCGAGGTGGGCGACAAGTCCAACGACGCGATCCGGGTGGACGGGCGCAGCCTGCGCTGCCGGGTGGCGGGCGAGGGCGGCAACCTGGGCTGGACCCAGCTCGGCCGGATCGAGTACGCGTTGACGGGTGGCCGGATCTACACGGACTTCATCGACAACGCGGCCGGGGTGGACACCTCCGACCACGAGGTGAACATCAAGATCCTGCTGAACACCGCGGTGGCCGACGGCGAGTTGACCACGGCCGAGCGGGACGAGCTGCTGGCCGGGATGACCGACGAGGTCGCCGAGCTGGTGCTGAGGGACAACTACGACCAGGCGCGGGCGATCAACAACGCCCAGGCCCAGGCCGCCTCGCTGCTGCCGGTGCACCGCCGGATGATCAACGAGTTGGAGCGGTCGGGCGGGTTGGACCGGGCGCTGGAGGCGCTGCCTCCGGACGAGGAGCTGGCGGTCCGCAGCGAATCGGGCCTGACCGCGCCGGAGTTCGCGGTGCTGCTCGCGTACGTGAAGATCGTCCTGGAGCGGGAGATCCTCACCGAGGGGCTGGCCGACGAGGAGTGGACGACCGAGGTCCTGGTCAACTACTTCCCGACGCCGATGCGCGAACGGTTCGCCGACCGGATGGGCCGGCACCGGCTGCGCCGGGACATCGTCACCACAGTGCTCGTCAACGAGGCGATCAACCGGGGTGGCATCTCGTTCATCTTCCGGGTGGTCGAGGAGACCGCGGCCAGCGCGGCGGACGTGATCCGTGCGTACGTGGTGGTCAGCGAAGTGTTCGGCCTGCGGGACCTGTGGGACGCGGTGGAGGCGCTGGACAACAAGGTCGCACCCGAGTTGCAGACCAGCGTCTACCTGGACACCCGCCGGCTGCTCGACCGGGCGGTGCGGTGGCTGGTCTCCAACCGCCGCTCGCCGATCGACGTGCCGGCCGAGATCGCCCGGCTGCGGGACGGGGTGACCCGACTGCTCCCGGGTCTGGAGGACCTGTTCTACGGCGACGAGCGGCAGGGCATCGTCTCGCACATGGACTCGATGACCGAGCGTGGGCTGCCCCGCGAGTTGGCCGAGCGGGCTACCCGACTGATGTACAGCTTCGGTCTGATGGACGTGGTGGAGACCGCGAACGTCAGCGGACGGGACGTCGGCGAGGTGGCCTCGGTCTACTTCGTGCTGTCCGACCTGTTCCGGGTGGACTCGCTGCTGTCGAAGATCTCCCTGCTGCCGCGGGAGGACCGCTGGCAGACGCTGGCCCGGATGGCGCTGCGTTACGACCTGTACGCCGCGCTGGCCGCGCTCACCGCTGAGGTGCTGGAGTCCACCCCGGGCGACCTGCCGCCGCACGAGCGGGTGCAGCAGTGGGAGCAGTCGAACGCCACCTCGATCCACCGCGCTCGACGGGCGATGGGGGAGTTCGACGAGTCGCGGGCGGACCTCGCCGCCCTCTCGGTGCTGCTGCGCCAGATCCGCACCCTGGTGCGGACCTCCGCGGCCGCCTGAGTCAGGCACACCGGACGCGGTCCGGCCGATCGGGTGACCCCGACCGGCCGGACCGCGTTTCGTTTCGTCCCCGCTCAGGCCACCAGGCTGGCGAAGACGACGATGTTGTCCGGGTAGCTCTTGGCGACCGCGTCGAACTGACCGCCGCAGGTGACCACCCGCAGGCCAGGCCGGTCGCCGGGCCCGTACACCAACTCGGTGGGGAAGGCTGTCTTCGGGTACGACTTCACCGAGTCGACGGTGAAGGTGGCCGGCACCCCGTCGGCCCGGCGCACGGTGACGGTGTCACCGGGGGTGAGCGCGCCGAGGTCGAAGAAGACGGCCGGACCGAGCACCGCCGAGTCCACATGCCCGACGATGACCGCGTTGCCCGTCTCGCCGGGACTCGCACCCGGCTCGTACCAACCGGCCTTGTCGGCCTGGTCGAGCGGAGGGACCTGGACGGTGCCGTCCGGGTTGGTGCCCAACGACATGATCGTCGCGTCGACACCGATCCGGGGGATCTCGATGCTGGTCGGCGCCGAACGGGCCAGTCCCGCCGGCGCGTCTCCGACCGGCTGCCCGTCGACCGGCGGGGCGTCGTCGGCGGTGCTCGCCGACCCGGTGACCTCGGGACCGGCCTGAGCCAACGGCTGCGGCGGTCGGGGAGCGGGTGTGTCCTTCAGACTGGCGCCGATCATCCCGGCGCCAATCATGGCCATGGTGACGACGACGGCCGCGCCGGCGGCACGCCACGGTCTCCCGTGACGGCCGCCGGCCCGTGTCGTCGTCACGTCAGACGAGCGAACCATCGGTCCGCCGGCGACGCATCAGCACGATCCCGCCCAGCGCGGCAGCGCCGAGCAGGCCCGCCCCGCCGGTGGCCAGGCCACGGTCGGTGCCGGTGCTGGCGCCACCGTCACCACCGTCGACACCGCCGTGCGGCAGCACGACGAGCTCACCCTCGCCGCACGAGCCCTTGAGCTCGTAGCGACCCGGCTTCGCGTCCTTGTCGACCTTGGCCTCGCCGTAGTAGACGAACTCGCGCTCCTCGTCCCAGTCGCGCTCGTCGGAACGGCCCTCTTCCGAGCCGTAACCGCCGTGCTCGTCCTTGGACTCCCAGCCCTTGTCGGAGCCGTATTCGTCGGAGCCGTGCTCGTCCTTGGACTCCCAGCCCTTGTCGGAGCCGTATTCGTCGGAGCCGTGCTCGTCCTTGGACTCCCAGCCCTTGTCGGAGCCGTATTCGTCGGAGCCGTGCTCGTCCTTGGACTCCCAGCCCTTGTCGGAGCCGTATTCGCCGGAGCCGTGCTCGTCCTTGGACTCCCAGCCCTTGTCCGAGCCGTACTCGTCGGAGCCGTGCTCGTCCTTGGACTCCCAGTCCTTCTTGCCTTCGTCCTTGGAGTCCCAGTCCTTCTTGTCGCGGCTGTCGTCCGCGTCCTGGTCGTGCTCCTCGCCCTTCCAGTCCTTGCTGCCCTCGTCGCCGTAGGCGTCGGCGGCAGCGCCGCCACCCTGGCCACCGGGCTGGGCGTCGTCGGCGGGCGGCTGCGGCTTGTCCTTGCCGTCTTCGCCCTTGCCCTCTTCGCCCTTGCCGTGCTCGTCCTTGCCCTCGTGGTCCTTGCCCTTGTCGTCCTTGCCCTTGTCGTCCTTGCCGTGCTCGTCCTTGCCGTTTTCGTCCTTGCCCTCGTGGTCCTTGCCCTTGTCGTCCTTGCCGTGCTCGTCCTTGCCCTTGTCGTGGTCCGAGGAGTTCTCCTCCTCGCGCCACTCGCGGTCCTCGCCCCGGTCTTCGTGGGCCGGCTTGAGCTTGACCTTGCCGGTGACCTTGGACCACACGTACGCGTGCTCCTGCCGATCCGGGCAGATCTCGAGGAGCTTGACCTCTTCGCCAGCCTTGACGACGTGCGGCTTGGCGTAGACCTTGCCGTCGCGGTCCTTGGCGTCGTTGTGGCCGTCCGCGAACGCGATCCCCGGCGCGAACACCAGGAGCGATGCACCGCCGAGCGCGGCGCCCGCAACGACCTTCCCGAGCATCTTCTTAGCCATGACCTGCGTCACTCCATCCCTGTTGTCCTGTGCCCGGCGACAACCGAGCTAAGACCGACGTTAGACGGTTTCATGACTTATGAAGTGAAAGATTCGCGTTTTGACCTTTGATCCAGGTAAGAGGTGAAGGGGTGCTACGCGGCTTTCGCCGTGCTCAGTGTCGTCTCAGGTGCGGGACGCCCTTGCGTGCGGCGCACGGCGTTCCGGCCTCCCCGTGCCCGACCCGCGCCGCTCATCCGGTCCCGGCGGCTCCGGTCCGCAACGTGCTGCCCGAGCGCACTCGGGGGTATCGTCCGAAACGGGCGAGGGACGGCCGGCGCGCGCAACGCATCGAGCCATTGCCATGGAAGCGCTCCCATGCGAGAATCGTCCAACGCGGTGAGGTGAGCCACACCGCGCAGGCTGGGAGTCGAGGGCACCGGTTCACCGGGCGACGTCCCGCCGCCGATCGACCGGCCGACGCATCGGCCGCGCACCACCACCACCATCGCCCGTCCGGGTCGGGCGCCCCCCAAAGATTCCCGTTGGCGCCGGAGGCCGTCCGTTCAGGACGCCCGCCGGGCCGTCTCGCCGGGCCGTACGCGGGCCCGGTCTCGCCCAAGGAGATCAGTGGCATGAATGTGTGGAGAAGGCTGTCCGGCCCACGCCGGACCATGGCGCTCGCCGGCGCGGGTGTCCTGGTCGCCGGCGGGTTGGTGACGATTCCGGTCACCGCGGCGCAGGCCGCGACTCAGTGCGACATCGCCTACACGAGCAACGAGTGGCCCGGCGGCTTCACCGCCAGCGTCACCATCAAGAACGTCGGTGACCCGCTCAACGGCTGGACGCTGGGCTGGACCTTCCCCAACTCCAGCCAGCGCGTGCAGCAGGGCTGGTCGGCGGAGTTCACCCAGTCCGGCAGCCAGGTCACCGCCAAGAGCCTGTCCTACAACGGCACCCTCGCCACCGGCGCGTCGACGAGCATCGGCTTCAACGGCGCGTGGAGCGGCAGCAACCCGAAGCCGACCTCGTTCACCCTGAACGGCGTGGTCTGCAACGGTGGCACCACCCCGCCGACCACGCCCCCGCCGACCACGCCTCCGCCCACCGACCCTCCGCCCACCGACCCGCCGCCCACCACGCCGCCGCCCGGCACCAAGGTCGACAACCCCTACGCCGGGGCGCGCGGGTACGTGAACCCGGAGTGGAAGGCCAAGGCGGACGCCGAGGCCGGCGGAAGCCGGGTCTCCAACAACCCCACCGCCGTCTGGCTGGACCGGATCGCCGCGATCAACGGCACGCCGGACAGCAGCTCCAACGGCGCCTTCGGCGTGCGTGAGCACCTGGACGAGGCGCTGCGTCAGGGCGCCGGCTACATCCAGTTCGTGATCTACAACCTGCCCGGCCGGGACTGCTCCGCGCTCGCCTCCAACGGTGAGCTGGGCCCGGACGAGCTGCCCAAGTACAAGGCCCAGTACATCGACCCGATCGCCGCGATCCAGGGTGAGTCGAAGTACAGCAGCCTGCGGATCATCAACGTCATCGAGATCGACTCGCTGCCGAACCTGGTCACCAACACGTCCGGTCAGCCCGGCGGCACTGTCATGTGCGACACGGTCAAGGCCAACGGCGCGTACGTCAACGGCGTCGGCTACGCCCTCGCCAAGCTGGGCGCGATCGGCAACGTCTACAACTACATCGACGCCGGTCACCACGGCTGGCTCGGTTGGGACTCCAACTTCGGCCCGACCGCCGACATCCTGAAGACCGCCGCGGTGGCCTCTGGCAGCACTGTCAACAACGTGCACGGGTTCATCACCAACACCGCCAACTACTCGGCGCTGACTGAGCCGTACTTCAAGGTCACGGACAACGTGAACGGTCAGACGGTGCGGCAGTCCAAGTGGGTCGACTGGAACTTCTACGTCGACGAGCTGTCCTTCGCCCAGGCGTTCCGCACGAAGCTGGTCTCGGTCGGCTTCAACTCCAACATCGGCATGCTGATCGACACCTCCCGCAACGGGTGGGGCGGCTCCGCGCGGCCCACCGGGCCGGGTGCCACGACCAGCGTCGACACGTACGTCAACGGAGGCCGCATCGACCGCCGGGCCCACCTCGGCAACTGGTGCAACCAGGCCGGCGCCGGCCTCGGCGAGCGGCCGCGGGCCAACCCGGCGACGGGCATCGACGCCTACGTCTGGGTGAAGCCGCCGGGTGAGTCGGACGGCTCCAGCAAGGAGATCCCGAACAACGAGGGCAAGGGCTTCGACCGGATGTGCGACCCGACGTACGGCGGTAACGCCCGCAACGGCAACAACCCGTCCGGGGCTCTGCCGGACGCGCCGATCTCCGGTGCGTGGTTCTCCGCCCAGTTCCAGGAGCTCATGCGCAACGCGTACCCGGCTCTCTGACCGGAACGCTTCACACCCACCGGCCGCCGGCAGTTGGTGAGGCACTGCCGGCGGCAGGTTCCCCCCGGGTCCCCGGTCCGACCGTTCTGGTCGGGCCGGGGACCCCCCCTTGCCCGATCAGGGCACGGTGCGCTCGATCGCCGCCCGGCCCTGCTCGGCCAGGTCACGGCGGGCCTTCTCCAGGTTTTCCGGCGTGAGGTCCTGCCCGCGGGCCATCACCAGGTCCTCCGGCTCCCAGGGCTGTTCGCTCCCGGTGCGGATGTTGTCCCCGCCAGCGCCGGTGCCCGTCCCGGTCGCCCCGGTGCCGGCGGCGTACGGGTCGCCGATCAGCTCGTCGGTGTCCGGAGCGAGGTCGTCGGGTCGGCTGCGGGGTTCGGCGAAGCCCGGAGTGTCCCGGTCGGGCCCACCTCCGGTCCGAAACTGCGAGACGGTGATGTCATCATCCACCGCCGAGGCCACCTCCGGGCTGTCCTCCAGCGGCGGTTGGCGATCGCGATCGGTCATGGTGCTGCCTCCTGGGTCCGACACGGTGCCTGGATTCCCTCGCGTACCCCTTCGTGCCGCGCTCATGCCGCACGGCCCGGCGGTCAGGCCGGGCCGTGCTCATGCCGTGCGGTCAGGCCGTGCGGCCAGGGGTCAGCTCCCGGGGGGCTGCTCGTTCGGGGCCGGCGGGTCCGCGGGACGCAGCCACTGCCAGAGCAGCATGAGCAGGCCGAAGACGAGCATCGACAGCCCGGCCCACAGGTTGATCCGCACACCCTCGGCCTTGTCGATCTCGGCCCGGCTGTCGAAGATGCCGATCAGCGTCACGATGATCCCGTACGCCACGAAGAGGCCACCGATCACCCGGCGGATGTCGAACAGCCGGGCCGCGGCGGACCGCCGTTGCTCCGCCTCCGACTCGTCGATCAGCGGGTCCTGTGCCGGCTGGCTGTGGTTGTCCATCTGCCGACCCCTTTCCTAGAAGACCGGGATGTAGAAGAGGGCGGCCAGCGCGACCGCGATCACGCCGAGGAGCACGGGGGAGCGGTACCAGACGGCGTCGCCGGCGAGCACGTCGCCCTTCAGGTCGATGCCGCCCATCCCGTAGACCAGCCCGCGCAGTTCCTCGTCCCGCTTGGGCGCGGTGAGCGGGGTGATGATCGCGGCGACCACCACCGCCGTGACGAAGGCGAGGCCGGCACCCCAGAAGCTCTCCTCCAGGTCGGAGTTGAAATCGATCACTCCGCCCTTGTAGAGCAGGTAGAGGCTCAGTGACACCAGGGTGCCGAGCAACAGCGACCAGAAGCCGGCCAGCGCGGTCATCCGCTTCCAGAACATGCCGATGATGAAGGTGGCGAACAGCGGCGCGTTGAAGACGGAGAAGAGCGCCTGGATGTAGTTCATGATGTTGCTGAACCCGGCCGCGATGAACGCGGTGCCGATCCCGATCACCACGGCGCCGACCGTCGCCCACCGGCCGATCCGCAGGTAGTACTCGTCCGACCGGTCACGGCGGATGTACGCCTGCCAGATGTCGTAGGTGAAGACGGTGTTGAAGCCGCTCACGTTGGCCGCCATGCCAGCCATGAACGAGGCGAGCAGGCCGGTGACCGCGACCCCGAGCACACCGTTGGGGAGCAGGTCGCGCATCAGCAGCGGGATGGCGTTGTTGTACTGGAGGTCGCCGCTCTCCGCGCCGAGCCCCTTCACCGTCACCAGGGCCACCAGACCGGGGATGATCGTGACCAGGGGGATGAACAGCTTCGGGTACGCGGCGATGATCGGCGTACGCCGGGCGGCGCTCATGTTCTTGGCCGAGAGGGCCCGCTGCACCTCGGCGAAGTTCGTCGTCCAGTAGCCGAACGACAGGACGAAGCCCAGGCCGAAGACGATGCCGATCCAGTGCGCGCCCAGCGGGTTGGCGGTGCTGCCGGTGTCCTGCCACGCGTGCAGGCCCGCCTCGCCGAGTTTGGTGTCGCCGACCGCGTCCATCAGACCGTTCCACCCGCCGACCTTGACCAGGCCGATCACGGTGACCGGGATGAGACCGGCCAGGATGACGAAGAACTGGAGCACCTCGTTGTAGATCGCCCCGGACAGGCCACCGATGGTGATGTACGCCAGCACGATCGCCGCGCCGACCACGATCGCCGTCCAGAGCGGCCAGCCGAGCAGCGCCTGCATGACGAGGGCCAGCGCGTAGAGGTTGACACCGGCGATCAGCACCTGGGCGACGGCGAAGCTGAGCGCGTTGAGCAGGTGGGTGGGGCGGTTGAACCGCAACCGCAGGTATTCCGGCACGCTGCGGACCTTGGAGCCGTAGTAGAAGGGCATCATCACGATGCCCAGGAAGACCATGGCCGGGACGGCGCCGATCCAGTAGTAGTGGACCGTCATCACACCGTACTGGGCCCCGTTCGCGGCCATTCCGATGATCTCCAACGCGCCCAGGTTCGCCGAGACGAAGGCGAGACCGGTCACCCAGGCCGGCAGGGAACGGCCGGAGAGGAAGAAGTCGACGCTGGTCCGGATCGCCCGGCGAGCGGCGAAGCCGACCCCGAGGACGGTGACGAAGTACAGCGCCAGAATCAGGTAGTCCAGGCCGTTCATGTTGAGCCGGAGACCGTCGCCGTCCATCCCGTCACCCCTCGTGCCGACGTCCACGCTGGCTGTACGCGCGCGCCGTATTACCCCGGACGGGCGGTTTCAATCCCCCTGGATGGATCCGGTGTGTTCGGCTCCGTTCGGGCGGTCCGACAGGCTGCCGACGGCAAGGGGCGCCCCGGCCATCCGGCCGGAGCGCCCCCTTGTCGGTCGTGAGACTCAGCGACCCAGTACGCGGTCCAGGAAGTCCCGGTAATTGCGTACGGCCATCCGCAGTTGCTCGGTGTCGGCCGAGCCGGCGTCCTGCCACCCGCCCAGCGTGGTCTTCTGCGCGGCCAGTGCAGAGGAGAGGGCCTGGATGGCCTCCTCCACCAGCGACTGCGCCTCGCCGGCCGCCGCCTGCGGATCGTCGACGAAGCGCAGCTGCACGTCCCGCCAGCGGTCCCGGAAGCCCTGCGCGGTGTCCGTGTCCAGGAGCGTGGCCGCCCCCGCCGCGACCGTCGACCCGGCGGGCTGCGACGTCCCGGCTGACGCCAGCGAGGTGCTGGTGCCGTCGGTGGTGACCGGTTCGCCGTCCGCGTCCGGGTCGACCATCTCCGGCGTGGCGCTGCCGTAGCCGGCCGTGACGTCCGGGTCGCCGGTCAGGTCGTCGCGTCGCTCGGGAGCGCCGTCCGTGCTCCCCGGCGCTACGAAGGTCCGCGCGGAGGTGTCCGCGTCGGCGCGGTCGTCGAGGTCCGCGTCGTCGTCGACATCGGTGTCGCGGCGGTGCAGCTCGGCCGTGGGGTCGGCGCGCAGGCCCTCACGCTCACCGTCCTCGGCGCCGTCACCCGGCTGGGCAGTCCGCTCGGCCCGGGGGTCCGGCTGGTCCTGCGGGCGCGGGCTGGCCAGCGCGGAGGCGGCCACCGCGTCGGCCACCGTGGTGGCGCCGAACGTCGTCGGCAGCGGCCCCGGCTCGTGGAAACCGCCCTCGTCGGTGGACCGGTCGTCCCGCCGCTGGCGCGGGTCGACGTCGTCGGCCCGCTCGTCGTCGACCGGGTCGTATGCGGCATCCCGTTCGGTGCCGTTCGTCCGGTCCGGGTCGGTGGCCTGCTCGTCGAAGGTGTCCCGCTCGTCGACGGCGTCCTCCGGGGCGTCGGAGCGGTTGGTCCGGTCGTCGGCCGGGGGTACCGGCACGGGTGCGGACCGGACGGCCTCCGGATGGTCGTTGCTCACCTGTTGCTCATCCTGGCGCATCGGTGGCCTCCTCAGCGGCTCGTGGCGTCGTGGTCCGGGTGGTGTGGCTGGTCGGGCGTGTGCTGCCCGAGCGGTTCCTCGCCGAGCAGGTCGGCGAAGAGTGCCCGGTAGTGGACGACCGCCTGCCGGAGCTCCTCGGTGCTGGCCTCGCCTCGGGTGTTGCGCAGGTGGATGTCGTGCGCGTCCCGGTAGTTGCTCAGCGTGCGGGCGTGCTCGACGGAGAGGTGGGCGATCTGGTCGGAGAAGTCGCCGGTCGGGTAGCCCTGCTCCTCGATGAGCCGGGTGACCAGTTCGTCTGCGTCGCCGACGGTCTCGCCGGGTGAGTCGATGAAGCGGACCTGGAGTTCCTCCCAGGCGGCGCTGTAGCGGGCCCGGGACTCCGGGCTGAGCGGGGTGAGCGAGAGCTCGGCGTGCCGGCGTTCCCGATCGCGCAGTTCGCGCTCCGCGGCGGACCGGCTGTCCTGCTCCGCCACCACCCGGTCGTACTCCGGCCCGAACTTGCTGCGCAGCGCGCGACGGCGGCCGAGCTGCCGCACGGCCAGGGCGGCCGCCGCGACGAGCACCAGGACGACGAGCACGATGACGATTACCTGAGTGGGCGACATGGGCTCCTCCTTCGTCTCCTGGTATTCCCTCCGCGCACTGATCGCCAATCCCGATTCGGGACACTTTCCTGACGAGAGACGCAGCTCACCGTCCCACTGAAACTTGACTCATTCCAGAAAAGGCGGTTGGGTGGGGTGATGCACCCACAGACCAGCAAGCCGATCCTCACCACCCGGCAGGGTCACCCCGTGCACAACAACCAGCAGCAGCGGACGGTTGGCTCCCGGGGGCCCGCGACGCTGGAGAACTACCACTTCCTGGAGAAGATCAGCCACTTCGACCGGGAGCGGATCCCCGAGCGGGTGGTGCACGCGCGCGGTTTCGTCGCGCACGGCGAGTTCGAGGCGTACGGGACGATCGGCGACGAGCCGGCCGCGACCTACACCCGGGCCAAGCTGTTCCAGACCCGGGGCACGAAGACCCCGGTCAGCCTCCGCTTCTCCACCGTCATCGGCGGGCGGGACTCCTCCGAGGCCACCCGCGACCCGCGTGGCTTCGCCGTCAAGTTCCGCACCGAGGACGGCAACTGGGACCTCGTCGGCAACAACCTGCCGGTCTTCTTCATCCGGGACGCGATCAAGTTCCCCGACGTCATCCACTCGCTGAAGCCGGACCCGGTGACCTTCCGGCAGGAGCCGAACCGGATCTTCGACTTCATGTCCAACACTCCCGAGTCGATGCACATGCTGACCTGGCTGTTCAGCCCGCGCGGCATCCCGGCCAACTACCGGACGCAGGACGGCTTCGGCGTGAACACGTACCGCATGGTCAACGCCGCGGGCGAGGGCGTGCTGGTCAAGTACCACTGGAAGTCGCGGCAGGGCATCGAGTCGCTGACCGAGGAGCAGGCCGCCGCCATCCAGGCGCGCGAGTTGGGCCACGCCTCCAAGGACCTCTACGAGGCGATCGAGCGCGGCGAATACCCGCAGTGGGAGCTGAACGTCCAGCTCATGAGCGACGACGAGCACCCGGAGCTGGACTTCGACCCGTTGGACGACACCAAGACCTGGCCCGAGGACGTGTTCCCGCTGCTTCCGGTCGGCCTGATGACCCTCAACCGCAACGTCGGCAACTTCCACAACGAGAACGAGCAGATCGCGTTCGGCACCGGCGTGCTGGTCGACGGCCTCGACTTCTCCGACGACAAGATGCTGGTCGGGCGCACCTTCTCCTACTCGGACACCCAGCGTTACCGGGTCGGCCCGAACTACCTCCAGTTGCCGATCAACGCCCCCCGCGAGGACGTCCAGGTGAACACCAATCAGGACGGTGGTCAGATGGCGTACGGGGTGGACAGCCGGGGCGGCAACCCCCACATCAACTTCGAACCGTCCTCGGTGGCCGGTCTGCAGCAGGCTGACGAGTCGTACCGGGAATACCAACCGTTCGTCTCGGGCCGGGTCATGCGGGCGCCGATCGAGCGGCAGAACAACTACGCCCAGGCGGGTGAGCGCTTCCGCACCATGCCGCAGTGGGAGCGCGACGACCTGGTGAAAAACATGATCAACCTGCTGGGTCAGTGCGACAAGCAGATCCAGGAGAAGATGGTCTGGCACTTCAGCCAGTGCGACGACGCCTACGGCCGGCGGGTCGCCGAGGGCCTCGGCATCGCCGACAACGCCTGACCCGCCCCCAGCACGACGAACGCCCCGCCGGTCCGCCAGCGGGGCGTTCGCCGTCTGCCCGCAGGGCACAGCCTCCGGCGCGGCGTCTCGGAGCGTCGATCTCGACGCCGCGCGTCTCGGAGCGTCGATCCCGAGGCGACGGGCGGTAGTGCAACCGCCCCTGATTACGTATCCTGCCCAAGGCGCCCGCGCTGGTGCCCGACGTCGACGCCGGGCACGCAACCGGCCGACGCGTTGCCCGGCGGTGCCGGCACCCCTCCTGCCACCCCTGTACGGGCGAGGTCTGATGAGAACCCGCGACTGGCCGATCCGCTCGAAGCTGACCGCCCTGGTCGTCGCGCCGGTGAGCGCGCTCCTGGCGTTGTGGATCTTCGCGACCACGTTGACTTTCGGGCCCGCCCTCAATCTGCTCTCCGCCCGCACCCTGCTGTACGACCTGGGCCGCCCCGGCGAGGCGGTGGTCACCGAGTTGCAGCGGGAACGCCGCCTCTCGGTGGTGCAGCTCGCCGGCAGCGCCGATCTGCCGGCCCTGGCCGAGCAGCGTCAGCGCACCGATCGCGCGGTCGCCGAGCTGCGTCGCCGGGTCGACGGAGAGGCGCTGCGCGACGCCGCCGACGACCTGCTGGAGGACCGCGTCGACCGGCTGGTCACCGCTCTGGCGGCGCTGCCGACCGGCCGGGACTTCATCGACGACCGGATGATGGACCGCCCCGGCGCGATCGGTCTCTACAGCGGCATGGTCACAGCGGCCTTCCAGGCGTTCTCCGCGATGGCCACCCTGTCCGATCCCGACCTCAACCGGCAGGCGCTGGCGCTCACCGCGCTGGGCCGATCCCGGGAGCTGCTCGGCCAGACCGACGCCATGCTGGCCGGCGTACTGACCGTCGGCCGCTTCGCCGACGGGGAACACGCCCAGCTCGTGCAGTCCATCGGCAACCAGCGGTGGCTCACCGAGAGCGCCGTGGCCGACCTGCCCGAGGCCGGGCGCGTCGCGTACCAGCGACTGACCGAGAGCCCGGCGTTCACCAGTCTGCGCGCCATGCAGGACGCGCTGGTCGCGGCCAACCGGCCCGGCCGGCCGCCGGTGGACGCGGCGTCCTGGCAGGCCAGCCACGACACCGTGCAGCAGCAGCTGCGTGACTTCGAACTGGCCGAGGCCGACGGTCTCACCGACCGTTCGGTGCCGATGGCGGTCCGGATCCTGGTCCGGCTGGCCGCCGCCGGGGTGCTCGGACTCGCCGCCGTGGTGATCTCGGTGCTGGTGGCGGTGCGGGTCGGCCGCACCCTGGTCCGACGGCTCAGCAGTGTCCGCACCGCCGCGCTGGAGCTGGCCGAGCACCGGCTGCCGGACGTGGTGTCCCGACTGCGTCGAGGTGAGCAGGTCGACGTCGCCCGGGAGGCGCCACCCCTGGAATACGGCAACGACGAGATCGGCGAGGTCGGGCGCGCCTTCACCGAGGTGCAGCGCACCGCCGTCCAGGCCGCGGTGGACGAGGTCACCCTGCGTCGCGGGCTCAACGAGGTCTTCCTCAACATCGCCCGACGGAGCCAGAGCCTGGTGCACCGTCAGCTGCACCTGCTCGACCGGATGGAGCGGCGCGCGGAGGACCCGGACGAGTTGGCCGAGCTGTTCCAGGTCGACCACCTGGCGACCCGACTCCGCCGGCACGCCGAGGACCTGGTCATCCTCGCGGGCTCCGCGCCCGGCCGCGGGTGGCGAAACCCCGTCGCGATGGTCGACCTGATCCGCGGCGCGATCTCCGAGGTCGAGGCGTACGACCGGGTGGACATCACCGCCGTGCAGCCGGCCGGAGTGCTGGGCCGGGCCGTCGGCGACGTCATCCACCTGCTCGCCGAGCTGGTCGAGAACGCCACCGCCTTCTCCCCGCCGGACACCCGGGTCACCGTCGTCGGGGAGCAGGTGGCCAACGGGTACGCCCTGGAGATCACCGACCAGGGGCTGGGCATGTCCGACGCGGCGCTGGAAACCGCCAACACCCGACTGGCCAGCTCACCCGAGTTCGATCCGGCGCAGAGCGCACGACTCGGCCTGTTCGTGGTGGCCCGGCTGGCGGCCCGCCACCACGTACGGGTGCGGTTGCGGCCCTCCGGCAAGGGTGGAATGACCGCTGTGGTGCTGATCCCCACCGACCTCGTCACCGCCGAGCCTCCGGCCGGCCCCGACCCGGCCACCCTGGGTGCCGCCTCGGCCGACGCGGGCCGACGGCTGGCGCGCCCGGTACGCCGGGGCAGCGTGCCCCGCGCGCGCACCCGCCCGTCCACGTCCACGCCCGCCGCCAAGTCCCCGACCGCTCCGGCCGCCGTCGCGACGCCGGCTGCCTCCGGCGGGGGTGCTGCCGCAGGCGGCCTGGCGCCTGCCATCGGGGCGTCGACCTCGGACCCGTCCGCGCCGAACGGGACCGGCGACGCGGGGCCGAAATCCACCCCCGCGACGACCGACGACGGGCTGGACGGCCTGCCCCGCCGGGTGCGACGCCAGACTCCCGTCGCCCAGGCCCGGTCGACCGTCAGCGACACCCCCTCGCCCCGATCCCCGGAGGAGGTCCGCCGAGTGATGGCCGCCCTCCAGGCCGGCACGGCACGCGGACGCGCCACCGTGATCACCCCGGCGGCGCCGAACGGCCCGGCGGCCACGGCTGACCCCACCGACCCGGCGACGACCGCCGAACTCCCCAACCGCGACTGAGAGGGACGCCTAGTGCGGCATTCGACGAAGCAGAGCGCCGGCCTCGACTGGTTGCTCGACGAGCTGGTGCAACGGGTCCCGGCCGCCCGGGAGGCGGTGGTGCTGTCCGCCGACGGTCTGCTGCTCGGCTGCTCGGCCGAGTTGGAGCGCTCCGACGCAGAGCACCTCTGTGCCCTCGCCGCCGGCTTCTCCAGCCTGGCCCGAGGCGCCAGCCGACACGTGGACGGCGGCCCGGTCCGCCAGACCGTGGTGGAGATGGAGGCGGCGTACCTCTTCGTCACCGCCGCCGGGCAGGGCGCCTGCCTAGCGGTGGTGAGTGACGCCGACGCGGATATCGGGCTGGTCGCGTACGAGATGGCGATGCTGGTCATCCGGGTGGGGGAGAGCCTCGCCGCGCCGGCCCGATCGTCGGTGGGACCCGGTGATGCGGACTGAGCCGCCCGGGCCGCAGCACGAGTGGCTGGACAGCGACGCCGGCCCGGTGGTGCGGCCGTACACCCTCACCCGAGGGCGGGTACGCTCCGCCGTCGACGGTTTCAACCTGGTCGCGTTCGTGCTGGCCGGCTCGGACGTCGACGCGGCGAGCCATCCGCACCTGCTCCCGGAGCACCGACGGCTGATCGCGTTGTCCCGCCAACCGGTGTCGGTGGCCGAGTTGGCAGCCGAGCTGGACCTCGCGGTCGGTGTGGTCCGGGTCCTGCTCGGTGATCTCCTGACTGAAGGCCTGGTCGCGGTGCACGAGCCGCCGGCCGCCGGCATCCTTCCCGACGACGACATCCTCAAGGCGGTGGTCAGTGGACTCCGTGCGCTATGACCATGTGGGCACCAGCACCACGATCCCGCTGGCACTGAAGATCCTCATCGCGGGAGGCTTCGGCGCTGGCAAGACGACATTGGTGAGCGCCCTGAGCGAGGTCCGCCCGTTGCAGACCGAGGAGGTGTTGACCGGCGCCGGGATCGGCACCGACGACATCTCCGGGGTGGAGGGCAAGTCGACGACCACTGTGGCGATGGACTTCGGCCGGATCACCATCAACGAGGACCTCCAGGTCTACCTGTTCGGCACCCCCGGTCAGGACCGGTTCTGGTTCCTCTGGGACGAGCTGGCCTTCGGTGCGCTCGGGGCGGTGGTGCTCGCCGACACCCGTCGACTGGCGGGCTGCTTCCCCTCCATCGACTACTTCGAGCAGCGGGGCATCCCGTTCGTGGTGGGCGTGAACTGCTTCGACGACTCGCGCAGGTTCAACCTGGAGACCGTACGCCGGGCGCTCGACCTGGACCCGGACGTGCCGATGGTGCTCTGCGACGCCCGGGACCGGCAGTCCGGAAAGATGGTGTTGATCTCTCTGGTCGAGCATGTGGCCCGGCAGCGTGGGGAGCCGGTGCCCGCGGCCTGAGATCCGGGCCGGAAAGCCGGTTAAGGGCCGGGCAACGCGGGCAGCCTCTGGTTGGATCAGCGGGGGACGCCAGCGGAGGAGTCGGACGTGAGTGGTCAGGGTGAGATCGTCCACATCGGGGGTTACACCGCGCAGAGCGGTGGGCGGGGCAGCGGCATCGTCGCGGCACACCGCGACCCGACGACGGGGGCGCTGACCCCGCTCGGCACGGTTGCGGTGACCGCGTCCCCCTCCTTCCTGGCGCGGCATCCCACCCACCCGGTGCTCTACGCGGTCAACGAGCTGACCGACGGCGAGGTCAGCGCCTGGCGGGTCGGGTCGGAGGGCAGGCTGGACCCGCTCGGCAGCCGGTCGACCGGCGGTGCGGAGCCCTGTCACCTGGCGGTGCTGCCCGACGGCGGTCACCTGGTGGCGGCCAACTACGGCAGCGGCAGCGTCGCGGTCTTCCCCCTCGACGCGCAGGGCGTGCCCGGCGAGCGCACCGACCTGGTGGTGCACGAGGGGCACGGCCCCGACCCGGAGCGCCAGGACGGCGCGCACGCCCACATGGTCTCGCCGGGTGCCGGCCGGGCGCCTCTCCTCGCTGTGGACCTCGGCACCGACTCGGTCTACCGCTACGACCTGGACGACGCGAGCGGGCGCCTGGTGCCCCGTGGACCGCGCATCCGTACGGCACCCGGCACCGGGCCCCGGCACCTGGCCCGACACCCGGACGGACGACGTTGCTACCTCGTCGGTGAGCTGGACGCCTCGGTCACCGCGTACGAGCTCACCGACGACGGCGCGATGCACCAGCGCGGTCGGGTCGAGGCCAGCGAGCGGTCCGGTCATGTCCAGCCGTCGGAGGTCGCGGTGGCCCCGGACGGTCGCTTCCTCTATGTCGCCAACCGGGGGGTGGGGACCCTGGCGGTCTTCACCCTGGCCGGGGATCTGCCCGCGCTGGTGGCTGAAGTGGACACCGGTGGCGAGTGGCCCCGGCACTTCGCGCTGATCGGCGAGCACGTCTACGTCGCCGACGAGCGGGCAGACATGGTGCGCGTTTTCCGGCGAGACATCGAAACCGGTGTCCCGGAGGCGGTCGGGGAACCGGTGCTGGTGCCGAGCCCGACGTGCGTCCTCCCCTGAATCTGCGCCGCCGAAACGCGAGGGCGGCACCGATTAGGCAACGCCCCGGGGCCGGTGCATCACTCTGTGTTGCTAAATGGAGGTCAACTGTTTCTCCTGCGTAACTTTAGTCCGAACGGATGTGGCAGAGAGGGCACCTTGTACGCAAGATGGTCACCGTGTCAGCAGGCCGCCATCGCATGCGTTCGAAACTCCACCTAGCAGCCGCCGCCGCGACGGCGACGGTGCTCGTCGTCACGACCGGTGTGTGGTTCGGCTATCGGGAGTTGATCCAGCCCGACTGCTCGGGCGAGATCCGGCTCGCTGTGGCGGTCGCCTCCGAGCTGGCCCCCGCTGTGGACGCCGCCGCGTCGCAGTGGGTCAAGGACGGCGCCGCGGTAGGCCCCACCTGCATCCGGGTGGACGTCTCCGCCTCCGACCCGGTGGACGTGGCCGCGGTGGTGGCGGCGAAGCACGGTGCGGTCCTGGCCGGTGTGGGGCAGGCCAGCGGCACCGCCGTCAGCCCTGACGTCTGGGTGCCTGACTCCTCGACCTGGTTGCTGCGCTTGAAGAAGGACGCGACGGCGTTCGCTCCGACCAACGGCGCGTCCATCGCGCGCAGCCCCATCGTCGTGGCGATGCCCGAGCCGATCGCGACCCGGCTCGGCTGGCCGGACAAGAAGTTCAACTGGACCGACCTGCTCAAGCAGGTCAACAACACGAGCGCGCCGCTGCGGACCGGGATCGTCGAGCCGACCCGGGACGCGGCAGGCCTGTCCGGCCTGATGTCGCTCACGGCGGCAGCCAACGGCGCTGGCGGAGCCGACGCCCAGCGCAACACCGTCGGCGCGCTCCGCGCACTGGCCACCGGGCGCTCCTCGCTCCGCAACGACCTGCTGGCCCGCTTCCCGACCGCCAACGACGCGACCTCCATCGCCAGCGGTCTCGGCGCGGCGGCCCTGTCCGAAGAAGACGTGATCGCCTACAACAGCAAGAAGCCACCGGTGCCGCTCGCCGCGCTCTACATGGAGCCGGCGCCGATGCCGCTGGACTACCCGTACGCGGTGCTGCCCGGCATCGAGCCGAGCAAGGCGTCGGCGGCCCGGGTGCTGTTCGAGCTGCTCACCAGCCCCACCTTCCGCAACCGGCTCGCCGCGCAGTCGCTGCGCGCGCCGGACGGCAACTGGGGTGAGGGCTTCAAGGCGCCGCAGGGTGCCCCCAGCCCGTCCGGCGGCGCGCCGACCGCACCGGCCAACGGTGGCACCGCCGCGGGTGGCCTCGACCCGGCTGCGATCCAGCGGGTCGTCTCCAGCTGGTCGATCGCCACCCAGTCCGGTCGGATGCTGGCCGTCATCGACGTCTCCGGCTCGATGAAGGAGCCGGTGCCCTCCGCCAGCAACCGGAGCCGGGAGGAGGTCACCGTGGACGCGGCACGCCGCGGCCTCGGCCTCTTCGACGACTCCTGGTCGATCGGCCTGTGGACCTTCTCCACGAAGCTGGTCGGCAACCGGGACTACCGACAGCTGATCCCGATCGGACCGCTCTCCGGTCAGCGGGCCCAGCTGGAGGGGGCGCTCGCCACCATCAAGCCCTCCAGCGGCGACACCGGCCTCTACGACACGATGCTGGCCGCGTACCAGGCCGTGCAGGAGGACTGGCAGCCCGGCCGGGTCAACTCGATCGTGCTGTTCACCGATGGCAAGAACGAGGACGACAACGGCCTCAACCAGCAGCAGCTGCTCGCCAAGCTCAAGGAAATCGCCGACCCGGAGCGGCCGGTCCAGGTCATCATGATCGGCATCGGCGAGGGCGTCAGCAAGGCCGAGCTGGAGTCGATCACGAAGGTGACCGGCGGCGACGTCTTCGTCACCAAGGACCCGAGCGAGATCGGCAGCATCTTCCTCAGCGCCATCGCCCGGCGTCCGCCGGCACCGCGCTGATCCGGCGCTCAGACGCCAGCGGGCCTGCCGTACCTTCGATCCGGTGTGGCAGGCCCTTTTTGGCCACCGTGTTGAAGAAAAGTGACGGCAATACGTCCGAAGCAATCGGCCGTCATAGTTGTCAAGGCAGGATGTCGACTGTTCCGGCATAGTCGGTCCGCCTCCGGACCGACCCGTCGGCCGGGGCCATCCTGAACAGAGTGGGAGGGCCGGTGACCGCAGCGACACTGTTGACCCCCGCCACGTCGGCGGGGCCGAAAGGCCGTCCTGCTGGTCTGGTGGCGCGCGCTGACGAACGGTCCTACGTCCGGGTTCTGGTGGTGCTGGACACCACCATCCTCATCATCGCGCTGCTCGTCGGCTACGTCACCCGCTTCGGCGACGACGAGCCGACCGGCTCGGACGTCCCGTACGTGTTGGTCGCCCCCGGGTTGGTGCTGGCCTGGCTGATCTCGCTCAAGTTTCTCGGCTGCTACGACGACCGGGTGATCGGCTACGGGGCGGACGAGTACCGGCGGGTCAGCTCCGCCAGTCTGCGCCTGGCCGGTGCGATCGCCATCGTCGGCTACATCGCCGATTTCGGCGTGTCCCGGGGTTTCCTCGGAATCTCCTTCGCCGTGGGCACCGTCGGGCTGGAGGTGGCGCGGTTCGCCGCCCGTAAGCGCCTGCACCGGGCCCGCTCGCTGGGCGCCGGGTGGTCCCGCAAGGTGCTGGTGGTCGGCGACACCGCCCACGTGTTGGAGTTGGTGCACACGTTGCGCCGCGAGCCGTACGCCGGTTACCAGGTGGTCGGGGCGTGCATCCCGGACGCGTTGCTCGCACCGGTGGCGCAGAGGTTGGGCGACGTGCCGGTGGTGGGGTCCTTCCGGGGCATCCCGGAGGCGGCCACCGCGATCGGCGCGGACACCGTCGCGGTGACCGCGTCGGGCGAGCTGACCGCGACCCGACTGCGTCGCCTCGGCTGGCAGCTGGAGGGGACCGGCGTCGACCTGGTCGTGGCGCCCGCGCTGACCGACGTCGCAGGCCCGCGGATCCACACCCGCCCGGTCGCCGGCCTGCCGCTGATCCACGTCGAGGCCCCCGAGTTCCGCGGGGCGCGCAAGCTGGTGAAGGGTCTCGTCGACCGGTCCGTCTCGTCGTTGGCGTTGGCGCTGCTGCTGCCGCTGATCGCGTTCATCGCCCTGGCCATCAAGGTGGACAGTCGGGGTCCGGTGCTGTTCCGGCAGGTCCGCGTCGGCCGGGGCGGGCAGGAGTTCGGCGTGTTCAAGTTCCGCACCATGGTGGTCAACGCCGACGCCATGCTCGCCGAGCTGACCGCTCGCAACGAGACCGACGGCCTGATGTTCAAGATGCGCCACGATCCCCGGGTCACCCGGGTGGGCCGGTTGCTGCGCAAGTGGTCCCTGGACGAGCTGCCGCAGCTCGTCAACGTGCTGTTGGGTCAGATGAGCATGGTCGGGCCCCGCCCGCCGCTGCCCTCGGAGGTGGCCCGCTACGACGGCGACGTGGCCCGGCGGCTGCTGGTCAAGCCGGGCATGACCGGCCTCTGGCAGGTCAGCGGTCGCTCGGATCTGAGCTGGGAGGACGGCATCCGGCTCGATCTCTACTACGTGGAGAACTGGTCCCTCGCCGCCGACCTCACCATCCTCTGGAAGACCTTCGGAGCGGTGCTGAACGGCCGCGGGGCGTACTGACCGCGCCGGTCACGGTTGCGGGCCGTACCAGTCCAGGCAGACGACCACCGCGTCGTCGACCAGGTCACCGGCCACGAACGCGCGCAGGTCACCGATCAGCGACCGGACGGCGTCCAGTGGCGCCATCGGCCCCGTCCGGCGCAGGAACCGGTCCAGTGCCGTCTCGCCGTAGCGCATGTGCTGCCCGGTGGCCTCCAGCACTCCGTCGCTGACGACGAAGAGCCGGTCGTCGCGCTCCAGCGGGAACTTCTGCTCGTGGTAGTCGGTCGCCTCGAACATGCCGAGCGGGAACTGCGCCTCCAGGGGCTGCTCGGTGACGTCCCCGCCGCGCAGCAGGACCAGTCGGGGTGAGCCCGCGTCGACGACGGCCATCGTCCCGGAGCGAAGGTCCAGCTCCATCAGCAACGCGGAGAGGTGTTGCTCCCCCCGGTGCAGGTCGTAGATGGCCTGGTCGGCGAGGGCGGCCTGGTCGGCCAGGCTCAGCCCGGCCCGGCGCGCGTTGCGCAGCGCATGGGTGGCCAACGAGGTGAGCAGGGAGGCGGCGACGCCCTCACCGGTGCCGTTGATGGTGGCCAGCCAGAGCCGCTCTCCGTCGTCGGACCAGTCGAAGCTGTCGCCGCGCACCGTGTACGCCGGCTCCAACTGCCCGGCCAGGCTGAACGAGGGTCGGATCCGGCTGCGGCCGGGAAGCAGGTCCCACTGCATCTCGGCGGCCAGGGTGAGGCGCTGGCTGCGCCGCGCCGCCCGGTAGACGTCGGTGCCGGCGGATACCGCCGCCACCTCGTGGGCGAGCGCCGTGGCGATCTCGGCGAGCGCGGCGAGGACGTCCGGGTCGTCCGGGACGGGCGACAGGCACAGCACCCCCCGGCGCTCGCCACGCATGCTGACCGGGAACCACCCGTTGCCGTCGGTGAGTATCGGTGACTGGTGGTCGAAGGCCCGCCAGGCGGGGTGCCCGGGGCTGTCGATCGGCTCACCGTCGCCGAGCGGCAGGAGCTCCGCGAGCCGGTAGTCGACCTGGTACAGCTCGACGTCGGTGATCCCGTACGACCGGCCGAGCACCTCGCCGACGCCAATGACGAGCCGGTCGGCCGGTGTCTGGTTCAGGGCGCGCCGTGCCTGACTGACCGGTTCGCTCATCGTCGCTCCCTTGCTAAAGCTCGACCACCAGCGGGTTCGGAGTATTCTCGGCCCACCATGGCCGATGTGAGCGGTCCGACGGACCCCGAGACGAGTATGGCTGCCGCGCTGGACGCGGTGGCCGCAAGCCTGCTGGGCATCTGGGAATCTGCCCGGGAGGGGACCGCCAGTCGTGTCTCCGGCGCCCAGCTACGGGCCGTGATGGTGGTGGAACAGTCCGACGGGATCAACCTGCGTCGGCTCGCCACCCAGCTCGACATGCTGCTCAGCTCCGCCAGTCGCCTCTGCGACCGGCTGGTCGCCGCCGGCATGCTGGAGCGCGAGCCGGGCCGCTTCGACCGGCGGGAGATCTCGCTGCACCTCACCCCGGAGGCCCGCCGGCTCCTCGCCGAGCTGCGGGCGGATCGTCAGGAACAGCTCGGGGCCGTGCTGGCGGGGATGAGCCCGGAGGGTCGCGACGCGCTGCTGCGCGGGATGCGGGAATTCGACGAGGTCGGTCGCCGCCAGCAGGCGCACGCCACGTCGGCACTGGGTGAGCCGGCGGAGCAGGAGGGTTGGCCGGGCCCGGACCGGCCAGGTGGCCGGTCTCTGCCCACTGATCCGGGCCTGCAGACCCGTGGGGCCTGGGCAGGCTCGTCGGGGGACCAGGAACGCTCGGTCGGCCCCACCCGGGACTGGCCGGCCGGCGGCCCACCGGTGGCGCGAACCGCCTGATCGCGCCGCTGCGGGCGGGGGTGGCCGTGAGCGTGTCGCGCACATTCCGGCCGGACCCACTCACGCCGGCACCGACGCACAGACGGCCAGCATCGCGACGTCGTCGTGGGCCTGCCCGTCCAACCAGTCGTCGACCGCCCCGAGCACCCGGTCGATCAGCGCCGCCGGCGGCTGCCCGGCCGCCGCCGCGACCGCCGCACGCAGCCGGGCCTCACCGAACATCACCCCGTCGCGGGGCCCGCGCGCCTCGGTCACCCCATCGGTGTACGCCAGCAGCAGGTCGCCCGGGTCGAGGTGCACCCGGGTCTCGGCGAACCGTGGGGCCGTCAGCGCCCCGACCGGCATGCCACCGACCGGGACCGGGGTGACAGTGCCGTCCGTGGTGACCAGCAGCGGTGCCGGGTGGCCCCCGCCGGCGATCCGGATGTCCACCCCGTCGGGCCCGCGCTGGAGGGAACCGAGCAGCAGAGTGGTGAGCTGGCTGCGCCGCGCAGCGTCCGGCGCATCGAACAACGCCCGGTTGAGCAGGTCGATCAGCTCCAGCGGGCGCTGCTCGACAAGCCGCAGCGTCTGCAACGACTGGCGGACCCGGCCGGTCAGCACGGCTGCGCCCACGCCCCTGCCGCACACGTCGCCGAGCGCGAACAGGGCGCCGCGCGGGTGCGGGAACACCTCGTAGAAGTCGCCTCCGATGCGCAGGCTGTCTCCGGCGGCCCGGTAGCCGCCGGCCAGGGTCACGCCGGGCACTGAGGGCAGCTCGGGCGGAAGCAGGCTGGCCTGCAGGACCCGGGCCAGATGGGCCTGCTCGCCATGGAGGTCGGCCGTGGCCAGCGCGGCACCCGCCCGGGCGGCGAACTCCCGGGCAAGCTCGATGTCGCGCGGGTCGAAGTCGGCCCGCCCGGCCCGTCGGACGAGCAGCAGAGCGCCGACCGACCCTTCGGCGCCGAGCATCGGGCTGACCAGCACCATGCCGGGGTGGCCGAACCCGGGCGGCAGCATGGCGGCCAGGTCGGCGAGCTCGGTGTCGCGCCAACGGCTCGGCTCGGTGAGGTCGCCGGTCAGCGCCTCGGCGAGCCCGGGCACGGTGTCGGTCAGCGTCGCCGGGGCCAGCCCGCTGACCGGGGCGGGCTCGCCGTCGGCGTACCGGATCCAGCGGGCTTGCGGCTCGGCCGGCGCGGCCGGTCGGGGCAGGGCCACGGCGACGTCGGCCAGGTAGGGAACCGCGAGGGTGGTGGTTGCCAGGAGCACCTGGTCCCGGTGCAGGGACAGCCCGAGCCGGCTGCCGGCCTGGGCGAGGAAGGCGGTGCGGGAGCGTTCGGCGAGCAGGGCGTCGGCGCGGGCGTGCTCCTCGGTGGCGTCGCGCACGTACCACGCGAAGCGGGAGCCGGCGAGCTGTCGCCGGGCACCGCGCAGTCGTCGGCCGCGGTGGTCGGCGTCGAAGCGGTCGGCGTCGCTGGCGACCGCCCGGGCCAGGGCCGCCACCGGGCAGCGGGACAGCTCGGTGCCGACGGTGATCTCTGGGAGCAGCTCCGCCGCCATGGCGTTGAGCAGGGTGACCCGGCCGGTCTCGTCCGTCGTGAGGACTGCCTCGGCGAGACCGTCGAGCAGCTCGCGGGCCAACGGCGGGTCGGCTGGCAGCGGAGTGCCGCCGGGTCGCCGGGTCGTGGTCACCGCCGCACGCCGGCTCGCGTCTGACGACTCGTGCGCATGCTGCTTCTCGACTCCTCACACGGCATCGTTGCTGAGGGGCAAGGATACCGATCCGCACCAACAGACGCCCAGCGCGCAGTGTCGATCAGCCGGAGCGGGCCAGCCACCCGGCGGGCTGGGCGACGATCCGGCGGACCACCGAGCCGGCGGCACCCACCGCGGCGGCCTCCGCGCCGAGCGTCGACGGCCGGACCGTGACCGGCGACCAGGCGGCGGTCAGCACCCGGCTGGCGATCTCGGCGAGCACGGGAGGGCACAGCCAGGGCGCGAGCGCCGCGTACCCGCCGCCGAGCACCACGGTGTCCAGGTCGAGCAGGTTCACGACGCCGGCCACCGCGACGCCGAGCGCCGTCCCGGCGTCGTGCAGCGCCCTGAGCGCGTCGGCGTCGCCGGCCTCGGCCAGCTCGGCCAGCCGCACCGTCGCGGTGTCCGCCGGAAGCTCCGCCCGGGCCAGCCCGGCAGCGGTCACGATCGCCTCCTGGCCGGCGTACTGCTCCAGGCAGCCCTGCCCGCCGCAGCGGCACGGACGGCCCTCGGGGTGGACCGGAAGGTGCCCGATCTCACCGCTCCAACCGCGCACGCCGCGGAACAGCGCCCCGTCCAGCACGATGCCGGCGCCGATGCCCACCTCTCCGGAGATGTGCAGGAAGCTGGACGGGCCGGGTGGCCGGGAGTGCAGCTCACCGAGCGCGGCGAGGTTGGCCTCGTTGTCCACGACCAGGACGGGCACGCCGGGCACCTGCTCGACCAGCGGCGGATGCTCGGCGAGCAGTGCGGGGACGGGCACGTCGCGCCAGCCGAGGTTGGGCGCGAGCCGGACCATCCCGGCGTCGTCCACCAGGCCGGGCACCGCGAGCGCGGCCCCGACCAGGGTGAGGCCCCGCTCGGTGGCGTCGTCGCGGGCCGCCACGGCCATCTCGACCAGCTGGGCCAGCGCGTCGGCGGGGGCCACCGGGCGCAGGTCGGCCCGGTGCACGGTGCGATGGCGGACCTGGCCGGCGAGGTCCACCACGCACACCGCCAGGTAGTCGACGTTGACCTCCAGGCCGAGCCCGGCCGGCCCCTGGTCGGCCAGGACCAGCCCGCGTGCCGGACGGCCGGCGCCGGAGCGGGGCGCCGGGTCGGATTCGCTGACCAGGTGGCCGGCGAGCAGGTCCTCGACCACCGCGGAGACGGTGGCCCTGGTCAGGCCGGTCGCGGTTGCCAGGTCGGCCCGGGACGGAGGACGGTGGGCTGCGGCGATGCGGCCGAGCACCAGGGCGAGGTTGAGCTCGCGCAGACTGCCCTGACGGACTGCGCCGGCCGGGGCGTGGGTGAGGCTCACCCCTTGACAGTGCCATAGGGCGAGCAAATAATTCAATGGCTGAACAAATAGCGGACAACACCACCACCCGGAGGTCGCTCATGGCACCCCGTCCCACTCCCGCCGACAAGTTCTCCTTCGGGCTCTGGACCGTCGGATGGCAGGCCCGCGACCCGTTCGGTGACGCGACGCGCCCCGAGCTCGACGCGGTCGAGGCGGTGCACCGGCTCGCCGAGCTGGGCGCGTACGGCATCACCTTCCACGACGACGACCTGATCCCGTTCGGCGCCGACGCCGCCACCCGTGACCAGCACATCGCCCGGTTCCGCAAGGCTCTCGACGAGACCGGCCTCGTGGTTCCCATGGTCACCACCAACCTCTTCACCCACCCGATCTTCAAGGACGGCGGTTTCACCAGCAACGACCGCGACGTCCGCCGGTACGCGCTGCGCAAGGTGCTGCGCAACGTCGACCTGGCCGCCGAGCTGGGCGCGAGCACCTTCGTCATGTGGGGTGGCCGCGAGGGCTCCGAGTACGACGTCGCCAAGGACGTCCGCGCCGCGCTGGACCGCTACCGCGAGGCGGTGGACCTGCTCACCCAGTACGTCATCGACAAGGGCTACAACCTGCGGTTCGCCCTGGAGCCCAAGCCCAACGAGCCGCGCGGCGACATCCTGTTGCCGACCATCGGGCACGCGCTCGGTTTCATCTCCCAGCTGGCGCACCCGGAGATGGTCGGCCTCAACCCGGAGGTCGGTCACGAGCAGATGGCCGGGCTCAACTACGCCCACGGCATCGCCCAGGCGCTCTGGCAGGGCAAGCTGTTCCACCTGGACCTCAACGGCCAGCGTGGCATCAAGTACGACCAGGACCTGGTCTTCGGTCACGGTGACCTGATGAACGCGTTCGCCCTGGTGGACCTCCTGGAGAACGGCGGCCCGAACGGCGGGCCGACCTACGACGGCCCCCGGCACTTCGACTACAAGCCCTCCCGCACCGAGGACATGGACGGTGTCTGGGCCTCGGCCGCCGCCAACATGAGCACCTACCTGCTGCTCAAGGAGCGGGCAGCGGCGTTCCGCGCCGACCCCGAGGTCGTCGAGGCACTTGCCGCCAGCAAGGTCGGCGAGCTGAACACGCCGACGCTCGGCGCGGGCGAGAGCTACGACGAGTTCCTGGCCGACCGGTCCGCGTTCGAGGATGTCGACGTCGACGCGGTGGCCGCCCGGGGCTACGCCTTCGTCCGGCTCAACCAGCTCGCCGTCGAGCACCTGCTCGGCGCCCGCTGAGGCCCCGCCATGCCGTTGGTCGCAGGCGTCGACTCGTCCACCCAGTCCTGCAAGGTGGTCATCCGGGACGCGGAGACCGGTGCCCTGCTCCGGCAGGGCCGGGCGCCGCACCCGGATGGCACCGAGGTCGACCCGGAAGCCTGGTGGCAGGCACTGCGTAGTGCCTGCCACCAGGCCGGTGGGCTGGCCGACGTGGCCGCGATCTCGGTCGCCGGCCAGCAGCACGGCATGGTGTGCCTCGACGAGGACGGCCGGGTGGTCCGCCCGGCGCTGCTGTGGAACGACACCCGATCCGCCGACGCCGCCGCCGACCTCGTCGAGGAGGCCGGCGGCGGCGCGGCCGGGCGTCGGTTCTGGGCCGAGGCCACCGGAAGCGTGCCGGTGGCCAGCTTCACCCTCACCAAGCTGCGCTGGCTGGCCACACACGAGCCGGAGCGGGCAGCCCAGGTGGCGGCCGTCTGCCTGCCGCACGACTGGCTGACCTGGCGGCTGGCCGGCGCACCGGGGCTGGACGCGCTGCGTACCGACCGGGGTGACGCCAGCGGCACCAGCTACTGGTCGCCGGCCACCGGGCAATACCGACTGGACCTGCTGGAGCGGGGCTTCGGCCGGCGGTTGGTGCTGCCCGAGGTGCTCGGTCCGGCGGAGTCGGCGGGAAAGCTGTCCGACGTGCTGGGTGGGCCGGGCGGCGCGCTGCTCGGCGCGGGCACCGGGGACAACGCAGCCGCCGCGCTCGGCGTCGGCGCCGGGCCCGGTGACGTGATCGTCTCGATCGGCACCTCCGGCACCGTGTTCAGCGTCGCCGACGTGCCGGCCGCCGACGAGAGCGGTGCGGTGGCGGGCTTCGCCGACGCGTCCGGTCGCTTCCTGCCGCTGGTCGCCACGCTCAACGCGGCCCGGGTGCTGGATGCCGCCGCCGCGATGCTCGGGGCCAGCCTGGACGAGCTGGCCGAGCTGGCGCTCTCCGCGCCAGCCGGCGCGGACGGGCTGGTCATGGTGCCCTACCTGGAGGGTGAGCGAACGCCGAACCGTCCGCTCGCCACCGGCGCTGTGCACGGCCTGACCCTGCGCACGTCGACCCCCGCGCACCTGGCCCGGGCCGCCGTGGAGGGCATGCTCTGCGCCCTCGCCGACGGCCTGGACGCGCTGACCGCGCAGGGTGCCACCGCCCGCCGGGTCATCCTGGTCGGCGGCGGAGCCAGGTCGGCCGCGGTCCGCCGGATCGCGCCGCAGGTCTTCGGCTGCCCGGTCGTCGTCCCGCCCGCCGGGGAGTACGTCGCCGACGGCGCCGCCCGGCAGGCCGCCTGGGTCGCCCTGGGCGGTCCCACGCCGCCGGTCTGGGCGGTCGAGGGCACCGAGGAGTACGCCGCCGAGCCCGTCCCCGCGGTGCGTGAGCAGTACGCCGCGGCTCGCGGACTGGTTCTCGACCGGCGCTGACCGTCGGGATCGACGCGGGTGGGTGCCGGTCGACGGTGACCGGCACCCACCCACGTGACGACCTCCTCGACGGAGTCTGGTTGGCTGCCGGTCATGACGGTGACCAGTGGCGGGCCCGGCCAGGGGCGGGCGCAGTCCGGCCCCCGCCCGACTGGCCGGGGCGGTGGCCCGGCACACCGGCTGTACAGCGTCGTGGTGTTCGTGCTGCTCGCCTCCCTGGACAACGTGGCGATCGGGCTGGTGCCGCCGCTGTACGGCCCGATCTCCGACGCGTTCGGCGTGTCGGGGCGGCTGCTCGGTCTGGTCACCGCGGTCAGCTTCCTGGTCAGCGCCGTGGCGGCGGTCGGCTGGGCGTACGTCGGCGACCGGACCAACCGCAAGCCGCTGCTCATGGTGGGCACGCTGCTCTGGGCGGCGGGCACCGGCGGCAGCGCGCTCGCCGGCGGCTACCTCACGTTCCTCGCCGCACAACTGGTCGCGGCGGTCGGCCTCGGTGCGGTCGGCTCGGTCGGCTTCTCGGTGGTCACCGACCTGATCTCACCGACCCGGCGGGGGTTGGTGATGAGCTTCTGGGGGCTGTCCCAGGGGATCGGCACCCTGGCCGGCACGCTCCTCGGCGGGCTGCTCGGGGCGGCTGACTGGCGGCGACCGTTCCTGCTCCTGACCGGCGTCGGCCTGGCGGCCACCCTCGCGTACCTGTTCACGTACGACGTCCGCCGTGGCCAGAGCGAGCCGGAACTGGCCGGCAGGCTGGACGCCGGCGCCGAGTACGACTATCGGATCAGCCGCGCCGACCTACCGCGCATCCTGGCCCGACGGACCAACCGGTGGCTGATCCTGCAGGGCCTTACCGCGCAGGCCGCCTTCGGCTCGCTGGTCTGGCTGCCGGTGCTCTTCGCCGAACGGGCCGAGGCCCAGGGATATTCGACGTCGACAGCTGTGGTGGTGGGCAGCGTCTTCGCCACACTGTTCCAGCTCGGCGGGGTGCTCTCCATTGTGGGCGGCCTGATCGGCGACGCGGCGCAGCGGCGTACGCCGAGAGGGCGGGCCCTGGTCGCCGCGGTCGGCATCCTCGCGGCGCTGCCGTTCTACCTGGTGTTGTTCTTCGTCCCGGTGACCATCGACGTGCCGGACGGCGCGAGTGGCGGCGCGGTCGTCGGCGCGGTGCTGGCCAGCGTCTTCACCGAGCCGTCGGTGGGGCTGAGCCTGCTCACCGCGATCGTCGCGCTCGCGCTGACCTCGGCCAACTCGCCGAACTGGTTCGCGCTGATCGCCGACGTCAACCCACCCGAGCACCGAGGCACGGTCTACAGCCTGGGCAACCTGGTCAACGGGGTTGGTCGCGCGGCCGGCAACGGGCTGGTCGGGGTGGCGTTCCAGGGGCTGCGAGCGGCATTCCCGCCGCCGTTGAACTTCGCCGTCGGGTTGGCGGCGTTCCAGCTCTTCTTCATCCCCACCGGTGTCATGTACTGGCTCGCCTCGCGGACCTCACCCGAGGACATCGACAACGTGCACGACCTGCTGCACACCCGCGCCGACCGCCTCTGAGCCGCGTGCGCCGCCCCCACCCCACCGCCCGCCCCGCCCGCACGCCCGCCCTGATCCGCGCAACATCTCCGAAAGTGCTGCCTCAGTCGAGCGTGAGGGGCCAACATCCCTGATGTTGGCCCCTCACGGACTGGGGTCAGGGTCAGCGCAGCCAGACCGTCACGTCGGTTGGGACCGCGTTGTCGTCGTTCAGGGGTGCGCTGGTGGCTAGCACCTCGGCACCGGTCGGCAGCGGCACCGGGGCCGCACCGAAGTTGGTCAGCACGGTCAGCTCACCGTTGCGGAAGATCAGCGTCTCGTCGCCCGAGGACACCCACTCCAGGGTGCCGCGACCCAGCCCGTGCTCGCGGCGCAGCCGCAGCGCCGCGCGGTACAGCTCGTACGTGGAGCCGGGCACGTCGCGCTGGCGGTCCAACGCGTACTCCGCCCAGAGCGCGGGCTGCGGCAACCAGCTCGCGTCGGTCGGCCCGAAACCGTACGACGGGGCGTCGGCCTCCCACGGAATCGGCACCCGGCAGCCGTCCCGGCCACGCTGGGTGTGCCCGCTGCGCTCCCAGGTCGGGTCCTGCCGGGCCTCGTCGGGCAGCGTGGTGTGCTCGGGCAGCCCCAGCTCCTCGCCCTGGTAGAGGTACGCCGAGCCAGGCAGGGCGAGCATCAGCAGGGTGGCTGCCCGGGCCCGGCGCAGGCCGAGGGCCGCGTCCGGCTGCGGGTCGCCGATGCCGATGCCGTTGGGCCGGCCGCCGCCCACCGGCAGGCCGAGCCGGGAGGCGTGCCGCACCACGTCGTGGTTGGACAGCACCCAGGTGGTCGGCGCGCCGACCGAGTCGGTCGCCTCCAACGAGCGGGTGATCACCGCGTACTGGGCCGGTGCGGTCCACGCGGCCAGCAGGTACTCGAAGTTGAACGCCTGGTGCATCTCGTCCGGGCGGACGTAGCGGGCCAGCCGCTCGGCCGGCTCCACCCACGCCTCGGCGACGAGCACCCGCTCGCCCGGGTAGCTGTCCAGGACCTGCCGCCACTGCCGGTAGATCTCGTGCACGCCGTCCTGGTCCCACATCGGCGGGCGCGGCTTGTCGATCTCGTTGCCGGAGAGAATCTCCTGCGGCTCCTGCCAGTCGGCCAGGTCGGCCTGCTTGATCAGGCCGTGTGCCACGTCGACCCGGAAGCCGTCCACCCCGCGGTCCAGCCAAAACCGCAGGACGTCCAGGAACTCCGCGTGGACCTCCGGGTTGTCCCAGTTGAGGTCCGGCTGGCCGGTGTCGAACAGGTGCAGGTACCACTGGCCGGGTTTGCCGTCCGGGTCGACCGTCCGGGTCCAGGCCGGGCCGCCGAAGACGCTCTGCCAGTCGTTCGGCGGCTGGTCACCGGTCGGGCCGAGGCCGTCCCGGAAGATGTACCTGGCCCGCTCCGGGCTGCCGGGCGCGGCGGGTAGGGCGGCCTGGAACCAGCGGTGCGCGGAAGAGGTGTGGTTCGGCACCAGGTCCACGATCACCCGCAGGCTGCGGGACCGGGCCTCGGCGATCAGCTTGTCCGCGTCGGCGAGGGTGCCGAACAGCGGGTCGATGTCGCGGTAGTCGGCCACGTCGTAGCCGGCGTCGGCCTGCGGCGACGGGTAGAACGGGGAGAGCCACACCGCGTCCACGCCCAGCTCGACGAGGTGGTCGAGGCGGGCGGTGATGCCGGGTAGGTCACCGATGCCGTCCCCGTCCGAGTCGGCGAACGAGCGGGGATAGATCTGGTAGATGGTCGCCTCGGTCCACCAGCCGGTGATCGGGTGACCGGAGGGGGTCTGCTGCGTCGGATCGGTGTTCAGAGTCTTCTCCCGTGTCGAGCTGTGGGTGGACTGCCGGCGGTGCTCCTGCCGGCCGCATCGCCGCCAGCCGCCGGCCGGCGGCGATGGTTGAAGTTCTTCAGTTTGCCCGGGGTGGTGCGGTCGAGTCCCGGACCACCAGCCGAGTGGGCAGGATCACCGGCGTGGCGCCGTCGGTGCCCTGGTGACCCACGAGGGGGCCCGGAGGTCGGGCTTCGAGCGGGTCGAGCAACATCCGTGCGGCCAGTCTGCCCTGCTCGGCGGCGGGTTGGGCGATGGTGCTGAGCCCGAGCACGCCGGCCAGGTCGTGGTCGTCGATGCCGATGACGCTGACGTCCTGCGGCACCCGCAGTCCGGCGTCGCGCAGCGCGGTCATCGCGCCCATCGCCATCTCGTCGCAGGCGGCGACGATCGCGGTCGGCGGCTCGCCGCGGGCCAGCAGCTCCTCGGTGGCCCGGGTGCCGCCGTCGATGGTGAACGTGGATTCGACGTCCAGGGTCGGGTCGAGCCGCAGACCGGCGGCGCGCAGTGCCGCCTGGTAGCCCCGGCGGCGGTCGAGGTGGGTGGTGAAGGCCAGCTCGTCGTCCGGGTCACCGGAGATGTGCGCGATGCGGTGGTGCCCGAGGTCGAGCAGGTGCCGGGTGGCGGCCCGGGCGGCGGCCACGTCGTCGATGCGGACGCAGGGCCAGTTGGGCACCCTGCTTCCCGAGCTGATGGTCACCCCGGGGAGTTCCAGGGCGGCCAGCGCGGTCATATCGGCCGGCCGCAGTGGCGTGGCGACCAGCATGATGGCGTCGACCCGCTTGTGCAGGTTGGCCGTACGCAGGACCCGCTGGCGGACCTGCTCCCGGCCGCCCAGGTTGTAGAGCAGCAGATCGTAGCCGGACTCGTGGAGGTATTCCTCGACCGCCTCGACGATGGTGCTGAAGAACCAGCGGGTGATTCGGGGGACCACCACCGCGACCGTGCCGGTCCGGCCCCCGGCCAGCCGGGACGCGCTCGGTGAGACCTCGTAGTCGAGCTGCTCGGCGGCGGCGAGCACCCGGCGTCGGGTGGCGGCCGAGACCGTCGGCAACCCGCGCAGGGCCCGCGAGACGGTGGCCGTGGACACTCCGGCCAGCCGGGCCACATCATCAATCCTCGTCACGGTTCCCCCGCTCGGTGCCCGGAGCGCCCGCCGCCGCCCGAGGGGCCAGGCGGCGGCGGGCAAGCGGGTCAGCCCTTGACGCTGCCGGCGAGCAGACCTCGCACGAAGAAGCGCTGCAGGGACAGGAAAACAATGAGCGGTACGACGATGGAGACGAACGCGCCGGCGGTGAGGCGCTGCCACTCGTTGCCCCGGGTGCCGGCCATCTCGGCGAGCCGGACGGTGAGCGGGGCTGTCTCGTTGCCGCCGCCGGCGAAGATCAGCGCGACCAGCAGGTCGTTCCAGACCCAGAGGAACTGGAAGATACCGAACGCCGCGAGTGCCGGGGTGATCAGCGGCAGCACGATGGTGCGGAAGATCTTCGGGTGGGTGGCCCCGTCGACGCGGGCCGCCTCCATCAGGTCACCCGGCAGTTGCGAGATGAAGTTGTGCAGCAGGAAGACGGCGAACGGAAGCGCGAAGCAGGTGTGCGCGAACCACACCTGGGCGAACTTCTGCTCGTCGACCAGGTCCCAGGCCGGCATCAGGGTGACGCCGCCGAGGCTGACCCCGGTGGAGAAGAACCTCAGCAGCGGCACCAGGGCCATCTGCAGCGGCACGATCTGCAACGCGAAGATCGCGATGTAGACCCAGTCCCGGCCGCGGAAGTTGATCCAGGCCAGCGCGTACGCGGCCAGGCAGGCGAAGGCGAGCGGGAAGAGCACCGACGGGATGGTGATCGCCAGGGAGTTGATGAAGGACCCGGCGAGCTGCCCGGAGGACGACGACCGCCCGAACAGGACCTGCTCGTAGTTCTCGAACGTGAACTGCGGGTTGGTGAAGGCCGTCCACCAGCCGCTGGTCTTGATCTCGTCTTCCGGTCGGAGCGAGGAGACGAGCAGGCCGAAGGTCGGAATGGTCCAGACCACCGCGATGATGACTGAGACGAGGGTGGCGGTGCGGCTGTTCAGCCGCTTGCGGACCCGTCCGGCAGTGGTGGTCGGGGTGCCGTCGGTCTTCTGGGTGCCAGCGGCGACAGTTGGCGTTGCGGTGGTCATCTCAGCCCTCCCGCTGTTGACGGAGGTTACGGATCTGGTAGATCACGACCGGGATGACCAGGATGAAGAGGAAGACCGCGAGCGCGGAACCCCGCCCGTTCTCGCTGTACCGGAACGCCTGGTTGTACATCTCGTTGGCGATCACGCTGGTGTCGTAGTTGCCGTTCGTCGAGGTCCGGACGATGTCGAAGACCTTGAGCGTGGCGATCGTGAGGGTCACCATCACGACGATCAGCGCCGGTCGGATGCTCGGCATGGTGATCCGCCAGAACATCTGCCACGGGCTGACCCCGTCGAGCCGGGCGGCCTCCACGATGTCGCCGGGGATCGCCTTGATCGCGGCGGAGAGCACCACCATGGCGAAACCGGCCTGGATCCAGATCATGATGACGATCAGCAGCAGCGTGTTCAGGGGCGATTCGAGCAGCCACTGCTTGGGCTCGCCGCCGAGGCTGACCACGATCTGGTTGAGCAGGCCGATCTGGTCGCCCTCACCACGGTAGGCGTAGACGAACTTCCAGATGATGCTGGCGCCCACGAAGGAGATGGCCATCGGCAGGAAGATCAGTGACTTGGCCACGGACTCGAACCGGGCCTTGTCCACGAGTACGGCGTAGATGAGGCCGAACCCGGTCGCCACCAGGGGGACCAGGAGCACCCAGATCAGGGTGTTGATCAGGACCCGGACGATCGCGTCGTCGGAGAACATCCAGCCGAAGTTGTCCAACCCCACCCACTCGGTGCTGTCCCTGTTCATCAAGGAGAGCACCGTGGTGCGGATGGCTGGCACGACCAGGCCGATGGTGAGCAGCAGCAGCGTCGGCAGCAGGAAGAAGAGCGCGAAGAGCCCCTCCCGCGGCTTGGTTCGGCGGGGGAGTGGAGCTCCACTCGCCGAGGCGGCGACGAGTTGTGCCTCCCGTCGCCGGGCGAACCAGGCCGGCACCACGTCGAGCAGCAGGAGCAGACCGCCCACCACCACGACGAAGGCGACCAGCCCGTACATCAGCATGAGGAGCTTCGGCTGCTGATCGGCGAAGTCGAACTCCATCAACCCTCCCTCTCGGGTCCACCGCAGTCGGTGGCCCGGCCCGCGGTCACGGGCCGGGCCACCGCCGGGATCACTTAGGCCAGCTGCTCTCGATGCCCTGGAGCACCGGGGCGGTCGCCTTGCCGTTCAGCCACTCGACCATGCCCTTCCAGAACGTTCCCGCGCCGACGGCTGCCGGCATCAGGTCGGAACCGTCGAAGCGGAAGGTGCCGCTCTTGTCCTGGAGGATCTGGACGGAGAGCTTGTCGATCGGGCTGGCCACGTTGGCGATGTCCAGCTTGTTGTTCGCCGTGACCCAGTTGCCGAGCTTCGCGCGGCTGTTGACGTACTCGGCCGAAGCCAGGTAGGTCTGCACCGCCTGGACCTCGGGACGGTCGGCGTAGCCGACGACGAACTCGCCCGCGCCCAGCACCGGCTTGCCCTTGGCGGGGTCGATGGCCGGGAAGTAGAAGGCGAACGCGTCGCCGTCCGCAGCCACCTTGGTGCCCTCGGGGAACTGGTTGGCGTAGAACGACGCCTGCCGGTGCATCGCGCACTTGCCGTTGGTGACCGGCACGCCCGCCTCCTGGAAGGAGGTGGTGGTGATGCTCTTGACGCCGCCGAAGCCGCCGTTCATGTACTTGTCGTTCTTGAGGATGGTGCCGGCGCGGTCGACCGCGTCGACGATCTTCGGGTCGTTGAACGGGATCCCGTGGGTGGTCCACTGGTCGTAGACCTCGGGGCCCTGGGTCCGCAGGATCACGTCTTCGATCCAGTCGGTGGCCGGCCAGCCGGTGGCGTCACCGGACTCGACGCCCGCGCACCACGGCTTCATGCCACTGGCGGCGATCTTGTCGCTCAGGGCGATGAGCTGGTCCCAGGTGGTCGGAACCTCCCAGCCCTTCTCCTTGAACGTCTTCGGCGAGTACCACACGAAGGACTTCACGTTGGCGCCGAGCGGCACGCCGTAGAGCGTCCCGTTGACGGTGCCGTACTTCAGCCAGTCGGCCGGCATGTTCTGCTCGGCGAGGGCCTTGGTGTCAGCGCTCAGGGACTTCAGCTTGCCGGCGTCCGCGAAACGCTTCACGAGGCCGGGCTGCGGCACGAAGGCGATGTCGGGGGCGTTGCCGCCGTCGACCCGGACCGGGAGCTGCGCCTCGAACTCGCCGCTGCCCTCGTAGTCGATCTCGATGCCGGTGCACTTGGTGAAGTCCGACCAGGAGCGCTCGAGCAGGTCCGCCTCGGCGTCACGGATGGACGCGTAGATCGAGACCTTCTTGCCGTCGTGGCCCTCGTACTTGTCGTATGCGGCGCACTCCGCGGAGCCCGCGTTGTTGCTCTTCTTGTCGTCGCCGGTACCGCAGGCGGTGGCGCTGAGCGCCAGCCCGAGTACGCCGGCGATCACGAAGGCCTGGCGTGGTCTGGTAAAGACCGCCATGCCGTCCTCCTTCCTAGCCGGCGCGGTCGTGCTGGTGACCCGTCGCCGGTCCGATTGGGCGTGCACACATGTAAGCGCTTGCATCCGGTCCGGTCCACCCCCTGTCAGACACGAGCGAGTAACAATCCGGAAACCTGCGGGCTGCCTCGTGGGCGCGCTCCCGGGGTGAATCCCCGACTCTTTCGAAGATTGACGATATCTGTCAGGCTAGGGCCACCCCATCGAAGGTTTTCGACATAGGAGGAGCTGTATGCGAAAGCGGTGGATCAGCCTGCTGGTGGCGGGTGTGCTCGTCGGAGGAGTCCTGGCACCGGCCAGCCCGGCGCTGGCCGCGCCGACCTTCAAGGTGCCGTTCCCGTGCGGCCAGTCCTGGTCCGGGCAGACCCGATCGGGTCACAGCCCGGCGAACGCCGTCGACTTCAACCGCACCGACGATCAGGGCGACCCGGTGGTGGCGAGCGCGCCCGGCACCGTCGACCGCGTGACCGACCTCGGTGGCACCAGCTACGGCAAATACGTCCGGATCAACCACGGGGGCGGTTACAGCACCTACTACGCCCACCTCAACGGCTTCAACGTCTCCGTCGGGCAGACGGTCGGCTACGGCAAGGTGCTCGGCTGGGTCGGCACCACCGGCGGGTCGACCGGCCCGCACCTGCACTACGAGCAGCGCCTCGACGGCGCCGACATCAAGGTGCGCTTCAACGGCACCCTCGCGCTGTACTGGGGCACCAAGACCTACACCAGCAACAACGGGTGCTCCTCGGGCGGCGGCAACGGCACTGTCGACACCAGCGGCACCCCGCTGACCGTCCGCTCCGGCCCCGGCACCGGGTACGCCTCGGTGGGCACTGTCGCCGACGGCACGCGGGTGACCATCGCCTGCCAGACCAGCGGCACCACGGTCACCGGCACGTACGGCACCAGCTCGATCTGGGACCGGATCGGCAGCGGCCGGTTCATCGCCGACGCGTACGTGTACACCGGGTCCGACGGATACATCCCCGGCGTGCCCCGCTGCTGACCCGGGGACGGCCACGGTCCCCGGCGGGCGCCGCCGTCGGGGACCGGTCAGGTCAGGAGTTCAGCTGCCAGATCGACAGGTTCAGGGCGGCGGCGAAGGTGACCCAGGCCCAGTAGGGCAGCAGCAGCGCCGCCGCCACCCGCGACACCCTGGCGAACAGCACCACGGTGAGCCCGATCGCCAACCACATCACCACGATCTCGGCGAACGCCAGCCCGTACTGCCCCGCGCCGAAGAACAGCGGGGTCCAGATGGCGTTGAGCACCAGTTGGGCGGTCCACGCCCAGAGGGCGGGGCCGAAGCCGACCCGCTGCCACACCAGCCAGGCGGCCACCGCGATCAGTGCGTAGAGCAGCGACCAGACCGGGCCGAACAGCCATGAGGGCGGTGCCCAGCTGGGCTGCTGGAGGCTCGCGTACTCGCCGGTGGTGCCCTGCACCCCCAGACCGCCGATCGCGGCCGCGACGAAGACGGCCGCCGCGAAGCCCACGAGAGCCCACCACCGCCGCCGGCCGGAGGTCCTCGACGCGTCCTGGGATGTCTCCATGGTCGAGATAATTTCCATCCAGCGTCAGGTCAAACCGGCGGTAGGGCGCACAAGACATCCGGCACCGTCATCAGGGGGTGGGAGCGCCCACAAGAAAGCGCCGGGATTGCCCCGGCCGGTGCTCCTGTCGGGAGGACGGAGCTCCGGTCGCGGCGACCCCGGCGGGTCCCGGTTTTTTTAGGAGTTACGCACGCTAATTGAAGATGCTGACACCACCCGGGCCGACCAACAGCCCGACAACGATGAGGACGATGCCCCACAGGATCTGCCGGCGGAACAGCGCGAGGATGCCGGCGACCACGAGTACGACTGCGAGAATCCAGAGAATCAGCTCCATGACCTCTGACTACCCGACTGGCCGATCGGGGAAACCTGGTCGGTGTCGAGTTGATCGCCGACGTGGAAGACGCTGTACGCCTGCTTGATCACCGGGTGGGCGACGTTGCGGACGCGTACGCCGCCGGGGGTCGTGCCGCGCTCGGTGCCGGCGTGCGCGTGCCCGTGCAGGGCCAGCGCCGTGGGTGCCGAGTCGATCGCCTGCCCCAACTGGTACGAGCCGAGGAACGGGTAGATCTCCAGCGGTTCACCAGCCAGCGTGTCCGGCACCGGGGAGTAGTGGGTGAGCGCGACCAGCATGTCGCAGTCCAGCGAACGGAGCGCCGTGCCGAGAGCCTCGGCGCTCTCGTTGGTGGTCCGGACGAACGCCTTCATCTCCGGCTCGCCGAAGTCGCTGGCGCACCGCCCGGCGAACCCGCCGCCGAAGCCCTTGACGCCGGCGATGCCGAGCCGACCGCCCGCGCAGTCCAGCACGACGCCGTTGCCTTCCAGCACGGTGATGCCCGCGTCCTCGAGGACCTTCACCACCTGCGGCACCTGGTCACACTGGTGGTCGTGGTTGCCCAGCACGGTCACCACCGGCACGGCCAACCCACCGAACTCCTCCGCCACGCAGCGCGCCTCGGCCTCGGTGCCGTGCCGGGTCAGGTCCCCGGCCAGCAGCAGCACGTCAGCGCACTCCGGCAACTCCTCCAACGCGGGACGGAACCGGCCGACCACGTCCTCGTCCAGATGTACGTCGCCCACGGCGGCGATCCGGATCACCATGGAACCTCCCTCAGGGCAGTTGCTCGATCTCCGTGGGCGCCTCGACGCGGATCACCCCGATGTCGCTGGTGATCGGTACGTCCGGGAAGCGCTCGGACACCCGACGCAGGATCTCCTCGCGCCGGTGTGGGCTCTCCACCTCGCCGTAGAGCACGATGGCGCGTTCCCGCCGCACCACGGTGATCCCCTGTTCGGCGACGGCGGGGTCCTCGGCGAGGAGCCGTTGGATCTCCGCCTCGACGTACTCGTCCGGTGGCCCGGCGCCAATGTCGCGTTGGTGGGTCACGATGTCCCCTCTCCGGTCGGGGTGCCGGCGGCCGGCACCACCTCCAGCCGGTCCAGCAGCACCAGGAACGCCTCGGCGTACGGCGAGTGCTCCGTCTCCTTGCGTACCCGCTCCCAGTCGATCTGCTCCCGCAGGGAGCGGGCCAGCGGCAGGCCGCGGGCGAAGTCGCAGTAGTGCTGGGAGAAGCTGAGCAGTTTGTGCACCATCAGCTGGGAGGCGGACAGGACCGGCATCTGGATCGCGTCCACCGGCCGGATGACCGTGTCGGCGAACGTCTCCTCCGTCACCGGTGTCTCGATCGGCCGGTGGATCAGATCCACCATCCGGCCGTCGTCGAAGACCTTGACCAGCCAGTCCTCCGGGGGGCGCTCGGCGACGAACCCGGCGGCGACCAGGGCCTCCAGTGCCTTCTCCACGTCGACCTCCCGGATCAGGAAGTCGACGTCGTGCTCGCTGGAGTGGCCCCCGTGGGCGTAGACGGCGAAGCTGCCGCCCAGGGCGAACGGGATCTCGGACTGCTTGAGCACGGCGGCGACCTTCTTGAGGGTGTGCACCAGACTCTCGTCTCCGCGCTCAGCCATCTGGTTCTCCCGTCGTCGTGTTGGTGGACCGGCGGTTGGATACGAACTCCGGTACCCGGCATTCCGGTCGGCCACACCTGCGGGTGTCCCGGTCGGGTGTCAACAGGGATAAACCATCACATACCTCACGGGTCGGGTGCGTGGGTCGGATAACCTGTCGAGGGTGGCCAGATCATCGGGGATGCGACGACGCAGGGCCCGGTTGCGCACTGTCGCCCTCATCGGCATCGACGGCTCGGGCAAGACCACTCAGGCTCACCGACTGGCCGACGCGCTGAACGCGGCCGGCCGCCCCGCGAAATACCGCCGCAACGCCAGCGGCCGTCGTTGGCTCGGCCGGCTCGCCAACCGGCTCGGGCGGCCCGACGCCCAGCGGCTGGTCGGGCGCGACGGTGTGCTGGCGGTGGAGTCCGTGCTGCGCTGGCTCGCCATCGCCGTAGCCCTGATCAGCTGTCTGCTCACCGGCCGGACGGCGGTGATGGACCGTTACTCGGCCTGCCAGTACGCGAGCATCCGGGCCCACGGTGGGCAACGCTGGGAACGGTTCGCACGGGCCGGCTACCGGCTCTTTCCGACGCCGCAGGTGACCTTCCTGCTGGCCGTGGACCCGGCGGAGGCGTACCGGCGCATCGAGGAACGCGGCACCGACCACGAGACGATGGGCTGGCTGACCGCGGCGGACACCGCCTACCGGGCCCTGCCCGAATACCCGAGCTTCGTGCTGGTGGACGCGGACCGCCCGGCCGAGGAGGTCACCGAGCAGATCCAGGCGCACCTGGAGACCTGGCTGCCAGCGCCCTCCAGGGCGGCACCCGGTGAGGTGCCCCCGCTGGTAACTCAGGCCCGCCCGTAGACCGGAACGGTGGCACCGCTGGTCGGGGCCGACTCCTCCGACGCGAGGAAACGGATCACCGATGCGATCTCGGCCGGCGCGACCCAACGGGAGTGGTCGGCGTCGGGCTGGGCGGCCCGGTTGGCCGGGGTGTCGATGACGCTGGGCAGCACGGTGTTGCAGCGGACGTTGCGGGGCCGGTATTCCACCGCGACCGCGTTGGCGAAGGCCAGCACCCCGGCCTTGGCCGTCACGTAACCGGCCGCGCCGGCGAACGGGGCGACCGCCGCGCGGGCCGAGACGCACACCACCGCGCCACCACCGGCCGCCACCAGATGCGGCAACGCGGCCTGGGTGACCAGGTAGGTGGGCCGCAGGTTGACGGTGAGCATCCGCTCGAAGACCTCGATCGGGGTCTCGTGCACCAGACCTTCGCTGGCGTACCCGCCGACGAGGTTGACCACGGCCCGCAGGGGTGCCGCCGGGTCGCCGGCGGCGGCCTCGACCGCCCGCGTCGCGTCCGCCGGGTCGCTGAGGTCCGCGACCAGCCGGAGCACCCCCGCTGCCGGCTCCGAACCGGGACGGGCCTCCCGCTCCGGTACGACCACCCGCCAGCCCGCCTCGACGAACGCGGCGACGGCCGCCCCGCCGAGCCCGCCAGCCCCTCCGGTCACCAACACGCTGCGCTCCGCCATGCGCCTCACGCTAGCGTCCCGTCCGGCCGGCGCCTGCCGGTGCTCCACAGCCGACGCTCTGCCCAGAGCAGAGTGGCTGGCCGAACCGCCTACCGGCAGCGCAGGATCGGCGGATGCGGATCCTCATTCTCGGTGGCACCCGGTTCCTCGGTCGGGCGGTGGCGCAGCTCGCCCTCGACCAGGGCGACGACGTGACCTGCGCGGCCCGGGGCGTCTCCGGCGTCGTGCCGGCCGGGGCCCGGTTCGTGCCGGTCGACCGCGACGACCCGGACGCCCTGGTGCCGCTCGCCGACGACGGCTTCGACGCCGTGGTCGACGTGACCCGCCAGGTCAGTCACGCGCGGCACGCGCTCTCCGCACTTGCCGACCAGGTGGGCCACTGGTCCTTCGTGTCGACGATCTCGGTGTACGCGGACAACACCACCCCCGGCCAGACCGCCGCGGACGCACCGGTGCTGCCGGCCGCCCCGGCGGACGTGGACGGTCCGGTCGGCCCGGACCACCGTTGGTACGGCGAGTGCAAGGTGAGCATCGAGCAGGCGGTCCGGGAGCGGGTGGGCGTGGACCGCTCGTTCATCTGCCGAGCGGGCCTGATCGTCGGTGCCGAGGACCCGAGCGACCGCTTTCCGTACTGGGTGCGGCGCCTGTCGGCCGGCGGAGAGGTTCTCGCGCCCGGGCAGCCGACCGACCGGGTGCAGTTCGTGGACGTCGCCGATCTGGCGGGTTGGTTGCTGCACGCCGCCGGCACCCGCCTCAGCGGCACGTACGACGGCATCGGGCCGGCGATGACACGGGCGGACCTGCTGGCCGGGGTGGCGGCCGGGCTGGACGCACCGGAGCCCGTCCTGACCTGGGTGGATCAGGAGTTCCTGGCGTCCCACGACGTTCGCGAGTGGTCGGGGGAGCGGGCGCTGCCGCTGTGGGTGCGACTGCCGGAGTCCGGCGGCCTGATGGACCGCGACGCCCGACCGGCTCTGGACGCCGGGCTGACGGTCCGTCCGTTGCCTGACACCGTTCGGGCGACTGCGTCCTGGATGGCAGCGCAGCCGGCCGCCGTACGGCAGGGTGGTCTCGACCCGGCGGATGAGGCGGCGGTCCTGCGGGAGTGGCAGGCTGTGCGGGACCGGTGATCCCGGCAGCCGACACTTTCCCTACCGGACAGTCATAGTTGACGCTCACGCTTGGTGAAAGTAAGTTTCACCCGTGGCGAAGAGTCCGAAGATTTCTGCGAGTCAGGAGCCCGGTGGGCTGATCGTCCACATCAGCGGGCTGTTGCCGTCGCTGTCGCCCGCCGAGCAGCGGGTTGCCCGACTGGTCGTGTCCGATCCGGCCGCTGCGGCCCGGCGGACCATCACCGACCTCGCCACCGCAGCGGAGACATCCGAGGCGACCGTCATCCGGTTCTGCCGTTCGGTGGGCATGGACGGTTACCCGCAACTACGCATCCGCCTCGCCGCCGAGGCCGCTCGCCGGATCGAGCCGCCGGACGCCCGGGTGGTCGGTGGTGACATCCCGCCCGGCGCCGACCTCGCCCAGATCATCGCCACCATCGCGTTCAACGACGCCCGAGCGGTCGAGGAGACCGCCGAGCAGCTCGACCCCGCCGTCTGTGAGCAGGTGGTCGAGGCGATCAGTGGCGCCGGTCGGATCGACATCTACGGCGCCGGCGCCAGCGGCTTCGTCGCCTCCGACTTCCAGCAGAAGCTGCACCGCATCGGCCGGATCGCCTTCTACTTCCCGGACGTGCACACCGCGTTGACCTCGGCCGCCCTCCTCGGTCGGGGCGACGTGGCGATCGGCATCTCGCACACCGGCACCACCTCCGACGTGATCGAGGTGCTGGAGCAGGCCCGCACCCGGGGTGCCGTCACCGTGGCACTGACCAACTTCCCGCGTTCGCCGATCACCGACGTCGCGGACTTCGTGTTGACCACGGCGGCCCGCGAAACCACCTACCGCTCCGGCGCGACGGCCAGCCGGCTGGCCCAGCTCACCGTCGTCGACTGCCTCTTCGTGGGGGTGGCCGCCCGCAACCGGGCCCGGGCACGCAAGGCACTGGAGGCGACCGCTGAGGCGGTCCAGTCGCACCGGGTGGGTGCCAACCGGAGGCGGGCATGACGGCAGGTGCGGTGGAGCCGGACGAGGACGTGCCAGCACCGCCCGCCCGCCCGACGGTCCGGGTGGGTGCGCCCACCGAGCGGCGCAACCCGCTCAGCGTCGACCTCGACCTGATGTCGACCCGGGACGTCCTCACCGTGATCAACGAGGCGGACCGGCGGGTGCCGGCCGCGGTCGCAGCGGTGCTCGACGAGATCGCCACCACCGTCGACCTGGCGGTTGCGGCCCTGCGCGGCGGTCACCGGGTGCACTACTTCGGCGCCGGCACGTCCGGCCGCCTGGGAGTGCTCGACGCGGCCGAGCTGGCGCCCACCTTCAACTCGCCCCGGCACTGGTTCTGCTCCCACCTCGCCGGTGGCCCGGACGCCATGTGGCGGGCCGTGGAGGACGCCGAGGACGACGAGCGGGGCGGCGCGGTCGAGGCGGCCGGTTGTGTGCGCGCCGGTGACCTGGTGGTCGGTCTGGCGGCCAGCGGACGCACCCCGTACGTCCTCGGGGCGCTCGCCTCGGCCCGGGCCAAGGGTGCTTCGACGGTGCTGCTCTGCGCCAATCCGGAGGCGGAGGCCGCTCGCTCGGTCGACGTGTTCATCGGGGTGGACACCGGACCCGAGGTGGTGACCGGGTCGACCCGGATGAAGGCGGGCACCGCACAGAAGTTGGTGCTCAACACGTTCTCGACCGCCGTCATGGTGCGTCTGGGCCGGGTCTACTCGAACCTCATGATCGATATGGTCGCCACCAACGCGAAGCTCCGGGGACGAATGATCTCGATTCTGGTCGAGGCCACCGGCTGCTCCGAGCAGGTCTCCCAGCAGGCCCTTTCCGCCGCCGACGGTGACCTGAAGACGGCGCTCGTCTCCCTGGTGTCCGGCGCCGAGGTGGACGCCGCCCGGGCCGCACTGGCCCGCTCCGCCGACCAGGTCCGCGGCGCCCTCGCCCTGCTCGCCTCCTGACCCCGCCCGGTCCACCGGGAAGCGAACCGGGCTTCGGATTGTTCATCAGGCCGGGGGGTAATAACACTCCCGATGGATGAACCGACCGGTCCGCCGGTGCGTATCAGCCAGTGACCAGGATCGCAGCAGGGTGGTGACCCGGGTCGCTGTGCCCCAGGGCCGGCGGTGTTGCCATGGTCGGTGACCCGTGCGTGGCGCCCAGCGTAGAGCCGCCAGACGGGGTCCTGACAGCAAACATGGACCGTGCTCTCAGCTACTACTCAGGCATTCGTGACACTTTCGACTCACGAGACGGAATCCCCGACACGTCTCATCTGTTGTGTAGGTGTCAGCACCGATGGGCACAGCAGAAGTTACCAGGGGCTGACGGACGTGGGGAATGGCAAGGAACCGGGCAACCGGCGCGAGCGAGGGGACCGTGGGCAACGTGGACAAGAACATCGGCATGCGAACCGACGAGGTTGCCGAGGAGCGCGACCTGGTCGGCGTCTACCTGCACGAGATCTCCCGGACGCCACTGCTGGACGCCGCCAAGGAGGTCGATCTCTCCAAGGCGATCGAGGCGGGCCTCTACGCCGAGCACCTGCTCGGTGAGGACGCCCTCCCCGCCGGTGTCGACCGGGCCGACCTGGAGTGGCTGGTCGTCGAGGGAGAGCGGGCGAAGGACCTCTTCATCCGCGCCAACCTCCGACTGGTCGTATCGATCGCCCGCCGCTACGTGCGCTCGGGCATGCCCATGCTGGACCTGATCCAGGAGGGCAACACCGGCCTGGTCCGGGCGGTCGAGAAGTTCGACTACGAGCGTGGTTACAAGTTCTCCACCTACGCGACCTGGTGGATTCGCCAGGCGATCAGCCGGGCGATCGCCCAGCAGGAGCGCACCGTCCGTCTGCCGGTGCACCTGGTGGAGGACGTCAACCGGATGCGCAACGTGGCCCGGCAGCTGACCCGTGAGCTGGGCGCCGACCCGGAGCCGGAGCAGATCGCCGCCGCCCTCGGCGTCACCGTCGAGCGGGTCAACGAGCTGCGCCGCTGGTCGCAGGACACCGTCTCGCTGGACACCCCGGTGGGCGACGACGGTGACACCAAGCTCGGCGACCTGGTCGCCGACAGTGACGCTCCGTCGCCGGAGGACATCGTCCTCAGCGGTCTGGAGCGGCAGCGCATCGAGGGCCTGCTCAACCACCTCGACGACCGGTCGGCGGGCATCATGCGGGCCCGCTACGGCCTGGAGGACGGCCGGGAGCACTCGCTCACCGAGGTCGCTTCCCGGTTCTCGCTCTCCCGCGAGCGGATCCGACAGTTGGAGATCCAGGCTCTCGGTCGGCTGCGTGAGCTGGCCCGGGCCGAAGGGCTGCAGGCAGCCTGACCTGGTAGTAATGACGGCGAACGGCCGGCGTCCGATAGGGGGACGCCGGCCGTTCGCCGTATTCGTCTGCCTAGCGGACCCGACCGTAGCCCTGGATGGGCATCATGTTCATGCCCCGCTTGAGCACGTTGCGACCGGCGCTCGGCGCGTCGATCACCTGGCCGTCGCCCACGTAGAGGGCGACATGCCCGAGCCCGCTGTAGAACACCAGGTCGCCTGGGCGTAGGTCGCCCCGGCCGATGTGCGCGACGGCACTCCACTGCATCCGGGTGTTGTGTGGCAGCGACTTTCCGGCCGCCCGCCAGGCCGCCGAGGTGAGCCCGGAACAGTCGTAGCCGTTGGGCCCGTCGGCTGCCCAGACGTACGGCTTGCCCAGCGCGCCGAACGCGTAGCGCACCGCGGCCCCGGCGTCACCTGCCACCGCGGGCACGTTCCTGGCCTCGGTCACCGCGGCCTTGGGTTCGGGTCGCTCGGTGGCCGCCCCGTACGCCTGCTCGCGCAGCTCGTACAGTCTGGCCAGGTCCTGCTCGATCTGCTTCTTGCCCGCCGCGAGTTCACGGGCCTGTGCGGCCTGCCGGGTGAGTGTCGCGTCCAGGCGGGACTTCTCGTCGAGCAGCCGCCGCTGGTCAGCGGTGTAGCCGGAGATGCTCTCCTGCCGCTGGCGGGTCAGTTGGTCGAGCGTGCCGAGGCGGTCCAGCAGCGCGGTGGCACCCTCGGCGCGCAGCAGGGCGTCCGCGGTCCGCAGGCCGCCGGTCTTGTACGCGGTGCTGGCCAGTTTGGCCACGTCGGCCTGGCTCTGCTTGGCCTGCTCTTCGAGTGGGCCGATGCGGGCCTGTAATCGGGACACTGCGGCCTCGTTGGTCTTGATCTCCTCACGCAGCTTGTTGTACGACTCGACGACCCGCTCCAACTCGGTCGAGGACGTCTCGATCCGGCGGGTCAGGTCGGCGGGGGACGGCTCGGCGCGAGCCACCGCCGTCGGGGCGATCAGCGCGGCCGACATGCCGGCCAGCGCCACGGTGCGCAGCAGGTTTCTCAGGGATGACAAGAGCGGAAGGCCCCTCTCCCACGGCCGCCGGGGCTGCTGATGCCCTCGGCGACACCGGCCGGGGCCACCCGGGGCGGACGGCACTGGGCCGGACCGGCTCGCCCAACCTAACCCGGGACGGATGTTGCCCGCAGTTGAAGCAGGGGCGAATGTTGGCGAAGTGGCCCGTCGTACCCCTGTGCCGGGTGGCGTCATCGTGGCTGTTGACGCCTGACAGGGGAGGGCGTATCGCACTTTTAGTGCCCAACTGACGGAAATGCGACTTTCGTCGTTCCGGGCGTATGCCGCCGGAGACCCGCCCCCCATAACCGATAAAACCTGAAATGGATGCTGTTTCTCGGCGATGTCCTGCGGTTGGGGGAGCTGTCGAGAGTCCGCAAATGCCCAGGCCGGCTGGCGTTCTCCCAACACAATGTGAACGGAGCCGGGAATCCCGTCGACCGGTAGCGATGTCATTCAGCGGGTCATCTCGGCCAACCGTCCCCCGCGGGAGGAACCGTGAATCGTGAAGGCGCAGGAACGACGCCGCCGCGAACGGTGCCGGGCGCCCGGTCGACCCTGCTGTACGCACGGCCCGGCATCATCGTGACCGTCGACCGGTTCACCGCCGGTCGAACCAGCTACCAGGTCGCCGACCTGACCCATCTGCGGACCACCCGGGGCCCGCACGACCGGATCGCCGTGCGGGCCGTGGTCATCACCGCCAGCATGCTCGGCGGTGTCGGGCTGTTGCTCGGCTTCACCGGAGGTCTGCACCGCCTGACCGCCGGGGCGTACCTCATCCTGGGTGCGGTGTTCCTGCTTCCGGCCGCGCTCGCCCTGGTGGGCGATCGCTGGCGCCCACCGCCCTACGAGCTGTGGGGGTGGTACCGGGGAACGGAGATGCTGCTGTTCACCGCCGACGACGAACGGCAGTTCGGCCAGGTCACGCGGGCACTGTTACGGGCCCGGGAAGTCAACCGGTACGGCGGCTGGGTCGATCCGCTCGCGTCGGCCGACCCGTGGCGACCCAGTCGTTGACCTGACGGCGGTGGGCCGGCGCCGAGGTGGCGTCGGCCCAGCGGCCACTCAGCGGGCGACCGGCTCCGGAGCCCGCTGCTCCTGCGGCGCGGCCAGCCAGGAGCTGACCCGGCGCTCGGCGTAGAACGAGACGAACGGCACAGTGCCGGCCAGCATCACGAGCAGCATCCGCTTCAGCGGCCAGTCCGCGCGGCGGCTCAGGTCGAACGCGGCCACCAGATAGATCATGTAGAGGAAGCCGTGCGCCGGCCCGATCGTCTCGACCACTACCGCGTTGTCGAACACGTACTTCAGGGGCATGCCGATCACGACCAGCATGATCAGCACCACGCCCACGATCCAGGCGATCACGCGGTACCGGGTAAGGGCAGCGCCCACCGTCGTCCGTCCTTCCGAACCCGGCTCAGCCGGGATAGTCACCGGGCCGGGCGCCCGGATTGGCGTTCAACCATGACAGGTAGTGGTTGTAGGCGGCCAGGTCATTGTCCTGGACGGCATCGTCGCTGACCGGCACCCGGGAGACCCGCACCGGTCGGCGCACCGCCGGGCGGGAACCCGTGGTGACAGCCGGCTCCGGCGCGTCGGCCGGGTCCGCCGGTGGCGCGTCGGCCTCCGACGCCCGGTTGCGGGCCAGCTTCACCTCGCGCCACCACACGTAGACCACGAAGCCGGCGAAGATCGGCCACTCGACCGCGTACCCCCAGCTCAGGCTGTTGCCGGCCGCGGCTCGGCTGACCTGCCACCAACCCAGCCCGAGGAAACCCACGGTCAGCACGACCATGGCCACGTGGCGCGCGATCCACGCCGGGGTCCAGAGCCGCCTCATGGCATCGAGGGTACCGGGGACGGCGCGGGTCTCCGACACCGTGTCGTAGCTGACGCGGGTTTGGCGTTCCCGCGCCTGGGCAATCGTCTAGACGCCAGCCCAAACGAGATCAAGGGGGGCGATCATGACCGGATCGGTACGTGAGGACGGCTTTGCGTCCAGCGGCAGCAGCGATATGAGCCCGGAGCAGCGGGTGCCCGAGTGGGCCGGCGACGACCTCGCCGACCCGGCCGGCTCCACGGGTCTCGACGGCGATCTGCCCGGCATCGACCCGACGGAGTTGACCGACGAGGATCTGATCCGCGAGATGCACAGCCTGCACCGCACCCGCCTCGACACCCTGCGGCACGCGTCGGACTCCGCGCTCGCCAACCACCTGCGACGCACGGCGGAGCTCGAGACCGAGTACCTGGCCCGCCACCCGGGCCGGGAGGTCGACCCCAGCCGCCTGCGGGACGCCTGATGCCGGCGCGCGCCGTGCGCGGCATGTCCGCGCCACCCGAGGTGGTCTTCAACACGGCCACCGACCCTCACCGCGCCTCCGCCTGGCTGCCGGAGCCGCTGCGCGGCGACGGCAGCCCCGCTGCGGAGATCAATGGCGAGGAGTTGCGGGCCCGCTGGGGTGACGGCGACGGCGACGACTGGTCCGCCGAGATCCGGGTGGAGCCCGCGGATTCCGGCGGCGCCCGGATCCAGCTCGACCTGGCCGACGGCTCGGGAGGGGCGGGCCCGGACCAGTTGGCCGACGAAGCGCTCACCAACCTGGCACGCGAGGTCGCCGACAACCTCCAGGCCGGCTGAGCCGGCCACGCGGGACACCACTCCCGTACCACCACGACACATCTGAGGAGACCGGGTGAGCGACACTGGCCTGCGACAAAAGGCGGCACGGTTGCGCCGGGCGTACGCGCCGCACGAACACCGACCGCTCGGCGGCTATCTGGTGGCGATGGGCGCCTACGCCGGGGTGACGGGCGCTCTCGCCGGTCTGGTCAAGGTGACCGGTCGCCCGGTGCCGGAGCGTCCCGCCCCATCCGACGTGGTGCTGCTCTCCATCGCCACGCACAAGCTGAGCCGGCTGCTGTCCAAGGACGCGGTGACCAGCCCCCTGCGGGCGCCGTTCACCCGTTACGACCGCCCGATCGGCAGCGGCGAGGTGATGGAACAGGTCCGCGACTCGGGCAGCCCGACCCGGCACGCCATCGGCGAGTTGCTGAGCTGCCCGTTCTGCCTGGCGGTCTGGGTGGCCACCGGGCTGACCGGCGGCCTGGTGCTCGCGCCCCGGCTGACCCGGCTGGTGGCCACCGCCCTGACGGCGGTCGCCGCGTCGGACTTCCTCCAGATGGCGTACGCGACGGCGCAGCAGGCCGCCGAGGGTGGGCACGACGACGACTGAGCAGTCGAAGACAACGACAGCGGGGGCCGGCGCATGCCGACCCCCGCTGCCGAATGTCGTACGTCTCAGCGCTGCATGCCGGACCAGCCGTGCGGCGACTCCGGCTCCCGTTCGTCCTCGTCCGCCCCGGTGATGATGTCCCGGTCCACGGCGGTGCGGTCGTGTTCGTTGGCGAAGTCGGGCTCAGGCGTGGTGTCCCTGCCCTTCGGCGGCTGACCCAGCGCCGGCATTTCCTCGTCGTGGTCCTTGTCGGTCATGTCGGTGTCCCTTCTGCGGTCGCTCACCCGATCGAACCGCCCAGCAGGTCGCTGGCCTCGTCCACCGCGTACTCGCCCTCGGGCAGCGCGTCGATGCGGGCGAGCAGGTCCGGCGGAAGCTCGGCAGCCACCGCCCGGCGGTAGATCTCGGCCTGGGTGACCCGCTCCTGTGCCCGGTAGATGTCGTCGAGCAGGTCGTCGAGGGCCCGGGTGTCCGGCTCGCCGGACACGGATGCGTCGTCGGTCACCTCGATCAGCTACCCGGGGCGGAATCGGTCAAACGTCACGCCGGTGTTCCACGTGCCGGCACCTCCGGACCACCCCACACGTGCTCACCAGGGCAGTGGCCCTGCCTCGTCCTGGAAGGTCCCCGTCGGCCCGGACGGGTCCAGGGTCGCCAGGCGTACGACCTGCCGGGCGCTCTCCGCCGCCGGACGTCCGATGCCGAAGGCGGCGGTCATGTCGGTGGCGGTGGGGCCCGGTTCGAGGGCGTTGAACTTGATGCCCGGCTGGGACTTGGCGTACTGCACCGTCAGCATGGTGGCCGCGGCCTTGGACGCCGAGTACAGGGCGAGCGGCAGACCGTACTCCGGCCGCTCGGGATTGTTCACCGCCCAGAACGACCCCGCGCTGCTCGAGACGGTGACGACGTTGGGATTGGACGATCTGCGAAGCAGGGGCAGTGCGGCCTCCGTGACGCGCACGATCCCCACCGCGTTCGTGTCGAAGGATCGCAGCGCGGCGGGGCCGTCGAGCCCGGTCTCCAGAACGCCCGCGTTGTGCACCAGGACATCGAGTCGGCCCTCGTCCGAGTCGATCGTCGCCAGTGCGCCGCGCACCGATGCGTCGTCGGTCACGTCGAGCTGGACGAACCGCGCCCCGAGCGTCGCCGCCGCCTTCTCGCCTCGCTCGACATCACGAGCGCCGAGGTAGACGACGTGCCCCAGCTCCAGAAGCTGTCGGGCGGTCTCGAAGCCGATGCCCTTGTTGGCTCCGGTGATCAGCGTGACAGTCATGTCCATTCCTTTCGAATACCTGACCCGAAAGGGCCGCTGCGAACGCTATGCGCGTTCCACCGGCGTACCTGGAGCCCTCTTCAGCCTGGGGTCTGGCAGGACCCCCTCTGCGGTCGTGGGCAGGCCCGCGGAGGCCAGGAGGGTCAGCTTCTCGGCGTTGTCGGAGCCGGCGTCGGGGTGGTAGACGACGAGCATCAGGCCCTCGGTTCCGGCGATGCTCAGCCGTTCCCGGTTGAGGACGAGTTCGCCGACCTGGGGGTGGTCGATCCGAATCGGTGTCCCGCGCTGGCCGCGTACCTCATGGCGGGCCCAGAGCTGACGGAATCGGGCGCTCGCCAGGGACAGCTCTCCGGTGAGCTCGATGAAGCGGGGGTCGTCGATGTCCGTGCCCACGGCCTGTCGCAGGTTCGCGACGAAGCACTCCGTGATGTTTTCCCAATCCGGGTGCAGCGCCTGCTCGGCGGGGTTCAGGAACAGGTCCCTGAGCTGGTTGCCGCCTTCCACGAGGCCTGGAGAAAGAGCTGTGGCGAGGCTGTTCGAGGCCAGGATGTCGAAGTACCGTCCCTCGATGAACGCGGGCTGGACGAGGGAGTCCAGGAGCTTGAGCGCACCGGACGGAACGGTCTCCCGGCGCGCTCGGCGTCTGCGCTTGCGGGGAGCGCCCGCAACCAGCGTCAGCAGATGGGCCAGGTGCTCGTCGTCGAGCTGCAGTACGCGGGCGATGGACTCCAGCACCTGCACGGACGGATTTCGGTCGCGGCCACGCTCCAGGCGCAGGTAGTAGTCCGCGCTGACACCGGCGAGCATGGCGACCTCCTCGCGCCGCAGGCCCGGCACGCGTCGCACGCCCCCGTTGGGAATGCCGGCCTGCTGCGGTGTCACCAGGGCCCGCCGAGCACTCAGGAAAGCACCAAGCTCGTTCGACATCTCGCTCACCAATAGATCGTATGGTCGGGCGCAGCGGTCAGCGGGGGGCCTGTCGCACCCCTGGCTCTGGTGGCCCGCCTACAGACAGCGCCGCCCCCGACCTTGTGGGTCGGGGGCGGCGCTGGTGTCGGTGTGCAGGTCGCCTCTCGGCGAGTGGCACTACGCGGCTCCAGCCGGACGGTATTCCGCGAAGGCTATTTAGGTGAGGCCCGGGGACACTGGACACACCGACACCCCTGTCAACGAGCCGACCCCCGTCGGTGTTCCGTGCCCTCGGGTGGCAGCCGTCACACCGTCGTCGGCAGGGTGGCCCTGCGGGCCCGTACGGCGGAGGCCAGGTGGTCGAGCACCTCGGCGGTGTCGTCCCAACCGAGGCAGGCGTCGGTGACCGAGCGGCCGTACTCCAGCTCCCGGGTCGGGTCGAGCTCCTGCCGGCCCGGCAGCAGGAACGACTCCAGCATCACACCGGTGATCCCACGCTGGCCGGCAGCCAGTTGGGCGGCCACGTCCGCGGCGACCTTCGGCTGGTTGCGGTGGTCCTTGCCGCTGTTGGCGTGACTGGCGTCGATCACCAGCCGCTCCGGCAGGTCGGCCGCGCGCAGCAGGTCGAGCGCGCCGGCGACCGACTCGGCGTCGTAGTTGGGCCGGCCGCCGCCGCCGCGCAGCACCAGGTGCCCATCCGTATTCCCCCGGGTGTGCATGATCGCCGGGGTGCCGGAGAAGTCGATGCCGGGGAAGACGTGCGGCACCCCGGCGGCGCGGATCGCGTCCACGGCCGTGCCGATGCTGCCGTCGGGGCGGTTCTTCATGCCGATCGGCATGGACAGGCCGGAGGCGAGCTGCCGGTGCACCTGGCTCTCCACGGTGCGGGCACCGATCGCGCCCCAGGCCACCGTGTCCGCGATGTACTGCGGGGTGATCGGGTCGAGGAACTCGCAACCCACCGGCAGGCCGAGACGCAGCACGTCGAGCAGCAGCGCCCGGGCGAGCCGTAGGCCGGTGTTGACGTCCCCACTGCCGTCCAGGCCCGGGTCGTTGATCAGGCCCTTCCAGCCGACAGTGGAGCGCGGCTTCTCGAAGTAGACCCGCATGACGATCAGCAGGTCGTCAGCCACCCGGTCGGCGGCCACGCGCAGACGCTCGGCGTAGTCGAGGGCGGCGGCCGGATCGTGCACCGAGCAGGGGCCGACCACCACGAGCAGGCGGTCGTCCTCGCGGTCGAGCACCCGACCCACCGCGCGGCGGCCGGTCAGCACGGCCGAGGCGAGCGGGGCGTCCAGGGGTAACTCGTGGTGCAGGAGTGCGGGCGTGGTCAACGGCACGACACGGTCGATCCGCTGATCGCTGACCCGATTGGTCTCCGGGGTCGTCACGGTGGGCATCCTTCCGCCGACCGTGCCCGGGGCCGGTGCCCGGGACGAGCCGGCTGCTCGTACGCAAAAGGGCAGGAACGACAGCTCCTGCCCAGCCGGCTCGGTCCGTGGTGACGTCAGTTCATGGTGAAGTCACCGGCGTGCGAGCCGGCTGCCTAAACCATCGATAGGAACGCGTCACCGGGCCAGCGTACCCGACCGGGCGGGAACCTCCGGCCGTCGTCCCAAGATGCGGGGCGGAGGCAGCGTGCCGGGGACGAGGTCGGGGTAACAGGGGTGCCATGACCAACGAGCAGAGCGATCAGGACCGGGTGGAGTCCCGCGCCCACCACCTCCTGCCCGAGGAGGAGGCAGTGGGCAGCGACGACCCGGAGGCGCAGGCGGAGGCGATCCTCGCCGAGTCGGACATCCGCGAGGCGGACCAGAACGCGGCCCCGGACACCGTGCTGGAGCGTCGTACCTCGGATCAGACGGTGGTCGCGGTCGAGCCCCCGGACTGAGCTGTCGCACCACGTGCCCGGCGTGACCCCCGGTAGGTCTGCTCGCGCAGCCAGGCCAGCGGACCTGCCACCCGCAGTTCGGGTGGCAGGTTGCGCACCGGGTCGAACGCGAGCGCGGCGTCCTCCTCGGCGCTGAGCTGCGCACCGAAGCTGACCTGCCCCACCGGCCGCCACGACCCCACGGCGGACGCGACCGCGAGCACCAGACGCGGCGTGTCGGCCCGGGTCGCGGCGGCCACCGTGCTCAGGCTGCGCCCCAGGCCGACCGAGTCGGGGTCGGCCAGCGCGGCCAGCCAGATCCGGCGACGGCCCACGCGGTAACACATGATCGTGGTGTACGTCCCGGTGAAGCGGCGTCGGGGCAGCGGCAGGTTGCGCAGCAGCGGGGCCGCGCCGCTGGAACTGACCAGCAGGTCGAAGGGACGCTCGCCGTCGCGGTGCAGGCGCAGCGCGAGACCCAGCACGTCCGGCCAACTGCCGGGCGTCGGCGTGCCCTTGGAGATCCGGACGGTGGCCCGGTACCGGCCGGGCTCGTCCAGCAGACCGACACCGACGGGTGGTCCGGGCGTACCCCAGATCATCGTCTCGCCGGCGAAAGAGTGACCGGCCGGATGCAGCAGCCGGCCGTGGCGCCGCCGGCCGAGCGCGGCGCTGGCGCGTTCGACGGCGGTGGCGGCCCAGCCGGCGGACGGGGGCGGAGTGACGGTCATGCCCCTCCGTTACCCCGCGCGGCGGCCCCGATGCGGCGGGTCGGCTCGCCGACCGACCGCACGTCACCTTTCCGCCCGTGAGATCGGATAGCGTCGGGGCATGCCCGACAGCGGTTACCCCTGGCCCATCGAGACGTCCCGACTGGACAACGGCCTGCGCGTGGTGGTGAGTGAGGACCGCACGGCGCCGGCCGTGGCCGTCAACCTCTGGTACGACGTCGGCTCCCGGCACGAGCCGGCCGGGCAGACCGGCTTCGCCCATCTCTTCGAGCACCTGATGTTCGAGGGTTCGGTGAACGTGGCGAAGACCGAGCACATGAAGCTGATCCAGGGCTCCGGCGGCTCGCTCAACGCCACCACCAATCCGGACCGGACCAACTACTTCGAGACGGTGCCGGCCGAGCACCTGGAGCTTGCTCTCTGGCTGGAGGCCGACCGGATGGGCGGCCTGGTCCCGGCGCTCACCCAGGAGACGCTGGACAACCAGCGCGACGTGGTCAAGAACGAGCGCCGGCAGCGCTACGAGAATGTCCCGTACGGGGACGCCTGGCTGCGGTTGCTGCCCCTGCTCTACCCGCCGGGGCACCCGTACCATCACGCGACGATCGGCTCGATGGCCGACCTGAACGCCGCCGACCTCGCCACCTTCCAGGCGTTTCACCAGACCTACTACGCGCCCAACAACGCGGTGCTCACCGTGGTCGGCGACGCAACCGCCTCGGATGTGTTCGCACTGGCCGACAAGTATTTCGGTGCCCTTCCCGCGCGCGACGACATCCCGTCGGCCCCGGATGGCCGCAGCGTCCCGGCCACCGGGCAGACGGCCGTCGAGTCGGTGAGCGCCGACGTGCCGGCGCCCCGGGTGTACATCGCCCACCGCAGCTATCCGTTCGGCACCCCCGGCTACAACGTGATCACCGTGCTCGCCACCATCCTCGGCAGCGGTCGGGGCAGCCGGCTCTACCAGCGGCTCGCCGACGGTGAGCGGATCGCCCAGCCGGACCTGGTCGGGGCGTACGGGGTGGACCTCGCGCACGCCCCGGCGCCGCTGATCGCCACCGCCACCGCCCGCCCCGGAGTGAGCGCCGAGCGGCTCGCCGAAGGGTTGGCCGAGGTCGTCGACGAGCTGGCCACCGTGCCGGTCACCGCCGCGGAGCTGGACCGGGCCAAGGCGTTGCTCAGCACCGGGTGGTGGCGTCAGCTGTCCACCGTGGACGGTCGCGCGGACCTGCTCGGCCGGTACGCCACGCAGTTCGGCGACCCGGCCCGCATCGCCGACCAGTTGCCGGGCCTGCTCGCGGTGACCGCCGAGCAGATCGCCGAGGCCGCCGCCGAGGTGCTCGCCACCGACCGGGTGGTCCTGACCTACCTGCCCGAGGAGACCTCATGACGCTGATCGCCGACCGTCCCGGCCCGGGCGCCGCCCGCCCGTACCGGTTTCCGCCGGTGGTCCGCCGCACGGTGGCCGGCGGCCAGGTCGTCGCCGCGCACCTGCCCGGGCAGAACCTCGCCGTGGCGCTGCTGCTGCTCGACGTGGGCGCGGGCCAGGAGCCGGTCGGCAAGGAGGGTCTGTCCGGCGTGCTGGCCAAGGCGTTGGAGGAGGGGACCGCGCAGCGGGACGCCGCCGCGTACGCCCTCGCCGTCGAGGGGCTCGGCACCGCGTTGATGACCGGGCTGGACTGGGACTCGTTCCAGGCCAGCGTGGTGATCCCGGTGGACCGGCTCAGCGCGGCCGTGGAGCTGCTCGCCGAGGCGGTGCGGACGCCCAAGCTGGACCCCGCCGATGTGCGCCGGGTCCGCGACGACGAGGCGACCGCACTCCGGATGGACTGGGCCAACCCGGGCCCGCGCGCCGACGCCGCGCTGCGCGCGGACCTGTTCGGCGCGGAGAACCGCTGGGGACGGCCGATGCACGGCGACCCGGACTCGGTCGCCGGGTTGGACGTGGAGGACGTCACGGTCTTCCACTCCGAGTGGTTCCTGCGCCCCGGCACCCTGATCGTCGCCGGTGACCTGGACCGGATCGACCTGGACGCGCTCGCCGCCGCGGCGTTCGCCGGCACCGGCGGCGGTCCGGCCGAGCGGGGTGGCCCGCTCGACGTGCCGCTGCACACCGGCCGGCGGATCATCCTGGTGGACCGTCCCGGCTCGGTGCAGTCGACGCTGCGACTGGGTCACCCGTCGCCGCACCGGGCACACCCCGACCACGTGCCGATGACGCTCGCCGGCACGGTGCTCGGCGGGGCGTTCACCTCCCGGCTCAACCACCTGCTGCGCGAGGTTCACGGCTACACGTACGGCATCCGGGGCGACTTCGCGTCGTCCCGGCGGTTCGGGCGGTTCGCGGTCAGCTCCGGCGTGCAGACGGCGGTCACCGCGCCGGCCCTGGTCGAGGCGGTCGGCGAGATCACCCGTACCCAGGCCAGCGGGGTCACCGAGGACGAGCTGGAGGTGGCGCGGTCCTGGCGGGCGGGGCAGCTCTCCGTCGAGTTGCAGAGCCCCCGGGCGATCGCCTCCGCGTTGACCACGCTGGTGGTGCACGACCTGCCGGACGACTACCACGCCCGCCTGCGGGAGTCGCTGCTCGCCGCCGACGTGGACCAGGTCTCCGCAGCGGCGGCCACCCACCTGCACCCGGACGCGCTGACCCTGGTCATCGAAGGCGACGCCGCGGTCATTCGCGACGACCTGAATGCGGCAGCCCTGGGCGACCTCATCACCATCACCAACCCCTGACCCCGCGCCTCCTGCCCCCACCCACCCCCCACCCACCCATCGCCTGCCCTCTCACGCCGTTGATCAAGAGATTTGCGTCAACCGAAGCGCGATTTCTGACGCAAACCTCTTGATCACGGGGGAGGGCACCGAGGGGTGGTGGGGCGGTCGGGGATGGGTTTTTGGGGTGGGGTGGGTGTGATGCGGGCCTGGGGCGTGGGAAAGGGCTCCCGGTTGCGGTGGTGGGCTGGGTAGCCTCGCGGGCATGAGGATCGGCATTGTGGGGTCCACCGGCCAGGTCGGTGGCGTGATGCGGCAGGTGCTGGCGGAACGGAAGTTCCCGGCGGAGCAGGTGCGGTTGTTCGCCTCGGCGCGGTCGGCCGGGCGGACACTGCCGTGGCGCGACGGTGAGGTGACAGTCGAGGACGCCGCGACCGCGGACTACTCCGGCCTGGACATCGTGCTCTTCTCGGCCGGTAAGGGCACGGCCCGGGAGCTGGCACCCCGGGTCGCCGAGGCCGGCGCCGTGGTGATCGACAACTCCTCGGCGTTCCGGATGGATCCGCAGGTGCCGCTGGTGGTCGCCGAGGTCAACCCGCACGCGGCCCTCGACCGCCCGAAGGGCATCATCGCCAACCCCAACTGCACCACGATGGCCGCGATGCCGGTGCTGCGCCCGCTGCACGCCGAGGCTGGTCTGATCGGCCTGGTCGTCTCCACGTACCAGGCGGTCTCCGGTGCCGGGCTGGCCGGCGTCGCCGAGCTGGACGAGCAGGTCCGCAAGGTCGCCGAGCACGCCGCGGGGCTGGCCTTCGACGGCTCGGCCGTGGAGTTTCCCGCGCCGCGCTCGTTCACCCAGCCGATCGCCTTCAACGTGCTCCCACTGGCCGGCTCGATCGTCGACGACGGCTCGTTCGAGACCGACGAGGAGCAGAAGCTGCGCAACGAGAGCCGCAAGATCCTCGAAATCCCCGACCTGAAGGTGTCCGGCACCTGCGTCCGGGTGCCGGTCTTCACCGGTCACTCGTTGCAGATCAACGCCCGGTTCGCCCGGCCGCTCACCCCGCAGCGCGCACACGAGCTGCTGGCCGACGCGCCCGGTGTGGCGCTGACCGACGTGCCGACGCCGTTGCAGGCCGCCGGCCAGGACCCGACGTACGTGGGTCGGATCCGCGCCGACGAGACCGCTGATTACGGGCTGGCCCTGTTCTGCTCCAACGACAACCTGCGTAAGGGCGCCGCGCTGAACGCGGTGCAGATCGCCGAGCTGGTCGCCGCCGAACGCCGCTGACCGTCGTCGTCACCGGGCCCTCGCCGCACGTCGGCGGGGGCCCGGTCCCGTTCCTGGCAGCCTCCAGCGACGATCCGCCGGTCGTGCTTGGATGGGACGAAGCCGATCGATCGTCCCACCTGGAGGAAACCGTGCCGGATGACCGCGTCCAGCAGGCGTTGACCGATCTGGTCGCCGGGCGCTCGATGGGCGTCCTCGCCACGATCAAGCGGGACGGGCGGCCACAGCTGTCCACAGTGGTCTATTCCTTCGACCGCGACGCCGGCCTGATCCGGGTCTCGGTCACCGGCGGCCGGGCCAAGACCGCCAACCTGCGCCGGGACCCCCGGGCCAGCTTCCACGTCGGCAGCGAGGACGGCTGGGCGTACGCGGTGGTCGAGTGCCGTGCCGAGCTGACCACGCCGGCCGCCGAGCCCGGCGACGAGACCGTCGAGGAGTTGGTGGCGCTCTACCGGGGGCTGCGCGGCGACCACCCCGACTGGGACGAATACCGCCAGGCCATGGTCGACGAGGCGCGGCTGGTGCTGCGCCTGCACGTGGAACGCATCTACGGGATGCCGCCCCGGGGCTGACGCGCCCGTCACATCCGGTCAGCCCGGTTCGATCACGGTCACCCCGGGCCAGCGCTGCGCGGGTCGGTGCCGGGCCAACCGCTGCCGGGACCGGGCCACGTCCACCCGGGCCGGGTTGTGCCGCCAGACCCCGCCCAGCAGATCCGCCAGGCCGTACGGGGCGCAGACCTCCAGGCGGTCGGCCGGGTCCAGCCGGACGACCACCGCCGTCGCGTACTCCGGCCAGGTGGCCACCGCCTCGGCCACGCTGCGGTACGGCTCGATCGGGTCGCCGCCGAACCTCGCCGCGTACCAGGTGTGCACCGCCGCCTGGTTGCGTGCCTGCCACGGCGGGTCGGGCCACGCCGCCGTCAGGCGGGCGGTGGCGCGGTGGTCGTCGTCGCGGGTCAGCCTCGTCGGGTCGAAGAAGACCACGTCCACGTCCCGGACCGTCGTCGGGTCGAACCCGTCGCCGTACCGCTCGCCCCAGACCAGGTCGCGCAGGGCGCCCGCGCCGATCCAGGCGTCCGGCAGCCCGGAGTCACGCACCACTGTCAGTGCCCGGGTGAACCAGGCGCAGCCGGCGACCAACTCCCGCAACTCCTGCTCGCCCGTCGTCATCCGCCCACGATAGGCAGCGGCTCTTCCCGACCGAACGGGCACGGGCCGCGGTCGGCCTGCTGGGGTACGCGCTGGCGATTCTCGTCGGATACCTCGCCAGCCCGCTGTTCGCGTTGGCGATCCTCCTGCTGTTGCCGACCTTCTACACCCTGACCAGCAGTGGATTCTACGAACTGCGGCGTTTGCGGCACCCCCACGGACAGCCCGGCGAGCCGTCGGCGTTACCCCGTCCGGGGCGGCGGGTAGACGGGCCGTGCCGACACCGAGAGGGGAGCACCATGACAACGGTCGGAGAGTTCATGACGACCCGGTTGGTGACGATGGACGGCAACGACACGCTCATCGCCGCCGCGCAGGAGATGCGTGACAGCGCGATTGGCGATGTGGTGGTGACCGACGGCGACAGCGTGGTCGGCATCGTCACGGACCGGGACATCACGGTCCGAGGTGTCGCGGAGAACATGGACCCGGGCTCGACGCAGCTCAACCAGATCACCACCCGCGACGTGATCACGGTGAGCCAGTACGACGACGTGGTGGCCGCCGCTGACCTGATGCGTACGTACGCCGTACGCCGGCTCCCGGTGATCGACGACGGGCGTCTTGTCGGCCTGATCTCGATGGGTGACCTCGCGGTCGAGCGTGAACCGCAGTCGGTGCTCGCAGACATCAGCGCCGACGATCCAAACAACTGACCGTCCGCCGCGGGCGCGCCGGCTCTCTCCCTCGGGGGAGGGCCGGCGCTGCGGTGTCGGGGACCAGATCGAGGGATCAGGACTGGTCGAACTGGAGCCGCACGTCGGTGACCCCACGAGCGGCGGCCACCGTCGCGGCCTCGGCGTCGACATCGCGTCGGACCCGGGCGGACAGCGGCGACCACGGGGTGACGGTCAACTCCAGTCGCTTCTTTCCGGCCTGCCGTGCCCGCCAGGTGCCGGTCACCTCCCCGTCCACCAGCAGCGCACCCGGATTGCCGATGGCTCGCCACAGTTGCTTCTGGTGCTCGCGTTCGGGCACCAGCAGGTCACGATCGCGACCAGCGAGGAACGGATCGCCCGGCGGCAGCAGCCGCACCAGCCGGGGCGGCGGCGCGTTGGTCAGCGCCTCGACCGCGTCTGCCGGAAGCCAGGCGGGTCGCCCGTGGACACGCACCTCGACCAGGCCCGTCGGCCAGACCCGACGCAGCTCCGTCGCCGAGGAGCCGAGGAAGCCGGCGGCGTCGGCCGGGGTGGCCGGGCCGAGCAGCCGCAGGTATGTCGTGACCAGCTCGGCGGTGTGCGCGGCGGCGGTGGGCGGGTCGGTGCGCTCGGGCAGTGGGGCGAGCCGGGCGGCGCGGCCGGACACCACGAGGCGCACCCCACCGGCGAGCCCGGCCTGTTGAAAGACCGCACCGGAGATGTGCCGGGCCTGGCACACCCGGCAGTCGTAGGTCAGCTCGCTGGGCACCCGGTCGGAGACGGCACGGCTCACCACGCCGCGCTCCAACTCGGTGGTGACCACCGACTGGAACGCCTCGGCGGTGGCCCGGAAGGCGGCCAGCCCGAGCCGCGCACCCGCGCCGATCTGGCCCGGGATCCGGCGGGTGGCGTCGGCGTCACTGAGCGGCCAGATCGCCGCGGCCAGCGCCGGCAACTCGGCCCGGCGGTGCAGGTGCGGGGCGCCGCGCATCGACCAGACCAGCTCCAGGCGGTCGTCCGGCCCGGTCGCGCCGCGCGCCGCCAGTGCCTGCCGGGCGGTGCCGTAGGGCGTGTCCTGCACGCCGAGAGCCAGAACGGCCAGGTCGCCCGGACGAGGGCCACCGGAGCGGTCGAGCTGCTGGGCCGCCGCCCGGTAGGCGAGCACCTGCCGCCGGTCGACCTGTGGTGGTGTCTGCCCGGTCATGTGCCTCCCGTCCCACACGTCCCGTCCGGGACGCTACCGCGCTGGTCCGACACCGCCCGGCGGCTCACCCGATCCGGGCGAGGTTGACCGGGGAACCGGCGGGGACCCGTGCGGGGACGTGCAACGCCGGCCGGCCGCGCGACGCGAGCGCGGTGAATGGGACCCCGGGCCCGGCAACTGGGAGGAGTGGACCCGATGGTGGACGCGACCACGAGGTTCTTCGAGGACCTGGACCGGCGGGGGTACGAACCCCTGCTGGCCAAGACCTCCGGGACAGTGCGTATCGACCTGCACGAGGGGGCGCAGACCCGGCACTGGCTGCTGAGGATCGACCACGGCCGGCTGGACGTGAGTCAGGAGGACCAGGAGGCCGACACGGTCATCGGGACGAGCCCGGTGCTCTTCGACGACATCGCCTCGGGCCGCGAACACGGCCTGGCCGCGCTGTTGCGCGGGGACATGACGGTCCTGGGGGACGCTCGTCTCGTCGTACAGGTGGAGCGGATCTTCCCGGGTTCCCCGGACGCCCGTGGACCTCGTCGGCGTTTCGTGGGGGAGGCGGACTGATGGGGCAGAGCAACACGATCCGGATCCTGGACGGCAACACGTTCGTCGTCTGCGAGGACACCGGTGACATCGAGGCGACACCGAGCGAGCCGACCGGGCTGTTCTCCATCGACACCCGGTTCCTGTCGACCTGGGTGCTGACCGTCAACGGTGAGCGGCTGAACTCGCTCTCCTTCGACGACCTCCAGTACTTCGAGTCGCGATTCTTCCTCGTCCCGGGGATGGCCACGCACTACGTGGACGCGAAGTTGTCGATCATCCGCGAGCGCGCGGTGGGTGGCAGCTTCTGCGAGCAGCTCACCATCCTCAACCACGACGAGAAGCCGGTCGACCTGGAAGTCCGGATGGACGCGGCGTCGGACTTCGCCGACCTGTTCCAGGTCAAGGACGAGATCGTGAACAAGAAGGGCGAGATCTTCACCGAGGTCGAGTCGGACCGGCTGCGGTTGGGATACCGAAGGGGCAACTTCCAACGCGAGACGGTCATCTCCTCGTCGATGTCTCCCCGATACGACAGCAAGGGCTTCGCGTACACGGTGCACCTGGAGCCCAACGAGCAGTGGGAAGCCTCGATCGACGTCAAGACGCACGCCGTCGGCCCGGGCGGCCGGGACCTGCGTTTCGGGCTGCGCGTGCACGGCAACGAGCGGCTCGCCCTCCAGCACGACCTGGAGCAGTGGATCGCCGACGCTCCGAAGGTCAACAGCGAGCACGGCCGGGTCTCCGCCACGTACCGGCGCAGCCTGATCGACCTGGCGGCGCTGCGCTTCTCGCCGCTGTCGCTGGGCGGCGCCACCCTGCCGGCCGCCGGCCTGCCCTGGTTCATGACCATGTTCGGCCGGGACAGCATCCTCACCTGCCTCCAGACGCTGCCGTTCACCCCGCAGTTGTCGAAGACGACCCTGCGCATCCTGGCCTCCCTGCAGGGCAGCCGGTTCGACGACTTCCGGGACGAGGACCCGGGGCGCATCCTGCACGAGATGCGTTACGGCGAGACCGCGGCCTTCGAGGAGCAACCCCACTCGCCGTACTACGGCTCGGTCGACGCGACGCCGCTGTTCGTCGTACTGCTCGACGAGTACGAGCGGTGGACCGGGGACGTCGCGCTGGTCAAGGAGTTGGAGCGGGAGTCCCGGGCGGCGCTGAAGTGGATCGACAACTACGCCGACCTGGTCGGCAGCGGCTACATCTGGTACGAGCGGCGCAACACCGACACCGGCCTGGAGAACCAGTGCTGGAAGGACTCCTGGGACTCGATCTCCTACCGCGACGGCACCCTGCCGCCGTTCCCGAGGGCCACCTGCGAGGTGCAGGGGTACGCGTACGACGCGAAGGTCCGCGGGGCCCGGATGGCCCGCGAGTTCTGGGATGACCCGGAGTTCGCCGACCAGCTGGAGCGGGAGGCGGCAGCCCTGAAGGAGCGGTTCAACCGGGACTGGTGGGTGGACGACGGCGAGTTCTACGCCCTGGCCCTGGACCCGGACGGTCGCCAGTGCGACATCCTCAGCTCGAACATCGGCCACCTGCTGTGGAGCGGGATCGTCGAACCCGAGCGGGCGGAGAAGCTGGCCGCCCACCTGGTGGGGCCGCGGCTCTTCTCCGGCTGGGGAGTGCGCACCCTCGCCGAGGGGGAGGCCCGGTACAACCCGATCGGCTACCACAACGGCACGATCTGGCCGTTCGACAACTCCTTCATCGCCTGGGGTCTGCGCCGGTACGGGTTTGCCGAGGAGGCCGCCACCATCGCCAACGGCATCCTGGACGCGGCCACGTACTTCGACGGCCGGTTGCCGGAGGCGTTCGGCGGCTATCCCCGGGAGCTGACCAAGTTCCCGGTGGAGTATCCGACGGCGTGCAGCCCGCAGGCCTGGTCGACCGGCACTCCGCTGCTGCTGCTGCGGACCATGCTCGGTCTGGAGCCGCACGAGGGTCACCTGACCGTCGAGCCACGGCTGCCGGTGGGCATGGGGCGGATCGAGGTGCTGGACATCCCGGGTCGCTGGGGCCGGGTGGACGCGTTCGCCCGGGGCCGGCTGGACCTGGACAAGCTCGCCGACTGAGCGATCGGCCGACGAACCGGCGGCGGCGGCGCGCAACCCGCGTCGCCGCCGGTCGCCACCCAGCCGAACCACAGGCTGGCAGGGTAGATTCTGCGGATGCCGGAGCTCGTGTACCCGCCCATTATCGCCGCCGCCAAGACGGCGTTCCGCCTTCTCGACCTGAAGATCACCATCGAGGGCGCCCACCACGTACCCCGCACCGGCGGGGCGGTGCTGGCCAGCAACCACGTGAGCTACCTCGACTTCATCTTCGCCGGCCTGGGCGCGAACCCCTCGGGGCGGCTGGTCCGGTTCATGGCCAAGCAGTCGGTCTTCGCGGACCGGATCGGCGGCCCGTTGATGCGCGGGATGAAGCACATTCCGGTGGACCGGCAGGCCGGCGCTGCCTCGTTCCGGGCCGCTGTGGACGCGCTCAAGCGTGGCGAGGTCGTCGGTGTCTTCCCCGAGGGGACGATCAGCCGGTCGTTCACCGTGAAGGAGCTCAAGAGCGGCACGGTCCGGATGGCCCGCTCCGCGAAGGTGCCGGTGCTGCCGGTCGCGGTGTGGGGCACCCAACGGCTCTGGACCAAGGGCCGCCCGCGCACGCTCACCCGCCGGCACACCCCGATCACCATCCTGGTCGGCGAGCCGATCAACCCGGCGGACTTCCCGGACCCGAACGTGCTGGCCGAGGAGCTGACCACCCGGCTCAACGCGCTCGTCGACCGGGCCCAGAGGGACTACCCGGACACCCCGGCCGGCCCGGACGACACCTGGTGGCTGCCCGCGCACCTGGGCGGCAGCGCGCCCACTCCGGAGGAGGCCGCCGTTCTGGACGCCGCCGCCGAGCAGCGCACCCCCAGCGCCTGACGCCGACGTGGCCGGATCGTTCCGCACCCGGGCGTGATGGTGTCTGCCGGCGCGGTCCTCATCCGGTCAGGATCGGAGCATGAGCAGAGCAGCACTCGTCGTGATCGACGTCCAGGAGTCCTTCCGTCAGCGCCCGATCTGGGCGTACGGCTCCAACCCCGATCTGGTGCGGCAGGTCGAACGACTGGTCGCCGCGGCCCGTGAGCGCGGCGACCTGGTGGTCTGGGTCCTGCATTCCGAGCCGAGCACCGGTGGGTTGTTCGACCCCGCCCTCGGGCACGTGCGGCTGATCGACGGGCTGGTCCCGGCCGAGGGTGAGCCGACGCTGGTCAAGACCGCGCACAACGCGTTCACCACCACGAACCTCCAGCAGGTGCTCACCCAGGCGGGCATCCAGGACATCACCGTCTGCGGCATCCGCACCGAGCAGTGCGTGGAGACCACCGCCCGGGTCGGCTCCGACCTCGGCTACCGGATGACGTTCGTCACCGACGCCACGCTGACCTTCCCCATCCCACACCGGGACCTGCCGGAGACCGCCACGGTGGCGGAGATCCTGGCCGACCCGCGCACCCTCACGAACGAGGAGATCGTCACCCGCACCGAGTACGCGCTGGCTGGCCGCTTCGCGACCATCCGCACCGTGGACGAGGTGACTGGCGCGGCCCTCGCCGGCACCCGGAGCTGACGCGATGACCCGGGTCGTCTTCCTGCTGGTCCCGCAGCTGCACCTGCTGGACCTCGCCGGGCCGGCCCAGGTCTTCTCCAGTGCCGCCGACCTCGGTTTCGACTACCGGCTGCACTACGTCGCCGAGCGGGAGCAGGTGACCACAGTGCAGGGCGTACCCCTGGTCGCCGACACCCGGTGGCCCGAGCTGGCCCCGGCCGACCTGGTCATCGTGCCCGGTTGGCGGCCGGCGGCGCACGGGCCGCAAGGGCCGGTGTCGCCCGGCGACCTGCGGCGGCTGGCCGAGCACCATCGCGCCGGTGGCACGGTGGCCAGCATCTGCGCCGGGGCGTACGCCCTCGGGCGGGCCGGGCTGCTCGACGGTCGACGTTGCACCACCCACCACGAGGTGCAGGACGACCTGGCCCGCCGGCACCCGGCGGCCCAGGTCATCCGCGACGTCCTGTACGTGGTCGACGACCGGGTGGTCACCTCGGCCGGCATCGCCAGTGGCATCGACGTGGCGCTGCACCTGGTGGCCACCCGGCATGGCCCGTCGACCGCCGCGAAGATCGCCCGCACGCTGGTCGTCTACGCCCGCCGCAACGGGCACGAGCAGCAGGCCAGCGCGATGATGCGGCACCGCTCCCACCTGTCCGACTCGGTGCACCGGGTGCAGGATCTGATCGACAGCCGGTACGCCGAGACGCTGCCACTGGCCGAGCTGGCGGCTGCCGGCGGCCTTGCGGAACGGACGCTGACCCGGCTGTTCCGTGCGGCCACCGGGCTCACCCCGCTCGGCTACCAGCAGGTGCTGCGGGTGGAACGTGCCGAGCACCTGATCGGCCACGGCACAACAGTGGAAGCCGCCGCGCGGACCGTCGGCTTCAGCGATGCCCGGATGCTGCGCCGCCTGCGAGCCCGTGCCACGAGCTCGGCTCCGGCCCCGGGCGGTAGTAGTCGTCCCGGGAGTGGAACTCCACCGGCAACGAGCCGGGCAGCGTGACCCGGGTGGCCCCGGCGAGCAGGGCGGGGCCGGCCCGCAACAGCAGCACGTCGCGCTCCTGAGCCGACAGGTCGACCAGTTCAGGTCGGGTGAGCCGGAACATGGCGACCGCCCGGCGGACCTGGCGGCCCAACGCCACGACCTCTCCCGCTGGGCCTCCGAGGGCCAACGCCGGCTGTTGAATGGTGCGCAACGCATCGCAGACGATCAACAGCTGCGACGGCTCGTCCTCCTCGGCGACCGGCAGCTCCAACCGGGACGGCCACTGCCACCGGATCTGCCCACTCATCAGGCCGTTCATCCGCGCGGATGGCCGCGCCCGGGGCAGGTCGTCGGCGACCAGCGACAGTTGTGAGCCGCTGCCCACCCAGCAGATCCGCTGGTCGGTGACGGTCACCGCGACGGGCTCGGGTAGCTGCCAACGGCGCCGTGTCTCGCTCGGCCCGAGCAGGTAGCCCGCGACCAGCAGACGGTGGCGGGCGAGGACCCGTTCACCATGCACCGGACGCAGGTTGTAACGGCGATCCAGGGTCGGCCCCACTTCGTCGTCCGGGGCGTCGAACCGGTGCGGACCGATGAAAAAGGGGGACGCGTCGGCGTGCATCGTCACGACCTCCCGATCAGCTGGCTGTGTGGTGAAGCCTGTCGGATCGGCGGGCCGCTGTCATGACGCCTGTTAGGGGGTCGGCCGGTCGTGCGCCGCGTGTGACCGGTAGATGCCGATCTCCTCCGGGCGGACGAGGCCGTCCTCGATCGCGCGGGCGAGTAATGCCGCCTTTGTGGCGGCCGGCCGCCCCGCCCGGGTGTACTTGATCCGAGCACGGTCGACGTACTGCTTCACCGTGTGCTCGCTGATCCGCATCCGGCGCGCCACCGACGCCTTGGACATCGACTGGAACCAGAGCAGCAGCGCCTCACGTTCCTTGTCGGACAGCATCGGCCGGTCCGGTCGCGGGTCGCCGACCATGGCTCCGGCCAGTGCCGGCGGCACGTACGGGCGGTCGCTCGCGGCGGCCAGCACGGTCGCTACGCAGTGCTCCCGCCCCTCGTGCTTGGCCAGGAACGCCACCGCCCCGGCGTCCAGCGCGGCGAGCATGGTCTGCGGGTCGGTGTGCTCCGAATAGACCACCACCCGACGCCCGGCGGTGCTCAGCTCGGCCAACTTGTCCAACGCCATCCGCCCGTGCAGCCTCAGGTCGAGCAGGACGACGTCGGCGTCCGGCGCCACCCGCAGCACCTCGTCCGGGTCGTCGCCGGTGGCCAGCACGGTCAGCCGCGGCTCGGTGGCGAGCCAGGCGCGGACCCCCTCGACCACGACGGGATGGTCGTCGACGATCGCCACACCGATCGGCCGTTCGCCGGTCATCGCTGCCACCGGGTCTGCGCCCATCTGATGTTCCCGTCCCGTTCGTAGAGGTGCTGCACCTGCCCATCGTCGTACTCCCCGGGTGGCGGGCCGGTCGCCTCCGGCCCCTCCCGGTCCGGCGTGACCAGGCTGACCACCACCTCGTCCGGGCCGGAGACCACTGTCAGCCGGGCCCAGCCCTCGGCGTCGGCGAGGGTGCCGGTGAGCGGATCGGCCAGCCGGCGTCGGATCTCCACCGGCAGCGGTGGCGGGGTCCCGATGGTGACCAGGTCGATCGGTAGGCCGTTGCGTTCCGCCAGGTCGGCGGCGGCCCGCAACTCGTGCAGCAGTGGGTCGGGCACGTCGTCCGACTCGGCGATCAGGCGGCGCAGCCGGGCGGCGGCCAGCACGCTGCGGCGCTGCACCTCCGGGTCGTTGGGGTCGGCCTGACCGGCGGCCAACTCCCCGAGCACCCGCCCGGCCGCCGAGCTGACCAGGGCGAGTCGATCCCGACGGTCGCGGAGGCCACGCTCCGCGGCGTCGCGCTCCGCCGCCATAGTATGGCCGGCGGCCGAGACGGCGGCGCGTTCCCGCGCCAGCGAGACGATCGTCGCGCTGCCCACGAACACCGCCACCGGCAGCGAGAACGTGCCGTAGACGTACATCACGTAGCGGGCCACGTCGACCGGGTCGGGACCGTGCCCGAGCACGGCGACCAGCGCGATCAACGCGTGCGTGGTCAGCAGCGCGATCAGCCCCACGACCCGCCGACCCCACAGGGCCAGCACGAAGAACCAGCCGAGCGTGCCCCACACCCAGTTGGCGGCGGCGAACAACTGCCGCTCGCCGACCGCTGCGAAGACGGCCGCGTCGACGGCGAGCAGCAGCGCGGCCAACGGCCACGGCGGCAGCGGTGAGCCGCGCAGCAGCCGTATCCCGGCCATCGCGCCGGTCACCGCGACCAGCGCCCACGCGCCGAGCACCACCACCGGCGCGGCGAACTCCGCGCGGGCGGCCCACACCGCCGGCAGCCCGATCGCGACGTGCCAGGCCAGCGCGATAGCGACGGCGGCGATCCGGGCACCCCGGTCGGAGGCCTGCGCGACGGCCGCCGGCGCGGCGAGCCCGTCGGCGGAGACCGGCTCCCGGGGGGCCGGCACGCTGGTCCGGTCCGGTGCCTGCGGTGCGCCGATGGTGTGCGCTGGCGCGCCGAGGTCAGCCGACACCAGGCCACTCCAGTCGGATCCGGGTGCCGGTGCCGGGTGCCGAGTGCACGTCGGCCCGACCGCCGACCGCCGCCATCCGGCCGCCGATCGACTCGCGTAACCCGTACCGGTGGGGTGGGACGGTGGCCGGGTCGAAGCCGGGGCCGTCGTCGACGACCTCGACCACGACGCCGATCGCATCCCGTTTCAGCCGCAGCGTGGCCCGCGCGCCCGGCGCGTGACGGACCACGTTGGACATCGCCGCGTAGGTGCTCTCGCCGATGGCGTCGGCAACCCCGGACGGGACCGCACACGACTCCAGGTCAAGGTGCGCCGGAAGCTCGGGCAGGCGGGCCGCCACCAACCGCAACCGCCCGTCCAGCGGCACCGGGCCGTCACCGGCCACCGGGCCGACGTCGGTGTGCGCGACGAGAGTACGCAGGTCGGCGGCGCACCGGTCGCGGAAGGCGGTCGAGGGCCCGGACACCGCGCCCAGCCCGACCATGGTCAAGGTGCCGAGCACCGTGTCGTGCAGGTCGCGATTCTGCTGACGTTCCGCCTCGCGGGCGGTTCGCGCGACCAACGCCTCCCGGGTCAACCGTTGATGCTCGACGAAGGCGCGGTCCGCACGGCCGAGCCGTCGACGCATCACCGCCGTCATCATCGCCGTGCAGGCGGTCTGCACCAACAGGGTGGCCGCGTGCGCCCGAGCCTCGGTGGGATTGCCGGCGGCCTGCGCGCCTGTCACATAGGTGGCGACGACGAGCAGGCCGGCCGGGATGGACCAGCGCGCCGGGGCGGTGGCCTGGGTGTTGATCACCGTGGTGCTGGCCAGCACGGCGATCCAACTGCCCTCACCGGGCAGGACCCCGGGTGCCACCATGACGGGGATGAGCAGGCAGGCCACCGCGGTGACCGCGACGTCACCGGCGACCAGGCTCGGTGTGATCCCGTGGCGCAACGCGCGGTGCGCGTACCAGAGCGACCAGCCGGTCAGCGCGGCGACGCCGGGCAGCAACACGGCTGGCTCGACCGGCGGGGTCTGCACCGACAGGGCCACCGACGCGCCGACCAACCCGCAGGTCAGCCGCAGCAGCGCCGGCAGTGTGGTGAAGATGAGGCCGAATGCGCCGCCGGCCGGATTGTCCAGCGTGGGCGGCGGCACGGGCGGGGTGGCAACGGCCGGCATCGGGAAGTGTCCTTCCGACAACGACCCGGTCCGGGTCCGTGCGGTAGAGATCGACATCGGACAATAGCATGGCTGGTGTCGAACGTTGACCCCGTTGTGCGCAGAGTGTCGCTAATGTGTCACTCTGCGCTGCGGGGTTGGAGCAGGTCCCAGCGGTTGCCGTAGAGATCGGCGAAGACCGCGACAGAGCCGTACGCCTCGTGGCGTGGTTCCTCCAGGAAACGCACCCCGGCGGCCACCATCCGGGCGTGGTCCCGGGCGAAGTCCTCGGTGTACAGGAACAACCCGACCCGGCCGCCGGTCTGGTCGCCGATCCGGGCGCGCTGCTCGTCGGTGCTCGCCCTGGCCAGCAGCAACGCCGTCTCCCGGGCGCCCGCCGGGCGGACAACCACCCATCGCGAACCGTCGGGTCGGGCGGTGTCCTCCACCAACTCGAAACCGAGGTCGCCGACGTAGAAGTCGATCGCCTCGTCGTACTCCCTGACCACCAGCGCGACGAGTCCCAGATGTGCCATCCGGTCATCATGCCGCCGGGCACGTCGCACCCGGTTGGCGGCGTCCCCGCCGGTCGCCCGGATCACGCCGCAGCGCGCCGTCGCAGCGGCGCGTGTCGCGGCTTGCGCGTGAACCACTCGCGTCTGTCAGGTGCCCCGGCGGGAACCGAGTGCGGCCGTGGGCCGTCCCATCCTCGGGTGGAGAGGTGGTGAGCCGGATGCGCTCGTCCCGGACCGTACTGGCGTTCGCACTGCTCGGCATGGCGCTGGGTGGCTGCGGTGGCACGACCACCGGGCCGGGCGTGGCCGAGGAGCCCGGCCCGGCTCAGATCGTCGACTCGTGGGCCTCCTGCCGCGCAGCGGCACCACAGGCCGGTGCGGTGTTGTCGGTACCGAACACGCCGACACCGACACCGAGCGTGCCCGAGCCGAAGATCGGGCGCATCGACCCCGCGTTCACCCCGGTCGCCGCCGTGCTCTGCGGGCGGGAGATCCGACCGGGCGTCAACGGAGGCCAGGAGCAGACCGCCACGGAGCGACGCGCCGAGCAGATCGCACCGCTGCTCGCCGCACTGCGCCTGCCCAACGAGCAGGCCGACGGGGAGATCGCCTGCACCCTCGACATGGTCATCCCACCCTGGTTGGCCCTGCTCGACGACCGGGGGCGCTGGCTGCGGCCGTACCTGCCGACAACCGTCTGCGGCAGGCCGCGCGCCGAGGTGAGCGACGCCCTCGCCGGGTTGTCCTGGACCACTGTGGACACCCGTACGGTCGGCCAGGTCGAATCCCCGGCGGCCGAGGCCGCCGGATGCGCGCAACGATGGACGGACATGGTGTGGGTGGAGACCAGCAACGAACGCCGCGGGCCGCCCGCGCCGGCCACGTCTCCGGCCGCCGGGCCGCTGCGCCTCTGCGTCTACCAGGTGCCCGCGTCGGAGCAGGGTGGCGGCAAGCCGGCGGGCGATTTCGTGTACGGCGGGCCGCTGCCGGCCGAGCGTCAGGGGGGCGTGCTCCGTGGGCTGGCCAACCGCCGGGCGGTGGTCGAGTGTCAGACCCCGGCGTCGCGTTTCGCGGTGCTGCGCCCGCTGGACGGCGCCGCCGGACCCGACCGGTACGTGGAACTCGACGGCTGCCGACGCTTCCTGGTCGCGCCACCGACGGGTGGAGCGCAGCTCGGTCAGGGCGACGAAGCGCTGGCCGCGTTGCTGGGGCCCGTCTGAGCCCGCTCAGCGCTTCGCGAGCCGCTCTCGTCCACGCAAACTCCGGCGCGGCACGTCGCACCACAGGGGAGTAGGGTGAAAATTCTGTAGCCCACGTCCCTGGATGGGGCGGGGCGAGCCGGCGTCACGAGATCGGCGTGGGTCCCAGGTCCACCCGCCGTGGATCTGTGCAGCAGCCCGCCAAGGCGTGCTGCCATCCGCGCGCTCGACGGCTCTGCCGGCAGCGGGCGCGCCGGCCCCGAGGACCTGGTGCACTCATGCCCCGCCTGCCGACGGACCCCGCCACCGCGTTCGTCGAACTCGGGGGTATCAAGCTCTCCGAGGTCAATCTCGACGAGGTCCTTCAGCGGGTAGCTGAGCTCGCGAAACGCGTCCTGCCCATGCCGGTGGAGGTGTCGGTCACGTTGATGCGTGGTGGGGTCGGACATACGGCGGCCTTCACCAGTGAGGTCGCCCGTGACATGGACGAGGGGCAGTATGCCCACGGGCGTGGCCCGTGCCTGGAGGCCGCCGCCAGCGGCGATGTCGTGTCCGTCCCCGATCTGGCCAGCGAGGACCGGTGGCCGGTGTGGGCCGCCCGCGGCCGGGGGCGGGGCCTGGGCAGTTCACTGTCGATCGGCCTGCCGATCCAGGAAGCTGTCGTCGGAGCGCTGAACGTCTACGCGCACACACCCGAGGCCTTCGACGACGAAGCCGTGACGGTGCTGGAGACGTTCGCCGCGTACGCCGCGGTCGCCCTGTCCAACGCCCAGCTCTACGACAGCACCGCCAACCTCGCCCGGCAGATGCGCGAGGCGATGGCCAACCGGGCGGTCATCGAGCAGGCCAAGGGCATCGTCATGGCCGAGCGGCGCTGCGGCCCCGCCGAGGCGTTCGCGATCCTGTCGAAGGTCTCGCAGGACTCCAACCGCAAGGTCCGTGACGTGGCCCAGGCTCTGGTCGACCGGACCGCCGGGCCACGCCGGGGCTGACGGCCATCCGGCCGCGCCCGGACGTGTGCGGGGCGAGACTTCGGGTAGGGCCGAGGGAAGCCGACGAGAGGATTCCCCGATGCCGAGCACCACGATGCCCATGCTCGAGACGTACCCAAAGTCGATCAACCTGGACCGGGCGAAGCTTGCGGCGGCGATCGACGCCCTCAACGACTGCGCCCAGGCGTGTACGGCGTGCGCTGACGCCTGCCTCAGCGAGGACATGGTCGCCGACCTGACCAAGTGCATCCGGACGGACCTGGACTGCGCGGACATCTGCACCACCACGGCCCGGGTGCTGTCCCGGCACACCGGCTACGACGCGAACCTCAGCCGGAGCATCCTGGAGGCGTGCGCCACGGCGTGCAAGTCGTGCGGTGACGAGTGTGCCCGGCACGCCGACATGCACGAGCACTGCCGGATCTGTGCGGACGCCTGCCGGGCCTGCGAGCGGGCCTGTCGGGACCTGCTGGCCACGATGAGCTGACCGCGGCGCGCGGTGCCGGGCGCCGAGGGGCCTCACGCGGAAGGCTCGCTACTTCGACAGGGCGCGCTCCAGCTCCGCCTTCGACATCGACGAGCGACCCTTGATGCCGCGCTGCTTCGCCTCGTTGTAGAGCTGCTCCTTGGTGCGACCCTTCGCGCCGCTGTGGGAGCGCTTACCGCCGCGGTGCCCGGACGACACGTCGTTGCGCGACGACCGGCTCGACGTGCGCGCCTCACCCGAGCGGGCCCGTTCCTTGTTCACCGTGCGGGCCGCGATCTCCTTGGCCCGGCCGGCGGAGGCGCCCCGCTCCTGCGCGCTCTCCTTGATGTGCTCGTACTGCCGCTCCCTCTTGGGGCTTGATCCTGCTGGCATCGGTGCCTCCCGCAGCCGCTGTCGGGTGAGGTCGAGACCCGGCTCGCACAGTCCGAGGTGCGATCGAGGCATCCCAGGCCGGGGCGTCGCGCTCACGCTTCTGGGCCACCATGCCCAGTCGCCACAGAGGTCAAACGAGTGCCGCCGAACGCGCGCGGCCGACGATCGCCCGGCACGTTGTCGGCGCGACGGAACGGCGCCGGCCGTCCCGGCCCGCGCGCTGGACCCGATCCGGCTCTGCACGTTCGGAACCGCTGCGAGCGGCGTCGTATAGTTGTTGCCGCAGCCGACGCCTGTGCGTCGGCCAGTCAGCGTCCAGCAGCGGGCGCCGGGCTCGGTTGGCGAGCCTGTGCGGCGCCCCGTGTTCGCGGTGCGCCATCACCACGCGCGCTGCCGTCGCCTTCCTGCAACTGGTACGCGCCCCGGGCACGAGGACCTTGACGTCATGGCACAGCAGCCCATTGATCCCAATGCGGCGATCTCTGAACTCGGCCAGATCAAATTCGGCGAGACCGATCTGTCCGGAGTGTTGAGCCAGGTCTCCGAGCTGGCACGCCGAACGATTCCCGGCGCCGAAGAGGTGTCGGTGACGTTGCTGAAGCAGGAGGGGGCGCACACCGCCGCGTTCAGCGGCGAGATGGCGTTACGACTCGACGAACTGCAGTACGAGTATGAGCAGGGCCCGTGTCTGGAGGCGGCGAAAGAGGCCGCCGTCGTGTCCGTCCCGGACATGTCCGAAGAGGTTCGTTGGCCGCAGTGGGCGGCTCAAGCCGTGCAGGGCGGAGCGCTCAGCTCACTGTCGATCGGGTTCCCGATCCAGGAGACCGTGCTCGGGGCACTGAACATCTACGGGGTCAAACCGGGCGCCTTCGACGACGACGCGGTCACCCTCGCGCAGACGTTCGCCGGGTACGCCGCCGTCGCCCTCGCCAACGCCCACCTGTACGACACCACCGCCACCCTGGCCGCGCAGATGCAGTCGGCCATGCAGAGTCGAGCGGTCATCGAGCAGGCGAAGGGCATCATCATGGGTGAACGCCGCTGCACCCCGGACGAGGCGTTCGCCGTCCTCGCGAAGGTCTCCCAGGACTCCAACCGCAAACTGCGGGACGTCGCCTCCGCGCTGGTCGAAAGGGCCGCCCGACCGTCGAGCCTCAAACGGGATCGCGGTGACGCAGGCCACCTGCCGTGAGCATGCTGCGCCGTTCGAAGTGGCGGCCCGGCAGCGCACCTCCGGTTGATCGGCAGGGGCGCACGAGTCGACTGGCGGTCGACGGCTGTTCCTATTACCGTTGGGTTCGGGTCAAGACACGCGCCCTTCCTGTTACGAATCTCGACAGGAGGCGCGAGCCCCTATGACTGAGCGTTCCTGGCTCCTCCAGACCCACTTCGATCGGTCCCCGCCGGCAGTCAGCCGAGGGCTGGTCACACCAGCGACGCTCGCCATCCGCCAGGCGGCCCCTGAGGTGGAGTCCTCCGAGTTGTCGTTCCACGTGGCTCGCTTCACCGAGCCCACCGACCTGTCCGCAACCATCTCCGCCGACCGGATGGTCGTCGCCCCGGTGGGTTATGTCGACATGGACACCGCGCCGCGCCTGGCGGTGGCACTGTTCAACGCGGTCGACAGCCATCCCGAGGTCTGTTGCGACCTGAGCGGCGTCGGGTTCTTCAGCGCCGCGGGTGTGCACGTCCTCCTGCTGGCGCGCGACCGGGCGGAACAGGTCGGGTCTCGCTTCTCGGTCCGAGGCGCCAGCGGAGTCACTCTGCGCGTGTTGCGGATCACCGGCGTGGAGCCTCTGCTCCTCGACGGCGAACGCGGCTGAGAACCGCCGATCCGTGCGACCGGACGAGTTGCACGCTCGCCATGTCGGAGGTCGCTGGTAGAAGGAGCAACAAGCATTGTCGTGAGGGGGTCGAGCGTGGAGGTACGGGACGCGGCCAAGCGGTGGGCGACCGTGTGGGCGCACGGATGGCCCGCCAAGGACATCGACGGCATCGCCGGGCTGCAAGCCGAGGACGGCGATCACTGGGCGTCGATGTTCCGCCCGTACCGGGGGCGTGTGGGGCTCCGCGCGTACCTGCGGGAGTGCTTCGACGAGGAGACCCGCCCGGCCGAGGTCTGGTTTGGCGACCCGCAGGTCGACGGCGACACGGCGAGCGTCGAATACTGGGCGGTCACCTACCCGAACGACCGGCCGTTCACCATCTCCGGCTGCACCCTGTTGCGTTTCGACGACGCGGGCCTGGTGACCGAGGCCCGCGACTACTCCCACGCCAAGGAAGGGCGGTTCCTGCCGCCCGCCAACCTGTTCGGGTGACGTCTCACGCCCGCGGCGACTGTCACCAGGTGTCCGGGCGGTCCAGGTCGCCGGTCGGCTGGTAGCCGCCGAGGACCACCAGGCCGTCCTCCTGAACCAGGTCCTCGGCTCGGTGCTCGTCATCGGTCAGCAGTCGGGCGAGCCGGATCAGCGCCGATGTGCGAGCGAACGCGTACTCCTCGAACGTCACGCCCTATTGACGCCGTAGGTCAGCCGGCCCGTAGACACCCGCCGGGTGTTTCTGTCGGCCGCGCAGCGCCTGCCGACCCGCCGGCGGCGTTCTCAGCTGCATGGCCGGCGGGACTGCTCACGGCGGCAGAGAAAATCTCTGTGCGAAGAGCTAGATTTTCTTGCGGCTGTCGGCTAACGTTTCTGAAGTCGAAGACGGAGCAAGTAAAGACGCTGACGTAACCGTCCCGCACGAGGACGAAGGAGTTGGGCCAGGAAACTCGTGGGCCCGCTCAGAAGTTGCGGGTGAGGCCGAGGCTCGTTCAGGGCTTCACCCGAGGCAAGCAGGGTTCGTCGCACGTGTCAGGGCCATGAAGTCGCGTGGGGCTCGGACACCGACGGACAGCAAGAGGAACGACAGAGGAAATCAGAGGCAAGGGAGGGCGTAACACCGTTGGATCGCCCGCTGCCACCCGTGGACATGGGCTGGGCGCGGACACCGCAGTATCCATCGAACGAAAGGTGGTCTCCGGTCACGCATACGCGATCCTCGCACCCGATGCCGTCATTGACGGCCGGTGTGGACAAGACAAGCCGACGTTCTGTCGGCAGATGGTGTTCCTGACCCACAACCCTTGGGCCCCGGTGCTTCCGAGCACCGGGGCCCTCGTGATGGAGGTTTCATGACCCAATCCGACGACATGCTTGACGACGAGGACTACCCCGCGTACACCATGGGCCGTGCCGCCGAGATCATCGGCTGCTCGCAGGACTTCCTCCGTCGGCTCGGTGACGCCAAACTTTTCGACCCGCAGCGCTCCAGCGGCGGGCACCGCCGCTACTCCCGCTACCAGCTCCGCCTTGCCGCACGAGCCCGGGAGATGTGCGACCAGGGCACCGACATCGTCTCGGCCTGCCGGATCATCATTCTTGAGGACCAGCTCGAAGAGGCCCTTCGACGCAACGAGCGCTACCAGCAGGGCTGAACACACCCCACGCTGCGCCCTCCCGCACAAGTGACGCCGACCGCACACGGTCCCTCCCACCAGGGCAGGGACCGTTCGTCGTCTGCGGAAGGGTCTCGGTTCGGTGCCGCCCAGCTCAGAGCTGCTGGACGATCTGAATCGGGTTGCCGTCCGGGTCGGCCGTCCAGGCGATCAGCAGGCGATCGAGCCACCGGTGCGGTGCGGCCAGTGCGGGGGCGCCGCTCGCCGTGAGTGCGGCGTACGCGGCGGCGGTGTCGTCGGTCCAGAGGATCACCGCGGCCCGCTGGCCCTGGGGCACCGGGTCGAGCCCGTGATCGTCGCGGGTGGAGGCCACCGAGGCGATGCCGATCTTGTAGCCGTCGAGCACGAGATCGATGTGGATCGGCTCGCCCTCGACTGGCACCCGGAAGGTCTCGGTGAAGCCGAGACCGGCGTAGAACTCGGCCGCGCGCAGAACGTCCTCAGAGAAGAGGATCACCTGCGGAGTGCGGAACATCGACACATCCCGACGCTATCAGCGCAGCGGAGCTGACGCCGGAGCGATGCTGCCAGCCCGCGGGAGATGCCAGGCACAGCACTGTTCTGCCAGCGGCTAAGACCGGTCCGACCGGGCTCGACGGTCGCTACAGTCCGGTCTCATGAGGACGGTTACAACGCGTACGGTCGAGTATCCGGCCGACGGTTTGACGATGGTCGGGCACCTCGCGCTCCCGGCCGGTGTCGACCGCCGGCCCGCGGTGCTGCTCGGACCAGAGGGCACGGGGCTCAGCGACGTCGAGCGCCGCCGAGCCGACACCCTGGCTGAGCTGGGGTACGTGGCGCTGGCCTTCGACCTTCACGGCGGGCGCTATTTGGGCGACCCCGAGGAGATGCTGGCCCGTTGCATGCCGCTGCTCGCCGACCCCGACCGGATGCGGGGCATCGGCCACGCGGCGCTCGACGTGTTGCGCGCCGAACCGCGGACCGACCCCGACCGGATCGCCGCCGTCGGCTACGGCACCGGGGGCGCCATCGGGCTGGAACTTGGGCGCGACGGCGTCAACCTGCGCGCGATCGGGACAGTCAACGGACTGATCACGGGCCGACCCGGCGAGGCGGCGCGCATTCGCTGCCCGGTGTGGGCCGGGGTCGGGTCGGAAGACCCCATCATGCCGCCCGCGCAACGGGACGCGTTCACCGCCGAGATGCAGGCCGCGGGCGTCGATTGGCGCCTCGTGGTCTACGGCGGCGCCTTGCACGCCTTCCACCACCCGCCGGTCGACCACCCCACGGTCCCCGGCGTCGGCTGCCACCCACGGCACGCGCAGCGAGCCTGGCGCGACGTCGTCGACCTGCTCGCCGAGTGCCTGCCCTTAACGGAGTGATTTGGGTCGGCAACCGCGATTCCGGGGCCACGGACCAGGCGATCGACCGCCGCCGGCTGAATGAATGGCTGTACGGGCGCCGTTGTGATCGACTCGACGGGGAAAGGCAGGTCGCTGACCTGGAACGACGGTGGTGCGCCCGGCAGGATTCGAACCTGCGGCCTTGGGATTAGAAGTCCCCTGCTCTATCCGCTGAGCTACGGGCGCGCGTGACGTGGATGTCGCGCCCAGAGGGTACCGCCGTCCTGCTGCCCGGCGGCGAAAAGGGTGCCCGCGTCCACGTTGTCGAGCAGGGTCTCATGTCACCGGCCTGGTGGGCATCCGGGTTCCCGCGGACCGACCTGGCCTCGGACCGTACCTTTGGCTGGTGTTGCTGGATTCCGACGCCGAGAGCGACGTCGCCTACGAGCTGTGTCAGGTCGTCGGTCGCGCCATCCTGCCGTACCGGTCGTCGGACGACGACCAGCACCACGGCACCGCGTTCTTCTTCCAGGGCGGCGACGACCCGGTCGGGGAGTCGCTGTTGACGGCGGCCGACCTGGTCGGCACGCCGGGTGGCGAGCTGGGGCTGCGGACGAGCGTCACCGAGCCGGCCGGCGTCGCCCCGGCAGCCGTGTCCGAGGTCGGGATCGTGCCCGGCTGGGCCCGTTTCCCGGGCGACGGGGTCGCGGTGCTGCCGACCGCGGACCTGCACCGGTTGGCCGGTGACGGTGGCTGGCGGTGGCGCGTTCAGCCGGTCCCTGCGGGGATCGCCGCCGGGCCCGAGGTGGTCGCCCGCCTCGGCGCCGACGCCGGTTCCGCTTTCGTGCTGGCCCATGGGGTACGCGAAGACGGGTCGCGTCCGCTGGAGGTCGCGATCGAGCGGGTGGTCCGCGACGGGGACACCGTGCGGATCACCACGGAGCTGCCGCAGGGGTACGTCGGCGCGCCGGTCTTCGTCGTCCAGCCCGACTCCAGCGGGGAGCTGTCGCCGTACTGCCTTGGCCTGGTGCTGCCCGGCGTCGGCGAGCACCCGGTGGCGACCTTCGACCGGATCCGAGCCGTCCTTCCGGCGACGCCCGGCGACATCTGAGCCACGCAGCGCCGTCTGAGCCACGCCCGGCGCAACGTCTGAGCCGCGCCCACTGACGTCACCCGTGCCTCGCGTCGCCCTCCCGACTGGTCAGCCGCCGGCCGGCGCGGCACCTGCCGTGTCGGCCGTGGACCGTCGGCTCTCCGGGAGCCTGGCCTCGCCGGTGGTCGAGTCGGTGCCGGTGGAGGCCCCGACGCTCGGTGGCCCGCCGCCTGCCGCAGGGTCGGCCGGTGCGGGATCGGCGGTAGCCGGGGCGGCCGGCGCCAGGTCGGTCGACCCGGGGTCGGCCGTGACCGGACCGGCCGGGGCGGTGGGGCCGGCGGCGAGGAACGCTTCGGCCCAGCGGCCCACCTCGTCGAAGACCTTCTTGCGGACGGCCGGGCCGGAGAGCGTGAGGTCGTGCAGCCCGCCGTCGAAACGGGCCAGGGTGACGTGCCGGCCGAGGCGGGGCGCGTACCGGACCATGTGCTCGACGTCCAGCACGGCGTCGGCCAGTGTCGCGTTGTCGTGCCACCTGGTGCCCCGGAAGGAGCGGGTCGAGTAGGCCAGCAGCACCGGCACCTGGATGTCGAGGCCGGCGCGCAGCCGGCGTTGACCAGTGCGGATCGCGTTCAGCCAGCCGGCCCGGACCGGGAACCCGGCCAGCGGCTTCCACGCCAGGTCATAGGTCCACTCGCCGCGGTGGTCGGAGTGGATGCTCTCGCCGTACACCGTGCCCAGCCCGAACGGCAGGATGCGGTGCGGCGCCCTGCGGCCCAGGCGGGAGACGGCGGCCGCGAGGGGTCGGCGCACCGCCCAGGGGGCGTTCAGGTCGAAAAACGGGCTGTTGAGCACCAAGCCGTCGACGGTGCCGGCGTCGCGGCGGGCGTCCGCCCAGAGCGAGAGGATCAGGCCGCCGGTGGAGTGGCCCATCGCCAGCAGGGTGTCGTGCCCGTCGTCGGAGCGGATGATCTCGGCGGCGGCGTCCAGCTCGGGGAAGTAGTCGCTGATGTCGCGGCAGAAGTTCGGGGTCTGGCCCGGGAGCAGACTGCGACCGTATTTGCGCAGGTCGAGCGCGTAGAAGTCCCAGCCCCGTTCGGCGAAGAAGTCGGCCAGATGGGTCTGGAAAAAGTAGTCGACGAAGCCGTGCACGTAGAGGACGGCCCGCCCGGTGGGGCGCTCGGCGCGCCGCCGGACCAGAGTCGCGACGACCGGTCCCTCGTCGTCGGTGCCCAGATTGATCGTCTGCCGCTCGTACGGCGGCCCCAACACGTCCGGTTCCACAGACGCGACGCTACGCCGCGAACCTACCCAGCGGTAGCCCGCGCTCTGGCTGGCCCCCGCGATCCTGGCCTGCCCCGCGATCCTGCTCCTGATGCCGTGGCGCAGCCTCTGCGAGCTGCGTGCGCGGCCCTGAAGGTGCAGGATCGCGGGGACGAGGCGTGGGTCAGACCGTTTCCGCGTCGGCGCGGCTCGGGTCGGCGGCGGGCAGCTGCTCCTGGCCGTCGGCGGGGTCCAGCTCACTCTGCGGCTGCGGGACGTCGCGCAGGTGCTTGTTGTGCCGGGGCTCCTGGCGGGTCTTGGCGTCGTTGAGCCGGCGGCGCAGGTCGTCGCGGACGTCGTTGAGCGCGGCGTGCAGGTCCTCCTCGCCGGAGGTGGTGACGATCTTCTGTCGGCCGGCGATCCAGCACTCCAGGGTGACCTTCTGGCCGCGGGCCTCCCGGTCCTTCACCGACACCTCGAGCTCGGTGGCGTCGGCGTGGAAACTGGCCAACCGGGCGTCGAGGGTGGCGAACTGCTCGGCGATCCAGTTGCGGTCGCCCTGCGAGAACCCGGCACCCACCCGCAGGCACTCCGCAACGGTGGCCGGGTTCGCCACGGCGCTCATCGCTGCGCCTCGGAGACGTTTGCGGAGCCGATTTCGGTGATCATCATGGCGCTGACCTCTCGTCGACGTGGAGCTGTCGGTGGTGCGTTGATCAAGTGCATACCCAGTTCGGGCAGCCCCGGAAACCGCCGACGTCGAGTCGGGCGGGTCGGGCGTACCACATCAGGGCGTGATCAGGGCGTTGTCCACAGGTGGCTTCGTTGTCCACAGGTCGGAGGTGGGGCGCTGGTGATGGCCGCCCTCAGCGCACAGGCTCGTTGTCGAGTCGACTCGCGCTGGCAGGCCCCAATCCCCCTGGAGGGACGATGTTCGACACCTACGTGACAATCGTCGGCAATGTGCTGACAACGCCCGAGTGGCGGCGTACCACCCAGAGCAACACCCTGGTGGCCAACTTCAAGGTCGCCTCGACCGCCCGACGGCTCGACCGCGACAGCGGCCGGTGGGTCGACGGCAACTCACTGCGCGTCCGCGTCAACTGCTGGCGCAAGCTCGCCGAGGGCGTGGCGGCATCGGTCATGGTCGGCGATCCGGTGGTGGTCTGCGGGCGGCTCTACACCCGCGACTGGACCGACGACGCCGGCAACCACCGCACCCTCTACGAGTTGGAGGCGGTCGCCGTCGGCCACGACCTGTCCCGAGGGCGGGCCCGGTTCCTGCGTAACCGGCCCAGTGTCACGACCAGCACGGTGGAGGACGCGGAGGCCGAGAGCCGCGTGCACGGCGAGCCCACCGAGCCGGTCCCGGCCGGGCAGGCGCCCGTGCTGCCCGACGACCGCCCGTTGGACGACGACTTCGAGCTGCCCGACTACGCCGCGCTGCGCACCAGCCCGTTCGCCGACGGCCCGGTGGATGGTGATCTCGTCCCGAGCGGCGGGCGGATGGGGCCGGTCGACGTCCTGCCCGACCTCGACGACGAGCTGCCCCTCCCGCCCGAGGAAGACGAGGACAACGCCGACCTGGACGACGAGCTGGAGCCGGTGCCGGACGAGGGTCAGCCGGAGCCCGCGCAGTCCGGTCGGGGACGGCGTGGCCGGGGCCGGGTCCCGCAGCCGGCATGACCCATCGGTTCGGCCCTCGCGGGCCGGGCGCCTGACGATCCCGTGCCGGTCGGGCGCCACGCCGCTCGTCACCGCCTCTTTGGCGGCTGGTCGGTCGCCGCTTCGGCAGCACCGCACCGGACGTAACGGCACGACGGGGGCGGGGTGGCGATGCGATCAGCGTCGTCACCCCGCGTGACAACAACTGAAGGACCGGCCCGCCTGGCGTGCCACGAAGCGTCCTTCACTGGTGAAGCACCGTGGGCCGGGCTGGTTCACGGGTTGCTCGTCTAGGCTGGCCGGCCGGAGGTGGTGCGGGTGCGACGGACAGCGCCGGTGGCGAACGCGGTGGGGCTGCTGGCCGGGTACGCGCTCGACAGGCTGCTCGGTGACCCGCGCCGGTGGCATCCGGTGGCCGGCTTCGGTCAGGCCGCCGGAACGTTGGAGCGCCGCCTCTACCGGCCGGACCGTACGGCGGGTGTGGCGTTCACCGCGCTGGCCGTGGGCGGGCCGGTGCTGCTCGGGGCCGTCGCCGCGGCGGCCACCCGGCACCGGCCGGTGACCCGGGCGGTGCTCGTGGCCGCCAGCACGTGGACCGTCCTGGGCGGTCGCACGCTGCGGCACGAGGCCACGGTCATGGGTCGGACGCTGCGCGCCGGTGACCTTCCCGCAGCCCGTCAACGTCTCGGTCACCTCTGCGGACGGGACCCGTCGACGCTGGGCGAGTCCGAGTTGGCCCGCGCCACTGTCGAATCGGTCGCCGAGAACACGTCCGACGCGGTCGTCGCCCCGCTGGTCTGGGGTGCGGTCGCCGGTCTGCCCGGGCTGCTGGGCTACCGCGCGGCGAACACCCTCGACGCGATGGTCGGGCACCGGTCGGCGCGCTACGCACGGTTCGGCACTCCGGCCGCGCGGCTGGACGACGTGCTCAACCTGGTGCCGTCCCGGCTGACCGGGCTGCTCACCATCGCTGTCGCGCCCGTCGCCCACGGGGATCGGCAACGGGCCTGGCAGGTGTGGCGGCGTGACCGCAACGACCACCCGAGCCCCAACGCCGGCCAGTGCGAGGCGGCCATGGCCGGCGCGCTCGGCGTCCGCCTCGGTGGCCGCAACGTCTACTTCGGGCGCTCCGAGGTGCGGCCGTTCCTCGGCGACGGCCCCCGTCCCGAGGCGCGGCACCTGAAGCGTGCCGCCCGGATCTCCGGCGCTGTCGGGTTGGCGGCCGTGGGGTTGGCGGCCGCGTACCCGGTGACCCTCGGCCGTCTGGTCGGCGCCGTGGGCCGGCGCGGGTTGGCCGTCGTGACCGGTGGGCGTGGGCTTGTCGCCTTGGCGGGTGGGCTCGGGCCCTTCGCCGCCGTCAGCGGGCGCAGGCTGCGGGCTGTTGGCGCGGGCGGGTCCGTCCGTGCGGGCGGGGCTGTCGGAGCGGGCGGAATCGTTGGTGCCGGGCGGTGAGCGGCGGGCTGCTGGTCGCCGGCACGACCTCCGACGCCGGCAAGAGCGTGCTCACCGCCGGGATCTGCCGGTGGCTGCACCGTCAGGGCGTGAAGGTGGCGCCGTTCAAGGCGCAGAACATGTCGAACAACTCCGCGGTGATCGTCGGGCCGGACGGGCGTGGCGGCGAGATCGGACGAGCCCAGGCCATGCAGGCCGCAGCCTGTGGGCTCGCGCCCGATCTGCGGTTCAACCCGGTGCTGCTCAAGCCGGGCAGTGACCTGGCGAGTCAGGTGGTGCTGCTCGGCGAGGCCGTCGACACCATCACCGCCGGCACCTTCCGGCACCTGCGTCCCCGGCTCGCCGAGACCGCGTACGCGGCGCTGGCCGAGCTGCGGGAGACGTACGACGTGGTGATCTGCGAGGGTGCCGGCAGCCCTGCCGAGATCAACCTGCGGGCTGGTGACTACGTCAACATGGGGCTGGCCCGGCACGCCAACCTGCCCACCATCGTGGTCGGCGACATCGACCGGGGTGGCGTCTTCGCCTCCATGTTCGGCACCGTGGCGCTGCTCGACCCCGCCGACCAGGCCCTGATCGCCGGCTTCGTGATCAACAAGTTCCGAGGTGACCTCGGGCTGCTCCAGCCGGGGCTGGACATGCTGCGTCACGTCACCGGCCGTCCCACGTACGGGGTGCTGCCCTGGGCACTGGACCTGTGGCTCGACGCGGAGGACTCACTCGCCTACGGCCGTGTGCTCGGCCGCCCCGCCGCCCCGCACGGCACCGAATGGCTGGACGTGGCCGTCGTCCGCCTGCCCCGGATCAGCAATGCCACCGACGTGGAGGCGCTGGCCACCGAGCCGGGTGTCCGCGTACGCCTCACCATCGAACCAGCCGAGCTGGCCGCCGCCGACCTGGTCGTCCTCCCCGGCTCCAAGTCAACCGTCGCCGACCTCGCCTGGCTGCGCGAAACGGGCCTCGCCGACGCGGTTGCCGCACACGTGGCGGCCGGCAAGCCACTGCTCGGCCTCTGCGGCGGTTTCCAGATGCTCGGCCGCGCCATCCATGACCCGGTGGAGAGCCGGCAGGGCAGCGTGCCGGGGCTGGGCCTGCTACCCATCGAGATCACGTTCGATCCGCGCAAGACCGTCCGGCAGTCGGTGGGCACCGCCCACGGTGGCCTTCCGGTGCGCGGCTACGAGATCCACCACGGGTACATCTCGCACACCGACTCCACCCTGGCCCCGTTGCTGATCGGCGACGACGGTGTCGGCGAGGGAGCCGTACTCGGTGCGGTGCACGGCACGCACTGGCACGGGGCGTTCGAGTCCGACGGGTTCCGCCGGTGGTTCCTCACCGAGACGGCTCGCCTGGCCGGCCGTACCGGCTTCCGGGTCGCACCGGCCACCAGCTTCGCCGCCGCCCGGGAACGCTCGCTCGATCTGCTCGGTGACCTCGTCGAGGAACACCTGGACACCGACGCCCTCTGGCGTCTCATCGAAACCGGGCCACCGGCGGGCCTCCCCTTCATCCCGCCCGGCCCCCCACCAACCACCACGCCGCCTCAGAACTAGCCCCCCGGCCGCCACCTCCGTCCGCCGTGGACTCGCTGGCCGTGGTCGATCATGCACTTGTGGTGCCCGTTGTGCTCCGACCAACCCCTTTCATCCCCCACCACAACTCCATGATCGACGGGGCGAGGGCGAGGGCGAGGGCGGGGCGGGGCGGGGCGGGGCGGGGCGGGGCGGGGCGGGGCGGGGCCGTGCGGCTGGTGCGCAGCGCGCGGCGGCGCCCGGTGGTGCACCTGGATGGGGTGATGGAGGACTAGGGGCGGATGTCGGCGGGGCGGTCGGTTGTCGGGAGGCCGGCGGCGAGCCAGGCGTCGACGCCGCCGATCATGTCGGTGGCCCGACGCAGCCCGAGGGTCTGCAAACTGGCGGCGGCCAGGCTGGAGCTGTAGCCCTGTCGGCACACCAGCACGATCTCCCGGTCGTACCCGGTGGCCTCCGGGATCCGCCAGGCGCTGGCCGGATCGAGCCGCCATTCCAGCACGGTACGGTCGATGACGACCGCGCCCGGCAGGTCGCCCTGTTCGCGGCGTTGCAGATCGGTGCGGGTGTCGACCAGCAGCGCACCGCCGCGGACCGCCTCGACGGTCTGCTGCGGAGTCAGTCGGTGCAGCCCGGCACGGGCCTGTTCGAGCAGGGCGTCGATACCGGGGCTCATCACATCTCGGAGCACCACCCGATGATGCCGATTCGGTGGCACCCCGGGGCGGCGAACGGGCCGCCCGTCACCCGTGGCCGCCCCAATTCCCCCGGACGTGACGACGGCCGGCCAGGGGCGGTCAGTCGGACGTGTCAGCCGGCCCGGTCAGGCCGCTGATACGGCGTGATCCACTCGGGTTTGCGGAAATCGTGGTGTCCGGTCGACCGGGATACCGCTATTTCAATGAATCGGAGTCGATCACCCGGGCGGGCGGCGCCGGCGGCATACTTTCGGTCATGCACCACGCGAGGCTGGGCTGACCCCCGAGGCCGGACGGCCGGCACCACACTGCGAGGCCGCGCGGAGTCCCGAGGCCACCCGGCCGGCACCGCAGCGGAGGGCCGTGGACATCACCGGAACGGCCGATGACGTCGGGGGACCGGCCGGTCGTCGGACTGGCAGGTCGTCAGTGGCAGTGGTCGAGGCGTACGCCGAACTGGCCCGTCGGGTGCTCGCGGGCCCGGCGCGGTTGGGGCGGACCCGGCTGGTCGCGGTCGACGGGCCGAGTGGCGCGGGCAAGAGCCGGTTCGCCGCGCGCCTCGCGGATGCCCTGGCGGCGCTGCCCGGCGGCCGGCCGCCCGTCGTGCACACCGACGACCTGCTCGACGGTTGGGACGACCAGGTCACCTTCTGGCCCCGACTCGACGAGGGGGTGCTCGGTCCGCTGCGGGAGGAGAGGCCCGGCGCCTACCGGCGCTACAGCTGGGTGCGGCAGAGCTTCCTGCCTCGGCCGGTTCCTGTTCCGGTCGCGCCGGTGCTGGTGTTGGAGGGGGTCACCGCGGCCCGTGCGGTCGTCCGGCCGGAGCTGACCCTGGCCGTGTTCGTCACCGCGCCTGCCTCGTTGCGGTTGGAGCGCGCGGTCGCCCGGGACGGGCCGGAGATCCTGCCCGAGCTGCGTCGCTGGCACGCCGGTGAGCAGGCGCACTTCGCGGCCGACGACACGGCCGACCACGCGGACCTGCTGGTGGATGGCGCGCCGACGCTGCCGCACGACTCGGACCGGTACTACCTTCGCATCGGTTGAGCGGGGGCATGGACGTCCGCCAGCGGCTACGGCACGATGCGAGAGGGCCGCCACCGGCAGGGCACTGGGCGGGACGGCGGCCAACGGCACGACGCGAAGCACCCAGGGCGCGGCGATCGGGGGACTCATCATGTCGGCAACGGACACGCCCGCGCGGCGCCGGATCACCCTCACCGGCATCAGCTCGCGGGCCTGGGAGCATCCGGCCGACCGGGGCGCTCTGGTCGCCCTGCGGGAGCTGCGTGGGTTCGACGACGTGGTGCGGTCGTTCTTCGGCATGTGGAACGAGCGGGGTTTCCGGCTGTCCGTGCTCGCCTCGGGGATCCGGGTCGACCACCGGCAGTACCCGGCGGTGTGGCAGCGCTACGCCGAGGCCGCGGCGGCGCTCGACGTGGCGGAACTGCCCGAGCTGTACGTGACCCAGTCGCCCTGGTTGGGCGCCGAGGCCGTGGGCCTGGAACGGCCGTTCATCGTGCTCAACTCCGCCTGCGTGCAGCACCTCGACGAGGACGAGCTGCGCTGCCTGCTCGGTCACGAGCTGGGGCACGTGGGCAGTGGGCACGCGGTCTACAAGACGATGCTCATGATCCTCACCCGGTGGGCGGCCAACCTGAGCTGGTTGCCGGTGGGAGCGATCGCGCTGCGGGCGATCATCGCGGCGATGCTGGAGTGGTGGCGCAAGGCCGAGTTGTCCGCCGACCGGGCCGGTCTGCTCGCCGGGCAGGACCCGGCCGCCGCGCTGCGTCTGCTCATGAAGCTCGCGGGCGGCGGTGACCTGTCCCAGATCGACACCGCCGCGTTCCTGGAGCAGGCCGCCGAGTACGCCGGCGGCGGCGACCTTCGCGACAGCCTGCACAAGATCAGGATGACGGCGTGGAGCACCCATCCGGCCCCGGTGGCCCGGGCGGCGCAGCTCCGCCAGTGGATCGACTCCGGGGCGTACGGGCGGGTGCTGGCCGGTGACTACCCGCGCCGCGACGACGACAGCTCGACCAGCGTGTCGGAGGAGATCAAGGCCGCTGCCGAGTCGTACCGGGAGGAGTTCAGCCGGTCCACCGACCCGCTGGTCGGGTTGCTGCGCCGGCTCGGCGACGGCGCCAGCGACGTCGGCGAGTGGGTCGGCGGCACCGCCGGTCGGGCCCGCTCCTGGATGGACGCCGCCACCGAGGCAGCCGGCCGCGCCCAGCGCGCCGGCCGGGCCGCACCCGGCGCGCGGGCGGGCACCGGGCCGGCGGGCGGCGGTGACGGTACGGGCTCGGCCAGCACGTCGGGGTAAGGCCGGCATACGATGCCGGTCATGACCTCACCGATCATGTCCGAGTCCGAGGTGCGGGCCGCCGTCGAGCGGGAGATGCCCGGCGTACGCGCCGACCTGGAACGTCTCGTCCGCATCCCCGGCATCGCCTTCGAGGGCTTCGACCACTCACACGTGGAACGTTCCGCCGAGGCGGTCGCCGAACTGCTGCGCGGCTGCGGCCTGGACGTCGACATCGTGCGTTCCGGCGGTCAGCCCGCGGTGATCGGCCGTCGGGCGGCCCCGCCCGGTGCGCCCACCGTGCTGCTCTACGCCCACCACGACGTGCAGCCGGTCGGCGACCGGTCGCTGTGGGAGTCCGACCCGTTCGAGCCGGTGGAGCGCGACGGCCGGCTCTACGCCCGGGGCGCGGCTGACGACAAGGCCGGCATCATGGCGCACGTCGCGGCGCTGCGCGCGTACGGGGACGCGCTGCCGGTCGGTGTGGTGCTCTTCATCGAGGGCGAGGAGGAGTACGGCTCCGACTCGCTGGAGCAGCTGCTGATCGAGCACCGCGACGAGATCACCTCGGACGTCATCGTGATCGCTGACTCCGGCAACTGGGACATCGGCGTACCGGCGTTGACCACCTCGCTGCGCGGCGTCGTCAACTGTTTCGTCGAGGTGCGCACGCTGGACCACGCGGTGCACAGCGGCATGTTCGGCGGTGCCGTGCCGGACGCGCTCACCGCGCTGGTCCGCCTGTTGTCGACACTGCACGACGACGCCGGTGACGTGGCGGTGGAAGGGCTGGTCGGCCGGGAGGGCGCCACCGTCGACTACCCCGAGGACCGGATCCGGAACGAGGCCGGGCTGGCCGAGGGCGTCCAGTTCATCGGCACCGGCCGGATCACCGACCGGCTCTGGACCAAGCCCGCGGTGGCGGTGCTCGGCATCGACGCGCCGTCCACCAGCGAGGCGCCGAACGCCCTGGTCCCGGCCGCGAAGGCGAAGCTCAACGTCCGCCTCGCTCCCGGTGACGACCCCAAGCGGGCGTACGCGGCGATTCGCGCGCACCTGGAGAAGCACGCTCCGTGGGGTGCCCAGGTGACCGTCAGCCTGGAGCACGACGGCAACCCGTGCGTGATCGACGCGTCCGGGCCGATGTTCGACGCCGCCCGGTCGGCCTTCCGGGCTGCCTGGGACGGCACCGACCCGGTGGACGTCGGCATCGGCGGTTCGATCCCGTTCATCGCCACCTTCCAGGAGATGTTCCCGGATGCGGCGATCCTGGTGACCGGTGTGGAGGACCCGCACGCCCGCGCGCACGGCCCGAACGAGAGTCTGCACCTGGGTGAGTTCGCCAAGGTCTGCCTCGCCGAGGCGTTGCTGCTCGGCAATGTCGCCGCTGCGCGTAGTTAGGTCACGGAACGGCGATTTCGGGCCTGATCTGGGAGTTTACGGCGTGTCGGATGGCCAGCTGTTATAGCCTTTCGTACATGAGTACGAACGAGGTGATGGCCCGGTTGGGGGCCGCTGTCAGCGCGCTGGGGGACGTCGACGTCTCCGCGTGGTCCGAGGACACGCTCAACGAACAGCTCGGTGAGCTCTCCGCCGCACTGGTCGCCCTCGACTCGGTGCTCTCCCGTGTCGCTGGCGAGGTCCGTGCCCGGGGGTTGCGCATCGAGGAGCCCGTCTCCGCCTGATCGTCGTCCGCGTTGGTGGGCGGCAACCTGCCGACACCGCCCGGGCACGGCAATGCCCGGGCGGTGTCGGAGGTGACTGGCAGGATGAGCTGCGTGCGGTTCCTCGACCTGGCAGCCACCTCCGCTGCCGTCAGCGCCACCAGCGGCCGCCGTGCCAAGGTGGAGCTGCTCGCTGACGCGCTGCGCCGGCTCGACCCGGGCGAGGTCGAGCCCGGTGCCGGCTATCTGGCCGGTGAGCTGCGCCAACGACAGACCGGGGTGGGCTACGCGAGCCTGCGTGACCTGCCGCCACCGGCCGCCGAGCCGACGTTGACGGTGGCGTCCGTGGACGCGGCCATCGAGCAGATCGCCGCCGTGGCGGGCACGGGTTCGCAGGCCCGACGGCGGGCGTTGCTCGGTGCCCTCTACGCGGCGGCGACCGCCGAGGAACAGCGTCTGCTCACCGGCCTGTTCAGCGGCGAGCTGCGCCAGGGCGCCCAGGCGGGGTTGCTCGCCGACGCGGTCGCCCGGGCCGCCGAGGTGTCGGTGGCGACGGTCCGACGGGCCCTGCTGCTCGCCGGTGACCTGCGTGCCGTGGCGGTGGCCGCGCTGTCCGGCGGGGCCGCCGAGTTGGCCGGGTTCGGCCTTCAGGTCGGCCGGCCGCTTGCGCCGATGCTGGCGCAGAGCGCCCCCTCTGTCGACGAGGCACTCGCCGCGACCGGCACGCCGGCGGTGGTCGACGTGAAGCTCGACGGCATCCGCATCCAGGTGCACCGCTCGGGCGCCGACATCGCCGTCTTCACCCGCAGCCTCGACGAGATCACCGCCCGGGTTCCCGAGGTGGTCGCCGCGGTCCGGGCCCTACCGGGCCGCGAGTTGGTGCTCGACGGCGAGGCGATCGGCCTGGACGAGACGGGCCGTCCGCTGCCGTTCCAGCAGACCTCCAGTCGAGCCGCCCGACGCACCACCCCCAGCACCACCGGCCGCACTCCGGTCGCCCCGGCGGTGCTCGCGGCAGCCGCCAGCACCGGCGCGACAGTGCTCACTCCGTACTTCTTCGATCTGCTGCACCTCGACGGCGAGGACCTGATCGACCTGCCTGGCCGGGAGCGGTGGGCCGCCCTCGCCGGCGCGGTCGACTCGTCGCTGCTGGTCGGTCGGATGGAGGTCGACGGGCCCGAGCAGGCCGCCGCCGCGTTCGCCGCCGCGCTCGACGCCGGGCAGGAGGGCGTGGTGGTCAAGGCACCGGACGCCCCCTACGACGCCGGCCGGCGCGGTGCCGCCTGGGTCAAGGTCAAGCCCCGGCACACCCTCGACCTGGTGGTGCTCGCCGTCGAGTGGGGCAGTGGTCGGCGCAAGGGCTGGCTGTCCAACCTGCACCTGGGGGCGCGCGACCCGCACACCGGCGACTTCGTCATGCTCGGCAAGACGTTCAAAGGGCTCACCGACGAGTTGCTGCGGTGGCAGACCGAGCGGTTCCTCGACCTCGCGGTCGAGCGCGGCGACTGGGTGGTCCGGGTCCGGCCCGAGCAGGTGGTGGAGATCGCCTTCGACGGGGTGCAGACCAGCTCCCGCTATCCCGGGGGGATGGCGCTGCGGTTCGCCCGGGTGGTGCGGTATCGCGACGACAAGTCCGCCGCCGAGGCGGACACCATCGACGCCGTCCGCGCTATCCACGCCGGTCGTCCCACCGGTTGACCGGCCGCACCGGCCCGGCTCACCTGCTGGACAGCGACCTCGCGTAGTTCACCTGGTTGTTGAGGTGCTGCACCTGAGCCTGATCGGCGACCGGGATCCGGGCCACGTACTGCTGCGCGCCGTTGGTGACAGTCACCTGCACCGTGCCGTGGTGCCGGGTCTCCTTGACCAGCAGGAAGAGCAAACTTAAGACGAACAGGCAGAAGAAGCCGACGATGGCGCAGATCAGCGCCCAGGTGGCCACCTTCTCCTCGCGCTGCCAGTAGTCGGCCACGTGCCAGGTCGCCCCGGCCAGCGGCAGCACACCGGCCGGCGTACGGATGACGGGTGGGCTGACCGCGATCTCGGCGATCTGCACCGCGACCACCTCCGGCCCGCTGGCGTAGCCGGCCAGGGCCGGGGGCACCGCCATCGGGGTCGGCGGGTATGGCCCGACCGCCGGCCACGCCCCGGCCGGCTGGGCCGGCGGCCCGGAGAAGGGCGCGGGTGGTGCCGAGAACTGCGCGGGTGGGGAGAACTGTGCTGGTGCCGGCGCGACCGGGAACGGTGTCGTCGGCGGCAGGTCGGAAGCCGCGGCGGCCGGGGGCGCCGTCGTCGGCAGTGGCGCGGTCGGTGGTTCGGCGGCCCACGGGTCGATCGGCGGGTACGCCCGGGTCTCCGGAACGGGCTCGGGCAGCGGTGCTGTGGGATCCACGCTCATCGGGACCCCCAACGTGAGGTGAACACCCGGCGGAGACTACCGGCTGCCGTGGTGTGCCCGGTGCCCCCGAGTGTCCGGTTGAGTCACCGGAACGGACCGGGTCGGGCCGGGCCGGTCAGGCGGACGCGCTCGGTGTGGGCTCGGCCGCCCGGTCCAGCGGAGCCGGGGTGGTGCCGAGGCCGGCGGCGCGGCGTGCCTCGCGGCGGGCCACCCAGCCGTAGCCGAACAGGGCCATCACCGCGAAGAGCCACCACTGCACGACGTAGCCGAAGTTCTGCCAGTTGTTGGCGTGCCCGACCGGCACCGCCTTGAAGACCGGGTCGGCCGCCGGGGTCTGTTCGTCCAGCAGCAGATAGGCGCCGTAGACCGGGTAGGGCAGTTCGCCGGCCAGGCGTGACACCCCGATCCGTCGGATCTCCAGCCGCCCGTCGCGCCGCGCCACCGCGCCGGCGCCGCTCTCGGTCTCGTGCACCCGACCGACAACTGTCACATCGCCGGTCGGCACGGCCGGCACCTGCGGCTGGGCGGTCGCCCCGCCGGGCGCCGGCGGGATCCAGCCCCGGTCCACCAGCAGCGCCGTGCCATCCGCGAGCACCAGCGGGGTGAGCACCTCGAAGCCGACCCGGCTGTCCACCGTCCGACCACGGACCAGCACGGTGTTCGTCGGGTCGTACCGGCCGGTGACTGTCACCCGCGTCCAGACCTTGTCCTCGGCGGGGGCCGGGCCTGTCGTGCCCGCGCCGCCGGTGGGAGCGCGCAGCGCGTCGGCCAGTGGCGTCGGGGTCATCCGCTGGCCCGCGTCGATCCGCTCGTTGACCTCGGTACGCCCCCGGTAGCGGTCCAGCTGCCAGTTGCCGAGGAACACCATGACGGCGGCGGCAACCAGGGTCAGCGCGAGAGCGCCCAGCCAGCGTGGGCTCAGCAGGAACCGGTACACGGCACCGAGGCTACTCGTATGACCGGCGCCACTGACCTGGACCGGGCCGGAGCCGTGCCAGTAACGGGTCCGGTGGCCCCGGTTGGCGGTGCTCACGTCTTCAGCCGGACGGGTATCGTCACGCCGACGGATCGGCCCCGGTCGTCCCGTCGCGTACCCGCCACCGCTCGCGAGGAGTCGATGATGACCGTCGTGCCGCGCCTGGTGCTCAGCGCACCGTCCTCCGGGCACGGTAAGAACGCGCTGGCGATCGGGCTGCTCGCCGCGCTCGCCGAGCGGGGGGTGGACGTCGCCGGGTTCAAGCTCGGGCCGGACCACGTCGACGCCGCCTACCTGGGCCTCGCCTCCGGTCGGCCGGGTCGGGTGATCGATCCCCGGCTGGTCGGCATGGACCGGCTCGCCCCGCTGGTGGCGCACGGTGCCGCCGGTGCCGGGCTCGCCGTGGTGCAGGGCAGCATGGGCCTGTACGACGCGGTCGGTGGCCGCCCGGAGCAGGAGTCGACGGCCGCCGCGGCCGCGGCGCTGCGCAGCCCGGTGGTGCTCGTCGTCGACGTGGCCGCGATGGGGCAGTCGGTGGCGGCCCTGGTGCACGGTTTCCGCTCGTACGACGAGCAGTTGTGGCTCGGCGGGGTGATCCTCAACCGGGTGGCGTCGTCGCGGCACGAGGCGATGCTGCGCGAGGCGTTGGACGACGTGGGTGTGCCGGTCTACGGTGCGCTGCGTCGCCAGGACCTGCCGGCGGTGCTGCCGTCGCGGCGGCACGGTGTGGCACCGGTGGTCGACGGCTCCGCCGACGCCGTCCGCGCGGTCCGTCGGCTGGGCGAGGCCGTCGCCGCCACTGTCGACCTGGAACGACTGCTCGGGCTGGCCCGCTCCGCCCCAGAGCTGCCCGCCCCCGCCTGGTCTCCCGAGGAGGCCCTCGGCGCGTTCACCGCCCCGGCGGACCGCCCGCTGGTGGCGCTGGCCGGCGGGCCGGGCGGCAGCTTCAGCCACCCGGAGACCGCCGAGTTGCTGCGCGCCGCCGGCGCCGAGATCGTCACCGTCGATCCGCTGCGCGACGAGGCACTGCCGGTGGGCACCCGCGCGCTGGTCATCGGTGGCGCGCTGCCCGAGGCGTACGCCGAGCAGTTGTCGGCCAACCGGCGGCTCTGCATCGCTGTGGCCGAGCTGGCGCGGACCGGGCGTCCGGTGGTCGCCGAGGGCGCCGGGCTGCTCTGGCTGGCCCGGGAGTTGGACGGGCTGCCGATGTGCGGTGTCCTGGACGCGATCGGTGTCAGCCGGGACGGTCTGGTGGCCGGCTACCGGGAGGCGACCGCCCAGACCGACAGCGTGGTCGCCGCCCAGGGCACGGTGCTGGTCGGCCACAAGGCGCACCGTGCGGTGCTCACCCCCCGCGCTGGTCAGCGGCCGGCGTGGAGCTGGGAGGGCGGCACGCCGGAGGGGTTCGTCTGGCGCAACGTGCACGCCTCGCAGCTCACAGTGCACTGGGCCGGTCATCCGGCGACGGCGGCCCGGTTGGTCGCCGCGGCGGCCGAGCCGACGAACGAGGCGGTGCCGGCGCAGCCCGGCGGGGTGCCGGCGTGATCGGTCAGGTGGCGGTGCGCCGCTTCCCGGCGTTGACCGTCTCCACCCCGCGTACGGAGGTGCGGCGACTCACCTCGGCGGACGCGGAGGCGGCCGGTGAGATCTTCGCCGACAAGTTGACCCGGCGCTGGCTGCCGTTGCCCGACGACTCCGGCCCGATCGACGGGCACGCCTGGTGCACCGAGCTGGCCCGGCAGCGGCGGGACAGCGGCGAGGGTGACCACTATGCGGTGGTCCGACGCGAGGACGACCAGGTGGTGGGCTCGCTGTGGACGCGGCGCACCGACTGGGGTGCCCGTCTCACCGAGGTCTCCTACGCGATGGCGCCACACGCGCGGGGCTTCGGCTTCGCCGCCGAGGCCGTCGACGCGGTGGCCATCGCGCTGATCCTGGAGCACGGCTTCCAACGGGTCGAGCTGCGGGTGGCACCCGGCAACCTGGCCTCGCGCCGGGTCGCCGAGAAGGCGGGGTTCAGCTACGAGGGCCTGCTGCGCAATGCCGGGCTGGTCGGCGGCGGCCGGGTGGATCTCGAACTCTGGTCGTTCGTCGCCGCCGACCTGCGCTGACCCGCCGGCTGGTCAGCCGACGATCGCGTCCGACGGTGGGGTGAACTGGCGGGTCGGTGTGCCCTTCAGGCCGTCGCGCAGCGTCTCCGACACCGCCTTGATCGGGATCTGGGACTGCCCGTCACCGACCGCGTTGAACGGGTTGTCCGGGTCGGAGATGAAGCTCGCCGCGGCCAACTCCGGTGTGTAGCCGACGAACCAGGCGGATCGTGTGCTGTCGGTGGTACCGGTCTTGCCGGCCACCGGGCGTCCGACTGTGCCCCGCACGCTGTCGGCCGTGGACCAGCCGCCGCAGCTTCCGCGCGCCGGGGTGTCGCCGGTGGGGCAGCGGGCCGCGTCGGTGGCCGCCCGAGCGGCGTCCGCGCTGACCACCTGCCGGCAGCGGGGCTTGGCCACCTCACGATGGATGCCGCCCGGGGTGGCGTACGTGGTCGGCGTGCCGTCCCGGTTCATGATCGACTGCACCGGGATCGCCTCGCAGTAGCGACCGTCGGCGGCGATGGCGGCGTAGGCGTTCGCCATCTCCAGCGGGGTGGCGTCGGAGACGCCCAGGGTGAACGCGCCCCACTGCTTCGCCTTGTCCGGGGACGCGTGGTCCCGGTCGACGTCGGTGCGCCACCGCAGCCCGAGCTGCTCGGCCAACCGGACCGCCCGGTCCGCGCCGACCTTCTCCTCCAACCAGACGAAGTACGTGTTGACCGATTTGCCGAAACCGGACCACATGGTCTGTTGACCCGTCATCGCGCCGCTGGCGTTGGAGGGCGCCCAACCGTCGTAGACGGACGACCGGTAGCGGTAGGGGGCGTTGAACGAGGTGGAGAGCGTCATCCCCGAGTCCAGCGCGGCCAGCATCGGGAACATCTTGAACGTCGACCCGGCCTGGTAGCCCGCCAGGTCACCGCCGCCGAGCAGCGGCGCCACAGTGTTCGGGTAGTTGGCCTTCACCTTCGGCCCGGCCTCGGGATTGGAACTCTGCGGGTTCTCGCTGAGATCCAGCGAGTACGTCCGGTTCACCGCCATCGCCTTGACCCGCCCGGTGCCCGGCTCGGAGACCACGATCCCGTTGGCGAACGGGCTGCCGGTGGCCTCCTTGGAACCGACGTTCTTCTCCGCCGCCTCCTGGATCTTCGGGTCGATGCTGAGCACGATCCGGTAGCCGCCCCGGCGCAGCTTGTCCATGCGTTCCAGCCGGTTCGCCCCGAACGCGGGCTGCGCGCTCCACCAGTTCTTCAGGTAGTCGCAGGCGAAGCCCCAGCTGTTGTACTTCTCCGCCACCGCGGCACAGTCGTGCGGCGGGGTCGTCAGCTTCAGCCGGATCGGCTCGGACTTGGCGGCGGCGGCCGAGTCGGGGGAGAGGTAACCGAGCTGGCTCATCCGGTCCAGCACGTAGTTACGTCGCCCGGTGGCCTCCTTCTGGTCGGAGTCGGCCGGGTCGTACTCCGACGGGGACTTGACCAGCCCGGCGAGGGTGGCGGCCTCGACCGGGGTCAGGTTTTTCGGGGTCTTGGAGAAGAAGATTTCGCTGGCCGCGTAGATGCCGTACGCCCGGTGCCCGAAGTACGCCGAGTTCAGGTAACGCTCCATGATCAGCTCCTTGCTCATCTCCTTCTCCAGGTCCAGCGCCATCCGCATCTCCTTGACCTTGCGAAGGCTGGTCTGCTGGGTGGCTTCCTGGACCTCCTTGGGCGTGGTCGCGCTGTCCCGCAGGGCCATCCGGACGTACTGCATGGTCAGCGTCGACGCACCCTGGGAGCCGCCGGAGCGGGCGTTGGACACGAAGGCGCGGGCCACGCCCTTCGGGTCGACGCCGTGGTGCTGGTAGAACCGTGAGTCCTCGGCGGCGACGATCGCCTGCTGGATGTTCGGCGACATGTCCGACAGCTTGGTGTACTGCCGGTACTCCTCGTAGAACATGGTCAGCACGGTCTTGCCGTCCGGGGCGTAGACGTACGAGGTCTCGGCGGGCAGCGCGGTGGTCAGCAGTCTGGTCTTCTGCTCCGTGGCGTGCGCGGTGGCCTTCGCGCCGAGCCCGGTGACGGCGACCAGTGGGTACGCGGCGGCGGCGATCACGATTCCGGCGATCAGTCCGGCGCGAAGTAGAGGGACGAGTCGACCAGCGGCAGCAAGGGGTCGGTTACTCACATGGCCAAGTTATGACATTTCCGATTCGTACCTGAGAAGAACTCTTAAACCGGCGGGTGGTGACGTGGCTTACGCCGAGATCGACTGTCCCACCGGCCACCTTCCCGGCAGGATCGCGGACATGTCTGATCAGCCGAGTGGGATGGTCCCGACCGCCGGGGCCGAGCCGGACCTCGCGCACCACGGCGACGCGGAGGCGACCGAAGGCCTGATCGACCTCGCCGTCAACGTCCGCCAGGCAGCGCCTCCCGCCTGGCTGGCCGGCCCGATCGCCGCGACCCTGACCGACCTGGCGCGCTATCCGGACCCGACGGCGGCCCGGGCGGCGGTCGCCGCCCGACACCGCCGTCACCCGAACGAGGTGCTGCTCACCGCAGGCGCGGCCGAGGGCTTCGTGCTGATCGCCCAGGCGCTGCGCGGGGTGCGCCGACCGGTGGTGGTGCACCCCCAGTTCACCGAGCCGGAGGCGGCGCTGCGGGCCGCCGGGCACCCGGTCGAGCGGGTGCTGCTGGACCCCGCCGACGACTTCCGGCTCGACCCGTCCCTGGTGCCCGCCGACGCCGACCTGGTGATGATCGGCAACCCGACGAACCCCACCTCGGTGCTGCACCCGGCGCAGACGCTGGCCACGCTGGCCCGCCCCGGCCGGGTGCTGGTGGTCGACGAGGCGTTCGCCGACACCACCATCGCCCCCGGCCATCCCGGCGAACCGGAGTCGCTGGCCGAGCGGCGCGACCTTCCGGGGCTGCTCGTCCTGCGCAGCCTCACCAAGACCTGGGGCCTGGCCGGTCTCCGGATCGGCTACCTGCTCGGCGCTCCGGAGCTGCTGACCCGGCTGGCCGCCGTCCAGCCGCTCTGGGCCGTCTCCACACCCGCGTTGGCCGCCGCGTCCGCCTGCGCCACCGCCGTCGCGGTGCAGGCCGAACGCGCGATCGCCGCCGATCTCGCCGCCGACCGCGACCACCTGGTCGCCCGTCTGGAAGACCTGCCCGGTGTACGCGTCGTCGGCCGCCCCGCCAGCGCGTTCGTCCTGCTGCACCTGCCGGGCGCGAGCGCGATCCGAGCCGCGCTGCGGGAGCGGGGCTGGGCGGTACGCCGAGGCGACACGTTTCCCGGCCTCGGCCCGGACTGGCTGCGGGTGGCGGTGCGCGACCGTAACACCACCGACGCGTTCATCGAGGTGCTGCGCGAGACCATGGAGGCATGATGCTGGAGACCACGATCGCGGCGATCCGGGCGGCGGACGAAGCGGCCATGGCCGCCGCCCGCGAGCTGCACGGCCGGCTGACCAAGCCGGCGGGCTCGCTGGGGGCTCTGGAAGAACTTTCGGTACGCCTCGCCGGGCTGGCCGGGGCCTGCCCACCGCCGCTGCCCGAGCCGGCCGCCGTGGCGATCTTCGCCGGCGACCACGGGGTGCACGCCCAGGGGGTCAGCCCGTGGCCGCAGGAGGTCACCGGGCAGATGATCGGCAACTTCCTGGCCGGCGGGGCGGTGGTCAACGCGTTCGCCCGGCAGGCCGGCGCGTCGGTCACCGTTGTCGACGTCGGTGTGGCCACCCCGCTGCCCACCGGACCGATCGCCGATCCGGCTGGGCCCGATCCGGCTGGGCCCGATCCGGCTGGGTCCGATCCGGCGGTGCTCGACCCGGCGGTGCCCCGACTGGTTGTCGCGTCCGTCCGCCGGGGCACCCGCGACTTCACGGTGACCGCCGCGCTGACCCGGGACGAGGCGCTGGCTGCGGTGCAGACCGGCATCCGGATCGCCGACGAGCTGATCGACGCCGGGGCCGGCATCCTGCTCACCGGTGACATGGGCATCGGCAACACCACCCCGGCCGCCGCGCTGATCGCCGCGTTCACCGGTGCCGACCCGCTCGACGCCACCGGCAGGGGCACCGGGATCGACGACCCGACGTACGCCCACAAGGTCGCCGTGGTGCGCTCCGCCTTGGCCCGGCACTCGCCCGACCCGGCCGACCCGCTGGGTGTGCTGGCCGCCGTCGGTGGCCTGGAGCACGCCGCGCTGGCCGGGCTGATCCTGGGTGCCGCGGCCCGCCGTACGCCGGTGCTGCTGGACGGCGTGATCGCGGTCTCGGCCGCGCTGGCCGCCGCCGCGTTCGCCCCGGCGGCGGTCGGTGCCATGGTCGCCGGTCACCGTTCGGCCGAGCCGGGCGCCACTGTGGCACTGCGACACCTCGGCCTCGACCCGCTGATCGACCTGGGGCTGCGCCTCGGCGAGGGCACCGGCGCGCTGCTGGCGTTGCCCGTGGTCACCGGTGCCGTCCGGGTGCTGCACGAGGTAGCCACCTTCGACTCCGCCGGCGTGGCCGAGAAGTGACCACACGCAGCGAGCGAGTCGCCCGCCCCGGTGGTGCGGCGTGACCTCCAATCCGTACCCCCTGGGTCTGCGGCTCGACGGGCGGCGGGTGGTCGTGGTGGGCGGTGGCGCGGTCGCCACCCGGCGCGTGCCCGCGCTGCTGGACGCCGGTGCGGACGTCCTGCTGGTGGCCCCGGAGCTGACCCCGGCGTTGCGCGCCCGGGTCGACGCGGGACGGTTGCACTGGGTGCCGCGCCGGTTCGTGCCCGAGGACCTGGACGGCGCGTGGCTGGTCCAGGTCGCGATCGACGACCCGCTGGCGGCGGCCTCGGTGAGCGCCGTCGCCGCCGAGCGGCGGATCTTCTGCGTCCGGGCCGACGACCGCACGGCCGCCACCGCCTGGACCCCGGCGGTGACCCGGCACGGCCCGGTCACCGTCGCGGTGCTCGGCGGCGGTGACCCGCGCCGGGCGATGACGGTCCGCGACGCGATCCGTGACCTCCTGGCGGTCCGCCTGGCACCGGACGGGATCGCCGGCCGTTCCGACGCTTCCACCGGGACGACCGCCGGGCGGGTGGCGCTGGTCGGGGCAGGGCCGGGGGACCCGGAGCTGATCACCGTGAAGGGCTGGCGGTTGCTCACCGAGGCGGACGTGGTGGTCGCCGACCGCCTGGTGCCGGGGCTGCTCCTCGACGAGTTGCGCCCCGACGTCGAGCTGGTGGACGCCTCGAAGATCCCCTACGGCCCGTCCCGGGCGCAGGAGGAGATCAATCAGATCCTGGTGGACCGCGCCCTGGCCGGCGCCTTCGTGGTGCGGCTCAAGGGCGGTGACCCGTACGTCTTCGGGCGGGGCGGCGAGGAACTGCTGGCGTGCGCGGAGGCCGGCGTGCCGGTGACCGTCGTGCCGGGGGTGACCAGCTCGATCGCCGCGCCGGCCGCGGCCGGCATCCCGGTCACCCATCGTGGGGTGGCGCACGAGTTCACAGTGGTCTCCGGGCACCTGGCGCCCGACTCGCCAGCTTCCCTGGTGCGCTGGGAAGCCCTCGCGGGTCTGCGCGGCACCCTGGTGATCCTGATGGGGCTGAAGAACCTCGCCGCCATCACGGCCACCCTGATCGCGCACGGCCGGTCGCCACAGACGCCGGCCGCCGTCGTCCAGGAGGCCACGACGGGCGCCCAGCGGGTGCTGCGGTCGACGCTCGACGCGGTGGCCGCCGACGCGCTCGCCGCCGACATCCGTCCGCCCGCCATAGTCGTGGTGGGCGACGTGGTGGGCGCCCTCGACGGATGAGCCCGGGCTGCGAGCTCCCCGCCCTCCGCCCTCCACCTCCACTCCGTCGATCATGGAGTTGTGGTGGGTGACAAAGCAGCCGTTATGGCTCGAAACTGGACACCATAACTGCATGATCGACCAGAGGCCTGGACTGCGCGTCCCGGATAGTGCGACGGGCCGGAGCGCTAGCGCTCCGGCCCGTCCTACGTGCTGTCGAACTACTGCTTGAGCATGTTGTCGAGCAGCAGCGCGCAGCGGATCAGCCCGAGGTGGCTGTACGCCTGCGGGTGGTTGCCCAGGCCGCGCTCGGCGAGCGGGTCGTACTGCTCGGGGAGCAGCCCGGTCGGCCCGGCGGTGAGCACCATCTGCGCGAACAGCTCCTCGGCGTCGGTGCGGCGACCGGTGCGCAGGTACGCCTCGATCAGCCACGCCGTGCAGATGTGGAAACCGCCCTCACGGCCGGGCAGGCCGTCGTCCCAGTGGTAGCGGTAGACGACCGGGCCGCTGCGCAGATCCGCCTCGATGCGCAGGACGGTGGACAGGAAGCGCGGGTCGTCACCGGCAAGCAGGCCGGAGAGCCCGATCCAGAGCGACGAGGCGTCCATGTCCTCGTCGCCGTACGCGACGCTGTACGCCTCGACGTCGGCGTGCCAGCCGTGCTCCAGCACGTTGGAGCCGATCCGGTCGCGCAGGTCCTTCCACTCGGGCCGGTCCTCGCCGCCGTGCTCCCGCATCACGTGCAGGGCGCGGTCCACTGTCATCCAGCACATCACCTTGGAGAACACGTGGTGCCGTGGTGGCAGCCGGGCTTCCCAGATGCCGTGGTCGGGCTCGTGCCAGCGGCGACGAACCGCCTCGACCATGTTCTCCAGGACCCGCCACTCGTCGTCGCGGACCGAGCCGCGCGCGTCGGCGACGGCCGCGATCAGGTCGGCGATCGGGCCGAAGACGTCCAGCTGCAACTGGTGGTTGGCGAGGTTGCCGACGCGGACCGGCCGGGAGCCGGCGTAGCCGGGCAGCGTGTCGATGACCGCTTCGGCGCCCAGCTCGTACCCGTCGATGGTGTAGAGCGGGTGCAGGCGTTCCGGGTGGCCGCCGGTGCGCTCGATGCAGCCGTCCACCCAGCGCAGCAGTGCCTCGGCTTCCTCGATGGAACCGAGGTCGACCAGCGCGCGGGCGGTCAGCGCCGCGTCGCGCAGCCAGCAGTAGCGGTAGTCCCAGTTGCGGACGCCGCCCAGCTCTTCGGGGAGCGAGGTGGTCGCTGCGGCCAGGATCGAGCCGGTGGCCTCGTGGCAGAGCCCACGGAGGGTGAGCGCGCTGCGGGCGACCAGGTCGCGACTGGTGGACGGCAGCCGAAGTGAGGCCACCCAGTCCTTCCACGGCTGCTCGGCGGCGGCCTGCCGCTCGTGGATCGGCACCCGGTGGTGCTCAAGGCTGTGCGTGCCGAAGCGCAACTCCAGCACGACCTGCCCGCCAGCGGCGGAGAGGTCGACGATCGCTTTGGCGGTCTCGTACCCGCCGTCGTTGCCGACCTCCCACTCCACGCCAGGGGCGTAGAGCGCGACCGGCTCGTTGGAGCCGAGCACCAGCAGGCCGTCGCCGATCGGCTGCAACTGCACGGCGACCTGACCGAACTCGGGCCTCGGCGCGAACTCCACCCGGGCCTTGCCGCTGCCGGTGAGCACCCGGATCAGGGTCGAGTCGCCGGTGATGACCGCGGGGCTGTCATCCGGAGTGGTCTCCCGGGCCGGCTTGTCCAGCCAGTCGGTGACGGTGAGCCCGGACCACCGGGTCTCCACTGTCATCGTGCCGGAGCGGTAGCGCTGACCCAGCGGGATGCCGCCGCGTTCCGGGGCGACGCTGAAGTGACCGGCCGGGCTGCCACCCACCAGGTCGGCGAAGATCGCCGCCGAGTCCGGCTTGGGGTGGCAGAGCCAGCTCACCTTGGCTTCGGGGGTGAGCAGAGCGACGGTACGACCGTTGGCCAGCATGGAGTGCCGCTCGATCGGCACCGCCCGCTCGCCGAACAGCCAGTGTCGACGGGTCTCCAGCAGCAGCGCCAGCGCGCGGGCGGCCTCCAGCGGGTCGGCGACCCGGTAGCTGGCCTGGGTGTCCCCGGGGCCGATCTTGATGCCGAGGTCGGGACCGTGCAGGTGCGCGAACCCGTTCTCGTCGGTGATGTCGTCACCGATGAACAGCACCGCGCTGGAGGCGAGCTGGGTCCGCAACTGGTCGAGTGCGGTGCCCTTGTGGGTGGCCACGACGGAGAGCTCGATGACCTCCTTGCCCTGGGTCACGGTGACGCCGTCGAAGGTCGCCGGGCCGTTGCGGACCGCCTCGATGGCGGCTGCGGCGACCTCCGGGTCGACCCCTCGGGTGTGCACGGCGACGCTGGCCGGCTTGCGTTCCAGCCGGATGCCCGGGTGCGCGGAGGCGATGTCACGCAGCGCGTTGCGCACCTTTTGACGCACCGCGACCAGCTCGGGGGAGAGTCGCTCGACGAAGCCGATGTCGAACTCGGAGCCGTGGCTGCCGACGAGGTGCACCTCGCTGGGCAGTCGGGACAGCGCGGCCAGGTCGCGCAGCGCCCGGCCGGAGACGACCGCCACTGTGGTCTGCGGCAGCGCGGCGAGCGCGCGGACCGCGGCGACCGACTCGGGCAGCGGGACGGCCGTGCTCGGGTCCTCCACGATCGGCGCCAGTGTGCCGTCATAGTCGCAGGCGACCAGGAGCTGGGGAACCCGGGCGATCCGGCCGATGGCGGAGCGCAGCTCGGGGTCCATCACCCCGGTGGCCATCGCCGCTCCATCGTTGACGGTCGTGTTCACTCGGCCTCCGCCTCGGAAACTCCAAGCTCGGAGAGGAAAGACTTGGCCCAGTGGCCCACGTCGTGGGTACGCAGGTGACGTTGCATTGTCCGCATCCGGCGGCGTGCCTCGGTTTTCTCCACGTGCACTGCCCGGAGCAGGGCGTCCTTGACCGCGTCCGGGTCGTGCGGGTTACACAAAAAGGCCTGGCGCAGCTCCGTTGCGGCGCCGGCGAATTCACTGAGCACGAGCGCGCCGCCCTGGTCGGCGCGAGACGCGACGTACTCCTTGGCTACCAGATTCATTCCGTCTCGCAGCGGTGTCACCATCATCACATCTGCGGCGACGTACATCGCGGCGAGTTCACTGCGACTGTACGACTGATGCAGGTAATGCACCGCCGGCACGCCGACCCGGCCGAATTCGCCATTAATCCGACCAACCTCGCGCTCCACCTTGACCCGTAGTGCCTGGTAGTGCTCGACGCGCTCTCGGCTGGGCGTGGCCACCTGCACCATAACCGCATCGGGAACTGTCAACTTTCCGTCAGCAAGGAGCTCGCGGAAAGCCTTGAGTCGCAACTCGATGCCCTTGGTGTAATCCAGCCGGTCCACGCCGAGGATTATCGTCTTCGGGTCGCCCAACTCGGCACGGATCTGCTTCGCCCGGGCCTGGATCGCCGGGTCGGCGGCCATCCGCTCCATCTCCTGGGTGTCGATCGAGATGGGGAAGGCGCCCGCCTTCACCTGCCGACCTTCGACCTGGATCATCTGCCCCTCGTAGCGCAGCCCGAGCAGGTGCCGGGCCAGCCGGACGAAGTTCTGCGCCGCCAGCCGCTGCTGGAAACCGACCAGGTCGGCGCCGAGCAGACCGCGCAGGATCTCGGTGCGGAAGGGCATCTGCATGAACAGCTCGATCGGCGGGAACGGGATGTGCAGGAAGAACCCGATCCGCAGGTCCGGACGCAGCTCACGGAGCATCGCCGGGACCAACTGCAACTGGTAGTCCTGCACCCAGACCGTGGCGCCCTCGGCCGCGACGTCCGCCGCGGCCTCCGCGAACCGCGCGTTGACCAGGCGGTACGCCTCCCGCCACCGGCGCTTGTAGGCCGGCGTCTCGACCGCGTCGTGGTAGAGCGGCCAGATCGTCGCGTTGGACTGGCCCTCGTAGTAGCGCTCCAACTCCTCGGCGCTGAGCGGGACCGGATGCAGCCGGATCCCCTCCAGGTCGAACGGCTCGGGAGCCGCGCCGGTGCCACCAGCCCAGCCGACCCAGGTGCCCTGGTGTTCGGCGAGCACGGGATGCAGCGCGGTGACCAGCCCACCGGGGCTACGTCGCCACTGCCGCCCCTCGGGTGTGCTCACCTCGTCGACCGGCAGACGGTTCGCCACTACGACAAAGGAGCTTCGGACGGTCACGATCGGCCACCTCCGGGTACTGACGGGTCCACCGCGATGAGCGTACTGAGCGTAGCTGCGGCGTCTGGTGCCCCGTGCCGGAGTCTCCTACCCGCCTCGGTCCGACCGAATCCTAGAGGTGATCTTGTCGACAGGCCGTGGGTCAGAGGTCGATGATCGGCCATTCCTTGGGCAGCACCTCGCCGAGCAACTCCCGCCGATCCGTCATGATCGGCACGAGGGGACGCGACGCAGCCTCCATGGCGAGCTGGGCGAGATCCATGCGACCGTTCATTCGGCGAGACCAGCCACCGAGGATGGCGCACATGTCGGCTTCGACTGGTGTGACCCGGATGTTCGGCAGTGCCGAGAGCAGTTCTAGCAGTTCCCACTGTTCGGGAGTCGCCTGTTGGTGTGCCCGCGCTAGGCAGAGCGCCGGCACGAGTACATCAAGAGCGTGGTCGGCGACTTCGGCGATCCGGTGCCCCACCTCCTGAGTTGTCGCTGAATAGGCGAGTAGTGCGGTTGTGTCGAGCGCAAGGCCGAAGGTCGTCACCGGCGGACCCGTGCACGGGCCGCTTCGACCTCTGCCTGCAACTGGGCGGCCTGGGTGCGCAGTTCGGGGGTGATGCTGGCCTTGGCCTGCTCCATCTCGGCATGCGCCCGCGCCAGGCCTTCATCGGTCAGCTTGAAGCCAACGCTTCGGAGGATCTCCCGGGTCTTCTCCCCTGCGACCCGACTCCGCAGGGAGTCCGCCACAAAGGCGGACACGTTGGGTTCCAGTGCGAGTCTCTCCGCAAGATCGTCGGGCAGGCTGACAGTGATCTTCTTGGTCATACCTTAACCGTAATTTGCCTTACCGGCTCGGGCAAGGAGGCTCGCCCACGTACTCCTGAGGCGGGGTGATGTGGGCGAACCGCGTCGTACCTGTCAGGATTGACGATGGCGTGCGCGCGGCCGGTCACCGGCCGGCGGCGGCGGGCGGTCTTCGCAGCCCGCGCCCGCGCCGCCGATCAGCGACAGCAACCGACGGAGGTAGCCCGCACCGTGGCCCAGTACATCTACGTCCTGGAAAAGGCCCGCAAGGCGCACGGCGACAAGGTCGTGCTCGACAACGTGACGTTGAGCTTCCTGCCGGGAGCCAAGATCGGTGTGCTCGGTCCGAACGGCGCCGGTAAGTCCAGCCTCCTCAAGATCATGGCAGGGCTGGACAAGCCGAGCAACGGCGAGGCCCGGCTGATGCCCGGCTACACCGTCGGCATGCTCGCCCAGGAGCCCCCGCTCAACGAGGCCAAGACCGTGCTCGGCAACGTCGAAGAGGCGGTCGCCGAGACCAAGGCCAAGCTGGAGCGCTTCAACAAGATCGCCGAGCAGATGGCGACCGACTACTCCGACGAGCTGATGGAGGAGATGGGCAAGCTCCAGGAGGAGCTGGACCACCTCGACGCCTGGGACGTCGACTCCAAGCTCGAACTGGCCATGGACGCGCTGCGCTGCCCCCCGCCGGACGCCGACGTGACCCAGCTCTCCGGTGGTGAGCGCCGCCGCGTCGCGCTCTGCAAGCTGCTGCTGGAAGCGCCCGACCTGCTGTTGCTCGACGAGCCCACCAACCACCTGGACGCGGAGAGCGTCTCCTGGCTGGAGCAGCACCTCGCCAAGTACGCCGGCACCGTCATGGCGATCACCCACGACCGGTACTTCCTCGACAACGTGGCCGGCTGGATCCTGGAGCTGGACCGCGGCCGGGCCATCGGTTACGAGGGCAACTACTCCACCTACCTGGAGAAGAAGGCCGCCCGCCTGGCCGTCGAGGGTCGCCGCGACGCCAAGATGAAGAAGCGCCTCACCGAGGAACTGGAGTGGGTCCGCTCCAACGCCAAGGCCCGCCAGACCAAGTCCAAGGCCCGCCTGGACCGGTACGACGAGATGGCCAACGAGGCGGAGAAGACCCGCAAGCTCGACTTCGAGGAGATCCAGATCCCGCCGGGCCCGCGCCTGGGCAGCACGGTGATCGAGGCGGTCAACCTCAGCAAGGGCTTCGGCGACCGGCTGCTGATCGACAACCTGTCGTTCTCGCTGCCGCGCAACGGCATCGTCGGCATCATCGGCCCCAACGGCGTCGGCAAGACCACCCTGTTCAAGACCATCGTCGGGCTGGAGGAGCCGACCGGCGGCCAGGTCCGGGTCGGCCCCACCGTCTCGCTGTCGTACGTCGACCAGAATCGCGAAGGCCTCAACGGCGACAAGACCGTCTGGGAGGTCGTCTCCGACGGGCTGGACTACCTGATGGTGGGCAAGGTCGAGATGCCGTCGCGGGCGTACATCGCCGCGTTCGGCTTCAAGGGACCGGATCAGCAGAAGCCGACGAAGGTGCTCTCCGGCGGTGAGCGCAACCGGCTCAACCTGGCGCTGACCCTGAAGATCGGCGGCAACGTCATCCTGCTCGACGAGCCGACGAACGACCTGGACGTGGAGACGCTGTCCAGCCTGGAGAACGCGCTGCTGGAGTTCCCCGGCTGCGCCGTGGTCATCTCGCACGACCGGATGTTCCTGGACCGCGTCTCCACGCACATCCTGGCCTGGGAGGGCGACGACCAGGACCCGACCCGGTGGTTCTGGTTCGAGGGCAACTTCGAGGCGTACGAGAAGAACAAGATCGACCGCCTCGGCGCGGAGGCTGCCCGGCCGCACCGGGTGACCTACCGCAAGCTGACCCGCGACTGACCGGGGCCGAGAAGGTGTCTGACCGGTTCGTCTACCACTGCACGCTGCGCTGGTCCGACCTGGACGCGTACGGCCACGTCAACAACTCGCGCTTCCTCACCCTGTACGAGGAGGCGCGGGTGGCGTTGATGTTCGCCGGCGGCCGGGCCTGGGGGGTCGGCTCGTTCGCCGACGGGGTGGTGATCCGTCGGCACGAGGTCGACTACCTGCGCCCGGTCGACTACGCGCTGGGCCGGGCCACCGCGGAGGCGGCGCCCACCGTTCGGATCGAGCTGTGGGTGGAGGAGATCCGGGCCTCCCGGTTCACTGTCGCGTACGAGCTGTACGACGGCGAGGTGCTGGCCAGCCGCGCCCGTTCGGTGCTGGTGCCGTTCGACCTGACCCGCCAGGTGCCCCGACGGATCACACCTGAGGAGCGGGACTTCCTTCTCACGTACGCCCCACACGGCGGGGTGGCATGACCCGGCCGGGTACAGCCGAGCCGGGACGGACGGCCGCGTCGACCCCGACGCACGGTGTCGCCGGGGTGGCGGACGCCGGCGCCTTCCTGGCCCGGCTGGTCCGGCTGGACCCGGTCGCACCGGTCCGGCTGCGGCCGGCCGGTGGGCCCGGCCGGGTCGCCCTCTGGGCCCGGCTGCCGTGGCAGGTCCTCGTGGTCCGCACGGTGGCCGGTGGGCCGGCCGACGACGTCACGGTGGCCGCCGCCGAGCTGCTGGCCGAGCTGGAGCGTGGCGGTGCGGCCCTGCCGACCCGCCGGGACGCGCAGTGGCGGTGGCCGCTGCCGCCGGTGCGCAGCCGGCAGGTGGAGGCGCTGCCGGTCGCCGAGGTGCGACGGATCGCGCAGGCGGCGGCGGGCACCCTGCGGACGGCGAGCGAGCAGGGGGTGGCCGGCCGCGCGGTGGGTCAGCGTGCGCTGCGCGACGCGTTGCTCGACCACGTGGCGGTGCTGGTCACTCCGGACGGGCCGCCCGCCGAGCCGGTCGAGGTGTCCCAGCGGCTGGTGCAGGCGGTGGTCCGGATGGGCTTCCTCGGCGCCGCTGGCGGCCCGGTCGCCGGCCACGGCGGCCCCGACGTTCAGGTGCGGGTGGCGGGTCGTTGGGTTGGCCTGGTGGGACCATACGGAACGGCATGGTCGCAGAAGGCCACGGATCTTGCCGTGACACCCCTGAGTACTCGTCCGAACGGCTGACCCCGGCTCATTCTTCTGGGCTGGGGCGGTCGTTGGGGGGGTGCTTCAACTCGGCTGTCCGGGTACCGTCCATCCTCGGATCCAACGCACCGTAGGCGGCTGGATCCGCTGGGGAGTGAGGTGCGCGAGCGATGCCGTGGTGGTCATGGCGCCCCGGTCCCGCCGACGGCGGCGATCCGGAAACCCGAAGCGGGATCACAGTGGAGAGCGCGGTCCGGGTCGGGCCGCCCAGCCCTCGCCAGCCGGGGGACGACTGCCCGGCCAATGAGCGGCCGGTGCTGTCCGAGATGCCCGCCAACGTCGAGCCGGTGAGTCTGCGCCGGGTCTGTGACGCACTCGACCTGCTCGACGTGCGCTACCTGGCCGACGGCGACGGCAACCTGCTGGCCATGTGGGAACGGCACGCGGTGCTGGTCACCCTCGAAGGGCCGGAGGACGAGATCCTGGTCATGCGGGCACGCCCACATGCCACCGTCCCGCCGGACTGGGCCGACCGGGCATACCGGGTGGTCAACGAGTGGAACCACACCCGCCGGTTCTGCAAGGCGTACATCGGCGACCCGACCGAGCGTGGGCAGCTACCGATCTACGCCGAGCTCCAGGTGCCGCTCGGCGCCGGCACCCACGACGCGCTCCTGGTCGAGATGCTCGACTGCGGCGCGGCGGTGGCCACCAGCTTCGTGGACTGGCTGCACGACGAGGGCGCGCTGCTCTGACGCAACCTCGGCCCGGCGATCAGCCGCCGTTGGCCGGGTCCTCCTCGGCGTTGACCATGAAGTATGCGGCGCGCTCCAGGTAGTCCCAGAGTGTGGCGGCGATCTCCGGCTCGAGGTCGAGCCGGTCCACGGCGCGGCGCATGTTCCGCAGCCAGGCGTCCCGCTCGGCGGCGCCGATCCGGAAGGGCGCGTGCCGCATCCGCAGCCGCGGATGGCCGCGCTGGGCGGAGTAGGTGTTGGGGCCGCCCCAGTACTGCATGAGGAACAGGGTCATCCGATCCGCGGCCGGCCCCAGGTCTTCCTCCGGGTACATGGGCCGCAGCAGGGGATCGGTGGCGACGCCGGCGTAGAACTCGTCGACCAGCTTGCGGAAGGTGGGCTCGCCGCCGACCGCTTCGAAGAGGGTCATCGACGCACCAGGACGGTCGGATTCACCTGCGGGGTTCACCGTTCCATCCTGCCAGGTGCGCTCCGTGCCGGCCCGACCCGTGCGGCGTGCGTCGGATCACGCCGGGGGTCAGGTGACCGCGTGGCGGCGGTGCCCGTCGCCGGAGCGCGGCTCGGGAGTGCCCGCCTCCGTGTCGTCCTTGGCAGGGCTGGCAGGTTCCTGCGGCGGCTGGGCGTTGGCCGCTGTGGCTGCGGCGATCGCGTCGTCCATGGTCTGCCGGTCCGGCCAGCGCAGCGCGGCCACCCCCATGAGCACCACTCCGGCCGCGCTCCACAACCCGACCACCACCGGGATGGGGAACCGCTCGGCGAGCAGCCCGGTGACCAGCACCGCGACACCCTGGATGACCTGGACACCGGTGGCCATCACGCCGAAGGCGCGGGCGCGGAAGCCGTTGGGCAGTGCCTGGACGAACAACCCGTTGGCCATCGGCAGCATGCCGGCGACGGCGAACCCGCAGAGGGCGGCCAGCAACGCCACCACCAGCGGGGACGGATCGAGCAGCGCCGGCACCAGCACCAGTGGGGCGAGCACCGCGAGTGGCCGCATCAGCTTCATCCGGCGGGCCGGCCCGAACAGCCGGCTCACCAGCAACCCGCCCAGGACGAAGCCCACGGGGTTGGCCACCATGATCACCGCCTGCGCCGCGCCCGTGCTCAGGTCGCCCTTGGCGCCCTCGTTGGCCCAGGCGGCGGCGAGCCCCTCCGGGACGATCGAGAAGAGCATGGCGCTGAAGACCAGCACCGCGATCGCCCGCAACACCGGTGTGCGGAACACGATGGCGAACCCCTCGCGCGTCTCCTGCAGCAGGTGGCTGCGGTGCGCAGGGTTCATGGACGCCGGGCGGTGGCGTACGCCGAGGCGGACCAGCAGCGCGGACAGGCCGAACGTCGCCGCGTTGAACAGCAGCGCGACCACCGGGTCGATCGAGGCGACCGCTGCGCCGAACACGTACCCGATGACCTGGGCGGCCTGCCCGACGCTGCTGTTCAGCGACAGCCCGAGCACCAGCCGGTCCCCGGTGAGCATCTGCGGCATCAGCGCGGACTTCGCCGCCTGGCTGGGCGGGTTGGCCAGAGTGGCAGCGAAGATCAGCACCAACACCGCCTGGTACGGCAGGTTCGGGATGGCGATGAGCAGCATCAGCAGCATGCGGATGACGTCACATGCCACCATCACCTTGCGGTACGGGTACCGCTCCGCCAGTGCGGCGAGCACAGGACCACCGAGCAGCCAGGGCAGGAAACTGACCGCGAAGGCTGCCGCGGAGAGCGCGACGGACCGGGTCTGCTGGTAGACGAGCAGGGTGACGGCCGCCTTCGCGACGTAGTCACCGACCCAGGAGAGAGCACCAGCCACGAACACGGCCCGAAACTCGTGCTGGGCGAACACTTCGCGAAAGGTGGCGGGGCCTTCCGCGGAAGGTCGCTCGTCGGGCACCGTCGCCTCCATCGGCTCCGGTTCGGCCGCTCGTGGCAGCCAGGCCGGAAGCCCTCGTCAGATCTGCGGATCAGCGAGTATGTGATCACGCTCCGTCGGGAACGCGTGGTCCGGATTCTGCCCGATCGTCTGACAACTGGCTAGGGCGAACGGATCGATCGTCGCTTCCCCGACTGAACGAACGGACGATACCTGAGGGGCCGGGCGGCTGGCGACCCTGCATCGGCGGACATTTCCGCCTGGGTCAGGTGGCGCCACCCTGACCGGTCTCGCTGTCGGGCAGCGGCCGGGTCGGCAGACCGGGATAGATACGAGCAGCCGCGATCTGCGCGGTGATCCCCGAGTTCTCCAGCGCCTCGGCGAGCCGCCGACGCAGCTCCCGGCCCACCGCGAACTGCCCGTCCGCGGTGGTCTTCACCACCGTCCGGATGACCGCGCCGTCCACCGTCACCTGCTCGACGCCCAGCACCTCCGGCGCCTCGACGATCTCCGGTGACAGCTCCGGGTCCACCGCGATCGAGGCGGCCGCGGTCCGCAGGACGGCGGTGGCCTCCTCGGTGCTGTTGAAACCGATCGGCAGGTCCACCACCACGAGGGCCCAACCCTGACTCTTGTTGCCCACCCGGATGATCTCGCCGTTGCGGATGTACCAGAGCACCCCGCGACCGTCGCGCACCGTGGTGACCCGCAGCCCGACCGACTCGACCACGCCCATCGCCTCGCCCAGGTCGACGTTGTCGCCCACGCCGTACTGATCCTCGATCAGCATGAAGAGGCCGGCGATCAGGTCCTTGACCAGGCTCTGCGCGCCGAAACCCAGTGCCACGCCGGCGATCCCCGCGCTGGCCAGCAGTGGAGCCAGGTCGAAGCTGAACTCGCGCAGGATCATCAGCAGCGCGATGCCGAAGACGAACGCGGTGGTCAGGCTGCGCAGCACGGAGCCGATCGCCTCAGCCCGCTGCCGTCGCCGCTCGGGCACGAACTCCGCCGGGTCACCCGCCGTGCTGGGCACCCGCTCGCGCAGCGGGCGCAGCATCGTCGGCACCGCGCCCTCGGTGGTCGTCCGGACCAACCGGTTGATGGTGCGGTGCAGCGCCCAGCGGGCCACCATCGCCAGCGCCAGGATCACCAGCACCCGCAGCGGCTTGAGCAGGATCCAGTAACTGCCCTCGGCGAACCAGGCCGATCTGGTGATGTCGTAGATCCACTCGCAGGAGGTGCTGCCCTGGCAGTTCACCGAATCGGCGGTGGACAGGGCAAGGGGCGTCACGCTGGCGGCACTCACCCTGTCTTCGTACCGCAAGGGACCCGACACTCCGCCGCCGACCCACCGGCGGGTGAACTGCCGCAGAGGGCACGACCGGAACGGGGCGAACCGGCCATCGTGACAGGTGCGAGAGAGAGCTTCATGTCCGACCCCGGATTAGTACGTGCAATCCGGGGTCCGATCAGGGACTATTGGCGCAACGGACGTCGGTGATCGGCCCGGCGTCGACCGGGTGGGCCGGCGTGCCCGACCCCGGTCGGCGGCGGTTCGCAGCAGCCGCTGAACCGGGAGGGTGAGCGCGATGCCTGACATACGACCCACGGTGGGCTCCGGCGCGTTGGTCCTCAACGCCACCTACGAGCCGCTGTGTGTCGTGTCGGTGCGCCGCGCCGCGATCCTCGTCCTCTCCGCCAAGGCGGTCTGCGTCGCCGACGGTGACGGCATCCTGCACAGTGCCCGGGACGCGCTCCCGGTGCCGTCCGTGGTCCGGTTGACGCGCTTCGTCCGGGTGCCCTACCGGACGCACATCGGGCTGTCCCGGCGGGCGATCTTCGCCCGGGACGGGTGGCGGTGCGCCTACTGCCGGGGCCCGGCCGAGACCATCGACCACGTCTTTCCGCGCAGCCGCGGTGGCCGGCACGCCTGGGAGAACGTGGTCGCCGCCTGTGCCCGGTGCAACCACACCAAGGGTGACAAGACTCCGGCCGAGATGGGGTGGCGGTTGCACGCGCTGCCGGCCGCGCCGAAGGGCACCGCCTGGCGGGTGCTCGGGCACCGGGCCCCGGACCCGCGCTGGGCAGACTGGTTGGACCTGCGGGAGCCCGAAGCGGCAGCCTGACCTTCGGTGTCTGACCGCGAACATCTGGCAATGTAGAACATCTGGTTCTACACTCGGTCTGTGGAACGCATCGGGGTCCGAGAGCTGAACCAGAACACGAGTCAGGTGCTGGCTCGGGTGAGTGGCGGCGAAACCGTCGAGATCACCGATCGTGGGCATCCGATCGCCAGACTGGTTCCGGTGAGTGACGACAGGTCGGTACTGGCCAAGCTCGTAGCTGCGGGGCGAGCCGTCGCTCCGACCGGCGGCGGCTCTGTGCCGCTTCCCCCGAAGCTGGGTGACGGGGATGTGGACGTGGCTGCCACGCTCGCCGAGATGCGGGACGAGGAGCGCTGGTGATCTATCTGGACTCCGCCGCCGTCGTCAAGTTGGTTCGGCAGGAGGCGTGCAGCGCTGAGCTTGTCTCCTGGCTCAACACCCACGGAGACGTCCCCCTGGTCTCCTCCGCGCTGGTCGAGGTCGAAGTGCCCAGAGCGTTACGCCGATCAGCCCCGCAGGCGTTGGTCGGCGTGCCGGCGGCCGTCGGACGGCTCTTTCGGCTGGAGATCGACGGCACGATCCGTGCGACCGCTGCCGCGTTTGCCGAGCCGACGTTACGCAGCCTCGACGCCATTCACCTTGCCACCGCTCAGGTTCTGACCAACGAGTCCGGAACGGCACTCATCGCCTTCGTCAGCTATGACCGGCGACTGCTCGAGAGCGCCAAGGTTGCGGGGTTACCCGTGGCAAGCCCCGGTCAGAACTGACCCGGTTCCGATCCACCCGGGTCAACCACCTGTACGCGCCTTCGTCAGCGACGCGAAGACCACCACGTTGTCCGAATAGCCCGTCTCGCCGCCGACCCACTGGCCGCCGCAGGTGATCAGTCGCAGGCTCGGACGGCTGAAGTCGCCGTACACCTCGTCCACCGGCAGCCGCCCCTTGTCGAACCGCTCCACCGAATCCACCTCGAAGATCGCCACGCTCCGGTCGGTGCGGGTGACCTCGATCTGGTCACCGGAGCGCAGGTCGCGAAGCTTGTGGAAGACCGCCGGCCCGCTGGTGGTGTCGACGTGCCCGACGATCACGGCCGGGCCGTACTGACCGGGGGTGGGCCCCTGGTCGTACCAGCCGGCCTCCTGGGCGCGGGCCGCGTCCGGCACGGCGATGGTGCCGTCCGGGGCGATGCCCACGTCGTGCACCGGCGCCTCGACGTCGATCGTGTCAATGGCGAGGTTGGTCGGACGGCTGGATGACAGCACCGGGAACTTCTTCGGTGGCGGTCGGAAGCCGGCGCTGAGCTGGTCCGGCAACAGGCTCATGCCGGTCACCTGCTCGACGCCGAGCATCGCCACGATCAGCACCATCAGCGCGGCGACGGCCAGGACCGGCAACCCTGGTCCCGCACCGATCAGGCGTCCGGCCAGCGGCGACCCGGCCGGACGCCTCGGTCGCAGCGGCTGGGCGGTCGGATCGGTGGTGGCGATGCTGGCCGACCCGGCCTGACCGGCGACGCGGCCCAGCCGGCGGGAGGCGCGGGCCACCAGCCGGCCGGAGGCGCGCAGCGCCGGCCCGGCCCGGAGGCGGGCGCGGCGGTCCGGCCGCGCACGCGCGGATCTGCGGGTCATGGGTCGTCCGGCTCAGGAGCCGGCTCCGGTCCGACGCCGGCCGCCCGCCATGCCGAGCGCGATCGCAGTGGCCACCAGCGCCACGCCGCCGAGCACCAGCAGTGAGCCGGTGCCGCGACCGCCGGCCGTCCCGCCGCCCCCGGTCGCCGGTCCCTTGCTGGGCGACGCCATGTTCAGCACTGTCAGGGTGGTCGTGGCCGTCTGGCCGTTCTGGCAGCGCAGGTCCACCGCGTAATCGCCGGCCTGCTTGTCACGCGGAATGCTGGCCTGCGCGGTCAGGAAGCCGTTGTCCGGTCTGAGCGTCACGTGCCCGAACGCATCGGAGTGCACGCTGGACTGGCGGTTGTTGTTGTCGTTGTCGCAGCTCGCCTTGATGGAGACCCGGCTACCGGCCTGGGCGCTGTTCGGCGTCACCTCGACGAAGGTGTTCTCGCCGGCACGGGCCGGAGCGACAGACATCAGGACGAACGCCCCGACCAGCCCGACCAGTGTCAGTGCGGACGAGAGCGCGCGGTTGATCGTGCGGATTCCCTGCATGATTTCCCCCCAACCGGCGACGACCGCCGGAACCCTCCCCTGGGCACGCGGCCTGCTTTCCCGCTGGCGCGGGAGCAAACCCGCAGGCGGCGAGGGTGGGGTGGGTCAGCGCTGACGCGGGGCGACCCCAGTAGAGGGGAGCGGCGTGATCGGCTGCCAGCCCAGCGGGGACGACAGGACCATCGTGCTCGACGGCTGGCCGTACGGGGCGAGTCGGTCGATGACGCCCTCGAACGCGCCGATCGAGCCGGCGGCCACCTTCAGCACGCTGCACGCGTCCCCGGTGATCCGGTGGATCTCCAGGATCTCCGGCCAGCCCGCCACCGCCGGGTCGTGCAGGATGCATCGCGCCCCGTAGCAGGACATCCGGATCAGCGCGATCACGGTGCGGCCGGCTCGGCTCAGGTCGACATGGGCGTGGTAGCCGGTGATGACTCCGGACTCCTCCAGCCGGCGAACCCGCTCGGCGACCGCAGGTGGCGACAGGTGCACCCGCCGGGACAACTCGCTGAAGGACAGCCGCGCGTCGGCTTGCAACTCGCGCAGCAGCGCCCAGTCCATGTCGTCCACGCTCAGACCTTACTTTCGTGAACCGACTTCGCCTAGTTGCCTTTGGTTCGCCAGGAGAAGGCGGCGAGAGCCGTTGATCCGGCATTCCGTAGGCCGATCCGACCGAGGGATCATGACGTCGGCGAGTCCGGGGGAGGGAGACGAGATGGTGGATCAGACGGAGCGGCGGGCGCCGAACCGCCCCGCCACGGTGCGACCGGTGACCCCGGGGCAGCGGGCCGCCCAGGCGGAGCGCACCGGTGGCGAGCCCACGCTGGAGTTCGCCGACATGGTGCCGTACGACGCGTACGTGCAGGCCAGCGCCCTGCACCGGATGCAGCACCCGCTCAGCAGCGACCCGGGCGAGATGTCGTTCCTGATGGTCAGCCAGATCATGGAGCTGTACTTCGGGCTGACCTGCCACGAGTTGCGGGAGACCCAGCGGCTGATCCGCGCCGACCAGGTCTGGGAGGCGTTGGCGCCGTTGCGTCGAGCCAAACTGCACCTGGAGGGGCTCAACGCCGCCTGGCAGGGGTTGCGCTGGATGAGCCCGGCCGACTTCAACCGGTTCCGCAACCTGCTCGGCGAGGCCAGCGGCTTCCAGTCGGCCATGTACCGGCAGTTGGAGTTCCTGCTCGGGCTGCGTGACCCGACGCTGATCCGCCCGTTCCGTCGACAGACCGACGTGTACGCCGCGCTGACCGCCGCGCTGGCCACGCCGAGCCTCTGGGACGATGTGCTCGCGCTGCTCGCCCGGCGTGGCTTCGATCTGCCCGCCGACCTGCTCGACCGGGACGTTGCCGTCGAACATGATCCGCACCCGTCGGTCGAGGCGGCCTGGGTACGGATCTACGACGACGGCGGCCCGGACAACCACGTGCGACTGCTCGGTGAGGCGCTGAGCTCGGTCGCGGAGGAGTTCGGCGACTGGCGGTGGAACCACGTCAAGGCGGTGCAGCGGACGATGGGCGCCAAGGTCGGCAGCGGAGGCTCCGCCGGCCTGGCGTGGCTGCAGCGCAGCATGGCCCGGGTGGTTTTCCCGGAGCTGTGGTCGGCCCGCACCGCGATGTGACCGGAGAGCGAGACACCCCTGTGCACACCCCAGAACGAGAGGCGCACCGCCTCGACGAAGCCGACCCGGGTCACCGGCACCTGTTCCACGTGCCCCCGGCCGACGGCGGCGACCACCCCGAGTCGGCGTACCTCGCCGGCAACTCGCTGGGCCTGCAACCCCGGGCCACCCGCGACGAACTCCTCGCCGACCTGGACGCCTGGGCGCGGCTCGGCGTCGAGGGGCACGTCGAGGCGGCGCGCGCGTGGCTGCCGTACCACGAGTTGTTGACCGCGCCGGCCGCGCGACTGGTCGGCGCCCGCCCCGCGGAGACCGTGGTGATGAACTCGCTCACGGTCAACCTGCACCTGCTGATGGTGAGCTTCTACCGCCCGGCCGGCGCGCGCACCCGCATCGTCATCGAGGACGCGGCGTTCCCGTCGGACAGCTACGCGGTGCGCAGCCAGGCCCGGTTCCACGGCCTGGACCCGGACGAAACCGTGGTCCGGTTGCGCCCGCGCGACGGTGAGGACGCCCTGCGCACCGAGGACGTGACCGCCTACCTGGCCGCCGAGGGCGACCGGGTGGCGCTGGTGCTGCTCGGCGGGGTCAACTACCTCACCGGTGAGCTGCTGGACATCCCGGCGATCACGGCCGCCGGCCGGGCGGCTGGCGCGGTGGTCGGTTGGGACCTGGCCCACGCCGTGGGCAACGTGCCACTGGCCCTGCACGACTGGGATGTCGACTTCGCCGCGTGGTGCTCCTACAAGTATCTGAACGCAGGTCCGGGTGCCCTGGCCGGCGTCTTCGTGCACGAGCGGCACCTCGGCGACGAGACAGTGCCCCGCTTCGAGGGTTGGTGGAGCACTGCGGCGGCCACCCGCTTCGAGATGACCCCGGTGTCGCGGCCACCCGCAACCGTGGAGGCCTGGCAGATCTCCAACCCGCCGATCTTCGCGATGGGCCCGGTGCGCACCTCGCTGGAGGTGTTCGACGCGGTCGGCATGCCGGCGTTGCGCGCCCGCAGCCAGCGACTCACCGGCTGGTTGGAGTCACTGCTCGACGAGGTGGTCGTCGACCGGCCGTTGCGCGTGGTCACCCCGCGCGACCCGGCCCGGCGGGGCTGCCAGCTCTCGGTGCGCATCGGCCACGGCAGCGCGGCGGAGCTGACCAAACGCCTTCGACACGAGCACGGCGTCATCGCCGACGCCCGCGAACCGGACGTCATCCGGTTCGCCCCGGTGCCGCTCTACTCCACGTACCTCGACTGTTGGCGGGCCGCGGCGGCGCTCGCCGCGACGGTGGGGCAGGTGAACCCGTGACCGCGCGGCGCGACGAGGTCGCGATCATCGGTGCCGGCCTGGCTGGTTGCCTGGCCGCCTGCTTCCTGGCCCGGCGCGGCTACCCGGTGGCGCTCTACGAGCGCCGCTCCGACCCGCGGGCCGGCACGGCCGAGCGGGGGCGTTCGATCAACCTGGCGCTCTCCGAGCGCGGCCTGGACGCGTTGCGCCGGATCGGGCTCGCCGACCAGGTGATGACCGACGGGCTGCCGATGCGGGGCCGGATGATCCACCCGGTCGAGGGGGAGCCGCAGTTCCAGTCGTACAGCGCGGCCGGCGACCGGGCGATCAACTCGATCAGTCGGGGCGCGCTGAACAACGCCCTACTGGACGAGGCCACCGCGCTGCCCGGGGTGCGGGTCGTCTTCGACCACCGGTTGGTCGGGCTGGACCCGACCGACGGCTCGCTGAGCTTCGAGACACCGCAGGGCACGGTCGCCGCCAAGGCGTCGGTCGTGCTGGGTGCCGACGGCGCCGGCTCCGCGGTGCGGGGGCAGTTGCTCGCGTACGGGTTGCTGAACGAGAGCGTGGACTTCCTCGACTACGGCTACAAGGAGTTGACGATCCCGCCGCTGGGCGGGGACTTCGCCCTGGACCCGGACGCCCTGCACATCTGGCCGCGCGGCACCTCGATGATGATCGCGCTGCCGAACCCGGACCGCTCCTTCACCTGCACGTTGTTCTGGCCCAACGACGGCGCCGGCAGCTTCGCCTCGCTGACCAGCCCGGCCGAAATCGAGCGGCACTTCGCCGAGCACTACCCGGACGTCATCCCGCTGGCCCCGAACCTCGTCGACGACTACCAGCACAACCCCGTGGGCGTGCTTGGCACTGTTCGCTGCACGCCCTGGCAGGTCAACGGGAGCGTCGGCCTGCTCGGTGACGCTGCGCACGCGATCGTGCCCTTCTACGGGCAGGGCGCGAACTGCGCCTTCGAGGACGTGGTCGAGTTGGACCGCTGCCTGGACGAGTGCGCCGACGACTGGCTGGCGGCGCTGCCCCTCTTCCAGCGACGCCGGCAGGAGAACGCCGAGGCCATCGCCACGATGGCGCTGACCAACTTCGTGGAGATGCGGGACAAGGTCGCCTCCCCGGTCTTCCAGACACGGCGGCGGGTGGAGCACGCCCTGGAGCGAGCCCTCCCCGGCCGGTACGTTTCGCAGTACGAGCTGGTGTCGTTCTCCACCACCCCGTACGCGGAGGTGCGCCGCCGGGTGCGCCGACAGCACCGGGTGCTGGGGGCGGTCGTCGGCGGGGCCGCGTTGCTGCTGGTCGGCGCGATCGGCGCGGCACTGAGCCGAGGGAGGCAGGAATGACCGGCCTGTGGGACCCGCGACTGATGGCCGGCCACGCGCCAGGTGGCCCGCAGCGGCTGCGCAACTTCGTCGCCGGCGAGTTCGTCGACGGCGGGTCGACGTTCACCAAGGCCAGCCCGGTCACCGGGGACCAGGTCTTCGAGGTGGACGAGGCGTCGCAGTCGACTGTGGACGACGCGGTGGCCGCCGCCCGGGCGGCGCTGCGCGGGCCGTGGGGCTGGATGGGCGAACGGGAACGCGCCGAGGTGCTGCGCCGGGTCGCCGACGAGTTGGAGCGCCGCTTCGACGATCTGGTCACCGCCGAGGTCGCCGACACCGGCAAGTCCATCGCCCAGGCCCGCACGCTGGACATTCCTCGTGGTGCGGCGAACTTCCGGGCGTTCGCGGAGATCGTGGCGACCGCGCCCACCGAGTCGTTCACGACGGTCACCCCGACCGGTGGCCGGGCGCTCAACTACGCGCTGCGCAAGCCGGTCGGCGTGGTCGCGGTCATCGTGCCGTGGAACCTGCCGCTGCTGCTGCTCACCTGGAAGGTCGCCCCGGCGCTGGCCTGCGGCAACGCCGTGGTGGTCAAGCCCAGCGAGGAGACACCCGCCTCGGCGACGGTGCTCGCCGAGGTGATGGCCGCCGCGGGCGTACCGGCCGGGGTGTTCAACCTGGTGCACGGGTTCGGGCCGGACTCGGCGGGTGAGTTCCTCACCCGCCACCCCGGCGTGGACGCGATCACCTTCACCGGCGAGTCGGCCACCGGCGGCGCGATCATGCGGGCCGCCGCCGACGGCGTGAAGGCGGTCAGCTTCGAGCTGGGCGGCAAGAACGCCGGCCTGGTCTTCGCCGACGCCGACCTGGACGCCGCCGTGGCCGGCTCGGTGCGGTCCAGCTTCACCAACGGCGGGCAAGTGTGCCTCTGCACCGAACGCATCTACGTGCAGCGCCCGGTCTTCGAGGAGTTCACCGCCCGGCTGGCGAAGCGGGCCGGTGAGCTGGCGTACGGCTGGCCGACCGACGAGGCCACCGCCACCATGCCGCTGATCTCCCACCAGCACCGGTCGAAGGTGCTCGGCGCGTACGAGCTGGCCCGAACCGAGGGCGCCGAGGTGCTCACCGGTGGCGGCACGCCCACCTTCGGTGACACCCGCGACGGCGGGTCGTACGTGCAGCCGACAGTGCTCACCGGGCTCGGCCCGCAGGCGCGCACCAACCGCGAGGAGATCTTCGGGCCGGTGGTGCACGTCGCGCCGTTCGACACCGAGGACGAGGCATACGCGCTGGCCAACGGCACCGAGTACGGCCTCGCGGCGACCGTCTGGACCCGGGATGTGGGCGTCGCGCACCGGGCCGGCGCCCGGCTCGACGCCGGCATCGTGTGGGTCAACACGTGGTTCCTGCGTGACCTGCGCACCCCGTTCGGCGGGGTGAAGGCGTCCGGCATCGGCCGGGAGGGCGGCGTGCACTCGCTGAACTTCTACTCCGAACTCACCAACGTCTGCGTGGACCTGTCGTGAGCCGTAGCGAGCGTGGACCTGTCGTGAGCCGTAGCGAGGGAGCGGGCATGGAAGCTGACATCGAGGCCGCCAACCGGGAGCTGGCCGACGCCCGCAGCACCGGCAAGCCCTGCCCACCGCTGCGCGGGCGGCTGCTGCCGGAGGGCGACGTCGAGTCCGCGTACCACGTGCAGCAACTCCAGGCGCGGGCCTGGCAGGGCCGCGGCGAACGCCGGGTCGGCGCGAAGATCGGGCTGACCTCCCGGGCGGTGCAGGAGACCTTCGGGGTGTTCCAACCGGACTTCGGCATGCTGACCGACGCCATGGCGGTCGGCGACGGGGTCGAGGTGCCCATCGACCGGCTGCTCCAGCCGCGGGTCGAGGCGGAGATCGCGTTCGTGCTCGACAAGGATCTCGCCGACCCGCAGATCACCACTGTCGACCTGATCCGCGCGGTGGACTACGTGCTGCCGGCGATCGAGATCGTCGACTCGCGGATCGCCGGCTGGGACATCTCCATCGTGGACACCGTCGCCGACAACGCCTCCAGCGGGCTCTTCGTGCTCGGCACCACGCCTCGCCGCCTCGCCGACGTCGACCTGCGGCTGTGCGGAATGGTGCTGGAACACGCCGGCGAGCCGGTCTCGGTCGGCGCCGGCGCGGCCTGCCTGGGCAACCCGCTGCACGCCCTGCACTGGTTGGCCAGCACGCTCGCCCGCGCCGGTGACCCGCTGCGCGCCGGGGACGTGGTGCTCTCCGGGGCGCTCGGCCCGATGGTCCCGGTCACCCCGGGAGCCGCGTACGAGGCACGGATCTCCGGGCTCGGCTCGGTGCGCACGAGTTTCAGCAAGGGAGACAACCAGTGACCGGTGTGGCGGTGCTCGGGTCCGGAAACATCGGCACCGATCTGATGATCAAAGTGCTCCGGCTGAGTGACAGCCTGAAGATGGTGGCGATGGCCGGCATCGACCCGGCCTCCGACGGCCTGGCGCGCGCTCGCCGGCTCGGCGTCGCCACCACCGCCGACGGCGTGGACGGGCTCGTGGCGATGCCCGAGTTCGCCGACGTCGAGCTGGTCTTCGACGCCACCTCGGCGGGAGCGCACCGACACCACGACGAGGTGCTGCGCGCGCACGGCCGCACGGTGGTCGACCTGACCCCGGCCGCGCTCGGCCCGTACGTCGTGCCGCCGGTCAACCTCGACGAGCACCTGCACGAGTCGAACGTCAACATGGTGACCTGCGGCGGGCAGGCGACAGTGCCGATCGTCGCCGCGGTGCGCCGGGTCACCCCGGTGGCGTACGGGGAGATCGTCGCCTCGATCGCCTCCCGGTCGGCCGGCCCGGGCACCCGGGCCAACATCGACGAGTTCACCGAGACCACCGCTCGGGCCATCGAGGTGGTCGGCGGGGCCGAGCGGGGCAAGGCGATCATCGTGCTGAACCCGGCGGACCCGCCACTGCTCATGCGGGACACCGTCTACTGCCTCTGCCCGGACGCCGACGCGGATACCGACGCCATCGCCGCCTCGGTGGCGGACATGGTGGCGGCGGTGCAGGAGTACGTCCCCGGCTACCGGCTCAAGCAGGACGTGCAGTTCGACCGGGTGCGGGCGTACGTGCCGACGCTCGGGCGGCAGCTCACCGCGTTGCAGGTGTCGGTCTTCCTGGAGGTCTCCGGTGCCGGGCACTACCTGCCGGCGTACGCCGGGAACCTGGACATCATGACCTCTGCCGCTCTGCGTACCGCGGAGCGGCTGATCGCCCTGCGTTCTTCGGAGGTGGCCGCGCCATGACCGACCTGTACATCCAGGACGTGACGCTGCGCGACGGCATGCACGCCATCGCCCACCAGTACAGCGTCGAGCAGGTCCGCACCATCGCCGCCGCGCTGGACGCCGCCGGGGTGGCCGCGATCGAGGTGGCGCACGGGGACGGGCTCGCCGGTTCCAGCGTCAACTACGGCCACGGCGCGGCCAGCGACGCCGAGTGGATCTCCGCGGCAGCCGAGGTGCTCACCACGGCGAAGCTGACCACGCTGCTGCTGCCGGGCATCGGCACGATCGCCGACCTGAAGGCCGCGAAGGCGCTCGGGGTGACAAGCGTCCGGATCGCCACCCACTGCACCGAGGCGGACATCTCCGCCCAGCACATCTCCTGGGCCCGGGAGAACGGCATGGACGTCGCCGGGTTCCTGATGATGTCGCACATGAACGATCCGGCCGGGCTCGCCGCTCAGGCCAAGCTCATGGAGTCCTACGGCGCGCACTGCGTCTACGTCACCGACTCCGGTGGCCGGCTGCTGATGTCCGACGTGGCGCAGCGCGTCGACGCGTACCGGCAGGTCCTCGCCCCGGAGACGCAGATCGGCATCCACGCGCACCACAACCTGTCGCTCGGGGTCGCCAACAGCGTGCTCGCCGTCGAACACGGTCGGGTCACCGGGTCCGCGCCGGTCGGCCCGGACGCACCCCACGGCCGGACCGTCCGCGTCGACGCCTCCCTCGCCGGCATGGGCGCGGGTGCCGGCAACGCACCGCTGGAGGTCTTCGTGGCGGTCGCCGAGCTGCACGGCTGGAAGCACGGCTGCGACGTGTTCGCGCTGATGGACGCGGCCGACGACATCGTCCGCCCGTTGCAGGACCGACCGGTCCAGGTGGATCGGGAAACGCTCTCCCTGGGGTACGCGGGGGTCTACTCCAGCTTCCTGCGGCACGCCGAGCGGGCCTCCACGAGGTACGGGGTGGACGTCCGGTCGATCCTGGTCGAGCTGGGCCGGCGCCGGATGGTCGGCGGCCAGGAGGACATGATCGTGGACGTCGCACTCGACCTGGCCGGCAAGGAGCAGCCCTCATGATCGGACCGGACATCGCCGGGATCGCCGAGAAGCTGGGCGTGGCAGCGGCCACGGCCACCGCGATCCCGCAACTCGCCGCCGAGACCGGCCTCGACGTGGATGCCGCGTACGGCGTGCAGGCCGCACTGCTCCAGCGCCGGGTGGACGCCGGTGAGCGGCTCGTCGGGCTGAAGATGGGGCTGACCAGCAGGGCGAAGATGGCCCAGGTCGGCGTGGACGAGGTGATCTGGGGGCGGCTCACCAACACGATGCGGGTCCCCGACGGTGGCGTGGTGGACCGGGCCGCGTACATCCATCCCCGGGTCGAGCCGGAGGTGGCGTTCCTGCTGGACCGGCTGCCCGAGCCGGGTGAGCCGGTCGGCGACTTCGCCAGCGCCGTCCGCGCGGTCGCCCCGGCCATCGAGCTGATCGACTCCCGGTACGCGGACTTCCGCTTCTCGCTGCCGGACGTGATCGCCGACAACACCTCGGCCGCCGCGTTCGTGATCGGGCCGTGGTCGCCGGTACCGGCGGGGCTGGACAACCTGGGTGTGCTGCTGGAGGTCGACGGGCGGGTGGCGCAGGTCGGTTCGACGGCGGCGATCCTCGGCGATCCACGCCGGGCCCTCGACGAGGGCATCCGGCTGGCCGGCCGGCACGGCGTGCGGCTGGAGTCCGGGTGGGTCTTCCTGGCCGGCGCCGCCACCGCGGCTGTGCCGCTGCGTCCCGGCGCGCACGTCCGTGCGGTCGTGGAGAAGCTCGGCACCGCGTCGCTGCGGGCCTCGTCGTGACCGCGCGGGTGGTGGCCGGCAAGGCTGTGCCTCGGGGGGCTTTTCCGCACGTCAAGGTGGCGGGTGGGTTCGTCTTCGTCTCGGGTACGTCGTCGCGGCGGCCGGACAACAGCTTCGCTGGTGTGTCGGTGGACGAGTTCGGCACGACCAACCTCGACATCCGGGTGCAGACGCGAGCCGTGATCGAGAACATCGGCGATCTGCTGCGCTCGGTCGGCGCGGACCTCACCGACCTCGTCCAGGTGACGTCGTACCTGGTCAACATGAACGACTTCGGTGGTTACAACGAGGTGTGGGCGGAGTTCTTCGACGCGTCCGGGCCGACCCGCACCACGGTGGCCGTGCACCAGTTGCCCCATCCACACCTGCTCATCGAGATCCAGGCCGTGGCCCTTCTTCCCTCGGGAGGTCAGTCGTGAGTGAGATCGCCGAACCGTTCAGCTTTCCCGGGTGGATCGCGGACAACCAGCACCTGTTGAAGCCGCCGGTGGGCAACAAGGAGATGTTCCCCGGCGGGGACGACTTCATCGTGATGGTGGTGGGCGGGCCCAACCAGCGCACCGACTTCCACGTGGACCCGTACGAGGAGTTCTTCTACCAGGTCAAGGGCAACATGCACATCAACCTGGTCACCCCCGAGGGGCCGCGTACGGTGCACGTGCGCGAGGGTCAGATGTGGATGCTGCCGCGCAACACCCCGCACTCGCCGCAGCGGCCGGAGGCCGGCTCGATCGGCATGGTCGTCGAGCGAGTCCGTGAGGAGGGCACGCTGGAGACGTTCCAGTGGTACTGCCCGGAGTGCGGCAACAAGGTGCACGAGGTGGAGTTGCAGGTCCGCGACATCGCCGCCGACCTACCGCCGGTGTTCCAGGCGTTCTACGCCGACGAGCAGGCACGCACCTGCGCCAACTGCGGCACCCTGCACCCGGGCAAGGGCTGATGCCCGCAGGCGTCGTCGACGTGCACACGCACGTCGTACCGAAGGGGTGGCCGGACCTCGGCGCGGCGTGCGGTGGGTCCGGCTGGCCGCGGCTGCGGGTCGACTCCGAGCGAGCCGCCATGATCATGGTGGGGGAGAGGGAGTTCCGCCCGGTCGGAGCCGAGTGCTGGGACGCGTCGCGCCGGCTGGCCGACATGGACGCCGACGGCGTGGACGTGCAGGTGGTCTCGCCCACCCCGGTCTTCTTCAGCTATGACCGCCCGGCCGACCAGGCGGTGAAGGTCGCCCGGATCTTCAACGACCTGACCCTGGAGGTCACCGCCGCCGGTGGCGACCGACTGGTGCCGTTCTGCCAGGTGCCCCTCCAGGACCCGGACGCCGCGTGCGCCGAGCTGGATCGCAGCCTGGCCGCCGGGCACGTGGGTGTGGAGATCGGCAACCACGTCGGCGACCGGGACCTGGACGACGCCGGGGTGGTCACCTTCCTCCAGCACTGTGCCGAGGTGGGCGCACCCGTCTTCGTCCACCCGTGGGACATGCCGGACGGCCCGCGCCTGCACCGCTGGATGGCCCGGTGGCTCACCGGGATGCCCGCCGAGACGCACCTGTCGGTGCTGGCGATGATCCTGGGCGGCGTCTTCGACCGGGTGCCCGAGACGTTGCGGATCTGCTTCGCACACGGTGGTGGCAGCTTCCCGTTCTGGCTGGGCCGTGCCGACAACGCCTGGCACCGCCGTGGCGACCTGGTCCGTGGCGCGTCCGTCGCCCCGCCCAGCAGCTACGTCGACCGGTTCAGTGTCGACTCGGTGGTCTTCGCGGCACCCGCGCTGCGGCTGCTGGTCGACACGATGGGGGAGGACCGGGTGCTGGTCGGCAGCGACTACCCGTACCCGTTGGGGGAACGCCCGGCCGGCGCGGTGGTCCGCGACGCCGACTTCCTCACCGACGCCCAGCGCGACAAGCTCCTCTCCACCAACGCCCAGCGCTTCCTGCGCGGCTGAGCGCATCTGTGGACCGGTGGGCCGAGTGGGTGGGGAGTCCGGCGTGTGTCGGACGCCCGGGGCCCGTCCCAGCGGGCAGGATGAGGGGATGGCCGAGCCGCACGACCTGACCGCGTTGGAACAGGCCGCCGCGATCGCCCGCGGCGAGCTGACCAGCGTCGACCTGGTCGAGCATTGTCTGGGCCGGGTGGCCGCGCTCGGCGACACCGTGGGCGCGTTCGTCACCGTCACCGAGGACCTCGCCCGGCAGGCCGCACGCGCCGCCGACGCCGTGCCGGTCGAGGCGCGCGGCCCGCTGCACGGTGTGCCGACCGCGATCAAGGACCTGACCCTCACCGCCGGCGTGCGCACCACCTTCGGTTCGGCCGCCTTCGTCGACTTCGTCCCGCCGGTCGACGCCGACGTGGTCCGGTTCATCAAGGCCGCCGGCCTGGTCAGCCTCGGTAAGACGACCACCTCCGAGTTGGGCTGCTCGCTCTACTCCGAGGGCCGGGTTGCGCCGCCGGCCCGCAATCCGTGGCAGTTGGCGTACACCGCTGGTGGGTCCAGCGGCGGCGCCGCGGCGGCGGTGGCTGCCGGGCTGGTCCCGGTCGCCCAGGGGTCCGACGGCGGTGGCTCGCTGCGCATCCCGGCGTCGCTCTGCGGCCTGGTCGGCTACAAGCCCAGCCGTGGCATGGTCTCCGGCGGGCCGCTCGGCTCCGGCGCGTTCGGCCTGCCCACCAGCGGCCCGCTCGGGCGGACCGTCGCCGACGTCGCCGCGCTGCTCGACGTGATGGCCGTGCCGGTCCCCGGCGAGCCCTACCTGTCGCCGCCCGCGCCGCCCGGCGGATATCTGGCCGTGGCACGCCGGGCCGAGCCCGGCCCGCTGCGCATCGGCCGGTTCACCACGCCGATGCTCGCCGACGAGCCGGTGCACCCCGACTGCGTGGCCGCCGTGGATCGGGCCGCCGCGCTGCTCACCGCGGCCGGCCACGAGGTGGTCGAGGTGCCGCCGCCGCTCGGGCCGGCGGTGTGGCCGCTGTTCGAGATCCTCTGGTACGTGCTGGCGCTCGCCCCGGTGCCGCCGCAGCGGGAGGCGGAGCTGCTGCCGTTGACCCGGCTGATGCGCGCCCGGGGCGCGGAGATCTCCGCCGGCACGCTGGCCGCCACCCTCGGTGAGTTGCAGGCTCAGGTCCGCCTCGGCGCCCGTCGCACCGCCGGGGTCGACCTGCTGCTCTGTCCCACCCTGGCCGCGCCGCAGGCGCCCGTCGGCTGGTTCACCGCCGATGGTGACCCGGCGGCCGACTTCGACCGGCAACGCCGCTTCTCGCCCTACTGCGCCATCTTCAACGTCACCGGCGATCCCTCCGTCTCCCTGCCGGTCGGCACCACCACCGACGGCCTGCCCGTCGGGGTGCTGCTCACCGGCCGGTACGGCGACGACGCGCGGCTCATCGCGACCGCTGCGCAACTGGAGAACTCCAGTGACGGATGGGATCGGCACCCCGCAATCTGGCGGGCCGTCGACTCCGCTAACGTGAATGGTGACGGCGTCGGGTGGCCAGCATCATGATCATCCATCCGACCCGCTTGTTCGAGGTCGTCCTTCTTCCGCCTGGGGGCGTTGGGATTGTCTGTTACCGAGACGTTGCTGGTCTTCGTCGGCATCCCGCTGGCCGCGGTGCTGGTCATCGCCGGCCTCACCTATGCCGGTAGCAGCGGTGGTGCCACCGGCGGTGGCCGTGGTGCCAAGCGCTACCGCCCGGGCCGGCCCTTCGACTTCACTCCGGTCTGGTTCCTGGGCCGCCCGGAGCAGCTGGCCGACTCGGCCGGCACCGCGCTGACGGCGGGGGCGCAGGCGCCCGCGCTGACCAGCCACAAGCTTGAGCAGGCCAGCGTCGAGGCGCCGGCCGGTGGAACCGGAGGCGCAAGTGACCGTTGGTGAAAAGCACGCCGGGTCGGAAAATCCGCCCGAGGTGCTGGACGGGCCCTTCTCGACCCGCCAGCTGCTGCGCATCGACGAGGCGTTGCGCCTTGCCGACCAGGGCACCGGCCTGGTCTTCTCGGTCTTCGTCGGTGGTCTCGACGAGCCCGTCCGGGAGCACGCCCAGCGGCTGCACCGTCAGCTCGCCGACCCGGACAAGTCGGTGCTGATCGCGGTGTCGCCCAACCAGCGTCAGCTGGAGATCATCACCGGCCGGTACGCGCGCAAGCGCATCCCCGACACGTACGCCAAGCTGGCCGCGCTCTCGATGGCCGGCGCGTTCAGCGGCGGTGACCTGGCCGGCGGCATCATCAACGGCCTCGACCAGCTCTCCAGCCACGCCGGCAAGGGCTGAGCCTCTCCTCGTACGACGAAGCCCGGCCCGCGAACAGCGGGCCGGGCTTTCGGACCTTAACGGGGCCAGGCGGAGGGGTCGAGGCGCATCGGCCACGGCTCGTTGATCTGCACCGGGTCGTCTGGGCCGACCGTGCCGAGCAGGTTGTAGTGAACGCCCTTCACCAGCTCGTAGCGATATATCACGGGGCCGAAGTCGCCGCGCTCGACCCGCCAGTAGGCGGGAATGCCGAGCTCAGCGTAGAGCGCAGGCTTGGTGAACCGGTCATGCCGACGGCTGCTCGGTGATTCCACCTCGACGACAAGCGCCACATCCGCTGCTTCGATCCAGGTGCCGTCCGCAGGGGCCGTCGGCTTCAGCACGGTGACATCAGGAATGAGATTGCTGCCGGCGGCACGAAGCCCCGCCTCCCGGATTACCCGCCATCCGGTCGGCGTCGCCGCTCGCAGGGCTGCCCGTAGTTCATCGGCCAGTTCCTGGTGTCCGAAACCCGGTGGTGGGGTCACGTGCAGGCTCCCGTCGATGATCTCGTAGCGGTTCCCATCCTCGGGAAGGTTGGACAGGTCCTGCTCGCGCCACTCGCGCGCAGGGGGTCGCCACTCGTAGATCGGCTGTGCCATCACGTCCACCTCCTTTCGCAACCATAACGGCCCGTGCCGGCGTCGGCTCGCGCCCACGCCGGCACGGGCCGCGTACCCCTGATCAGCTCTGCTCGGCGTCCTTCGCGCGGGCCTTGAGCGCCCGCAGCACGCCGTCGCGGCCCTCGGCGACCAGCCGGCGCAGCGGGCCGGGGTGCCCGTCGCCGGCCAGCCACGCGTCGGTGGCCGCCACCGTGTCGTCCTCCACCAGGTAGGCCGGGTATGCCAACTGGGCGAACTCCTGCGCCGGCTCGCTGTCCCGGGTGGCCCACACCTGCGCCACCGTCTCGAAGTACCGCTCCCGGTACGGGGCGATCAGCTCCACCTGCGTCGGGTGCGCGAAGCCCTGCAACAGCGCCCGGTGCCGCCAGTTGGGCAGCGCGTCGGGGCCGGTCAGCAGCGCCCACAGGGCGGCCTTGTTCTCGGCCGTCGGCAACAACGCCTGGGCGTACGCGGCCTCCCGCTCACCGCTCGCGGTGCGGTCGCCGGCCAGCTCCGCCTCGATCTCGGCGGCACCGGCCGCGCCGTTGGCCACCAGCGCGGCGAGGACCGACCAGCGCAGCTCGGTGTCCACGGTCAGCCCGGCCGGGATGCCGGTGTCGTCCAGCCAACCGCGCAGGGTCGCCAGGTCCTCGTCGGAGCGGGCCGCCGAGGCGAACGCGCGGGCCCAGGCCAGCTGGAAACCGCTGCCGGGCTCGGCGCTGGCGAGCGCGTCCCGGGCGGTACGGGCCAGGTCGGCCCAACCGGTCGGCGCCCAGGCCGGGTCGGCGTACAGGGTGAGCGCGGTGGTCGCCTGCCGCAGGGTGGCGGTGACCAGGTTGATGTCGGTCTCGGCGGGCAGCCCGCTCAGCGTGAGCGCCACGTAGTCACGGGCCGACAGCTCGGCGTCGCGGATCATGTCCCACGCGGCGGTCCAGCACAGCGCCCGGGCCAGCGACGACTCGAAGCCACCGATGTGCTGCACCACGTTGGCCATCGACCGGTCGTCGAGGCGCAGCTTGGTGTAGCTCAGGTCGTCGTCGTTGAGCAGCAGCACGTCGGCCGCCCGGACACCGCGCAGCTCGGCGAGGTCGGTCCGCTCGCCGGTCACGTCCACCTCGTAGCGCTCGCGACGGACCAGCCGCCCGTCGGTGAGGTCGTACAGGCCCACGCCGATCCGGTGCGTCCGCAGCGTCGGGTATGCCGTCGGCGCCTCCTGGAGGACCGCCACCTGCTCGTAGGTGCCGTCCGCGCCGATGGTCACCTCCGGGCGGAGCGTGTTGACCTGTGCGGTCTCCAGCCACTGCGCCGCGAACTTGCGCAGCTCCCGGCCGGAGGCCGCCTCCAGCTCGGTGAGCAGGTCGTCGAAGGTGGCGTTGCCCCAGGCGTGCTTGCCGAAGTAGGCCCGCAGCCCGGCGACGAACGGCTCCTCACCCACGTACGCGACGAGTTGCTTGAGGACGCTCGCGCCCTTGGCGTAGGTGATGCCGTCGAAGTTGACCTCGACGGCCTCCATGTCCGGCATCTCGGTGTAGACCGGGTGCGTGGAGGAGAGCTGGTCCTGCCGGTAGCCCCAGTTCTTGCGGATGGACAGGAACGTCGTCCACGCCTCGGTGAACCGGGTGGCATGGGTGTTGCACCAGTGGCTGGCCCACTCGGCGAACGACTCGTTGAGCCACAGGTCGTTCCACCAGCGCATGGTGACCAGGTCGCCGAACCACATGTGGGCCAGCTCGTGCAGGATCGTGTTGGCCCGCTGCTCGTACTCGAAGTCGGTGACCTGCGAGCGGAACAGGTAGTGCGACTCGGCGTGCGTGACGCAGCCGAAGTTCTCCATCGCGCCGGCGTTGAAGTCGGGCACCCAGAGCTGGTCGTACTTCGGCAGCGGGTAGCGCACGCCGAACTTCTCGTGGAAGAAGTCGAAGCCCTGCTTGGTGATCAGGAACAGGTCGTCGGCGTCCAGGTAGCGCGCCATCGACGCGCGGCAGAACACCCCCAGGTCGATGCCGTCGTGGCTGTCCCGCACCTCGTGGTACGGGCCGGCGCACATCGCGGTGATGTAGGTGCTCATCCGGGGCGACACGGTGAAGTGCAGGGTCTTGAGCCCCTCACCCGCCGGCTCCTCGCGCTGCACGGGCATGTTGGACACGGCCCGCCAGTGCGCCGGCACCGTGGCGTGCCAGGTGTAGACGCTCTTCAGGTCGGGCTGGTCGAAGCAGGCGAACACCCGCTGCGCGTCGGCCGTCTCGAACTGGCTGTAGAGGTACGTCTCGCCGTCCACCGGGTCGACAGTGCGGTGCAGACCCTGGCCGCTGTTGGAGTAACCGAAGTCGGCGTCGACGACCAGCGTGTTGTCGCTGTCCAGGGAGGACAGCACCAGGCCCTTCTCGGCCGACCAGTCGGAGAGGTCGACGGGGGAGCCGTTCAGCGTCGCGGAACGCACCGACTCGGCGGCCAGCTCGATGAACGTGCTCGCACCCGGCTCCGAGCAGCGGAAACGCACCTCGGTCGTGGACCGGAACGTGCGGCCGTCCGCCGCCAGCACGGCGGTGGACAGGTCCAGACTGATGTCGTACCCCGTCACATTGAGCAGGCGGGCCCGCTCGGTCGCCTCGACCTGCGTCAGGTTGCGCACTCCCGGCACTGTTCGTCTCCATCCCAACATCTCGCCGTACGCCCGGCGGCGCCCGTCTGCCAACCGCTCGTGGCGGCCGGCCCGAACCGAGTCTTCCATGTACGAGCAGCCCGCGGTGGCCGAGGTCACGCTCTCATTCGGGTGCCGCTCGACGGGCTGCGGGGTGAAGATTCCCCTGAGACGCCGGACTGCCGGCGCCCCCCGTCGCGAAGGGACCTCACCGTGACCGATCGTGTCACCGCCGACATGTGGTTCGACCCGGCCTGCCCGTGGGCGTGGATCACATCCCGCTGGCTGCTTGAGGTCGAGCAGGTCCGTGACGTGGACATCCGTTTCCACGTGATGAGCCTCGCCGTGCTCAACGATGGCCGGGACGAGCTGCCCGAGGAATACAAGGAGTTCCTGAAGACCGCCTGGGGCCCGGTGCGGGTCTGCATCGCCGCCGAGCAGCGGTACGGCAACGACGCCCTGCGTCCCCTCTACACCGCGCTCGGCACCCGGATCCACCTCGGCAAGGAGGAGCGGGGTCACGAGCTGTACGTCGCCGCGCTGACCGACGCCGGTCTGGACCCGGCGCTGGCCGCGGCCGCCGACAGCACCGACCACGACGAGGCGCTGCGGGCCAGCCACGAGGCCGGGATGCGCCCGGTCGGGCAGGACGTCGGCACGCCGGTCGTCCACGCGCCCGGCCCGGACGGCACCCCTGTCGCGTTCTTCGGCCCGGTGATCACCCCGGCTCCGAAGGGGGAGGCCGCGGGCCGGCTCTGGGACGGCGTCCTGCTGGTCGCCGGCACGCCGGGCTTCTACGAGCTCAAGCGCACCCGGGAGCAGGGCCCGATCTTCGACTGAGGTGTGCCCAGGGGCCCCCGGTCGACGCCCGGCGTCGATCGGGGGTCCTTTCCATCGCCGACCACCTCCGCAGCGCGCCCCGCTCGGCGTGTCGCGTCGTGGCGATGCCCGCCCCGTCACCGGGAGACCGCCGCGCTCGTTGGCCTGCATGTCCGCCGCAGCGACCCGCAGGGCCGCACCCCGCAGTTCGTGGAGGCAATCCCGATGGCCAAGCACCGTGCGTCCGGTGACGATCAGCTGACCCGGCAGGGGGTGATCGACACTCCCGGCGCGGCCTACTGGTCCGTTGACGACTCCCGCTGGCCGGCGGTCCGTCCGGACCTACCCGCCCATCTGGTCGACCTGCTCGCGCCGCCCATCGTGGTGGGCGTGGCCCGGGTTCCGGTGACCTCCCGGCTCTCACCGCCCACGTCGGCCGACCCTCTGACGTCGGCCGTCGACTCCGGCCCGACCGACCTCGTGGCGTCCACCGCGGCGTCGCCCGTGCCGGCGCTGCCGGTCCCGGCGCCGCCCGTCGCGACGCCGCCCGTCCCGTCGGCGGCGGCACCGGCCCAACCCGCGCCGCCTCCGCCGGCGCCCGCCCCCTCACGTCCGGTGCCCACGCCGCCCATGAGCCCGCGACCCGTCCCGTCGCCGCCGCCCGAGCGGCCCGTGCCGGGGCCGCCCGCGTCACCCCGCCGTGCCGTGAACACCGGGCCGGTCGGCAACGGCCGGCGGGGCAACGGCGGGCCGGCAACCGCAGGCAGGCACCGCCGGGGCGCGTCCGACCGCACCGGCTGACCACTCCGCCCGGCCTGGCGCTTTCATCTGGTGGACCCCCCGCGGGTCCCCCGTCGACGGCGACACCGTCGCCGGTAGCGTCAGCGGGTATGACGGTCGTGCATCCGATCTCCCGGGCGTGGGTCACCACTGGTGGCACCGGCGCGCAGAACTACGACGAGTTCGCCGACGACGCGGAAATCACCGCGATCATCGAGGCGAACCCGCACAGTGCCCTCGGCATCGAGATGCCGCACCGCGCCCCGCAGAGCCTGGGCAGGTCGTTCCTGGACGCATTGCCGGACGCGGTCGCGCGCCTCGCCGAGGCCAAGGCGGACGGCAGCTACACCCCCGCCGAGCAGGTGGTGGTGCTCTACCGGATCACCGCACCCGGCGAGGAGCCGGCGTACGGGCTGTTCGCGATGGTGGACACCGACCAGATCTCCACCCGGGCCGACGAGCCCGGTCTGGTCATCCGCAACGAGGACGTCTTCATCGCCAAGGTGCGCGAGCGGGTGGCACTGGCCGAGGCGCTTGGTCACCTGCTCTCACCCGTACTGCTGCTCCAGACCGGGCGCGGCGACGAGCTGCACGCCGCGCTCGCGTCGGCGACCGAGATGTCCGGCGCGCCCGCCGCGACGGACACCGACCAGGCGGGGCGCACGCACGCCATCTGGCTGCTCGGCCCCGGGCCGGAGCAGGCCGCGTTGACCGCTCTCGCCGGCGGCGGGGAGCTGGTCGTCGCGGACGGCAACCACCGCAGCCTGGCTGCCCAGACCGGCGGGCTGTCGCGCTTCCTGGCCGTGGTCACGACCCCCGCGTCGGTGGCCATCCAGCCGTACAACCGACTGGTCAGCGAGCTGACCACCACACCGGCCGAGCTGCTCGACCGGCTGCGGGCTGCGGGCGCCGAGGTCGAGCCGATCGACGGCCCGGTCGAGGTCCCGCAGGGTGGCGGCACCGTGCACCTCCGCCTCGACGGCCAGGGGTACGCGGTGCGCCTGCCGGCGACGGCCTCCGCCCGCCTGGAAAACCTGGACCACGCTCTGGTCGAGCGGCTGCTGCTGCGCGACGCGCTCGGTCTGGACCCGGGCGACAAGAGGATCACCTACGTCGGCGGTGACTACCCGGCGAGCTGGCTCACCGGTGAAGTCGACGCAGGGCGGGCCGAGCTGGCCATCCTCATCGCGCCGGTGACCGTTGCCGACTTCGTCGCGGTGAACCTCGCTCGGGAGAAGATGCCCCGCAAGAGCACCTGGTTCACCCCGAAGGCGCGGGGCGGTCTGGTCGTCGCCGAGCTGCCGCGCTGAGCGTTCCCCGGCACGACCGTGTGACGAACCCGGCTCTCCGACGCCGCCCCCGCGACGTCGGAGAGCGCGGCCTGACAGACTGCCCGGTATGCGCGTCTACCTGGGATCCGACCACGCCGGTTTCGAGTTGAAGGTGCACCTGGCCAACCACCTGGCCAAGCAGGGGTACGACGTCGTCGACGTCGGCCCGCACAGCTACGACCCGGACGACGACTACCCGACGTTCTGCCTGCACACCGGCGACCAGGTGGTGGCCGACGAGACAGGCCTCGGCGTGGTCATCGGTGGGTCCGGCAACGGCGAGCAGATCGCCGCCAACAAGGTCGCCGGCGTCCGCGCCGCGCTGGCCTGGAGCGTCGAGACCGCTCAGTTGGCGCGCCAGCACAACGATGCGAACGTCGTCGCGATCGGTGCCCGGCAGCACACGTTGGACGAGGCCACCGGCATCGTCGAGGCGTTCCTGAACACGCCGTTCTCCGGCAACGAGCGGCATGCCCGTCGGATCAACCAGGTCGCCGAGTATGAGCGGACCCGGCAGCTGCCCGTCCTGCCCTGAGGTCAGCGCGGCGAGCGGGGCAACTCCTCGCGGGGCACCCAGTTTCGGCGGACGACAACCACCCGGGCTTCCGCCTCGGCCAGATCCTCGTCGGTGGGCCGGGCGGCGTCCCGGGCCCGCAGCGCGGCGCTCAGGCCCACCTGGGACGAGCCGGAGCCGACCAGCCCCCGCAGCCCCCGCTCGCCGTCGCGCTCGTCGCCACCCGGGCCTCGACGGCGCGGCGGAGGGTCGTCACCGTCATGCACCCCGGGGGTGCTGACCGTCGGGCCGTCGGCGCTGCGCCCGGCCGGCTCCGAGTCGGGGTGGTGGCGTAGCCGTCGCCGTCGTCGGTCGGGGTCACCCATCAGCCGACCGTACCCTGCCCGGGGTGGGATTCGGCACTGTCGCGTCGGCCGGCGTCTCGGGCGGGGTCGGCGACCAGTTTGCCGGCTGGCTACCCTCGGAATCAGGCGGTGTTGTTGCCGTCGGTCAGGGGGAGGACAAGATGGCAGACCAGACGCAGCCGTGGGCGGAGCGGACCGTGGAGGTGCCACCGCAGGCCGGCGTCGGGGTGCCGCCGCAGCGTGACGGGTTCCGCCGGGGTGTGGCCCCGGTGGGCCAGCCGCGCAGCCCGCGGACCGAGCCGTTCCCGGTGGTGGAGCAGGAGCCGACCGGCACCGGCTGGCCCGGCGAGCCGGCCCCGCGCCGGTCGCTGAGCTCGCGGATGTCGCAGCTCCGGCGTGGCGGTGAGTGGAGCGCGGCGGCCGGACTGTTCGCCTTCGTCTGCTGGGGGATCTGGGCGCTCTCCGGCCAGGGTGACCTGAGCGGTCCGCTGCTGGTGCTGGTGCTCAGCCTGCTGGTGGCGGTCGGCCTGTTCGCCCTGTTCCGGTTGGTCGGCCGGGTGGTGTTGGAGCGGCAACTCGGTCGGGTCCGGCGCGGTGCGCGCGGCGCCCACCTGGCGACGGCGGTGTTCCTCGTCGGCCTCGGTGTGGCCTGGCTCCAGCAGACCGAGTGGGTCGTCTCGGCCTGGAACTGGATCTCCTCGAACTGATCACGGGCGCGTACGGGCGGGTCGGCTCTGTGCCGCCCGCCCGTACGCCCGGTCGCGGCACGCCGCGACGCCGGTCGTCTCCCCACCAGGCAAGGCTGCTGCTTACCCGGCCGGCCACGGTTCATCCGTGGCCGGCCGGTTCGACTGGTGCCCCGTTCGGGGCGGCTCGATCCGCTCGGTGTTGCGGTCAGTGGGTGCCGCCGTGCCCCTCGGCGTCGGCGCGGGGCGAGGCGACCCGGGCGGCCGGGTCCTCGACGCCGGGCTCGCCGCCGTCAGGGGCCACCATCCCGTCGTAGTTGTAGAGCGGCTGGCCGTCGTCGTGCTGCTTGGTGGTCTTGATGTAGCGGTGCATCATGCCGTCGATCTCCAGCTCGACGAGCGCGTCGCCGCCGGTGTCGTGGGTGCTGCCGTCGCGGGGGCCGCCAATCAGGTGGGCCGTGGTGTTCGTGTCCATGAACAAGCCCTACCCGCGAGCCGTTGGGCGGAAACAGATGAAATGTCGGCGGGCGGTGCCGTGCCCGGCGTGCGGGCACGGCACCGCCCGGGAGATCAGGCAGCGGGCTGGGCCGCCGCGTAGTCGCGGGCCACCCGGACCATTTCCACCAGTCCGCCGGCGTACTCCTGGGACTCGCCGTGTGCCTCGTCGAACGGCGGCTGGAAGCCGACGCCCTCCCACTGGTTGGTCGCCGGGTTCCACCGGTCGTTGCCGACCTCGAAGTCCCAGGCGAAGATGCCCAGCTCGTAGTAGAGCTGGTCCGCCGAGTTGCCGGCGGCGGAGTAGAGCACGTCGGCGACCGGCCCGGTCTGCGACGGCCAGGTGACGGTGCCGCGTTCCTGCGCGATGGCGCCGACGATCCGCCGGGCGCTGTTGAGGAACAGCGTCGACTCGTCGATCGACGGTCGCGGCAGGGTGACCCGGCCGTCGGCCCGGTACGCCCCCGGCGGCCACATGAAGTACCCGCCGTAGGAGTGCACGTTCATCGCGAACTTGATGTTCGAGTGGGCCTGGGCGAGCGCGATCACGTTGCTGCTCTCCGCCTCGGACAGCTCGGCGGTGCCCGTGTAGGTGCCGGAGAGGCAGTTGGCGCTGGCGCCCACGTAGCCGTCGAAGTACGACCCGACGGTGTAGTTGCGGTTGATGTCGACGCCCCACGAGGTGCGGTACTTCGGGTCGCGGGCCGCCCCGGTGCAGTGGTTGACCAGGTTCTTGCGCTGCATGTTGAAGTCGTTGAACGAATAGTTCGCGCCGTCGGGGTTGACCGTCGGGATGACGAAGATGTCGACCTGCTCCAGCAGCTCTCGGGTGGCCGGGTCGGTCCGGGCGTTGGCCAGCATCCGCTCGGCGAACTCCAGCGTCACCAGCGGCGTGGCCCACTCCCGGGCGTGTTCCTGAGAGTAGGCGAGCACGCCGACCCGGGAGCCGTCACGGTGTACGCCGAGGCGCAGCGCCTGCACCGTCCAAGGCCGTGCCGGCACCTCGGTGCCCTGCAACCCGTCGTCGAGCCGGGCCGGACCGGCGACCGGCATGGGCAGCCCGGTCGAGCCGTCCTCGACGGTGGCCCGGAAGCGGTTCGGTTGGCGGGCGTTGATCGCCGCGGCGACCTCGTCGGTGGTGCTCACCGCCTTGCCGGCGGTGTCGGTGGCCAGCGACACGGTCAGCACGCGATCGCGGTAGCGGACGGTCAGCGGTCGGTTGCGCCGGCCCGGGTCGACCGTCCGCACCTGCACGCCGTTCATGCCCTGGTCGCCGAAGCGGACCGACTCGACCACCACGGCCGCCACGGCCGGGTCACCCAGGTACGCGACGGCGTTGCGCCGGTATCCCTGGGTCTTGTTCGGTAGGTCGATCACGTCCACCAGATCCCGGTACTGGCGGGCCAGCCGCTTGATCCGCGCCTGGATGTCGGTCGGCGTCAGGTACGCGTCGATGAAGTCCTTCTGGTAACCGGCCGGCAGGGGCGGCGGGGTGGCGTTGGGCCAGAACGTCGGCGTGACCACGCGGCTGGCCCCGCCGAGGCTGGAGCTGGCGGTCAACTGGACCGGCCGGTTCGGCACCGGCTGGGGAAGGTTGTAGTGGTACTGGTACTCGCCGGAGTCCTCGAACCGGTAAAGCGGGAACGACCCGGTGGCGCCGTCCGCCGTTCGCCAACTGACGGTGATCTCGACGTCCGGGTCGTCGGTGGCGGTGGTGGCCACCTGGGCCTGGAGGAAGGTCTGGCCGCTTGTGGTCCACCAGTACGCCTGCTGCACCTGGAGGGTGTCCACCGCCGCAGCGGCGGTGGTCCGCTGGCCGGCGGCCGGAGCGCGCAGCCCGGCGGCGGTGCGGGCCTGCGCCGCGCGAACGCTCTCGGCATGGTGCCGGCTGCCGTCCCCGGCACGCTGCACGACCTGTACGGCCTTCGCGCCCTGGGCGGTCAGCTCGGCGAGCTGCGTGCCGCTGAGCACGAGGTCGGCGAGGATCCGCCCGTCCCGCGCCCGGGGCCGGTTGGCGAGGTCCGCGCCGGTGGCGACGAGCCGGTCGAGCTGTGCCTGGTCACGTAGCTGCACCCGGACCAGGGCGGTCTCGGTGGCGCTCAGGGTGATCGGTGGTGCGGAATCGGCGGGTGCCGCGGTTCCCGGAGCGGGGTGGGACAGCACTGCGCTGAACAGGATCGCTGTGGTGGCGGCAGCTGTCCACCGTCGTCGGACGATCATGTGCCCTCCTGACGGACATCGATGTACCTGGTCCTTACACCAGTGCATAGATCGACACCTGTCAAGGTGATGCGTCGGTTGTAGCCTCCGGACGTCGTTCGGCGTTGATCGGGTGACATGTCCGCGAGTTCCGGAGCAACCCGGCGGGCCAGACCCCGCGTGACTACCTCGAAACGGGGATCGGAGGCCTGAATGAGCGATCGCGACAAGGCGTTCGCCGAGTACTTCGCGGCACGGTCCGGTGCCATGCGCGGCACCGCGTACCTGCTGTGCGGCGACTGGCACCGCGCCGAAGACCTGGTCCAGACCGCGTTCGTCAAGCTCTACCGGGTCTGGAACCGGATCTCCCGGCACGAGGTGCTCGACAGCTACGTGCGCCAGATCCTGATCCGGACATTCCTCGACGAGCGCCGTCGCGGCTGGTGGCGGCGTGAACGGGTGGGTGGCGAGGACACCGACCAGGTGGCCCCGCCCGACTCGGCGGAGAGCCGGCTGGTGCTGCTCCAGGCGCTGGCCCGCGTGGCACCGCGCCAGCGGGCCGTGCTGGTTCTGCGCTACTGGGAGGACCTGTCCGTCGAGGATGTCGCGGCGCTGCTGGAGTGTTCTCCAGGGACGGTGAAGAGCCAGGCGGCACGCGGGCTCGACACGTTGCGCGGCCTCCTGGCACCCACGTACAGCGGGATCGAGATGGGGGAGCGATGAACGAGGAACAGTTGCGCGAGGGTCTGCGCAGCGAGATGGCGAGCATTACCCCGCCACCACCATTGAGTACGGGAGCAGCGCTCGGCGCGGCCCGGCGGACGCAGTTGCGCCGCCGAGCGGTGTGGGCGTCCCTCGGATCGGCGGCTGTCGTGCTGGCGGTCGCCGGCTTCGCGGCCGTCACCACTCCGGACGGCCGCCTCTACCAGCCGGCGGGCAACGGGCCACTGGCATCTCCGGACGCGTCGGGGGACACCAAACAGGCGTGGCCGACCGGGCCCGACGGTCGACCGCAGGAGGACCGGACCGCGCGAGCCGGGTCCAAGCACGACCAGGGAGTTCACCTGCTCAACGAGGCTGTCTCGGTCATACCCTCCGGCTACACCACGCCGGAGGATCCGCCGAGCCGGTCCGCCGAGGAGCGGACGCTGCGGACCCACCAGGCGCAGTTCGAGGACAAGGTGAACGGCGTCGACGTGTGGAGCTACTCGTCCTCCGTGGCCGTGGCCCAGGGCAACGGCACCGGGCGCGTGATCGTCGAGGTGCACGACGCCGGTAACCCGCTGCCGACCGAGCCGTGCGCCCTGGCCCAGAACTTCTGGGGCATGCAGGGCGAGTGCCAGGTCGAGACGGTGGGAGCGGTGCAGGTCGGCGTGGTGGTCCGGCCGGGCAGCGACGAGCGGCTCGACCAGTGGTCGGCGTACCGGCACCCGGATGGCGTGGTGGTCTTCGTGGCGCAGGGTGTGACGCTCGACGAGAGTCGGCCGGCGTTGACGAAGCTGCCGTTCTCCGTGCCGCAGCTGGCGGCCCTCGCCGTCGACGAACGGTTTCACCTGAAGTGACACGGCAACTCGGCTGAGCCGAGTGGGTCCAGGTGCCGCGACCGTGTGGCCCACCTGGGCCTTGCTGTGCGTCAAGGCCCGCCGCCGGGATCATCCGGTGTCGTGCGGTTGTAGCGTCAGCGCCCATGAGCTGGCTGCCCGACGATTTCGTCCACCCCGTCCACGTGCCCGTGCCCGGCACCACGCTTCACCTGCGGCCGATCCGGGAGGCGGACACGGCGCTCGACTACCCCGCGGTGATGGGCTCCCGGGAGCGCCTGTGGGAGATCTTCGGTCCGGCCTGGGCGTGGCCGAACGAGAAGATGACCTACGAAGAGGACCGCATCGACCTGCTGCGGCACGAGGTCGAGATAGCCGCGCACCAGTCGTTCAACTACGCGCTGCTGGACGCGGACGAGACGGCGATCCTGGGCTGCGTATACGTCGATCCGCCCGAGCGCGCCGGCTCGGACGGCGAGGTTTCCTGGTGGGTGGTGGACGACCTCGTCGGCGGCGAGGCGGAGCGCGCACTCGACGCGCTGGTGCCGCAGTGGATCGCCGCCGACTGGCCCTTCCGGCAGCCCCGTTATCTGGGCCGCGACATCGCCTGGCAGGAGTGGCTCACGTTGCCGCGCGCCTCGTGACGCGTACGGGATGATCCGGGGCGCGCCGGCCTCACCGGCGCGCCGTGAGGGGCACGAGGACGGCGACGGCGACGCCAAGCGTGCTGGCGCCGACGGCCCACCACCAGAAGAACCCCGAGAAGACCGAGGCGATCAGGAGTCCCACGCCGAGGCCGGCCAGCAGGCCGAGTGCGAACAGGGCCCGTGGGGGCAGGGCGAGATGCGGCAGGCGTCGTACCACGAGCACCTCCAGCCATGTGCCGCCCACCGTCAGCAGCGCCGCGCCGACCACGTCCACGGCCGTGAGTCCGTGACCTTCGCTGAGGGCGACGAGGACCCTGCCCTCGTCGCCCGCCGGGACGAAGAGGACGAGCACGCCGGCGACGACGAGCAGAGCGGCAAGAACGACCTGCCTGCGCGGAGCGCCCTCACCCTTGTGCGACACCGCCACAGTCTCGGCCATCCGCCACCGGTCGCGCAGGAACCGTATCGACGGACAGTGGCCTCGGCTGGCCCCTGATGTCCTCGCGCTGAGCACTAGGGATGGATCGCGCAGGCTAGGCTGTGCCGCACTGTGACGGGGGTGGGCCGGTGGGACCTCGACTGCGGCACGTCGCGATGTTGCTGCTCGGCGCGGTGCTGCTGGGCACGGCCGGCCTGGGCGTCGGCTCCTGGTACGGCGGCCGGGGCGCCATGCCGCTCAGCCCCGACCGGTCTCAGAGCGTGGCGGAAGAGCTGCTCCCTGGGGCCGAGCCAACCGGCTCGGTGATCGTGCGCGGCTATCGGTACGGCGAATTTCTGGCTACCGACGACCTCGGCGGGAGTCACGTGGACTTCCAGTACGGCGAAGGTGCCGACTGTGCGCTCTCGGAGCAGCTGCGGCGCACCGCCGCGACGCGGGGTTGGCAGGAGCTCCGTCGCGTGCCGGGTGCTCCGTGCGACGGCTGGCGGGCCGAGAGAGAGGGGCTGACGGCTACGCTCACCCACCGGACGTACGGGTCGAGGCTGAGCATCGCACCGGCCGCGCCCGACGGGTTTCTCGCCGCCACGGTCACCGGTACCCTCCTCGGCGCCGCCGCTGGTGCGGCGCTGTTCTGGCTGCTGGCGCGGCGACGTCCGCCCGTACCCCGGCTGGTCGGCACGCTGGTGACGGTCGCCCTACTCCCGGGCGTCGCCCTCACCTGGACGGACCTGGCCGCGAACAGGCTCGCCGAGCCGGTGTGGCCCATCTGGCGGGCACTCGCTCCCCTGCTGGTGCCGCTGTGGCTTGTGCTCCTGCTGGTGGGCGTGATCGTTCTCGCGAGGCGACAAAACCCGACCATCCCCGCCACCGACGCGAGGCCTGCCGCACGGGGAAGTAGCCCAAGTGCCAGCAGGGGTGGCTAGCCGCTGCCTGCGGGGCGAGCACTCGGGACCTGATGCAACGGATGTGCCACGCGAGCATGCGGGCCGCGTTGATCTACCAGCACGCGACCAGCGAGCGGGATCGCGAGATCGAAGCGGGGGAGTGGCCGGCCGGCCACGGATCGGGGGTTACCGCCTCTGACCTGGGCCGGAGGGCTGTGGAGCGGGCGACGGGAATCGAACCCGCGTAGTCAGTTTGGAAGACTGAAGCTCTACCATTGAGCTACGCCCGCGTGCACCCACCTGAGCGGGTCGCGCCGACAGCGTACCCAATGGCTGTGCCCGGCGCGTAGCCACGCCACCGCCTGACGCGCCGCGTCGTCCCGGCGCCGCGTGGCCACCCCCGAAGATCCGGGTTTCGGGGGATCTGTCCGGGTGGGGGCTGCCCCGGCACCGCCTGAGGCGCGGCGACGGCATAGACTGCTCGTCGCCACGGGGTGTGGCGCAGCTTGGTAGCGCACTCGCTTTGGGAGCGAGGGGCCGTGGGTTCAAATCCCGCCACCCCGACTGTCGTCCGCGGCCGGGCCGCCCCGGGTGCCGCCCAGCGCGGTCCCCGGGCGATGCCGGAGCGTCAGGCCGGCTCGCCTACACTCGATGGGCTGAATCACGCCCAGACTCAACTGAGATCCGTCAAGGAGTACGCCTGTGAAGAGCACCGTCGAGACTCTGAGCCCGACGCGCGTGCGGCTCGCCATCGAGGTGCCGTTCGTCGAGCTCGAGCCGAGCCTCAAGAAGGCGTACCGGGAGATCGGTTCGCAGGTCCAGGTCCCGGGCTTCCGCCGGGGCAAGGTGCCGACCGCGGTGATCGACCAGCGGGTGGGCCGGGGCACCGTCCTCAACGAGGCGGTCCAGGAGGCCATCCCGGAGAACATCCTCGCCGCCGTGCGTGAGCACGACCTCAAGACGCTGGGGCGCCCCGAGGTCGAGATCACCGAGTTCAACGACGGTGACTCGCTGAACTTCACCGCCGAGGTCGACGTCCGGCCCGAGATCACCATCCCGGACACGAGCGCCATCGAGGTGACCGTCGACGAGCTGCAGATCGACGACAGCGAGATCGACGAGCAGGTGAAGAACCTGCGGGAGCGCTTCGCGACCCTCAAGACCGTCGAGCGGGCCGCCGCCGAGGGTGACTTCGTCCAGATCGACCTGAACGCCACCGTCGACGGCGAGGACGTGCCGGGCGGCCAGGCGAGCAACATCTCCCACGAGGTGGGCAGCAAGCAGCTCCTGCCGGGCCTGGACGAGGCAGTGGTCGGCCTCTCCGCCGGCGAGGAAACCACCTTCACCACCCAGCTGGTCGGCGGCGACTTCGCCGGTCGCGACGCCGACGTGGCGGTGACCGTTCGCACGGTCAAGGAGAAGGAGCTGCCCGAGCTGAACGACGAGTTCGCCCAGATGGCGAGCGAGTTCGACACCATCGAGGAGCTGCGCGGCGACCTGCGGGCGCGGGTCACCCAGGGCAAGCAGGTCGAGCAGATCTACGCCGCTCGGGACAAGGCCCTGGCGCAGCTCGTCGAGGCCGCCGAGATCCCGGCCCCGGAGGGTGTCGTCCGCGAGGAGGTCGAGAGCCGCAAGCAGGCGATGGTTGACCAGCTCGAGCGGATCGGCGCCTCCATGGAGGAATACCTCGCGGCCGAGGACAAGACCGAGGAGCAGATCGACGCCGAGCTGACCGAGGCGGCGACCGAGGGCGTCAAGGTCCAGCTCCTGCTGGACACGCTGGCCGACGCCGAGGACGTCCAGGTCTCCGACGACGAGTTCGGTCACGAGATCGTGCACCGGGCGCAGCGCGCCGGGATGGCTCCCCAGCAGTACTACGACCAGCTGGTGCGCTCCGGCGCGGCCGCTGCGGTCTTCGGCGACGTGCGGCGGGGCAAGGCGCTCGCCGCTGTCATGGAGCGCATCACGATCAAGGACGAGGCCGGCAACCCCGTCAGCCTCGACGCGCTGCGCGCCGCCAACGAGGCCGAGCACAACCACTGATCGTCGGGTGCGGCCGCCGTCCGCCGCTGCGCGGTGGATGGCGGCCGTTTCCCTTTCCGGGGTACGGCCCGGAAGCCCGCGCCGCGGGTACGCCCGACACAGCTGCGCTGAGAGCGAACAGTGCCCCGACCGGGACTCTGCCGCCCCGCACAGCGGTTAGTGTCGGGAAAGACGGTACGGAGAGCGAAGGGCTGCCATGACCGACATGCACATCCCCAAGAAGTCGCTCCGGGCGATTGAAGCGCGCGGTGGCGACTCCATTGGCAACCTCGACGACTCGGTCTACAACCGGTTGCTCAAGGAGCGCATCATCTTCCTGGGCAGTGAGGTGACCGACCAGGTCGCCAACCGCATCTGCGCGCAGCTGCTGCTGCTCGCCGCGGAGGACCCGGACCGCGACATCAACCTGTGGATCAACTCGCCGGGTGGCTCGGTCTACTCCGGCATGGCGATCTACGACACCATGCAGTTCATCGACAACGACGTGTCGACAGTGGCGATGGGCATGGCTGCCTCGATGGGTCAGCTGCTGCTCTGCGCGGGCACCAAGGGCAAGCGCTACGCCCTGCCCCACGCCCGGATCATGATGCACCAGCCGTCCGGTGGCCTGGGCGGCACGGCGTCCGACATCGCCATCCAGGCGGAGCAGATGCTCTACACGAAGCGGATGTTCCAGGAGCGGGTCGCGCACCACACCGGCCAAGACCAGTCGCAGATCGAGGCGGACTCGGACCGGGACCGTTGGTTCACCGCCCAGGAGGCCATGGACTACGGCTTCATCGACAAGGTGATCATCGGGGCCGCACAGGTTCCGGATGGCGCCGGGACCCTGAGCTGAGGAGCTGACGATGACCGATCTGAGCCTGCCGCCCCAGTTCGCGGCCGTGCACAACCGCTACGTGCTGCCGTCGTTCGTCGAGCGCACGTCGTACGGGGTCAAGGAGTCGAACCCGTACAACAAGCTCTTCGAGGACCGGATCATCTTCCTCGGCGTCCAGGTGGACGACGCGTCGGCCAACGACGTGATGGCCCAGCTGCTGACGCTCGAGGGCACCGATCCGGACCGCGACATCATCATGTACATCAACTCGCCGGGTGGCTCGTTCACCGCGATGACGGCGATCTACGACACCATGCAGTACGTCCGTCCGGACATCCAGACGGTCTGCCTCGGCCAGGCCGCCAGCGCGGCTGCGGTGCTGCTGTCCGCGGGCACCGCCGGTAAGCGGATGGCTCTTCCGAACTCGCGGATCATCATCCACCAGCCGGCCACCGAGGGCGGCTACGGGCAGGGCTCGGACATCGAGATCCAGGCCCGGGAGATCCTGCGGATGCGTACGCAGCTGGAGGACATGCTGTCCCGCCACTGCAACCGCCCGATCGAGCAGGTTCGCAAGGACATCGACCGTGACAAGATCATGACGGCCGAGGAGTCCAAGGAGTACGGGCTGGTCGACACGATCCTGACCAGCCGCAAGAAGGGCTTGCTGGCCGCCCAGGCCGCTAGCTGAGCAGTACCGGGTCAGAGGTTGGCCGGGGCTTTCGTTCCCGGCCGACCTCTGACACACCCGTTTTGGGGGTCGGAGAATGCCCCGCCAGCGGGTAACGTCGGGTCCGTACCGCTTCGCCGGTCGATCGGCGGGGCGAACCAAGCCGGACGGCGCGCAGCGTCCGCAGGTCAGGGCCGGGTCTCCGGCCGATGAGTGCAGGGAGAACGTAGGTGGCACGGATCGGTGACGGCGGCGACCTACTGAAATGCTCCTTCTGCGGCAAGTCGCAGAAGCAGGTCAAGAAGCTCATCGCGGGCCCAGGGGTCTACATCTGCGACGAGTGCATCGATCTCTGTAACGAGATCATCGAAGAGGAGCTGGCCGAGTCCGGCGAGGTGAAGTGGGAAGAGCTTCCCAAGCCGATGGAGATCTGCCAGTTCCTCGACAACTACGTCGTGGGGCAGGATCAGGCCAAGAAGGCGCTCGCGGTCGCGGTCTACAACCACTACAAGCGGATCCAGGCCGAGGCGGCCAACGCGCCAGGCTCCGGCAATGATGCCGTCGAGCTGGCGAAGTCCAACATCCTGCTGCTCGGTCCGACGGGGTGCGGCAAGACCCACCTGGCACAGACCCTCGCCCGGATGTTGAACGTCCCGTTCGCCATCGCCGACGCCACGGCGCTGACCGAGGCGGGTTACGTCGGCGAGGACGTGGAAAACATCCTCCTCAAGCTGATCCAGGCCGCGGACTACGACATCAAGCGCGCCGAGACCGGCATCATCTACATCGACGAGGTCGACAAGATCGCCCGCAAGTCGGAGAATCCGTCGATCACGCGCGACGTCTCCGGCGAGGGCGTGCAGCAGGCTCTGCTCAAGATGCTCGAGGGCACGGTGGCGAACGTCCCGCCGCAGGGTGGTCGTAAGCACCCGCACCAGGAGTTCATCCAGATCGACACCACCAACGTGCTGTTCATCTGCGGCGGTGCGTTCGCCGGCCTGGATCAGATCATCGAGTCCCGCACCGGGCAGGGCGGCACCGGCTTCGGTGCCCGGCTCCGTTCGGTGTCTGATCGGTCGACCGACGACATCTTCAGCCAGGTCATGCCGGAAGACATGCTCAAATTCGGGTTGATCCCCGAGTTCGTGGGCCGGCTGCCGGTGATCACCAACGTGCGCAGCCTTGACCGCAGCGCCCTGGTTCGCATCCTCACCGAGCCGCGCAACGCGCTGGTCCGGCAATACCAGCGCCTGTTCGAGCTGGACGGGGTCGAGCTGGAGTTCGACGAGCCGGCACTGGAGGCGATCGCCGATCAGGCGATGCTGCGGGGCACCGGTGCCCGTGGTCTGCGCGCCATCATCGAGGAGGTTCTGCTCTCCGCGATGTTCGAGGTGCCCAGCAACCCCGACGCCGCCCGAGTGTTGATCACCCGCGAGGTGGTCCTGGAAAACGTCAACCCGACGATCGTTCCGCGCGAGTTCACCGGGCGCCGTGCCCGGCGGGACCGCGAGGAGAAGTCGGCCTGATCCTCCCCGTGTCACGCCGGCCGCTCAATCCTGACGCGGCCGGCGTGATCGCGTTCGGCGGTCCCATTCGCCCGACCGGGGGACCGCCACCATCATCAGCCGGGCCGCTTCGCCGCTGTCGTCACGCTGACCGCCGCTGGATCCGACGGGAAGCGTTCCGTCGCGCCGACTCGATCGCCCTGTCCACGGTGTCGCGGCTCCCCAGCGTCCCGCTGCCGGTCGTACAGGTGCTGTCGGTGCCCTGGCCCCCGACCGCCGCTGACGCTGTCCACGCCGGCACCTCCCGCCGTACCCTGTGGTCATGCGTGTCGCCGTCTGCCAGCTGAACGCCCGGGACGACCGCAAGGCCAACCTGGCCGCCGCCGAGGTCCTGCTGGAACGCGCCGCCGCCGGCGGCGCGGATATTGCCGTCCTGCCGGAGTACGTCGACTACCTCGGCCCCGCCGCCGGACTGCCGGAGCCGGAGCCGGTGGACGGGGAGGTCGGCAGCTTCTTCGCCGGGATCGCCCGACGGCTCGGCATCTGGGTGGTGGCCGGCTCGTTCCACGAGGCCGGCCCGGACCCGGAGCACACCTGGAACACGTCGCTGGTCTTCGACCGCACCGGCGTCCTGGCAGCGAGCTACCGCAAAATCCATCTGTACGACGTGGAGATCCCCGGTCGGGTCTCCTACCGGGAGTCCGCGAGCGTGGCGCCGGGTGTGCAACCGGTGGTGGTGGACGTCGAGGGCCTGCGGGTCGGCCTGTCGATCTGCTACGACCTGCGCTTCCCGGAGCTTTACCGGCTGCTCGCCACCGATGGCGGCGCACAACTGCTGGTGGTCCCCGCGGCGTTCATGATGCACACCGGGCGGGACCACTGGGAGGTCCTGCTGCGGGCCCGGGCGATCGAGAACCAGTGTTTCGTGGCGGCGGCTGGCCAGACCGGCGACCACGAGCCAGGTCGCACCTGCTTCGGGCACAGCATGGTGGTCGACCCGTGGGGGACTGTCCTCGCCCAGGTGCCGGACGGCCCGGGCGTGTCCGTCGTCGACCTGGACCTCGACCGCCTTGCCGCGATCCGGGCCGAGCTGCCTAGCCTGGCCAACCGCCGGCTCTGACGCCAGGCCCTGGCAGTCTCTCAGCCTTCCAGCAGAACGCCGATCACCGCGAACCCGGCGATGGCCGCGGCGGTGACCAGCAGCGCGGTGGTCATCCGGGATTTGCCCCGTCGGGCCAGCCGTCCCACCGAGAGCACCAGGACGACCAGCACGACCGCACCGATCACCACCTGCCAGAACGGCAGGAGGAGGCCCAGTAGTGCCTCCTCGGCGAACACCCTGGTGCCCAGCCCGGACTCATCCATGTCTGACACTCTGGCACGTCGGGACAGCCCGCGTCCCGAGGCTGCGCCGGGTGCCGCCGCGTCCCGGTCGGTCGAACCAGTGATGAACCCTGATTTGCCTTCTCCGGGCCGTCCGCGTAACTTTCTCTCTGCACGGGGAACGCCGGACAAACCGGCGGAGAACGGGCACCGGGCTCGTGGCGGGAACGCCGAGCGAGACCGAGGATCGGGCGGTGCGGAACACTCCGGATACGGGGTTGCGAACGCGAAGCCGACCGGGTAGAGTTTTGAAGCCGGCAGGAGCCGGGCGGAGAGCCGCGAAGCGGCGATCGGCCGGTCTGCGGCTTCCCACGACAGTAACGACCGCCGGTCACGGCGTGCGTCATCGTGGATCCGGACGAACCAAGGTGATCGCCTCGGATACGAGGTTGACAACGAAAGTTCGACCAAGTAAGTTTGAGCGGTTGCCCCGAAACGGGGTTCCACTGAGGTGGGGCTTCTGGTCGGTGTGTGGTTGTTCTTTGAGAACTCAACAGGGTGCTTGTAAAGCCAGTGCCAATTATGATTTATACCCCGGACTGGTCAGTTTTTGCTGGCTGGTTGGGATTCCTTTGGCAACATTTGTTTGTTGCCGGGATAGCTGTTCAACTAATTTTTTGTTGGAGAGTTTGATCCTGGCTCAGGACGAACGCTGGCGGCGTGCTTAACACATGCAAGTCGAGCGGAAAGGCCCTTCGGGGTACTCGAGCGGCGAACGGGTGAGTAACACGTGAGCAACCTGCCCCAAGCTTTGGGATAACCCTCGGAAACGGGGGCTAATACCGAATAGGACTTCCGGCCGCATGGCTGGGGGTGGAAAGTTTTTCGGCTTGGGATGGGCTCGCGGCCTATCAGCTTGTTGGTGGGGTGATGGCCTACCAAGGCGACGACGGGTAGCCGGCCTGAGAGGGCGACCGGCCACACTGGGACTGAGACACGGCCCAGACTCCTACGGGAGGCAGCAGTGGGGAATATTGCACAATGGGCGGAAGCCTGATGCAGCGACGCCGCGTGAGGGATGACGGCCTTCGGGTTGTAAACCTCTTTCAGCAGGGACGAAGCGAGAGTGACGGTACCTGCAGAAGAAGCACCGGCCAACTACGTGCCAGCAGCCGCGGTAAGACGTAGGGTGCGAGCGTTGTCCGGATTTATTGGGCGTAAAGAGCTCGTAGGCGGCTTGTCGCGTCGACCGTGAAAACTTGGGGCTCAACCCCAAGCCTGCGGTCGATACGGGCAGGCTAGAGTTCGGTAGGGGAGACTGGAATTCCTGGTGTAGCGGTGAAATGCGCAGATATCAGGAGGAACACCGATGGCGAAGGCAGGTCTCTGGGCCGATACTGACGCTGAGGAGCGAAAGCGTGGGGAGCGAACAGGATTAGATACCCTGGTAGTCCACGCTGTAAACGTTGGGCGCTAGGTGTGGGGGACCTCTCCGGTTTCCTGTGCCGCAGCTAACGCATTAAGCGCCCCGCCTGGGGAGTACGGCCGCAAGGCTAAAACTCAAAGGAATTGACGGGGGCCCGCACAAGCGGCGGAGCATGCGGATTAATTCGATGCAACGCGAAGAACCTTACCTGGGTTTGACATGGCCGCAAAACTCACAGAGATGTGAGGTCCTTCGGGGGCGGTCACAGGTGGTGCATGGCTGTCGTCAGCTCGTGTCGTGAGATGTTGGGTTAAGTCCCGCAACGAGCGCAACCCTCGTTCGATGTTGCCAGCGCGTTATGGCGGGGACTCATCGAAGACTGCCGGGGTCAACTCGGAGGAAGGTGGGGATGACGTCAAGTCATCATGCCCCTTATGTCCAGGGCTTCACGCATGCTACAATGGCCGGTACAATGGGCTGCGATACCGCGAGGTGGAGCGAATCCCAAAAAGCCGGTCTCAGTTCGGATCGGGGTCTGCAACTCGACCCCGTGAAGTCGGAGTCGCTAGTAATCGCAGATCAGCAACGCTGCGGTGAATACGTTCCCGGGCCTTGTACACACCGCCCGTCACGTCACGAAAGTCGGCAACACCCGAAGCCGGTGGCCCAACCCCTTGTGGGAGGGAGCCGTCGAAGGTGGGGCTGGCGATTGGGACGAAGTCGTAACAAGGTAGCCGTACCGGAAGGTGCGGCTGGATCACCTCCTTTCTAAGGAGCACCTTCACCTGAAAGGGTGCAAGGAGCCCGCGGCCCACGGATGTTGGGTCGGGGTGCTCAGATGGCGGAGACACTGGCAAGTTTTTCCTCGGCAACGGCCGGGTTCCTTCTAGTACAGCTGCTTTCGGGTGGTGGGAACGAAGTCCCTGGTGCGGCTGAGAAGAAATGTGAGCACCCTGTTGGGTCCTGAAGGAACAACCATTGGTTGTTGTTTCAGAGACTTGGCCAGCCCCCCGGTGTGGGGGCTGGGAGTCTGCCAGGCATGGCCTGGCCCCACATACCGCTGGTCCTGAAGGGCTGGGTTTGGTGTGGGGCGGATCGGGTTGTGGGTTGGTCGTTTGTTGAGAATTGCACAGTGGACGCGAGCATCTTTGTGGTCAAGTTGTCAAGGGCGAACGGTGAATGCCTTGGCACCAGGAGCCGATGAAGGACGTGGGAGGCCGCGATAGGCCTGGGGGAGCTGTCAACCAAGCTGTGATCCCAGGGTGTCCGAATGGGGAAACCTGGCACCAGTCATGTGGTGTCACCCACACCTGAACACATAGGGTGTGTGGAGGGAACGCGGGGAAGTGAAACATCTCAGTACCCGTAGGAAGAGAAAACAATTTAGTGATTCCGTGAGTAGTGGCGAGCGAAAGCGGATCGAGGCTAAACCGGCTGCGTGTGATACCTGTCAGGGGTTGCGTGGTCGGGGTTGTGGGACCCTGCTGAACAAGCTGACACTTGTTCGAGAAGTTACAAAGTTAGTGGCTAGTCGAACAGTCTGGAATGGCTGACCGTAGACGGTGAAAGTCCGGTAGGTGAAAGTTGCTGACCTTCTGTGGGTGTTCCCGAGTAGCGGCGGACCCCTGAAATCTGCCGTGAATCTGCCAGGACCACCTGGTAAGCCTAAATACTTCCTGGTGACCGATAGCGGACAAGTACCGTGAGGGAATGGTGAAAAGTACCCCGGGAGGGGAGTGAAATAGTACCTGAAACCGTTCGCCTACAATCCGTCGGAGCCTTGCGGGGTGACGGCGTGCCTTTTGAAGAATGAGCCTGCGAGTTAGTGGCATGTGGCGAGGTTAACCCGTGTGGGGGAGCCGTAGCGAAAGCGAGTCTGAATAGGGCGATTCAGTCGCGTGTCCTAGACCCGAAGCGGAGTGATCTAGCCATGGGCAGGCTGAAGCGCGGGTAAGACCGCGTGGAGGGCCGAACCCACCAATGTTGAAAAATTGGGGGATGACCTGTGGTTAGGGGTGAAAGGCCAATCAAACTCCGTGATAGCTGGTTCTCCCCGAAATGCATTTAGGTGCAGCGTCGCGTGTTTCTTGCCGGAGGTAGAGCACTGGATGGTCTAGGGGGCCCACAAGCTTACCGAAATCAGCCAAACTCCGAATGCCGGTAAGTGAGAGCGCGGCAGTGAGACTGCGGGGGATAAGCTTCGTAGTCGAGAGGGAAACAGCCCAGATCACCAGCTAAGGCCCCTAAGCGTGTGCTAAGTGGAAAAGGATGTGGGGTCGCATAGACAACCAGGAGGTTGGCTTAGAAGCAGCCACCCTTTAAAGAGTGCGTAATAGCTCACTGGTCAAGTGGTTCCGCGCCGACAATGTAGCGGGGCTCAAGCACACCGCCGAAGCTGTGGCATTCACATTTTAACCTCGCTTGGACTTGATTCCTTGTGCAGGTGTGTGGATGGGTAGGGGAGCGTCGTGCCGCGAGTGAAGCAGCGGGGTGACCCAGTTGTGGACGCGGCACGAGTGAGAATGCAGGCATGAGTAGCGAAAGAAGGGTGAGAAACCCTTCCGCCGGATGACCAAGGGTTCCAGGGCCAGGCTAATCCGCCCTGGGTGAGTCGGGACCTAAGGCGAGGCCGAGAGGCGTAGTCGATGGACAACGGGTTGATATTCCCGTACCCGCGAAAGAGCGTCCCTGATGAACCTCGTTGTGCTAACCACCTGAACTGACTGATGTCTTCGGACGGATGTCGGGGAGGCTGGGAACCTGATGGGTAGTAGTCAAGCGATGGGGTGACGCAGGAAGGTAGCTGAGCCCGGCCGGTGGTTGTGCCGGGGTAAGCGTGTAGGCCGTGTTGTAGGCAAATCCGCAACACATTTAAGGCTGAGACGTGATGCCGAGCCGATTCAGGTGAAGTCAGTGATCCTATGCTGCCGAGAAAAGCCTCTAGCGAGTTCTTAGCGGCCCGTACCCCAAACCGACACAGGTGGTCAGGTAGAGAATACCGAGGCGATCGGGCGAACTGTGGTTAAGGAACTCGGCAAATTGCCCCCGTAACTTAGGGAGAAGGGGGGCCGGAGACGTGAAGCCCCGCGCGGGTGGAGCGTTGTATGGCCGCAGAGAGCAGGGGGAAGCGACTGTTTACTAAAAACACAGGTCCATGCGAAGAAGTAATTCGATGTATATGGACTGACGCCTGCCCGGTGCTGGAACGTTAAGGGGACCTGTTAGCTCTTCGGGGCGAAGCGGAGAACTTAAGCGCCAGTAAACGGCGGTGGTAACTATAACCATCCTAAGGTAGCGAAATTCCTTGTCGGGTAAGTTCCGACCTGCACGAATGGCGTAACGACTTCCCCACTGTCTCAACCACAGGCCCGGCGAAATTGCAGTACGAGTAAAGATGCTCGTTACGCGCGGCAGGACGGAAAGACCCCGGGACCTTTACTATAGCTTGACATTGGTACTCGAATTAGTTTGTGTAGGATAGGTGGGAGCCGGTGAAGTCCATACGCCAGTATGGGTGGAGGCAATCTTGAAATACCACTCTGGTTGATTTGGGTATCTAACTTCGGACCGTTATCCGGTTCAGGGACAGTGTCTGGTGGGTAGTTTAACTGGGGCGGTTGCCTCCTAAAAGGTAACGGAGGCGCCCAAAGGTTCCCTCAGCCTGGTTGGCAATCAGGTGTTGAGTGCAAGTACACAAGGGAGCTTGACTGTGAGACTGACAGGTCGAGCAGGGACGAAAGTCGGGACTAGTGATCCGGCACTTGCGAGTGGAAGCGGTGTCGCTCAACGGATAAAAGGTACCCCGGGGATAACAGGCTGATCTTCCCCAAGAGTCCATATCGACGGGATGGTTTGGCACCTCGATGTCGGCTCGTCGCATCCTGGGGCTGTAGCAGGTCCCAAGGGTTGGGCTGTTCGCCCATTAAAGCGGTACGCGAGCTGGGTTTAGAACGTCGTGAGACAGTTCGGTCCCTATCCGCCGTGCGCGTAGGATACTTGAGAAGGGCTGTCCCTAGTACGAGAGGACCGGGACGGACGAACCTCTGGTGTGCCAGTTGTCCTGCCAAGGGCACGGCTGGTTAGCTACGTTCGGAAGGGATAACCGCTGAAAGCATCTAAGCGGGAAGCCTGCTTCAAGATGAGGTATCCCACCCACCTTGGTGGGGTAAGGCCCCCAGCTAGACGACTGGGTTGATAGGCCGGAAATGTAAGCCCGGTAACGGGTTCAGTTGACCGGTACTAATAGGCCGAGGACTTGACTACTAAGCTGCTACGCGTCCACTGTGCAACTCTCGATAAACGAACAACAGACCACTGTGTTGGTGTTGTTTGACATGTCGATAGAGTTACGGCGGTCATGGCGGAGGGGAAACGCCCGGTTACATTCCGAACCCGGAAGCTAAGCCCTCCAGCGCCGATGGTACTGCACTCGTGAGGGTGTGGGAGAGTAGGACGCCGCCGGACAATCTTTCCAGAAAGGGTCACCCGTTATCGGGTGGCCCTTTCTGCGTTTCCCCAGGAAAACCCTGGTATCCGCGGCCACTCCATAGCCCGATATCAGGAAAACCGATCGGGCGGCCGGTGGGCCGCGTCAGCCCCGGGTCTGCATGCCGTTGCGGAGGTTACGCAGCAGGCCGCCGGCGTCGCCGACCGACCGTCCCGGGAACATCGCCATCACCACGCTGCCGTGGTCGGCCCAGCCGCAGACCGCGAAGTCGCCGCCCTCGCCGCTGGTGCTGCCGCACTTCATCACGCCGCCCAGGTCACCGGCGGGCACCTCGCGGAGGCCGCTCACCGCACCGGTCTCATCCGACATGAGGCGGAAGAGGCTGTCCAGGTCCCGTTCCGGCTGCCACAGCAGCGTGGTGCCGCCGAAGATGAGGACCGAGCGCTTGTCGTCGGCCGGGTCCCGGTAGACGGTGCCGAAGCTGCGGTCCAGTTCGATGTCTGCCGCCAGGCCGCTGCGCAGGTAGTCGGCGGTGCTCTTCGCCCGTTCACTGTCGTCGCGGGTCAGACCCGCCACCTGGTCGGGCGACGTCAGTTGGGTGTCCTTCTGCTGTGCGATCCGCCACCCACCGACACCCAGCACCCCGGCGCCGGCGAGGCCGACCACCAGGGCGGCAGTCCAAGCGATCTTGCGCCGGCGGGACCAGCCGCCCGACGGCTCGTCCGGGTCGCCACCGGAGTCGCGGGTGCTCAGCTGGATCGGTTCTTCGGTCAGCTCGACCGGCTCGCGACCGCCGTCGAGCGAACGCTCGGTGAGATGTGCGTCGGACATAGCCGACACCGTACGCGAACCACAGGTGGCGCACGTCAGGTCTGCGGAAGCCCTCCGTAGACTTGTCAGGTGACCGAGAGACTGGATGCCCACCGCCCCGCAGCCCCGACCCTTGCCGGCCAGTACCAGCCCGGCGAGGTAGAGCAGCGACGGTACGAGCAGTGGGTAGCCGACGGGCACTTCCGGGCGTCCGCCGACAGCGACAAGCCCCCCTTCACGATCGTCATCCCGCCGCCGAACGTCACCGGCTCGCTGCACATGGGCCACGCGTTCGAGCACACGCTGATGGACGCCTTGACCCGGCGTAAGCGGATGCAGGGCTTCGAGGCGCTGTGGCTGCCCGGCATGGACCACGCTGGCATCGCCACCCAGAACCTGGTGGAGCGCCAGCTCGCCGCCGAGGGCCTGTCCCGGCACGACCTCGGCCGGGAAAAGTTCGTCGAGCGGGTCTGGCAGTGGAAGGCCGAGTCCGGTGGGGCGATCCTCGGGCAGATGCGGCGTCTCGGCGACTCCGTCGACTGGGACCGTGAGCGCTTCACCATGGACGAGGGGCTGACCCGCGCCGTCCAGACGATCTTCAAGAAGCTCTTCGACGAGGGGCTCATCTACCGGGCCAACCGGATCATCAACTGGTGCCCACGCTGCCTCACCGCCCTCTCCGACATCGAGGTCGAGCACACCGACGACGACGGTGAGCTGATCTCGATCCGCTACAGCGACGAGGTCGTGGTGGCCACCACCCGGGCCGAGACGATGCTGGGCGACACCGCCGTGGCGGTGCACCCGGACGACGAGCGCTACCAGCACCTGATCGGCACCGAGGTCGAGCTGCCGCTCACCGGCCGTCGCATCCCGATCGTCGCCGACGCGCACGTCGACCCGTCGTTCGGCACCGGCATGGTCAAGGTGACCCCGGCACACGACCCCAACGACTTCGAGATCGGCCAGCGCCACGACCTGCCCGCGCTCACCGTGATGGACGAGCGTGGGGTGATCACCGTGCCCGGCCCGTTCGAAGGGCTGGACCGGTTCGAGGCGCGGCCCGCGATCGTGGCCGCACTGCGCGAGCAGGGCCGGATCGTGGCCGAGAAGCGGCCGTACGTGCACGCGGTCGGGCACTGCTCACGGTGCAAGACGACAGTCGAGCCGCGGCTGTCGTTGCAGTGGTTCGTCAACACCGCCCCGCTGGCCCAGGCCGCCGGTGACGCGGTGCGCGACGGTCGGGTGCGCATCGAGCCGGCCGAGCTGTCCAAGCGCTACTTCGCCTGGGTCGACAACATGCACGACTGGTGCATCTCCCGCCAGCTCTGGTGGGGGCACCGGATCCCGGTCTGGTACGGCCCGCAGGGCGAGATCGTCTGCGTCGGCCCGGACGAGCAGCCGCCGACCGGCGACGGCTGGCGGCAGGACGAGGACGTCCTGGACACCTGGTTCTCCAGCGCGCTCTGGCCGTTCTCCACTCTCGGCTGGCCGGAGCAGACCCCGGACCTGGCCAAGTTCTACCCGACCAGCGTCCTGGTCACCGGCTACGACATCCTCTTCTTCTGGGTCGCCCGGATGATGATGTTCGGCCTGTACGCGATGGACGGCAAGCAGCCGTTCGACGTGGTGGCCCTGCACGGCATGGTCCGCGACGAGCACGGCAAGAAGATGTCCAAGTCGTTCGGCAACGTCGTCGACCCGTTGGACTGGATCGACCGGTTCGGGGCCGACGCCACCCGGTTCACTCTGGCTCGTGGCGCCAACCCCGGGCAGGACGTCCCGGTCAGCGAGGAGTGGTGCCAGGGCTCGCGCAACTTCTGCAACAAGCTCTGGAACGCCACCCGCTTCGCCCTGATGAACGGTGCGCACACCACTGGCGACCTGCCGCCCGCCGAGCAGCTCTCCACCGTCGACCGGTGGATCCTGTCCCGGCTGGCGCACGTCACCGCCGAGGTCGACGAGCAGTTCGAGGCGTACGAGTTCGCCAAGGTGTGTGACCTGCTCTACCACTTCGCCTGGGACGACGTCTGCGACTGGTACGTCGAGCTGAGCAAGCCGGTGCTCGGTGAGGGCGGTGAGCGGGCCGAGGCGAGCCGCCGGGTGCTCGGGCACGTGCTGGACCAGCTGCTGCGGCTGCTGCACCCGGTCATCCCGTTCGTCACCGAGGAGCTGTGGCTCGCGCTGACCGGCGGCGAGACGGTGCAGAACGCCGCCTGGCCGGTGGCCGACCGTGCGCTGATCGACGACGCCGCCGAGGCCGAGCTGATCAGTGTGCAGCGGGTGGTCACCGAGATCCGCCGGTTCCGTTCCGACCAGGGGCTGCGCCCGACGCAGCGGGTGGCCGCCCGGCTGGACGGGCTGACCGGGGCGGGCATCGCCGCCCACGAGCCGCTGATCCGTTCGCTGGTCCGGCTGGACCCGGCCGGGGACGACTTCCAGGCCAGCGCCACGCTGGCCATGCCCGGGGCGGTCGGTGTCGCGTTGGACACCCGGGGGTCGATCGACCTGGCTGCCGAGCGGGCCCGGTTGACGAAGGACCGCGCCGCCGCCGAGAAGGAGGTCGCGCAGGCCCGGGCGAAGCTCGACAACCCCGCCTTCATCGGCAAGGCCCCCGAGCCGGTGGTCGCGAAGATCCGCGACCGGCTCGCCACCGCCGAGGCCGACCTGGTCCGGATCGACGCTGCTCTGGAGACACTTTCCTCGTGACCGACCGTACCGAATTCGCCGCTGTCGAGGCCGAGCTGAACGCTCGCGGCTTCACCCGCATGGTCTTCGAGTTGGACCGGATCGAGTCACTGCTCGACCTGCTCGGCAGCCCTCAGCGGGCCTACCCGGCGATCCACCTGACCGGCACCAACGGCAAGACCTCCACCGCGCGGATGATCGACTCGCTGTTGCGGGCGCACGGGCTGCACACCGGGCGGTACACCAGCCCGCACCTGGAGACCGTCCGGGAGCGGATCAGCCTGGACGGTGAGCCGGTCAGCGAGGAGCGGTTCACGTCGGTGTACCGGGAGATCAAGCCACTGGCCGAGCTGATCGACGCGCGGTCCGACGAGCCGTTGACGTACTTCGACATGACCACCGCGCTGGCGTTCGCCACGTTCGCCGACGCGCCGGTCGACATCGCGGTGGTCGAGGTGGGCCTCGGCGGTGCCGAGGACGCCACCAACGTCATCCAGGCGGGGGTCTGCGTGATCACCCCGATCGGCCTGGACCACACCGAGTGGCTCGGCGACACCATTCAGGACATCGCGCTGGCCAAGGCCGGCATCATCCACCCGGGCGCCACCGTCATCGCGGCAGCGCAGGACGAGGAGGCGGCAGGCCCCCTCCTCGATCGGTGCGCCGAGGTCGGGGCCACCATCGCGCGGGAGGGCGGCGAGTTCGGCGTACTGAGCCGGGCGGTCGCCGTCGGCGGCCAGGTGCTCAGCCTCCAGGGCCTGGGCGGCGTCTACGACGACGTGTTCATTCCGCTGCACGGGGCCCACCAGGCACAGAACGCCGCTGTGGCGCTCGCCGCCGTGGAGGCGTTCCTGGGCGCCGGGAGTCGTCGGCAGCTCGACGTCGAGACGGTCCGGGAGGGCTTCTCCTCGACCAGCTCCCCGGGTCGGCTGGAGCGGGTGCGCAACGCCCCGACCATCCTGCTCGACGGTGCGCACAACCCGCACGGCATGGCCGCCACCGTCACCGCGCTCCAGGAGGAGTTCGCGTTCAGCAAGTTGGTGGCGGTCGTCGGCGTCCTCGCCGACAAGGACGCGGAAGGGCTGTTGGAGCTGCTGGAGCCGGTAATCGACCAGCTGGTGGTCACCCGCAACAGCTCGCCACGGGCGATGCCCACAGACGACCTCGCCGCGCTGGCCGCCGAGATCTTCGGTGAGGAGCGGGTGTCGACGGCCGAGGAGATGCCGGACGCGATCGAGCTGGCGGTGGCGCTGGCCGAGGAGGACGTCCCCGGTGAGCTCAGCGGGGTCGGGGTGCTGGTCACCGGTTCGGTGGTGACGGTCGCCGACGCCCGCCGGCTGCTGAAGCGATGACCGGCCCGGAGCGGGACCCGCACGTCACCGACGACCCCACCGACCATGCCCCGGCCGGCTCGCCGGCTGATCAGGCCGCGGCCGGCGTCCCGTCGGGTCAGGCCATGCCCGGCTCGCCGGCCGATCGACCCGAGGACGGGCCCGACGCCGGGCAGCCACGACGCTCCGGGTTGCGCAACCCGGAGGCGGCGGTACGCGGCCTGGGTGCGGGAACCCTCGGGTTGGAGGCGCTGGTGCTGTTGCTGGCGATCCAGCCGGTCCGGGTGGTCGGCGGTGACCTGAGCGGCGCCGCGATCGGTGTCGTGGTGGCACTGGCGGTGGCTGCCATCGTGCTCGCCGGCATGATGCGCCGCCCGTGGGCGTGGAATGCCGGCACCGTGCTCCAGGGACTGCTGATGCTGGGCGGTCTGCTGCACTGGTCGCTGCTCGGACTGGGCATCATCTTCGCCCTGGTCTGGGCGTACGCGCTGCACGTCCGCCGGGTCATCCTGGGCTGACGGCCGACCGTCGGCCGTCAGCCCGAGGCGCGACGGGACGGGTCAGGCGTCGGCGCGTTCACGCCACTGGGTGAGGGCGATGCCGTGGCCGTCCGGGTCACGGAACGCCGCCGCCCACACCTCCAGCTTCGTGCCGCGGTTGACCACCCGGGGCGCGTACGTGAAGCGGACGCCCGACCCGCGTAGCCGCTCGTACGCCGCTTCGATGTCGTTCACCTCGAGGTTGACGTGCACCAGTCGGCGGCTGATCGGCGCCGCCCCGGTCACCTCGCGCAGGACGAGCCGGGTCGTGCCGGAGGCGAGGATGGCGTTGTGGGCGCCCTGGTCAACCTCGGTGAAGCCGAGCACGTCGCGGTAGAAGCCGAGCGAGCGGGACAGGTCGGTCACCAGCAGGGTGAGACCCACCCCGCTGATCGGCGCGGTCGGATCCGCGGCCGCGTCCGAGGCGAACCCGAAGATCGCCTGGTCCAACTCCTCGTCGGTGACCGTCTCGCGGCCCGCCCCGGCCGGGGTGGGGTCGTCCAGCGGGAGGTCGAGGGGGTCCAGTGGGTCGGTCGCGCCCGGCCCGGAGCGCTGCGCGGGCGGCGGGTCGGCGCGTTGCGCCCTGGACGGGTCGACGGGGTCAGCGGGGGATGGGGTCGCCCGGTCGTCCTCCGACAGGTCGAACCGGTCGGCGTCGGGCTCGTCGAAGCGCTCCTCAACGGGTGAGCGTGGCGCCGGGGTGGCCCGTCGGGGCAGCCCACCACTGGCCTGCTGCTCGACGAGGACGCCCTCCAACACCACCGGGCCGCCCGGGCTCTGGTGCATCACCACCGGCTCGCGCTCCTCGGGCACGACGCCCGGGTCGTCGCGCAGCGGATCGTCGTGCAGGGGGTCGGTGCGCAGGTGATCGCTGCGTACCGGGTCGGGGCCGAGCGGGTCGCGGAACGGGTCGCCGAGCGGGTCGCGGAGGTCGTCCCGGAAATCGTCGTCCGGCCCACGGTCGGCCCACGGCGGGGCGTCCTGCTGGATCAACACCTCGTCCACCACGTCGACGTCGGCGAACTCCGGCGGGAGGTCGGCGACGGCGGCGGCCGTCTCGGCGTGGGTCGGCACCTCGTCCCAGAGGACCTTGACGTGCCGCTGGTCGTCGAGCGCGACCCGGATCGGCAGGGTCTGGCCCAGCGACGGCCACTTCGAGACCGGCACCCGTGGTTCGATGATCTTCTTGGATCGCGGTGGCAGGCCGGGCGCGTCGAGCACCAGTTGGAGCTCGCAGCGGCCGAACGCGTACTGGGTGGGTGGTTCGGAGGCGCTGTGCACGTGCCCGACGCCGACCACCCAGGTGCGCCCGCCGCCGCGCACGGTCGCCAGCGCGATCGCCAGCACCAGCAGGGCGACGCCGAGGGCCACGATGGCCCAACTGGTCATGCCCAGCCCGAAGAGGACGACGAACGTGGCCACGGTGCCCAGCACCGTGCCGATCAGTTTGCGTACCGGCGCGATGGGCCGGCTCCCGCCATTCGCCACAGTGGACCTCCCGGGGGTCAGGGCCAGGCTAGGCCGGATCGGCCACCGGGGGAAAGACCGGCCGCCGCGCCGGCGCCGGGACCGGGTCGCTACGCTGACCGTACCGATCTCGAGCGTTCAACGCGTACAGGAGGAACCCAGCGTGTCCAGCAACAGCCCGGATGAGCGCAGCCTCGTTCTGATCAAGCCCGACGCGGTCCGCCGCGGCCTGGTCGGCGAGGTTCTCTCCCGCTTCGAGCGCAAGGGGCTGCGGATCGACGCGATGGCGCACCGGACGATGGACGCGGCGCTCGCCGACGAGCACTACGCCGAGCACGTCGACAAGGCGTTCTACCCGCCGCTGAAGGACTTCATGACCGGCGGTCCGCTGGTCGCCCTGGTGCTCTCCGGCGACCAGGTCATCGACGTGGTCCGCGGTCTGGTCGGCGCCACCGACGGGCGCAAGGCCGCCGCCGGCACTATCCGGGGTGACCTGTCGCTGTCCAACCGGGAGAACCTGGTGCACGCCTCCGACTCGACGGACAGCGCCAAGCGCGAGATCGCGCTCTGGTTCCCCGAGCTCGGCTGACCAGGGGTCGTCGACACGGGGCTGGCGGGCGGCGGGGTCAGTCGACCGACGGCAGCTTCGCCGGGTTACCCACCACGTAGACCCCGGTGATCCGGCCGTCGGCCGCCGTGACGGTCAACGTGTAGCGGCTGCCGTCCGCGCGGACGAGCAGGGCGCCGGGTTCGCCGTTCAACTCCAGCCGACGCAGGGTCCAGCTCCGGCTTCCCGGACCGTAGATCCCGGCGAAGAAGCGGGCGATCCGGTCCGCCCCGGTGACCGGGTTGCGGGCGGCCCGCGCCCGGCCGCCGCCGTCGTTCCACGCCGTGGCGTCCTTGGCGACCAGCCCGGTCAGCGTCGCCAGGTCACCGTCGCGGGCGGCGGCGAGGAACGCGTCCAGCAACCGCTCCCGCTCCGAGCGGGTGGCGGTGAACCGTCGCTGCTCCTGGCGTACCCGGGCGGCCGCCCGGTGGTGCAGCTGCCGACAGTCCTCGGGGGTCCGGTCCAGGATCTCGGCGATCTCGGCGTACGGCAGGTCGAACGCGGTGTGCAGGACGTAGACCGCCCGCTCCGGCGGGGTGAGGCGCTCCAGCACGTGCAGCAGGGCGGTGGACAGCGAGTCGCGCAGCTCCGCGCGGTCCAACGGCCCGAACGGCGAGGGCTCGGTGGGCACCGGCTCGGGCAGCCACGGCCCGACGTACGTCTCCCGGGTCGCCTGCCTGGCCCGCAGCCGGTCCAGGGCCAGCCGGGTGACGACCCGGGACAGGTAGCGGCGCGGCTCGGCCACCGTCGAGCGGTCCACACCCAGCCACCGCAGGTATGCCTCCTGGAGCACGTCCTCGGCGTCGTGCCGGCTGCCGAGCAGGCGGTACGCCAGCCCGAGCAGCATCGGCCGGTGCGCCTGGAGCGCACCGGCCGCCTGCGCCGCCTCGGTGGTCACACCTGCGCCGGGGGCTCCGTGCGAGTGGTGATCGCCAGTCGGTTCCACACGTTGATTGTGGCAATAGCGAGTACCAGGTCGGCAAGCTCCTTCTCCGACCACACCTTCGCGGCGGCGTCCCAGACGTCGTCCGGTACGCCGTGGTCGCCGAGGCGGGTCACCGCGTCGGTGAGCGCCAGCGCGGCCCGCTCCCGCTCATCGAAGAAGGGCGCCTCCCGCCAGGCGGCCACCGCGAAGAGCCGACGGCTCGACTCGCCGGCGCCGAGCGCGTCCCGGCTGTGCATGTCGACGCAGTAGGAACAGCCGTTCAGTATCGACGCGCGCAGCTTCACCAGCTCCAGGACGGTGCTGTCGACGTTCGACTGGACGTACTTCTCCAGGCCCAGCACGGCCCGGTATCCCTGCGGCATGACCTCGGCGGTGTTCATCCGTTGCATGACTGACTACCTCCCTGATCGGTTCCGACACCGTGACGACGGACCGACCGGGGCCAACCGTGACAGCTCCGGCTGTGATCCGGGTCATGCGGGTGGCGCCGGGTGGCTCAGCCGCGCGGCCACCGCCCGCAGCCCGCCCAGGGCGGGGAACCGGCGCATCCCCTGGAACTCGTTGTACCGAAGCGAACGCACCGGCGAAGTTCGCGTGAGCGCCCCACCCGCGTCAAGCGCCGGTGCGTTCGCGCGTTTACTCGGCGGCGGGGTGGCGGCTGAGTCTTGTATCGTTGAGCGCTGTAAGGCGATGACCCGGCCATCACCGGTGAGCCTCCGGAAGAACAGTCGGGCAACCGACCCAGTAGAACCGGACGGGTGCGGCCCGTCACAGCCGGCAATGAGCGGGCGGTCGATCCTGACCGCCAAGCGGGGTGGTACCGCGGACCACCCGGGAGCGCCGTTCGAGGCGTACCCCGGACGGTTCGTCCTCGCAGACCCACGTTGAGTGAGCTGCATGAGGAGAGCGACCCCCGATGGCCTATCCGTTGCACGACCCGACCGCCGCCGGTGTCCCGGCGAGCCCGGACCTGCCCGCGGTCGAGCGCCGGGTCCTGGAGCACTGGACGGCCGACAAGACCTTCGAGGCCAGCGTCGAGGCCCGCCCGGCCGGCGACGACGGTAAGAACGAGTACGTCTTCTACGACGGCCCGCCGTTCGCCAACGGCCTGCCGCACTACGGCCACCTGTTCACCGGGTACGTCAAGGACGTGGTGCCGCGCTACCAGACCATGCGCGGGCGGCACGTCGAGCGGCGCTTCGGCTGGGACTGCCACGGCCTGCCCGCCGAGGTGGTGGCCGAGAAGCAGCTCGGCATCACCAGCAAGGCGGAGATCATCGACCTGGGCGTGGCCCGGTTCAACGACGCCTGTCGTGCCTCGGTGCTGGAGTTCACCCAGGACTGGGAGCGGTACATCAACCGGCAGGCCCGCTGGGTCGACTTCGCCAACGACTACAAGACCCTCGACCTGGACTACATGGAAAGCGTCATGTGGGCCTTCAAGACCCTGCACGACAAGGGTCTGATCTACGAGGGTTTCCGGGTGCTGGCGTACTGCTGGCGCTGCGAGACGCCGCTGTCGAACACCGAGACCCGGATGGACGACGTCTACCGGGACCGGCACGACCCCACGCTGTCGGTGTGGTTCGGGCTGACCGCCGACGAGTCCGCGCCGGAGCTGCTGCGCGGGCCGGTCAAGCTGGGCGTCTGGACGACCACGCCGTGGACCCTGCCGTCGAACCTGGCGCTCGCCGTCGGCCCGGACATCGAGTACGCGGTGCTGGAACGCGACGGGGAGCGGTTCGTGGTCGGCGCGGCGCGGCTGGCCGCGTACGCCAAGGAGCTGGACGGTTTCGAGCAGGTCGGCACGGTGTACGGCCGTGACCTGGTCGGACGCCGCTACACGCCGCTGTTCGACTTCCTCGTCGAGCAGGCCGGGGAGAACGCCTACCAGGTGCTCGGCGCGGAGTTCGTCACCACCGAGGACGGCACCGGGATCGTGCACCTCGCCCCGGCCTTCGGTGAGGACGACCAGAACGTCTGCAACGCCGCCGGCATCCCGACCATCGTCACGGTGGACGACCACACCCGGTTCACGGCGCTGGTCCCGCCGTACCAGGGTGAGCAGGTCTTCGACGTCAACAAGCCGGTGATCCGGGAGCTGAAGGAGCGGGGGGTGGTGCTCAAGCAGGACACCTACACCCACTCGTACCCGCACTGCTGGCGCTGCGACACCCCGCTGGTCTACAAGGCGGTGTCGTCGTGGTTCGTCGCCGTGACGCAGTTCCGGGACCGGATGGTCGAGCTGAACCAGGAGATCAACTGGACGCCCGGCCACATCAAGGACGGCTCGTTCGGCAAGTGGCTGGCCAACGCCCGGGACTGGTCGATCAGCCGGAACCGGTTCTGGGGTTCGCCGATCCCGGCGTGGAAGTCCGACGACCCGAACTACCCCCGGCTCGACGTCTACGGCTCGCTCGCCGACATCGAGCGTGACTTCGGCGTACGCCTCACCGACCTGCACCGGCCGGCGGTGGACGACCTGGTCCGCCCGAACCCGGACGACCCGACCGGTCAGTCGATGATGCGCCGGGTGCCGGAGGTGCTGGACTGCTGGTTCGAGTCCGGTTCGATGCCGTTCGCCCAGGTGCACTACCCGTTCGAGAACGCGGACTGGTTCGAGCACCACTACCCGGGTGACTTCATCGTCGAGTACATCGGGCAGACCCGCGGCTGGTTCTACACGATGCACGTGCTGGCCACCGCGCTGTTCGACAGGCCAGCGTTCCGCAACTGCCTGAGCCACGGCATCCTGCTCGGCTCGGACGGGCGCAAGATGTCCAAGAGCCTGCGCAACTACCCGGACGTCTACCACGTCTTCGACGCGTACGGCTCGGACGCGATGCGGTGGATGCTGATGTCCTCGCCGGTGCTGCGCGGCGGTGACATGGCGGTCACCGAGGCGGGCATCCGTGACGCCGTCCGGCAGGTGCTGCTGCCGCTGTGGAACGTCTGGTACTTCTTCACGCTCTACGCCAACGCCGACGGGCACCAGGCGCGTCGACGTACCGACTCGACGCACCTGCTAGACCGGTACGTGCTGGCGAAGACGAACGAGCTGGTGGCCACCGTTGGCGCGCAGATGGACGCGTACGACATCTCCGGCGCCTGCGCCACCGTTCGGTCCTACCTGGACGCGCTGACCAACTGGTACGTGCGCCGCTCCCGGGACCGGTTCTGGTCCGGGGACGCCGACGCGTTCGACACGCTCTGGACCGTGCTGGAGACGCTCTGCCGGGTGGTGGCGCCGCTCGCGCCGTTGACCGCGGAGGAGATCTGGCGTGGCCTGACCGGGGAGCGGTCGGTGCACCTGACCGACTGGCCGGAGGCGACCGAGTTCCCGGCCGACCACGACCTGGTCGCCGCGATGGACGCCACCCGGGCGGTCGCCTCGGCGGCGCTGTCGCTGCGCAAGGCCAAGGGTCTGCGGGTGCGGCTGCCGCTGTCGAAGCTGACAGTGGCCTCGCCGGCGGCGGAGCAGTTGCGGCCGTTCGCCGACCTGGTCACCGACGAGGTCAACGTGAAGGCCGTGGAGTTCAGCGCGGAGCTGTCCGCGTACTGCGAGCAGGTGTTGACCGTGGTGCCCCGGGCGCTCGGCCCGCGGGTCGGCAAGCAGGTGCAGCAGGTGATCAAGGCGGTCAAGGCGGGGGACTGGGAGCTGGTCGACGGCGCCCCGGTGGCTGCCGGCGTCACCCTCGCCGAGGGTGAGTACGAGCTGCGCCTGGTCGCCGCCGACGCCGAACACTCGGCGCCACTGCCCGGCGGCGAGGGCGTGGTGGTGCTGGACACCGACGTGACCCCGGAGTTGGCCGCCGAGGGGCTGGCCCGCGACGTGGTGCGGGTGGTGCAGCAGGCCCGCCGTGACGCCGACCTGGACGTCTCCGACCGGATCGTGGTGTCGGTGTCGGCGTCCGACGAGGTGCGTGCGGCAGTGGCGGCGTACGTCGACTTCGTCTCCCGGGAGGTGCTGGCCGACTCGGTGGACTTCGCCGAGGGCATCGACGGCTTCGCCGGTGAGGTCGGCGACGGCGAGCGGGTGACGGTCACCGTCCGCCGTTCGTAGCCGCGGTACGGACGCCTCCACACCTCCGTCGGCGGAGTGTGGAGGCGTCCGCTACCGTGACACCGCCTGTTCGCACCTCATCTGCCGGAGGACCAGTGCCCCTGCTCTACACCATCGGCAAGCTCACCGTGGCGCCGACGCTGCGGTTGGCGTTCCGCCCGACCGTGGAGGGGCTGGAACACGTGCCGGCGACCGGCGGCGCGGTCTTCGCCGGCAACCACCTCTCCGTGGCCGACGAGCTGTTCCTCGGCACGGTCGTGCCCCGCCACCTCGCGTTCTGGGCCAAGTCGGAGTATTTCAAGGGCGCCGGTGTGAAGGGTGCGATCTCCAAGTTCGTGCTCACCGGTCTGGGCGCCATTCCGGTCGAGCGGGCCGGCGGTCGGGCCGCGCTGTCCGCGTTCGACGCGGCGATCCCGGCGCTCAAGGGCGGTGACCTGGTGGTGGTCTACCCGGAGGGCACCCGCTCGCCGGACGGCAAGCTCTACCGAGGGCGGACCGGGGCGGCCCGACTGGCGATCTCCGCCGGCGTGCCGATCATCCCGGTCGGCATGATCGGCACGGACAAGGCGCAGCCGATCGGTGCCCGGGTGCCGCGTCCCGGCACCGCCAAGATCACCGTCCGGTTCGGCAAGCCGCTGGACTTCACCGGCCGACCGGACGACCGCACCTCGCTGCGGCAGATGACGGATGAGCTGATGGGCGAGATCCAGAAGCTCACCGGCCAGGAGTACGTGCCCCGCTACGCCCCGCCGCGCGCCCACCCGGACCCGACCCGCGAAGCCTGACCCGCACCCGCCCGGCCCACCCTCGGCCCACCCCCGGTTGATCAAGAAGTTTGCGTCATTCGCGGGACTGATTCTGACCGAAACCTCTTGATCAACCTGGGTGGGTCGGCACTCAGCCCCGCTCGGGTTGGACGATCTGGGCGCGCAGTGTGTTCAGCAGGGTGGCGCTGTCACCGACGGAGAGCCGGGTGAACACTCCGGTGGCGATGCTGCCGTAGTCGACAGAGGTGCAGACCACCACGTCGCTGCCGTCCGCCCGGCCGACCGCGCAACGCTCGTGCCGGCCGCGTACGCCGGTGTCCACCGTCTCCGGGGCGTTCAGCGCGTAGCGGTCGGTGAGTCGGCTGATCTCCGCCTCCGCGTCCGACTCCGGGCTCAGCCGGAAGCCGGTGCCGCCGAAGACCGTCACCCGCTTGCCGCTGTTCGTGGAGTAGACGCCGGCGAACGTGTCCTCGGCCAGCCAGTGCTCCTGGCGGACCTCGTTCTCCAACTGCTTGGCGGTTTCCGCGCTGCGGCTGTCCTGACGCAGGCTGAGGTCCTCGATCTGGACGGGCAGTGCCGCGCGGGCCGGGTACTGGGCCGAGATCGGGAACCCGTAGTAGGCGGGGCACCCGCAGCAGCAGGCCAGGGTGAGCAGCAGCAGCCACGGCCAGCGGCGACGTCGACGGACCGGCACCGGAACGTACCCCTTGGGGGCCTGCCAGTCCGGTGGTGGCGCCGGTGGTGGCGGGTCGGACCGCCGGCCGCGGCGCTGCTTCGGCGGTCGGGCCGGCGTCGGGGAAGGTGCGGGCGGCGACATTGGCCGACTCGGCATCGTGGGCCTCGCGGCCTGTGGAGGCACCGGGACGGCCTGCGGCGGCAGCGGGTGCGGGCCGACCGGGGGAGCGGGCGGACCCGACCACTGCCGGGTCGACGGCGGCGACGGGTAGGGCAACGTCGGAGGCAGCGGGGGCAGCTCGGCGGACGGCAGGTCCCAGCCGCCGGTGTCCACGCCGGCCCACGGGTCGACCGGGGTCTGGTGCTCCGGCGGCCCGACGGGCACGGCCTGCGGCGGCGTCGGCTCGGCCGACTCGCCCCAGGCGGGTCGGCGCGGCGACGGAGGCGGCACCGGGGCCGAGCCGCTCCACCGGGGCGCCGGAACGTCGGCGGTGGCGGTCGACTCGGGCTGGCCCGATGGCTCGGGTTGGTCCGCAGCTGTGGGCTGCGCCGAGGGCTCAGGCTGGTCCGATGGTACGGGTGGGGAGGTCGGCTCGTCGGCGGCCGCCGGATCCCGGTCCGGCTCCGCGCCCGGGGTGTTCCCGTCGGCCGGCCCTGCTCCCGTCTGGGGCTCGGGCATCGCGGCAATCTCCTCTCGCGCCGGTCCGAGGTTAGTACCGCGTCGCCACCGTCGGACGGGCGCGTACCCTTGGCCATCATGAGTGCCCCGTCCACGACGCCGCGCGCGGCCGCGACCAATTCGGTCTGGTCCCAGCTCGAGCCACTGCTGCCCCAGGTCTCCAAGCCCATCCAGTACGTCGGGGGCGAGCTGGGTGCGGTGACCAAGGACTGGGATGCCGCAGCCGTGCGCTGGGCGTTGATGTATCCCGACGCGTACGAGGTGGGCCTGCCCAACCAGGGCGTGCAGATCCTCTACGAGGTGCTGAACGAGCTGCCCGACACCCTCGCCGAGCGGACGTACGCGGTCTGGCCGGACCTGGAGAACCTGATGCGCACGCACGGCGTGCCGCAGTTCACGGTCGACGCGCACCGGGCGGTACGCGGCTTCGACGTGTTCGGCATCTCCTTCTCCACCGAGCTGGGTTACACCAACATGCTCACCGCGATCGACCTGGCCGGCATCCCGATGCTGGCCGCCGACCGCACCGACGCCGACCCGGTGATCGTGGCCGGCGGGCACGCCGCGTTCAACCCGGAGCCGATCGCCGACTTCATCGACGCCGCAGTGCTCGGCGACGGCGAGGAGGCGGTCCTGGAGATCACCGCGATCGTCCGGGAGTGGAAGGCCGAGGGCTCCCCGGGCGGCCGCGACGAGCTGCTGCTGCGGCTGGCCCGCACCGAGAGCGTCTACGTGCCGCGCTTCTACGACGTCGACTACCTCCCGGACGGGCGCATCCAGCGGGTCGTGCCGAACCGGGCGGACGTGCCGTTCCGGGTGCACAAGCGCACGACGATGGACCTGGACGCCTGGCCGTACCCGAAGAAGCCCCTCGTGCCACTGGCCGAGACGGTGCACGAGCGGTACGCGGTGGAGATCTTCCGGGGTTGCACCCGGGGCTGCCGGTTCTGCCAGGCGGGCATGATCACCCGTCCGGTCCGGGAACGGTCGATCACCACGGTCGGGCAGATGGTCCGCGACGGCCTGGAGTTCTCCGGCTTCAACGAGGTGGGCCTGCTGTCGCTCTCCTCGGCCGACCACTCCGAGATCGGCGACATGTGCTCGGGCCTCGCCCAGCAGTACGAGGGCACCAACGTGTCGCTGTCGCTGCCGTCGACCCGGGTGGACGCCTTCAACATCGACCTCGCCCAGGAGTTGTCCCGCAACGGGCGGCGGACCGGCCTGACCTTCGCCCCGGAGGGCGGGTCGGAGCGAATCCGCAAGGTCATCAACAAGATGGTGACGAAGGAAGATCTGATCCGCACCGTCGTCACCGCGTACACCAACGGCTGGCGGCAGGTGAAGCTCTACTTCATGTGCGGCCTGCCCACCGAGACCGACGAGGACGTCCTCGAGATCGCGGAGATGGCCCACGAGGTGATCAGGGCCGGTCGGGCCGCCACCGGTTCCAAGGACATCCGGTGCACCGTCTCGATCGGCGGGTTCGTGCCGAAGCCACACACCCCGTTCCAGTGGGCCTCGATGGAGCGTCCGGAGGTCATCGACCACCGGCTCAAGATCCTCAAGCAGGCCATCAACTCGGACCGGTCGCTCGGCCGCGCCATCGGCTACCGCTACCACGACGGCGAGCCGTCGCTGATCGAGGGACTGCTCTCCCGGGGTGACCGCCGGGTCGGCTCGGTGATCCGCAAGGTCTGGGAGGGCGGCGGCCGGTTCGACGGATGGAGCGAGCACTTCTCGTACCAGCGCTGGGTCGACGCGGCTGCCGAGACGCTGCCCGCGTTCGGCGTGGACCTCGACTGGTACACCACCCGGCAGCGCGAGGAGCTGGAGGTCCTGCCCTGGGACCACCTGGACTCGGGCCTGGACAAGGACTGGCTCTGGCAGGACTGGCAGGACTCGGTCAGCGGGTTCGAGCAGGACGACTGCCGGTGGACGCCCTGCTTCGACTGCGGCGTCTGCCCGTCGATGGACACCGAGATCCAGATCGGCCCGACCGGTAAGAAGCTGCTGCCGCTGACCCCGCTGGGCGGCAACGGTATGAACGTGCCGGCAGCCGGCCACTCACACTGAGGCGCCTCCGGGGCAGCGCCGGGCGGCGTTGACCCACTACTCTCCACTTCCGACATCACCCAACGGGTCCGCTCCTCGCGGACCCGTTGGTGTTGGTCGGGCTTCCTGACGGCCCCCGCACACGACATCGACAACTGTCGGTTCGTTCGGACGGCGACCAGGGCTGCCCCGACGTGGTCAGACTTCGATACGCTGCGTCTGACATGGACCGACCCCGAGGGTCGGAAACGGGGGAGGAACCGCATGGGGAGCTTGCCGCCGCCGAACACCGGCGATCTGCACGTCAGCGTCGAGGACCTGGACGCCGCCGCCGCGTACGTCGAACGGCTGAAGCAGTATGTCGAGGACACTCTCAGCTACGAGATGGAGCGCATCAAGGAGCGGATGAAGGGCGACAGCAACAACGCCCAGGCCGTTCCGAACGGCACGCCCTTCGGCGCGTTCGAGGACGCCCGCCTCCAGTGGCGGACGCTGGAGACCTCCACGACCAACATGGAGCTGCACCTCAAGACGCTCTCCCAGAAGCTCGCCGCGCTGAAGCAGGGCACAGAGGACATCGCCAAGGCGTTCCGCGACGCCGAGGCGCGCAACGGCGCCAACGGCAAGGAGATCGAGCGGCTGCTGGAGTCGGCGGCTCCGCCGCCCCCTGCCGGCGGCACGCCCACCTACCCGCACACGGCCTGAGGGGGACGTCATGGCTGGAGGAACCTGGGAGCGGTGCGTCCGCGAGGTGACGCTCTCCGCGGACCCGGAAACGGTCGGCTCGGTCGGGATGGGGTGGAGCAACCTCTCCGCCGGCCTGGGCCATCTGCGGGACGCGCTCGTCGGTCGGTCGTTCGTCGGCCCGATCGCGACGGGTCAGGAGCGCCCGCACGTGGGTGGTCTGCCCGGCATGCTCGCCGGCTGGAAGGGCAGCGGCGGTGACGCGTACCGCGAGCACCTCGGCAAGATCGGCAAGCAGATCGAGGATCTGATCACCGACGCGAGCAACGTCAGTGGCGCGTTGACGCGGATCGAGGGCGACATCCGCAAGGTGGTGGCCACGATCCCGATCCCGTTGGGGGACGACTTCGGGTGGAACGAGTGGAGCCTGCCCAACGGCACCGAGCTCGATGACGCCCGCGACGGCGAGAGCTCGTCGGGCTTCCTCGCCGCGCTGCGCGCGGACTACCAGAGCAACCCCGCGTCGTACGCCGACGGGGCGTTCCGCGACAAGGCCGACGACCTCGAAGCGACGATGAAGGTCGACGGCCAGGCCGGTGACCAGAAGCGGGGCGGCTTCTGGGACACCAAGGCCCATCTGGACAACTGGTACCGGGACAATCAGCAGGCGGCGAACACGGCGATGTCACCGCTGCCCCCGGCGGTGTACACCGAGCGTCCAAAGCTGGTGGTCGGCGATCCAGGACGCTCTTTCGACGACTACCGACCCGACGATCGGGTGCCCCCGAAGGGGCTGCCTGAGACCGGCGGCATTGGCGGCGGTGGTGGCGGTGGTGGTGGCGGCGGTGGCCCGTCCATCGGCAGCAGGCCGCCCGGCATCAGCGACATCAACGGGGGCCCCACGTCCACGGTGGCCCCGTTCAACCCGACGACGACCGGTGGCCCCGGTGGCGGCCCCTCGTTCGAAGGACCCGGCCCATTCGCACCGCCGACCACCGGTTCCGGCTACCCGGACGGCGACGGCGGCTACAGCACCGGCCTGGCCGGCGCCGCGCCCACCACCATTGGTGGCGTGGGTGGTGGCCTCGGCAGCACCGGGGTCGGCAGCGCCGGTCTCGGTGGAGCCGGCGGTGGTTTCGGTGGCGGCGTCGGCGCGGGCGGCGGGCTCGGGTCCGGCGGTGGTCTGGGTGCCGCCAGCGGGATCGGTGTCGGCGGTATCCCCGGCATGGTGGGTGGCGGCAACGGAAAGATTCCGCCGGTGACGAGCGCGGCCAACGCCCTGCGTACCGCCGCTGGCGCGGGTGCCGGTGGTGCCGGCATGCCGGGCGGCGCGCGTGGCGGCACCGGGATGGGCGGCGCCGGGATGATGGGCGGCGGCATGATGGGCGGCGCGGGCGGTGCCGGGCACGGCGGTGGCACCGGCTCCGAACACTCGTCGTGGTTGACTGAGGATGACGATCCGTGGGGCCCTGGTGACGGGGCGTCCCCGGGCGTCCTTCGATGAGGACGGACGGATGAGGGTGAATGCTGCAGCGCTCCGGCCGGTGACTGCCTCCCTGCTGGCGGGTCTCCTGGTGCTGGGAGCCGCCCAACCGGCGGCCGCCGCGCCTCGGCGGGCCGAGCAGTGGTATCTGGATGAGCTCCGGATCGCGCAGGCGCACAAGCTGTCCACCGGGCAGGGCGTGATCGTGGCCGTGGTCGACAGCGGCGTCGACGCGAATCACCCGGATCTCAAGGGCCAGGTGCTGGCCGGTGGCCGCAGCGACGGCGGCAGCGGAGATGGGCGGGCCGACGCGCAGGGGCACGGCACGCACATGGCCGGCATCATCGCGGCGACGAACGCCAGCCCCGACGGCGTGGACGGCATCGCCCCCGGCGCGAAGATCCTGCCCATCAGACTGGACGCCTCTGCGGATGACGCGCCGTACGACGAAGTGACGGTCAGCCGCGGCATCCGGATGGCCGTCGACGGTGGCGCCAAGGTGATCAACGTGTCACTGGGCAAGCCGTCGGCCGTCACCCCCGAAGAGGTCAGCGCCATCCAGTACGCCCTGGAGCGCGATGTCGTCGTGGTGGTCGCCGCCGGTAACACCGCCAAGGGCAGCGTCAAGGTCGAGGCTCCCGCCAGTGTCCCCGGCGTGATCGCCGTGACCGGGACGACCCGGGGCGGCAGCTTCTGGTCCGGCTCGGTCCAGGGCCCCGAGGCGGTGGTCGCCGCACCCGGCGATGACATCTACAACGCCGGCCGCAACAAGGGCTACGGCTGGGGTGACGGCACCTCCGACTCCACGGCGATCGTCTCCGGTGTGGCCGCGTTGATCCGATCGAAGTACCCGAACCTCGACGCCGCCAATGTGATCAACCGGATCATCCGGACCGCCCGGGACGCCGGCCCTGCCGGCCGGGATCCGCAGTACGGGTTCGGCCTGATCGACCCGGTGACCGCGCTGAGCGCGAACGTGCCGCCGGTCAGCGCCAATCCGCTGCTCGACCCGGCCGCCGCGGCCAACCCGGCACCCACTCGGACAGCGGACGCGGCCGAGGAGTTCGACGTCACCCAGCACGGCGACCGCGGTGGCCCCACCGACCAGCAGGTCATGGTGGTCGTCATCGGCATCGCCGTGGTGCTGGTGCTGCTGCTGGGGTTGGCGGTGTTCCTGATCTGGAACCGACGTCGGTACCGCCGTGAGGCGGCCCTGGCGGCCGACCTGCCGGACGACCTGCTCGACCAGGCGGCCACCGACGGGTACGCCCCACCGGGTGCTGGTTACGCCCCGCCACCCGGTTACCCCGCACCCCCGGGCTACGCCCCACCGTCCGGGTACGCCCCACCGTCTGGCTACGCCCCACCGTCCGGGTACGCGCCGCAGCCGCCGGGCTACGGCCCGCCCGGCGGGGGGCCGTCGGCTCCACCGGGGCGCGACAACCGGTCCTGATCGCCAATGGCCGGCCGGGTGACCTGCGTGTCACCGGCCGGCCATCGGCGTCCTGGACGGCTGATCATGACCCTGTCGACCGGTTTCACCCGGTTCGTCGGAGCGAGGCGACCGCCCCGGCTGCGTACCGTCACGGACACTGCGCCAGGATGGGTCCACACGCAGGTACCCCCGAGGAGCCCACGATCGCCAAGAAGCCTCAACCCGAGGGCGGCCAGGCACCGGTCGTCCAGCGCGTCCGCATCCGATACGCCAAGCGCGGCCCGCTGCGGTTCACCTCGCACCGGGACTTCGCCCGCGCCTTCGAACGCGCGCTGCGCCGGGCCGCCGTGCCGATCGCCTTCTCCCAGGGTTTCCACCCGCACCCCAAGATTTCCTACGCCAGCGCCGCCCCCACCGGGGTGGCGAGCGAGGCGGAATACCTGGAGATCGCCCTCCAGTCGGAGGTCGACCCGGAGGCGTTGCGCGCCGCGTTGGACGCCGCGCTCTCACCGGGGCTGGACGTCCTGGACGCCGTGATCGCCGAGGGAGGCAGTCTCCCGGACCGGATCGAGGCGTCGCGCTGGTACATCGAGATGCCCGAGGTCGACCCGGCGGTGCTGCGCGCGGCGGTGGACGCCTTCGTCGCGGCCGACGAGGTGCTGGTGGAGCGGATGACCAAGCAGGGCCGACGCACGTTCGACGCCCGTGCTGCCGTGATATCCATCGATGCCCCGGCGTCGGCACCGACGCCTTCCGGGGCGCCGGCCGTACCGTGTGCGATACTCGAACTGGTCGTGCGGCAGGTCACCCCGTCCGTACGGCCCGATGACGTCCTTTCCGGCCTCCGCGTGGTGGCCGACCTGGAGCCGCCGGTTTCGCCGAGGGTGACCCGGCTGGCTCAGGGCACGTTGACCGCGCAGGGTGCGATCGTGGATCCGTTGGATGCGGACCGCGACGGGGCAGCCATCGTTGGGCACTGACCGACGGTCGGTGTTCTGGCAGGCAGACTTCGGCGGTCGCGCACCACGCGCGCCCGGCGGAAACACTTTTGCGGCGACCCTGCGTGGCAGCGCTCACCCGCGCCCGGGCTAGCCAGAACTGGAGAACGTCCATGCTCGAGAACGAGCCCGAGGGCGGCGAACGGACCGGTTCACAGCCGGCCGGTGAAACCGCCGACGAGAGCACCACGACCGACGGCGCCGCCGTCGCGACCCCCACCACGGCCGTCGGCTCGGCCTCGGTCGAACCGGCAGGCGCGGAGACGGCTGAGCCCGCCGCGCCGGTACGGCGTGCGAGGGCGACCCGTCGTCGGGCCGCCCCGCTCAATCAGCCGGAGCAGACCGACGCGCCGATCGAGGCGTCCACGGGTGGGTCCGGCAGCGTCGAGTCGCCGCAGGCGGAGGTCTTCGCCCCGGTCTCCGGTGACCAGGACGTCGCACCGAAGACCCCCCGGCGCCGCCGCAAGGCCACCCCCGTCGAGACCACCGCCGAGGAGCCGTTGGTCGCCGCCTCCGCGGAGGCGGCCTCGGCCGAGGTGGTCCCGCCGGTCAAGGTGACCCGGACCAGGCGCAAGAAGGCCACCCCGGCTGCTGTCGAGGAGCCGCCCGCCACCGAGCAGCCGGCCGCCGTCGAAGAGCAGCCCTCGATCGAGGAACCGGTCGTCGCCGAGGAACCGGTTGTCGACGAGGAGCCGGCGGAGTCCGACCTGCGCGAGGCCGAGGCTGAGCTGAACGACACCGACACCCTCCCGAGGGCGAGCGCCGCCGAGCTGGCCTGGACCAGTGGCGCGCAGGAGCGCTCGGGCGAGGTGCCGCCGGGTGTGGCCGTCCCCGCTGTGGCCGATGAGCCCATCGAGCCGGCCGAGGTCGAGCCGGAGCAGCCGCGTACCCGTCGTCGGAGGGCCGCCCTCTCGGCGCCCACAGTGCTGTTCATGGCACCCCAGCCGGACGCTGTGCCGGTGACCCGGCCGGTGGAGCCGGCCCCGGTCGCCGAGGAGCCGGCTGTGGAGGAGACCGCCGAGCCGTCCCGCCGCCGCCGGCGTGGTCGCCGCGACATCGAGCCGGTCGAGCCGGTCGAGGCGATCGAGGCCGAGGAGGAGCCGGTCGAGGAGGCCGACGAGGCCGCCGAGACGGATGAGGACGACGAGGACAGCGCCGCCGCGCGCCGTCGGCGCCGGCGTGGTCGCCGGGGTCGGGGCCGCGGCAAGGGTGGGGCCGACGACGCCGAGGACGAGGAGTCCGAGGAGGCGGCGCAGGCCGACGAGGAAGAGACCGCAGAGGTCGAGGCCGAGAGTGACGAGGACGAGGAGACCGAGGGCGGCGATGGCCTGACCCGTCGTCGCCGGCGTCGTCGTCGCCGTGGTGCGGGCGACACGGAGGGCGCCGCGGACGACGGTGTGCCGACCGTGGTCAAGATCCGCGAGCCGCGCCGGACCGTCGACGAGGTGCAGGGCGTCTCCGGCTCGACCCGCCTGGAGGCCAAGCGTCAGCGCCGCCGCGACGGCCGGGAGCAGCGGCGTACCCGACCGCCGATCCTCAGCGAGTCGGAGTTCCTGGCGCGCCGGGAGGCCGTCGATCGCGTGATGGCGGTCCGCCAGCGCGGCGACCGTACCCAGATCGCCGTCCTGGAGGACGGCGTGCTGGTCGAGCACTACGTCACCCGTAACTCCTCCGGCACCATGGCCGGCAACGTGTACCTGGGCAAGGTGCAGAACGTGCTGCCGAGCATGGAGGCGGCGTTCGTCGACGTCGGCCGGGGCCGCAACGCGGTGCTGTACGCCGGCGAGGTCAACTGGGACGTGTCCGGCCTGGAGGGGCGGGCCCGCTCGATCGAGCAGGCGCTGCGCTCCGGCGACTCGGTGCTGGTCCAGGTCACCAAGGACCCGATCGGGCACAAGGGCGCTCGGTTGACCAGCCACATCGCGCTCTCCGGCCGGCACCTGGTCTACGTGCCCAACGGCAACGCGTCCGGGATCAGCCGCAAGCTGCCGGACAACGAGCGCAAGCGGCTGCGCGACGTGCTCAAGAAGCTCGTTCCGGACGGCGCGGGCGTCATCGTCCGCACCGCCGCCGAGGGCGCCACCGAGGACGAGCTGGCCCGTGACGTCAAGCGGCTCCAGGCGCAGTGGGAGGACATCCAGGCCAAGGCCGCCGAGGGTGGTGCCCCGGCGCTGCTCTACGGGGAGCCGGACCTGGTCATCCGCGTGGTCCGTGACCTGTTCAACGAGGACTTCCGCGAGCTGGTGATCGAGGGCGAGCAGTCGTACGACATCGTCGAGTCGTACCTGTCGCATGTCTCTCCGGACCTGGTGGACCGGGTGCGCCGGCACGTCGGGACGAGCGACGTCTTCGCCGAGTACCGGATCGACGAGCAGATCATCAAGGGCCTGGACCGCAAGGTCTTCCTGCCCTCCGGTGGCTCGCTGGTGATCGACCGCACCGAGGCGATGACTGTCGTCGACGTCAACACCGGTAAGTACACCGGCTCCGGGGGCAACCTGGAGGAGACCGTCACCCGCAACAACCTGGAGGCGGCGGAGGAGATCGTCCGCCAGCTCCGGTTGCGCGACATCGGCGGCATCGTGGTGATCGACTTCATCGACATGGTGTTGGAGTCGAACCGTGAGCTGGTGCTGCGCCGACTCACCGAGTGCCTGGGCCGGGACCGGACCAAGCACCAGGTCACCGAGATCACCTCGCTCGGTCTGGTGCAGATGACCCGTAAGCGGATCGGCGCGGGCCTGCTGGAGGCGTTCAGCGAGACCTGCGAGTGCTGCAAGGGCCGGGGCGTCATCATGCACACCGAGCCGGTGCCGGAGAAGCCGCGCCCTGCCGGCGCGGGGGAGAAGGTCAAGGCGGTCGCCTCGGCGGTGGCCGCCCCCGCCCCGGCCGCCGAGCAGGCCACCACCTCGTCCCGCCGCCGGGCGCGCAAGAACGCCCCGGCCGAGCGGGCCGTCGTGGAGGTCGTCGACACCGACACCAGCGCCGAACCGGACGCCGACTACCAGGACACCATGGGCTACGACCTGTCCCGCTACGAGTCGGACACCGCCGCCGCGCCGGCGATCTCCGACAGCCAGCAGGGGGAGTCGGCTCGGTTGGCGGCGGCGGACGACCCGGACGCGCTCGCCGACGGTGACGGCGACGAGGACGCCACCGAGGGTGGCGCCGGCCGACGCCGTTCACGTCGGGGTGGCGCCCGCCGGCGGACGCGCCCCTGACCGCCTGACCGGCCAAGTGTTTGACGAGGTCCCTTCCCCGGCAATGTGCCGGGGGAGGGACCTCGCCGTTGCGGCCACCCCGGTCCAGGATCGGTCGTCCCGGGTCAGGAGAAGAAGATGCGTCGTCTGCTCGCCGTCACCGCGTTGGTCACCGTGCTGGCTGGCTGCTCCGCCGACCGGCCGGGGAGCGTCGGGCCAGGTCCGACCGGCGTGACCACCGGTGGCTCGGCCTCCGGGCCGAGCGGTGTTCCGGCCAGTGGTGCTGCGGCGGGCGGCGGCACGAAGGTCTGCGTCGCCGCCCAGCAGGCCAGCACCAACGCCGTACGGACGTACGTGGCGGAGCTGGGTCAGATGGTCGCGGCGGTGGGCGCCGGGGACAGCAGCACGGCCGAGGCCGCCCGTGGGCGGGCCGAGGCGGCACTGGACGGCTGGCGCACCGAGCTGCGGGAGCAGTCGGAACAGGCCACGGATCCGCAGCTCAAGACTCTGCTCACGGACCTCGGCACCGAGGTGGCCGCGCTCAGCGTCGACGTCGAGTCGATCGACGAGACTGAGTTGGACCGGCTCCAGCAGCGTCTCGACCAGCTCTGCGCGCGCTGACCAGGGCGGGCCGGTTTGGGGTCGGGGCCGGCAATGGCGTACTCTTGCCTGCGGCCCACCTTTGGTGTGCCGAGTTCCCGTGTGCCCGCGCCGCCGTGCACTGCTACCCGGCGAGCCGCTGCGGGGACGACCGCCAGCAGCCTCAACGACAGGGAGTCCGCCTCCGATGTACGCGATCGTCAAGACCGGCGGCAAGCAGTACAAGGTCGCCGAGGGCGACGTGATCGAGGTCGAGAAGCTCACCGGTGCCCCCGGTGACGCGGTGAAGCTCACCGCGGTGCTCCTCGTCGACGGTGACGACCTGGTGACCGACGCGGCGAAGCTTGCCGAGGTCGCGGTGTCCGGCGAAATCGCCGCGCACACCAAGGGCCCGAAGATCCGGATCCACAAGTTCAAGAACAAGACCGGCTACCACAAGCGCCAGGGTCACCGCCAGCCGTTGACCCAGGTCAAGGTGACCGGCATCTCCAGCGGGAAGTAGGTCGTCCTCCAATGGCTCACAAAAAGGGTGCGTCCAGCTCGCGTAACGGTCGTGACTCCGCGGCCCAGCGACTCGGCGTGAAGCGCTTCGGTGGTCAGGTTGTCAGCGCCGGTGAGATCCTCATCCGGCAGCGTGGCACCAAGTTCCACCCCGGTGACCTGGTCGGCCGTGGCGGCGACGACACGCTGTTCGCGCTGTCGGCCGGTGCGGTCCTGTTCGGCACCAAGCGCGGTCGCAAGACCGTCAGCATCGTTCCGCAGCAGTAGTTCTCGAGCCAAGCGGGCCGCGGACCTACGGGTCCCGGCCCGTTTGGCTTTTTTCGAAGTGCGGGGTTGGACCTCGCTGGAAGGATTGACGCCGTGGCAACGTTCGTTGACCGGGTCGTTCTGCATCTGCAGGCCGGCGATGGCGGGCACGGTTGTGCCTCGATCCACCGCGAGAAGTTCAAGCCCTTCGGCGGGCCGGACGGCGGCAACGGCGGGCACGGCGGCAGCGTGTCGCTGGTGGTCGACCCGCAGGTGACCACGCTGCTCGACTTCCACTTCCACCCGCACGTCAAGGCCGACAACGGCAAGGGCGGCGCCGGGTCGAACCGGGACGGGGCCAACGGTCACAACCTGGTGCTCAAGGTGCCCAACGGCACCGTGGTGCAGACCACCGACGGCACCGTGCTGGCCGACATGGTCGGCGCCGGCACCACCTTCGAGGTGGCCCGCGGTGGGCGCGGCGGGCGGGGCAACGCCTCGCTGGCCAACGCCAAGCGCAAGGCTCCGGGCTTCGCCGAGCTGGGCGAGCCCGGCGACCAGCTGGACATCGTGCTGGAGCTCAAGAGCGTCGCCGACGTGGGTCTGGTGGGTTTCCCGTCGGCCGGCAAGTCGTCGCTGATCTCGGTGATCTCCGCGGCCAAGCCGAAGATCGCCGACTACCCGTTCACCACCCTGGTGCCCAACCTCGGTGTGGTCCGGATGGACAACCACACCTTCACCGTCGCTGACGTCCCGGGTCTGATCCCGGGTGCGGCGACCGGCAAGGGCCTGGGCCTGGAGTTCCTGCGGCACATCGAGCGCTGCGCGGTGCTGGTGCACGTCATCGACTCGGCGACCCTGGAGCCCGGGCGTGACCCGGTCGCCGACATCGACGCCATCGAGGCGGAGCTGAGCCAGTACGGCGGGCTCACCGACCGCCCGCGACTCGTGGCTGTGAACAAGGTCGACGTGCCGGACGGCCGGGACCTCGCCGAGATCGTGCGCCCCGACCTGGAGGAGCGCGGCTACCGGGTGTTCGAGGTGTCCGCGGCCACCCGGGAGGGGCTCAAGGAGCTGACCTACGCGATGGCCGACCTGGTCGAGGCCGAGCGCAAGGCCGCACCGCCCGCCGAGCCGACCCGGATCGTGATCCGTCCGATGGCCGTGGACGACGACGGCTTCACCATCACGGCCGAGGCGGACGGCTCCTTCACCGTGCGCGGTGTCCGGCCCGAGCGCTGGGTCAAGCAGACCAACTTCGACAACGACGAGGCGGTCGGCTACCTGGCCGACCGGCTGGCCCGGCTCGGGGTGGAGGACAAGCTGGCCAAGGCCGGCGCGCAGCCCGGTGACCTGGTCCGGATTGGCGCGCGCGAGTTCGACTGGCAGCCGACGCTGTTCGCCGGCGTGGACTTCGTGCCCGGTAACCGGGGCACCGACGTCCGCCTGGAGGAGAAGTCGAACCGGGCCTCGGCGGCGGACCGGCTCGCCGCCCGTAAGGCCCGCCGGGTGCGGTCGGCCGACGAGGTGGGCGCGGACGCGTCCGACGACCTCGACGACATCGACGACGAGGACGACGCCGAGTAGTTCGTTGCGCTCTGTGATCGGGTTGATTTCCGGAAACCTCCGCGAAATCCACCCGTTCTAGCGTGGGGTGATGCTGATCGAGTCCCGGCCTGTCACCGATCCGGAGATCGCCGCCCTCGTCGTCGCGCAGCAGCGTGAGCTGCGCGAGGCCGACGGTGGGTTGGACGGGCAGGTCTTCATGCCGCACGACGACGTCCGCTACCTGGCCGTGGTGGTCAACGATCGGGCGGTCGCCTGCGGAGGGCTCCAGTCGCTCGACGCCGAGACCGGCGAGATCAAGCGGATGTACGTGCGGCCCGCGTACCGGGGGCGGGGCATCGCCCGCCAGTTGGTGGCCGCGCTGGAGGAGTGCGCGTTCCGACAGGGGCACTCGGTGGTCTGCCTGGAGACCGGCACCTACCTGCCGACCGCGATCGCGCTGTACACCTCGTGTGGCTACGAGCAGATCCCGGTCTACGGCGAGTACGTGAGCAACCCGTACAGCGTCTGTTTCGCCAAGCGGCTGCCGGTCGCGGCCTGAGGCGTCGCGTCGCCGGTCAGGCGCCGGTGCTGGCGTGCTCGACGGTCACCGGCTTCGACTCGGGTGAGGCGTGCTGGCGCAGGACGATGCTCAGCAGGATCAGCGCACCGACCGCGAGGAACTCGCTCTGCCAGTTCTGCATCGACTGGAACCAGAAGTCGCTGGTGCCGAGGAACTCCCACACCCCGATCGGCGGTGCGCCGCTCTGTAGCGCCTGCTCCTGGTTGTACGCGGCGGTGCCACCGAACAGGTGACCGACGAACGAACCGGCGAAGATCAGCAGCAGCGCGAGGGAGAGGCTGTTGCGGTAGATCACCAGCGGCAGACCGCCGACACGCACCGGCCAGGGTGACTGCGGGGTGGCCCGGCGCTCGTCGTCCTCCGGCCGGTCGGTCTGGTCCACCGGCTTCGACTCGGCCGACCCCCGCTGCACCAGGTGCGCGGTGAGCAGCACGTACCCGCCCATCTGGAGGAACTCCGACTCCCAGTTCTCGAAGACCGACTCGATGAAGTGCCCGCTGGTCAGGTACGCCGGCCAGCTCAGCGGCGCGGCACCGAACTCGGTCAGCTCCTCATTGTGGGTCTGCCAGCCGAAGACGCTCTGCAACACGAGGAAGACCAGGAAGGCCCCCAGCATGGCGACGGCCAGGCCGTTGTCGCGTAGCCAACGAGGCATGACGTACCTCCTTCGGCGGTCGATTACCCCTGCCGGCGTGGCGGCGAAACCACCAAAGCTCCAGGTCAGTGCCGTTCGGCGGGATTGTCGAGGCGCCCGCCGGTGCCCGCCTGGTTCGACAGCAGCAGCCCGAGCGCGAGCATCCCGAAGCCGAGCGCGAGGTGCAGCCAGTTGTCGGCGTCGTTCACCGGCAGGATGTTCGCCCCGCCCTCCGGGTTGACCGCCTCGATCCCCAGGCCGTACAGCCAGAGGGCGAGGTAGATCGCGCCGCCGGCGGCCAGGAACACGCGGGCGCCGGCGATGCTGCGGGCCATCACCAGGCCGACCAGCCCGAAGAGCAGGTGCACCGCGTTGTGCAGGATCGACACCTGGAACAGCCCCAGCAGCCGGGCGTCCGAGTGGTGTCCGGCGAATCTCAGCTCGCCGTAGTCGGTGGTGATGCCGGGGATGAAGCCGAGCACGCCGATCAGCAGGAAGACCCCGGCGACGGCCAACGCGGCCAGCTGGACCCGGGGTCGGGGGCCGGCCCGTCGGCCACCTCGCGCGTCTCGTGCCATCGCTGCCCCCTCCATGGATCTGCCAGCACTCGCGAACCTCACTGTCCGCAGCGGCGACGTGACGCAGCCCGACGATCCTCCATTTTGAAGTTGGAGCGGCAGGTCCCGCAGAGAAATGCACGAAGAGGTATGGAAGCCAAAACGCAGGGTAGGTCAATGGTCAGCGGCTGCGGCAACGCAGCCGCATCCCCCCAGCACAACCGCGACGACATTCTGAGCGGAAGGGAAATCATGTCTTACGATCTTTCACCTACGTCTTCCACGTACGGGCAGGAGTCGACGAACGGCGGTGGCGTTCGCGACCAGGCGCGCCAGGTCGGTTCCGAGGCCGCGCAGGCTGGCGGCGCGGTCGCCCAGACCGCCAAGGAGCAGGGCACCGAGGTTGGCCGCGAGGCGGCCCGGCAGGCCCGCAACCTGTACGGCGAGGCTCGCACCCAGCTCGCCAGCCAGACCGGTGAGCAGCAGCGCCGGGCCGCCGGTGGGCTGCGTTCGCTGGCCGACGAGATGCGCTCGATGGCCGAGCAGGGTGGCCAGGCCGGCCCGGTGACCGAGCTGGCCCGCCAGGCCGCCGACCGGGTGCACGGCGTCGCCGGCTGGCTCGAGGAGCGCGAGCCCGGCGACATGATCACCGAGGTACGCGACTACGCGCGGCGAAACCCGGGCACCTTCCTGGTCGGCGCGGCGGTTCTCGGCGTGTTGGCCGGCCGGCTGACCCGCAGCATCTCCTCCGCTGGCGACGACTCCAGCAACGGATCCTCGGCCTACCGGGGCGCCGGTGCGTACGACCCGGAGCAGACCGCCGTGATCCCGACGCCGCCGCCGGCACCCCGCGCGGCGCCGGACGCCACCCCGGCGGGCGGTTACCTCGACCCGACCCCCAGCACGTACACCGAGCCGACCCCCGGCGGTTACACCGCGCCGGCTCCCGGTGGCTACACCGAGCCGACCGGCACCGGACAGCCGCTGCCTCCGGTGACCCAGACCGACCCGCTGCCGGGCGTTCCGTCCAGCGGCAGCCCGCGCCCGTGACCCGCCGAGTCATCCGAAGGGAGGCGACGGCATGAGCATGCCGACGCAGGGGTCCGGGCTGGACTCCGGATACCACCCCGACGCGGGTGCCCCGCACACCGCCGCGGAGGTGAAGGGCAGCTCGCTGGGTGACCTGATGCGTCAGGTCACCACCGACCTGTCGACGCTGATGCGTCAGGAGGTCGAGCTGGCCAAGGCCGAGATCCGCCAGGAGGGCAAGAAGGCCGGCAAGGCCGCCGGGCTCTTCGGCGGTGCCGGCTTCGGCGGCTACATGGTGGCCCTCTTCGTGTCCATCGCCGTCTGGCAGTTCCTGGACAACGTCATGGACTCCGGTCTGGCTGCGCTGATCGTGGCCGTGATCTGGGCCGTGGTCGCCGCCGTCCTCTACTCCAAGGCGAAGCAGAACGCCCAGCACGTACGCGGGCTCAAGCAGACCAACGACAGCGTGCAGCGGATCCCCGACGCGCTCAAGCCGCACCCGGAGGGAGTCACCCGATGAGCACCGATCCCGATCAGATCCGCCGCGAGATCGAAGCCACCCGTAACAGCCTCAGCTCCGATGTGGATGCGCTGGCGTACAAGGTCAGCCCGAGCCGCATCGTCGACGACCGCAAACAGCGGGCCCGTTCCGCTCTGCAGAATGTGAGGGACAAGGTCATGGGAACCGCGTCTGACCTCGGCCACGGCACCGGCCAGGCCGCCCACTCGGTGGGTGACCGCGCCTCGTCGGCGGCCTCCAGCGTCAGCGACGCCGCGCACTCGGCGGCGACCAGTGTCAGCGATGCCGCCCACAGCGCTCCGCGGGTGATCCGGCAGAAGTCCCAGGGCAACCCCCTCGCCGCCGGTCTGATCGCGTTCGGGGTCGGCTGGCTGGCCTCGTCGCTGATCCCGGCCTCTCGCCGTGAGCAGCAGGCCGCTACCCAGCTCAAGGAGCGGGTCAGCGAGCACAGCGGTGCGGTGACCGAGAAGCTTGGCGCGGTGGCCAACGAGCTCAAGGAAGAGCTGCGCGAGCCGGCCCAGCAGGCCGCCCAGTCGGTGAAGTCCACCGCCCAGGACGCCGTGCACGCGGTCAAGGACGACACGAAGTCGGCCGCGCACGACGTCAGGGACCAGGCCCAGCAGGCCCGGCACCAGGTCAACTCCTGACCCCACCCCGATCCCGACAGCTCGCGGCCACCTCGGTGACCGCGAGCTGTCGCGTTGTGGGGTGCGGTCAGTGGCGGCGGCGTCGCAGGGCGCGGGTCGGGTGGGCGGCCCGGCGGATTCGGGTGTCGCCGTAGCGGACACCGCCGAACAGGAACCGCTGGCCGACCGCGAGCCAGCCGCACACGCCGCGCTCCAGCAGCCAGACCGGAGCCGCCAGCGCCGTCGCCGCAGGGAAGACCGTGGTGCCGCCGGCGCGACGGCGACCCACCTCGGCGAGGACCACGGTGCCGGCCGCCGCGCCGAGCACCAGCGCGGGCCGCCGGGCCGCGACCGCCGCGGCCAGCGCCGGCAGGACCGCGAGCGAGGTCAGCAGGCGGGCCGGCTGGGCCAGATCGTCGTACGCCTGACGGACCCGTTGACCGCGGAAGTGCGCGGCGTCGGGAGGCAGCCGGCGTACGTAGAGCCAGGCCGGAGCCGCCTCGGTGCCGTCGTTCGCGCGCAGGGTGCGGATCAGCTCCAGGTTCTCGAAGAGCACGTCCGGGTCGTAGCCGCCCATGGCGAGGAAGGTGCTGCGACGCACCGCGAGGGTCCCCGGGTAGTCAGCGCCGAGCGCCCGGTTGAGCAGCGTCCGACCGGTGTCCCACCAGGCGTGCCAGGGCAGCGGGTCGAAGTAGTTCTGCGGTCGCACCAGGTCGACCCGGTCCAGCAGCCGGTGCACGGCGGTCAGCCCGGCCTCGTCGTACCGGACGTCGTCGTCGGCGATCACCACGTGCTCGTGGCCTGACGCGCGTACGCCGGTGCGTACGCCGAGCACCTTGCCGTTGAGCCCTCGAGTGGTGGCGTCGGGCGGGAGGTGCCGGACCAGCCCCCGCCAGGCGTCGGCGTGCCGTGCGAACAGGTCCGGGGCGGAGCCGTCGACCACGATCACGTCGACCCGGTCGGCCAGCCACCGCAGGTAACCGGTCAGCTCGGCCAGGCCGGTGTCGGCGTGCCAGCGCAGCGGCAGCACGTACGTCATCGGCAGTCGGACCGGCGACGTGCTGGCGCGGCCGTGTTCGACATCCCACCGATGCGCGGCGCGCCGGGCGTCACCAGGTGGGCTGAACAGGGACATCGACGTGCCTCCTCGGCAGGACTTCGTGAAACCGTGGCTGAGCAGCACGTGCCCGCATTCCCGCTGATCAAACGGACGTGTTGTTTCGACCGCCCGACGCCGGGTAGCGCTGCCGGAAAGAGCTGTCCATCCCCGGACGTCCGGGTGGAGGAGACGAGATGACCAACAACGGAACGAGATGGGCGGTGCTCGGCGTCACCGCGGTCACGGCGGCCGGTGTGGGCCGGGCGGTGGCTCGCCGTCGGCACCGGCATCAGCCGGAGCGGCAGGACGGCTGGTACGTGGTACGGCGCGGGGTGACCGTGGACCGGCCCCGGGATGAGGTGATCGGCTTCTGGACCGACCGGGAACGGCTGGACCGCGCGCTGGCCGGGTGGGCCACCCTGGAGCAGCTCGACGACCGGCGCTGGCGGTGCGTGGCTCGCGACCGGGCCGGCGGCGACACCGAGTGGCGGGCGGAGATCACCGTCGACGGGCCCGGCACGCTGCGGTGGCGGGTCGAGGACGGGCCGGTGCCGCAGGAGGGGCGGATCGAGCTGGCCGACGCGCCCCAGGGCCGGGGCACCGAGATCCGCGCCGAGCTGCGGTACCGCTCGGGCCCGGTGCGCCGGGTGTTCGGCCTGATCGGTGGGGACGACCCCGATCTGGCGCTGCGGGACACCCTGCGGCGGGTGAAGTCGCTGATCGAGTGTGGCCAGGTGATGGACACCCGCGACGACCCGTCCGGCCGGAGCCCGAGGCAGGAGAAGGCGACCGACAAGGTCCGGGAGAAGCTGATGACGGGAGGCCGGGCGTGAGGGCACTGTGTTGGGAAGGCGTCGGCAAGCTGGCGGTGCGGGACGTGCCGGAGCCCAGAATCCGCGCCGAGGGGGACATCATCGTCCGCGTCCGGGCCAGCAGTGTCTGCGGCTCCGACCTGCACCTGATCAACGGGTACCTGCCGGCGATGCGGGAGGGCGACATCCTCGGCCACGAGTTCATGGGCGAGGTGGTGGAGACCGGGCCCGGCGTACGACAGCACAAGGTCGGTGACCGCGTGGTGGTCGGGTCGGTGGTCGCCTGCGGTGGCTGCTGGTACTGCCGCACCGAGCAGTACTCGCTCTGCGACAACTCCAACCCACAGCCGGTGTTCACCGAGAAGCTGTGGGGGCACTCACCGGCCGGCATCCTCGGCTACTCGCACGCCGCCGGCGGCTACTCGGGGTCGCACGCCGAGTACATCCGGGTGCCGTTCGGTGACGTTGGTGCGTTCGGTGTGCCCGACGGGGTGCCGGACGACTCGGTGGTGTTCGCCTCCGACGCGATGCCCACCGGGTGGATGGCGGCGGACTTCTGTGGGCTCACCGGTGGCGAGGTGGTCGCCGTCTGGGGCGCCGGCGGCGTCGGGCAGATGGCGGCCCGGTCGGCGCAACTCCTCGGCGCCGAGCGGGTCATCATGATCGACCGGTTCCCGGACCGGCTCGCCACGGCGGCCGAGCGGGTCGGCGTCGAGACGATCAACTACGCGGAGACGGACGTGCTGGAGGCGCTACGGGAGCTGACCGCCGGCCGTGGGCCGGACGCCTGCATCGAGGCCGTCGGCATGGAGTCACACGACGTCGGACCGACCTACGCGTACGACCGGACGAAGCAGGCGGCTCGGTTGCAGACCGACCGGCCGACCTCCGTACGCCAGGCGATCATGGCCTGTCGTAAGGGTGGCACGGTGAGCATCGTCGGGGTGTACGCCGGTCTGGTGGACAAGTTCCCGCTCGGCGCGGCCATGAACAAGGCCCTGGTGCTGCGGATGGGGCAGATGCACGCGCAGCGCTACATCCCGATGCTGCTCGACCGGCTCGCGGCCGGCGAGATCGACCCCGGCTACCTGGCCACCCACCCGATCTCCCTGGAGGAGGGCGCACACGGCTACGAGCTGTTCGAGAAGAAGCAGGACGGCTGTCTCCGCAGCGTGCTGCACCCCTGACCCGCTGGGATGCCGCCTCGCCGGTCCCCCCGAACGACCGGCGAGGCGGAGGTCAGGCGGTGCGTCGGATGTTGGTGAGGGTCAGGCCGAGGGGCGGCAGCGCCGGCATCCGGTGCAGGTCCAGGGCCAGGTCCTGGACGGGCACGTCGTAGCGCATGGTGCTGGTCAGGTTGGTGACCGCCCGCTTCATCAGGTCGATGGTGATCCACTCGCCCGCGCAACGGTGCCCGGCCCAGTGGTCACCGCCGCCCTGCGGGATCAGCTCGAACGGGTCCACGCGTCGGTTGGCGAACCGCTCCGGCCGGAACAGTTCCGGTTCCGGCCAGAGGGCCGGATGGTGGTTGGTGCCGTACAGGTCGAGCAGGACCCGTCGCCCCTGGGGAAAGTGGTGGCCCTGCCAGTCGAAGGAACGCCGGACCCGGGCTGCCGCCATCGGGAAGAACGGGTAGTAGCGGCGTACTTCCTGGACGAAGTTCTCGGTGGCCTCACCGTCGCCGCGGACCCGTTCCCGCCAGCCCGGATGGTCGTGCAGGGCGAGCGCGGCGAACGCGATGTACTGGTCCACGGCGACCACCGGCCGCAGCACGTTGAGCAGTTCCACAGCCGCGACCCGGCGGGGGAGCAGCCGGCCCTGCCGGTCGCGGTGTTCGGCGATCACGGCCAGGGCGCTGCCGGGCGGCGCCGGAAAGAGACCGATCCGGGTCCGCTCGATGAGGTCGCCGAGCCAGCGTTCGGTGCGACGACGGGCGAGCCGTCCCCGCCAGTGCCGGGGGCCGACCGCCGCCGGAGCCTCGATCATCGAGTGCAGCTCGACGGCGCGTCGTTCGACCTGGGACGTGGGCAGCGGCACCCCCGCCCAGGCGTAGACCACCCGGGTCAGCAACCGGCCGAGTTCGTCGTAGAGCGGCAGCGGCCCGGCGGCCTCCCAGGCGGGGATCCGCGCCTGCCACTCCTCGTCGAAGAGTTGACCGAGCTGCCGGATGGCGATCGGCGTCATGATCGACATGAACATGGCCTTGCGGTCGGCGTGCTCCGGCCCGTCCAGCCCCTGCACACCACGCCGACCGGTGAGTGTCCGCTGCACCCGCAGCGGCATGGCGGTCGCGCGCTGGAAGCGGTCGTTGTCGTAGAACAGCACCGCCGCCGGCCGGCCGCGCAGGCAGATGGTCGGGGCGAGCAGGATCCGGGTCTGGAAGACGTCGCTGCCGTACCGCTCGCAGCGTTCGCCGATGAACCGGTAGCCGGCACGGAGCAACGCGAGGGTGCTGTCCGGGCTGCGGTCGGCCGGCATGGTGGCCATCGGGTCTCCTCACGCGCGGGTGTGGCCGGGTCGCCACCGGCCGGCTGCGTCTACCCCCGTCACGGCCGCTGAATCCCCGCGCCGACGGCACGCCGGCTGGCCCCTCCCAGGGGCAGCGGAACCTGGTTTGCTGCTGGTGGGGCAACCACGGGGAGGGCGGATGCGCGACAACACATCACCGCGCTGGCGGCAGCGACGAACTGTCGGGGCACTGGGCGGAGGCCGCGACGCGCGGCCACTCATCGGGCCGCCCCGGCGGCCCACCCGGCCACACCGCTTCTTCACCGTGCACCTGGGCTTCACCGCCCCCAGCGTGGTCGAGGCACGCGAGCTGGCCGTGGCGTACGCGGAGGCGCTCAACCTGCTCCGCCCGGAGGTGGCGCTCGGGGCGGCGGCCCTGTCACCGGCCGATGCCTGGCAGCGGGCCGAGCGGCTGTTCTGCGGTGCGCTCGGCCCGGACGGCGAGCGCTGCGTCGACGTGGCCGATCACCCCGGCTTCCACCACGCCCCGGGCCCCGGCGGTCTCGGCTGGGGCGACGGCGACGGCCCCGCCCGTGACTGACCGCCAACCCGGGGTCGCCGGTCCCGGGTCGACGGCCACCGCCCGCCGGCGGGCACGATCAGTCCAGGTCAAACTCGCCGTCCTGCGCGCCGGCCACGAACGCGTCCCACTCGGCCTGCGTGAAGACCAGCACCGGCCCGTCCGGCTCGGCCGAGTTGCGCATCCCGATCAGATCGTCGACGAAGGCGACCTCTACGGCGCTGTCGGAGGTGTCCCCTTCGGCCCGCTGCCAGACCGCCCGAGAGAGGTCGAAGTCGCCCTTGGGGTGCTGCGCCATTGTTCTTTCCTCCAGTGCCGAGGGTCGTGTGGTGACCGGGTGCCGATCCCCATCGGGCAGGATAAGCGGATGCCGAGCCTGACCCGTGTAGAGGCGACCGCGCGTGGCGCGGCGATTACTGTCGAGTCCTATCAGGTGGACCTTGACCTGACCGGTGGCACCGAGCTGTTCCGCTCCCGCGTCGAGATCCGGTTCCGGGCGACCGCCGGCACCGCGACCTTCGCCGAGGTCAAGCCTGCAAAACTGCTTGGCGTACGCCTCAACGACCGCGACCTCGACCCCGGTCTGCTCACCGACAACCGGCTGCCGCTCGACGACCTGCTCGCGGACAACACGCTGGTCGTCGAGGCGGAGATGGCGTATTCCAGGACGGGCGAGGGGATGCACCGCTTCGTCGACCCGGCCGACGGCGAGACCTACCTCTACGCGATGTCCTTCCTCGACAACGTGCAGCGCATCTTCGCCGCGTTCGACCAGCCCGACCTCAAGGCACCGTTCACCCTCTCGGTGACCGCTCCGCCGGAATGGACGGTGTCCGGCAACGCCGAGGTGGCAGCCAATCCCGCGCCCGGTCGTTGGGAGTTCGCACCGACCGCGCCGCTGGCCACATACTTCTTCTCGCTGATCGCCGGTCCGTACCACGTCCGGCGGGCCGAGCACGACGGCGTGCCGCTGGGCATCTACTGCCGCCGGTCGCTCGCCGAGCACCTGGACGCGGACGCCGAGGAGATCTTCACCGTCACCCGGCAGTGCCTGGACCGGTTCCACCAGCTCTTCACCGAGCGCTACCCGTTCGGCAAGTACGACCAGGCGTTCGTGCCCGAGTTCAACGCCGGCGCGATGGAAAACCCGGGCATCGTCACCTTCCGCGACGACTACGTGTTCCGCTCGGCAGTCACCGACAGCCAGCGCGAGCTGCGGGCCACCACCATCGCGCACGAGATGGCGCACATGTGGTTCGGTGACCTGGTCACCATGCGCTGGTGGGACGACCTGTGGTTGAACGAGTCTTTCGCGGAATACCTGGGCACCCGGGTCACCGCCGAGGCGACCCGCTTCGACCAGGCGTGGACCACCTTCGCCATGCGCCGCAAGGCCTGGGGTTACGCCGCCGACCAGCGCCCCTCCACCCACCCGGTCGCCCCGGACGAGGTGGCCGACACCGACGAGGGCCTGCTCAACTTCGACGGCATCTCGTACGCCAAGGGCGCCAGCGTGCTCCGGCAACTGGTCGCGTGGCTCGGTGACGAGGCGTTCCTCGCCGGCCTGAACGCGCACTTCGCGGCGCACCGCTTCGGCAACGCCACCCTCGACGACCTGCTGGCCAGCCTCTCCATCGCCAGCGGGCGGGACCTGTCCGGTTGGGCCGAGCTGTGGCTGCGCCGGCCACAGGTCAACACCCTGCGCGCCGAGGTCGCCGTCGATGCCGACGGCCACTACGCCGAGGTGGCCGTGGTGCAGACCGCGCCCGCGCCACACAAGGTGCTGCGCCCGCACCGCATCGGCGTGGGCCGCTACTCGATGGACGGCACCGTCGAGCGCGACGAGGTGGACATCGACCCCGCCGCCGACGGTGCCCGTACGGTGCTGGGTGAGCTGACCGGCGCCCCAGCGGCCCGGCTGCTCCTGCTCAACGACGGTGACCTCAGCTTCGCCAAGGTGCGCCTCGACCCGGCGTCGGCGGACGCCGTTCCGCTGGTGCTGCCCGGGCTGACCGACCCACTGGCGAGGGCGGTGCTCTGGAGCGAGGCACTGGACGCGGCGACCGACGGGGAGCGGCCGGTCACCGGCCTCGTCGAGCTGATGGTCGCCGCGCTGCCGGCCGAAACCGAGGTGATCATCGCGGAGGACGTGCTGACCCTCAGCCGGTCGCTGATCGACCGCTATCTCGACCCACTGGCCCGGTCCACAGCGCTGGCCCGGGTCGCCGGGGCGTGCCAGCGGCTGCTCGACGGTGCGCAGGCGGGGGAGTCGCTGCAACTCGCCGCAGCCCGCGGCTGGATCGCCGCGACCACCGACGCGGACCTGCTCGTCGGCTGGCTCGCCGGCCGGGACGTGCCGTCCGGTCTGAAGGTCGACGCGGAGCTGCGCTGGGCGGTGCTGCGCCGGCTGGTGGTGCTCGGCGCCGCCGGCGAGGCGGAGATCGCCATCGAGGCAGCCGCCGACAACAGCTCCACGGGGGCGGAACGGGCCGCCCGCTGCCGGGCCGCACTGCCCGACCCGGCCGCGAAGCAGGCAGCCTGGGAGATCATCGTGCGGGACACCGAGCTGTCCAGCCGGCCGTTGGAGGCGACCGCCGAAGGGTTCTGGCAACCCGAACAGGCCGAGCTGACCGCCGCGTACATCGATCGGTACTTCGCGGACATGCCGGCCGCCGCGCGTCGGCGTACCCCCTGGACGGCCGACCGGGTCGCGGCCCTGGCGTTCCCCCGCTATGCCGTGGCGCAGCCGACCCGGGAAGCGGCCGCGGCGCTGCTGGCCCGCGACGACCTGACCCCCGGCCTACGCCGGGTGGTGACCGACGCCGACGACGACCTGCGCCGCGCGCTGGTCGCCCGAACGGCGGTGGCCGCCGCGTCCGCATAGGGCTGGTTGGGCGCGGGGTCCGGGACGGGCGAACCCCCGATTCCCGGACCCCGACTCGATCAGGAAGTGCTCCCGCGCCCGTAGCTCAGCGCAGCGCGGGCTCCGCCGTGACCGGCGCGTCCCAGTCGATGACGTACCGCTGCTCGTGGGCGATCGTCTTCTCCGGGTCCATTGCGGTGCGCACCAGCAGGGGCATCAGCAACGGCATCAGCGTCCGGCCGACCGGCCCCGGCGCCTTGGTGTGGTTGATCCGCGCCGCGCGAGCGGCGACCTTCTCCACCCGGGAGCGGCGGAGCCGGTCGAACGCGGCGAACGCCGACGCCACGTCCGGTAGGTCACGCAGGCAACGGGCGAGCTGCACCGCGCTCTCGATGGCCAGTGACGCGCCCTGCCCGGAGCTGTTCGACGGTGCGTGCGCCGCATCGCCGACCAGCACCATCCGACCCCGGTGCCAGTGCGGCACCGGCGGCATGATCTGCAACGCCCCGACCACCTGGAGCTCGTCCGCCGTGCTGGTCGCCATCAGCTCCCGGCCCGGGTCGTCGTCGCCGTAGGTGTCGCGCAGCGTGGCCAGCCACTGCGTCGACGGCACCGTGCGGGCCTCGACCAGGCTCATCGGCCGCTGGTACGGCAGGTTGGCCCCCCACCGGGTGCCACCGCCCCGCTCCGGCCAGTAGAGGTAGTAGCCGCGGCGCCCGAACGCGAACGTCATAGTGCCCGGCTCCGCATCCACCTCGTGCCGGGCCACCGCCTCGAAGCCGAGCAGGCCGGTGAACCGGGGGCCGGGTGCGGCCGGGTCGATCAGGCCACGAACGGTCGACCGGATGCCGTCGGCACCGATCAGGACGTCGGCGTTGACGGTGCTGCCGTCCTCGAAATGGGCGGTCACGCCGCTCTCCGACTGCTCGGCGTCGACCAGGCGCTTGCCGTACGCGAAACCGACCCCCTCGGCGACCGCCTGGTCGTGCAGCGCCCGATGCAGCTCGGCGCGGTGCACCACGCGCAGCGGTGGCACTCCGCTCAGCGTGGGCAGGTCGATGCGGCGTCGGCCGACCGCCATCACGCTGCGCGTGATCGGGGTGGCGGCCGCCGTCACCGCTTGGTCCGCGCCGACCGTACGTAGGGCCGCCACGCCGTTGGGCGCGAGCGCGAGGGTGCCGCCGATGCCGCCAACTCCGCTGGCGGTGGCCGGGTACGCCTCGTGGACGGTCGCCGTGATGCCGGCGCGGCGCAGCGCTAGTGCCGTCACCGGTCCGGCGATGCCGCCGCCGATGACGATCGCGGTTCGTACCGTGGTCATGCTCTTCTCCCTGAGGTGTGTGGTCGCGTGCGACCGACCTGGGAGGGAGCCCGGTTATCCTCTGGTTGCCGCTTCGGGCCGGGCGCCTTCCCAGGCATCGGTTCGGGGTAAGGGCTCCGGCGGGGTGTTGGCGCACCCCGCCGGAGCCGTTATTCAGTCGGCTTCCCGGCTGCTGGTTGTCGGGGTGCTGGCTTTCTGTGTGGTGGTGTTGTTGCTTTCGGCGGTGCCTTTCGCGGTGGTGGTTCTCTCGGACAGCTCGGTCAGCTCCGCGGGCATCTCGCCGGTCTCGTGGAAGGCCCGCCAGGTGTCCAGCCCCGGGTAGCTGCCCGAGGTCAGCTCCGCGAGCAGCCCCCGCAGCCAGGAGGCCTCCGCGTCGCGCATGGCGAGGTCGTACTCCGACTCCACCAGGAACAGCCGCGGAACCTCCCGCAGGTGCGCGTCGAGCGCTTCCCGGTCCTGGCGTATCGCGTCCTCCAGCAGGTCGAGCCGTTGCCGCAGCAGGGCGGCGGCCTCGTCGGGATGCAGGGCGGCGAGAACGGACAGGCCGGCTCGGAAGCGGGGATGCTCGGGCATCGGCGTGGAGACCAGCTCGCGGGCCCAATCGACCAGCTCCGCCCGCCCCGCATCCGTGATGCGGTAGACGGTGCGTTCCGGGCGCCGACCCTCGCGGACGCTCTCCACCGCTTCGATCATGCGGTGTTTGTCCATGTTGCGGATCACCGTGTAGAAGGACCCCCACTTGAACTCCATGTCCTGGTCCTTGCCCCAGGCACGCAGTGCGGTGGCGATCTCGTACGGGTGCATCGGCCGCTGGACCAGGGCAGACAGCACGGCCAGCGCCAGCAGGTTGCCGACCTTGCGCCGCTTCTGCACGACGTCTCCTCTGCTCGCGGGCGATTACTCGTAGACGAGTATATCCCCGCGCTGGCTTGCCCGCGACCCTCACGCGCGTCCCCTCACGCGACGCCCTCAATGCGGCGACCCTTCACGCGACCCCCGTGTTGCCCCGCGAGGTGACCACCACCACGCCGCCGGGCCGAATCATCTGCCCGGCAGGCTGCCATCCGGTGGGCTGACGTGCGCCCGATGCCGGGCCCCAACGGCGCCCCACGACGTCCGGCCTACGATCACGGGGTGGAGGAAGACATCCGGCGGATCGGGATCATGGGTGGCACCTTCGACCCGATCCACCACGGGCACCTCGTCGCGGCCAGTGAGGTGGCGGACCGGTTTGGTCTGGACGAGGTGGTTTTCGTCCCCACCGGTCAGCCGTGGCAGAAGGCTGACGAGCCGGTCAGCCCGGCCGAGGACCGGTACCTGATGACGGTCATCGCCACCGCCTCCAACCCCCGCTTCCAGGTCAGCCGGGTCGACATCGACCGCAGTGGCCCCACCTACACGGTCGACACCCTGCGTGATCTTCAGGCCGAGTACGGCCCCAAGGTGCAGCTGTTCTTCATCACCGGCGCGGACGCGTTGCAGCGCATCCTGTCGTGGAAGGACCTGGACGAGATCTTCGAGCTGGCCCACTTCGTCGGGGTGACCCGGCCCGGCTTCCAGTTGACCGACAAGCACCTTCCGGCCGACACCGTCAGTCTGATCCAGGTGCCCGCGATGTCCATCTCGTCGACCGACTGCCGTGCTCGGGTCGCCCGTGGTGAGCCGGTCTGGTATCTGGTGCCCGACGGTGTGGTGCAGTACATCGCCAAGCGGCGCCTCTATCAGGGCTGATCACGCCCGGTATGGCCCGGTCTGTGCGCTTAACCGACCAGAACTGAACGGTCGGGGTGTCGCCGGGTATGAGACGCTTGGAGGATCGCACGCTTGATCTAAGGAGAACGGTGACAGTTTCCGAACGCGCTCACGAGCTGGCTATCGCGGCTGCCCAGGCCGCTGCCGACAAGAAGGCGCAGGACATCACGATCATCGACGTCGGCGACCAGCTCGCCATCACCGACGCGTTCGTGCTCGCCGCCGCCCCCAACGAGCGTCAGGTGCTGGCCATCGTCGACGCCATCGAGGCGAGCCTGCTGGAGCTGCCGGAAAAGGCGAAGCCGGTGCGGCGCGAGGGCGAGCGTGGCGGCCGTTGGGTGCTGCTCGACTACGTCGACATCGTGGTGCACGTCCAGCACACCGAGGAGCGCGAGTTCTACGCGCTCGACCGGCTCTGGAAGGACTGCCCCACCATCCCGTTCGTCGACCGCGACCTGGTCGAGGCCGACGCCAGCGGGTCCGCCGCAGCAGAATGACCCGGCTGATCGTCTGGCGGCACGGCAACACCGACTGGAACGCCGCCAACCGCGTGCAGGGGCAGACCGACGTACCCCTGAATGAGCTGGGCCGCGACCAGGCCCGCGCCGCCGCCCCGCTGCTCGCGGCGCTGCGGCCCGACGCGATCGTGTCCAGCGACCTGAGTCGCGCCGCGGAGACCGCTGGCGCGCTCGCCGCGCTGACGGGGCTTCCGGTACGCACGGACGTCCGGCTGCGCGAGCGGCACTTCGGTCAGTGGCAGGGTCTGCACCTCACCGAGGTCGCCGAGCGCTTCCCCGAGGAGTACGCGCGCTGGCGGGCCGGCGACCCCGATCCGGGTGCGGACCTGGAGCCTCTGCACGGCCTCGGCGAGCGGGTCGGCGCCGCGTTGCGGGAGGCGGCCGAAGCGGCACCGGGCGGCACCGTGGTGATCGCCACCCACGGTGGTGGCTCCCGGCAGGGCATCGGCCACCTGCTCGGTTGGGACACCAGCGTGCTGCGCACCATCGGCTCCCTGGCCAACTGCCACTGGAGCGAGCTACGGCACGACGACCGCGCGCCGGCTGTCGGGCGTCCGCAGGACGTCCGGGGCTGGCAGTTGCGGGCGCACAACGTCGGCCTGGTCACCGCCCCGGTCGTCGTCGACGCGATCTGAACGCTTCCGCCTCGTCGTTCGACCTCTCGATCGGCTAGCGTGCCGGGCATGCCCGTCGCGGTTGTCATCGACTCCACCGCCTACCTTCCGCCCGAGCTGGTGCAGGCGCACCGGCTGACCGTCGTTCCGTTGACCGTCGTGCTCAACGGCGCGGAAGGGCTGGAGGGGGTGGAGACCCAGCCGGCCGACGCCACCCTGGCGCTGAGCGCCCGGCGGGTCACCGCGACCACCTCCCGGCCGGCACCCGAGCAGTTCGCCCGCACGTACCGCCGACTGCTCGACGACGGTGCCGACGGCGTCGTCTCGGTGCACATCTCCGCCGCCCTGTCCGGCACGGTGGAGGCGGCCCGGCTCGCCGCCGCCGAGTTCGACGGCCGCGTCGAGGTCGTGGACAGTCGCTCCACGGGCATGGGGCTCGGCTTCCCGGCCATCGCGGCAGCCACCGCCGCCCAGGCGGGTGCCGACCTGACCGGGGTACGCGACGCGGCGCTCGCCGCCGTCGCCCGCACGACCGTCTGGTTCTACGTCGACACGCTGGAGTTCCTTCGCCGAGGCGGCCGGATCAACGCCGCCGAGGCGCTGCTCGGGACCGCCCTGTCCGTCAAGCCGATCATGCACATGCCGGACGGGGCGATCGTGCTGCGGGAGAAGGTCCGTACCGCCAGCCGTGGAGTGGCCCGTCTGGTGGATCTGGCCGTCGAGGCGGCCGGGGACGACGATGTGGATATCGGTGTGCATCATCTGGCCGCGCCGCAGCGGGCCGAGGCGTTGCTCGCCGCGCTGACCGGACGGTTCGGTGACCGGCTGCACGACACGTACGTCTCCGAGGCGGGCGCGGTCGTCGCCGCGCACGCGGGCCCAGGTCTGGCCAGCGTGGTCGTCCACCGCAGGCCGGCCGGCTGAGCCGATGGCGACGTCCTGTGTGGTCACCGGCGGTGGACGTGGTGTCGGCCGGGCCGTGGTGGAGCGCCTGGTGGCGACCGGTGTCACGGTCGTCGTGCTGGAGCGCGACGCGGACGCGGTCGACTGGCTGACCGGGCACCCGGCCGCCGACCGGCTCGTCGCCGTGATCGGCGACGCCGCCGACGAGCAGGTGGCCGAGCACGCCGCCGAGCTGGCCGAACGCGCCGCGCCCCTGTCCGGCTGGGTGAACAACGCGGCGGTCTTCCGCGACGCCGCCCTGCACTCCGCCTCCGCCGACACGGTGCTGGAACTGATCGAGCTGAACCTACGCCCGGCAGTGGTGGGCGCCGCGGTGGCCGTACGCCGGTTCCTGGCCCGGGCCGCAGGCGGCGCGATCGTCAACGTCTCGTCGCACCAGGCCCGCCGGCCGGTGTCAGGCGCCTTGCCGTACGCGACGGCGAAGGCCGCGGTGGAGGGGCTGACCCGGGCGCTGGCCGTCGAGTACGGGAGGCACGGAATTCGTGCCAACGCGGTCGCGCTCGGTTCGATCGCCACCGAGCGGCACGCCGACTTCCTGGCCGCGCAGGAACCCTCCCAGGCCCAGTGGATCGACGCCGAGCTGACCCGGCTGCACCCGGTGGGACGCATCGGGCGGGTCGACGAGGTGGCCGAAGCCGTCGCGTACCTGCTGTCACCCGCGGCGAGCTTCGTCAACGGGGTGGTCCTGCCGGTGGACGGGGGACGGGCCGTGCTCGGCCTCGACCCGGAGGCCCGCTGACGGCGTACCCGTCGGGTAACCTGGTTGCGCGCCCCAGATGGGCCTACCCCCCGGAGGTTCTGGCTACTTCAGCCACCACGCCGAGATCGACGCGATGCACGCGTCTCTCGTGCGGGATCCGGGGCGTCGGTGCCCTCGGGGCGTCGTCATCGGTGTGGCTGGCTGAGCGCTGTGGGCTTCCGGTCGGGTCTTCGGATCAGCCGGGAAGAAGACGGTACGCATGGCAGTCACGTTCAACCACACCATCATCGCCACGAAGGACAAGCAGGCTTCGGCCGCGTTCTACCGGGAGTTGTTCGAGTTGCCGGAGGCGCCGTCGTGGGGGCCGTTCGTCAACGTCCAGCTGGACGAGGGTGTGTTGCTCCAGTTCGCCGAGCCGCCGGTGGACATCCAGATGCAGCACTACGCGTTTCTCGTCGACGACGAGTTGTTCGCCCGGTGCCTGGCGTTCGTCCAGGGGCGCGGCATCACGTACTGGGCCGACCCGCAGCTGAAGCGTGAGGGCGAGACCAACACCGAGCACGGTGGGCGGGGTTTCTACTTCATGGACCCGGCGGGCCACGCCATCGAGATCATCACCCGGCCGTACGTGTAGCGAGCGGCTGATCCGGCTCTGCCTCGTGGGTGAGGTGTGCCCCTAGCAGATCGTGCGGTGATCAGGGCGTTGTCCACAGGACGCCGGTTGTCCACAGAGGGGGAGGACGGCTCGCCCCGTCGCGCTGTCCTCCGCTCTAGCGTCGGGCCGTGTCGCACGACGAGGAGACAGAGGTCCGCCAACGCCTGCGCTGGCTGACCGACCCGGCGGAGGGTTCGCCGCCAATGCGGGCTGAGGTGCCGCTTGCGGGCGTACCCCCGCTGGGTGTGTTGCCGCCCCGGGCCGATGCGCCGCCCGCTGAGTCGGACGCGCGAGGCGCATCGGCTGGCCTCGCGACCGGGCCCGGGTCGCGGCTGCCCGGGCCTGGGGCGTTCGACCCCGGGCGGCGCGGCGTGCGGGCGTTGGCGGTTGTCGCCGTGGTGGTCGTGTTGGGCGCGGCCGGTTGGGCCTGGCGGTCACGCCCGCAGTCGGAACCGGTCGCCCCGCTGGTGAGCGTGGCCGCTTCTGCCGCACCGGCCGAGCAGCCCAGCGCGTCCGGCTCCGGCGAGCTGGTGGTGGCGGTCGCGGGGAAGGTTCGCAAGCCAGGGCTGGTGCGGTTGCCGGCCGGGTCCCGGCTCGCCGACGCGGTGCAGGCGGCTGGCGGCGCGCTGCCCGGTGTCGACGTGGCGTTGCTCAACCCCGCCCGCAAGGTCACCGACGGTGAGTTGATCGTGGTCGGGGTGACGCCACCGCCGCCGCCGGGTGGTGCGGCCGGGCCACCCGGCGGCGCGGCCGGGCCGGCCGTCGGGCCGTTGAACCTGAACACCGCCACGTTGGCCCAGCTCGACGCGCTGCCCGGGGTCGGGCCTGTCCTCGCCCAGCGGATCCTCACCCATCGGGACCAGCACGGTGGGTTCAAGGCCGTCGGCGACCTGCGCCAGGTCGACGGGATCGGCGATGCGCGGTATGAGCAGCTCAAGGACCTGGTGACGGTGTGAGCGGCGGTGCCCCGAGGCCGTCGGACGGTGCCGGTGTCGTGCCAGCCGAGACCTCCCCGCCGGACCTGCGGCTGGCCGGGTTGGCGGTGGCCGCCTGGCTCACCGCGCTCGCCGGCCTGCACCTAGGCGCCGGCCCACTTCTGGCGGTCACCGTGGCGGCGGCCGGCGTGACGACGGCGGGCGCCCTGCACCTGCTCGGTGGCCTCGGCCATCCCCGGGCCGCTGTCCGCCGCTACGGCTGGATCGCCGTCGCGGTCGGTCTCGGCGTGGTCTGCGCAGGAGCGGCCACCGCAGCCCGGCTCGCCATCCGCGACGCACCGCCGATCCGTGCCCTTGCCGAGCAGCGCGCCCCGGTCACCGCCGACCTGGTGGTCCGGGACGATCCGCGTCCGATCCGCAGCGCCGGTCGGCCCGGCATGCTGCTGGTGTCGACGGAACTGATCCGGCTCACCGGCCCGGACGGCCGACGCATCGACGCGTCGGTGCAGCTGCTCGTCCTGACGACCGACCCGGCTTGGCGGGGCCTGCTGCCCGGGCAACGCCTCACCGCCGACGGCCGGCTCGGCGTTCCGCGGGGTGGTGACCTCACCGCGGCGGTGCTCAGCACCGACGGCCCTCCGGAGCGGCACGGTGCGTCGTCCTGGGCGCAGCGTGCCGCCGGGACGCTCCGCGCCGGCCTGCAACGAGCCTGTGCGCCGCTGCCCGACGATCCGGGTGGGCTGCTGCCGGGTCTCGTGGTGGGGGACACCAGCCGACTGCCACCCGCCGTCGAGGAGGACTTCCGGGCCACTGGGATGACACACCTCAACGCCGTTTCGGGAAGCAACGTGGCAATTGTCGTAGGCGCGGTGCTGCTGCTGGCCCGGTGGGCGCGGGCCGGCCCTTGGCTCGCCGCCGGGCTCTGCGGGGTGGCGCTGGTGGGCTTCGTCATCCTGGTCCGGCCGTCACCGAGCGTTGTACGGGCCGCCACGATGGGGGCGATCGGGCTGGCAGCGCTGGCTGCCGGTCGTCCTCGTGCCGCGCTGCCCGCGTTGGCCGCCGCCGTCACCGTGCTGGTCCTGGTGGACCCGGAGCTGGCCGGTGATCCCGGTTTCGCGCTCTCCGTGCTGGCCACCGGTGGCCTGTTGTTGCTCGCGCCGCGCTGGCGGGACGGGCTGCGGCGGAGAGGCGTGCCGCCCGGCCTGGCGGAGGCGCTGGCCGTGCCGGCGGCGGCGCAGCTGGCCTGCGGGCCGGTCGTCGCCGGCATCTCCGGCACGGTCAGCCTGGTGGCGGTGCCGGCCAACCTGCTGGCGGTGCCCGCCATCGCGCCGGCGACCGTGCTGGGCGTGCTGGCGGCCATGATGTCGCCGATCTGGCCGGGCGGCGCCGAGTTCCTCGCCTGGCTGGCGAGCTGGCCGGCCTGGTGGCTGGTGGTCATCGCCCACCAGGGCGCCCGCTTGCCGGGTGGCACCCTGCCGTGGCCGGGCGGGGTGCCGGGCGCCCTGCTGTTGACCGCGCTGACCGTCGCGCTGCTGATCGCGGTGCGCCGGCCACTCGTACGGCGACTCGTGGCGGTCGTCGGCGTCGCCTCGGTGCTCGGTGCGCTTCCGGTGCGGCTGGTGTTCGCCGGCTGGCCGCCGCCGGGTTGGGTGGTGGTGGTCTGCGCCGTGGGTCAGGGCGACGCCGTGGTGTTGCCGGTCGCCCCCGGTCGGGCGGTGGTGGTGGACGCCGGTCCGGAACCCGGGGCGGTGGACGGTTGCCTGCGCCGGCTCGGCGTACGGGAGGTGCCGCTGCTGGTGATCAGCCACTTCCACGCCGATCACGTGGGTGGAGTGGCCGGCGTGTTCCGGGGGCGGCGGGTCGATGCCGTGCTGGTGCCGCCCTCGACAGACCCGGACAGCGGTCGGGAGGTGGTTCGGGCGGCGGCGACTGCCGGACTGGCCGCGTTGTTCACCACAGTCTCCGGGGCACGCCATCCGATCGGGGACGTCGACCTGCTGGTGCTCGGCCCGCCGTACCCGCTGGCCGGCACGAGGTCCGATCCGAACAACAACTCGCTGGTGCTGCTCGCCACGGTGGCCGGGGTGCGGATCCTGCTGCCCGGAGACGCGGAGACCGAGGAGCAGCACGCGATGGTGGCGCGGGCCACGCCCGGCCAGTTGCGGGCGGACGTGTTGAAGGTCGCCCACCACGGCTCGGCGTACCAGGACGTCGGTTTCCTGGACGCGGTGCGGCCCTCCGTCGCGCTGGTGCCGGTCGGCACCGGCAACACCTACGGACACCCGAGCCCTGGGCTGCTCGCGCGATTGGGCAGGGGCGGCGCTCGGGTGCTGCGTACCGACACCGATGGCGACCTCGCAGCGGTTCGGACGAGCCACGGACTGGGTGTGGCCCGGCGAGGTGTCCCAGTGGGCCGGCGACCCTGAGCCGACGGCGGGGAGGTGCTGATCGACTCCGATTTGCTGATATCGCGGTATGAACAGCTGTCCGACATCGCGATATCGCTGATCCCGTGTGGATCAACTCCATACGGGCGTTCCGGTGCGGCCCAGGTCGCCGTCAGGGCTGAAGATGCGGGTAAATTGCGGATTGCATGGGGAATTGAGATAGATGTCGGGATTTGCGCTGTGTGCGGGCTGCGCCGACCAAGCAGCGAATGAGCAGGCACGATCCCGAGCCGGGCCGTGCGAATATGGGCGGCGTGACCCCCGCCAGCCTCGCCCCCATTCTGCTCGTCCTCGGTGACGAGGAGCTGCTCGCCACGCGCGCGGTCACCGAAGCTGTCGCGAAGGTTCGCGGTGTCGACCCCGAAGCGGACGTCCGCGAATACCAGGCCAGCGCGCTCACCGTCGGCGAGATTGCCGAGATGCTCAGCCCGTCGCTGTTCGGTGGACGGCGGCTGCTGATCCTGCGCTCCGGTCAGGACGCTCGCAAGGATCTGGTCGCCGCACTGCTCGCATACGCGAAGAACCCCGACCCGGACGTCCAACTGCTGGTGCTGCACCTGGGCGGCGCCAAGGGCAAGGCGTTCGCCGACGGGCTGCGGGCAGCCGGTGCGACTGTCGTCCCGGCGGCCAAGCTCAAGGGGCACCGCGACCGGCTGGCCTTCGTCCGCGACGAGATCCGCCGAGCTGGCGGAAAATGCACCGACGACGCCGCCGAGGCGCTCATCGCGGCGGTCGGCAACGACCTGCGCGAGCTGGCCGCCGCCTGTTCCCAACTGATCGCTGACACGGACGGGCGGATCAGCGCCGACACGGTCTCCCGTTACTACCGCGGCAGGGTCGAGGTGACCGGCTTCACCGTGGCGGACGCCACCATGGTTGGCGACGTGCCGGCGGCGCTGGAGGCACTGCGCTGGGCCCTGCACGTCGGGGTCGACCCGGTGCCCATCGCCGACGCCCTGGCCGACGGGGTACGCACGGTTGCCCGGGTGGCCTCGGCTGGGCGGGGCAACCCGTACCAGCTCGCCAGCAGCCTCGGGATGCCCGCGTGGAAGATCGAGCGGGCGCAGCGGCAGGGGCGTGGTTGGACCCCGGAGGGCCTGGTCCGGGCCATGCAGGTCGCCGCCGAGTGCAACGCGGCCGTCAAGGGCGGCTCCGACGATCGGGCGTACGCCCTGGAGCGTGCGGTCTTCTCCGTCGCCGCGGCCCGGCAGGGCAGCACCAGGTGACGGGGGCGAACCGCCCGGCCTGGGCCACCATCCCCGTGGACGAGGAGCGTTACCGGCCGCTGTACGCCCGACTCCTCGGCCTGCGGTTCGTCAACCCCGGCGGCGTGCTGTGCTTCCTCTTCTTCGAGGGCACCATCGCTCTGGCGGTGCTGCTCGCCCTCGCCGAGCTGGTCACCTGGTGGGCGGTGCTGGTGCTGCCCGTCGTGGTGGCGGCCATGGTCAAGCTCAACGACATGGTGGCCGCGATCGTGGTCCGTTCCGCCGCGCTCGTGCCCGAGCAGGAACGGGACCGGTTCCGACGGCAGATGGAGCCGGCGGTCGGCCGAGCCCAGGTGGAGTGGATCTCGCACAGCGTCACCGGCGTGGTGATCACCGCGGATTCGGTGCCGCCCGCCCGCCGCCCCGACCCGTCAGACTGAGCCCGACCCGTCAGATCGAACGCTGGTCGGTCGGATCGAGCGTCGGCCCGTCCGACTCAGCGCGGCCCGCGGATTGAGCGTCGGCCCGTGAGATTGAGCCGTCTGGTCTGCGGGCACGACACCGGCCCGCGGACACGCGGAAGCCCCGGGCCTGAGCCCGGGGCTTTCCGAATCGGTCTGACGGTTGAGTCGTCAGGCGGCGGAGAGCGCACCCACGCGCTTCGCGATCGCGGACTTGCGGTTCGCGGCCTGGTTGGAGTGGATCACGCCCTTGCTGACGGCCTTGTCCAGCTTGCGAGAGGCGTCCAGCATCAGCGCGGTGGCCTTCTCGACGTCACCGGCCTCGGCAGCCTCGTTGAACTTCCGGACGGCGGTCTTCAGCGACGACTTGACCGACTTGTTGCGCAGCCGGGCCTTCTCGTTCTGCCGGTTGCGCTTGATCTGGGACTTGATGTTCGCCACGCGACAGCCTCGTCTTGATAGCTCGGGTTGGTCAGCTTGTGCGCTGGATGACGAACATGCGTCACCGCTGCGCGAAGAGCCAGGTTACCAGGTCGCCCGGGACGAGCCAAAACGGCTCGGCCTTCGCGCGGACGGACCCGGCCCGTCGACCACCAGATTACGCCCTCGACCGTTAGGACGGCTCACCCCGGGCCCGCGTCGCGCCCAGGTCAGGCCGCGTCACCGTCAGGCCGCGTCACCGTCAGGCCAGCCCGCCGCCAGGCCGCGTCACCGCCAGCCCTGGCGGCGGGCGAGCCAGTCGAGGGACTGCTCGCCACTCCACCGCTGGTGGGCGGGCAGGTGCGGCGAGGCCGTCGGCGGCGCCGCAGCAGCACCGGTGAGGTAGTAGCCGGCCAACGCGGCCAGGGTCGCGTCCAGTGCGTCCGGGGGCGCGCCGACTGTCGTCGGGTGCGTGGCGAAGAGCCGGTCCGCGTCCAGCCCGCTGGCGTACGCGGTGAGCAGCAGGCCGGCCAGGTCGAACCAGGCCGGGCCGGAGCAGACCCACGTCCAGTCGCAGAACCAGGCTCGGCCGTGCGCGTCGATCAGCACGTTGTCGACCCGCAGGTCGCCGTGGATCAGGCTGGTCGCCCCGGCGGCGTACCGGGGGAGGCGGGACTCCAGCGCCACCAGCTCAGCCAGGCGACCCTGCGCCGGAGCGGGCAGTGGTGGGGCCGGCTCGCGCCCGGCGGCGACCTCCTCCCACCAGAGGATGTCCGAGCGGGCCAGGTCCGACAGCTGCGGCAGGCCGAGCGCGGTCAGCTCGACCGGGGGGTCGGCCAGGGCGGCGGCGACCTGCGCGTACCCGGCGAGGGTGGCGTCCAACTCGGCGGGCACCCAGGGCAGACGCGGGGTGTGGCCGTCGACGGCCTCGGTGCAGAGCACGAACCAGCCAGCTTCGGACAGGGTCCACCGAGGGCGGGGCGCCGGCAGGTCGGCCGGCAGCCGATCCAGGATCGCGGCCTCCCGGGCGTACCACTGGACCAGATGCGGTTGCTCGGCGGCGGGTGCCGCCTTCACGAAGGCCCGGCCACCGTCGGCGGTGTGGAGCACTGCGGCGAAGCCGCGGGTGAAGCCCGCACCCGCGACCCGGGCGGTGACCACCGGCGCGCCCAGCCGGTCGGCGACCGCGGCCCGCAGCGCCGCCGGCAGCGTCGGCCAGGACGGGCGCAGCGCACTCGCGTGGTAGGGCACCGGCGGCAGCGGGGGAAGAGACACCACACCATGCTGCCCCGGGGTACGTGCGCGACGCGCGGCGACACTGCCAGACTGCCAAGCCATGAGGACCGAGGACTTCTGGCAGCTGATCGACCAGGCGCGAGCGGGCGGTGGGGGAGAGCCCGGGCCGGTCGCCGCGCGGGCGGTCGCGCTGCTCGCCGAACGCGACCCGGAGGACATCATCGGGTACGCCCGGCACCAGACGAGAGTGCTGGCCGCCTCGCACAAGGCGGATCTGTGGGGTGCGGCGTACCTGATCAACGGCGGCGCTTCCGCCGACGGCTTCGAGCACTTCCGGGGCTGGCTGATGACCCAGGGTCGGGCGGTCTTTGCCCGGGCGGTCGCCGAACCGGACTCGCTGGCCGAGTTGCCCCAGGTGCGGGCGGCCTCGCTCAGCGGCGAGGAGTTCTCCGCCGAGCAGATGCTGTCGGTGCCCTGGGACGCGTACCGAAAGGCCACCGCGACCGAGTTGCCGGCGGACCGCGACCCGGTGCGTGCGCCGGACCTCAACGACTTCTGGGACTTCGACGACGAGGAGGAGGCCCGCCGACGGCTGCCCCGGCTGGCCGCGCTCTTCGTCGAACCGCCGATGGAGTGAGGGGTCCTCGGGCCGATCCATCGCCCGCGCAGCGGGCGTGCCCCGGCGGCGTGGGAACATAGAGGGGGTCGGCGGCGCGCCGGCCTGTTCACGTCAGCCGACCAGAACGGACCGCTGTGCCACCGAAGCTCGATCCCGGCGCGAACGCCCCTGGTTCCACCGACCCCGGTCGCATCCGGAACTTCGGCATCATCGCCCACATCGACCACGGGAAGTCGACCCTGGCCGACCGGATGTTGCAGCTCACCGGTGTGGTCGACCCCCGGCAGATGCGCGCCCAGTACCTGGACCGGATGGACATCGAGCGCGAGCGCGGCATCACGATCAAGAGCCAGGCCGTTCGCATGCCGTGGACCATCCGCGAGGGCGAACGGACCGGCGAGCACGCGGTGCTCAACATGATCGACACCCCGGGGCACGTCGACTTCACGTACGAGGTGTCCCGGTCGCTGGCCGCCTGCGAGGGCGCCGTGCTCCTGGTCGACGCCGCGCAGGGCATCGAGGCGCAGACCCTGGCCAACCTCTACCTGGCGCTTGAGAACGACCTGCGCATCATCCCGGTGCTCAACAAGATCGACCTGCCGGCCGCCCAGCCGGAGAAGTACGCCGAGGAGCTGGCCCACCTCATCGGTGGCGACCCCGCCGACTGCATCCGCGTCTCCGGCAAGACCGGCGAGGGCGTGCCGTACCTGCTCGACGAGATCGTCCGGCAGTTCATCCCGCCGGTCGGCGACGCGGCGGCGCCCGCCCGGGCGATGATCTTCGATTCGGTGTACGACGTGTACCGCGGCGTCGTCACGTACGTCCGGGTCATCGACGGGCGGATCAGCGCCCGGGACCGGATCAAGATGATGTCCACCGGCGCCGTGCACGAGCTGCTGGAAATCGGCGTCATCTCGCCCGAGATGGTCAAGGCCGAGGCGCTCGGCGTCGGCGAGGTCGGCTACCTGATCACCGGTGTGAAGGACGTCCGGCAGTCCCGGGTCGGTGACACGGTCACCATCAACAGCCGGCCGGCGGCCGAGGCGCTGGGTGGTTACAAGGACCCGAAGCCGATGGTCTACTCCGGCCTCTACCCGATCGACGGGTCCGACTACCCCAACCTGCGTGAGGCTCTGGACAAGCTCAAGCTCAACGACGCCGCCCTGGACTACGAGCCGGAGACCTCCGGCGCGCTCGGCTTCGGCTTCCGTTGCGGCTTCCTCGGCCTGCTCCACCTGGAGATCATCCGGGAGCGGCTGGAGCGCGAGTACAACCTCGACCTGATCTCCACCGCGCCGAACGTCGTCTACCGGGCGATCACGGACGACGGCGAGGAGATCGTCGTGACCAACCCGAGCGAGTACCCCACCGGCAAGATCGCCGAGGTGTACGAGCCGGTCGTGCGGGCCACCGTGTTGACGCCCAACGACTATGTGGGCGCGGTGATGGAGCTCTGCCAGGGCCGGCGCGGCAACCTGCTGGGCATGGACTACCTCTCCGCCGACCGGGTGGAGCTGCGCTACACGCTGCCCCTCGCGGAGATCATCTACGACTTCTTCGACCAGTTGAAGAGCCGTACCAAGGGCTACGCCTCGCTCGACTACGAGCCCACCACCGAGCAGGCGTCCGAGCTGGTGAAGGTGGACATCCTGCTGCACGGCGAGCCGGTGGACGCGTTCAGCGCCATCGTGCACAAGGACAAGGCGTACAACTATGGCGTCACCATCGCCGCCAAGCTCCGTACCCTGATCCCGCGCCAGCAGTTCGAGGTGCCGATCCAGGCGGCCATCGGCAGCCGGGTCATCGCCCGGGAAACCATTCGGGCGATCCGCAAGGACGTGCTCGCCAAGTGCTACGGCGGCGACATCAGCCGTAAGCGCAAGCTGCTGGAGAAGCAGAAGGAAGGCAAGAAGCGGATGAAGATGGTGGGCCGGGTCGAGGTCCCACAGGAAGCCTTCATCGCCGCGCTCTCCTCCGACTCCGGCGACGGCAAGGCGGCCGGAAAGAAGTAGCAGCTCCCGCGGCGGGTCCGCCGGCGCGTTGCTTGCGTGGTGGGCGCTCTTTTGCGGTGGGGTGCTCTCGTGTCGTGGGGTGCTCTCGCGTGGTGGAGTGCTCTCGGGTGGCGCGGCCTTGCGCGGGGCGCCCGGCGTAACCGAAGTCCACAGCCCACCCACTCGACTTCATGAAAATCGAGGTATCCGGGGCTGCTCGACACCCCGCCTTCCTGCAACCCGAGTCGATCAAGAAGCGTCGAGCAAGTCGAGGGTGAGCAGCTGGAGCTCCGCTGTCGGCGCCCTGCGTGCGGGCGTGGTCGAGATGTACCCGCTCTCAGGGGTGCTGCCGCCAGCAGATGTCTCCCGGCGGCGTTCGCCTGCGCCGCATCGTTCGCCTGCGCCGCATCGTTCGCCTGCGCCGCATCGTTGGCTCAGCTCGGCGCTAGATCCACTCGGCTTCCGGGAAGTCGGGGTGTCAAAGGGTCGGCGATACCCCGACTTCCCGAAACGCGAGTCGACCGGCCACCGCCACCGCGCCGGCCACCGCCACCGCCACCGCGCCGGCCACTGGGTTCGGCCACCGGCCCCGGGGCGCGCCACCGGCCACCGGCCACCCGGCACCGGACAGTGCCGGGAAGAAAATTTTCTTGCGCTGTCGCGGAGCACCGGGGGTTACCAGATGGGCTCCCACCTGTGTGGATGCGCTCCCACGCGAAACCGACGCAGCTCTGGGCATTGACGTCTGGCGCTGCTATCTGAGGTGAGTCGGTTTGGATTTTCGGAGGGTCGGGCAATTAGCGGTCACGACAGGAAGCACACGCTGGTGTGTCAGACATTCTTTGAAGGAGGGTGGCCGTGGAGCTCACCGTGTGGGGCATCATCACTGCGATCGTTGTTGGTCTCATCGTCGGCGCGCTGGGCCGCCTGGTTGTTCCGGGTCGGCAGAACATGCCGATCTGGCTGCACCTGTTGATCGGTGTGGGTGCGGCTCTGCTGGGCACCGTGCTGGCGCGGGCCATCGGCATCGCGACCGAGACGAACGGTATCGACTGGGCCGAGCTGCTGGTGCAGGTCGTGGTGGCCGCGATCGCGGTCGCGCTGGTGGCAGGTGTGGGTGGCCGCCGCCGCGTGACCCGGTAACACCGAGCATCACCCCGTACCACTGCTAGATCTTTGATGGGCGCCCGACCGACAGGTCGGGCGCCCATCGGCGTTCCTCCTGTTCGGAGGGCGGCTGGCTCTTCGGATCGTGGCCGGCCGTAACCCTGGTTCGCCGGCTCGGCCGGTCGAGCCCGCCGTGATCGACTCGGGTTCAGGGAAGTCGGGGTGTCCCAGGGCCTCCGATACCCCAGTTTCAAGGATTCCGTGTTGATCATGTCGCCAGCGGCGCCGGTAGGTCGGGGATCGCCGCCAGGTCGGAGACCTCGGCAGGACCGGCGTCCGTCGGGCGATCGCCGGTCGGCGGAACGTGTTCGTGTCTGCCAAATCGTGATCGTTTGGTGGATGGAGTCGGTTTGGATTTTCGTTGGGTCGGGCAATTAGTGGTCACGACAGGAAGCACACGCTGGTGTGTCAGACATTCTTTGAAGGAGGGTGGCCGTGGAGCTCACCGTGTGGGGCATCATCACTGCGATCGTTGTTGGTCTCATCGTCGGCGCGCTGGGCCGCCTGGTTGTTCCGGGTCGGCAGAACATGCCGATCTGGCTGCACCTGTTGATCGGTGTGGGTGCGGCTCTGCTGGGCACCGTGCTGGCGCGGGCCATCGGCATCGCGACCGAGACGAACGGTATCGACTGGGCCGAGCTGCTGGTGCAGGTCGTGGTGGCCGCGATCGCGGTCGCGCTGGTGGCCGGCGTTGGTCGCCGCCGCAGCGTCACCCGATAACGACCCGGCATCACCTGGTCGAACAGCACCACCGGCAAGACGGCAACACTGGAAAGAGCGCCCGGCCTTTGGCCGGGCGCTCTTTCGTGCTGGTACACCCGACTTCGATCCGATGCGGCAGTGCCGATCGTCGGGCCTCTGCGGTACGGTCGCGACGCTTCGGCCAGTCCCGCCCACTGTCGTAAAGGAATTCTCCGTACTAGGGTGCGGCGGAGAAGGTTAGTTCCAGGCGGCGCGAGGGGAGCAGTGGCGTGAACAGGTGGAAGCGGTTGGCCCCGGTCACCGCCATGGTGGCCTCGGCCGCGATGGTGCTGACCGGCTGTGGGGGTTCCGACGACAAGGCGGCCGACGACAGCAAGCTCACGGTCTGGATGATGGGCGAGGGCGGCGACGCGCAGAACACCTTCCTCGACGGGGTCGAGGCCGAGTTCCGCCAGAAGCACCCTGACACCGACGTGGTGGTGCAGTACATTCCCTGGCTCGAGGCGCCCAAGAAGTTCCAGGCTGCGCTCGCCGGTGGCGAGGGACCGGACATCACCGAGCTGGGCAACACCGAGACCCAGGGCTGGGCGGCCCAGGAGGCGCTCGCCGACGTGAGTGGTCGGATGGGCGGCTGGGCCGACGGCAAGGATCTGCTGCCCGACCTGGTGCGCAACGCGCAGCTCGACGGCAAGCAGTACGGCGTGCCCTGGTACGCGGGTGTGCGCGCTATCTACTACCGCACCGACTGGTTCGCCGAGGCCGGTGTGCAGCCCCCGAAGACCTGGGACGACCTGGTCACCGTGGCGAAGACCGTGCAGGCGAAGAAGAAGGGCACGTACGGCATCGCGCTGCCGGGCAACTCGGAGCTGCCGTTCTACTCCTTCCTCTGGGGCGCCGGCGGCGAGATCGCCAGCAACCAGGGCGGCACCTGGAAGTCCGGCTACACCACGCCGGAGGCGCAGCGGGCGGTCAAGTTCTGGACCGACCTGGTGACAGTGCACAAGGTGGCCCCGCCGGCCGCGGCCGGTTGGAATGAGATCGACGCGCGGACCCAGTTCGCCACCGGCAAGGCGGCGATGGCCTTCGCCGGCAGCTGGCAGCAGGGCGCCATGAAGAAGGACAACCCCGAGATCGAGAAGGTCTGGGGTACGTTCCCGATCCCCGGCCCGGACGGCAAGGCGGCACCCGGTTTCGCCGGCGGTTCGGACGTGGCGATCTGGAAGGACAGCGAGCGCCAGGATCTGGCCTGGGACTACCTGACCGTGCTGCTCAACAAGAAGAACTCGCAGAGCTTCGCGAGCAGCCTCGGCTTCTTCCCGGTCTACCAGGACCTGGTGGCCGGTGACGCGTACGCCAACGACAAGGTGATGGCGGCGTTCGCCACCACCATGCAGAACACCAAGCTCACGCCGCTCACCCCGAAGTGGGTGGAGGTCAGCCGGACCAAGACGGTGACCCAGGCGATGAACAGCTCGGTCATGAAGGGTCAGAAGACGGTCGAGAAGGCTACCGCCGACGCGGCCGGTGAGATGGAAAGCATTCTCAACGCCAAGTGACCACGCTGACAAAGAACCCGGAGACGGCCGCCGCGCGGGAGACCCCTGCGCGGCGGCGTCGCCGGGTTGACCGCCTGCCCTACCTGTTGCTCCTGCCCGCACTGGTGATCATCGGGGTGCTGCTGCTCTGGCCGCTCGGCCAGGTGGTGGTGATGTCCTTCTACCGGCTGAACACCGTCCGGCAGTTGCGCGGCGACCGGGAGTGGCCGTGGGTGGGGCTGGGCAACTACGCCGACATCCTCTCCGACCCGTTCTTCCTGACGGTGTTGCGCAACACGGTGTTGTTCGCCGCGGCCAACGTGCTGCTCACCATGGTCCTCGGCACCCTGGTCGGGCTCCTGCTGAACCGGCTCGGCCGCAAGATGGCGACCTTCGTGGCCAGTTGCGTGATGCTCGCCTGGGCCACCCCGGCGCTGACCGGCACCATCGTCTGGAAGTGGATTTTCGACGACACGAGCGGCCTCGTCACGTGGCTGTTCAACGCCCTGCCCGACGGGCTGTCCAACAGCCTCTTCGGCCGTAGCGACTGGACCGGCTACGGCTGGTTCAACTCGCCGCTGCTCTTCTTCGCCATCCTCACCCTGGTGGTGGTCTGGCACTCGTTCCCGTTCATCGCGGTGAGCGTGCTCGCTGGTCTCAAGAGCGTGCCGAGCGAGCTGCACGAGGCCGCCCGGGTGGACGGCGCCAGCCCGTGGCGGGTCTTCTGGAAGATCACGTTTCCGCTGCTGCGGCCGGTCTTCGGGATCCTGATCGTGCTCTCCACCATCTGGGACTTCAAGGTCTTCACCCAGCAGTTCGTGCTGGCCGGCGGCACCCAGGACCGGCCGACGTTCATGCTCGCCATCTACTCGTACGCCGAAGCCTTCTCCCCGCCGCCGAAGTACGGACTCGGCGCGGCCATCGCAGTGATCCTCACGCTGATCCTGCTGATGGTCACCGGCTTCTACGTACGGATGGTGCTCAAGCAGGAGGACGAGTCGTGAAGAAGGTCGCCCTCAACGGCGCCGGGCTGCTGGTCGCGCTCTTCGCGGCGTTCCCGGTCTACTGGATGATCTCCACCTCGCTGAAGCCGAGCAGGGAGATCTTCTCGTCCACTCCGCAGCCGGTGCCGACCCACCCGACGCTGGAGCACTACCGGGAGATCCTGACCGGCAACCTGATCCCCGGGGTGAGCTTCCTCGACTTCTTCCTCAACAGCGCGCTGGTCGCCGTCTCCACAGTGGTGCTCAGTGGGCTGGTGGCCCTGCTGGCCGCGACGGCGGTGGCGCGGTTCCGCTTCAAGCTGCGGACCAGCTTCCTGATCATGCTGCTGGTGGTGCAGATGATCCCGCTGGAAGCGCTGGTCATCCCGCTGTTCCTGATGATCCAGCGACTGGGGCTCTACAACACCCTGCCCAGCCTGATCCTCACGTACCTGGGCTTCTCGCTGCCGTTCGCGGTCTGGATGCTTCGTGGTTTCGTCGCCGCGGTGCCCAAGGAACTGGAGGAGGCGGCGGCCATCGACGGGGCGAGCCGGGCCCAGATCTTCCGGCGGGTCCTCTTCCCGCTGGTCGCGCCCGGCCTGGTGGCCACCAGCATCTTCTCCTTCATCACGGCGTGGAACGAGCTGATCTTCGCGTTGACGTTCATCAACGACCAGGGGAGCTACACCCTGCCGGTGGCGATGACCTTCTTCTTCGGCCGCGACGACACCAACTGGGGGCCGGTGATGGCCGCGTCCACGCTGTTCACCCTGCCGGTCATCATCTTCTTCCTGCTGGTGCAGCGTCGGATGGTCTCCGGCCTGGTGGCCGGCGCCGTCAAGGGCTGAGCGGTCGGGAACGCTGAGCGGTCGGAAGCGCCGCCCGGCGGTCAGCCGGGGGGCGGCTTCGGCAGCCGCTCCATCCGGTTCCAACCGGACCAGCCGCGCTCGTGCATCAGCTCCCGCAGCCGCCGCACCCGCGGGTCGGACTCGACGGCAAGCGCGTCGATCAGGTCGTGCGGAAGATCGTCATTGGCCTCCTCAACGTGCAGGACCTCGCTGACGGCGTACGCCTGCTCTGCCAGGCAGGCCATGATGTCGGCGGCCTCCGCCAGCCGCGGGTCGTCCTCCTCGTCACCGTCGAAGATCTCCGAGAGCACCCGGTAGAGCCGGACGACCTGCGGATCATCGAGGTGGGCGATCTTGCCGGGCATCCACTCGACGATCCGGTCGGGCCAGCGCGCCGCGACCAGGATCCACCCGTCCCGTTCGGCCTCCACCATCCGCTGGGACGCCCCGATGCCCCGGAGTCGGTCGAGATAGGCGGCGACCTCCGGTGGGAGCGCCAGGCTGTCCCCGGCGGTGAGTTGCGCGATGTGTCTGCGGCTGGTCTCCAGCCGGTGGATCTCGTCGCGCAGGTGGTTGTCGATGGTCCGGATAGCTTCGGCGAAGGCTGCGGCGTCGGCTTCGAGCATCCGACTGATCTGCGACAGTGGCACGCCGGCGTCGGCGAGGGTGCGGATCTTGATGAGCGACACGACTGCCGTTGCGCCGTACCGCCGGTAGCCCGAAGCGTCCCGCTCCGGCTCGGGCAGGAGCCCAATCTGGTGATAGTGCCGCACCGCCCGCACCGTGACGCCGGCGTACGCCGCGAGTTGGCTGATCGTCAGCATGCCCTGATCCTGCCCGCAGTCCGTCCAGCTCTGGTCGACACCGGTTCAGGAGATCGTGCGACGGTAGGTGACATTGGCGAACAGGTAGGCGAGGACGAGGATGCCGGTGCACCAGGCGAGGGCGATCCAGATGTCGGCGCCGACCGGCTGTTGGGTGAACAGGTCCCGGATCGCGTTGACGATGGAGGTCACCGGCTGGTGCTCGGCGAAGGCGCGTACCGGGCCGGGCATGGACCCGGTGGGCACGAAGGCCGAGCTGACGAACGGCAGGAAGATGAGCGGATAGGAGAACGCGCTCGCGCCGTCCAGCGTCTTCGCGGTGAGGCCGGGGATCACGGCGATCCAGGTCAGGGCCAGAGTGAACAGGACGAGGATGCCGGCGACCGCGAGCCACCCCGACACGCCCGCCCCCGTACGGAAGCCCATGATCAGGGCGACGCCGACGACGACGACGATCGAGATCAGGTTGGCGACCAGCGAGGTCAGGACGTGCGCCCACAGCACGGCGGAGCGGGCGATCGGCATGGACTGGAACCGTTCGAAGATGCCGCCCTTCAGGTCGAGGAAGAGCCGGAAGGCGGTGTAGGAGATGCCGGACGCGATCGTGATGATCAGGATGCCGGGCAGCAGGTAGTTGACGTAGGAGTCGGACCCGGTCTCGATCGCGCCGCCGAAGACGTAGACGAACAGCAGCATGAAGGCGATCGGCATGATCGCGGTGGTGATGATGGTGTCCGGGCTGCGGGCGATGTGGCGCAGCGAGCGACCCAGGAGAACGGCGGTGTCGCCGACGAAATGCCTGTTCATCGTTGTTCCTTGCTCGTGCGGGCGCCGACGACGGTGAGGAAGACGTCCTCGAGGCTCGGCTGCTTCTCGACGTACTCGACTTTTGCGGGTGGGAGGAGCTGCTTGAGCTCGTCGAGGGTGCCGTTCACGATGATCCGTCCCTCGTGCAGGATCGCGAGCCGGTCGGCGAGGTGCTCCGCCTCCTCGAGGTACTGAGTGGTGAGCAGTACGGTCGTACCGCCCTTGGCGAGTTCCTTGACGGCCTGCCACACCTCGATGCGCGCCTCCGGGTCCAGCCCGGTTGTCGGCTCGTCGAGGAAGATCACCGGTGGGTTCCCGATGAGGCTCATCGCGATGTCCAGCCGGCGGCGCATGCCACCGGAGTACGTCGCCACCCTCCGGGTGCCCGCCTCGGTCAGCGAGAAGCGCCTCAGCAGGTCATCCGCGACCGTGCGCGGCGCTGGACGGTGCCTGAGCCGGGCGACCAGGACGAGGTTCTCCCGCCCGGTGAGGACCTCGTCGACCGCCGCGAACTGCCCGGTGAGACTGATCGACTCGCGCACCTCGGCAGCCTGCGCCGCGACGTCGAAGCCGTTGACCCGGGCGGTCCCCCCGTCGGCCTTGAGCAGCGTGGACAGGATCTTCACCACAGTGGTCTTGCCCGCCCCGTTGGAGCCGAGCAGGGCGAAGATGGAGCCGCGCGCCACGTCGATGTCCACACCGCGCAGCACCTTCAGTTGCTTGAACGACTTCTCCAGGCCCCGCACGTGTATCACGGGCGGCTCGACCTGATCGGTTGTTGGCGGGATGCTCATGGCAGCCAGCATGGAGGGTTGACGCAGCGTCAAGGTCAAGCCCGCACCGCGAATTCACCTAGGCTGACGGTCATGACGGGCAGGGTGGCAGCGGTGAACCTCGGCATCGTGACCGAGGCGCAGTGGGCCGGCGACGCGAGCGGTCGCAGCGGCATCGACAAGCGGCCGGTGGACGGCCCGGTGCAGGTCCGCGTGGACGGGGTGGTCGGTGACTTCATCGGCGAGCGAGCCCACCACGGCGGTCCTGACCAGGCGGTCTACGCCTACGCGGAGGAGGACGCCGCCTGGTGGGCGGCCGAGCTGGGCCGCGCCGTACGACCGGGTGGCTTCGGTGAGAACCTGTCCACCTACGCGGTCGACGTGACCGGCGCGGTGATCGGCGAGCAGTGGCAGGTCGGTTCCGCCCTGCTCCAGGTCACCAAGCCGCGTACGCCCTGCACCACCTTCGCCGGGTTCTGGGGCGTACCGGATCTGATCAAACGCTTCACCGCCCGGGCGTTGCCCGGCGCGTATCTGCGCGTGCTGCGGGAGGGCGAGGTCGGCCCGGGTGACCCGGTCGAGGTGGTGGAGCGGCCCGCGCACGGCGTGACCATCGGCGAGGTGTTCCGGGCGACCAGCCTTGAGCCGGAGCTGCTGCCCCGGCTGCTGGAGGCGGAGGGCCTGCCGGAACCGATCCGGGAGAAGGCACGCCGCCGCCTCGCCTCCCGCGGCTGACCGCGAGCCGCGACGACACGCGGCCCTCCCGTCCAGGTCGGGATAGACGGTCAACAGGAACCGACGGCGGACGGTTGCCCGTATTGTCCCCATCGAGGGCATGCGGCGGGGGACCGGGTGGAGCGCGATGTCGATGGCGACGGACGGCGGTGCTGCTGCGGCGTCACCACCTGATCCGGGTCTGGAGCGTCCGGCGTTCCTGGAACTCTTCTTCGACCTCGTCTACGTCTTTGCGCTGGTCACCCTGGCGACCGTCCTGTCCGAGAACCTCAGCTGGACCGGCCTCGCCAGGACGTTGGTGCTGCTGCTCGGGTTCGCGATGATCTGGGCGCTGACCGTCTGGGCGGCGGACAGCGTCGACCTGACCCGCCCGTCCGGGCAGGGGCAGTTCATCTGGGTGGCGGCGGCCAGCCTGCTGTTGGCTGCGCTCGCGCCCGACGCGTACGACGATCACGCGCTGCCCTTCGCGATCACGTACGTGGTCATCCACCTCAGCGCCTCGGCGTACTACGTCCTGGTCGTCTCGATCAGGAAACCGCCGCGTCGCAGCATCCGGATCCAGGTCTGGGAGGCCATCGCCGGCGTCGGCTGGATCGGTGGGGCGCTCGTCGGCGGTTCGGGACAGTTGGCGATCTGGGCGCTCGCGGTCGTCGTCGAGTACGGCGCAGCCGTGTTCGGCTGGCCGGTGCCGCGGATTGGCCGCTCACGACCGCGCGACTGGCGGCTGGTCGGCGCGCGGGTGGCTGAGCGGTACCGGCAGTTCGTCATCGTCGCGCTCGGTGTCTCGATCTTCGTGACCGGAACGACCTTCAGCATGAGCGAGTACACGCTGGTGCGAGGGTGGGCACTGCTCGTGGTGTTCACCACCGTCGTGTTGATGTGGCGGATCTACACCTACCGCGCCGGTGAGCTGCTGACCGACGCGATCACCCGGTCGACCAACCCGGCGCTGCTCACCCAGTCCGCGGCGGCCACCCATCTGGTCATGGTGGCCGGAATCGTCGGCGCGGCGGTCACCAGTCACCTAGTGGTGGGCCGCCCGTTGGGCGAGACCCCGCCCTCGTGGGCTGCGGTGATCCTCGGCGGCCCCGCGTTGTACCTGGTCGGCCGGGGAGTCCTCGACTTCACCGTGTTCGGGCGGATCTCGCGGTCCCGGCTGGCCGGGCTGGTGCTGCTGGCGTGCGTGGCGCCAACCGCGCCCCTGCTGCCGCCGGTCCTGGTCGCGCTGCTCGCCATGGCGGTGCTGCTCCTGATCGCCGTGGCGAACCTGGTGAGCACCCGACTACACGCACGTACGCCGGCACCGCCGATGCTGCGGTGACTCGGCACGGGCGGCCAAGGCCGGGCGACCGCTCAGAGTGACGGCGCGGCGGCCAAGGCCCGGCGGCGGTCACGCGCGGCCAGCCCTTCCCCGACCAGGGTGAGCAGCAGGACCAGGTTTGCCAGCACCAGGGCGGCCAGGGGCGGGAGCAGGAACGTGGCGGGTGCCATCAGGGCGCCCAGCACCACGATCGCCAGCACCCGGGACCAGAGCATCCGGCCGGTCACCACGGCATCGAACAGGACGCTGCCGAGCAGGAAAAGGGCCGGTCCGCCGAGGATGGCGGCCATCAGCTCGACCGGGGCGCGACCGGACGGCTGATCAATGACTGTCAGGGTGCTGGCCGAGACCACCACCACCCCGGCCACCATCACCAGATGGCTGTACGAGGTGGAGGTGCCGGGGCGCACCCGTTCCACCGTCGCGACGCTCGGTGGGGCCAGGATCCGCTGGACCCGCTGGAAGTAGAGCTGGAACAGGAGCACCGCGCTGACGAACGCGACCGCGCTGGTGGCCACCTGGCCGGTCGTGAACCCGCTGCCGGCCAGTCCCATGCCGGTGCTCAGGATCAACTCACCGAGCGCAACGATGAAGATCGCCCGGTGCCGTTCGGAGAGATGCACCCCGGTGAAGATCTGGCTGGCGAGTTCGGTGCGCCCCAGCCTCGGCGTCGGCCAGCCGAACCGGGCCGAACCGAGGTCGACCGCCACCGCGAGCGACCAGAGCGCCAGCCGAGCCGTCTCGTCCACGAACACTCCGGCCACCCACGGCGCCACTGTGACGCCGAACCAGAAGAAGACCCGGATGCTCCTGGCCTGGATCGGGCGGTTCACCCGGGTGCCGGGGATCAGGACGGCGTCACGGACCAGGTGGATGCCGAAGTACGCCGCGACGAAGAGCCACCCGTACCGGCCGAAGGCGTACGGGGTGGCGATCGCCATCAGCAGGGTGCCGAGCATGACCAGCAGGACGGTCGCCTGGATGATCGGCAGTCGGGGGTTGAACAGGTCGGTGAGCCACGCGGTCAGCACCCAGACCCACCAGGCGGCCAGCAGGAGTACGGCGGTCTGCAGCGCACCCCGGATGGTGAGGTCGGCGGCCAGGCTGGCGGCGAGCCGGGAGAACATGAAGATGTAGACCAGGTCGAAGAAGAGCTCCAGGAAGGTTGGGTATTCCGGCTCGCCCCGGCGGCGGAGGATCCGGGGAAGCGGAGCGGACGTCACTGCGACTGCCTCCTGTGCCACCCCGCGCCCTGGGGTGGGGGCACCGCGCCCCGACCTGCGCACCCGTCACGCTACCGACAGTGCGGCCTGCGGTGGTCGGGAACGGGGCCGGCCCGAGCGGTCGTGTCCGCAGACACGAAAAACGGCCCCTCTGCCACCGCTGGGCGATGGCAGGGGGCCGTTCTGCGAGCGGTGGGTCAGCGGAGCCAGGGGATGTTGCGGTCGAGCAGACCGCGTTCCTTGAGCTCCTTGCGCAGCGGGATCTCGTCGTCGACGTACCCGTCCCAGTTGATGCCCCAGTAGTTGGCGGTGTGGGTGCCCTCACCGATCAGCTGGCGCTGCACGGGGGTGCGGTTGCGGTACCACTCGCCGTTCACGTCGGGGTGCAGCTCGTCCAGCGGACGGATCCACCGGTAGGTGTAGCCGACGAAGAGCATCTTGCGGGTGACGGTCGACAGGTTCGTCGACCGCGAGTGCCACTGCCGACGGTCGAAGATGAAGGCGTCGCCCGGGTTGGCGGTGATCTCCACCGTGCCCTCCGGGTCGGGGTTCTGCACGGTGAGGTCCGCCGGCCGGGGCAGCGAGTTCTTCAGGTGGCTGCCCGGGATGACCTTGGTGGCGCCGCGGCCGGTCTCGGAGAGGTCCGACAGCACGTACGCGACCTTCAGCGAGAACATCGGCCGGGGCAGGTTCGGGTCCATCGTCTCCGGGTCGGAGTTCTGCCGGTACCCGTCCTGGTGCCAACCCCAGTACGGCTTCTCCGGCTCGGCGGCCGGCGGGGTGACGTCCAGGTGGTTGTGGTGCGTGTAGATGTTCCAGCCGGCCAGCCCCCACATGTACGGGAAGGCGATCGGGTGGGTCAGCAGCTCGCCGAAGAGCTCGTCGCGCTCCAGGAAGCCCAGCAGGTGCAGGGTGCCGTCCTTCTTGGTGGTGCCCTTCGCCTGCTCCTCCGCGTAGACGCGGTCGACCGCCGCCTCCAGCGCCGCCCGGTGGTCCTCCGTCAGGACGTTGCGCAGCAGGAGGAAACCCTGCTCGTGGAACTCCTTGCGGTCAGTGTCGCTGATCGGTTCGTAACCGGTCCGGTCGCCGTAATCGAACACCGCGTCGTACCCCTCCCCATGAGGTGAAACCTTTTCTGGCACAGGCCGCCGATCGTAACGCGACGGATCTGGCCCCGGGGAGGGCGTGTGGGGCTGGTGGGCCACAGGGGGACCCCGTGCAGCGAGAGGACTGCGGAGAGTGATTTGACCGTGATCAATGGAGGTATTTGCGGAGACTTGTCCGATTGTGCGGTGACTGCCGGTTAAGAGATCCGGGTCGGTCAACCCTCGTTGAACACCTCGGCCACCACCTGACCGGCGGGGCTCTGCTCGCCGTCCGCCCGGCCCCAGGTGCCGGCCCGGGCGGTCCACTCCAGGTCGCCGAAACGGACGCGCTTCACGCCGTGGTCCTGGGCGTGGGAAACCAGCCAGTGCGCGTACCGCCAGCCGTCGCGCTGGTCGTCCGGCGTCACCGCCAACCCGGTGGGGTCGGTCGGGTCGGTGCCCTTCAGGCCCCAGTCCAGCACCAGGTTGCGGGTCAGCTGCGTGGCCGCCGCCGCGCCGTGCATCGCCGGGGTACGCCCGACGGTGCAGGCGACCGCGCCGGTCGCGTCGCCCATCAGCGCTCGGCTGAGCACCTCGGAGTCGTCGGCCCACTTCTGGTAGGCCTCCGGGAAGGCCGAGCGCTGCACCCGCTGGGCGGCGTCGGTGACGCGCATCTTCTCCCAGCCGCGCACCTTCTTGAGCGCCGCGTAGAACCGGTTGGCCGCGTAGCGCGGGTCCCGGATCTGGGCCGGGGTGCCCCAGCCCTGGCTCGGCCGCTGCTGGAACAGGCCGACCGAGTCCCGGTCGCCGTCGGCGAGGTTGCGCAGCCCGGACTCCTGGTACGCGGTGGCCAGCGCGACCACCACGGCCCGCTCGGACATCCCGCGCTGTGCCCCGATGGCTGCGATGGTCGCCGCATTGGCCATCTGGTCGGCGTCGAGCGCGACCCGACCGTCGGCCTGCACGGTGCACTTCCGGGCCGCCAGCGGCAACTGGAGGCGGTCACCGACCTGCCGTACGACGAGCCAGATCGCGATCACGGCGACGAGGATGAGCACCACTCCACCCGCCACGGTTGCCCGAGTTCGCACCCACACCCCCAGATCGACAGTCTGACAAGCGTACGTCCCTCACGGGCCCCTCCGGGTCGTCCGCACGGTTCCAGGCCGGCTCTGCCGACCCGTTCCGATCGCGGCATTCCCGCTCCGGCCGCGCTCTCACCTGCCCGTATGGCCCTGTGGTCCACCCTGCTCCGGCGAGAATCGAGCCATCCGGCGCCAGGGCCCGCTGGCGGATCGTGGGCACCGCGTGTGTGCCGCCAGTCTGACCTGTCGTGCGTGTCACCGCCCCGACGGTGCCCGGAATGGTCGGAAGGTCGAGGCGCTTACTCCCGATTGACATGTCAATTGCTGGCTCGCCCGGTCGTTCACGCAGGTGGCCGGGGATAGCCACGGAGCAAGGAGGAGTTCCATGGGAACGCTCGACGGCAAGATCGTGCTCGTCACCGGCACCGGCGGCGGCCTGGGGCGCGTCGCCGCGCAGATCTTCGCGCGGGAGGGCGCAAAGGTCGTCGGGGCCGACATCCAGGTCGCCGGAAACGACGAGACGGTCGAACTCGTTCGGAGCGCCGGCGGCGAGATGACCGGCATCGCGCCGGTCGACCTCACCGACCCGGAGCAGGTGCGGAAATTCGTCGAGGACGCCGCCGCGACCTACGGCGGGCTCGACGTGGTCTACAACAACGCGGCGGCGCTCCGCTTCGGCCCGATGCCGGACTTCTCCGTCGAGGCCTGGCGGTACACCATCACCGGCGAACTCGACATTCCGTACTTCGTGTCGAAGTTCGCCTGGCCACACCTGGTCCGGCGCGGTGGTGGCGTCATCATCAACGCCGCCTCCATGGCCGGCATGATCGCCGGTCACGTCCCCCCGATGGTCGGCCACACCGCCGCCAACGCCGGCGTCATCGGCCTGACCCGACAACTCGCGCTCGAAGGCGCGCCGCACGGAATCCGCGCGGTGGCGGTCAGCCCAGGGCCGATCGTCAGCCCCGCAAGTGAGCGCGACCTGGGTGACAACCAGGCGGCTCGGGACGCCATCACCGGCAAGACGCTCCTCAAGCGGTTCGCTCAACCGGAGGAGGTCGCCGAACTGGTGGTGTTCCTGGCCTCCGACCGGGCGTCGTACATCACCGGGGCGAACTACCCGGTCGACGGCGGCGCGACCGCCTGGTGACCGGACCGAATGGCCCGGGGACGCCACATCAAGCAGGCGGCGTCCCCAGCGGCCCCGGCCCTAGCCAACATGATCACCGGCACCACCGTCCGGAGCGGGCACCCAGGCCGCCGGTCGCTTCTCCCGGAAGGCCATGATCCCCTCGCGCCCCTCGTCGGAGAGGAAGTAGCCGGTCGAGAGGGCCGACAGCCGGGCCAGATCACCGCGCAGCTCGGCGGTGCCCGGCCGGCGCAGCAGCTCCTTCGCCCCGGCCAGGGCGCCCGGCGCTCCGCGCACCAGCGAGTCGCAGTAGCGCCGCACCGCGTCGTCCAGCCCGTCCGCCGGGACCGAGGCCGTGACCAGGCCGATCTCGGCGGCCCGTCGACCGTCGAAGGTGTCCCCGGTCAGGTAGAGCTCGGCGGCGGCGCGCGGGTTCAGCCGGGGCAGCACGGTCGCCGAGATCACCGCCGGGATCACCCCGATCCGCACCTCGGTGAACGCGAACGTCGCCTCGTCGGCGCAGACCGCCAGGTCGGCGGCGGCGATCAGGCCCAGCCCGCCGGCCCGCGCCGGGCCGCCCACCCGGGCCAGCACCGGCTTCGGGCAGTCCCAGATCGCCGCGAGCACGTCACCCAGCATCGTGGCGGGCACCGTGCCGCTGGCGTACGCCGCGGCCGTCTCCTTCAGGTCGGCGCCCGAGCAGAAGACCGGGCCGGTGTGGTCGAGCACTATCGCTCGAACCGTCTCGTCGGCGACCGCGTCGCCCAACCCCGCCAGCAGCTGGGTCATGAGGCCGGTGGAGAGCGCGTTGCGGTTGTGCGGGCTGTCCAGGGTGAGGGTGGTCACCCCGCGGGCCGTGGCGACCCGCACGAGGACGTCGGGAGAGGTCATGCCGGGCACACTAGTGGCCATGCCCGGCGTCCTTCCAGATGGTGAGACCGTCCCCGTCGACGGATCGCTGCCCGCCACCGCCACCACGGCGGTCGGCGCGCGCGGCTTCGGCGTGTACGTCCACGTGCCGTTCTGCGCCAGCCGCTGCGGCTACTGCGACTTCAACACCTACACGGCGTCCGAGTTGGGCGGCGGTGCGAGCCGCGAGGGGTACGCCGACACCGTCCTGGCCGAGCTGGCGCTCGCCGCCCGGGTGCTGGGCGACAGCCCGCCGCCCCGGGTCGACACCGTCTTCGTGGGCGGTGGAACGCCCACCCTGCTCCCCGCCGACGACCTGGCCCGCATCCTCGACGGCATCGACCGCACCTGGGGGCTGGCCGCCGACGCCGAGGTGACCACCGAGGCCAACCCCGAATCGGTCACCCCGGAATCGTTGAAGCTGCTGCGGGCCGCCGGCTACACCCGGATCTCGCTGGGGATGCAGTCCGCCTCCCCGGGAGTGCTGGCGATCCTGGACCGCAAACACAGCGCCGGCCGGGCCACCGCCGCCGCCCTGGAGGCACGCGACGCCGGGTTCGAGCACGTCAACCTGGACCTGATCTACGGCACCCCGGGGGAGCGCACCGAGGACTTCGCCGCCTCGCTGGAGCAGGTCGTCGCCGCCGGGGTGGACCACGTCAGCGCGTACGCCCTGATCGTCGAGGACGGCACCCGGCTCGCCGCCCGGATGCGGCGCGGCGAACTGGCGTACCCCAGTGACGACGTGGCCGCGGACCGCTACCTGGCCGCGGAGGCCGCGCTCGACGCCGCCGGGCTCTCCTGGTACGAGGTCTCCAACTGGGCGCGCACCGACGACGCCCGCTGCCGGCACAACCTGCTCTACTGGACCGGCGCGGACTGGTGGGGGCTGGGGCCGGGGGCGCACAGCCACGTCGGCGGGGTGCGCTGGTGGAACGTCAAACACCCCACGGCGTACGCCCAGAGGTTGGCGGCGGGCGCGTCACCCGGCCTGGCCCGGGAGGTGCTCACCGGCGACGAGGCGCACATGGAGGACGTGATGCTCCGGCTGCGCCTCGCCAGCGGCCTCCCGTTGGCGGTGCTCGACGCCACCGGCCGGGCGGGCGCCGAGCGGGCCCTGGCCGACGGCCTGCTGGCCGCCGACGAGTACGCGGCCGGCCGGGCGGTGCTCACCCTGCGCGGGCGGCTGCTCGCCGACGCGGTCGTGCGTGACCTGCTGCCCTGAGTGGGCGGGCCGTTTCGGTGGTGCGGGCCGGCCGGGGGAGCGGCCGACCCGGCATCACTTGATGAAGTTCGCGGAGAGCGGGTAGCGGTAGAGCTGCCCCTCGTTGGCCTTGATTCCGGCGATGATGCCGAACACGAGACCGAGGATGACGGCTGCGCCGACCCCGATGAAGCCGATCAGGATGCAGGTCAACACCCAGCCGACCAGGCCGACGATCGACCAGATGAGCTGGAAGTTGAGCGCCGCCACGGCGTGCGCCCGCACCGTCGGGGACTGGCTGCCACGTGCCAGCATCGCCACCAGCGGGGCGATCCAGCCGAGCACACCGCCGCTGACGATCATGCCGACGGCGCCGCCGAAGTGGGCGATCAGCGCCCAGGTCTTGTCCTCGTTGTTGGCGAAGCCGCCAGGGCCGCCGTAGGCGCCGCCGGTCGGGTAGCCGCCACCGGGCGGGGGATAGCCGCCGGGCGGGGGATAGCCACCCGCCGGAGGGTAGCCGCCTGACGGCGGTTGGTCACCGGTGGGCGGGGGATAGCCACCGGGCGGGGGATAGCCGCCCGGGCCGGGTGCCCCGGACAGTGGTGCGGTGGGCGGCTCCGGCGGGTAGTTACCGGGGTCACCCGCGCCGGGAGGGCGAGGAGGTTCAGTCATGGATGCCACCGTAGGGGCACGTGGCAACGCGGCACCAGCGCGACACCGCCCGGTCGTGAGGGTCGATCGGCCCGGCGGGGTGGCGCGGACCGCACCGACGGACAGCCGTTGATCATCGCGCTGGCGGGCACGCCGACGTAGACTGGCACTCGTTACAGTCGAGTGCCAGGACGGCCCGGCCGGCCGAGGACGCCGGCGGCCGACGTGCGACAGGAGGTGCGGAGGATGGGTCTCGACGACCGGAAACTCGCCGTGCTCCGCGCCATCGTCGAAGACTACGTCTCCACCCAGGAGCCGGTCGGCAGCAAGGCGCTGGTCGAGCGGCACCAGCTCGGGGTCTCCCCGGCCACGGTCCGCAACGACATGGCCGTGCTGGAGGAGGAGGGCTACATCCGGCAGCCGCACACCAGTGCCGGCCGGGTGCCCACCGACCGCGGCTACCGACTCTTCGTCGACAGGTTGTCCCGGGTCAAGCCGCTCAGCCCAGCCGAACGCCGGGCCATCGAGCGCTTCCTGGTCGGCGCGGTCGACCTCGACGACGTGGTGCACCGCACCGTGCGCCTGCTCGCCCAGCTCACCCGGCAGGTCGCCGTCGTGCAGTACCCGAGCCTGGCCCGCTCCTCGGTGCGTCACCTGGAGCTGGTGCCGATCTCCACCACCCGACTGATGGTCGTCATGATCGCGGACACCGGGCGGGTGGAGCAACGTCTGGTGGAGCTGCCCGGTCCGGTGCCCGCCGACGACGTCACCGACCTGCGCCGACTGGTCAACGAGAAGCTCGCCGGCGCCCGGCTGTCCGACACGCCGCCGCTGGTGCAGGCGCTGGTCGAGGAGTCGTCGCCCAAGCTGCGTCCGGCCATGACCACGCTCGCCACTGTGCTGCTGGAGACCCTGGTCGAGCGGCACGAGGAACGCATCGCCCTGGCCGGCACCGCCAACCTCACCCGGGGTGGCCTGCTCGACTTCCAGGGTTCCCTGCGACCGATCCTCGAGGCGCTGGAGGAGGAGGTCGTCCTGCTCAAGCTCATCGGCGAGACCGAGCCCAGCACGACCCGGGTGCTGATCGGCGACGAGAACGAGTTCGACAACCTGCGGGCCGCCTCCGTGGTCAGCACCGGCTACGGCCCGGGCGCCACGATCGTCGGCGGCCTGGGGGTGCTGGGGCCCACGCGGATGGACTACCCCGGCAACATCGCCACGGTTCGCGCCGTGGCACGCTACGTGGGCGAGTTGCTGGCCCAGAACTGATTGGTCAGGGCCGATGCGGCCGGCTGCGGCCGCCGACCGGCACAACGCGAGACGAACATGAGGACACGGAACGCAGTGGCCAGGGACTACTACGGCATTCTCGGTGTGAGCCGGGAAGCCTCCGATGACGAGATCAAGCGCGCCTACCGCAAGCTGGCGCGCCAGTTCCACCCGGACGTCAATCCGGACCCGGAGGCTCAGGAGAAGTTCAAGGACATCAACGCCGCGTACGAGGTCCTCTCGGACGACCGGAAGCGGCAGATCGTCGACCTGGGTGGCGACCCGCTCGCCCCGGGCGGCGGCGGTGCCGGAGGCCCCGGAGGTCCTGGTGGTGCCGGCCCGTTCGTCGGTTTCCAGGACATCATGGACGCGTTCTTCGGCGGTGCCGCGGGCGGCGCCCGTGGTCCGCGTCCGCGTACCCGGCCGGGCGCCGACGCGATCCTGCGCCTCGAACTGGACCTGCACGAGACGGCGTTCGGCGTCGAGGCCCCGATCACCGTCGACACCGCAGTGCTGTGCACCACCTGCTCCGGCGCCGGCACGGCGGCCGGCACCCACCTGGCGACCTGCGAGGCGTGTGCCGGGCGCGGCGAGGTGCAGTCGGTGCAGCGCACCTTCCTCGGCCAGGTGGTCTCCGCCCGGCCGTGCACCGTGTGCCAGGGCTACGGCACGACCATCCCGCACCCCTGCCCCACCTGCGCCGGCGACGGCCGGGTGCGCACCCGCCGCTCGCTGACCGTCAAGATCCCGGCCGGCGTCGAGGACGGCATGCGGATCCGGCTCGCCCAGCAGGGTGAGGTCGGCCCGGGTGGCGGCACCGCCGGCGACCTCTACGTGGAGATCCACGAGCGGCCGCACGACGTCTACTCCCGCAAGGGCGACGACCTGCACTGCCGGGTCACCGTGCCGATGACCGCGGCGGCACTGGGCACCCGGCTCACCATCAAGACCCTGGACAGCGAGGAGACGGTCGACGTCAAGGCCGGCACCCAGCCGGCCAGCACGCTGCGGCTGCGCGCCCGGGGCGTACCCCACCTGCGCGGCACCGGCCGAGGCGACCTCTACGTGCACCTGGACGTGCGGACGCCGACCAAGCTCGACCCCGACCAGGAAAAGATGCTGCGCGACTTCGCCAAGACCCGCGGTGAGGAGGTCGCCGAGTTGTCCAAGCAGGGCGGCTTCTTCTCCCGGATGCGCGACGCGTTCAACGGGCACGCCTGAGGTGTCCGCGCCGCTGTTCCTGGTCGAGGCGCTGCCCACCGGCGACGCGCTGACCCTGGACGGCCCCGAGGGGCACCACGCCGCCACAGTGCAGCGGCTGCGCGTCGGCGAGGAGCTGCTGCTCGCCGACGGCCGGGGTGGCACGGCTGCCGCCGTGGTCACCGCCGTCGGCCGGGGCACCCTGGAGGTCACCATCACCTCCCGGGGGTACGCGGACGCGCCCGTACCCCGGATCGTCACCGTGCAGGGCATCGCGAAGGGCGACCGGGGCGAGTTGGCCGTGCAGGCGATGACCGAGGTCGGCGTCGACGAGATCGTGCCCTGGGCGGCGTCGCGCTCGGTGGCCCAGTGGCGCGGTGACCGGGGCGTACGGGCCCGGGAGAAGTGGGTGGCGACCGCCCGGGAGGCGGCCAAGCAGGCCCGCCGGCCGTGGCTGCCGGTGGTGGCCGGCGCGCCGGACGAGTCGACAGCCACTGTGGCCCGCCGGATCGCCGGTGCCGCCGCCGGGTTCGTGCTGCACGAGGAGGCCGACGAGCGGCTCACCACCGCCGACCTGCCGGCCACCGGTGAGATCGTCCTGGTGGTCGGCCCCGAGGGTGGCATCGCCCCGGCCGAGCTGACCGCGTTCCGTGAGGCCGGCGGCCGGCCGGTGCGGCTCGGGCCGGCGGTGCTGCGTACCTCGACCGCCGGAGTGGCGGCGCTCAGCGTGCTCGCCACCCGCCTCGGCCGCTGGTAGCCCGTCGGCTGCTGGCTCGTTTACGGGCGGGGGAACACCGGCACCACCTCTTCCTCCGGCGTCAGGTCCAGCCCGGCCGGCCCGATGATCTGTGGGTCGGGCGTGCCGACCACCTCGGGGTCCTTGCCCGCGTAGTCGAAGCGGTGCAGCACGTGACGCATCGCCTCCAGCCGGGCCCGCTTCTTGTCGTTGCTCTTCACCACCGTCCACGGCGCGTCGGCGGTGTCGGTCCAGAAGAACATCGCCTCCTTGGCCTCCGTGTACTCGTCCCACCGGTCCAGCGACGCGATGTCCATCGGGGACAGCTTCCACTGCCGGACCGGGTCGACCTGGCGGATCGCGAACCGGGTGCGCTGCTCGTTCTGCGAGACGGAGAACCAGAACTTGACCAGCCGGATGCCCGAGCGCACCAGCATCCGCTCCAGCTCCGGGGCCTGACGCAGGAACTCCAGGTATTCCTTGCGGGAGCAGAAGCCCATCACCCGCTCGACGCCGGCCCTGTTGTACCAGGAACGGTCGAACAGCACGATCTCACCGGCCGCCGGCAGGTGCGCCATCCACCGCTGGAAGTACCACTGGCCGGCCTCCCGCTCGTCCGGCTTGGCGAGCGCCACCACCGACGCCCCACGCGGGTTGAGGTGTTCCATGAAACGTTTGATGGTGCCGCCCTTGCCGGCCGCGTCCCGACCCTCGAAGACGATCACCAGACGCTCGCCGGACTCCTTGATCCAGTCCTGGAGCTTGAGCAGCTCGATCTGGAGCAGCCGCTTGTCGCGGTCATACTCGTCGCGGTCCATCCGTTCGTCGTACGGGTAGTCCTCCCGCCAGGTCTCGACGGGCGTCCCGTCGGGTCGGAGCAGGACGGGGTCGTCGTCGTGGCCATCGGCCACCTGGTAGTCGGCGGTGAGATCCAGCAGCGCGGAGTCGGCCATGTCGCAGAGACTTACCCGCCCTCGTGCCGCGAACCACCCCCTGGCCGGGTGATGTGGGCAGCTGTTCCGCCGTCAGCTGCGCAGGTAGGAGGCGCCGTTGAGGTCGACGATCGTGCCGGAGGCCCACTCGGCCTGCGGCGAGGCCAGCCAGTGCACCGCGGCCGCGATCTCCTCCGGCTCGGCCACCCGGTCGAACGGGCTCTGCGCCCGGATCGCCGCACCGTGCTCGCCGCGCAGGTGCTCGGTGGTCATGTCGGTCGCCACGAAACCCGGCGCGACGGTGGCGACAGTGATGCCGTACGGCGCGAGCGCCACGGCGAGCGACTGACCCAGCGCGTTCAGACCCGCCTTGCTGGCGCCGTACGCGGGCTGGTCCGGCTCGCCCCGGAACGCGCCACGGGACGAGACGTTGACGATCCGCCCACCGCGTTCGCGCATGTGCTGGGCGGCGCACCAGGTGACGTTGCCGGCTCCGGTGAGGTTGGTTTCCACCACCCGCCGCCAGCGCTGCTGCCACTGCTCGTAGGAGGTGCCGAAGATCGGGTGCGGCTCGTCCCGGTCGCCGTACGTCCCGGCGTTGTTGACCAGCACGTCCAACCCGCCGAGCAGCTCGGCGGCCCCGTCGACCATGACCCGGACGGCGTCCGGGTCGGTGAGGTCCGCGCGGACCACCACGTGCCCGGTGCCGGGCAACTGCGCGCGCAGCTGTTCGGCCGCGTCGGCCGAGTCGCGGTGGTGGATCGCCACCCGGTCGCCACCGACCGCGAACGCCGTCGCCACCGCACGGCCGATGCCGCGCGAGGCCCCCGTCACGAGTACCGCCCGATCCGTCATGCCGGCCATCCTGCCTCAGCCGGTCTCTCCTGCGAACAGGCCGGCGGCGCATGCTGCGCCGGGGCGCCCCCGGCCCGTTAGTCCTTACACTGCCCCGATGGGATCCGACTGCCTGTTCTGCCGCATCGTCGCCGGGGAGATCCCGGCCACCGTGGTCCGGGAGACCGACACCACGCTCGCCTTCCGCGACATCGACCCGAAGGCGCCGGTGCACGTCCTGGTCATTCCGAAGGAGCACTACGCCGACGTCGCCACGCTCGCCCAGGGTGACCCTGCGCTGGCCGCCGATGTGCTGGCGACGTCCGCCGCGGTGGCGGAGGACGAGGGCCTGCTCGGCGACGGCTTCCGGTTGATGTTCAACACCGGCGCGTACGGCGGTCAGGAGGTGTTCCACGTGCACGCACATCTGCTCGGTGGCGCGCCGCTCGGCCCGATGCTCGCCCGGGACCTGACGTGAGCGCAGGACCGGCGCCGGACGGCCGGGTGGATGAGCGCCTGGGTCGGTTGGTCCGGCGGGTGCAGGCCGACGCCCGGGTGCCGGCGGTGTCGGCGGCGCTGCACCGGGCCGACCGCCCGCTCTGGAGCTGCACCGTCGGCGAGACCGGCACCGACAGCCCGCTGGGGTCGGACACCCAGTTCCGGATCGGCTCGGTCACCAAGACCTTCACCGCGGCCCTCACCCTCCAGTGCCGCGACGACGGGCTGCTGGACCTGGACGACCCGGTGGGCCGGCACCTGGACCTTCCCGCACATGGCGAGCTGACCGTGCGCCGGCTGCTGTCGCACACCGCCGGTCTGCAACGCGAGCCGTTCGGCGACGTCTGGGACAGCCTGCGCGCACCGGACGCCGACCAGTTGGTGGCAGAGCTGGACCGGGCCGAGCGGGTGCTGCCGACCGGACGGCGGTTCCACTACTCCAACCTGGGCCTGGCCGTGCTCGGTCAACTGGTCGCCCGGCTGCGCGGCGAGAGCTGGGCGCAGGCGCTCACCGAGCGGATCCTCACGCCGCTGGGGCTGACCGACACCACGGTGACCCCTCGGCCGACGGCGGCCACCGGCTTCCTGGTCGACGCGTACTCCGACGAGGCGCACCCGGAGCCGCCGACCGACTTCGGCGCGGTCGGCCCGGCCGCCCAGCTCTGGAGCACCGCGACCGACATGGCGCGCTGGGCCGCGTTCCTGGCCGACCCGGCGGCACTGGACCCGACCGGCACGGTGCTCGCCCCCACCACCCTGGACGAGATGCGCTGGCCGCTGACCACCACCGACGAGACGCTCTGGGGCGCGGGCTTCGGGCTCGGCCTGATCCTCGTCCCGCAGGGGGAGCGGGTGATGCACGTGGGGCACGACGGGGCCATGCCCGGTTTCCTCGCTGGGGTGTACGGCCGGCGGGGCGGCGACGGCACGGCCGGCGCGATGGGTGCCGCGGTGCTCGGCTCGTCCGGCACGGCGGCCGAACTGTTCGACCTGCCGCACCGGCTGCTCGCCGCGGCGGTCGAGCACGACCCGGCCGAGATCGAGCCATGGCGACCGGGGGCACCCGCCCCGGCGGCCCTGCGGGGCGCGCTTGGTCGCTGGTGGGGGGAGGGTTTCGAGTACGTGTTCTCCTGGCGCGACGGTGCCCTGCGGGCGAGCGGGGCCGGTGACGCCGCCGGACGCCCGCCGGCGATCTTCACGCCCCTGCCGGACCAGCCGGACGTGTTCCGCACCGCCTCCGGTCGGGAGGCCGGTGAGCTGCTGCGGCTGACCCGGGACGAGGCCGGGGCGGTGGTCCGGATGCACTGGGCGACGTACCGGTTCACCCGCCACCAGGAGACCTTCGAGGGGTACGACTTCCGGGCCGGCAGTTGATCGCGGCCAGCGGAAATGGGCGCGATGCGGCCCGCGTTGAACGGATACGATGGGTGTAACGTCCGCACGCCAGGCCAGCAGGCCGGCGCCGAGATCGAGAGCAGGTGGCGCAGGGCCCTACGGGCCCGACCTATGACCGGCACCCCACCTCCCGGCCCGCCCCGGGTGCAGACCAGGATCACCGTGCCCGACTCGAAGATCATGGTCAATCTGCTCGGCGCAGGCGACGAGATCCTCCGACTCGTCGAACGCTCGGTCGCCAGTGACGTGCACGTTCGCGGCAATGAGATCACCATCACCGGTGAGCCCGCGGACAACGCCCTCGCCGAGCGCGTCTTCAGTGAGCTGCTCGAACTCATCGAGAAAGGCGAGACCCTGACCACTGACGCCGTCCGGCGTACCGTCGGCATGCTCGAGCAGGGCACCGCCGAGCGGCCCGCCGAGGTTCTGACGCTCAACATCCTCTCCCGTCGCGGGCGCACCATCCGCCCCAAGACGCTCGGTCAGAAGCGCTACGTCGACGCGATCGACTCGAACACCATCGTCTTCGGCATCGGCCCGGCCGGCACCGGCAAGACCTACCTGGCGATGGCGAAAGCCGTCCAGGCGTTGCAGGCCAAGCAGGTCAACCGGATCATCCTGACCCGGCCGGCGGTGGAGGCGGGTGAGCGACTGGGCTTCCTGCCCGGCACGCTCAACGAGAAGATCGACCCGTACCTGCGTCCGCTCTACGACGCGCTGCACGAGATGCTCGACCCGGAGACGATCCCCAAGCTGATGGCCGCGGGCACGATCGAGGTCGCGCCTCTGGCATACATGCGGGGCCGGACGCTGAGTGACGCGTTCATCATCCTGGACGAGGCGCAGAACACGACGCCCGAGCAGATGAAGATGTTCCTCACCCGACTCGGCTTCAACTCCAAGATCGTCGTGACCGGTGACGTCACCCAGGTGGACCTTCCCGGCGGGACGAGCAGCGGCCTGCGGGTCGTCCGGGAGATCCTGGGAAACGTCGACGACGTGCACTTCGCCCAGTTGTCCAGCACCGACGTGGTCCGCCACCGTCTGGTCGGGGAGATCGTCGACGCGTACGCCCGCTGGGACGCCGAGCGGGAGAACCAGCAGGCGCAGGGCGTCCACGCCGTGCCCGGGCGACCCGCCCAGGGCGGCCGGGCCGGCCGTCGCCGCTAAAGCAGAGGAAAGCAGTTGTCCATCGAGATCGCCAACGAGTCCGGTGTCGACGTCGACACTGACGCCGTGCTCGCCGTCGCCCGGCACGCCCTCGACGAGATGGGGGTCAACCCCCTCGCCGAGTTGTCCGTGCTGTTGGTCGACATCGACTACATGACCGAGCTGAACCACCGCTGGATGGGTGGCGAAGGCCCGACCGACGTGCTCGCCTTCCCCATGGACGAGGGCAGCGTCGACCACGGCCCGGGTGAGTCCGCGCCGGCCGGCGGCGAGCCCGCCCTGCTCGGCGACATCGTGCTGTGCCCGGAGGTCGCGGCCAAGCAGGCGGCGACCGCCGGGCACGCGCCGGCCGACGAGCTGCACCTGCTCACCGTGCACGGGGTGCTGCACCTGCTCGGCTACGACCACGCCGAGCCGGAGGAGGAGCGGGAGATGTTCGCGCTCCAGGCCCGACTGCTGGCCAGCTGGCGGTCGACCCGCACCCAGTGATGTCCACTCCTCCGTTACTTGCGGCCGGTGCCACCGCCGGCCTTCCTGACCTGCAGCTGATCGTCTTCGCGGCCGGCCTGGTGGTGCTGGCCGGTCTGATCGCGATGACCGAGGCAGCTCTCGCGGCGGTCTCGCCGGCCCGGGCCGCCGAGCTGGCCCGTGACGGTGTGCGCGGCGCCCGCACCCTCCAGGTCGTCGCCGGCGACGTCGTCCGGCACCTCAACCTGCTCCTGCTGTTGCGGCTGCTCGCCGAGTTGACCGCCACCACGCTGGTGGCGCTCGTCGCGGTGGACAGCTTCGGTGCCGGCTGGCGGGCCGCGCTGGTGACCGCCGGCGCGATGACCGTGGTCAGCTTCGTGGTGGTCGGCGTCGCGCCGCGCACCATCGGCCGGCAGCACGCGTACGCCGTGGGTCGTGCGGTGGCGCCGATGGTCCGCTGGCTGGGCCGGGCGCTCAACCCGCTCGCGTCGTTGCTGATCCTGATCGGCAACGCGGTCACCCCGGGGCGCGGCTTCCGTGAGGGGCCGTTCGCCACCCAGGTGGAGTTGCGGGAGCTGGTCGATCTGGCCGAGCAACGCGGCGTGGTCGAGCACGGCGAGCGCCAGATGATCCACTCGGTCTTCGCCCTCGGCGACACCATCGCCCGCGAGGTGATGGTCCCGCGTACGGAGATGGTGTGGATCGAGGAGGGCAAGACGCTCGCGCAGGCGCTGGCGCTCTTCCTGCGTTCCGGTTTCTCCCGCATCCCGGTGATCGGCGAGAGCGTCGACGACGTGCTGGGTGTGCTCTACCTCAAGGACCTGATCCGGCGCTCCCGGGGCGGTGACCCGGAGGCCGAGCAGTTGCCGGTGGCCGAGCTGATGCGCCCGGCGACCTTCGTTCCGGAGTCCAAGCCGGTCGACGACCTGCTGTCGGAGATGCAGGCGGCCCGTAACCACCTGGTCATCGTCGTCGACGAGTACGGCGGCACCGGCGGTCTGGTCACCATCGAGGACATCCTGGAGGAGATCGTCGGTGAGATCACCGACGAGTACGATGTCGAACGCCCGCCCGTCGAACGTCTGGCGGACTCCACGGTGCGGGTGACCGCCCGCCTGCCGGTGGAGAACCTGGGCGAGATGTTCGACACCGATCTGCCCACCGACGAGGTGGAGACGGTCGGTGGCCTGCTCGCCCAGTCGCTGGGGCGGGTGCCGATCCCCGGTGCGGAGGCGGAGGTCGCCGGCCTCCGGCTGGTCGCCGAGGGCACCACCGGCCGGCGCAACCGGATCGACACCGTCCTGGTCAGCCGGGTGGAGTCGGGCCACGAACAGGACACCGCGGGGCGTGGCGACCACGCCGGCCCCGGGGACGACACGGACAACTACCGAGATGACGAGAGGCAAGCTGCCGATGCCTGACACACCCGCCGCGCCCGCCGCCCGACCCGCCCCCACCGAGTCGGCGACGCTCAGCGCCGAGGACGGCAAGCTCGTCGTCCTGGCCCGGGGAGCCCGCGGACGGGTCGGCGCCGTGGAGGGCGCCGCGGTCCGGGATCAGGACGGCCGGACGTACGCGGCGGCCAGTGTCGCGCTGCCCTCGTTGACCCTCACCGCGTTGCAGTTGGCGGTCGCGTCCGCCGTGGCTGCCGGGGCGAGCCGGCTGGAGGCCGCGGCGGTGGTGACCGAGGCGTCGACGCTGGACGGCGCCGGTCATGCGGCCGTACGTGACCTCACGGTGGACGCGCCGATCCACGTGGCCGCTCCCGACGGCACGGTCCTCGGCACGGTGACCCAGTGAGCCCCGTGCAGGACCCGGAGGCGCGGCCGTACCGTGCCGGGTTCGGCTGCTTCGTCGGCCGGCCCAACGCGGGCAAGTCGACGCTGACCAACGCCATCGTCGGCACCAAGATCGCGATCACCTCGAACAAGCCGCAGACCACCCGGCACATCATCCGGGCCGTGCTGCACCGACCGGAGTCGCAGCTGGTCCTGGTCGACACCCCCGGCCTGCACCGGCCCCGTACGCTGCTCGGCGAGCGCCTCAACGACCTGGTCCGGTCCACCTGGACGGAGGTCGACGTCATCGGCCTGTGCATTCCGGCGGACGAGCCGGTGGGGCGCGGTGACCGGTTCATCACCGGTGAGCTGGCCGAGTTGAAGGCGACAGTGCTGGCGGTGGTCACCAAGACCGACCTGGTCGACAAGCGCCGCCTGGCGGAGCAGCTGCTCGCGGTGAGCCAGATGGGGGAGTTCGCCGAGATCGTGCCCGTGAGCGCGGTGTCCGGGCACCAGGTGGACACCCTGGTCGACGTGATGACCAAATATCTGCCGCCGTCGCCGCAGCTCTACCCGGACGACATGCTGACCGACGATCCCGAGCAGGTTCTCGTCGCGGAGCTGATCCGGGAGGCAGCCCTGGAGGGCGTCCGTGACGAGCTGCCGCACTCCATCGCCGTGGTGGTGGAGGAGATGATCCCCGAGGGTCAGGTCATGAAGATCTACGCCGACCTTTACGTGGAGCGGCCCAGCCAGAAGGCCATCGTTCTCGGTCACAAGGCGAGCCGGCTCAAGGAGGTCGGCACCAACGCCCGCCGGCAGATCGAGGAGCTGCTCGGCAGTCGGGTCTATCTCGACCTGCACGTCCGCGTCGCGAAGGACTGGCAGCGCGACCCCAAGCAGCTGCGCAAGCTGGGTTTCTGATCCACCGCACCGGCCGGGATCGACCAGAGAAATCCGGTCACCCCTCGCCCTGACGCTCGGCCCAGAAGCGGACCAGGAACCGTTCCACGTCCATGATGGGGACGGGGTGGTCCGGCCGGGCTTCGACACGGCGCAGTTCGGCACGCCCGGTGACATCGACCCGGGCGTGGTAGCGGCCCGGTGGACCGAGGGTCAGGATCGGGCTGGCCTGGAACTCCAACATGCCGGAGACGTGCACGGTGCCGTCGCTCAGTGCCAGTGTCACCTGCTGCTGAGCGTCCACGCCCGTGCGGTCGTCCGGCGGGGCGGCGGCCCACGACTCGAGCACTACCCGCGCGCGGTGATAGGAACCCGAAGCACTCATCAGGTAAAGGACGTCGTCGCCGGCGTAGCACAGCGCGCTGGCACGGCCCGGCAGGTCCAGAAACTCGGCAACCGCGCCCGCGACGATGATGACGCGGTGAGCTGGCGCCAGCAGTGCCTCCACGCTGGACAGTGGTTCAGTCATCGTCCCTCACTGTGGTTGCGGGGCCGGCCGAGCCGCCGGCCCCGCAATCGTCGGTGAACATGCCGTGCAACTCATGATCGTCTTCGGTCAGGTAGGTGGAAAGGCTCACGTTTGGTCGGGGTGGTGACCGTTTCGCGCGGGCACCGCGCAGGGTAGGGGAGTTACGCCCCGCGTCCCCGACCCAGATGCAGGCTGATGCGCAACCGGTATCTCGATCTACTCCGTTTCCTGGCCATCGTTCGAGTTGTCGTCTACCACGTCACGGGATGGGCGACCCTCACCCTCGTCTTCCCCGCCATGTCGGTGATGTTCGCGCTGGCCGGTTCGCTGATGGCCGCTTCGTTGACCCGTTCCGGGCCGGCGGCGGTCGGGCGGCGGCTGCGGCGGCTGCTGCCGTCGTTGTGGGTGCTCGCGGTGGTCTTCGTGCCGGCCATGCTGCTCAGCGGGATGCCGATGAGCCCTCGGGTGCTGCTGTGGCTGTTTCCGATCGCCGACCCGCCGGCCAACAACTGGGGCGCCCTGGCGCTGAGCATCATCTGGTACCTGCGCGACTACCTGTGGTTCGTGCTCGCCTCACCGGTCGCGTTCTGGCTGTTCCGGCGTGCCCCGCTGCCGACCCTGCTCGCCCCGTACCTCCTGCTGGTGGCGATCGAGGTGGGGATCTACCCGGCGCCTCCGGTGCTGCGCGAGTTCGGGCTCTACTTCGGAGCGTGGATGCTCGGCTTCGCCCATCACGCCGGGATGCTGCGCCGGCTCGCCGGTCGGGTGTTGTACCCGGTGGCGCTCGCGCTCGCGGTGACCGGCGGCGCCTGGATCGTCGGGCATCCCGGCCCGCGCGGGTACGACCTCAACGACAACCACCTCGGCAACGCGCTCTGGTCGGCCGCATTCATCCTGATCGTGCTGGGCCGAGCCCCCGCCGGGGTGGCCTGGCTGGGCCGAAGCCGGCTGGCTGACCGGGCGGTGACCGTGGTCAACCGGCGGGCGCTCACCATCTATCTCTGGCACATGCCGTTCGTGGTGGCGCTCACTCCGCTGGTCGACGTGGTGGGTTGGTCCCATCAGGACCCGGTGGGTCTGGCCATCCGGGTGGTGCTGGTCTTCGCGCTGGTCGGGGTGGTCACCCTGGCCTTCGGGTGGGTCGAGGACGTCGCCGCCCGTCGCCGCCCGGAGCTGATCCCCGGCGGCCCGGTCCAGGCAACCGAGATGGCCGACCAGCCCGACACCGAGGGCCGCGAACAGCCCGACACCGAGCGCCGCGACCGTCCCGACGAGCAGCCGGCCGGGGCCACCCTCGGGCGGGCGGTGGTGCCACCGCAGCGGGTTACGGCGGCACGGAGCGATGTCAGCGCTGGGTGATCGTGACGCTGCCGCTGCCGGCCGAGCCGTCGAGCACGTCGGTCGCGGCCGGGTCGTGCGTGACGGTGATCCGCGCGTCGCCGGAACCGGTGCTGGAGCGCACCTGGTAGCTGCCCGCCGGCACCAGCATCGTGACGTCACCGCTGGAGGCGTGCGCCCGGGCCGAGGCGGGCTTGTCCAGCTCGACTGTGACATTGCCGGAGCCGGCCTCGGCGTCCGCCGCGCCACCGAGGCGGCGCGCCGTGATGTCCCCCGAGCCGGCGCGCAGGCGGATCGTCCCACTGGCCTCGCTCACGTCGATGTTCCCGGACCCGGTCTCCACCCCGACCGTGCCGGAGGCGCCGTTGACCCGGACGTCACCGGAGCCCAGGCGCAGGTCCACCGCGCCGACCCGGCTCAGCTCGACATCGCCGGAGCCGGACTCGCCCTGAAGGGCGACGCCCTCCGGCACGGCCACCTCGTAGGAGACGCTGCAACGGTCGCCGCAGTCGGTGTCCAGCACCAGCTCGCTGCCCTTGATCTCGTACCGGGCCTTGGGCTCGCCGCCCTGGTAGCGCACCACCCGCTTGATCCGTGCCTCCGCGGCGGTGGCGGTGCCCCGGACGATCACGTCGCCGGCACCCGGCAGCACCCGGATGGTGGTGATCTTCACGGCCTCGGTGTCGTCGTAGTCGAGCCGGCGCATGGCCAGGTTGTCGCACCCTGCGAGCACGATGAGTGCGGTTGTCAGCCCCAGGGCGATGGGGGTGGCGGCGCGACGACGGCGGGCGTCGGTGGTGGATTGCATTGCCATGGCCAGCACGCTACGGCCGGTGCGGAGCCACGCGCATCGGGGTTCATCCGCGCATCCACCCCGAACCGACCCTGATTTCACACCCCGAGGGAGAATGGCCCGATGGCCGGGTATCGCCGACAGCTCTACCGCGACGACGCGGTGGTGCTGCGTGTGCAGAAACTCGGCGAGTCCGACCGGATCATCACCCTGCTGACCCGTCGACATGGCCGGCTGCGCGCGGTGGCCAGGGGGATCCGCCGCACCACCAGCAAGTTCGGCGCCCGGCTGGAACCGTTCGGCCACGTCGACCTCCAGCTCGCCGGCGACCCGAAGGGCAACCACGGCAGCTCACTGCACAGCGTCAGCCAGGTCGAGGGCATCGACCTGTACGGCAAGCGGTTCCTGGGGGATTATCCGCGCTACACGGCGGCGAGCGCGATCGCCGAGACCGCCGAGCGACTGACCCCGGTCGAGCGGGAGCCGTCGCTGCGGCTGTTCCAGCTCACCGTGGGCGCGTTGAAGGCGCTGTCCCGGGGCGAGCACGCCACCACCCTGGTGCTCGACGCGTACCTGCTGCGGGGGATGGCCCTCGCGGGCTGGGCGCCGGCGCTGATCGCCTGCGCCGTGTGCGGCACCCCCGGCCGGCACCGGGCGTTCTCCGTGCCCGCCGGCGGCACGGTCTGTCCCGATTGTCGGCCACCCGGCGCGGCCCACCCCGCGCCGGCCACCGTCGACCTGATGTCCGCGCTGACCACCGGTGACTGGGTGCTCGCCGACGCCACCGAAGCCGGCGTACGCCGGGAGTGCAGTGGGCTGGTCGCAGCTCACCTCCAGTGGCACCTGGAGCGCGCGCTACGCTCGCTGCCGCTGGTCGACCGGGGTCCCTCGGCGACCAGCACGGCCTCGCCGCCGGATGGCACCGGGGCCGTGGTGCTCCGGCCACGTGGCGACGTCGAGGCCGGGGCGGACGGCGCGAACAGGGAGTGACCGAGTGATCCGATCGAAGAAGGCCGGCCGGCGCGAGCCGACGCCGCCGACACCACACCCGTCCGGCGCCCGGCCGCCGGCGCTGCCCGGCGACGCGGTGCCGAAGCACGTGGCGGTGGTGATGGACGGCAACGGCCGCTGGGCCAAGGACCGCGGGCTGCCCCGCACGAAGGGGCACGAGGCGGGGGAGCACAGCCTCTTCGACACCATCGAGGGTGCGATCGAGATGGGCATCCCGTACCTGTCGGTGTACGCGTTCTCCACCGAGAACTGGCGACGCTCGCCGGACGAGGTCCGGTTCCTGATGGGGTTCAACCGGGACGTGATCCGTCGCCGTCGCGACGAGTTGGTCGACCTCGGCGTCCGGGTGGTCTGGTCTGGTCGGGCCGGGCGGTTGTGGAAGAGCGTCATCTCCGAGTTGCAGACCGCCGAGGAGATGTCCCGCGACAACTCGACGCTGACCCTGCAGTTCTGCGTCAACTACGGCGGGCAGGCCGAGATCGGCGACGCCGCAGCCGCGATCGCACGGGACGTGGCGGCCGGCCGGCTGGATCCGGCGAAGGTCAGCGAGAAGACCGTCGCGAAGTACCTCTACCACCCGGAGGTCCCGGAGGTCGACCTGTTCCTGCGCCCCTCCGGCGAGGAGCGGATCTCCAACTTCCTGCTCTGGCAGGCCGCGTACGCCGAGCTCGTCTTCCTGGACACGCTCTGGCCCGACTTCGATCGCCGCCACCTCTGGTACGCGTGCGAGCTGTACGCGCAGCGGGACCGGCGCTTCGGCGGGGCGCTGCCCAACCCGGTCGCCCCGGTTCTCTGAACCGACGCTTATCCGCACGTCACTCTGGGTATCAGTGACGTCAGAAGCCACTGACGGAGGTGAACCCACATGATCCAGAAGCGCATTGCCCAGTGGGCGGTGATGGCGGTCGCGGTGCCACTGGCGGCTGCCGGTGCTCGCCGGCTCAGCCACACACTGGAGGCCCGGCGTGGTCCCTCCGGGGCTACCCGGTTGCTGACCAGGGGCGCTGACCTGATGCGCCCGCAGAAGGCCAAGCGCCGCCGCTTCTTCTAACCCCAGACCCACCGGCGCCGCCCACACCCCGTGTGGGCGGCGCCTCCCTGTGCCCAAACCCGCCCCCAACCCGGTCGATCATGGAGTTGTGGTGGGCGGTTCCACCGCTTTCGCCACTTCTGTGCGGCACTACAACTGCATGATCGACGCGGCCGGGGTGGAGGGGTTCCGGCTGGGGGACTGAGCTGTCGTTTCGGGGTCTCGCGAAAGGGTGGCGGGTAGGGTCCGGAAGTGGCGGGACTACTGCGGTTGGGGTGGGTGTGCGGGATCTTCGGTTCAAGATGATCATGGCGTTGAACGCGGCCGATCTGGGTGACCCGATCTGCGAACAGGTGGCCGACATCTGCGCCGAGATCGCCGAGCAGCACTGCGCCGAGTTCGGCCACACCCCGCAGCTGCGCACCGGCGAGATCGCCGAGCTGGCCACCGGCGAACCGGCCCTGACGTGGGCGCCGTCGACCTCCGACACCGGGCAGCGTGCCTGGTGACCGCGCCCGCTCCCGCCGTCGACGTCCGTCGTGGCGAGGACCGCTTCTCCACCCGGATCTCCTGGCTCGACTCCCACCACTCGTTCTCGTTCTCCCGGCACTACGACCCAGCCAACACCCACCACGGTCTGCTGCTGGTCAACAACGACGACGTCGTGCGACCGGGTGCCGGTTTCGAGACCCACCCGCACCAGGACATGGAGATCGTCACCTGGGTGCTGCGTGGCTCCCTGGTGCACCAGGACTCCACCGGGCACTCCGGGGTGATCTACCCGGGGCTGGCGCAGCGGATGAGCGCCGGCACCGGCATCCTGCACTCGGAGAAGAACGACGCCTGGCGGCTCAACAACCAGGAGCCGCACAGCGACCCGGTCCACTTCGTGCAGATGTGGGTGCTCCCCGACGAGGACGGCGGCGACCCCGGCTACGAGCAGTTGGAGATCGAGGACGAGCTGCTCCGCGGCGGCCTGGTGCCGATCGCCTCCGGGATGGAACGCTACGACGGGGCGTCCGCCATCCGGATCCGCAACCGGTACGCGACCCTGCACGCCGCCCGACTCGCCCCCGGCGACGAGGTGACCATCCCCGACGCGCCCTTCGTGCACCTGTACGTGCCCAACGGCACGGTGACCCTGGAGGGCAGCGGCCCGCTCGGCACCGGCGACGCGGCCCGACTCACCATGACCGGCGGCCGGCGGGTCACCGCCGACGAACCAGCCGAGATCCTCGTCTGGGAGATGCACGCCACGGTCACCTGACCCCACGTGGGCGGGGCCAGGTGACCGTCGCTCAGGTCAGGCGGGGGACTCGGCGCGGTCGCCGGCCCAGGTGGTGTGGAACGAGCCGTCCCGGTCCACCCGCTGGTAGGTGTGCGCCCCGAAGTTGTCCCGCAGACCCTGGATCAACGCGGCGGGCAGCCGCTCGGCGCGCAGCGCGTCGAAGTAGGCCAGCGACGACGAGAACGCGGGCGTCGGCACACCGGCCCGGGTCGCGTCACCCACCACCCGGCGCCAGCTCGGCACACCGGCGGCGACCGCCTCGGCGAAGTACGGTGCCACCAGCAGCGTCGACAGGTCGGGCTGCTGGTCGTACGCCTCGCGGATCCGGTTGAGGAAGCGGGCCCGGATGATGCAGCCGCCCCGCCAGATCGTCGCGGTGCCGCCGAGGTCGATGTCCCAGTTGTATTCCTGGCTGCCGGCCCGGATGTGGTCGAAGCCCTGCGCGTACGCAACGATCTTGGAAGCGAGCAGCGCCCGGCGGACGTCCTCGATGAACGCGTCCCGGTCGGCGACCTGCCACTTCTCACCAGCGTCCGGGAACGCCCGACGGGCCGCCTCCCGCTGGTCGACGTGCCCGGAGAGCGACCGGGCGAAGGTCGCCTCGGCGATCCCGGTGATCGGGATGCCCAGGTCCAGGGCGCTCTGCACCGTCCACCGGCCGGTGCCCTTCTGCTCGGCACGGTCCTGCACGATGTCCACGAACGCCCGGCCGGTCGCCGCATCGGTGTGCGCGAGCACATCGGCGGTGATCTCGATGAGGAACGACTCCAGCTCGCCGTTGTTCCAGTCGCGGAAGATCTCCGCGATCTCCGCCGGCTCCGCGCCCAGACCGGCCCGCAGCAGGTCGTACGCCTCGGCGATGAGCTGCATGTCGGCGTACTCGATGCCGTTGTGCACCATCTTGACGAAGTGCCCGGCGCCGTCCGGCCCGACGTGCATGCAGCACGGCACACCGTCCACCTGCGCGGCGATCTTCTCGAACATCGGCCCGAGCTTGGCGTACGACTCGGCGGAACCGCCCGGCATGATGCTCGGCCCCCGCAGCGCGCCCTCCTCGCCACCGGAGACGCCGGTGCCGCTGAAGTGCAGGCCCTGCGCGCGCAGCGCCTCCTCCCGACGGCGGGTGTCGGCGAAGTGGGCGTTGCCGCAGTCGACGATGATGTCGCCCTCTTCCAGCAGCGGCACCAACTCGTCGATCACCGCGTCGGTGGGCGCGCCAGCCTTGACCATGACGATGACCGCGCGGGGGCGCTCCAACGACGCCACGAAATCGGCCATCGACTCGCCGGGCACGAACGTGCCCTCGTCACCGTGCTCGGCAACCAGGCTGCGGGTGCGTTCCGGCGACCGGTTGTGCACTGCCACCGTGAAGCCGTTGCGGGCCAGGTTGCGGGCCACATTCCGACCCATCACCGCCAGCCCGGTCACACCAATCTGCGCCCTCGCCTGCTCAACCATCCGTGCCGCCACCTCTCGCCGTCGTGTCAATGTGTTGCGACGGTATCGCGACGCAGGGGCCATGGGGGAGCGCTGCCCAACAGCCGGTCACCGACCGATGGCGCTCAGCCCTGGGCCAGCCGGTTCTCCACGTGCGCCACCTTCGCGGTGAGCGCGTCGGTCACCCCCGGCCGGATGTCGGCCTTGAGCACCACGCTCACCCGGGGTGCCTGCGCGGCCACCACGTCGACCGCCTGTTTGACGACCGCCATCACCTCGTCCCACTCACCCTCGACGGTGGTGAACATGGCGTCGGTGCGGTTGGGAAGGCCCGAGTCGCGGACCACCCGTACCGCCTCGGCGACCAGGTCACCGACGGACTCACCGACACCGAGCGGGGTTATCGAGAACGCGATCAGCATGCCGCCGATGGTGCCAGGAAAATCGGCTGCACCGCCCCACCTGGTGCCGATAGAGTGCGGGCATGCGCAACTGACGCCCCACTTCCGAGCCGGCCCGCCGCCCCGCGTCGCGGTCCGTGCGCTCCCGGGCGTCCCGCATCTCCCACCCGCCGTTCGGCGGCGCTGGCTGTGCCCCGACCCCCGGTGAGCAGTCCCTTCCCCGTTGGACCGTCGCACGACGACGGTCATCAGCCGATCCGACCGACCGCCGGCGCGCGGGACCGGCCGTGCCGGTCGGCTTTGAAGGAGGCCCGGATGCCTGCCAGGCGCAACCGGAAGAAATCCCGTTCAGCCGCACCCACGTCCGGCACAGACTCGGCGGCCGGCCATGACGCGCTCCTACCGACCCGCCCCGACTTCGATCTCGCGGTCCAACCGGCTCTCCTGGTCGATCCGGCGTTTCCGGCGGAGTTGGGTGAGCCGGCAGTGCTGGTCGAGCCGGCGCTGCCGGCGGTGCTGAGTCAGCCGGCTCCGCCAGCGGTGCTGAGTCAGCCGGCGCCGCCGGCGGTGCTGAGTCAGCCGGCTCCGCCAGCGGTGGTGCCGGGTGAGCTGGTGCCGCCGTTCGACGTGCCGGCAGCAGTCGACGCGCCGGTGGTGGCAGACCTGCCGAAGGTCGCCGGGCGACCGAAGGCACCGACCGCCGGACCGCCGCAGGGTGGCGGGACACGCTCGGCCGGCGGGCGTGGTCAACAAGCCGGCCAGAACCGCCGCTACGCCTTCCGCCGCAGCTGACCGACCCCGCACCCACCCGGCGCGTTGTCCCCGACGCCGTGGGCGGTGAGGCAGACAGCAACTTCAGGGATGGTGCTGCCTCACCGCCCAACGAAGCAGCACCATCCCTGAAGTTGTGCGGATCATGCCGGCGCGGCGACGCTCAGAGACGCCGGGCGGCGCCCCTGCGTGGAGAGCAGGGGTCAGGTCAGCCGATCAGGGGGCGGAAGCTGCCGAGGAGGATGCTCGTGGTCAGTGCGCCGGCGGCCAGGGTGGCTGCCCCGGCGACGAGCAGCCCGTCGGCCCGGGTGAAGCGCTGCCGGCGGGCCACGGTCCGGGGGGTGCCGGCGTCGAAGCCGCGCGCGTCCATCGCCACGGCCAGCCGGGTGCCCCGGCGGATCGCCCCGACCAGCAGCGCGAACGCGGTGGAGGCGAACAGTCGTAGCTTCGCCACCGGGTTGCGTCCCGCGTCGACGCCCCGCGCCCGCCGGGCCATGCTGATCATCTGCCACTCCTGACCGAGCAGCGGCACCAGCCGGAACGCGGCGAGCGCCCCGATGGCGAACCGGGCCGGCGCCTTCGCGTTCTGGATCAGCGCGTCGGCCAGGTCGGTGGGGTCGGTGGTCGCGAAGACGATCACGCCCGGCAGTGCCACCGCGAAGACCCGCAGCACCAGGCCGAGCGCGGTGAGCAGCACGCCGGTGCTCACGAACACCGGCCCGGCGTCCAGCAGGACCCGACCGGACCTGTCGGCGGCGAAGAGCACCAGGGTGACCAGGATGCCGGTGGCGCTGAGGAGCAGCGGCCAGGCCCGCCGGGCCAGCACCCGGTAGCGGATGCCGAACAGCGGGAGTACGGCGAGTTCGAGCGCGATGGCGATCGCCGGGGCCACCGGGTCCAGGGTGGCCAGCAGGGTGAACGAGAAGACCAGCGCCGCGGCGAGCTTCGCCACCGGGTTGCGGCGGGCCAACGGCGCACCGGGCGCGGCGACCGGTTCGATGCTGATCATCGGGCACCGTCGCCGGTCACGGCCCGGTGCAGGGTGACGGTGCGGTCGGCGAGAGCGGCGACGAAATCCGCGTCGTGGGTGACCGCGACCACGCCGTGCCCGGCGTCGCGCAGCTCGGCGAAGAGGTCGACCAGCTCCCGCCAGGTCCGCCGGTCCTGGCCGAAGGTCGGTTCGTCGCAGATCAACAGACGGGGCGCGGTGGCCAGGGCCGTCGCCACGCTCAGCCGCCGCGCCTCGCCCCCGGAGAGGGTGTACGGGTTGGCGGCGGCGAGCCGATCCAGTCGTAGTCGCTCCAGCAGCCCGGCCACGGTCTCCCGCACGGCTGCCTCGGGTTGACCGGTGCGGCGCGGGCCGAGCGCCAGCTCGTCGAAGACGGTGCTCGTGACGAACTGGTGCTCCGGGTCCTGGAAGACCGACCCGATCCGCCGGGTCAGCGCGGGTGCCCGCCAGCGGTGCGGGGGAGTGCGATGGTCCGCGCCGGCCAACTCGGCGGACGCGGTGACCCGGCCGGTGCCTGGCCGGAGCAGCCCGCCGAGCAGCAACGCCAGGGTGGACTTGCCGGCGCCGTTGGGTCCGCGTACGGCGAGTGCCTCTCCGGCGCGTACCGCGAGATCGGTGGAGGCCAGCCGGGGTGGCAGGCCGAGCCGGTCGGCGGTGAGCAACAGCTCGCCGGGAGCGGCGGTGGCCCGCCGGGGCGCGATGGGGTGACCCGGCACCCAGACTCCCTCGGCGGCCAGGGCGGGGCCGTGGGCGGCGAAGACCGCCTCGGGCGTGCCGTCCGCACGGACCCCGCCGCCCGGGTCCAGGACGACCACCCGGTCGACCAGTGGCAGCGCCTCGGCGACCCGGTGCTCGACCAGGATCAGCGTGGTGTCGGCGTCCAGCGCCCCGGCAACCGCCTGCCGGATCAGGTCGGCCCCGGCCGGGTCGAGATTGGCGGTCGGCTCGTCGAGCAGCAGCAGGCCGGGGCGCAGGGCCAGCGCGCCGGCCAGGGCCAGGCGTTGCTGCTCGCCGCCGGACAGTGCGGCCGTGTTGCGGTCCCGGGAGTACGGGAAGCCGACCCGGTGCAGCGCCTCGTCCACCCGGGGCCAGATCTCGTCGGCGGGCACACCCCGGTTCTCCAGCCCGAACGCGACGTCGTCGCCGCAGCGGGCCATCACCAGTTGGGTTTCCGGGTCCTGGAAGACGATGCCGACCCGTTCCCGGCCCTTGCGGGGGTCGAGCCCGTCGATCTCGACTGTGCCCTCCTGCTCGCCGGAGTCCTCGGGTAGCAGCCCGGCGAGCGCGCTGAGCAGGGTGCTCTTGCCGGCCCCCGAGGGCCCGAGCAGCAGCACCCGCTCCCCGACCTCAACCCGCAGGTCGACCCCGCGCAGAGCCCACGCGCGCCGCCCGGCGTGCCGCCAACCGAACCCCCGCAGCAGTACCCCGCCCACCAAACACCCCTCCCAAGCCCCGGCTCCACCCTGCACGGTCGATCATGAGGTTGACGGTGGTTCTGAAGATCCATCCGCCCGTCAACCTCATGATCGACGCGAGTGGGTGGGGTCAGATCAGGGCGCGGTCCCGGCCTACCGGGAAACGGTCCAGGACACCGGTGTTGGCCAGGGCCTTGGTCAGCAGCCAGCCGCCGGCTCCGGCGATCACCGTGGCGCTGACGATGGTGATCAGCGCGTACGGGATGCGGTAGTCGGCCAGCGCGTAGTCGACGTTCCAGATGAAGAAGTCGAACAGCGCGGCGCTGAGACCGGTCAGCGCGCCGGCCACCACCGCGGTGGGCAGCCGGAACGACCGGTACCGGAAAGCGGCGAACGCCAGCTCCGCGCCGATGCCCTGCACGATGCCCTGCGGGATCACCGTGCCGGCCCACTGGCTGCCCAGCAGCGCGGAGAGGACCGCGGCCACCGTCTCGCAGTAGAGCGCGGCACCGGGCTTGCGGATGACCAGACCGCCGATCACGGCCGGCATCAACCAGACGCCGTACAGCAGCGCCTGCGCCGGCGGGAAGAAGGCGAACGCACCCTCGGTGGCGCTCCAGACCAGGCCCCAGGCCCAGAAGATGACGCCGAAGGCGACCGCGATCACCGAGGCGACCACGATGTCGATGGTCCGCCAACGGTGTGTGTCGGTGGTGGATTTCATGTGTTGCTCCCAGTTCGTGAGTGCGAACCAGGAGAAGACGCACGCCGCGTCCGGGGGCACCGGACTGCGGCGCGGCTGGAGGTCGACCGAACTCCCTGCGCTGGCATTACCCAGATCAGGTTCGAGGGTCTGCGGGCATGCCCGCACTCTCAGCGCTGTGCGCTCCCCTGTCGGATGTGAAGTTGTCTCGCTGACGCTAACACCGACGTGGGCCGCTGGCCCAGGAGGGCATCCGCCTGACCTGCGGCGAGCAGCCGGCCCGTCGTCGGCTGGGTACGCTTCCGATCATGCGGGTTGACGCGCGAGGCTTCACGTTCGAGGTAACCGTCGGTGGTCCGCCGGAGGGCGTACCCGTCCTGCTGTTGCACGGGTTCCCACAGCACAGCGGCGAGTGGGACGAGGTCGTGCCGGCGCTGCACGCGGCCGGGCTGCGCACGTACGCGCTGGACCAGCGCGGTTACTCGCCGGGTGCCCGGCCCACGGCGGTGGCGGACTACCGGATCCCCGAGCTGGTCGCCGATGTGGTGGCGGTGCTCGACGCCCTCGGGTTGGACGCCGTCCACCTGGTCGGCCACGACTGGGGCGCGATCGTGGCCTGGGCGGTCGCCGCCGGGCACCCCGAGCGGGTCCGCACACTGACGGCGGTGTCCGTGCCGCATCCGGCGGCCATGGCGCACGCCCTGGCCAACGACAGCCAGCAGAAGGCCCGCTCGTCGTACATTGCGCTGTTCCGTAAGCCGGACAAGGCGGAGAAGGTGCTGCTGGCGTGGCACGCCACCGCGCTGCGCAAACTGCTCGGCGGGGTGGGCGACGGGCCCCGGGTGGACCGCTACGCCGACCCGATGCGCGAGCCGGGAGCCCTCACCGCCGCCCTGAACTGGTACCGGGCGATGTCCCGCTCCGACCTGGCAGCGGTCGGCCCGGTCGCGGTGCCCACCACGTACGTCTGGAGTGACCGGGACGTCGCCATCGGTCGGACCGCCGCCGAGGCGTGTGCGGCGAACGTCACCGGGGACTACCGCTTCGTGCAACTGGCCGGTGTGAGCCACTGGATCCCGGACGCGGCCCCGGGCCCGCTCGCCGAGGCGATCCTGGCCCGAGTCAGCGCAACGGCCTGAGTCGTGCGGGTCAGCGGGGGAGGGCCATCATGACGACGGACGGCAGCGGGCCGGGCAGCCGCCGCTCGATCGCCGCGCAACTACGCCTGCTGGGCGTACGCCCCGGCGCGACGCTGCTGGTGCACGCCGGCCTCCGTCCGCTGGGATTCATCAGCGGTGGTCCGCACGCGGTGGTGCTCGCCCTGCGTGACGCGCTCGGTCCGGACGGCACGATCGTCGTGCCCACCCACACACCGGAGAACAGCGATCCCGCCCAGTGGCGCAACCCGCCGGTGCCGGCGGACTGGTGGCCGCTGATCCGCTCGGAGATGCCCGGCTTCGACCCGGCGATCACCCCGAGCCGGTTCATGGGGGCGCTCGCCGAGACGGTCCGCGGCTGGCCCGGCGCTCTGCGCAGCTCGCATCCCCAGGTGTCGTTCGCCGCGCTCGGGCCGGCCGCCGAGCAGGTGGTGACCGGGCACGCCCTGGCCGACATGCTCGGCGAGCAGTCCCCGCTGGGCCGGCTCTACGACCTGGACGCCGACGTGTTGCTGCTCGGTGTCGGCCACTCCGCGAGCACCTCGCTGCACCTGGCCGAATACCGCCGCCCCGGCTCGCCCCGAGAGCGGGTCGGCGCTGCGGTGCGCACCGCCGACGGCGGCAGGGAATGGGTGTGGTGGCAGGACGTACGGCTCGACGCGGGTGACTTCGACGCGTTGGGCGCGGCCCTGGAGGCCACCGGAGAGGTTCGCACCGGCCCGGTGGGTGCCGGGACCGGCAGGTTGATGCGCCAGCGGGCGGCGGTCGACTTCGCGGTGCACTGGTTGGCCCGCAATCGGACGACGGAGGACGCATGACGGTGAGTGCCGAGGACTACCTGGCCGTGGTGACCGAGACGATCGGCCGGGTGGCCGAAAGCCAGCGGGAGGCGGTGGGGCGGGCCGCGGATCTGATCGCCGACGCCGTACGCGCCGACGGCGTGGTGCACGCGTTCGGCACCGGGCACTCGGAGGCCCTCGCCATGGAGATCGCCGGCCGGGCGGGCGGTCTGGTGCCGACCAACCGGATCGCCCTCCGCGACCTGGTGCTGCTCGGCGGCGAACCGGCCGATCGGCTGGGCCCGATGCTGGAACGGGACCCGTCGGTCGCGCACCGCCTCTACGAGCTGGCGCCGGTGCGGCCCACCGACGTCTTCGTGCTCGCCTCGAACTCCGGGGTCAACGGCGCGATGGTGGAGTTCGCGACGCTGGTCAAGGAACGTGGCCACGGGCTGGTTGCGATCACCTCGGCGCGGCACTCCGGTCGGATGACCTCCCGGCACCCGTCCGGGCGCAAGCTGGGCGACCTCGCCGACGTGGTGCTCGACAACGGCGCCCCGTACGGCGACGCGACGCTGCCGCTTCCCGGTGGCGGTGCGGTCGGCGCGGTCTCCTCGATCACCGCTGCGCTGCTCGCCCAGCAGATCACCGTGGAGGTGGTGGCGCGGTTGCTGGCAGCGGGGGAGCGGCCACCGGTCTACCTGTCGGCGAACATCCCGGACGGCGACGCGCACAACACGGCGTTGGAGGCCCGGTACGCGGGCCGCATCCGTCGCGGGTCCTGACGCCGCCGGACGGTGCTCACGGTCGCCCGGCATCGGCTGGTGCTGGTGACCGACCTGCGTCCCCGAGGTGAACGGAAGATGTCGTGAACCTGTTTCGCGCTCGGGCGGGTGGGGCATTGGCGTTGCTGCCGGCGGCCGGGACCGCCGGCAGTAGCGTCTCACCGGAGGTAGCGCGTGTCCAAGGAGACCGACAAGCAGCGTTGGCAGCGCAATTTCGCCGACCTGCTCCAGGAGTTGCGGGTCGCACAGACCGGCGTGCAGATCCTCTTCGCCTTCCTGCTCACCCTGCCGTTCAGCAACGGGTTCACCGAGACCACGGAGTTCCAGCGGGACGTCTACATCGTGGCGTTGCTCGCGGCGGCCGCCGCCACCGCGCTGATCATCTCGCCGGTGGCGTTCCACCGGGCGCTGTTCCGGCAGGGACGCAAGCCGGAGCTGGTGCGCTTCGCGCACCGGATGGCCACCGGCGGTCTCGCCTTCATGCTGATCGCGATGGTCAGCGCGGTGCTGCTGATCACCGACTTCGTGCTGGACCGGCCGATCGCCTTCCTGCTCAGCGCCCTGACCGGAATCTGGTTCCTCGCGTTCTGGGTGATCCTGCCGTTCGCGCGACGCAACTGGGGTGAGGACGACATCGACGACGATGACGACGACCCGGACACGATCGCCGGTCGCTGATCGCTGATCGCGCAGATCTTCACGCAGCGCTACCCCTGGGTAACAACCGGGGGTAGCGTGGCGGGTAGTCGCGCACGTCGACGCAGCCGCACCGAGCTTCGAGGGGGCAGCCGTGACCACGACGCAGGACGGCCGACCGGCACCGGACGGCCCCGACTCCGAAGCCGCGCCCAGCACCGCCGGTGCCGCGGCCCCGTTGCCCAGGGAGGCCGGGCAGGTCTCCGAGAAGGAGGCCCGGCAGGTCGCCGAGGCCGCCCGTGAGTCCACCTGGGACCGACCCAGCTTCGGCAAGGAGTTGTTCCTCGGTCGGTTCCGGCTGGACCTGATCGACCCGTGGCCCCGGTCCGACCCGGACGACGTGGCGCGCGCCGAGGAGTTCCTCGGTCGGTTGCGCGCCTTCCTGACGACCGAGGTCGATGGCGCCGCCATCGAACGCGACGCGTCCATTCCGGACTCGGTGTTCCACGGTCTGGCCGACCTCGGCGCGTTCGGCATGAAGATCGACCGGAAGTACGGCGGGCTCGGGCTGAGCAACCTGCACTACTGCCGGGCGCTGATGCTGGCCGGGTCGGTCAGCCCGGCCATCGGCGCGCTGCTCTCGGCGCACCAGTCGATCGGGGTGCCACAGCCGCTGAAGATGTTCGGCACCGCCGAGCAGAAGCAGCTCTTCCTGCCCCGCCTCGCCGCGGGTGAGGTGTCCGCGTTCCTGCTCACCGAGCCCGATGTCGGCTCCGACCCCGCCCGCCTGGGCACCATCGCCGAGCCGACCGAGGACGGCACCGGCTATCGGCTCAACGGGGTGAAGCTCTGGGCCACCAACGGCATCGTGGCCACCCTGCTGGTGGTGATGGCCCGGGTGCCCGCCACCGAGGGGCGTCGGGGCGGGATCACCGCGTTCGTGGTGGAGGGCGACAGCGAGGGCATCACCGTCGAGCGGCGCAACGAGTTCATCGGATTGCGCGGCCTGGAAAACAGCCTCACCCGGTTCCACGACGTGTTCGTACCCGCCGAGAACGTCATCGGCGGCGAGGGCAAGGGTCTGAAGATCGCCCTGACCACGCTGAACACTGGCCGGCTCTCGCTGCCGGCGATGTGCGTGGGCGCCGGCAAGTGGGCGCTGAACGTGGCCCGGGGCTGGGCGGCCGACCGGGTGCAGTGGGGCCGGCCGGTGGGCGAGCACGAGGCGGTCGCGCAGAAGTTGTCCTTCATCGCCGCGACCACGTACGGCATGGAGACCATGCTCGACCTCTGCTGCCTGCTCGCCGACGACGACCGCAACGACATCCGGATCGAGGCGGCGCTGGTCAAGCTGTACGCCAGCGAGATGGCCTGGAAGATCGCCGACGAGCTGATCCAGATCCGGGGCGGGCGCGGCTACGAAACCGCCGACTCGCTGGCCGCCCGTGGCGAACGTCCGGCCGCCGTCGAACAGATGCTGCGCGACCTGCGGATCAACCGGATCTTCGAGGGTTCCACCGAGATCATGCATCTGCTGATCGCCCGGGAGGCGGTCGACGCCCACCTGTCGGTGGCCGGCGACATCATCGACCCGGACGCGGGGCTGGGCCGCAAGGCACGGGCCGGCGCCCGAGCCGGTGCCTTCTACGCGAAGTGGCTGCCCACCCTCGCCGTGGGTCGGGGGCAGAGGCCCTCGGCGTACGCCGAGTTCGGGCCGCTCGCCGCGCACCTGCGCCAGGTCGAGCGCTCGTCGCGCAAGCTGGCCCGCTCGACGTTCTACGCGATGTCCCGCTGGCAGGGAAAGATGGAGCGTAAGCAGGCGTTCCTGGGCCGTGTGGTGGACATCGGCGCCGAGTTGTTCGCGATGTCCGCGGTCTGTGTCCGTGCCGTCGCTGAACGGGACAGCCGACCGGAAAACGTGGAGCTGGCCGACCTGTTCTGTCGGCAGGCTCGGGTGCGGGTGGACGCCCTGTTCGCCGCACTGTGGGACAACACCGACTCGGTCGACACCGCGGCGGCGAAGCGGATCCTCGCCGGCCGCTACGCGGGTCTGGAGGAGGGTGTGCTCACCCCGTCCGACGAACTCCCGTGGGTGGCCGGCTGGTCACCCGGCCCGTCCACCGCCGAGGACGTCCGCCGCCGCATCCCACCGAAGCCGTAAGCCGGGCTGGTCGGTGGTCACGCTGGTCGGCGGCCGGGTTGGTCGGCGGCCGCGTCGATGGCGCCGGTCAGCGGGCGACCGCCCAGGCCAGCACCCCGGCCAGGATCAGGCCGTTGAGCCCGGCCAGCGCCAGGTACGCCGCGGGTGGGATCTTCTTGCCCCGTCGCACGAAGGAGACCAGGACGGCGGCGTAGCCGAGCAGCAGGACGGCGATGACGAGGAGGAAGTAGAACACCCGAAGACCTTAGCGGCTCCTGCCGCGTAGGCCGAGTTGGCGCAGCTCCAACGCGGCCAGGGCGTCGACGGTGGCGTCGTCGCCACGTCGCCACGCCTCGGCGACGTCCGGCGCGATCCGGGTCAGCTTGCCCAGCGGCTGGGTGGCCAGCGCGCGCAGGGCGAGCAGGTCCCGGCCGGCCGGTCCGACGGCCAGCTTCGCCGCTGACCCGGCCCGGCGCATCCAGCGCACCCGCAGCGGCAGCCAGCCGAACAGCACGATGCCGAGCGGGAAGATCAGGACCGCGATGGCGAGGGCGAGGGCGAGCTGGTCGACCAGGTGCTGCTGGTCGCGGCCGGCGTCGGCGAGCCCCCGGGCCGCGTCGGCGGCCCGCTGGAAGGGTGCGGTCAGCTCGTCACCGACCAGCGGGACCCGGCGGACCTTGCCGCCCGCGTCGGCGAGGTTGTCGGCGAGGCCGCTGCCCGCGCCCTCCAGCTTCTGCCCCGGTACGGCGAGCTTCTGCACCAGGTCGTGCAGCCACAGCGCGCCGCGGATCGCCACGTACACCCAGGCGACGACGAGCAGGTCGGTGAGCAACTGACGGGCGGCGGTCGGAAACCGATCGGCATAGATTTTCACGCCGGACAGCGTGTCACGAACGGCCCGGCGCGGCACCCGTCAGATCAGCCGGCGGGACGGCCCGGGCGGCCAGGGCAGGCAGCAACATCGGGGATATTGCTGCCCCAAGGCGCGGCGACCAGTCCGCGATGTTGGGTCAGCGGACGCAGGTCGGGCAGGTGCCGAAGATCTCCAGGGTGTGGCTGACGTCGGCGTAACCGTGCTGGGCGGCGACCCGGTCGGCCCAGCTCTCGACCGCCGGGCCGGCCACCTCGACGGTGCGCCCGCAGGCCCGGCAGACCAGGTGATGGTGGTGCCCCTCGCTGCACCGACGGTAGAGGTGCTCGCCGCCGGGTGGGCGCATCACGTCGATCTCGCCGGCGTCGGCGAGCCCCTGCAGGGTGCGGTAGACGGTGGTGAGGCCGACCCGCTCGCCGCGCTGCCGCAGCATGGCGTGCAGGTCCTGGGCGCTGTGGAAGCCCTCCATCTCGCCCAGCAAGGCGCTCACCGCCGAGCGCTGCCGGGTGTTGCGCACCGCGGCGGTGCTCTCGCTCATGATCCCTCCCCGGCGTGGCTGACCGCGTCTGCCACGATGTGCGCGACGTGCTCGTCGACCAGGCTGTAGGCGATCTCCCGACCGCGGCGGGAGCCTCGCACCACTCCCGCGCCGCGCAGCACCCGCAGGTGCTGGGAGACCAACGGTTGTGCGGCACCGAGCTTCTCCACCAGCTCGTGCACGCACCGTTCGCCGCCGGCCAGCTCGCTGACGATGGCCAGCCGGATCGGCGCGGACAGAGCGCGGAGCAACTCGCTGGCCCCGTCGAACCCGTCGTAGCCCGTCGCGCTGGTCATTCCGCAACGGTACCCATTACCACCGACGCTTCGCTGATCAGGATCAGCTCAGCACGACCTCGTGCGGCTCCGGCGTCGGAGCGTCGGTCGGTGTCGCCCGGCGGCGCAACGTCCGCCAGACGCCGCCGGCCACGGCCACGACCAGGAACGAGGCGATCGCCACCAGCACCACCGAGGCGCCCGGCGCGGTGTCCGCCGTAGCCGCCACACAGACACCGGAACCGGCGGCGAAGAACCCGAGCGCCATCGCGGCGACCATCGTGCTGCGGAAGCCCCGGGTCACCTGCTGGGCGGTGGCGACCGGCACCACCATCAGCGCGCTGATCAGGAGCACCCCGACAGCCCGCATCGCGATGGTCACGGTGACCGCGGTGGCGACCGCGATCAGCAGGTTCAGCGTGCGCACCGGCAGGCCGGAGACCCGGGCGTACTCCTCGTCGTGGCTGACCGCGAAGAGCGCCGGGCGCAACGCGATCATGGTGACCAGGATCGCCGCGCCGAGCACCGCGATGGTGACCAGGTCGTCGGGCGAGATGGTGGTCAGCGACCCGAACAGATAGGCGTTGAGGTTCGCGCTGGTCGCGTCCGAGAGGCCGACCAGCAGTACGCCGCCCGCGATGCCGCCGTAGAAGAGCAGGGCCAGGGCCAGGTCACCGGACGTACGCCCTCGGGCGCGGACCACCTCGATGGCGATCGCGCCGATGGTGGCGGCGATCACCGCGACCAGCACCGGTGAGCGGTTGAGCAGCAGGCCTGCCCCGACGCCGGTCAGCGCCACGTGCCCGACACCGTCGCCGATCAACGCCAGCCGGCGCTGCACCAGGTAGATGCCGAGCGCCGGCGCGGCGAGGCCGATCACCAGCGCGCCGATCAGGGCACGCTGCATGTAGGGGTACTGGAAGAGTTCCATGCGTCAGTTGCTCCACAGCCCGGCGGGCTCGTCGTAACAGTGCGGGTGCACGTGGTCGTGGTCGGGCTCCGCGTGATGGCCCGCCGGGTCCGGCACCGCGCCGTCGTGGACGATGCCACCCTCGTGGACGACGACCGCCCGGCTGATCACCGGTCGCAGCGGGCCCAGCTCGTGGGCGACCAGCAGCACCGTCCCACCGTTGCCGACGAAGTCGCGCAGCGCGCCGGCGAATGCCTCCTGGCTGGCCGCGTCCACCCCGGCGGTGGGCTCGTCGAGGACCAGCAGCTCCGGTTCACCGGCCAGGGCGCGGGCGATCAGGGTGCGCTGCTGCTGGCCGCCGGAGAGCGTGGACACCGGGTCGCCCGCCCGGTCGGCGAGCCCGACCGCGAGCAGTGCGGCGTCCACGGCGGCCCGGTCGGCTCGACCCGGCGGACGGAGCACCCCCCGGCGGGCCAGCCGGCCGGAGGCCACCACCTCGCGGACGGTGGCTGGCACGCCGCCGCCGGCGCCCAGGCGCTGCGGGACGTACCCGATGCGCGCCCACTGCCGGAACCGGCGCAACGGCCGGTCGAAGAGGGCGACCGAGCCGGCGCTGAGTGGCACCAGCCCGAGCACGGCGCGGATCAGGGTGGACTTGCCGGAGCCGTTCGCGCCGAGCACCGCGACCACCTCTCCGGCGGTCACGGTGAGCGAGATGTTCCGGAGCACCGGGCGGCCGTCGTAGCCGACGACCCCGTGCTCGACGGTGATGACAGGTGAGGTCACGAGCAGCTCAAGGCCGTCTGCAGGGTCTGCAGGTTGGTACGCATCACCGAAAGGTAGTCCCCGTTGCTGCCGGCGGCGAGCCCTTCGATCGGGTCCAGCACCGCGGTCTTCGCGCCGACCTGACCGGCGATGGTCTCGGCGACCTTCGGGCTGACCAGCGTCTCGAAGAAGATCGTGGTGGCCTGGTGCTCCTTCGCCTCCTCGATCACGTGCGCGAGCCGCTGCGGGGAGGGCTCGACGTCCGGGCTCAGCCCGGTGATGCCGACCTGGTCGAGCTGGTAGCGGTCGGCGAGGTAGCCGAACGCGGCGTGGCTGGTGACGATCTCGCGCCGCTGGCAGGTCGCCAGGCCCTGCTTGAACTCCCCGTCCAGGGTCGTCAGGTCGGCGCGCAGCGCCGCGGCGCGGGCGGTGTAGTCGGCGGCGTGGGCCGCGTCGGCCTTGCCGAGCCGCTGGGCGAGCTGGTCGCCGATGCCGGCCAGCCGGGTCGGGTCGAGCCAGACGTGCGGGTCCTTGCCGCCGCTCTCCTCGGCGTGCCCCTCCTCGCCCTCGTGGTCGTGCCCGCCGGCGGACGCGTCCAGCAGCGGCTGCACGCTGGTCACGTCGAACGCCCGGTCGCCACCGTTCTGCGCGACGGCGTCGTCCACCGCCGGCTGGAAACCCTTGAGGTAGACGATCAGCTCCGCGTCGCTGACCTGGCCGACCTGGCTCGGGTTGAGCTCCAGGTCGTGTGGCTCGGCACCCGGCTTGGCCAGGTTGGTCACCCGGACCGCGTCGCCGCCGATCCGCTCGGCCAGGAACTGGAGGGGGTAGAACGCGGCCACCACGTCGACCCGTTGGGGGTCGGCGCCGGCGGCGTCGCCGCTGGAGCAGCCGGCCCCGGCACCCAGGGCGAGGAGGGCGGTCGCGGCGGCCAGGACACGGTACGTGGTGCGGTTGGTCATGTCGTCAACTGTCCGTGGCAACGATAATGATTGTCAAAAACGCATGATTGCATGTCAGAGCAGCTTGGCGAGGCCCACCGTCACCAGCAGGGTCAGCATCACCAGTCGAATCAGGCGGGTCTGCGGCGCCTGAACCGCCCAGGTCGTCGCCAACAGGGCGATCAGGCCCGCGGCGAGCGCGAGCGTCAGCAGCCCGCCGATCACCCCGGGCGTGAAGAACGCCACCAGCACCACCACCAGGGTGAGCAGGAACACCGACGTCGGGTTCGCCCCGGCCAACCGGGCGAGCAGGGGGCGCTGCGTACGCTGCATCCCACAGACTCTACGAGGAGGGACCACCGTTGCTGGTGACCAACCGGTTCGTGGTCGACGTCGATGTCGCCGACGACTTCACCGAACGGGCGCACGCCGCCCTCACCGCCCTGGCCGCCTGCCGCGGCTACCTGCGCGGTCAACTGGTCCGGGCGCTCGACGACCCCCGGCACTGGTCGCTGGTCACCGAATGGGAGTCGGTCGGCACGTACCGGCGGGCCCTGGGGGCCTTCGAAGTCAAGGTCAGCGCCGTGCCGCTGCTCGCCGAGTCGGTCGACGAACCCTCCGCGTACGAGGCGCTGGCGACCGCGGCGCCCGGCGGAGCGGTGGTCGTCGCCGAGAGTGATCGGGCTGCGGGTCCTTACCGCTGAGCCGCCGGACACTACGCTGCTCCTATGACCGCACCCGCCCCGCCACCCGGTCCCGGGGTGGCTCCGCCGTTCGCCGCGCCGCCCACCGAGGGTCGCCGGACTCGGCTCTGGATCGGCCTCGGCGTCGGCGCGCTCGCCGTGGTGCTCTGCTGTGGCGGGGGCGGCACCGCCGTCGTCGGCCTGGCCGTCAGCGGCGTGCAGGCGATACGGGAGCAGGCCCGCACCGTGACCGGTGACTACTACCAGGCGCTGGTCGAGCGGGACTACGGGCGGGCGTACGAGCAGCTCTGCGACGACGCGCAGCGGCGTGAGTCCCGGCCCGAGTTCGAGCGGCGAGCCTCCGCCGAACCTCAGGTCTCGGCGTTCCGCGTGGGTGAGGTGGACACCACCAGCCTGACCGTGCCGGTCGACGTGACACTCGCCGGTGGTGACCGGGAGCAGCAGCAGGTCAGGCTCGGGCAGGACGGGGAGACCGGCGGCGTGGAGGTCTGCGGGGTGAGCTGACCCGCCCCCCGGTATTCTGCTGGGCTCAGGGCGGCGGTGGTCGTACCGTTGTCCTGAACTGACCGTTCCATCCACATCTCGCCCCCGCCGACCGCCAGCCGGCGTAGGAGGAAACATGCCAGCCGACCGTATCGACGCCGTCGTCAGCCTCGCCAAGCGACGAGGCTTCGTCTTCCCCTCCAGCGAGATCTACGGAGGCACCCGATCGGCGTGGGACTACGGTCCGCTCGGCGTGGAGCTCAAGGAGAACGTCCGCCGGCAGTGGTGGAAGACCATGGTCCAGCAGCGCGACGACGTCGTGGGCCTGGACTCCGCGGTGATCCTGTCCCGCAAGGTGTGGGAGGCGTCCGGTCACATCGCCGAGTTCGTCGACCCGCTCACCGAGTGCCAGTTCTGCCACAAGCGCTTCCGGGCGGACCACCTGGAAGAGGCGTACGCGGAGAAGCACGGCAAGCCGCTGACCTCACTGGCCGAGCTGAACTGCCCCAACTGCGGCAACAAGGGCACCTTCACCGAGCCGAAGATGTTCAACGGCCTGATGAAGACCTACCTGGGCCCGGTGGAGAGCGACGAGGGGCTGCACTACCTGCGCCCGGAAACCGCGCAGGGCATCTTCGTCAACTACAAGAACGTCGAGACGGTCGCCCGCAAGAAGCCGCCCTTCGGCATCGCGCAGACCGGCAAGTCGTTCCGCAACGAGATCACCCCGGGTAACTTCATCTTCCGGACCCGCGAGTTCGAGCAGATGGAGATGGAGTTCTTCGTCGAGCCGGGCACCGACGAGCAGTGGCACGAGTACTGGCTCCAGGAGCGCTGGAACTGGTACCTCGACCTCGGTCTCTCGGCGGACAATCTGCGCCTCTTCGAGCACCCCGCCGAGAAGCTCTCGCACTACTCGAAGCGGACGGTGGACATCGAGTACCGCTTCCAGTTCGGCGGCACCGAGTTCGCCGAGTTGGAGGGGGTCGCCAACCGCACCGACTTCGACCTCTCCACGCACAGCAAGCACTCGGGCGTCGACCTGTCGTACTTCGACCAGACCAAGAGTGAGCGCTGGATGCCGTACGTCATCGAGCCGGCCGCCGGTCTCACCCGTGCGGTGCTCGCCTTCCTGCTGGAGGCGTACGACGAGGACGAGGCGCCCAACACCAAGGGCGGCGTGGACAAGCGCACCGTGATGCGGTTCGACCCGCGACTCGCCCCGGTCAAGGTGGCGGTGCTGCCGTTGTCCCGCAACGAGGCGCTGTCGCCGAAGGCCAAGGATCTCGCGACGCTGCTGCGCAAGCGCTGGGTGGTGGAGTTCGACGACTCGCAGGCGATCGGCCGCCGCTACCGCCGGCAGGACGAGATCGGCACCCCGTTCTGCGTGACCGTCGACTTCGACACGCTGGACGACAACGCCGTGACGGTGCGCAACCGGGACACGATGGCTCAGGAGCGGGTCTCCCTGGACCAGGTTGAGCGTTACCTGATCGAGCGTCTGCCCGGCTGCTGAGGCTGTGTGCACGGGGCCTCGGCCGACGCGATAAGCGCCGGTCGGGGCCCCGTACACTTGTCCGGTGACTGTCTCGACCATGCCCGCGCTGCGCCCGTTGACTCTCGGGCCGTACCAGGTGTGGCCGCCGGTGGTGCTCGCGCCGATGGCCGGGATCACCAACGTCGGGTTCCGCCGGCTCTGCCGTGAGCAGGGCGGCGGCATCTACGTCTGCGAGATGATCACCACTCGGGCGCTGGTCGAGCGCAACCCGAAGACGCTGCGCATGATCACGTTCGGCGAGGACGAGAAGCCGCGCAGCCTCCAGCTCTACGGCACCGACCCGGAGATCACCGCCGCCGCCGTCCGGATCGTCGTCGAGCGCAACCTGGCCGATCACATCGACCTCAACTTCGGCTGTCCGGTCCCCAAGGTCACCCGGCGTGGCGGCGGCGCGGCGTTGCCGTGGCGACGCCGGCTCTTCGCCCGACTGGTGCGGGCCGCGGTGGACGCCGCGTCACCGGCCGGAGTGCCGGTCACTGTCAAGATGCGCAAGGGCATCGACGACGACCACCTGACGTACGTCGAAGCGGGGCTCGCCGCCCAGGAAGCCGGCGTGGCCGCGGTGGCCCTGCACGGGCGGACGGCCGCGCAGCGCTACTCGGGCACCGCCGACTGGGACGCGATCGCCACCCTGAAGCAGGCCCTCGACGTGCCGGTGCTCGGCAACGGCGACATCTGGGAGGCCGACGACGCGCTGCGGATGGTCGCGCACACCGGCGTGGACGGCGTGGTCGTCGGGCGCGGCTGCCTGGGTCGGCCGTGGCTCTTCGCCGACCTGGAGGCCGCCTTCAACGGCCGGCCGGAGCGGCGACTGCCCAGCCTCGGCGAGGTGGCGGTGACCATGCGCCGGCACGCCGAGCTGCTGGTGGACCAGTTCGTGGCCGGTGCCCGCAACCCGGCCCGGGGCGAACGGGACGGCTGCACCGACTTCCGCAAGCACGTCGCCTGGTATCTCAAGGGCTTCCCGGTCGGTGGCGAGCTGCGCCGCTCACTGGCGATGATCGAAAGTCTGGCCCAGCTCGACGACCTGCTCGGCAAGCTCGACCCGAGCGAGCCGTTCCCGGTGACCGCTCTGGGGCAGCCACGCGGGCGCACCAACTCGCCGGGCAAGGTCTCCCTGCCCGACGGGTGGCTGGCCAGCCGGGACGACGACACCGTCCCCGAGGGCGCCGAGATGGACGACTCCGGCGGCTGACCGAGCCTCCGGCCGGTTGGGCGGAGACGCCCGGCGGCCATCCCTCCTCGGTCTCGTGGCGCTCGGTCTTACCCCGACGATCCGCTCGCAGAGGCTGGGCAGATGAGTTCGGCGCCCTATCGAGCTGATGTCGTGAACGAATCACCAGCCCGCCTCGGTCGGCGATACCACTGATTCGTTTACGACATCAGCTCCAAAGGACCCGTGCCGCAGTCATTCGGGTGCCTGCTGTGGTCGGGACGGCTTGGCCCGGTGGGCGGCCTGCCGTGGCGGGCGCTCTGGTCGGCTCGGATGACCACTCGATCCGTCAGCGCCCGACGAGGGCGCGTGGAGAGTGACCCGGTCATGCCGAAGGGCCGGGCCCCGTGGTGGGGTCCGGCCCTTCGCTTCGTGTCTGGTGCGGGGTCAGCTGGTGGCGTAGCCGCGGGTGGCGATCCAGTCGGCGAGGTGCTCGACGGTGACCTCGTAGGAGGCGGTGTTCGGGTCGGCGGAGTCGGCGATCTTCACGATCTGACCGTTGTCGCGGTAGCCGACGACGCTGATGTAGTGCCCGCCCTCGAAGGAGTGGATAGCACCGTCGGTGTCGGTGGTGGTGCCGGCGATGTTGGCGACTACTGCCCGGCCGTCGTCAACAGTCTTGACGATGTCGGCGCGCAGCTTGTCGGTCTGCTTGGCGTCAGCATCCGGGGTGCTGATCTCCACGGACCGGTAGGCGTCGTTCTTGCCGGTCTCCTTGTTCAGCACCGGGGTGATGTCGTTGATCGAGTTGGTGCCGGCCTCGGTGGTGCCCATCTCCTTGGCCATCGCGTCGACGCTGATGTCCTTGCCCTGCACACTCAGGGCGTTACGGGCGGCGGCGGGCCCGCAGTAGTAGAAGTTCGGCTGGGCCTCGTAGCGCACGCCCAGCTGACGCTCACCCGACGGCTTGCGGTCAGACTGCGTCTGCGACGCCGGCTTCGCCTCGGCGGCGTAAGCGGCGGTGATCGGTCCGACGATGGCGCCGCCGGTGAAGGCCAGGCCAGCAGCGGTCAGAGCGGTCTTACGAATCAGATCGGTACGCATGATGGCGTGCTCCTCTGCGATTGGGGGTGCACGGCACGCCCGGGGGGTGGGCGTGCCGCACGTGCAAGGGGGGAAAGTTTCGGAGGTTCTTGCCCGGCGGCCATGGGGGGCCGGCGTCGGGGAAGGGTGTAACGGT